>OZ254138.1:0-1474018 GCA_965267735.1 Candidatus Nanopelagicaceae bacterium
ATGGCTGCAGTAGACGTCGAACTCTCCCAGTTATGGGATCGAGTAGTTGAGCATGTCTCCTCTGGAGAACCTCAACATCGCGCCTTCTTAGCTATGACTAAACCCCTAGGTCTTCTACAGAAAGAAGGTGGGGCAACCAGTCTCTTGGTTGCCGCCCCAAATGCCTTCGCAAAAGATGTTCTCGAATCCCGCCTTCGTGTAGTTATCAACGAGGTCCTCACTCAAGAGCTTGGTGAGAAAGCAAATATCGCGGTGATGGTCGACGAGACAATCGAACTCGCAGATCTTCCAGCGCCACAAGTTGCAGTCGAAGTAGTTCCTGCGCGTCCCGGTACTGGCCGCGAAGATTCAGATATTCGTAAATCAGATGAGCCGTCGCAATTAAATGCGCGCTACATCTTTGAAACTTTTGTTATCGGTGCATCAAACCGTTTTGCTCACGCAGCTGCCGTCGCTGTTGCTGAAGCACCAGCTAAGGCATATAACCCACTCTTTATCTATGGCGAATCAGGTTTGGGTAAGACTCACTTGTTACATGCAATTGGTGCATATGCAAAAGAGTTATATGGAAATGTCCGTGTTCGTTATGTTTCATCTGAAGAATTTACCAACGACTTTATTAACTCAATCCGTGACGATAAAGCAACTGCATTTCAGCGTCGTTATCGCGATCTAGATATTTTGCTTGTTGACGATATTCAATTCTTAGAGAATAAAGAACGTACTCAGGAAGAGTTCTTCCATACCTTCAATACGCTCTATAACGCTAATAAACAAATAGTTATCTCATCTGATCGCCCACCGAAGCAATTAACAACTCTTGAAGACCGTTTACGTTCACGGTTTGAGTGGGGTTTGATTACAGATATTCAGCCGCCAGAACTTGAAACACGTATCGCTATTCTCCGCAAGAAAGCTGCGCAGGATAAGTTAAATGCCCCTGACGATGTTCTTGAATTTATCGCTAGCAAGATTTCTACAAATATCCGCGAACTTGAAGGTGCTTTGATTCGCGTAACTGCTTTTGCCTCTCTTAACCGCCAGCCGGTTGATATGGGTCTTGCTGAAATTGTTCTTAAGGATTTAATTCCTACCGATGTCACATCAGAGATAACTGCGCCAACAATCATGGCTCAGACAGCTGCTTACTTCAGCCTTACCCTCGATGATCTCTGCGGTACATCTCGTTCTCGCGCATTGGTAAATGCTCGACAGATCGCGATGTACTTATGTCGCGAGCTCACCGAGCTCTCACTTCCAAAAATCGGTCAAACTTTCGGCGGCCGCGATCACACAACGGTGATGCATGCCGACCGCAAGATCCGCGAGCTAATGGCTGAGCGCCGTTCGATCTATAACCAGGTCAACGAACTCACCACCAGAATTAAGCAGCAGACCAAGGCGTAACTGCCGAGGGTGAAAATGTCCGTTTTCACCCTCTTTACCCCCAAGGTGGGGATAAAGTGTGGATAACTGTGGATAGAGCGGGCAAATATGTGGGTAAAAGGGTTTTTTAGTAAATTCGAGAGGGTGGGTGGTTCTGATGGCCGATAGATATACAGCTCTCCTCCACAGCTTTACCTCTCTTTCCCACAGTGGGAATTGGTTAAATATAGGCTCTGACCTGCGGTTTTACCTCTTATCCACAGTTTCCCTCTGTGGTTACTACTACTACCTTTATATATATAAATCCCGTTTCCAAGCGGACCATTCACAAATTACAGTTCACCTACTACTAAATCCGATGAGTGCGAGGGCTACGGCGTGAAATTTACTGTTGATCAAAATTCTTTAACTGATGGAGTCAACTGGGTATCCCGGTCGCTCTCAACGCGCCCAATTAAAACCGAGCTTCTCGGAATCAAAATCGATGCAACTGGCGACGATGTTGTTTTATCAGGATCAGATTTAGAAACCTCAAGTAAATCTCACTTTAAAGCAGATATTTTAGAAAAAGGAGCAGTACTTGTTCCAGGAAAGCTACTTGCAGAAATCTGTCGCTCACTTCCAAATAAACCAATCACAATCGCTCTAGATGGAACACGCGTATTAGTTACATCGGGCGCCGCAAAATTCACACTCCCAACGCTTTCATTAAACGAATACCCAAATCTCCCAGAGCTTCCTGAATCAACAGGCACAGTTGCAAGCGATACATTTGCAACAGCGGTTGCACAAGTTGCAATTGCTGCAGGCCGCGATGATTCACTACCAACACTTACAGGTGTTCATGTTGAAATCACTGAAGAGACAATCACACTAGCTGCAACAGATCGCTACCGTTTAGCAGTCCGTGAATTTTCTTGGAGCCCAGCAACACCTGGAGTTTCAACATCCGCTCTTATGCGCGCTCGCACACTTGCAGACGCCGCCAAATCTTTAGTTGGAACCAAAAACGTCTCACTCTCTTTTGCACCAACAACTTCAAATGATCGCCTCGCAGGTTTTAGTGGTGAAGGCAAAACAATGACATCACGTATGCTCGACGGAACATTCCCTCCATACCGACACTTGTTACCAACAGAGACAACAACAACCGCCGTCGTGGAGGTTGCCCCATTCCTAGATTCTGTCCGTCGTGTTGCACTTGTAACAGATAAAACTGTTCCACTACGTCTTGAATTTAAAGATGGTGGAGTCTCACTCGAAGCGGGCGCAGGCGAAGAAGCGCAAGCAACCGAAACAATCGATGTGCTACTCAACGGCGACCCAATCTCAATCGCTTTTAACCCGGTATTTCTCGCAGACGGCTTACAAGCTGTCGGCACACCATTCGTACAAATTTCTTTTACTGGATCGAATAAACCGGCGATCCTCACAGGCAGAACAGAACCTAACGGCGCATCAATTGATAACTACCGTTACCTGTTGATGCCGATGCGTTACGCCTCTTAACCACGACCATGCGTGTCACGCGCCTAGCGCTCACCGATTTTCGCTCCTATAAAACTCTCGAACTCGAGTTACCCGCAGGCCCAATTACCTTCATCGGAAACAACGGCAGCGGTAAAACCAATATCGCCGAGAGTTTGATCTATCTCGCCTACCTATCTTCACACCGCGTCTCCAACAACCAACCACTTCTTTCACTCGGCAGCGAACAAGCGATTATTCGGGCAGAAATCGAGAGCGATGGCAGACGGCTACAAGTTGATCTTGAAATCAACGCGAGTAAAGCAAACCGCGCACGGATTAACGGTAACCCTGTTAAATCACAACGCGAAATATTGGGCGCGCTGCAAATCATTTATTTCTCGCCAGAAGATTTAGATCTTGTTCGTGGTGAACCAACACACCGCCGCGACTTTATGGATAAATTGTTAATCACCCAATCACCAAGACTTGCAGGAGTTATCTCTGATTACGAGCGCGTTGTAAAACAACGCAACACCTTACTAAAAACCCGCGCACCGGAAAATGCAATCATTCCTTGGACAGAACAACTCATTACCTACGGATCACAACTCACCGCAGAGCGGATCAAACTAATCGATGATCTCAACCCATATGTTGCAGCAAACTATGCAAACCTCAATGAAGTAAAGAGCGCTTCTATCTCGTATAAATCTTCCACCGAAAACCTATCTGCAGATATCGACCACAACCATCAAGTGCTCACAGAGCGCCAATTGGAAGTTACCCGCCAAGAACAAGAACGCGGTGTATCTCTGATTGGCCCACACCGCGACGACCTCCATTTACAACTAGGAGATTTTCCAGCGAAAGGTTATGCAAGCCACGGCGAATCTTGGTCGATGGCAATTTCACTTCGCATTGGCTCATATAACTTACTGAAATCAAACGGTGCAGAACCAGTTCTCATCCTCGACGATATCTTTGCTGAACTCGATACTGCTCGCCGCCTGCAATTAACATCGGTAACAAAGATGGCTGAACAAACTTTTATCACTGCAGCCGTTGAAAGCGATCTGCCAGCAGAGTTACTATCTACCAAGTTTTATGTCAGCCCAGGAGTTGTGACGCAATGAGTGAAGAACCAAAGAAGCGCGACCTCGCACTCGACTTATTCCGCAGCTACAAAACCGGATTTTCAAAAAAGAAAAAAATAGTTGAAGAGCGCACCCAAACCCCAGGCGACCCAACCCTGATCTCAAATGTTTTAAGCAACCTCATTGAAGAACGCGACTGGAACTCGGGCCTTGCTGAAGGAACTCTCTTCGCCACCTGGCCTCAAGTTGTCGGCCCTGAGATCGCCCAACACACCACACCCCTTTCTATGCTCGATGGCCGCCTCCTGGTGCAATGTTCCTCAACAGCCTGGGCGACCCAGTTGAACCTCGTAGGGGCATCCCTACTTGAGACGATCCGAGCCAGCGCACCCGGCGCTCTCGTGGAATCCCTCGAATTTATCGGGCCGACCGCTCCAAGCTGGAAGCGTGGCCTCCGCACAATCTCCAACGGCCGCGGCCCCAGGGATACATACGGTTAAACCCTGCGTAAGCAGATTTATGGAGCGTAGACAGCCGAAAGCAAAGGTTGTGAGCGTAGCGAGTAGCTTTGCGGGGCTGGCTTGCGGAATAAATTGATACTTCCGGCTGTTCAACTGAATGAAACCTGAGTCGCCTCGACTCAACTCTTTGGCTAGAATCGACTCAGGTTCATCAACGGACAAGAAGGAGCACATTACATGGCTAGAGCAGTCGGAATCGACCTCGGAACTACAAATAGCTGCGTCTCAGTACTCGAAGGCGGAGAGCCAACGGTTATTGCAAACGCAGAAGGCGCTCGCACAACCCCATCGATCGTCGCATTCGCAAAGAATGGCGAAGTTCTCGTCGGTGAAGTTGCAAAGCGTCAATCAGTGACAAACGTTGAACGCACAATCCGTTCCGTTAAACGTCACATGGGTACTAACTGGACGATGGATATCGACGGTAAGAAGTACACATCACAAGAAATTTCAGCACGTGTATTGCAAAAGCTAAAGCGCGATGCAGAAGCGTATCTCGGCGAGACAGTTACAGATGCTGTAATTACAGTGCCTGCATACTTCAATGATGCACAACGCCAAGCAACAAAAGAAGCTGGCGAAATCGCTGGTCTTAATGTTCTTCGTATTATCAACGAGCCAACTGCTGCAGCACTAGCATACGGTCTTGATAAGGCAGATAAAGAACAAACTATTCTCGTATTCGACCTTGGTGGAGGAACATTCGACGTATCACTTCTTGAAATCGGCGACGGTGTTGTAGAAGTTAAAGCAACAAATGGCGATAACAACCTCGGTGGAGACGATTGGGACCAAGCACTTGTTGATCACCTGGTTAAAACTTTTGGTTCTGCAAACGGTATCGATCTCACAAAAGATAAGATGGCGATGCAGCGCATCCGCGAAGCTGCTGAAAAGGCGAAGATTGAACTCTCATCTTCACAATCAGCAACTATCAACCTTCCTTACATCACAGTCGATGCAGAGAAGAACCCACTGTTCTTAGATGAAACAATCACTCGCGCACAATTCCAATCACTTACAGCAGATCTACTTGAGCGATGCAAGAAGCCATTCCAGTCAGTCCTTAAGGATGCCGGAATCCCAATTGCAAATATTCAATCTGTAGTCCTCGTTGGTGGATCAACCCGTATGCCAGCAGTTGTGGATCTCGTTCGCGAACTCACTGGTGGAAAAGAACCTAACAAGGGTGTAAACCCTGATGAAGTAGTTGCAGTTGGTGCATCACTTCAAGCTGGTGTTCTTAAGGGTGAAGTGAAAGATGTATTGCTTCTCGATGTAACTCCACTATCTCTTGGTATCGAAACCAAGGGTGGCGTGATGACAAAACTCATCGAGCGCAACACAACTATCCCTACAAAGCGAAGCGAAATCTTCACTACTGCCGACGATAATCAGCCAGCAGTGCAGATTCAGGCCTACCAAGGTGAGCGTGAAATGGCTGCTTATAACAAGAAGTTAGGCATGTTCGAGCTCACCGGTATCGCACCTGCACCTCGTGGAGTTCCACAAGTTGAAGTGACATTCGATATTGATGCAAACGGAATCGTTCATGTATCTGCAAAGGATCTTGCAACAGGTAAAGAGCAAGGTATGACCATCACTGGTGGATCTGCTCTTTCAAAGGAAGAGATTGATCGCATGATGGCCGAGGCTGAAGAGCACGCTAATGAAGATAAGCAGCGTCGCGAAGAAGCTGAAATCCGTAACACAGGAGATTCACTTGTCTACCAGACAGAGAAGTTCCTCACCGAGAATGCAGATAAGTTCACCGAAGGTGAAGCTGCAACCAAGAAGACTGAACTTGATGAAGCACTCGCTGAACTCAAGACATCTCTAGGCGGTGCAAACTTTGAGTCAATCAAGTCGAACACCGAAAAGGTTTCGACTATCTCGCAGGCACTCGGTGCGTTGATGTATGCAAATGCAGGCGCCCAAGCAGCAGGAGAATCAGCGGGAGCTGAAGATCATGTTGAAGATGCTGAGATCGTGGAAGAAGAGACAACTAACTAATGTCTAACGAAACAACAGATCAGGTTGTTGAAGAGACAACTCCTGTTGTAGATGAAGTAGTAGTAGAGGCTGCACCGGAGCAAGAGATTGATCCGGTTGCAGCCCTTACTGCAGATCTACAACGTCTACAGGCAGAGTATGCAAATTACCGAAAGCGCGTAGAACGCGATCGCGCAGTTTCACACGAGCTCGCTATCGGTGCTGTACTTACAGAACTTCTTGCAACTCTCGATGATATTGATCGCGCTGCAGACCACAACGAACTCACTGGTGGGTTTAAAGCTGTCGCTGACCAACTTGCTGCAATTACAACTCGCTTCGGCCTTGAGAAGTACGGAACAGAAGGCGAACCTTTTGATCCTCAGATTCACGAAGCGCTTCTGCACGATACATCTGCAGATGTTGCAGTTGCGACTGCATCAAAGATTTTGCAACCTGGATATAAGTACAAAGAACGCATCTTGCGCCCTGCGCGAGTTGCTGTGACGGATCCGGCAGAGTAATAACCAATGGCTGCTAAAGACCTTTACGAGAAGGATTTCTACAAGGTTCTCGGTGTAGATAAGAAAGCTACCCCCGATGAAATTAAGAAGAAATACCGCTCTTTAGCGCGTGATCTACACCCAGATAAGAATCAGGGAAATACCGCTTTAGAAGAAAAATTTAAAGCTGTCTCTGAGGCCTATGACATCTTGTCTGATTCCAAAAAGCGCGCCGAATACGATGAAGCGCGATCAATGTTTGAACGTGGCGGTTTCCGCGCACCAACTGGTGGCGGCCAATATCAAGGTGGAGATTTCGCCGATATGTTCGGCGGAGGAAACCCACAAGATATCTTCGCAAATCTATTTGGCGGCGGCGGACGTCGCGGTCCACGTAAAGGTTCTGATTTACAGACTGAATCAACAATCACATTTAAAGAATCTGTCTTCGGCACAACACTAGATTTAAAGCTAAATACGGATGGCAATGGACCACAGAATATTTCTGCACGTGTTCCTGCCGGAGTAAATGACGGCGCAAAGATTCGCGTCAAAGGAAAAGGTGCACCCGGCGAAGGTGGCGCAGGCGATTTATTTATTCAGCTTCATGTAAAGCCACACCCAATCTTCTCTCGCAAAGGCGAGCATCTGACTTTGATTCTTCCTGTCACTTTTGCAGAAGCAGCGCTAGGTGCAGATCTCAAAGTTCCAACACTTGCCGGTGATGATGTCATTGTGCGTTTAGCTGCAGGAACACCAACAGGTCGCGTGCTGCGCGTTAAAGGTCGCGGCATTAAAAAAGGCGCAATCACCGGTGACTTACTTATAACTATTGAAGTCCAAGTTCCACGTCGCGTTGAAGGCAAGGCAGAGGAAGCAATTAAAGCTTTCGCGCTAGCTACGGCAGAAGATGATGTTCGTGCAGAGTTCAATACAAAGGCGAAGTTATGACAAAGGATTTGCCACACGAGGATCATCCAGATGATGATGCAGGACTTTATGTCATCTCTGTCGCTGCAGAACTTTCTGGGCTTCATCCACAAACTCTGCGCCAATATGATCGCTTAGGTTTAGTTTCACCAGATCGCACAGTTGGTCGCAACCGCCGTTATTCGCTGCGAGATATTGCATCGCTGCGAATGGTGCAGCGCCTTGTCGGCGAAGGCATTAACCATGCAGGTATTAAGCGCATCATCGAACTCGAAACAGCTATGGCAAATATGGCTGTTGAAGTCGCAAAGCTACGTATCGAAGTAGATGCGCTTCTGGAAGAGAACCCAGTAAAAGGGCTTCCAACACGTAAAAAAGGCGATGTCATCATTTACAAAGAAGAGAACTAGTAGAGATAAGGTCGCCCCATGAGCGCACGCGAGCAGTTAAAGAGTGAAATCGTAAATAAGGCAGTAGTCCACGGAAAAGTAATCTTGTCTTCAGGAAAAGAAGCTGATTACTACGTCGACCTTCGCCGCGTCACACTCGATCATGTTGCAGCGCCACTCGTTGGTGAAGTAATGCTCGAACTAACAAAAGATTTAGATTACGACGCAGTTGGTGGATTAACTCTTGGCGCAGATCCTGTTGCGACAGCGATGATGCATGTCGCGACAAAGAACGGTAAAGCGATTGATTCCTTCGTTGTCCGCAAAGCCGAGAAAGCTCACGGACTTCAGCGCCGAATCGAAGGCCCAGATGTAAAAGGCAAGAAGGTTTTGGCTGTTGAAGACACATCAACTACGGGTGGTTCTGTATTAACTGCAGTCGAAGCTTTAGTTGAAGCAGGCGCAATCGTTGTAGGTGTTGCTGTGATTGTTGAACGCGGAGCAAAGCAGAAGATTATTGATGCAGGCTACAAGTACTACGCGGCATACTCATTAGAAGATCTCGGCCTCTAAGTCTTCCTAATTAAGAATTAAGAGTGATGTCTACGCGAATTCCATTCGCGGAAGAATTCAATTGCTACCGGGATTACGCTAACCAGAATAATCAAGGCGATAATTGGCAACAGGTACTTATCTACTGAACCCTCTAAGCGCTCACCAAGAATGTAACCTGCACCAATTACTAGCTGGGTCCAAATAATCGCGCCCAGAACATTCCAGAAGATAAATTTCTTCTTTGGGATACCAATAATTCCAGCCAATGGATTAATCAAGGTACGAACAAAAGGTATAAAGCGCGCAAGAACGAGAGCTTTACCGGTTCCATACTTTGTAAGCCATTTCTCTGTTGCTTCGACCTTTGACTGGGTAAAGAATCGACCATCAGGCCTACTAAATAACTTTCGGCCATATTTTTCCCCAAACCAATAACCAACCTGCGAACCGATGATTGCAGCAAATGGCGCCGCGATAAAGAGAGCAACAGGATTGAGAGAGCCCCCACCCAGAATCGCCGCCCCAGCGCCAGATGCTGCTACTCCGGCAATAAAGAGGAGTGAATCACCTGGAAACGCGAGCCCGACGAGAAGTCCTGTCTCAGCAAAGATAATTGCCAGAATTCCAATAAGGCCGAGATCGCCAACAATTGAATGGGCATCGAAGAGATTGGCAGCAAGATTCATAACAGCGAGGATAAAGTAACCGCCGTGATTATGCATCCGACCGGCGCGCTAAAGGACGAGAAATATCGTCCGCAATTTCACTTCACTCCTGCGCGCAATTGGATGAATGACCCAAATGGACTTCTGTACTACAAAGGCGAATATCACCTCTTTTTCCAACATAACCCCAAAGAAAATATCTGGGGAAATATGTCGTGGGGCCACGCTGTAAGCAGTGATTTATATAGCTGGGAAGAGCTTCCTGTTGCTATCGCCTGCACCGATGAAGTTGGAATTTTCTCAGGTAGCGCTGTAGTTGATTATGAAAACACATCAGGTTTTGGCAGCAAAGAGAACCCTGCAATGGTTGCTATCTACACAGAACATAAGAACGATAAAAGCAGTCAAATTCAGTGCTTAGCATTCAGTCTGGACAACGGAAGATCGTTTACAAAGTATGAGGGCAACCCGGTACTAGATTTACAAACTCCTGATTTCCGCGACCCGAAAGTGCAATGGGTTGATGGCCAATGGCTAATGACTATTGCACTTCCTGATCTACATCAAATTTCTTTTTACTCATCGCCAAATTTAAAAGAGTGGACACACCTAAGTAACTTCGGCCCAGCTGCAGAAATCGGTGGCTGTTGGGAGTGCCCAGATTTATTCAAACTTGGGAATAAATGGGTCTTGATTGTTTCACTCAACCCTGGTGGCTATCAAATTGGATCAGGAACCCAATACTTTATTGGCGAATGGAACGGCAAAGAATTTATTGCTGACGATACAGAAACTCGCTGGCTGGATTATGGACGCGATAATTACGCGGGAGTTACCTTTAACGATGCACCACATGGAAAGAGGATTTTCCTTGGATGGATGAGTAACTGGGAGTACGCGAACAAAGTTCCTACTGATCCCTGGAGAAGCGCGATGACTTTACCTCGCGAGCTTTCACTAGATGGCAGCCACCTGATCCAAAAAGCAATCGCCAATAAAACTATGCCGAAAATTTCCTTCTCAACAAGTGGCGGAACAGTGCGAATCTCAGAAAGCGCAGACCGCTATATCGAAGTCGGCCTGGCTGACGGAAAAATCTTTATGGATGCAAGCAATACTTGGTATGAAGATCTAAAGTTCCACCGCCAAGAGGTCACAACAGATAAAAAAATAGTTGATTTTGAAATTTACATCGACCGCGGATCAATCGAACTATTTGCAATTGGTGGCAAGGTCGCAATTACCAACCTTCTCTTCGTCGAGAGCGCCCTGAATAAAGTTTCGAGTGAAGGCGAAATCGTTAACCTAGACGTTATAGGGCTTGCCTAACCCACGCTCCAAAAGCAGGCTCAAACTGCAAAAAACTGCAAAATGTGTTGTAAGAGAGTTATTGCGCCTGCCTTCCCTTGGCCCAGCCCCGGCTTTACCTTTAAGCCACAACAAGCCTGCCTAGGAGGTCTTGTTAAACCCTCGAAAGGAAACACTTCATATGAAGAAGTCAATGAAAATCGGAGCAATTGCTCTGACTTCAGCACTTGCTTTATCTGTTGTCGGAGTTGCTACACCATCAGCAACAGCTGCAACATGTAAGAAGAAGACTGAAGTAGTTATGTTCGGAACAATCAAGGATGAAATCAAGGATCAGTTCCTTGCAGCAGTTTCTAGCTACAACAGAAGCCAGAGCTGCTACAACCTTAAGTCAATCGTAGGCGATAAGAAGCTTACATTCCTTCAGAATATTGCTCCAAAGTATGCTGCTAAGGATGCTCCAACAATCATGTACGACCTTCAGTACATCCCAGACATGGCTGACAAGGTCATGGATTGGAAGGGCACAAAGCTCATGTCACTTGCTTCACCAGGACTTCTTGCAGCAGCAAATGTCGGTGGACGCCAAGTCGGTCTTCCATCAACAGCTGAAGCATTCGGACTTGTTTACAACAAGAGCGTTATCAAAGAAGCAGGCGTTGATGTTACAAAGATCAAGACATGGAATGATCTAGATGCTGCATTTAAGAAGATCAAGGCAGCTGGTAAGAAGCCACTTCACTTCTCAGCTATCTGGTGGTCACTTGGTGCACACTTCACAAACATGTTCCACTCAACTGCAGGTACAACTCACGAGGCACGCCTCAAGGTTCTTGATTCACTTGTAGATGGAAAGATGGATCTATCAAAGAATGCTGCTTTCAAGAACTGGTTAGCAACATATGACTTCCTAAAGAAGAACAACTCAGCAGCTGTTAACCTCACAGATACTGAATTCGATGCATCAGTTGCAAACCTTGCAAGCGGTGACTACGGATTCATGTTCCAAGGTAACTGGACTGAGCCAAGCCTCAACACAATTGCAAAGAGCACCAAGTTCGGTCTCATGAACCTACCAATGAGCAACGATGCAAAGGGATACGGAAACGATTCAATCCCTGTCGGCGTTCCTGGTTACTTCATGATCGATAAGGAGCAGTCAACAAAGGCAGAGCGTGCGGGAGCAGTTGACTTCCTTACATGGCTCTACACATCACCTCAGGGACAGCGCTTCGTTGCTGATCCAGTAACTGAAGGTGGAATGGGATTCATCCCTGTCTACAAGGGCTTCAAGACCAAGCCAGCAACAAGCATGGCTGGCGATATCGCGAAGTTCGTTTCAGCTGGAAAGACACTTGAGTGGATCAACACTTACTACCCAGGTGGCCTCCAGGAGGAAGTTGGCAAGGTATCTATGCAGCAGTACTTCACTGACAAGATCAGCGCAGCTGAACTTGCAACAGCGATTCAGAATGCATGGAAGGGCAAGCCAAAGACTTGGCGTGGAGAAGCTGCTTAATCGCGCTTCAACCACTTTAAAGTCTAAAGATAAGTAAATAGAATCATCCTGAGGCGGGGTAACTCGCCTCAGGATGATTTTTCTTAAAGCAGTGAAGGAGGCTCAAGTGATATCAGCAAGAAAAACGAAGAAATTTCTGAAATTTGCTGGCCTGCCACTTGCAATCTTCACCATCGTTCTCGTGGTTCCATTTGTAAACGGTTTCTATTACACCTTTACTGATTGGAATGGATTTAAAACTACAAAACTTGTTGGCTTTACTAACTATGCAGATTCTTTTGCAGATCCAAAATTCTGGGTAACCCTCCGATTTACAGCTCTCTTTGTGGGCGTCTCTCTCATTTTGGTAAACGTAGTTGCTTTTGGACTCGCGCTTATCGTTACATCTAAATTGCGCAGCAAAAACTTTCTTCGCACATTCTTCTTTGTGCCAAATCTCATCGGTGGCGTAGTCCTCGGTGTTATCTGGCAATTTATCTTTAATAGCGCACTTGTATCTCTTGCGAATAAATACAATTGGGAGATCTTTAAACAATCGTGGCTACAAGACACCAATAAAGCATTCTGGGCGCTGATCATCGTGACAGTGTGGCAATCATCTGGCTACATGATGATTGTCTACATCACCGGTCTTGTCTCAATCGAAAACGATGTCCTTGAAGCATCACAAATCGATGGTGCATCCCCGCTAAGAACGCTATTTTCAATCAAGATTCCATTAATGGCCCAGGCCTTTACTATCGCGCTCTTCTTAACGCTACGTGGTGGTTTTATGGCTTACGACGTTAACGTTGCGCTAACCGATGGTGGTCCATTCCGCACAACCGAGCTGATCTCGCTGCACATCTTCCAAGACGCTTTCCTTGAAGGAGACTTCGGAACCGGCCAATCAAAGGCAGTAATTATGTTCCTAGTTGTGGCTCTTGCAGCTCTCGTTCAAGTTACAGTCTCTAAGAGATACGAGGTGCAGCGATGAATTTCCGTGCACGTTTAGGCAAGCGAATTACCTTTGGCGTAGGAATAACATTAGCCATCGCATATTTCTTCCCATTCTTCTTAGTCTTTGTTAACTCAGTTAAGTTGAAGTATGACATTTTGGCCAACCCGCTAGCCCTGCCAGTTAAAATCACCTGGGATAACTTCGAACAAGCTTTTGCCAAGATGAATTATTTCCGGGCGCTAACGAACTCATTAATCATTACAGTTTTGAGTGTTTCACTTCTCATCATTTTCTCATCAATGCTCGCTTATTACCTAGCTCGCACAAAGAATAAGACTTCTAAGTACATCTTCTTGATTCTTGTTGCTTCAATGATTGTTCCATTCCAAGCGCTGATGATTCCATTTATGGCACGTTTTGCTCCACTGGTTTCATTTAACAATCGCGGAGCCCTGATTTTCTTCTATATTGGTTTTGGAACTGCGCTATCAACATTTCTCTATCACGGCTTTATTTCAACAATTCCGACAGAGATCGATGAAGCAGCATCTATCGATGGCGCCTCAGATATGGTCGCTTTCTGGAGAATCATCTTCCCAATGATGCGCCCAATTACAGCGACCGTTGCAATCATTAATGCTCTCTGGATCTGGAATGACTTCCTTTTGCCTCGACTGGTCTTAACAGAGCAAACTCAAACCCTTCCGCTATCTACATATCTCTTCTATGGCCAGTACACAGTTGAATATGGACAAGTGATGGCAGGACTAGCGCTAGCGGTTATTCCGATTGTGATCTTCTATCTAGTCTTACAAAAGCAGTTCATTTCAGGCATTTCACAAGGCGCTGTTAAGTAATATCCAAAACGCTCTCGCGAATTACAAGAGTTGTTGGTACAGAGATCTTTCCAAGCGCACTCTCTGGCTTCTCAATCGCTGCCAAGATTTGCGATGCGGCCAGCTGACCTAAGAACCGTGGGGGTTGTGCAACTGTTGTAAGCCCCATCGTGGCTGAGAATTCATGATCATCAAAACCAATTACCGAGATATCTTCAGGAACTCGCAACCCCTTCTTGCGCACAGATTTAATCACACCAAAGGCCATCTCATCAGATTCACAAAAAATCGCTGTCGGTAAATCCTTACGGCTTAAGAATTCATCCATAGCAAGTTCTGCTGTGTGGTTATCAAAATCTGCCGTGATTTCGTAAGCGGGATTAAACTCAATCTTATTTCTCTTAAGCACATTGAGAAAACCTTTCTTTCTCTGAATTGCAACTTCAAAATTAAATGCGAGTTCTCTCTGGCCGACCATCAAACCAATCTTTCTATGGCCCATATCAATTAAATATTGTGTTGCAGTTTCTGCAGCTTTAATATCGTCAATCGATACACACGAACAACGGTCATCATCGCCGCCAAGAAGAGATACAGGAATCCCCAGACCGAGAATCTGATTAAACTCTTTATCTGTTGGGCGCAGCGACATCACAATCAAACCATCGACCTTGCCAATTAACTTCTTCTGCTGAAAGACTCGTTGACGCGCATCGATCTGCGCAAAGTTATAGAGCAACAAATCCATTCCAGCTTCACGTAGCGCTTGCTCAACACCTGCCACCGATTGCGAGAAGTACCAGCGCGAAAGAAATGGCGCGATTACACCGATCGTGTTTGTTCTCGAGCTTTCACTACGAGGCAATAAATCTGGGCGAATTGGATAATCGAGCTCTTGCGCCGCTTCAACAATCTTCTTTCTGGTCCGTTCATTGACATGGTGCAGTCCGCGCAATGCGCGAGAGACGGTGGCAGCCGAGACCCCGGCCCTCTCTGCGATTTCGACGATGCCCGACATAAGAGTCCTAGGCTATGCAAAAAACTGCAAAAATCAACAAGCTCATTTACACGTAGGTTTTACGTGTAATAGATATGTATATGTACACTCGGGCAATCTGCGCACCCAACTCGTATCGGGGCGCCCTGAATCTCCAACGGAGGAGAAAACATGAGAGCTTCTGCTGCTCTGACCAACGTGCAAGTAACAGGCACAAACCTCAATATCACCTACATCATTCTCGCAGTTGCCCTCGCGGCGCTCGGAATCGCTGTTGCGCTACGCCAGCAAGTTCTTGCGGCAAGTGATGGCACCGAAAAAATGCGCGAGATCGCTGAGGCGGTACAAGAAGGTGCGGCTGCATATCTTGCACGCCAATTCCGCACACTTTCATACTTCGTCGGAATTGTTTTCTTCCTTCTACTCGCACTTCCTGCTGACACGACATCACTTCGCGTCGGTCGCTCAATCTTCTTCCTACTCGGCGCAGGTTTCTCTGCACTCGTTGGATATAACGGTATGTGGCTCGCAGTTCGCGCAAATGTTCGCGTTGCAGAAGCTGCACGTCAGAAGAACGGGATCAAGGCAGTTCAGATCGCATTCCGCACAGGCGGCGTTGTCGGTATGACAACTGTTGGTCTTGGACTTGTTGGTGCATCCCTTGTTGTAATTCTCTTCCGCGAGAACGCACCAGTTGTTCTCGAAGGATTCGGTTTCGGTGCTGCAATGCTCGCGATGTTTATGCGTGTAGGCGGCGGTATCTTTACAAAGGCAGCTGACGTCGGAGCAGACCTCGTCGGTAAAGTTGAAAAAGGTATTCCAGAAGATGACCCACGTAACGCTGCAACAATTGCAGATAACGTCGGCGATAACGTTGGTGACTGCGCTGGTATGGCGGCAGACCTATTCGAGTCATATGCAGTAACACTTGTTGCAGCTTTGATTCTCGGTAAGGCAGCTTTCGGCGACGAAGGTTTGATCTACCCACTGATCGTTCCTGCAATTGGAATCGTGACTGCTGTTATCGGAATCTTCGCAACACGTCTTCGCCCAACTGATAAGTCAGCGATGACAGCAATTAACCGCTCATTCTTTATGTCAGCAGTTATCTCTGCAGGTCTTACAGGTCTTGCAACATTTACCTACCTTCCAGGCCAGCTAAGCCTTCTTACAAACTTCTCACCAAATGTTCTTGAAGATGCAGGCAATATCAATCCTCGAGTTCTTGCATTTGGCGCGGTACTTATCGGAATCGCACTAGCGGCAGCTATCCAGGTACTTACAGGCTTCTTTACAGAAACAGGTAAGCGCCCAGTAAATGACGTTGCAGCATCTTCACAGACAGGTGCAGCAACAGTGATTTTGGCTGGTATTTCAGTCGGTTTTGAATCAGCTGTTTACTCAGCACTTCTGATTGCATCTGCAGTATTCGGTGCATTCCTTCTCGGTGGCGGATCAATCGTCCTGTCACTATTTGCAATCGCACTCGCTGGAACAGGTTTGCTTACAACTGTCGGCGTCATCGTTGCGATGGATACATTCGGCCCAATCTCAGATAACGCACAAGGCATTGCAGAAATGTCAGGCGACGTTAAGGGTGAAGGCGCACAGATTCTTACCTCACTTGATGCAGTTGGAAATACAACAAAGGCAATCACTAAAGGAATCGCAATTGCTACAGCAGTTCTTGCAGCAACAGCGCTCTTCGGTGCATTTACCGATGCAATCAAGGAAGCAGTTATCAAGGCAGCTGGCGAGGGTGCAGAAGTTGCACTTGAGTTCCAGGGTGTTCTCGATATTGCAGATCCACGTAACCTCGTCGGTCTAATCATCGGCGCAGCGGTTGTATTCCTCTTCTCAGGACTTGCAATCAATGCAGTCTCTCGTGCAGCAGGCGCAGTTGTTGTCGAAGTTCGTAACCAATTTAAGTTGCACCCAGGAATCATGAACGGAACCGAGAAGCCTGAATACGGTCGCGTTGTTGATATCTGTACTCGCGACTCACTTCGCGAATTGGTAACACCAGGGCTGCTTGCAGTTATGGCGCCAATCGCAGTTGGATTCGGTCTCGGTGTTGGTGCACTCGGTGCATACCTCGCAGGTGCAATCGGCACCGGAACACTGATGGCAGTATTCCTTTCAAACTCTGGCGGCGCGTGGGATAACGCGAAGAAGATGGTTGAAGATGGACACCACGGTGGAAAGGGAACAGATGCACACGCTGCAACTGTTGTCGGAGACACTGTCGGAGATCCATTTAAAGACACAGCAGGCCCTGCAATCAACCCACTTATCAAGGTAATGAATCTTGTGGGTCTCTTGATTACACCTGCAATCGTTAGCTTCGCACTACCAACTCAATCTGCAGCATCGCTTGCAATTGCTTTGGTTGCAGTCGTAATCATCATCGGAGCTCTTATTCGTAACCGTCGTCAATCGACATCTATCGAGTACTAAGCCAGACGGACTTCCCCAACCTAGATGCCAAATAAAAAGGACACGGCAGACTTGAAGAAGCTGGTGATCGTTGAATCACCAGCGAAGGCTCGCAAAATTGGCAGCTACCTTGGCGATGATTACATCGTCGAGGCTAGCGTCGGCCATATTCGCGATCTGCCACAGCGCGCAGCTGATATCCCGAAGGATGTAAAGAAGCTCGCCTGGTCTAAAGAGGGCGTCGATATCGAGAACGATTTCGCACCTTTATATGTCATCAACCCCGATAAGAAGGCGAAAGTTGCCGAGCTCAAGGAGTTGATGAAGGGCGCTGACGAGATCCTTCTAGCAACTGACGAAGACCGCGAAGGTGAAGCAATTGCTTGGCACCTAGTTGAAGTTTTGCAACCAAAGATTCCGATTAAGCGCATGGTCTTTAATGAAATTACAGAAGAGGCAATCAGGGCTGCGGTGGAAAATACTCGCGACCTTGATTACAACCTCATCGATGCGCAAGAAACTCGTCGCGTACTTGACCGTCTCTATGGCTACCGACTTTCACCAGTGTTGTGGAAGAAAGTTATGCCGCGCATTTCAGCAGGCCGCGTGCAATCTGTTGCAACAAGATTGATTGTTGAGAAAGAACGCGAACGCATGGCATTCATCTCATCTTCTTGGTGGGATCTCAATGCAAAGACAGATCTTGGTTTCACAGCGCGCTTGCTATCTGTTGATGGCAAGAAAGTAGCTGCAACAAGTGACTTCGGCGCAGATGGCGCAGTTAAAGAGAAGTCACTCAAAGATATTTTGTTACTCGATGAAACCCAAGCGAATGCACTTACCAATTCGCTTAAGGGCACACCGCTAACAGTTAAGTCGATGGAGGAATCTCCTCGCACTGAACGCCCAAAGGCGCCATTTACAACTTCCACGCTGCAGCAAGATGCAGGAAGCCGTCTTGGCTGGGGCGCGCAGATCACAATGCGTATCGCACAACGTTTGTACGAAAATGGTTACATCACTTATATGCGTACCGACTCAATTAATTTATCTGAGCAAGCAATCAAAGCTGCTCGCGCTGCAGCTACTGCTTTGTACGGCAAGGATCACGTCTACGAAACAGCGCGTCTGTATCAAGGTAAATCTAAGAATGCACAAGAAGCGCACGAGGCGATTCGCCCAGCAGGAGATGTATTTAAGACTCCCGGCGAACTTGCACCAGAACTTTCACGCGATGAATTCGCGTTGTACGACCTTATTTGGAAGCGCACCGTTGCTTCACAAATGGCTGACGCGAAAAAGATGCAGATGCGTGTCGACTTTGACGCAAAAACTGCCGATGGCAAAGAGACAATCTTCCGCGCCAATGGCTCTGTCATCACCTTCGCAGGCTTCTTAGCTGCCTATGACGATATTGCAACAGATGAAAACAAAGATGAAGAATCCGAAGATCGTCGCCTACCTGCAATGTCTATCGGCCAAGCAGTTAAGGTTGATGAGTACACATGCGAAGGCCACGATACAAAGCCCCCTGCGCGTTACACAGAGCCAACCCTTGTTAAGAAGCTTGAAGAACTCGGTATCGGGCGTCCATCAACATTCGCATCCATCATTCAAACAATTCAAGATCGCGGATATGTCTATAAGCGCGGCCGCGCACTTGTTCCTACATTCTTGGCATTCTCAGTTACCGGTCTTCTAGAAACCCACTTTACAAAGCTCGTTGATTACGACTTCACCGCTTCAATGGAAGAAGATCTCGACAAGATTGCATCGGGCGAAGCAGGCCGCGTCGATTGGCTCCGCGACTTCTACTACGGTGTCAACGGACAACCAGGGCTTAACGAACTTGCACTAGATCTCGGTGTTATCGATGCGCGTGCAACAAACACAATGAACTTATCTGACACCATCGAAATCCGCGTTGGTCGTTACGGCGCATACCTGCAAGAGAACTTGCCGGATGAAGAACGTAAGCTTGCAAATATCCCCGAGAACTTAGCTCCAGATGAACTCACACTTGCAAAGGCAATCGAACTCCTTGCTGCCCCTTCAGGAGAACGCGAGCTCGGCGTAGATCCAACAACAGGACTTGAAGTTGTTGCGAAGTCAGGACGCTTCGGCCCGTACATCACAGAAATTTTCCCAGAAGAGCCTGTTGAGCTCAACGATAAAGGTGAACCAAAGAAGAAGCGTAAGAAGAAAGATGCACCAAAGCCAAAGACGGCATCTCTATTGAGCACGATGAACCTCGACACAATTACTTTGGATGATGCACTGCAACTACTTTCACTTCCTCGCGTACTGGGTACAAACAGCGCTGGCGATGAAATCACCGTGCAGAATGGTCGCTACGGTCCGTATCTAAAGGCTGGCGCAGA
The DNA here is from genome assembly GCA_965267735.1 of Candidatus Nanopelagicaceae bacterium. Taxonomy (GTDB): domain Bacteria; phylum Actinomycetota; class Actinomycetes; order Nanopelagicales; family Nanopelagicaceae; genus Planktophila. Next base: position 19,923 of record OZ254138.1, read on the forward strand.
TTCACGAACACTTACATCTGAAGATCAACTCTTCTCAATTAACTTAGATGAAGCACTTGAGATTTACTCAAAGCCAAAGGAGCGCCGTCGCGGCGTTGCAAAGCCACCACTGAAAGAACTCGGTGTCGATCCAGGCAGCGAGAAGCAAGTAATCATTAAAGATGGCCGCTTCGGTATGTATGTCACCGATGGTGAAACAAATGCAACGCTTCGACGCGGTGACACTTTAGAAGCAATGACTCTCGAGCGCGGGCTCGAGCTCCTTGCAGGCCGCCGCGCATGGGAGGCGGAGAACGGTCCATCTCCAAAGAAGTCACGTAAGAAAGCGGCAAAGGTAAAGCCTGGCGAGACTGCGCCTACGCTGACAAAGAACACTGTGAAGAAAGCTGCAACAAAGAAACAAGCAGCGAAGAAAGCTTCAGGAAAAGCCAAGAAGAACGCCGAGTAGACTGCACCTATGACTAGCGAAACGTGGTTACTGACAGGTGGAGCTGGCTATATCGGCACACACATTGCAGATGAATTCATCCGCAACGGTAAATCAGTAGTCATCGTCGATTCGCTCTATCAGGGACTTGAATCCCGCATCACCTTCCTGCGAGCCAAGCATGGCGTCGAGATTCCATTTATTAAATGCGATATCCGCGATTACAACGAGATCGAAAACGTTATCCGCGAATACAAGGTCGATGGCATCGTCCACACCGCAGCACTTAAGGCAGTTGGCGAATCAATGGAGAAGCCAGATGAGTATTTCCAGGTAAACCTCGATGCAACGAAAGAACTGATCGAGATTGCAAAGCGCAGCGGTGTAAAGAAATTTATCTTCTCTTCAACCGCAGCTGTTTACGGAAGCCCAGATTCAATGGAGCCTTGCAAGGAAGATGGCCCTAAGGCGCCAATCTCTCCCTACGGTGACTCTAAGTACCAAGCAGAATCTTCTGTCACAGCATTTATCAACGAGCCAGGCAACCACGGCACATCACTTCGCTTCTTCAATGTCGTAGGAGCTGCCGCCCCAGAGCTACTCGACAACTCAGTAGAAAATCTTGTTCCCATCGTCTTAGGCAAACTCAACAAGGGTGAAGCCCCAGTTATCTTCGGGACCGATTACCCAACAACAGATGGCACATGTATTCGCGACTACGTCGATGTTCGCGATATCGCCCGCGCACACTTGGCTGCGGCAAATGCAACAACAAAACTTCCACCTGCCATGAATATCGGCACAGGCCGCGGTGCATCAGTGCGCGAGATCATCAAACTTGTTCTCGATGCAACCAAGAAATCAGATACCGCCGTTATCGAAAACCCACGCCGAGCAGGCGATCCCGCCTTCCTCTGCGCCGATGTAACACTTGCCAAGAGCGCGATGGGCTTTGAATCCCAATATTCACTCGAAGCCAGTATCCGAAGCCTCTTTTAGGCCCATCTAGGCGCCTGAGCCCCGCCCGATAGACTGCCCTTATGCCCGCAAGCCTTCCAAACCCTGCTGCCCCTAAACAGGATGAGACCCGCGGCGTTCTCGCAATCCCAGCTTTTCGCAAACTCTGGAACTCGATGCTCTTCTCCTCACTCGGAGATTGGCTCGGCCTACTTGCAACAACTGCGCTCGCAGCACAACTTTCCGGTGGCTCATATGCAACTGCAAACTTTGCAATCGCCGGTGTTTTTATTGCGCGCTTGCTGCCCGCAGTATTTCTCGGCCCTATCGCGGGAGTAATCGCCGATCGCTTTGATCGCCGCCGCTTAATGGTTGCAGTCGATCTCATGCGCGGCGTTCTCTACATCTCTATTCCAATCGTTCACACATATTTCTGGCTCTACACCGCAATGATCTTGGTCGAATGTCTAACGCTCTTCTGGTCACCTGCGAAAGAAGCATCAGTTCCCAATCTTGTTCCTCGCGAAAAACTCGAGAATGCAAATCAAGTCTCGTTACTTGCGGCCTACGGCACAGCACCCATCGCCGCAATTCTCTTCTCACTCCTGACTTTGCTATCAGGTGCTATCGCTGCGATTAGCCCACTGTTACCTAGCAACTCAGTCGATATCGCGTTGTACTTCAACGCACTCTCATTCTTCTTCGCCGCATGGACAATCCGTGGCCTTAAGGAAATCTCAAAGCACGGATCTGAAAAGAAATCAGCAGATGAGAACATCGCACAATCTCTTGCGCTCGGTTGGAAATCAGTCTCTGACTCAAAAATTATCCGTGGCCTGATTATTGGAATGATTGGTGCATTCTCTGCAGCTGGCGCTGTTATCGGCCTTGCTCGCACATTCGTTGGTGATCTCGGCGGCGGAGATGCCGCATACGGTGTTCTCTTCGGCGCAGTCTTTACCGGCCTTGCACTTGGAATCGCATTTGGACCAAAAGTATTTGCACAATTTTCTCGCCGCCGTTTATTCGGAGCATCACTTTCCGCAGCTGGCGTATTCCTTGTACTACTCGCCGCAATCTCAAACCTCACGCTTTCAATCTTTATCGTCATCATCCTCGGCGCATTTAGCGGAATCACATGGGTTACAGGCTTCACCATGCTCGGTATGGAGGTCCACGACGAGGTCCGCGGCCGCACCTTCGCCTTCGTGCAATCCCTTATTCGCATTACCCTGGTTGCAGTTTTAGCGATCGCCCCAGCCATCGCCGCAACAATTGGCGAACATCGCTACGAATTCCAGAACGTCAAACTCGATTACAACGGCGCGCAAATCACAATGTTGATCGCCGGCCTGATTGCAGCGCTTATCGGAGTCATCTCATATCGCCAGATGCGCGATCGCCCAACAGTCTCTCTCTGGTCTGATGTCGTTGCAGCTCTGCAAGGAGAACTCGGTGCAATCACCGGCGCTCCTGCAAAGGGCACATTCATCGCATTCGAAGGTGGCGAAGGAACTGGCAAATCAACACAGTCACAACTTCTTGCCAAGTGGTTAGAACAAGAAGGCGAAACCGTTGTTCTTTCTCGCGAACCCGGTGGAACCGAACTCGGAAAAGATCTGCGCAAGATTCTTCTCGGCCATGAAACCGGTGCAATCAGTCCACGTGCCGAAGCACTCTTATATGCCGCAGACCGCGCACACCATGTCTTCTCAGTAATCCGCCCAGGTCTAGATCGCGGAGATGTTGTCATTACCGACCGTTACTTCGATTCATCTGCTGCCTACCAAGGTGCAGGTCGCGTACTTAACCCATCAGAGGTCGCACGCATCTCACGTTGGGCAACCGAAAGCTTGTATCCAACTCTGACAATTCTTATCGACGTTCCAGCAACCATCGGTCTTGCTCGACTTAAATCCCTCGATCGCCTAGAGGCAGAACCAACTGAATTCCACGAACGCGTTCGTCAAGAGTTCCTACAAATTGCAATGATGGATCCAGAAAGATATCTCGTTGTCGATGGCACACAGACCGTTGAAGAGATCCACACCGAGATCATCGCTCGCGTTGCAGAACTTCCTGCACTCAAGCGCAACGCAGATGGAATTAAGACAAAGAAGATGCTTCGCCCAATTCGCATCGCAACAACTGCCGTATCTCGCGCAACGCACTCTGTTGGATCGAAAAAGAAGAAGTAAATGTCATCCGTCTTTGATGACCTCGTAGGTCAAGAACACATCATCGAAATTCTCAAATGCGCAGTCGCTGCCAGCCGCACCGGCGAAGAATCACAAGAAATGACACATGCTTGGGTCTTCACAGGTCCACCAGGTTCTGGTCGCTCATCAGCCGCAGTCGCCTTCGCCCAAGCCCTTATCTGCCCCAACAATGGCTGTGGAACCTGCAGCGATTGCCGCTCAGCTTCCTCAAGTGGCCACCCCGATGTAGAAATCATCCGCACCGAAGGGCTATCAATCAAGGTCGAAGAAGTCCGCGAGCTTCTGACCCGCGTCGCATGGGCGCCATCCATGGGCGGCTGGCGTGTAGTCGTTATGGAGGATGCCGATCGTCTTACCGAATCTGCCGCCAACGCACTTCTCAAAGCGATTGAAGAACCCGGCACCCGCACCGTCTGGCTGCTCTGCGCACCGACTCTGCACGATGTTCTGCCCACAATTCGCTCACGTTGTCGCCACCTGCAACTTCGCACACCATCTCTTGTCGCTGTTACCGACGTCCTTATCAACCGCGACAAGATTGCACCCGCAATGGCCGACTTCGCAGCACGCGTTTCACAAGGACACATCGGACGCGCAAAGTATCTAGCTCTCAACGAAAGTGTTCGCAGCACCCGCACACGCATTATGCAGCTGCCACTACAACTTGGTTCACTTGCTGCGGCATTCCAAGCAGCACAAACCCTTGTCGATCTTGCAACAACGGAAGCAAATTCAGCATCAGATGAACGAGATGAGAAAGAGATTGAGAAGTTACAAGAAGCCTATGGGAAAGGAGCAACCGGTCGCGGAATGGCAACAGGCGGCTCTAAGGCAGTCAAGGAGTTAGAGAAAGAACAGAAGTCACGTTCCACGCGCATGGTCCGCGATTCAATCGATGGAGCACTCCTTGATATCGCAACCTTCTACCGCGATGTGATGATGGTCCAATCTGGCAATACAGATTCAATGATTAACACCGATATGCGTGATGCCATCCTGGCTTACGCTGCAAAACACCCAGCACACTCAACAATCAATAAGATCAACGCAATCATGGATGCGCGCACCAACCTTGCCCGCAACGCAGCACCCCTTGTTACCTGTGAAGCGCTGATGTGCCGACTGGCTAAGCAGTAGATGCAAACATTCTCCACCACACCATTTCGACATCTCTTCTCGCGTTCTGGAAAAATTGCGGCGCTCGCAACAGCCATCGCCCTCATCGCTCTATCCATCACCGCATACACTCAATCACAACCCGATTACCCAAAGACTTTAGCTGGCTACTACGCACAAGAGATTGATTGGAAGAGCTGCCGCCAAGATTTCCAATGCGCAACCCTGGCCGTTCCCATCGACTACACAAAACTATCTACTGGAACTTTTGAAATAGCACTTCTCAAATATGAAGCCAGAACAAGCAAAAAACTGGGCAGCCTCATCGTCAACCCCGGCGGCCCCGGCGGATCAGGCGTTGATTACGCCTACGCCGCCGAATACATCTTCAGCCCCGCCATCCTTGATCGCTATGACATCGTCGGCTTCGATCCCCGCGGAGTCTCGCGCAGCGCACCCATTCGTTGCCTTTCCGATAAAGAACTCGATACCAATAACAATTCAGATAGCAAACCCGACAACGAGGCAGAGTTCCAGCAGATTCTGCAAGACACCAAGAAGTATGTTGAGAAATGTAAAGATAAGAACAAATACTTAGCTTCATACAGCACTGCAAGCGTTGCACGCGATCTCGATATCTTGCGCGAAGCGCTAGGCGATAAGAAACTGATCTACATGGGTAAGTCATACGGAACTTATCTCGGAACTCTCTATGCACATTTCTTCCCTGAGAAAGTTGGTCGAGTTGTTCTCGATGGCGCAGTTGACCCATCAATCTCAAACTTCCAACAAACCCTGACTCAAGCAATTGGATTTGACCAAGCATTTAATTCTTTCGCGGCTGATTGCGATAAGAGAAAGAACTGCACACTCCCGAAATCAGCTGACGCTGCAATCGCAGAGATGCAGAAACATTTCAGCGAAGCTGCTCAGAAACCTTTCCCAACGAAGAAGAAATCCGGCAGAACGCTAAGCGAATCAATGATGGTTCTAGGCACGGCATCTGCGATGTATGACAGCCAGACTGGTTGGCCTCAATTACGCAGAGCTATTGCTGAAGCACAGAAAGGTTACGGAGATACCTTTCTTAAGCTTGCAGACGAGTACACCGGTCGCCAAAACGACGGAAGTTATCCAAACAATGAATTTGATTCCGGCGCAGTCATTGATTGCCTAGATTTCAATGAACCTAGATCTGTTGATCAAATTCGAAGCGATGCAAAAGCATTCGCAGCGAAGGCGCCTTTATTCGGCCCGTATCTCGCGTATGGTGGCGTCACCTGTAAATTCTTCAATCAAGACACCGAAGTAACAATTGAGCCACTATCGACTGCAAACCCAGTAATAGTTATAGGAACAACTGGAGATCCAGCGACCCCATACGAATGGTCACAGGGACTGAGCAAGCTCCTTACAAATTCAGTTCTCATCTCCTTGACTGGCCAAGGCCACACCGGCCAAGGCCAAGGCAACGCCTGTATTGATGACCAGATTGATGATTTCTACCTCACAGGAAAAGCGCCAACAACCTCAATCTGTAATTGACAGTGGTCATTAGCACCCCCGCCAATGGTGCAGAATTCCACCATGCGTCTAGACCATGTTTCTTATGTGACCTCCCACGACCAACTAGCTGACACTGTGCAAAGACTAGGTTCACGCCTAGGGAGCACATTTGTTGATGGTGGTATCCACCCACGCTTTGGTACACGTAACTTCACCGCTTCACTCAAGAATGGGCAGTACATTGAAGTTGTCTGCCCGCTTGATCACCCGGCGACAGAACAGACACCTTGGGGTAAAGCAGTTTCAAAAAAAGCTAACGAAGGGGGCGGTTGGTTTACCTGGGTATTTAGCACCAAAGACATTGCTCCTATAGCTGCAAAGTTCGGCCGTGATGCAATCGAAGGTCACCGCACCCGCCCGAATGGAACAGATCTAAAATGGAAACAAATTGGCGTTAAAGAGATTGCCGATACACGCGAATTCCCATTCTTTATTCAATGGCTATCTGCTGATCACCCATCCCAAGATGGAACACCATTGGCAGAAATTGAAAAGATTGTTATTGCCGACAAGGATCAACTAGCTGATTCGTGGTTTAAAGAAGACATCCTTGCTTCACTCGGCGAAGTGAAGATTGACTGGGTGGACCCGGCAAAAAATGATGATCAGACAGGAATTGTCTCAGTGCAGCTTTCAACACCTGGTGGTGTTGTAGTACTCGATTAACTCCTTTTGTGAATCAACTTTGAGTAAAGTTTCAAGATCATCTCACCAAACCCTTCTTGAGTATCCGCAAATCTAGTAAGGCTTGCTAGGTGAAAACACTGAGAAAGAACTGGCACCAACTTCAGAGAATCCGCGTTGTAATTCAAGCAATGAAAAATTCTCAAGTGACGCGGAGATTGGTTGTTCATTATGAGGTCAACACGCAGATTGAGGAGTTTCATTAACTTGCTGTATCCGTCACTATTGGCCTACCCATCTCAAAATACGGAAAAATCATTCATTTTTTAGGTAACCCACGCACAGATTTATCCATGCACTCATCCCCGGGAACACGTCCATTCGCAAGCGGCGCCTAATGCATGTCTACCATTACTTGCCGAATCAGCAACGAAATCGCTGTAATTCCCTAACGATGGCAGCAGTCCCGAAGAAACCAGCGGTCGTTAAGGTGGAACCGTCGATGGGTCAATTACTATTTTTTGAAATTATTAATGCAATTCAAGCACACCAGATATCAAAGTGAAATTCCAGCAGAAATTGGACGCATAGGATCTTGCTCATCTAGCAAATCATCAAAGATAGTTAAGTGATATGAATCTAAGCGGGGAAAGATTCAACAAATGCATGCTTGAAATACAAGTTGTACTTATAATTCTTGTGAGCGGTACTCTTCTTATCGTCTTCGCCGAATTGTACGTAACCCCTTTTTAGCAGTACTTCTCCGTGAATTGGGTTCTGATATAAGTAGACAATTGAACTGAAGTAGTTCTCGATATTTTGAAGAGATTTGTCTAAAGTGGTAGGCCCGTATGAATTCTTGTTAAAAATAAAAATTGTTGAAACAGCTGGATCAATTCCATTTGTCTTAATCTCGTCTACCAAAGACTTCAAGCTCGCTGCAACTTCTACGTTGCCATTGATTAGAATAAAATCAGAATTCTGGCCGGACAATTGCTCGATATTTTTTTTTGCCCCCTCAATAAGTTCTGGGTCGATCTCGATTCCACCAACCAAGGCGAATTTCTCTATTTCTGAAGCGATAATTGGTGTTTTAAACAGCCCAGCGCCAAAATCCACGAAAATGGCCTTTCGACTGTGATCAGAATATTTGATGGAAGAAATATAGTAGTTATGACTAAACATTAACATTTCTTTGACTACTGACGTAAATGCCGGCACGTAATGCATATAATTCTTGTTCGAAAAATCGGTGTACTTAACAGTTCGGGTATTAGTCTTGTGCTTGAAGTCAAAAAGATCTAATTCTAGGAAAATGGACAACATTCTTATAAGGGCCTGACGGAATCCATACGGTCTATGAAAGCGATAGATAGCGATGTATTTTTTCAAGAATGGTTGGCGTTTCATATTATCCTCTTCTATCGGGAGTAGTGAGAAATCTACTATAGGTGCCTAGTTAAAGCCCCAATCTAAATCATGCCATTCGGATTGTCTATTCTTGAAAGAAGGAACGCTGTTGTTCTCCCCTGAATCGCTCTCCATATTTTGAAGTTCATTGCCTTTTTCGTGATTCCTGAATAACTAGATTTTTACTGCCTCTATGAATGTTTGCCCACGTAAAAAATTGGTTGGCTTGCCAGAATTGTAGTCAAAATAGTTCAATTTCTCGACTCTAAACCCATTTGACTGTAGAAGTTTTGTTATATATTTCAAACGAAAAAATTTAGTTTCCGTAGAACTATCATTATGCATAATTTGAAAACTTAATTCATTTTTTTGGCCATTTCGCGCGAAACTTAGGAAATTTCTAGTTACATTTTTGAGACCGTACTGATTGACATTGAATGGATTATTGAGATCGAATATCAAGTAACTTCCGGTCCGGGATATAGTCGATATAATTTCAAACGCACTGGCTACATCTAGCAGGTGTCCAAGGACATTCCACTGCAATAAAACAACATCAAAAGGGGCATTAAATGACTCATTGCTCATGAGACAGAAATCCTCTTCAAAGACCATCGATATTCTTGTATTCTTTTTGAGATCTTTCGCCATTTCACGGGAATTCTCTACACAACTTAATCGGGCGCTGTGGCCAGAAAAAAGTTCTGTCAACCTCTTTCCCTTCCCGCTGCCAATATCGAGTACATTTTCCCATCGAGAGAAATTCTTGTTACTTCTTATACAATTATCGATAGCTTCGTGATACCGAAAACGTTGTTTGTAAACTCCTTCATAATCCGTGGCAAGCGAGTTGTAGTAGTCGATAGAATCCAATTACTTAATCCCAACACACAGGGAAGGTTTGTCTAGAATTGCGGCCCAATGATCTGGATGCGGAACGGAATTGGTGCTACCCAAGGATTGAACTTCTCTGAGTAAATTAAGTGCGTACTCACGCAATCTTTTCCTTTCAATTTCGATGAAGCTACTGCTATTTTCTAATTTTCCGTGCTCAATGGCTGCCCCAATTCTGCTTTCAACGTAATAATCAACAGCTTCCGATTCAGTACCATAATTTATTGGCAATCTTTCGGGTAAAATTATTTGAGCCTGTTCTCTAGTAAGAATATCCTGCTCTTGTCCTCTAGCCCAGCAGATGATTTGTCGTGCTATTGCAGGCGCCCAAGTAAGGCCTGCGCGATTAGTCCCGCTAGCTATAAAAAAATCACCGAAACTGTTCAAGCGGCCAATCAGTGGGAATCCATCTAAAGCCCTTGGCCGGTGTCCTTTGATGATGTCTCCTTCCAACTGGTAGGTGATCTCACTTCCGCCAAGTTCAGATTCAAAAGTGTCGATTAGATATCTAAGCGTTTCCAGTCTATGTAAGGATTCTCCTTCGGACTTTATGTAGTTCCCTGCACCAAGATAATAACCACTTGCTCTTGGAACGAAATGAAATCCACATTGTGCTCCTCCACGATTTACTGTACGGATTACCATTCTTTCCGCAGCGAATTTGGCATTAATGGTTTTATTCGAAATCTGAAATGCAGTTCCTACGCCTCGCAGAACGGGTTGTATACTTTCCAATCCCATTACCTTCTGAGTCTCTGCTCCCAATGCCACAATTATCTTGTCCGCAGAAAATATCCCTTTGTCAGTCTTTACACTGTTCGTCTCCACCTCAATTTTTTCGATCACTGCGCTTATCTCTTCAATACCTAGCCTCGAACAAAGCGCTGCGAATCCCAAGAAAAGCTCCTTGGAATCGAGGGCAAATTCCCCCTCAATGAGAAATGCTTCACTTGGGAAAAATTCTGATTCAGAAAAGAATGACGAAAGTGTCATGTCTTCTACTTCTCTCAGTACGCCGTTTTTGCGGGATGTCTCCTTTGCTTGCGCGTAATTTCCCTTTTCAAACGATGATGCGTTTCGTTTCAAAAAGATTAGCGTTTTGTTTGCAGTCATTATTTTTTGACGTAATTGATGCCTATCTAGAAAATCTTGCCAACCTGCGCGCCCTGAAATTCCATAACTCAAACTTATCTCTTGGAGGGCTTGCATGTTTGGGGAAAAGACATTTTCGATTTCTCCAAAAACGTTACACATGGCCCCCGCAGCAACACTTGCACTATTCACCCTAGCAGCACTCCCGATGATGCCCACCTTTGCTGAGGGAAACTCCTCCTTTAATTGAATGGCGGAAAACATTCCAATTGCACCATTACCAAGGACTAGATAGTCGAAATTCATACGATCCCCTTATGAGAAACTCAGCGTCGCCATATTCTAGTGGCGAAGCTAAGAGATAACAGTCAAGAAATGCATTCTAAGTGGCAGAAAGAATTGAAAGTAAGGGATATTCTTTAACGGTGGACATTGTCAAACACGATCAATTCAAGGAACTGTCAAATCTAGTGCAGGATGTCGCGGTATTGGTCCTTACCTACAATCAAGAAAAGATTTTGACAGAGTGTCTTGATTCAATTCTTTCGCAAGAGACTCCAGGAAGAAAAATGCGAATTTTTGTCATTGACGACGCTTCCACCGATAGAACACAAGATTTAGTTTTGAGTTACGAGGCCAAGTATCCTGGAATCATATTTCCCGTCCTATACAAAAATAATCAATATCAAATAGGAGGGGCACCCGAATTCCCCCTTATTCTCAATTTGAATGCGAAGTATTTGGCGTTTTGTGATGGCGATGATTATTGGACGGATAAATCGAAACTTGAAAAACAAATCGCCATGTTTGAAAAAGATCCATCTCTTTCAATAGTTCACACGGACTACTTCTTAGGGAAAGAGATTCAAGCCCAAAAAGTGCTAGAGCGAAGAACCCAAAAGTCGCAAATGAAAGCTAGGGCAGTAAAAAATGGAAAAGACATGGTTAAGGGAAATGAGATTAAGAAATCGACAGCACTCTTTAGATTTGAGAATATCGAAAAATCTTTTCTTCAAAAGTGTCATGGCATAAGAGCTCAAGACTGGCTGGTTGCGGTGAGCGCGTCCTTAAATGGAGGCATTTCGTATTTAGATGAACCAACAACTTTTTTTCGAGTGAGTGAAACCGCTTCATTTCAGTCCTTGGATCAGAGTGCGCGGAATCGTGTTAAGGATGAAGCTAGATGGGCCTGCGCCGCCAATTTACCTGACGGTGATCTAAGAAATGAATTCAGGAGATTTCTATTTCGCGAATTTATCCGAGTAAACTTGAGGGAAACCTCAATTTACAGATTTATTCGTCCTTTTTTTCAAGCTTTCCGCAGGTGGAGGAACTTTCTCATTTCCCGCTAGTTCGAAATTGCAAATCTTCTTATCTCGTTAAAAATGTATTCACTTTTCTTTACCTCACCAACTAGATTTAGGTGACATAAGTCTACGAAATCACTGGCATCGAAATAGTTGGGAGGGAATGATACGTGGAGCACCTTCTCGGGAGAAGATTGAGCTACAGAGGCAAAGAAGAGATTCATTCTCGATACTGCCTCAACCATTCCTACCGACAAACCGGGCCTCATTCGCTCAAGTTCACCTGGGAGATTTTGGACAAAATCGACTAATACTAATTTTATTCCACGCGAAATACAGATATCAGCAAAAATATTAACGTTATTCTGAAATGAAAATTGCTCTGAATTCATCAACCTTTGATTCTGAACTTCAGCTGCCGGCCATATTTCTGGTTCGAGCTCAACAAGTACGGTCTCCCGTAATGCTCGCGCGTAAATCAACCTGGAGAAACCTGAAATTCTAAACAAGGCAGGTTCGAAAAATCTTGGTTTCAAATTTAAGGATTTACGTGTTTTCCGGTAATCGAACGAAGAATCACCAGTAGCAATAGGTAATGTATCGTTACCTGGCCCGTGAAGAATGATCATGTCGGGATTAAAATGCAAGCCTTCGAAAATGAAATGTGAAAGTAACTCTGAGGTCAATCCGTAATTCAATCCACAGTTAATTACTTCGACCTCGACGTTATTCTCGCGAAATTTGTCTTCCAGCCTATGTGGCCAACAGTCTTCAGGATTTTTTAAGACGTGATCTGAATACGTGGTAGATCCGCCATAACACAGTACTCGAGCTTTAGATTTAGTAAGAATAACGTCGTACCCTTTGTATCTAAAGCCATTTGCATCAGTTTGTTGAAATCCTTTTCTAGAGTAATTCGGGCGGTTCCAATACAAACTGTACGGTCTCGTTTCTATAGGACCTGTAAAATTTTCGCCCTTTCCACGAAGAAATTCCACATATTGTACGCCACCGGTTATCTGAGGGAATTTATGTGCGAATCTGTAAATGAGTCGAGAGCATGCATCGACAATGACCACAGTGACTAAAAACAAAATAAACTGTTTCAAAACCACTCCCTACATATTACTCTCGTCTGGCAGATCTCTTTCAAATATAGCCTGTGACCTAAAGTTTAACTACTTTTAGCAGCAATCAGAGGTAACATACGGACATGAAGAAACTTTTTGAGAATCTCATAAAGACTCTTTCCCGAACCTTGAAGAAGAAGGATAAGGGAAATGGCCCCACGACTAGATATCCAATGTGGTAGCAATGTTAAGCCTCGGGATATCAAGTTTCTACCATGATTCTGCCGTTGCTATTTCGGACGAAAATGGGATCCTTTTTGCCGCACAGGAAGAGAGATTTACGCGCGTCAAAGGTGACAGTGGATTCCCACATAAAGCGCTTCAGAAGCTCCTGTCGAGCCTAGACTTAAACCTAAAGGACATCACTCATGTGTCATATTATGAAGATCCTCAATTAAAACGACAGAGAATTCTAAAGACATTTGCATCAAACTTCCCAGGCAATTTGTCTCAAATTAGAAATTTCATAGAAACTTATGACAGTGAACGATTTTATCCACTTTTACCTTTAGAGAAAATGTTCGAGAAGAAGATAAGAGTTTTCAAACATCATGAATCCCATGCTGCAAGTACGTTCTTCCCAAGTCCATTCGAAAGCGCAGCAGTTCTGGTTATGGATGGGGTTGGAGAATGGTCTACAGCTAGCATCTTTTCTGCTCACAGGAATAAGCCATTTCTCTCAATCTGTCATGAAGAACGCTTCCCCGATTCGCTTGGACTCTTTTATGCAACCCTGACTTCGTACAGCGGCTTCAAGGTGAACTCAGGTGAGTATAAATTCATGGGATTGGCGCCGTATGGGGAAGCAAAGTACGTCGACCAAATCCGTAAACACCTAATTCATTCGAATGAGAAGGGTGAGATCAAACTAAATAAAGATTATTTTGGATTCACAAAACTACTTACAATGTGGAACCCCAAAATGGAACAACTTTTCGGCTTTGGTCCAAGAGATGCAGAAAGTGATATTCGCAAATTCGACTGTGACTTAGCAAAATCAACTCAAGTTGTTCTCGAAGAAATTGTTATGGCGAAGGCAAGGTACGCCTTGAAGCTGACCGGTGAGAAGAACCTGTGTCTTGCAGGCGGTGTTGCACTCAATTGTGTCGCAAATGGGAAACTTCTGAATATTTTGCCGATAGAAAACATATTCATTCAACCTGCGTCAGGAGATGCGGGTGGTGCTTTAGGGGCTTCTCTCTTCAGGGCGGCACTCGAGAAAAAGGATTCCGATTCAACATATTTCGATTTACAACAGGGGTTCTTAGGTAATGGTTATTCAGATAAGGAGGTAGAAAGTGCCTTAATCCAGAACGAATTGAGATATTCGAAGCTGACACCTGAAGAGCATTCCATGACATGCGCTCAAATGTTAAGTGCGGATAAATCCATTGGTTGGTTTTCCGGGAGAATGGAATTTGGCCCAAGAGCACTTGGGGGGAGAAGTATCCTGGCAAGCGCAACCTCACCTAGCATGCAAAAGCGCTTAAATTTACAGATTAAGAAGCGCGAGTCATTTAGACCTTTTGCACCCATAGTCTTAAAGGACGAGGCTCATCATTGGTTTGATTGGCCTGAGGGATCAGAGTCAAAATACATGTTGTTTACAGCCCAAGTAAACAACAACCAAATCGTCCCACAAAAAGCTTCCTCCAAGGCAAGCGAATCGGGACTAAATTTGATTTCAATAGTCAATGAAATTCGATCTACCATTCCCGCAATAACTCACGTCGATTTGTCGGCTAGGCTGCAGACAATTGATCAAGACAATCCGCTCTTTCCTTTACTGACAAGTTATTTTGAGCTGACGGGAGTACCTGTACTTGTTAATACTAGCTTTAATGTGAGAAACGAACCAATTGTGGAATCTCCCCATGATGCAATACGTTGTTTTTTGACAACGGACATAGATGCTCTAGCAATCGGTAGCTTTATTGTAAGAAAAGAAGATCAGACTAAAGAAACACTTTTGCGCTGGAAAGAGAGCGCATTTGTTGGAGAATTAGATTGAACTTAATTTGCATGGGCGCTTGCAATCTTGGTGAACTCCTGCACACACTCCATATCCAGTTGAGTGAGCAAACCTTGCTCTACGAGAACTGAGTAGATTGATATGTAACGTTCAGAGTTGCTTTCAAACTCCAAATCGCCCCCTAGCCAGATGTTGTCACTAATGCTCTTAACTTTTCGGCTGTATTGGTGGCCCGAAACTTCATCCAGGAAGTCGTTCACAAGATTGTGCTCATTCCTCTCCTGAAGAAAACCAAGCTTTCCAAAAGCAATGGATAAATTCTCTCTTCTAAAATATCCAGAAACTAAAATCCCACGCCAGATATCCGTCATTCGGAATGTGGATGTGACGGGAAGATATAAGAACGGTAGTACTTGCCGCTTCCAAATCGTTGCCTGGGAATTTGTTGGGCAGAAACTCGAGTTAGGGAGTAAAACTGGCTCGTAATCTTCAAAATAATGCGCCTCTGGATAGAGCATACGTCCAATTGCGTCTAGATCGGGATCTCCATCAACTATTGCTTGAAAACAATGCCAATCCGAGTGAACATTTGCCTCACTAACCGACGGAAGACTCTTTCTTGCCTCATCTAATGGGACACCTCGCGGCCAAATCTCGGCTTTACCAAAGTATCCGTAAATGTTTATCCACTCTGAGTTACCCGCAATAGAACGGAATTGACCCCTATCTGATTTAAATACATTCATTGTTGAGTAGTTATCATCATCTGTATCAAGGAGCAACGAGGCTTGATTCTCAATAGCCCAAAGATAGGCAAGATTCTTTCTAGCATAGTGGTTGAACGGAAGTAAGCTTGCGAGCTTTGGCCACTTTTTGATTTGATCATCGATAGAGAAGTAATGAACAAAACTTGGAATACTACTCGTATTCCAGTGTGGGGTTTTCTTATCGCCGATTATCACCAATTCTGCTGAATTTTTTTCTGCAAAATCTAGGAGCTTTAACACACCAGAGGAATATTGATCGGCAATAGTAGTTACTGCAACTACATTCATAAGTCGAATATATCACCTATGACTGATAAAGACATTAACCCAACAATTCTTCGCGCAAATTGACTCGGAATTTCTCATAAGATTTCCATCGGCGTAACTTTGCCGACTTTTGAAGAGGCGGGAAAATCACAAAATTTGGGTTCACAATGCCTGCAAGATATGAAAAAGCAGATTTGCCCTGAACTAAGATTGGAGTTGTGCTCATATCTAGAAATGCCTCAAACAAATCTGCACAGTAGAGAATTTCATAATTTAAGTTTTCGGGAAAAGTAATCTCCTTCGACAAATCATACGCTTCTAATACAATTTCAGAATTTCCTGATTTGCCAGAATTCAACGAGTACCCATCAAGAATACCTTTTTGAGAAGGTGACCATTTAGTAAGTTTATTTACAAGATCTGTGTGAACCAAAATTCGGGACTCATTAGGTAGAAGTTTCTTAGCATTTAAGGCCTTTAGCATGTCAGAAAAGTATGTAAAAGGTAGATGCCTCATTCGAGCATACTTTAGGTCCGCATACTTCTCATCGTAACCACGGCGTACATGCAGGACTACACCACTTGAGAAGTGCGAAGCAAGCAAATCTCTATTCATAGACCTTAATTTTCTTGCTGCAAACTCATAGAGTATTGGCAAACGATCAAGAATCCCTTGGGGTAACAAAACTGTGACAACAACATCTTTACTTGAGAATCGATATTTTGTGAGAAGGGACATTAGCTTTCGAAGACTGAGTGTCTTAATGTCTAGATATATTGGATTAGTGGGCGACTTTTTGGAATTAGGAAAATTAAAAAAAGCATTGAAAGTTGACATCAATTCAGATTGGGACCTTCCCCCGCCAAGATCCTGACCAATATCTTCGATCACCCGGATCACCGGACAATGTATGTAGCCAAGTCCAAAAGCCCTAGAAAGTGCATATACCCCAGAAATTCTTAATTCTTGTGCGCCAATGCCGTCTTGTAGGCTTGTGTTGTCGTATCTAAGAAAAATAGTCACGAGCAGAACGCTAGCACGAAATCAAAATCTAAAAAACGACCGATACCTGAACGTGGTTGCAACTACGTTAGCTACTATGGTGTCACGGATATATTTGGAAGAAATGGTTAACTAATTTGGAAACCAGGCATCATGTTGCAAAGAGCGGACTTCTACTCGTCGGCTTTAACAGACCCAGCTTATTCCGAGACAGATTAAATGAACTCAACAGCTTGGCCAACCGAGACATAAAAATTTTCATGTCAATTGATGGGCCAAGAGAAGATAATCCAAATGATCTTACTTCTAGAGATCTCATTCGGCGGGAAATAGAGAAAAGCACACTAAGCCAGAACGCTGAAATTTGGATTTCCGAGAAAAACAAAGGCTGTGATTTGCACATCTATCAATCTATTTCAAAAGCCTTACTCTCGTGCGATTACCTCGCGGTTATTGAGGATGACATAGATATCCCCACTAGCGTGGTTCTCGAAATGCTCAATATGGCGGAAAGTTTACCTAGTCATCTCCGTTTAAGTCCTGTGATTGCTATGTCTGGTCTCTTTCGAAGAATTCCATTCATGGAGACCCATTGGAGAGAAAGTAATTATTTCTCCGCGTGGGGCTTTGTTATTCCGAGAAAATTTTGGGAAATACATACCCGCAGAGTTGAACAAAATGAAAATCCTCAGGACTCCCTTGGCTTAGAGGGAAAATCGTTCTGGATGAAAATGTCTCCTAGAAAGAGATTCATCTGGAGCGAGAGAATGAAACGCAATAATTATGATTACGCAATTCAAAAAACGTTATTCACATACGAAATTCCAACAATTGCGCCTATGAGTCGTTTAATTAACAACGTAGGGCATGGAATAGCGGGTGCTTCGCATACAAGGTTCAAAACACCATGGTATTTGAGAAGGAATGTTCACTACCTTGGTGAGAGACGCAAAGAATCTCAGCCTAGACCTCCAAAAAGAATAAAGTCGTTGATCTGGCTAGATTCACAAACCTGGGCGGGAGATGGTTTGCTCTCCGTTAGGGGGCGTACAGTGGGTGTTCGGTCGACTATACGTCAGTTATTCCGAAAAATTACAAAATCATGAAACCAACCCATGAATTGATCGGGGGCGAAACAGTAATTCTTTTGATTGGTTTTAATAGACCAGATTTCATTTTTAATCGACTCATGGAACTAGATTTAATCAAAAACAGAAATGTGTTTATCTCAATCGATTGGCACAACTTGGAGACGAGCAATGAGATTGAGGAGACTATTAGGAACTACCTCAAACACAAAAAAACAAACTCTAATTTCGATTACATAATCCATACAGTTAATCAGGGGCTAGCGCGACACATCACAATGACTATTACTAAGTTACTTGAGACCTATGAATCTGTGATTGTGCTTGAAGATGACATTAGTATCAATGAGAATTCAATTTCAACTTTTGATCTTGGGCTTAGATTCATGAAAACAAATGAGGATATAGCCTCTGTCGGCGGTTTCTCACCAATAGGAATCCCATCGCTGCTTCATAAATTCAATTTCTTACGTAAATCTAGGTACTTTGCATGCTGGGGCTGGGCCACTAACCGCAGTGTATGGAATCGATATCGTCTTGATATTCAGCAGGAAGACATTGCTGAATCACTCCGAGGGTCAGTCACTTGGGCACGATTGAATGATTTCCAGAAACGGACATGGTTGGGGAGATTTCACAAAATTCAATCTAGTAACCCTCACACCTGGGATTTCCAATTTCAGTATATGTGTTTCCGTTATTCCATGGAGAACTTGCTTCCGCTTGGAAGAATCACGGAAAATCTTGGTTTCATGGATAAGAGAAGTGCTCATACCAACGATGCACGACCTTGGTGGCTTCAAGTCGCCCCTCTCCCGGGATATCCCGCCAGTGTAATTAGAGGCGGTTCTCTAATGAGGTCCATCCTTGAATGGGTCGAGAGCAAATCTACGATTGGCGACAACCGAAGACAAAGAAAATTAGGCTCTCTTTCAAAAAGAAGCTAAATGCAGTGATTGGTCGAATGTTTGCACTTAGGGCATTTTAAGAAATTCGTCAATTTGATTCTCAATAGACGTTAACGATCTAATTGTCGAAATATCTGAATCATCGATTGAGATTAATGAAGATTCCAGTATTTGACCAACTACAGAGGGAATATCACTCCAGTTAACTTCTGCAAAAAATTTTGAGTTCATAAATTCTGGCCAAGTCATCATCCCGTTGCTGGAAACTACAGATGGAATTCCAATTGAAGCCATTTCTAAACAATTCAAAGAAATGCTTTCTACAATTTTGACATCACGCCCGTAATTAGCTGGATAAATATGCACATCTCCATGCTTGGGAGCGTAACTTGAAATCGTTTTTCCTTTGACGACTTTTACTCTCTCCCCAAGCAATCTGGTGAACTCATCGAATGAAGAGCTGTCCGATCCTGGAATCATGAACAAAAAATCGAATCCTTCGAGGTCTCTACTGGTCCCAAGCTTCTCTATCGTCGCCAGACCCTTCCAAAAGGCTAATCTGCCGAGAAAAACTATTTGCGGTCTACGGTCCGTTTGTTTGCGGGTAGAAATGCTGGGCAGTCGCTCGAGATAAATTCCGTTTCTAAGCACAGTGATTTTTTTTGTTTTTTTCATAAATACAGAGGAATAAGGAAAACTAAACTGATTTTCCCAGGAATATTTCACGCCGTAAGAAAAACAGAATAAGCGGTCAGTAAACTGGGCGTAGATAAGGCGCTTAAAGCGCTGAACAGGATCAGTAAGCCCAGGGAGCTGATGTAGGGTTGTATGAATCGTGTAGTTGCCACCGAATGATGTGCGCAAAACTCTTAAAGCAAACGTTGAGCGCAAACTATGTGAAATAATTAGGGGATTCTCTATCGAATTTATCTGCGAGTGTATTTTCTTGGCCAAAGAACTACGCGATGCCGGAAATTCGCTGATTGTTATTTGCTTGGATTCAACTAGTTCGCACTCCAATTCAGCAAGAGTCCAGGTGGCTGAAGGAGATAGCACATTCACGTGGACTTCTAATCCTCTGTCTGAGAGTGCGTAAGCTTGATCGAGAGCTAGTCGCTGAAAACCACCCAGCCTAAGATTATCGACGTAAATAAAAGCCTTCCTCATAAGAGCAAGTGTAAGTGGATAGGCAGCCAACCCGTAAACGTTTATTCAAATTTATCGGATGAGTTTCATTTAATCAGAAGCCGATAACCAGTTTCCCACAAACGGGTGCTCGGTAAATGGGGAAACAACAAAACCGCCGTTCTTTATGACTGCGAACGAAGCCCAATTGCATAGTGAACTTCTCGAAGCAATTAAGAAGCTCGCAGAACTTAACCGCGCGAGCAACTGAGCGGGATTCAGCTCTTGGTCCTTTTCTGGGAATTGTAATTTCGTAATTTTTTTCAGAATTTTGGACGCACCAGGAATATCGTCAGAAAAACAAAAAACATCGCTCGTTTTGAGTGAATCGGGTAGCAAACTATAGGCACGCTCGTAATAATTTGAAGTTAACGGATTCTTATCTATTGAAGCGAAGTCTGTTAAACGGACATGAAGGATTATGCCAGCTTTGTAATCTTGCTCGGATTCAGATAAGACCTCCGGCTGCAGACCAAAAGGTAAATACGCTGGGGATTGGAACCAACCTCGTAAGAGGGCAATTGATTTTTGATTCGAAAATAATTCAAAATTATCCTCATTGACAACGAGTCGGTTTAAAAAAATAAGATTCATTTTTAGAAGGACAACCAAAATGACATTCTCGAGGAAATTTACCTCCTTAAGGTTTGCGCTGGGAAATAAACCGGACAGATTTACTTGCCTAAAATACCCACGCCTTGTTGGATCCTGCGCACGATCTACCACGTGTGCGAATATCCGAGTCACACCAGAATTCTTTTCGCTAAGCGCTACCCCGGCAGCTATTTGATGCAGTTGATTTCCTAGACCGCCTCGGAGAATCACATAATTTCGAGGCGCAGGCATAAGTTTAATTAAAGATTTAGCCTTCACTCAACGTAGACTAGCGTCCACTTATCGGTCGCGCTTAAGGTAGGAGGTGAAATTTGAAAAAGCTTGCTTGGGAGAATTTCCCACTTCCACTTATTCAAGTTAATCCACCCGACCCTGTGGTATTCAATGAAATTATCAAACAGGCCTATCTGAATGGTGTTTTTAGCAACGCGGCTCAGCTGCAGACCGAGTGTTCAAAGCTTCTCTCGAGGCACGTAAGCGTGAATTTTGACGGGTATTTGGCGAGCAGCAACACATCGGGATTAATTGCCTGTTTGTTGGCATTAAATGTTCGCGGTCGCCACGTTGTCTTGAGCAACTTTACATTTGCTGCGACGTTGCACGCAGTCATACTCGCGGGTGGAAAACCCGTCTTATGTGACATTGACTCCCGAACGCTTGAAATGGACAAAAACAGCCTGTCAAAAATTGTAAATTCGAACGCCTTTGATATTGCGGCCGTGATGCCTACCCGTGTTTTTGGTTTCATTAATGATCATTCTGCACTCATAGAAATTTGCAATAGTCTGAATATTCCAGTTGTCACCGATGCGGCAGCATCATTTCCAGCAAATGAAAATTCATGGGATTTTAAAGCCCACTCAAATTATGAAGTCTTCTCACTCCACGCCACCAAAGTATTCGGAATTGGCGAAGGAGGATTTGTTGTTGGAATGTCGGACTCAATTGCAAGCATGAAAGAGCGCGCCAACTTCGGATTAGATTCGAATGGAAGTTTAAGTTACGTAGATGGAATTAATGCAAAGGCAGACGAATTCACTGCGGCTCGAGCGCTTGCGAGATTCTCGGAATACGGAGTTGATGTAACACTTAGACAAGAATTCGTAAAACTCTACAAGCGTTGCTTTGAAGATGACGCTAGAGTTCAAACAATTACGGATACCGAGCAAACCATTTACTCGTACTTTCCTGTCATCTTTAGGTCCGAGAATGATTTACAAGATTTCCAACAGGCTCTCAAACCATATTTATTAACCAGACGTTACTACTATCCCACAATTCAATCGGGCTACAAGGGAGATGTCGAAATCAAAGCAGGAAACAGTTTAGAAATCTCTGAGTCGATTGCAAGAAGAATTCTGTGTCTACCAGTTTATGTTTCCTTTGAAAAAGACCTAGAGATAAAACTAGAAGAGCTCATCCGCGCCGGACTTAGGAGTTTTGAATGAAAGTTGCTATTACTGGTGGTGCGGGATTTATCGGATCTGAAATGGTTCGCCAAATGGTTGAGCAAAATCACCAAGTGACTGTTATTGATTCACTGACGTACGCAGGCAATCTTAAGGCTTTAGAATCCGTCCAGACCAGAATAGATTTTCAAAGAGTCGATATTCGAAATGCTGAATCTTTGTCACCTGTAATTCAGGGGGGGAAATTCGACGCAGTTGTTAATTTTGCTGCAGAGACTCACGTCGATAACTCAATCAGTAACCCTCAGGTTTTTTTGGAAACGAACATATTAGGAACATTTAATCTGCTGGAATTGGCAAGGAAAAATAATTATAGATTTCTTCAAGTTTCGACTGACGAGGTTTACGGTTCGATCCGTGATGGTGAATTTCGAGAAAATGACAAACTTGATCCATCTTCGCCATACAGTGCATCTAAAGCATCTGCAGAGTTGCTCATGCAAGCCTACGTAAAGACCTATTCGATTCAGGCACTAGGAGTTAGATGCTCGAACAATTATGGCCATTACCAGCATTCTGAAAAATTGATACCTGCATTTATCGGCCGCATTAAAAATGGGAAGAAAGTTCCTGTGTACGGAGACGGTAGCAATGTGCGTGAATGGATTCATGTATCCGACAGCGTCTCGGGAATATTAAGAGTTCTTGAGGCTGGCAAAGTGGGCGAGTTTTACAATATATCGAGTGGAGAGTTTCGCAATAATCTTGAAGTGACTAGAAGACTTTTAGAGTATTTTGGCCACGGTGATGAACGAATAGATTATGTTGAAGACAGATTAGGGCATGATTTCAGGTATGCCTTGGATAGCTCTAAGATTACAAATGAACTCGGGTGGCAGAGCGAAATTGGCTTTGATCAGGGAATAATTGGAACAATTGATTGGTACTTAAGTAACCCTGAGTTTCTTGGGAAAGTGGAGTAGGGCTATGTCAAAAACTAAAGGAATCCTGCTTGCCGGAGGTAGAGGTACTCGACTGGCACCAATAACAAATGTTCTCAATAAACACCTTTTACCCATATATGACAAGCCCATGATCTACTACCCACTTTCAACTCTAATGATGTGTGGGATACGAGAGATTGCATTAATCACTAATCCAGAAGACGTTGACTCATTTAAGAAATTGCTCGGTGATGGGTCCGATTTGGGTCTTCAATTTCAGTATTTTACTCAAGATGCTCCAAACGGCTTGCCGGAGGCATTCACCATCACGGAAGAGTTTCTTGCCGGACAAAAATCTGTACTCATGCTTGGAGATAATTTGCTGATTGGCCAAGGTTTGGGATCTACATTAGAGACACATCTAGAGGGTGCTGGAGCATCAATTCTCGCTTTCCCTGTTACTAATCCCGAGGAGTACGGCGTTGTTGAATTTAACGAAGCTGGGAAAGTGATTTCGATCGAAGAGAAACCGTCTCAACCTAAATCACAGTATGCAGTCCCAGGAATTTATTTCATGGATGAACGAGCTCCAGATTTTGCGAGGACACTAACCCCATCTCCTAGAGGCGAGCTGGAAATTACTGATTTACTTCGTTGCTATCTGGCTGAGGGGCAACTCTCCGTGACATCCATTAAGCGTGGAACTGGATGGATGGACGCAGGCACAACTGAATCACTTTATTCTGCTAGCGAACTGGTAAGGGTCTTGCAGAATCGTCAGGGCTATAGATTCAACGTCCCCGAAGAAATTGCATTTAACCGTGGATGGATAACAGCTGCTCAACTTCAAAAGATGGCTGATCGATATAGAAATACCAGTTATGGAAAATATCTAGAAACGATTGGAAGAACCAATTGATTATCAACTTCGCTTCTCAACCTGTTTATGTCAGCGAACATGTCAAAAGAATTAATTGAGATTCTGCTGCCGGATTTGCCGGAATATCAGAAAGAATCAGAATTCCTAAAGCGTGAACTTAGGTTGGTTGGGAAAAAAGTTAATCATCTAGAGAATTCTCCGATTCCCAGGAATTCAGTAATCTACTGCAATGACATCAACCATTGGGCATCCAGATTGTTGTTGTCTGAACCTAAAAGCATAATTGCCATCGTCGCGTGCAATGAATATTATGACAAGCCAGTT
Organism: Candidatus Nanopelagicaceae bacterium; assembly: GCA_965267735.1. Taxonomy (GTDB): domain Bacteria; phylum Actinomycetota; class Actinomycetes; order Nanopelagicales; family Nanopelagicaceae; genus Planktophila. The sequence goes on from OZ254138.1 coordinate 44,027, forward strand.
TTTGAAAAAGTAAACAATTTTCCAAGTTTGCAATGTGCCTTTCTCGAATATCTTCCAGCTCAAAATCGTGCAAAATTATTCGGGCTGGCATTGTTTGCGCTAAAAAATCCTCGGGCTATTTCTCAGAGAAGATTCTGGGGAACCTTGCGCATCGGTTTCAATAATTGGAGGGATTGCAGAAATCTAAGTTTTCGAATCCCTGTTTTTGAATTCCCTTTGGGTTATTCTGAAAGATTTGTTGGAGAACTGCAAGAGCTGGGATCTATTTCTGACTCAGAATCGTCTCTGTTCGATATTGCCTTACCAATCAAGTTCAAAGACAGAAAACTATTTTCCTTCTTTGGTCAAAGAGGAACCTGGTACCGCAGATTCATGATTGAGTATTTTCAAGAGAAGTACGGTAGTTTTGAAACCTACTCAGGTTTCGGAGGCAATCCAGGAGATTATCAAGGCTCTTCATACGCGACTGAGCTCTTTTCTACCAAATATGTCCTAAATCCTCCTGGAAATCGTAGCAGTCTGTGCGCTAGGTACTTTGAAACAATAATTTGCGGAGGAATTCCCGTGATAACGGAGATTTCAATTCAATGCTGGATTAATCACAATTACTGGCCAGCCGAGATTCCTTGGAAGCACTATGATTTCAAGAGAATGTGGAAAAAGCTTAAGGTGCTTGATGAGAGTTCTGCAATGAATGTCAATAATGTTTTAAGGAATTACTCGAAAACAAATCTAGAGCAAACTAGAGCTAAAATTGAGAACGCATTAAATGAAACTAACGCAGGACTAAGCTAAATAGCATCCGAAATAAGCGTCATGGAATTTGGAGTATCTACATACTTTGTATTAGACCACCAATTGGAAATGCACCCAATTTTGTTTGTCTCAAGCGCTAGATTGGAAACTGGATTGTGATTGGTTGCAGAGGTGGTTACATCATTTCTCTCTAGAAGAGCCAAAATAGTTTCGATTAATTCTCTCCTGGTAGTTATGTTAGAGGATCCGATGTGAAAGATTCCAGAAGGTACATGAATCTCTCGAATAATCGCACATGTAATTTCAGCCAGCGCGCATGAAGTAATTCCATTCCAGCTTGAATTGTCCAGAATCGGGATATGACCATTAATCGGGGTATTTCGCAATTTTTCAACTAAACCTGATCTCACTTCTGGATTAGGCGACACTCCAACAAACGACGTCCGAATAATTAAGTTTCTGTAGAAGGAAAGATCTCCAATTAACTTTGTAATGCCATATCTTGTTTTTGGTATTGGCAGAGTCCGCTCTGTGTTGCGTTGGTTCCGACCAGAGAATACTGCGTTTGTGCTGAAATGTATTACTGAAAAATTGTGCTTTGACGATAAATGGGCAAGCTGAATTGGGAGAAGAGAATTCACAATCAAGGATTTTCTAAGACCCACTTCATTTGAGGTTGAAGCTATGCAATTAATTACTATATTTGGTTGTGTTTCATGGAGAAGAGTTCCCAGCGCACGAGGCGAGTAGGTGAATTGGAAATCTGCTTGAATTTTTCGAGCAGTAGTAACCAAATTAAAATTTTTATCACCCCTCAACTGGACGAGCAATGTAGAGCCGAGTAATCCATCTATACCTAGTAAAAGTATTCGGCGCACGGGTCACTTACGCAATAATTCATAAACCATCGGGATGCTAGCCAAAAGTTTCGCCAACTCTTCAATCTTTAGAATCTCAGTATTTGCGGAGGTGTACTCAATCAAATTCACGGGAGGTGCGGCCGGGTTCGGCACGCCTTTACCTAGATTCTTCTTAACTTGGAAATATTTTTCATGTTCGATTGCCAGCGATCGCTCTTCTCCAGTAAGGAGAGTTTCATGAATTTTTTCTCCAGGTCTTATGCCCACTGAATTGATTTTGACGTTTGATTTTTCCAATAGTTGGGCAAGTGCGCCGACAATCGTCTCAACAGTTGCCGCTGGAGATTTTTGAACGAACAAGTCTGATGACTTACCATTTGCGAGTGCAAAAAGGACTAACTCGACAGACTCCTCAAGTGACATCATGAATCGAGTCATTTGAGGATTGGTGACATCAACCGCACCACGGTTCTTAATGGAGTCAATAAACTGTGGAATCACTGAACCTCTTGATCCAATGACATTTCCATAGCGTGTGATTACCGATATACATTGGGATTGGTAGTCATCAGAACGGACCAATTTCTCCATGAGTGCTTTCGTCATGCCCATTGCATTTAGTGGGTAAACAGCCTTATCAGTACTTAAGAAGACCGCTCTAGAAACACTGGATTCTGAAATCGCCCTAAGGAGATTGTGACTACCTTGAATATTAGTTTGAACGAACTGCCAAGGGAATGACTCCGACGCTGGAACCTGTTTAAGCGCAGCAGCATGGAATACATAATCTACGCCACGTAAGGCTCCAGCAATTGCATCGAAGCTCCTAACGTCGCCAAGTATGAATTTGATTCTCGGATCAGGAAGCTCCTGACGCATGTAATGTTGCTTAGCCTCATCACGGCTAAAAACAATCACATTTTCAATATCAGTATCTAGTAATTTATTTACCAGCGTATGCCCAAAGGACCCGGTGCCTCCTGTAATGAGAAAAGATTTACCTTTGAACATGTTTCTCCTTTATGAGCAGGTATTCGCTCTTACTCACAAATCCTAAACTAGTATTCTGGCATACGTTGAATTTGGCAAGGAGCGGACCTAATGGATTTGCGAGATGTGACCGTTGTGATTTTGTCTCGTGGTCGCGAAGCAGAGCTGTCCAAAACTCTTGAATTCTGGTCCCAATTCGATATCTCGGTTCTCGTTCTCCATAACACAGAGAAACCTCTTGAGTCAGCAATCAGTATGCCCAAGCTAAAATATGTAGTTGCCAAAGTTCCTTATGGAGAACGGTGTGGACTTGTGGCAAAATACTTAAAAACGGAATACGCGGTTCTCTGTTCTGATGATGAAGTGTATTTACCGAGTGCCTTGATGGAAATGAAATGCTTACTGGATGAAGAGCTGGAATTGAAATCCGTTGGCGCCCTGACTGTTGCAGTTGGGAAATATGGGCCAAGCCTAACCGGCACCTTTACGTACTCAGGAATGCGTGGGTATTTCAACCTTGAAAATTCGCCCATCACCCGTCTGAATCATCACTTTAATCAAGATAACGGATATAGGAACGGTGCAATTTACAGATTGATGCGTAAAGATTTAATGATTTCTACTATGAATCTATTTAGTCAGCTAGCACAATTTTCAACACCTTACATTTATGAAGTTTCAGGGGAAATTTTTGTTAATGCATTTGGAAAGTCTAAATACATTGAAACCGTGTACTGGTTGCGCAACTGGATTAATTCCCCTGTCGGTCATAAAAACTGGAACAGAAAATTGTATTTTAAGGATTGGGTTGTACAAGATCAGTATCGTATGCAATATTCAAGCTGGCGCGCAATCATGCAAAGTGCGGTGGGCCTTGCGGCGGCCGACTTTTATGTCAACCTGAGTACTATAGTTCGATTGCGAACAAACAGTGAAGAACATGAAATAGCGAAAGATAAAGTGCGCCGCTGCGCTTTACCTGAAAGTCTGAAATGGATACTTAGAAAAGTCTTGAATCCGAAGTCTTTACCTAAAGGTCTTTCTCAGACTTTGAATGACATAGAAAAAAGTGGTGTGAAAGTTAACCGCTTAGAGATTGACAAAGGACTAAAAGCCATTTCTTAATCAAATATCTTCTTCCTAGTATTCCAGTAAAGTTCGCGGATTTGTCTGATAATAAAAAAACGATTTACATTGTAGGTATTAAAGAAGTTGTTTATCATTCGGGGATTGACGAAAATCGTCCCACCACTCTGAGTAATTCTCTTAGATAGCGCAATATGTTCACTCTCGTTTGAGAGGTCACCTTTTTGGAGTGAGTAATCAAATTTCAAGAATACTTCAGTGCGATAAATACCAAGCCCTCCGAAACCGGAATCAACCTGAATCCAATCAAAAGTCCTTGGAATTCTCACCATGCGGGAATAAAGAATCTTCCTTCTAGCAGTATCGAATTCAAAGCGCCTTTCTAAACGTTTAAATATGGAATACAAAGGTAAAGCAGATTTATCAATTTTGGATTGCTCAGATTTGAGCTCATGCATGACATCCATCGGACACCACTTTTTATGTCGCAATGCGAGAAGATCGTAATACCCGCCTAGTTGGTTAGCCAATACGGCCGACCAATCCGACCGCACAAAGGATGATTCGACTCCTATCTTTGAAATCCTCGAATTCATTCCATCAAGATCTGCGACAGCAACATAATCTAGCCCTAAACCTGGGGCTATCCGCCTCAACTCTTCTACATATTTGTTTCTGCAAAAACGAATTCGAGAGATACGTTCAGGTAATTGATTCTTGAGAGTGCCTAACGAAACATAATTAAAGTTTGAGGTATTTGACGATATTTTTTGAAGTACAGAAATTGTATCGTCGGTGGAATCTGATTCAACTAAAAAAATATAGGCGATTTCGAAATTTGAAAACGCTTGGGTCAATCGATGTAAATTGGACTCTACTTTCCGCTCGGCATTAGAGATTGTTCCAACAATTGCTATTTTCCTCACGTGCCCAATCTAGGGGATAAAATATCAAACAGCCCGACTAAGATAAGTTGTAGAATAGGTAAATGGGTAAAGCATCGGGGTCGGAGTTTATTTTCAGAGAGATTCAGCTTTGTGCGGCCTGTGGGTCAATTAATCTTCAGTTAGTTTTCGATTTTGGAAACGTCCCATTAGCAGGATATTTCCCGAAACCCGAGGAAGATGTGATTCCCCTACTACCTATGAAATTGTTGTTCTGTAAAGACTGCACTCTCTATCAGATCACGCCCGATGTCTCGGATGACTATCTGTTCCGGGACTATCGGTACGTCTCCTCAATTGGGATGCAATCCCATTTCAACGAACTTGCGGAGTGGTTTGTTGAAACCCAAGAACCAGATACCGGTTGCCGCATTCTTGAATTAGGTTGTAATGATGGCCCGCTTCTTCATGCGCTAACGGAGCGGGGTTTTTCACCCGTCGGAATTGATCCCGCTAGGAATATAGTGAACATCGCACGGAAAAAAGGATTTAACGTAATTAATGATTTTTTTAACATGAGCGCTTACAAAAAGTATGAGGAGTTGAGAAATTTAGATTATATTTTTTCGTCAAATTCATTCGCACACATTTCCGATATTCGCTCAATCGTAGAGGCTGCTGAAAAATCCCTTGCACCTGGGGGTCAATTCATTATCGAAGTTCAAAGTCTTGAGCAAATGTACGAAAACGGCGCATTTGATTTTGTTTATCACGAACATAAATACTATTACTCAGTCGAAAGCATGAGCAATCTAATGGCTCAATTCAACTTGCACTTAATTGAATGCACAAAGATTAAAGCCCATGGAGGTTCACTTAGATTTGTATTCCGTAAAAGTAAGTCAGATTCAGAACGAGAAGTGATGGCAACTCATCCAAAATGCGGTTCATCTCCAGTCACTCCAGAGCTTCTCGCCCTTGCAATTAGAGAATATAGCGCCGCACTGGCTGAGCTCGATTTGAGAGTTCAATCAGAGCAATCTAACGGGAATGTAGTAGCGGCTTTTGGGGCTTCTGGGCGCGCAAATATGTTGCTGGGAAACCTTCCATTGACTCGAAACGCCTTGAAATTTGTGGTCGACGAGTCGCCGGAACGCATCGGACGAGAAATGGCTCAAAATGGAGTAAAAATTGTTGGTTTTGATGCTCTAGCAGACCAAAAAGTGGATGTCATTATTATTCTGGCTTGGAATTTTGCTGAAATTATTGTCTCTAAATTACCTAAGATGAATTATCGAGTTTTAATTCCCCTACCGCACTTCAGGGAAATTACTCATTAACTACATAGGTCGAGATCAGGTTGCTGGCCAATCCAACAATCCCTCCGAACTGCGCCAAATTGTTAGAAGGAAGCAAGGATGGTTTTTGTAGAACTTGCGCACGCATTCCTGATATCCAAAATGAAACTTTTGATGATGTCCCGATGAAGAACTTAGCGTCTATCGAATAGGCCATAACCTGAACGGTGGCCACATTTGGTGCGACAACTTCAATATTGTGTACGATCTCGAAACTACTTTTAGCCTCATTTGGTGAATCTGAAAAGATTAGAAGTCGATCAAAATCGTACCTCTTGGCTAAACTCAGAAATTCTGATACCAGCAGCGCGCTTGAAATTGGACCCTTTTCTTTCAAGGCGAGCAAGTCGCCTAATCGATAATGGATCGCACATGAATTTGTTAGATCTAGCGGTGGTAGATCTTGGTGAATTCTGTGATTCAAATCAGATAAGAAAAATGGATTAATCGTTCTATAGGAGTAATGGCCCCTAACAAAGATAAGCCATGGTCTAACTTTTTCGAAATCTTCATTACTATCGCAAGAAGAGGCAATACCTAAACCAAAAATAAGCCTTTTTATCAAACCACGACTCCGTGTCGCCGAATCAATTCTTCTGGTTAATTTTTCACTGCTACCTGAACTACTAGTTTTCTTGAAATCATCAACGAACTCGTAAGTCCATTGCGGGAAGAGCGATGTCACTTCTGGTGTCCTATGTGTCACGCCCCCGGTATGCAAAATCACTCGAATTCTCCGCTTAGGAAATTTCTGTTGAATATCTTGTGCAAGCGCAACGGCAAAAAGTTGAGAACCCAACCCGCCCCACGCGTGAATTCGAATATTAGGCATGAAGCGAAGCACGCTAAAGTATAGAGCTCAATTGGACTAAACTTTGGCTGTGCAACAACCAGTCGCCCAGAAGCCTAAGGTTTATTTCTTTAGTTTTGTGGGAGAGAATTATTCTCGATCGAGCACCATTTTGAATTGTGAATCTGATGTCTTTCAGAAGAAATTTGTTCAGTTGCCTATAGGTTTCATCAAATCCACAAAAGCAATAATCAGCAAGGTTCAGGAGATACGATCTGCCGATTATTTGGTAGTGATGTCACCGTGCCACATCATTACACCAATATTGAAATTGCTTTCAGGAAAGAAAGTTGTCCTTGATGCTGGATGGTCGCTAACCGATGGTCAACTCTCCCGAGGCCTATCCTGTAGAAATGTAATCAAACTCCTTCAGATTTATTCAATCGATTTTCTTGCATTTCATTCAGCAAGAAAAATAATTGTTGAGTCCCAGGCTCAAAAGATTCGAACATCCAGAATTTTTCTCATTCCGAAGAGAAAGATTGAAGTCAATTTTACGGGTTTGGATGAATCGGCATTTGTGGGAAATCCACACGTTTCGGAAAAAATGCAAGATCTTGACAAGAAATTGGAGGCGCTTGGATTAAGTACGATTGTTCTATTTAGAGGAAAAATTAATAACGAATCTGGAATTTTAAATATCCTAGATGCCGCATCGAGGCTTGAAGATAGGGCGGCATTTATCCTAGTGTGCGGTAAAAATGATGTCATTTTAAAATTACCACCTAACGTAATTTTGCTCTCTGATTTGACTCGCGACGAACTTAAAATGGTGTATCAAAAATCTGATATGACGCTCGGTCAAATCTCGAATCATCCACGGCTGAATTACACAATCCCTCATAAGGCATTCGAGGCCGGTTTCTTCGCCAAAGCATATTTGACGGCCAATACAACTGGGATTCGAGAGCTCTATGATCAGGATTCAATTTGTTTTATTGATGATATATCTGGAAGTGGATTGGCAACAGAAATTGATAAGGTCTCGACCGACACTATTCGATCTGAGTTTTCGAGAAGAATTCGCTTAGACTACGACCACAAAGCTTCGCAGAAGGTTCTGAGTTCTCAGTTTGAGCGCATCCTTCAAAATTTGTAGGAATATATTTCACAAATTTTTCTACTCATGGACTCCGAGTTAAAAATCTGCAGCCTTGATTCTTGCTGGTCCAAAATTAGCTTCCGAAATTCAGCACCGCGGCACTTTTCAAGTTTTTCTGCAAAATCATCTGAATTACCGGTTTCGCAAAGCCCCGCAAAATTTTCACCCAGCACTTCCGGAATTGCAGAATTACTGGAAACAATAATTGGGACACCCGCATCTATCGCTTCCAAGAGCACCATCCCAAAACCCTCATATGTGCTCGTTAAAATAAACATGTCGAGTTCGGCGAGGAATTCATAAACCTTTGGACTGCGGCCATCAAACGTGACAGAGTTTTCCAAGTGCAACCTAACAACTAACTTCTTTAGTTCTGATTCAAGCGGGCCAGCGCCAAGAATGGCCAGCGTTGAACCTGGGTGATTAGAAAGGAACTTATTGAAGGCTGCCAACATAGTTGGGATATCTTTTTGTTCAGCTAATCTCGAAATAGTCCCTATTCGGAAACTCGCCTTTGTCATTGAATTTGACTCTTTGCTACTTAGAAAATGCCTCTGATATCCATACAAAACAACTTCAATATTGTTTGTGTTTCTAATTTCTCCTCGCTCGAGGAGAAAGCGCTTAACTGCTTTCGAAATAGCAATAACTTTCACACTGCGCAATTCAATAAGTTGCGACAAAAAATTTGAAATGTATTTGGGAGATCCTGGGAAAAAAGGTTCTGCATTGTGCCGAGATACAAATAATTTAAAATTGCAAGGAGTTAAAAGGGCAACCAGTTCAGCACGCGGAAGGTGAGCATGGACAATTGGCTTGTGCCTCAAAACAATTTTTCGAAAGGCAAATGGTTGTAAAAAGAAGCTCTTTGTAGAAAGTTCGTGGTGGACTTTAGCTCCTACATTTTTAAATTCGGATTCGAGTTCTGGTTCACCCTTTAAGTACAATACGTGAACATCTATTCCACTTTTGACCTGCTCCCGTACAAGAACTAGAAGCTGATTTTCAGCTCCGCCACGGTTGATAGTCGTGATGAGATGAAAAACTGTTTTCAAAACTTAAGTTCCTTGGCAAAGTATTCGGCAGTGGTCTTGATCCCTGAATCAAGGTCTACCAAAGGCTCCCAATTAAGAATCTTCTTGGCCAGCCCAATATCTGGCTTTCGTTGTCGAGGATCATCTTGTGGCAGTGGCTCAAAAACTACCTCTGAATCAGAACCTGTTTCAGCGATGACTTTCTTTGCAAGTTCAATCATAGAGAATTCCCCCGGATTTCCTAGATTTATGGGGGTGTCTATAGGGCCATCTGCCAAGAGCACTTTATATATGCCTTCAACTAAATCTGAAACGTAGCAGAATGAACGCGTTTGCGAACCATCTCCATAAATTGTGATTGGCCGTCCTTGCAATGCTTGAACGATAAAATTGGAAACCACCCTTCCATCGCCTACTGCCATATTCGGACCGTACGTATTGAAAATTCGAATCACTCGCGCATCAACGCCATATTGGCGCTTGTAGTCAAAGCAAAGTGTTTCAGCCGCGCGCTTACCTTCATCATAACAAGACCTAATGCCAATTGGATTTACATTCCCCCAATAGGATTCCGGCTGAGGGGAAATACTTGGATCGCCGTAGACTTCACTTGTTGAGGCCTGAAGGATACGAGATCCATTTTTTTTCGCTAAGTGCAACATATTGATGATGCCAAGAAAGTTAGTTTCGATTGTGCGCACCGGATCGAGCTGGTAGTTCTTTGGGGAAGCAGGACATGCAAAGTTCAGTATTGCGTCCACTTGAGCATCGAACGGAATGCGAACATCATGTTCAATAAAACTGAAAGATGGATTAGATAGTGCATCAGTCAGGTTTGCTAATGAACCAGTTGATAAGTCATCAAGTCCAATAACTTCATGCCCAGAATCAAGAAGCTTAGAAGTCAGATGGGATCCTAAGAAACCGGCTGCACCTGTCAGAAGAATCTTCATAAGTGAATATTCTCATGAATCTTCGAAATAAAGAACTATTGAAGCAAGAACGAAAGTTCTCTAACCCAATGTTTAAGAGAATGTTCAGTTCTAGCAATCGATAATCGCCGCTCAAGCTCAGCATTTACTTCAATTCGACTACGGGATCTTAAGGCTAAATATTCACTGGTAAGACTAATTTCATTCGAATTTCCCCATGTACCAAATATTGCGGTGTATTCAGGATTTATTGTCACCACGGGAACTCGAAGCATTGTGGATTCAACCAAAGTTTTATCGAGTGACCCAATATAACCATGGAAAAAGCAACCATTCTTTGAAACTTCTCTCGGGAACAAATCCCTTGGTAGAGAATCCTTAAACACCAACCACCCTTCTCGAACATCTGACTCTGTTTCAAGCTTAAGGTTTCGTGCCCAATCTCGAGATTCTGTATTTGCCGGCGAACCAATCAAAGTCAGTTGCATATCTGAATAAATTGCTCTCAGTTCGCGAGCACTGATGATCAAGAGCTGAATGTTTTTTGATTTATCAAAACGACCTATATGTATTAACTTTGAGAAATCCAATTCATCAAAGGACAAAGGCGCAAATTTCTTTTCATCAATTGCTTGGCCGATTGGCTTCACAATAGATCCAGAAATCGGACATGAACCAGAGGTCGAAGTGACTATATTGGTAACCCACCATGAAGAAAAAACTAGGTATTTTGACTTAAACGTATGCGCGTACCAAAGAAACTGTCTTTTACCTCGTAATCGAATTATTGGCGCCAGTAGTGCACACTGTAAATCTGTCATGTGAAAGAAAACCGAACTAAATCTTCCACGAACTATTATCGGGAGAGATACTTTGAATAGTCGCCTTAGGTTCCCCCACCGGTCTCCTGGGATCCATCCGGTCGAGAAAATTTTAATCCTCGGGTTAGGCTGAACCTCCCCAATTTTACCCGTCACAACAATGACATTATCAAAATTCTCGGAAAGTGAATTTGCAGCTTCGTATTGATGAGACAACAGAGGATCCTTGCGGTCCATGACAAAGTTAAAAATCAACAGATTTGATTTCGAATACACTTGCCTAGTGTAGAGTTTCTAACAGTATTTGAGGCCAGTCGAAAGGTTGCAGTAGTGAGATATTTGATTACTGGAGCAGCAGGGTTCGTAGGCTCTCACTTATCTTCAAGATTATTTTCATCGGGCAATACTGTGCTTGGGTTGGATAATTTCAGCCCTTACTATTCCCCAGAATTAAAAAAACTTCGGGTAGCAATGTTGTTAACGCCCTTGGGCATAGACGTGAGAGATGTCGATCTTGCAGACCTTCAATCTTTCCAAGCAGTGGTCAAGGATTATCAGCCAGAAGCAGTTATCCACCTAGCCGCTCAACCAGGGGTGAGAACCCCCCTTGGTAAGAGCTATCAGTACATTCAGAACAACGTTGTGGCATTCTCAAATGTCTTACAAACTTCTATTCAAGAGTGCATTCCAGAGTTTCTTTACGCATCTTCATCAAGCGTCTACGGGAATTCATTGAATATCCCTTACCGAGAAGATGATTCTGCGATTCATCCCATAAGCATTTATGGCGCAACTAAATTAGCAAATGAGATACTTACACCTGCGTTTGTCAACGGTAGCAAGACTCGAGCACGTGGTATGCGCTTCTTCACCGTATATGGTCCCTGGGGTAGACCCGATATGGCCTACTTTAGATTGATTGACTCAGTCCTAAATGGATCAGAATTCAAGAAATTTGGTGGCGGTGAAATAAAGCGAGATTTCACCTACATTGATGACATCACAACCTCGATTGAGAAGTTATCTCAAGAATTGGCAAATCGTCCTGAGGGTTATTCAGATATCGTAAACATCGGCGGCGGCAAGCCCCATTCATTGAATGACTTGATCGCAGTTATCTGCAAGCAACTCGGTTCAACGCCTAATTTGACTGAAACGGCAAGCAACCCAAACGACACTAGTTACACAAACGCTGATGTAACTCGGCTCAAAGAATTAACGAACAGCATCCCACTCGTTGATTTGGAGGTCGGGGTTAAATCAACCATTAGTTGGGCCTCACAAAAAGAAATTAGAGAAAGTCTCACAGGGTGGACTAATTCCACGAGTTAATTTTTTATCCAAGACTTGATGAGTCGGTCTAATCCTTGAGCATCAGCTTTTGTTTGAGAGGAAATGTCACTGCTTGAGTCAAGAAAACTCTGACTATCCAAATGAGTTTGAATCAAAAGGACTGCTTCATCAATGTTTGCGAAAGTTTCGATTCTTGAGGGGAAAGAAGCTTTGGCCCCCAAAGAGCCCTTTGACTCTCGGGCAACAACGTGAACATTACTTAATGCTGCTTCACGCAAAGTAAGGCCGTATCCCTCAGTAGGTGCAGTAGAAACTAGTACCTTGCTTGATGCATAAATTTCTCGGATTTCATCTGAAGAAAGAAAACCCAGCATGGTAATTGTGGAGTCCTGAATCCAATTCTCAAATTTCTGCTTTATCTCATTCTTGAGGGATCCTTCCCCCACAATAACTACAGTTGTGCTTGGCCGTTTGCCTTTAAGTGATTCTATAATTTTTATTAAGTCACTTATCCCTCGTTCAGGGTGCAATCTCCCTACAAAAGTTAGTTCATATCGGACATCACTTGACTTAGTCGCAACTTTCGAAAAGTCGATAGGTATTGGCGCTAACACAAAACTTTCTCCAGCAGATTTTGAAATTAGTCGAATTTCATCTGCTTGGAATTGGGAAACAATTCTTATGGAATCTGCAAGAGCAATTCCTAGCCGAGATAAACACACTCGAAGGAACCCTCGGGCACCCTTATTGAACTTGAATGAGTAGGTGTCGCCATGAAACTGAATTTGAATTCGAACCAAAGGTTTTAACCAAATCTTTAGGGCAAGAGCTAGTATCAGGGATAGCTGATTATCACCACAGACCAAGGTAGTGACAATCTTTTCTGACCTTATAATCTTTCGCAGTGCGTTGAATCGCCCAAAAACAGAATTGTATTGTTCAACCGATTGAAACTGGCTGATGAATTTAGAAACCAGAATGTTTCTCGATAATTCGTTGAGTGGATAAGGAGTAACAACCCATAGCGCCTCTCTGCTTCCTTGCTTTTGGAGGACTTCGCCATAAGAAATCCAGCGATTAGCGATTTGCTGAAGGGCCCGCATGTCGTCAGGAAGTTTTGACTGAAGGAAAATAACCCTGTTCATAAGCTATCGCCTACAGTTTCGTTGATTATGGCCGTAAAGTTCTTTTCTTTGTTGAATCGTTGCGAAGAATCATCTTTCGCATTTGCAATCATCCTTTGCGCTTCTTTTCCAATTGCCAGTGCATAATCTAGTGTCTCTTTGAGTGGGCGATCTCGGCGGATTAGAAATCCATCCAAATCATCGCTGATAACTTCTTCTGAACCCGTTCCTGATCTACCAACGGATAAAACTCCAGCCACTCGAGCCTCAACAAGTGCGTGCGGCAGGCCTTCATAGTAACTGTTCAGCACAAAGAGCTTACTCTGCCTCAAAAAGTCATAAACCCTTTGAGGTTCAACTTCGCCTTCAAACACCACCTGGGCACTTCGTGCCGAAGCCAGAGATTCTAGGCGCTCTCTATCTGGACCGTCCCCTATAACCAGCAAACTTACATTTCGTAGTGATGCATACTCAATCAGCTCATCAACACCCTTCCACGGTGTCAGACGACAGACTGTAATCAGTTCGAACTTTTTTTCGACTAAGCCATCTTTAGTTTTAAACTCGCCACCGACAGAATTATGAATCAATCTAAGTTTCGTTTCCGAGATCCCCCATCTGACACAAAGTTTATAGAGTCCCATTGAAGGCACAATCACGATGCGGGCTCTCCTTAAACTCCTGGTGTATAAAGCTCTAAAGATTCGATACTTTAACGTCAGCTTTTCATTTTGAAACTCATCAATACCAAGTTCTGTTACACCACTATTTCTAGCTCGCTCCCAAACGATATCCCCCGGCACTTTTATTACATAGGTAAATCTAAAAATGATTGAAGCGAAATAAGTTTCTAAGAATGCGCCTACTGAGAGAATACGAGTTTCATGAGCGACGCTAACCCCAATTTGTCGGACCATTTTGAAGTATCGCATCAAAATGTTATGCGTACGAGGTATAGCTGTCAGCTTAAAAAAATCGAAATTCTGATCTTTGATGGGCTCATCCGAATAAGTCAAAATTCTTGTTCGAAAACCCTGAATCGATGCCCATTTTCCAAATTCCATTGCAAACTTTGCAGGACCGCCTGAATCTGGCGGGAATATGCCAGTTATTAGCAAAAGAGTTTTAGGCATAAGACCAATTTACTATAGAGGGCAGAATATATAGTGCCTCTTTGGGTAGACTTAAAGTTACAATCGGGGGGCAATGAGTATGTTTACGAATTCAGTCATAGGGCGCTCACTCCGCATACTCTCAGCAAGAGATCGCAAGAAAATCATTGCAGTGATATTTATTCAGATATCTTTTGGGTTACTAGATCTTTTAGGCATCGCACTGGTTGGAATTCTCGGTGCGCTGGCCATTACCGGTGTCCAGGCAAAAGGACCCGGAAATCGAGTTTCAACTGCTCTCCAAATTTTACAAATTGAGGATCAGTCGCTTCAATCGCAAGCAACAATTGTGGGTTTACTCGCAGCCACACTTCTGATCACCAAAACCATCCTCTCGGTGATTTTTGTCCGAAAGACAGTTTTTTACCTTTCTCGCCGGAGCGCAGACATTTCTGCAAATCTAATTTCTAAAGTCTTATCTCAACCATTGATTAAAGTCCAAGCTCGATCAATGCAGCAAACCCTGTACACAGTTACCTCGGGAGTTGATTCAATTGCTATGGGGGTGCTGAATACCGCAGTATTGATCATAAGCGACACTTCACTTCTGATTATTCTGGGAATTGGGCTCTTTGTAGTTGATCCAATTGTTGCACTAAGTACCTTATTAGTATTTAGTGGAATTGCCTATCTTCTTTATCGGCTCATGCAGTTGCGAGCAATACAATTAGGCGAAGAGCAACGCCTTATATCAATTGAGAGCTCTGAGAAAATTCTCGAAGTTCTTAATTCATACAGAGAAATTGTCGTCAGAAACCGACGGAGCTTTTATTCGAGAGAGTTGGGTAAATTAAGATTTAAGTTGGCAGATGTGATTGCAGAACGAGCATTTATGCCAAATATCAGCAAGTATGTTATTGAGATAACCGTCGTTGTCGGTTCGCTGGCAATCGCAGGATTACAATTTGCGGTAAATGACGCGGCTCGTGCTGTCGCTGTGCTTTCTGTGTTTATGGCAGCAAGCACTCGAATTTCTCCAGCAGTTCTCCGCTTGCAGCAGGGTGCAATCAATATCAAGTCAAGCGTTGGCTCGGCAGGACCGACCTTAGATTTGATAGAAGAACTAGAAGATATTTCCTCTGGTCGCGAAAAAGTCGATGATTTAGTTTTTGTTCACGACGGATTTGTGGGTGATATTGAGTTAGAAGATGTAACTCTCACCTATCCAACAAAAAGGGTGCCTGCTGTTAGGAATGTATCAATCCAAATAAAACAAGGTCAGGTAGTTTCATTAGTAGGTCCATCTGGAGCGGGTAAAACTACAATGATTGACATAATATTAGGTGTACTTAAACCTGATTCCGGAAAAGTGAAGATTCAAGGTGATGATCCATTAAAAGCAATCCAACTTTGGCCGGGTGCAATTGGGTATGTCCCACAGGATGTGATGATTTCAAATGGAACTATTCGTCAGAATGTTTGCTTGGGTTACTCAGTGTCCGAAGTCCCGGAAGAAAGAATTTGGCAGGCGCTTGAAGTGGCGCAGTTGTCCAACTTCGTGAGAAATCTACCGGATGGATTGGATACCCATGTCGGAGACCGCGGAGCCAAATTGAGTGGTGGGCAGAGACAAAGGCTAGGAATCGCAAGAGCCATGTTCACCAAACCAAAGCTTTTAGTTCTTGACGAAGCAACAAGTGCTTTAGATGGCAGCACAGAAGCAAGCATCGCTGAAGCAGTTCATAATCTCAAGGGTGGGGTCACCATTGTGATGATTGCACACAGGCTTTCGACAGTTAAAGAATCGGATGTCATTCATTATTTAAATGAGGGTGAATTGGTAATGTCTGGTTCTTTTGAAGAACTGAGAAAAAGTATTCCTGAGTTCGACAAGCAAGCGAAACTAATGGGGATAATCTCTAAGTGATTTTGTCGTAGAGCTCTTGAACGTAATTATCATCATTCTTAATTGACTCCCAAAGCCAAGCCGATAAAGGACTCATTAAATTAGGAAATGTATTACCGCGCCACCTATAGCTTAATGAAGTAAATACTCCTTTATTCCATACTTGGCCTAGTTGTTCATGGTCAGCAATAACGGCAAACTTCCTCAACGAAGCCAAATATGAGGGAAAAGATTCAATCGCGTCAAAGCCATTTGTCATTAAGTATTTCTGGAACAGGTACTTTTCAGGAAAATCGACAAATTCTTGTTGGTCAACTAAATCTATGGACCAGTAACGTGTCATGTCAGCTGTAGTTCCAAACATAACCTGATCGGTTGGTGAGTAAAGTCTAAATAGAAAAGAGTTGAAGCTCGAAAAAACAATTGCCCGAGGTTCGCCCTTCCCTTTCATCCAGCTTAGATAATTCAAGAATTGAGGGTTTCCAAGGAAAATGTCTGTTCTAGTTTTGAGGATGTGAGTGCATTCAAACTTACTCAATGCATTTATCCCAGCGATTGTTGAAAGAATCTGGAAGTTTATGTTCGAAGGCCCAGTGTTTGAGGGTTTCTTCGATTGACAAATTTCAAAATTTTCTCCACGAAGGTTTTTGAATTCTGAAATGTCTTCATTTTCCCAAGTTGAAAGAACTACCTTTACCTTTGGATAAGTCTTCATTAAGTAGTTACACATCTTAAAAGTTACCTGTTGAACTATTGGCCCCTGAATAACAACACCGATTGATTCATCGGGATGGATCTGCGTCAAATTTTCCTGTTTCGAAACGTCGACGATGTCATAAGTCGCAATTAAATTTCGCGACGTGGATGCCGAATCAAAAAATCTGTGGAGAAATTTAGATCTAAACATCGCTCCGAGTACGAACCTGATTGGCCTGCGACCAAGACCTCGTTCAATGTGCACCATGGCCATATTAAACTCGCAATTTACTTTGACTCCCTCTAAATACCTAAAATGAGGGGTAAAGTCGGGACATGGGATCAGGGCCACTTATTTATGCACATAGAGGAGTTTGGACCACTCTGGACCAGCAGAATTCCCCTTTGGCTATTGAAACTGCTTACAAACTTGGCTTCGGAGTTGAGACAGATTTCAGGAGTCATAACAACCGACTAGTTATTTCGCATGATCCATATGTTGATAAAGAAATTTCAGGCCTAGATGAATTCAATTTTCAAGATATACCCGTTGCCATGAATACAAAAGAGGATGGTTTATCCCTGCAGTATCGAGAGTTTCTTGATACGAACCGACACGAACAGTCGTTTATCTTTGATGGATCTATCCCAGAAATGGCGAAAATACGAGACATGGGATTGCCACACGCCCTAAGGCTTAGTGAATACGAAAGAGAAATGCCTTGGGAGACCAGATTTATCTGGGTTGACGCTTTTGTGAGTGAATGGTGGCTAGGCAGCCAAGAAATACTCGACTTGCAGCAAGAGCACTTCCTTGTGTTTGTCTCACCAGAACTTCATGGAAGAAATTACGAGAGAGCATGGCAGTATTTTAAGAGAATTTCTCAAGAGAATTCCAAGAAATTCGGGATTTGTACTGATTTGCCAAGTAAATTGAAGGGATTTCTGAGTGAGTAACATCAAAGCCGTTCTATTTGATATGGATGGCGTATTAATCGACGCACGAGAGTGGCACTATGAAGCTCTCAACGAAGTATTGAGAATATTTGGTTACGAAATCACACGCGCAATGCATGAAGATAGATTTGATGGGCTTTCTACTTCAAAAAAACTTGAAATGCTTACCAAGGAAGTCGGTTTACCACAACACATCCATGGAATGATTAATCGAATTAAGCAAGACAGAACATTACGAATTGCTGCGAGTAAATGCTTTCCGAATATTGCACACCAAGTGTTGATTTCCAAATTAAAGAAGCAGGGCTTCAAAGTCGGTGTGGTCACCAATAGCATTCGTCAAACTACTGAGTTTATGTTGACTTATGCTGGACTCTTTGAGTTGCTAGATGTCGTAGTTACAAACCAGGATATTGATAAACCGAAACCTAATCCTGACGGGTATCAATTCGCCATGCAGAAACTAGATGTTCTGCCAAGTGAAACTTTAATTGTGGAAGATAGTCCCTATGGGGTTGCTGCCGGGAAAGCAAGTGGAGCAAAAGTTGTTCAAGTTAATTCTGTAACTGATGTAAGTATCGACTTATTTTATGACTTAATTCCGGAGATATTTTGATGACCAGAGCACATAACACATTGGTTCTTGCCGCTGGCGAAAACACCTTTATGACGGATGCCGGAGAGAGAATCTCAAAGTTTAACTTTGCTGTGAGTGGCGAATCATTGAGAACACGAATTGTCTCAACTTACCAGTCTGGTGATACCCGATTTTTAGTCTCCGAAAATCGATCTGAGCCAATACAGGAATCTGATGGTGTCTCTCTAGTTAAAGTTGGCATGACACAGGGAGCGCTTATAAGTGCCTTGATCGGACTTAACGAATGTGATTTATCCATCCCATTATTTATAGCCCCAGGAGATGCACTTATTTCGCCAACGCGGTATTCAGAGTTTCGCAATAAGTGTCTGAATTCAGACACCGATTTCTCCATAGTTGTTTTTGAATCAGATAACCCCAATTACTCTTATATTCGAACACTGGAAGGCAAGCTTGTGGAGGTTTGTGAGAAAAAAGTGATTAGCTCTCAAGCTACTGCAGGAATTTTCTATTTCAAGTCTGCCCAACTTTTTCTTGAGTGCGCCGAGTGGTCAATTATGAACAATTTTCGCACCCTGGATTTGTTTTTTCTTGCCCCTGCGCTCAACTATGCCGTCGTTACGGGTTTACGGTTGAACCTTTTTCAAATTGAGGAGTCCGAATACTATAGATTCTCCCACCATAAAGAAGCAATTGAATCTGAGAAGCGGTATAAAAATGCAAATCAATAGAATTGAAGATTTTGAAAAAGGCTGGTTTGTCGGGAATTTCTCACCAGCAATCTTGCATTCTAGAGATTTTGAAATTGCTGTTAAGTGGTTCAAGGCTGGTGAAAAAGAACCCCTACACAAGCAAATTGTTGCAACCGAGATAACTGTTGTTATTGAAGGCGAAATCCGCTTAGGCGAAAAAATCTTTGCAAAAGGAGATTTAATCACTATCCCACCTGGTGAGTTTGCAGCATTTGAATCAATCTCAGATTCAGCATTAGTTTGTGTTAAAACTCCATCTCTTCCAGATGACAAGGTTCTTGGATGAAGTTGAATTTAGTAATTCCAGCAGCTGGATTGGGAAGTCGATTCAGGGCTATTGGAAATGCGACGCCTAAACCCCTCATCGATATCTCTGGTCTGCCCATGATTGCCTGGGTGGTTGGGAATTTTGAGCTTTACCCGGAGGACGAAATTTGGGTGATCTCTCAGAAACAGGATGATCTGCCTGTTCGATTGGATGAACCTTTTTCGAAACTTGAAAACAAAGTCCACTTCATTGAAATCGAAGGACTCACCGACGGGGCTGCAACTACCTTACAAATAGTCCTAGGTCAGCTTCCACTGCATGAGCCAGTTATCTGTGCAAATTCAGACCAGTATGTTTCAGCAAATCTAAAAGAATTTGTAGATTCTGTACGGAGCGGTCTCGCTGACGGTCAGATCCTAACTATGGAAGCAGAAGGAAATAAATGGTCCTATGTTGAGCGGAACCCGTCTGGCGAGATTATTCGGGTAGTCGAAAAAATTGAAGTTTCTAATGAAGCAACAGTGGGAATTTACGGATGGAAATCTGCCGCGGCAGCATCTGAATCCATAGCCAATATGAAGTCGGAAGAGTTCAAGGTCAATGGGGAGTATTACGTTGCTCCGAGTTACACCTATATTGCAAATAGCGGGGGAAAAATCTCGACTACAAATATTGGAAATATAGAAAACGACGTACACGGGCTAGGCACTCCAGAAGATTTAGCAATCTTTCTTAAAAACTCAAATTTTGACGAATTTAGATCCAGAGTTGTATCTAGGCTTCGGTTACGGGAATGATGAAGATACTCCAAAGCACCGATGGAAAGGGGATTAAGGCCAATTCTGCGCTTGTATTTCTTGCTGGCTTATTCATCTTCCTGATTCAAATTCCTAGTTACTACGGCGAGGACATAGTAAACGCACGAAATAATCTATTGACTGGGTCAAGAACTGATTTTTGGGGCGGAGTTTCCACACTGATTTATGGAAACATCCCAGACATAGTTGTGCGGTGGCAGATTTGGCTTGCTCTATTTCAGGTTTTAATAACAACTCTAAGTTTGATCGCGTTATTCAATGAGCATAAATTTGGAAGAATCAGGAAATTCATTGAGTGGATCTTGATTTACATCTCATTGGTGTTTGCCTCACAGATGACTCGAGACGGATTAATGTTTTCAATCATCATATCTTCATTTGCGCTGTTGAAGATTTCTCACAACTCCAAATACCCACGCCTGCTCTTACTCTCTGGACTTGCATCCCTTGTCTTCGGAATGAGTTTCCGGCCGTGGCTTTCATTGGCAGCAATACCTATTGCCTTCGCCGTAGCATCATTTAGCGGTTGGAATCTCAAAAGATTCTATGCAATCTGGATTTCTATTGGATTAGTTGTAACGCCGCTATTGATTGAGCAAAGTGCGGCAACCGCTTTAGAGCTAAATCAAAGTTATCCGCAGCAACAAGTAATGATTATGGATGCTGCCTCTACATATTGCTTCACTAATAATTATCAAACTAGTTTGAAGGCACGAGAAATTCTCCAACTGTTCACGAACGATCTAAGTTTTCCAGATCGAGCGTGTCAGTTTTTTCGTACGGATACTTGGTTAAGCCTCACAAATAGTGGCACAGCTTCGTCACAAAATCTAAAGAGTGATTTTTGGCTAATACCAGCAGGAAATGAAACGAAATACACCAAATTACAGAATGATTGGCTTCAACTTCTCATTAAGGATCCAATCTCCTACCTTCAGAATAAGTCAGTTTTCTTCACCAAGCTTGCAATAGCTTCAGATTCTCGGTCGCTCAGCATCTCTAGAGCAGAGACCGCCCAAGAGAAAATATCTGGAGCAGTAAGAGCTCCCTATGAACTACTAATCGGACTCCATTTCTTTTCAGTCGCGGTAACGGTGATCCTGTTATTTTATATTCCGGCTTGGAATCTTTTCAAACGAAAAACAAATGCTTTAATCCTAGAGAAATTTACATTGAGTGTTCTTTCTAGCATTTTACTCTGGACGTTATTGAGTTCTATTGCCTATATAGGGAGCAACGGTCGATACACCTACACAATCACCATTATTGCTCTTGTTTTATTAGTCTCATGCCAACCGAGATTAATTCATCTAAGGAAGACGAATGAGTAAATCCGTAGGCCTGGTGGTTCCGTGTTATAACGAATCGAACAGGTTCCCATACTCAATGTGGAAAGAGTTAGTAGACAGCATCGATCGTTGTGTTTTTCTATTTGTTGATGATGGAAGCAAAGACTCCACAGACCAAATTTTACGAAAACTAGAGGGAGAATCGAATATCAAGGTTCTAGCTTTAGATTCAAATTTGGGAAAAGGAAACGCGATTCGCCAGGGTTTCATGTATCTACAAGAGATTGCCCCCGATCTCGGGGCTATGGGGTATGTGGACTCAGATGGAGCATTTTCGGCAGAGGATATAACTCGAATTCTAGAATCTTCACGAGAGGCATTAATTAATGCAGACTCGGGGGACCTTGACGCAGTCATCTCTTCACGTGTTGCACTCGCAGGGCGAAATATCAAGAGGAAGCTGTCTCGTCACTATCTTGGAAGAATTATTGCAACGGTTCTCACCTCGAATTGGGAAAACGCCCCCTATGACACTCAGTGTGGCTTCAAGATATTTAGAAAATCAGAATACTTTCTCAAAGCAATCCAAGAACCGTTTATAACGAGATGGTTCATCGATATTGAACTAATGATGAGAATTGGACGTAACAAGCCAGATAAACTGCACCTGTGGGAAGAGCCACTAAATCAGTGGCGAGAAGTTCCGGGGTCGAAACTTCGTCCTAACAGCTTTATGAGAATTGTGCTCGAAATCCAAATTGCGCGGAGAGAAATTCGCGCGTATCAGCTTGAAAAAAGGAATTTTGATGGATCTAATTGAAAACGACATCAAAGATCCAATCAACCACTGGTATTACAAACATAAATTTTGGTTCATCAAAAAAGCAATTGATGGTAAAAGAGATAGAGACAAGACACTCATCGATGTGGGAGCAGGATCTGCACTGTTTAGCAAGGAACTACTTCGCATCGGAGCCATATCAAGTGCCGTAGCGGTTGATACGGGTTACCACGCAGATTCGACTGATAAAGAATTCGACATCAAATACCAACGCGATTCAGACTATCGAGGATTCTCCATCTATTTAATGACAGATGTTCTCGAACACATCGAGAATGATTTCAGTTTTCTAGAAATGATTGTCAATAAGGCCAGCTCTGGTTCAAAATTTGTCATCACGGTACCTGCACATCAATCTCTTTGGAGTCAGCACGATGTGTATTTGAAGCACTTTCGTAGATATACCAAAAAAGAATTGGTCACCTTAGTGAGTAAATCAGGTATTGAGATCTTAGAATGTAGATACACCTATTCAACTCTCTTCTTCATTGCCTATCTCCAGCGCAAATTCCTCTCTTCAAAAGATAATGAATCTCAAATGCGTGAACACAACGCTGCAATCCAAGGAATACTCAAATTGATGTTGATCCCTGATAAGTTCCTGAGCAAACTGCCATTTGGAGTCAGCCTCTTTGTATATGGGATGAAGAATGACTGAAAAAATTATCATTAAGTGTCCAGAGCATTTGTATTTCTTGCAGCCGTTTGAGTGTTCGGAGTTGTCAAGAGTAGGAAATGCATCAGATGGTGGGTATCTCCTCCCGAGATCGTATATCGATGGGATCCAGCAACTTATTTCTCTTGGACTAGGCGAGAATTGGACTTTTGAGTCAGAATTAGTTTCATTGAACCCTGATTTAAGCATTGATATCTATGACGACACAGTCTCTTTACAATTTTTCGTAACGAAAGCGATTAGGGGAATCGTAAAATTCCTATTTGGTAAAGAATCTTTCAGCAATATGGCTTCGCGAATCAGACGCGTAGGAATGTACTTGAAGTTTTGGATGCTCAATAAACAGAACAAACACTTACACGTGAGAATATCCAGAGAAAGTTTCCACTCAATTTCTACATCCTTAAAGCCGGAATCGAGATATGGCATAAAGATTGATATTGAAGGCTCTGAATGGGAAATTCTGAGGGATTTGGCGACTGTTAAAAGTTCTTTTGAGTTCATGATTCTTGAGATTCACAATTTTGATGAACACGTTTCAGGACTTAATGAATTTCTCAATATAATTCAGGATTGCTTTAGGTTAATCCATTTACATGCGAACAACTTCGGAGAAATTGGGAAGAATGGCTTTCCGAATGTATTTGAAATTGTCCTAATCAGAGACCGCGGGTTGGTGAAGCTAGGAAATAAACGAGACTCACTACCAGTTTCAGGATTAGATATACCTAATGCCAAAAATCGCCCAGATTATCAAATAGAGTTTTAATGATGAAAAATGTCAAGAAAATAGATAACCGAATTCAGATTCTTCGTGGAGTTAGCGTAGTTGCAGTTGTTTTCTTTCATCTAGTCCCTGAGGAATTTCCAATTGGATTCCTTGGTGTCGACGTATTTCTTGTCATCAGTGGATTCCTCATGGCAAAGTTATATGGGAATATCCGAACAAAGGCGGAAATTTCGGAATTCCTCAAAAAGAGAATGTGGCGATTACTGCCGGCCTACTATTTTGTATTGATTCTGACTTATGTATATTCACTCTTTGTTTTACTCCCTCATGAATTAGCGACTTTGAATCAACACATTCGGTGGTCTCTTTTCCTGTCACCAAACATTGGCTACTGGACTGATTCACAGTATTGGGGAAGTGCACAATTTCGACCAATTCTAAATTTCTGGTCTCTTGGCGTAGAAATACATTTTTATCTTCTTTTCCCCTTGATAGCGAAGTATGTAAAGAGATCCAGATTATTAGCACTACTTGCAGGTTTAAATTTGATTGCATACATCACTATTGCAACCTTTAGCGAAAAATCTAGTTTCTTCCTAATGCCATTTCGATTTTGGGAATTTGCAATTGGGATACTTGCTTATCGCGTTTCTGCACAATCTTTAAGTAGGAGAATTTCCTTCATTAGATTTATTGCTATTCTCTCTTCACTTTTGCTTCTCTTGCTGCTTCAAAATTCGAACCCTAATGTTTCTGTCGTTTTGGTTGCGATTGCTACGGCAGCATTTCTTTCCCGAGCCTACGTTCATTCCTCAAGTTCAAAATTCCTAAAATCCCTGGAGGCTGTTGGGGATTATTCCTATTCTATATATTTAGTGCATTATCCAATTTTAATTTTTCTGTTTTATATTCCCTTTGAATCGAGCTCAGATCTCAATACAACGCAAGCCCCCACAAGAATCTTTTTGTACTTTTCGCTTCTAATTCCGGCGTCAATATTCTTGAGGCAACTGATAGAAATTAAGTCACTCAAAAATAGTTTTTTTGTACGTTATTTGTCAGTTTCAGTTTTGTTCATACTTGCACTATCTGTTATTTCTCCAAGTACTTTTGGCAAGATTTCTCTAAACGCAAGAGAAATTAAAATCTCTGAGACCGTACTGGATTATGCCCCATACAGATGTGGAAAGTTGTTTCGTCTTACAAATCCCTTCGGAGTTGCATGCAAATTGAATGATAATGTCAACGAAAAGAGCAAAATTCTTTTGATTGGGGACAGCCACGCAGATATGTTTAAGTCACCCCTAGAGAAATTTGCGGTTGACCAAGATTCAGAATTCTGGCTTTGGCGTGCAAATGAAACCTTAAGCGATTCGAATTTCCAGAAGATTAAAGATTTTATAGATGCTGAAAAAATCACAAGAATTGTTATTGCATCAAATAACGGCGGGACAGATTTTATAAAGTTTGACCAGCTTATGAAAGAGTATGAAGGTTTGAATAGAACTTGGGCATACATTTATTCGACACCTACCTATCCTGAATCGATCCCGAAAGTAATGTTTGGCGGGGAGCAATCTGAAATAGATAACTTGCGACTTAGCAGGGAACAATTTGATTCGCTGCGCGTAAAGGAACTTAACTTTGTAGCTCAACAATCGGGAAATTCAGATTTCCGAGCCATCGACCTCACAGACTATTTCTGCCCGAGTTTATGTTTGTATGAGAGAAAAGGCCTACCGATTTATGCAGACAGCAACCACATCACCCAAACAGAGGTTTCGCGTCTTGCTCCACTGCTCAAACCGGCAGTTCAGCGCTAAATGTCCGTTTTGTCCCCTTCCCGCTACAAACTAGGATGAGATTCGTAGTAGTGAATAGAGGCAGCGACGGCTGGCTCTGCAGGACAAAACCGGTTTATGAAGGATCAATAAAGTGGCACTAAGCGTATGGACAGTTGCTGAACTGGGGGCTTTTTACACTGAGCACCGTTCAGAGCTACTCGCGCATGCCAATCGCGTATTGAAGGATTCAGCTAAAGCTGAAGAGATCACCCAAGACTCACTTATTAAGTTCATGCTTGCAGCCCCTGAGCTTGAATCAGCTGAGCACGCACTCTCTTATCTACACCGCACCATTGAAAACCTCTGCATCGACTACTTCCGCCTTGAAGGCCGCCGTCCAAACCTTGTAGTTATCGACGATGCCCAGGCTGAAGTTGAAGCTGCATGGCAAGTTTCTGGCGATCACTCAGAAGTTCTTACACAGGCTGAAGATGCAGCGATCATTCGCCAGGCTTTGGCTCTCCTTTCCCCTGCAGAGCGCGCTGCGCTTGTCATGTGGGAGATGGAAGGTCGCTCAACAGAGGAAATTGCAGCAGAGCTTGGAATCAAGGAATCTGCAGTGCGCCACACTGTCTCTCGCGCTCGCACGTCTCTTCGTCGCGTTCTTTCAGAGCTTGTTATCGATCAAGAGCGTGGTCTTACAGCTCTCGACATGCTTTCAACTACCTATAAGAAGGCGGCAGAGCTTGCCGCGAAGTCTTCAAAGGTCGCTCTCTCCTTACTGTTAGTAGTAACAGCCTTCCTTGGCTTTAACTCAATGACTGGTCAAGAAGGTGTTCTCCCAGCCGTCACAACTCAGGATTCAACAAGTGAGGTTGCTAAGGCTGGGTCATCTGATTCAGCAGCTCCTGCACCATCTATCTCGATGCCCGCAAAGAAGTCATCAACAATGGGCCCTCGCCTATACATCAAGAGCAGCAAGGCGACATGGCCTGGTCTTGACTCAGAGGGCATCCCAACAGGTTTCACCGTCACAGGTGAGAAGGGTCCAGCTGGAGACATCCGTGTAAATCACAATGTTCCAGAGGCGACTAAGCAAGGCACTATTTTGGCCACCCAGGCCATCACATCTGGGGGTGGACCAAATGTCTCGATCGATCAGGTCGTGACAGTCGATGGCAACGGCACAAAGTATGAGGCTGAATACGTATCCTTCGGAATTAACGGGGTTTGGGCGGTAGCTGAGGCTCGCGCCACAAGCGTCGATTTGGAGCGTATGTCCAATGGCAAGTACCTTATGACCGTTACAATTTCCCTACTCTCAACCCCAACTTCAGAGTTGTCTATCGCCGTGGGCGATCGCGGCTATGACCTAGTTGGCGCACCTAAGACGATCACAACTCGTCTCTTGCTCAACTCGAGCAAGACCCAAATTTTGGCTCAGGCAATTTTAATTCCTGAGTCTGGCACGAAGGCAAAGGGCTGATCACGTGAAACTTCAGCTAGCAAATAAGTTTCTTCACCGCGTCCGGATACACGGTGGGGAATTTGATTCATCAGCACGTGCGATGAATCGAGCGGAGTTGGGAAACCAATTCCAAGCCGACCTGCGGAAATTCCGTGGATCGACTATCGAAAGGAAACACATGTCTACAAAGACAACTTTCAAGCGCGTAGCGCTTGTTGCTGTTGCTGCTTTGGGTCTTGGTGTTCTGACAACTGTTCCTTCACAGGCAACAATCAACGCAGACACACTCACACTCTCATCAGCTACTTCAGCTCAGACAACAGCTGAAACTTCAACTGCTACATCTGCAGTTGCCACAGTTTCATTCCTAGGTTCAGCACTTGATTCACTTTCAGTGACATCTTCGCTGGTATCTGGTCCAGCTGGAAACACTGCACTCCCACGTTTGCAGCTTGTTGAAACTTCATCAGCAACTGTAGAACCTACTAACATCGCAGATCTTCTTGCTGACTTCGGTCCTAACTCTCCTGTTGTAGTGCAAGCCCAGGCAGGCACAGCTGTAACAACAGCAAAGTTCAAGGTATACCTAGGCAAGGACAATCTCAACGCTCCTACAGTCGCAGGAACATACGTTGTTAAGTTGACTCCAGCAACGGTAAATATCTCTGGTGCACTCAACGCAACAGCAGTAACACTTACAATCACTGTTACAACATCAGCACTTCTTGACACTGTAGGTGCGACAGCTACTGTTCTTTTGAATAAAGGTGAGACAAACTCAGCTACTTCAGATGCGACAGTCACACACCCAAAGACTGTTTCAACAACAGTCGCTGCGGCAACAATTACAGTTGCGCAAAAGAATGCTGCGGGCGTAGCTCTAACGGCAGCAAACGGTGAATCATTCACAGCTGTTCTCACAGGTGCAGGAACACTCGGTTCAGGTACATGGTCAAACGCTGCAATTGATAACACAGGCGTAACTGCTACAGGTCGCGCAATCTCAGTTCAGGCTGGCGATGTTGTTAACGTATTCCCCGATGGATCATCAGGTGTTGGTACTGTAACAATTAGCTCAAAGGCTGGCGTTGTGTTCGCAACTAAGTCAATTACCTTCTACGGAGATGCAACTGCAATCTCTGCTAAGGCAACTGGCGCTGCTACAGGTTCAATCGGAGCAGTTTCATCTGCAAAGAACCTCATCACTTTCACAGTGAAGGATGCGGCTGGAACCGATGTGACAACTGGTACTTACTATGTTGTAACAGACAACACAGCAATTGCTAACGCAACTGCGTACACAGCATGTAATGCATGGAACTCAACTGACGGCTTTACTTGCCCAGTTACAGGTGTTGCAAAGGGAACAGCAAATCTCTACGTAACAAACCGTGCATCAGCTACAGCTACTACACCTACAACAGAAGTTAAGTCTGACAAGGTTGCTGTCCGAATTGGTTCAGCAACAGTTGCGTCAATCAAGGTAACAATGGATAAGACAACTTATGCGCCAGGTGAAAAGGCAACACTTACAGTTCAGGTTCTTGATGCAGACGGAAACGCTGTACCTTCAGGCCGATACAACAACATCTTTGCAGATGGTGGAATCGCATCTAGCTACGCGCTAGCAGCTGGTACAGATACAACAACTGCTCTTGATGCAATTGGAACAGTAGACGGAGCCAAGACATACACTCTCTACATGCCACAGGTTGTTACAGGAGACATCAAGCTCTCATGGACAACAGGTACTAACTTCGCTACTTCAGCTGCACAAGGTGTAGCTGGATCTACAACAGTAAGCGTTGTTAACACTGTCGCAGACGCAGCAACAGATGCAGCTAACGAGGCAACAGATGCAGCTAACGCTGCGACTGATGCAGCACTAGCAGCAGCAGATGCAGCAGATGCAGCAACAGCTGCAGCTGAAGATGCATCAGCAGCGGTTGCAAAGCTTGCTAAGTCTGTTAACACAGCACTTAATAACCTCAAGAAGCAGATCACAGCGTTGACTGCTCTTGTGAACAAGCTCCTAAAGTAATCGCCTAAAAACGATAACTTTCTAGGAAAGTTCTAGAACCGAAACCCGGTTCTCCTTCGGGAGAGCCGGGTTTCGGCCTTTCTATCGTTAGGATTAGCCCATGTTTAATAAAGCAGTAGAACAGACCCTCTCTAGATTTTTAGCTTTCGGAAGTGCATTCACAACTGTTTTCCTCGTCACTGGTCCAGTCTCGGATCCTGTGAATGTGACAAAGTTAGCTGCAGCTGGTGGTCTCGCTATTTGTGTGTTCTCAATTGTGCTAATTCTTGGGGGCAAGGTTCTGATTCAAGACTCCAAGTGGTTACTTCTTGTTTGTGCTTTATTTACGGTCGCCATGATTAACGCCATTGTGTTCAGCGATTCGCCCTTAAGTCAAAATCTTTACGGCACTTCGGGTCGAAATACTGCATTCATTTTTTACCTGATGATGGCATTGCTTCTGATTAGTGCTTCCCTGCTACGGAGCACTAACTCCTTTAATCGACTTCTTCTCGCCCTTTTGTTTGCTGGGGCCCTTAATGTTTTGTATTGTGGATGGGTAATTGCCTTTGGAGATTTCATTGGGTGGAGCAACCCATATAAAGCAATTCTGGGCCTCTTTGGAAATCCGAATTTCGTATCAGCATTTCTAGGCATGTTTATTGCTGCCACGGTTGCCTATATTTTTTCTGCGAACACACAGATCGCAATTCGAATAGTTGGATTAGTATTTTCTTTAGTTGCTTTTTTTGAAATCTTGTCCTCCCGTTCGATTCAGGGCATCGGGGTTACCTTCATTGGACTGAGTTTCGTAGGTTTCTATTTAATTCGCTCAAAGACTCAATCTGTCTTTCCGAGGTTCGGGTACGTTTTAATAGTTAGTGGAATTGGATTTATTGGAATTATGGGCGCTCTCCAGAAGGGCCCCCTGGCATCTCTCATTTATAAGACATCTATCTCGCTTCGAGGACAATATTGGGAAGCCGGGATTAGAGCTGGCCTCGAACACCCCTTCACCGGCGTCGGTATGGACAGCTATGGTGATTGGTACCGTAGAGCCAGAACCGAATATGCAGCAACAGTTTTGCCGGGTCCATCAACTATTTCAAATGCAGCCCATAACGTCATTGCCGATATTTTTTCCTACGGAGGCTTTCCACTTCTCCTGTCTTACCTTGCAACGATTTTGTTAGGAGTCATTGCTATTGTGAGAGTGACCTTAAGGTCGCGAGCTTTTGATGGCACTTTTGTAGCTTTGGCTGCAGCCTGGGTTTGCTATGAGGCTCAATCAATAATTTCGATTAACCAGGTTGGTCTCGCAATCTGGGGTTGGGTTCTTGTAGGAGCCCTACACGCTTACGGGGTTTCCACAAGATCTGCATCGGTCACACAAGAAGTCCCAACTAAATCAAGAACAGGAAAGCAGTCGCAAGGAAACACCGCATTCTTTTCACCGCAGTTAATTGGTGGAATTGGTGCAGTGATTGGTGTGCTTATAGCTGTACCGCCAATGACATCCGATATGAGATGGAAGTCGGCGCTTCAAAGTCGAAATGTTCAGAATTTAGAGAAGGCTCTGGAGCCTGGTTATCTGCAACCGCCCAATTCTGCAAAGTACGCCCAGGCCATGCAACTACTCGAACAGAGCCAACTTGGGGATCAGGCTTATGTGTATGCCAAAAAGGGAGTGGAGTTTAATCCGGATTACTTCGATGCCTGGAAGGTTCTCTATTTTGCCTCTAAAGCCACCGAAGAGGATAAAGCCTTGGCTTTGAAGAATATGAAACGTCTCGATCCATTTAATCCAGATGTATTGAAGTAAGTATGAAAGTTTCAATAATAGGGCAAGGTTATGTAGGACTCACGATTTCCGCATTTGCTGCGGAGTTTTATCAGGTCATTGGATACGACAACAGTAAGAAAATCGTAGATCAGCTAAATCAAGGCTTCTCGCACATTGAAGGGGTCGAAAATTCCGTTATTCAGAAATGGCTAAAGTCAGGTAGTTTCCGAGCCACTGCTAACCCTGCAGAAATCGATGGATCTGACATTGTGATCATTGCAGTCCCCACACCGTTAGGTATTGATCGTCAACCCGACCTAAGTTTTATTGATCAAGCTTGCAAAACCATTGGAACTAATCTGAAGAACTCGGCGCTAATAATTAATGAATCTACCTCTTTTCCCGGGACGATTAGGAATTACATTAAGCCCGCTATTGAGAAGTATTCAGAAGGAGAAATCGAACACCTATATTCCATTTCGCCTGAGCGTGTTGATCCAGGTCGAGGGGACTATAACCAGAGAAATACCCCACGCTTGTATGCCGGACTAACTACCGATGCAACTATTAGGACCCGCGCTTTTTACTCGAAGTTTTGCGACAACTTGGTCGAAGTTTCTTCCCCAGAAGTTGCTGAGGCTGCGAAATTATTTGAAAATACATTTAGACAGGTTAATATCGCTCTAGTAAACGAGTTTGCTCAGATTTCAAATGCGCTCGGCATCAGTGTTTATGAAACCTTAGATGCGGCGAATACCAAGCCATATGGATTCATGAGATTCGTGCCAAGTGCTGGAGTTGGAGGGCACTGCATTCCAGTGGACCCAACTTATTTGGCAACCGCAGCCGAGGAACTTGGGGTTCCGGCCACATTTATTCGTCGCGCAAATGAAGTGAACCTTGAGATGTCTAGGTACATAGTTGATCGAGTGCAATCGGAGAACGGTGGTTCGCTCTTGGGAAAAAACATTTTGGTGGTCGGTGTGGCCTATAAACCAAATGTGGCTGACGTTCGCGAGACAGCTGCCGAACGGGTAATTGAACACTTGAGGTCACGTGGTGCAGTTGTAACTTGGCATGATGATGTTGTTGCGACCTGGAGAGGCGAGAAATCGTCGGAACTTGGTGGAGCCGACATAACGGTGGTCGTCACCAAACATGATGCCATGGACTCCAATCAAATTCTAGCTAGTGCCCCATATGTATTCGACACGACAGGAAAAATTGTGGGAGCTCATGGACTTTAGATCAGCCCTAGTTGCATTACCCAACCACGCCTGGAGAAGTAGGTTCTTATTCGGGTATCTATTTCTGTTACTTACTGAATTGCTTGTGCTTAACAAGATTAGCGATCTCCCTAATTCCTTAAGTAATTGGATTTACAAAGCGGAGCAAATCGCGTCCTTTTCTCTTCCTAGCGATAACTTCTATGGTCCAGGAGCAGCGTTTATGCTCGTTCCTTTTTTGTGGGCCAAGGACAACCTGCTTATTGCAACAGCGACTTATTTCATGCTCGGATCATATGGATATTGGAAGTTGACCTCACTTCTTCATAATGAGATTTTGAAGGCGATTGCGCGCATGGCCCTCCCATTAAATTTCTATTTAATCTGGCTAATTAATTCTTCTCAAGATACCGTCTTTGAATTTATGTTGTTGACATGGTCGGGATACTTTTTGATTCGCAAAAGATACCTGGCATTCTCATTGACTACTTTCCTACTCTGCGAAACTCGGGCAGGATATTGGGTTTACTTCTTAGGGACTACGGCTCTTGTTCTTGCGACCGACCTTATTCGAAAGAACAAGATAAGAATCTCGAAGATTTTAGCTTTTCCGTTATTGCTAATTGCATCTACATTCAATTTTGTAGTGTATGACTCACCAAGCCCTGCGCTAGAGGGAGGAATGACTGCTTACTTCAGTTATTCGAAATACCATTATCTATCCCTCCCAAAAATGGATATGGATGTATTCCTAGGTGGACCAAATGGAATTTTCTCACCGGAATACAAGCCAAAGTTTCCCGAAGGTTCAAATGGCGCTCAGGAAAATCAAGCTTTTCAAAAAGCTGCCTTAGAGTCAGTGAAGGAAAATAAGAAAGAGACAATTCTTGGTTGGATGCAAAAGTTTGATAGTTACTTCTTTGATGTGCAGAAAGTCCCACACCTTCCCGGTTCGTATGTCTTAGATCTCCCAACAAAAACCATTAAAATTCAAGACGAAAGACTTTCTTGGAATTTGGTCCTAGGAAACCTAGTTTTTGAGATTCAGCGAACTTTGCTTGTGACGCTTGGTCTACTTGCAGCAGGTCTCTTACTAGCTTCTAGGTTGATGCTTGAAAAAGCTTCAAGAATTAAGCCAAAGCTTTGGTACTTGGCGCTCCCATATTTTTTTGGCGTGGTTCCCGGGATGGTTATGTATACAGAGACTAGATTCAAGATTGTTTCGGAACTGCTTCTTGTTCCTCTCATCGCTGAGATCTACTCCCTAGCGTTGCAGCGAAGGAAACAGGTTAAGAATTAATCAACAACTAGTTTGATATATGTCCTGCCACAGAATCGATAATTGAATCTATTGTGTGAGTTGGTTGCCAATCAATTGTTTTCTTAATCTTTGTTATGTCTGGAACGCGGCGCTGCATATCTTCGAAGCCTGCTGGGTAGGCATCGGTGTACGGGATGTGATTAATTGTTGATTTTGAGTTCGTGCGCTCAATTATTTTTCTTGCGAGTTCTTTGACGGTAATTTCGCCAACGCCGCCAACGTTGAAGTAGTCACCGATCGTTGAATCAGTCTCAGAAAGCGTGATGACGGCTCTGACGGCATCTTCGACATGGCAGAAGACGCGAGATTGGCTGCCATCGTCGTAAATGATGATGTCTTCGTTGTTGAGGGCGGCTTGGATAAAGCGAGGGACGACCATTCCGTATTGGCCTGTTTGGCGTGGGCCGACGGTGTTGAAGAAGCGAACTGTGGTGACTTTGAGGCCGTGAGTTTTGTGGAGAGTGTGTGCTACTGCTTCTTCTAAAGCTTTTGCATCTGAGTATGTCCAGCGAATTTTTTGTGGGGCGCCGACTACGCGATCTGATTCTTCGTGAAGAGGTTGGTTTGGGTTCTTGCCGTAGATCTCTGAAGTTGAGGCGATTATTAGGCGCTTGTTGTGTTTAGTAGCTGCGTTGAGAACTACTTCAGAACCATTGAAGTTACGGTCGATGGATTCGATGGTGTGTTCCATGATGTTCTTAACGCCAAGGGCTGCGGCCATGTGAAAGACGATGTCAGAATCGGCGACGAGTTTTTCAACGAGTGCTTGGTCTCGGATATCGCCGGTGTGGACGGTGATCTTTCCATCAAGGTGAGCAATGTTGGCTTGAGAGCCGGTGCTCATGTTGTCGAGGATCGTGACGGTATCTCCGCGGGCGATGAGGGCATCTGCCAGGTGAGAACCGATGAATCCGGCACCACCGGTGATGAAAGCACGCATGAGGTGAGTCTATCTTTCGAGGCTTGCCCACGGCCGCCTTTCAGGTGGTTCTCAGGAAAGTAGGGGATGGTTTGGGAATGAAGAGCACGGGTGCGACCTTTAGAAAGTATTCATCGGCAGGTACCGATTGGGCCTCGTGGTTTCTCGGTATTGGGTTGGGGCTGACGCTGGCTCTGCAGGTCACCACAATGCGCTGGAGCGATATCTCAACGCCTTATGCGGCGATTGCATCCATCTCTCGCGTGGCAGCGCTGACGGGTACGTACTTTGCAATTGTTGGGATCTTTTTGGTCTCGCGTATTCCGTGGGTGGAACGTGGAGTTGGCCATGATCGATTGGTGACGTGGCATCGAAAGCTGGGGCCATGGAGTTTGTATCTCATTGGTGCGCATGTCTTCTTTATCGTTTTAAGTTTTGCTGGGCAAGACAAAGTGATGTTGGCAGTTGAGATGTGGAGGATGCTTAATACATTCGATTGGATGTGGCTGGCGCTAGCTGGATTTGTATTGATGGTGATGGCGGGAGTTACTTCATATAAGAAGGCTCGCGCAAAGATGAGTTACGAGACATGGTGGATAATCCATATCTATACCTACTTTGCAATCGCTGCATCATTTATGCACCAAGTGCTCAATGGTCAGATGTTTGTTAACCATCCGCTCAATCGTTTGTATTGGACTGCGCTCTATGTTTCGATGGCGGCATCGATCATTACTTATCGCTTTGGTATTCCGATTGTGCGCTCGCTTCGACATAACCTGGTTGTTGAGAAAGTTGTTGTCGAAGGCCCTGGAATAATCTCGATCATCATGAAGGGTCGAAAGCTTCATAAGTTAGCGGCAGAGGGCGGGCAGTTCTTTAGCTGGCGTTTTTTGACTCGTGGCCATGCGCTGATGTCGCATCCATATTCTTTATCGGCTGCTCCTACCGAGAGCCACTTGCGCATCACCGTTAAAGATTTAGGTGATCATTCGCGTTCAGTTGCCTATTTAAAGCCGGGTACGAGAGTCTTTGTTGAAGGACCTTATGGAGCCTTTACTGCGGGGCGGGCAACGATGAAACATATTGTTTTAGTTGGTGGAGGCGTTGGGATTACACCTGTGCGTGCGCTCCTTGATGAGTTTAAGAATGGCGTTGAGATTGATTTGATTTATCGAACATCACGCGAAGAAGATGTCGTTCTGCGCGAGGAACTTGATTATATCCAGAAGAATTCTGGCGGCACAGTTCGTGTGCATTACTTAGTTGGGTCACGTTGTGAGAATCCGATGGATGCCAAGACGCTTGAAAAACTTGTTCCACGTATTGCAGATTCAGATATCTATATCTGTGGGCCTGCGCCTCTCGTAGAGGCTGTAAAGGCTGCTGCGGCTGAACTAGGTGTGCCTAAGAACCGCTTCCATGATGAAGCCTTCGAGTTCCACGCGTCGTAAGGATTCGTAGATATGGTGCAGATGGGGCTCAGTTTCTTCTCAGGAAGGTTAGGGATAGTTCAGGCATGAAACGCGCATTGTTAATAGCTGGTGGAACCGTTGGTGGCCTTGGGGCTGTCTTGGCTATTACACCGCCGCAGATCACCGCTAATGAATCATTGGCACCTTCTGCACCTGTTGGCTTAACCGAGCTCGATACACCATCGGCTGCACCGGTAGAGACGCAATCTGCAACGCCGCAAGCAACGGCGACGAAGAAGGCTGCTGCAACGAAAAGTGCAACACCTAAAGCAAGCGTTTCTGCAACGCCCGCTCCTGTTGCGACAAAGGTGGCTGCAACAAAGGGCGTATCGGGTGCATTTATCGGAAGCGCTGTCGATATTGGTTACGGAATTATGCAGGTGAAAATTACTGTCGTTAATGGAAAGATCACTGAAGCAGAAGCTGTGCAGACCCCAAGTGGTCGAAATGATCGTTGGACCAATATGGCTGTTCCAGTGTTACGTCAGCGCACGCTGGCTGCGCAGAGCGCCAATATCAATGGCGTATCGGGTGCCTCTTACACTTCATATGGTTGGTACACATCGCTGGTGAGCGCGCTGAAACAAGCCGGCCTGTAAGTATCAATCGTGGTTCGCGAACAATATGAAATCGAAGTATGGGGAACCATACTTTATATAGCCGCGATTTCTACGACCTTAGATAAGAGCGCAATTGATAGCGCGATTGAAGATGTGAAGAAGTTTGTTTATGAAGTCGATGAAGTTTTCTCGACATACAAATCAGAGTCTGTAATTTCGAAGCTACGCCGAAGAGAAATTGAAATCGGCGGGTGCAGTGATGATGTGATTGAAGTCTGGAATGGGTGTGGCCTGGCTTCCGAACTTTCCGATGGCGCATTTAATCCGTGGGCAGTTGCTGGTGGGTTTGATCCATCAGGATATGTAAAAGGGTGGGCTGCAGATCGCGTTGCAGATATCTTGGTTAAAGTAGGCATCGAACATGTGCAGGTAAATGCAGCAGGTGATTTAACTCTGCGTGGTGGATTCTTAACTCCCGAAGGCGTTAGAGAACCATGGAAGATTGGCGTAGTAAATCCTGATAATCGACAAGAGGTATTGCGGGTATTTGAAATTACGGATGGCGCTATTGCCACATCGGGTACATATGAAAGAGGCGCCCACATTGTTGATCCGCATTCAGGGTTGATTGCTATTGGCGCAAAGTCAGCAACAGTTATTGGTCCTGATGGTGGGCTGGCCGATGCGATGGCGACTGCCTTGATGGTCAGTGGCGATGATGGTGCAAATTGGTTTGGGCGCGAAGAACTCTTGGATTATTCGGCTTGGGTCATCGAACGTAATGACGGCGGAGCATGGGGCGTTGGGCCGTTAATTACGGCAAGATAGGCGCGTGGTTGAGACAACGGGTGGGTTTACTAGCGAAGGCTTAGCATTTGAAGCTAAAGCGCTGACACTGGCATCTCTTACTCAGGCGCAGGCGCTAGAAATTGGCCAGATTGCGCAAGAGATAGGCCTTGATCGAAAGTTACCGATTGCAATTGAAGTTCGGATGAAAGATTGGATTGTCTTTCACGCATCACTGCCGGGATCAACACCGGATAACGACTCTTGGATTGCACGCAAAGCAAATGTTGTTAATGCAACTGGTCGCTCGACTATGCATGAGCGAGTCCTGGCCGAAGAGCAAGGAATTGATTGGTATCAAACAACTGGTTTATCGGAAGAGCTTCATGCAACTCATGGTGGCGGGTTAGC
This sequence comes from Candidatus Nanopelagicaceae bacterium, assembly GCA_965267735.1. Taxonomy (GTDB): domain Bacteria; phylum Actinomycetota; class Actinomycetes; order Nanopelagicales; family Nanopelagicaceae; genus Planktophila. The sequence goes on from OZ254138.1 coordinate 81,513, forward strand.
CCTGAATGTTGTGGGACTTGGACTTACAGGTGTTCTGATCATTAGTGGGTTGCCGCAAATTGATGATCACTTACTAGGTGTGGAAATTTTGACAGAGTATTTAGCACGCAAGGGAGAAGAGCTATGAGCATCTGGGTATGCGGTGAAGTACTGATTGATTTAATTCCAGGTGCCGATGGTGTTCGCGTTCCTCACGTCGGTGGTGGTCCTGCCAATACAGCAAAGGCTCTGGCGCGCTTGGGCCACGATGTGCAATTTATCGATGGAATTTCAACTGATGAATATGGTGTAGCAGCGCGTAAAGAACTTATTGATGACGAAGTAAAACTAGATTTAGCTTTAACCAGCGATAATCCAACTTGTTTAGCAATTGTTTCACTCGATGCAAATGGTGGGGCTTCGTATGAATTTAAGATCGAAGGAACAGCTACCTTTGACTTTGATTTGAAGTGGTTGCCAGATCCTTCTCGATATAAGCCACAGGTATTGCATATTGGCACCTTGGTCACAGTTATTCAGCCAGGTGCAGATGTTCTCTACGACTGGGCGATGCAGGTTGCAGAGTTTGCTCCAATTGTCTTTGATCCAAATATTCGTCCATCTGTCATGGGCGATCACGATTTATATGAAGCTGCGGTCGAAAAGTGGGCTGCGCTCTCATCTGTTATCAAGGTCAGCGATGACGATATGGCTTGGTTATATCCAGGTCAGAAGTACGAAGATGTTGCGCAGCGCTGGTTAAACGATGGTGCAGCACTTGTTGTAGTTACTCGTGGGTCAAATGGAATCATTGGATTTACTGCAGATGGCGCAGTTGAAGTTGATGGCGCAAAAATCACCGTGGCAGATACCGTGGGTGCAGGCGATACCGTGGGCGCAATCATCGTTGAAGCGATGATTGAAAAGGGCATCATGGCTCTGACAGGCGATGTGTTGAAGGCGACTCTGCACCGCGCAGCAGTGGCTGCAGGAATTACTTGTTCACGTAAAGGCGCACAGCCACCATATAAGCATGAACTCAAGAACGTTTAGGAAGCAGATCTAATGCAATTTATTGATGATGCAGAGTTCCAGGTTGCTATCGATCTCGATGGTGGCGGGAAGATCACTTCGCTTGTGTGGCGCGAGATGGAGTTTGCTGTTCCCTTTCGTGGAAGCGTTCTCTCATCCGGTTGGTATCCAATGGCTCCGTGGGCTGGGCGAATTCGTGATGGTTTGATTACATCCGCATCCGGTGCGGAACATCAGCTTCCAACAAATATCGATCCACCTAATGCGATTCATGGTTTTGGATTTACATCATCATGGCAAGAAATTGGTCCTGGGCGTTCGTTACTGCATTTGCCGAAGCCATATATGGGCGCAACTGTTGAACAGACAATTGAAGTATTAGATGATGCAATCCGTTGGTCACTTGAATATGACGACAACGGTTGCGATCTACCGTTCTGGATGGGAATGCATCCATGGTTTGCTCGCGATCTCGATCATGGCGGGACAGCGGAAATTGAATTTACGGCAGAGAAGATGCTTAAGCGTGGTTCAGATGGTCTGCCTACCGGTGAATTTATTTCACCAACACCGCGTCCTTGGGATGATGCATTTACAGAGATTCGCGGAACGCCAGCAGTTGTTTGGGAAGATGTTGCGCGTATTGAAATTGAATCCGATGCGCCATGGTGGGTTGTCTACGATGAAGATCCAGATGGTGTCTGTATTGAGCCACAAACTGCGCCACCTGATGCTGCAAATCTTGGAATAAGTGGCGAGAACTACATTGAAGCGCTCTTTGTTTTCTCTGCTGGTTAAATAGAATTTACCTATGAGCACTCAAATCAATTGCCAGCATCTTAAGGAACTTCGCGCAAAGGAAGAACAGCGCTTTCTTGATACCCATAAGAAATCAGCTGCCGCCTTTGAAGATTCAAAGAAGGTTATGCACGAGGGTGTTCCGATGTCATGGATGGCTAAGTGGCCAGGTGCTCACCCAGTCTTTGTAAAGGAGGCGAAGGGTGCACGCTTTACCGATCTTGATGGCCATACCTACGTTGATTTTTGTCTAGGCGACACCGGTTCGATGACAGGTCACTCACCTGATGCAACTGTTGCTGCGATTCGCGAGCAGGTTGGTAAAGGCATTACAGCGATGTTGCCAACTGAGGATGCTGCAATTGTTTCCGGGTTATTGAAGGAGCGTTTTGGTCTTCCGAAGTGGCAATTTACAGTTTCGGCTACAGATGCCAACCGCCACGTTATTCGTTACTCACGCATGATTACAGGGCGCAGCAAGATCGTTGTTATCGATCGTTGCTATCACGGCTCTGTCGATGAAACTTTTGCAACTTTAGATGACGCTGGATTTACTGTAAAGCGCGAGGGAAATATTGGCGCACCTGTAGATCTTGATGTCACAACTCGCGTCGTTGCATTTAATGATTTAGCTGCGATGGAGAAGGCGCTTGCACAAGGCGATGTTGCAGCGATCTTGATGGAACCTGCAATGACCAATATCGGTATCGTTCTTCCGCTCGATGGTTACTTGCAGGGCGTGCAGGATCTAGCCAAGAAGTACGGCACCTATTTGATTATTGATGAGACACACACGATCTCAGTGGGTCCTGGTGGCATGACTAAGGCACTTGGTTTAAAGCCTGATTTCTTAACTATTGGCAAGGCGCTTGCTGCAGGTATTCCAACTGGAACATTTGGAATGACTCAAGAGATTGCAGATGCGATTAAGAAGATGGTTGAACTTGAAATCATCGACTTAGGTGGAATTGGCGGAACACTCGCAGGAAATGCTTTGTCGCTAGCCGCGATGAAGGCAACTTTGACTGATGTGTTAACTGAAGCAAACTTCGCAAAGATGATTGCGCTAGGAAATCGCTGGTGCGATGGCATTGATGCTGCGATTAAAGAGTTTGATTTGGATTGGCATTGCAATCGCCTTGGTGCACGCGGGGAATATATTTTTAAAGGCAAAGCACCAATAACGGGCAAGCAAGCGGCCGAATCAGGCGACTTTGAGCTCGAGCAATACATTCACTTACGTCTACTTAACGATGGCTATTTGATTACGCCCTTCCACAATATGGCGCTGATGTGTCCTGATACATCAGAGGCAGATGTAGATGGCCACACAGCAGCATTTAGAACTATGTGCGCGGAGTTAGTTAAAGCCTAAAAAAGATGAAGGCCCAAGCGATTTAGCTTTCGCTAGGGATCTCTCTTGGGCTTTGAAGCAATAATACCTCATGCCAAGGACAAGGTTGTTTATAACTTTCGATGAATGTCGGATGAAGAGTTAACAATCCCGTCATGAAGCAATTACTTGACTTTGAATATAACCGAGAGTCAATTAAATCTGCCTACTATTTGATTGGAATCCTGGAGCTGCGCCTACGACACATAATTCCGGTTACTTTAAGTTCACTGAGCAAAGAGGGCATAAGCGAAACATGGTCAAGTAATCTCAATCTGAGCGAGAAAGGATTTCTAACATTAAATCGCGCAAAGGTTCTAAATCCTGAATTTCCACAGGAATTCCTACCCTTTTCTTTCTGGAGATACTTATTAAGCAGTAAGCATTACGGGTCTTTATGGATTCCGAAACTCTATTCGGTCTTTCCCGGTATGACTGCGCCTAAAAGCCGCGATTCGTTTTTGCAGATTGATAAAGCCATGGATACCGCGCTTCGACTACGGAATCAGGTGGCACATTACAACTTACGAAATTATCGTGGCTTCCAATATTCTCAAAGTAAGGTCGAATGGTTGATTGAGTTGATGGACACCAAGGAAGTCAGTTGAAACCTAGGGTTTTATAGAGGCCTTTGCCGGCTTCATTATCTTCATCGACGTATAACATCGCTTGCTTGATGCCTTTTTCCTTGAGGTAGATCAAACCCTCTGTGCATACTGCTTTACCGATTCCTTTTCCAGATTCTGATGGATCAACACCGATTACGTAGAGCTCACCGATTGGATCTTGATTTACGAAGTCGCGGTGAATCTTGGTCCAGCAGAAGCCTGCAATCTTCTCGTTGTGAACGGAGAGGAAGAAACCCGTGGGATCAAACCAAGGTTCGTTCATGCGGTTCTCAAGATCCGCCATTGCCCAATTACCTTGGTCGGGGTGCTTGGCAAAGATGAGGTTGTTTAAATCGAGCCATGCCTCTGAATGAATTTCAGGGTCGAATGTGATGAATTGATAGTTATGCGGGATATGCGCAATGGGTGCTTCGAGTGAACGGTGGAGCTTAAGAATGTGGCGCATCGGTTAAACAAGTTCAGAGATGGCAGATTCCTTGCCACCATTTTGTACTGTGAAGCGGTAGCCGACGTTACGAACTGTGCCGATGATTGATTCAAATTCAGGGCCGAGCTTTGAGCGAAGGCGACGGATGTGAACGTCTACTGTGCGGGTTCCTCCGAAGTAGTCATAGCCCCAGATCTCTTGCAGCAACTGTGCGCGGGTAAAGACGCGGCCAGGGTGTTGTGCAAGGTACTTCAATAATTCAAATTCTTTAAAGGTGAGATCCAGTGAAGTTCCCTTGATCTTTGCTGTGTAAGAGTTTTCATCGATAACAACATCGCCTTGGCGTATCTCAGATGAAGTTGGGTCAGATGCTTCGATGTGAGCAGCGTGTGCGCCAACTGCGATACGGATACGTGCATCTACTTCTGCAGGACCTGCTGTATCGAGAATGACATCGTTGATGCCCCAATCAGCAGTGAATGCAGAGAGGCCACCTTCCGTTGTGATTGCAATGATGGGTGCACCGACTCCGGTAGTTGAAAGAAGTCGTGTGAGTGATTTAGCTGCAGGGAAATCTCGACGTGCATCGATGAAGACTATATCCATCATCGGTGTATCAACAAGAACAGATGCTTCGAGTGGCATCACCTTGCAAGTGTGTTGCAACAAGCCGAGTGCAGGCAGAACTTCTGCGCTCGCTCCCTGCGAATTAGTAAGTAGCAACACCTTGGCCATTGTGTGAGAATACTCTTGTGAAAACGTATCTACCACTCGTCATCGTTCTGGTGCTTGCATCAGCGTATGGCTTCTGGTGGAAGCTCTCTCGTGGGGCGATTCGCTCAAGTAAGGCTATTCCTGGCCATCAATTGACTGCAGCCAAGCTTGGTGAAGCACTGGGATCACGAGCCACCATGGTTCAGTTCTCATCAGCGTTCTGTGCTCCTTGCAGAGCAACTCACTCACTTCTTTCACAGATGGTCCTATCGATGGACGATGTGAAGCACATCCATATCGATGCCGAATCACATCTTGAAATGGTCCGCGAATTAGATATTCGATCAACGCCTACAACGCTCTTTATTAACAAGGATGGCGTCGAAGTTGGCCGTGCTGCTGGAACTCCTAAGCGCGAGCAAGTGCTTGCAGCGCTTGCAAACATTCGCTAATTAGTTCCCATTTGCTACTGCGAATTATTCGCAACTCGCATATCTGATTGGGCTTCTCTAACCTACAGCCATGTCAGAAGTTCTCGATACTCCAGAAGTACAGAAGATCTATATCGATGCGCGCGGTCCTCGCTTTGCAGCAACTATTACAGCAACCGTTCTTGCGGTTGCACTTGTTACAGAAAATAAGTGGGTACTGCTTGCACAAGGTTTAGTTTTTCTCATCGGTGCAGTTCGTGGCCCACAGTTCACTCCATATGGGTTGCTCTTTAAGAACGTTGTTAAGCCACGTCTTTCCAAGGTTGCACCTACTGAAGATGTTCGCCCGCCAAAGTTTGCACAAGCCGTCGGCTTTCTATTTGCACTCGTTGGAACAGTTGGCGCATTTGCCGGCGCAGATCTGGTTTTCACAATCGCAACTGGCTTCGCACTTGCTGCAGCCTTTTTAAACTCTGCATTTAATTATTGTTTGGGTTGTGAGATGTACCTATTAATCGTCCGCTTTACATCTAAATAATTAAATTTCATTCAAATATACATAGGAGATAAAAATGTCACGTGAAACATCGTTAGTAACAGCTGAATGGGTAGCTTCGAACCTCAATGATCCAAAGGTAGTAATCGTCGAGGTTGATGAAGATACAACCCTCTATTCGCAGGGTCATATTGAAAATGCAATTACTTTCCACTGGCGCGATGACCTTCAAGATGGTCTTATCCGCGACTTGATCTCAAAGGAGAAGTTTGAGGCGTTGCTTTCAAAGAACGGCATCTCAAATGATTCAACAGTGATCCTTTACGGAGGAAATAACAACTGGTTTGCGACCTATGCATTCTGGTACTTCAAGGTCTATGGCCATGCTGATGTTCGCCTACTTGATGGCGGACGCAAGCGTTGGGAGCTCGATGCTCGCCCATTCGTAGCTGAGGTTCCAGCGCGTGCTGCAACTCGTTACGTAGCTAAGGATCGCGATAACACTATCCGCGCATTCCGTGACGAAGTTATTGCAGCAATTGGCACAAAGAACATCGTCGATGTTCGCTCACCAGCTGAATTTTCAGGAGAACTTGCAGCACCTGCTCACCTCCCACAAGAGGGCGGACAAATTAAGGGCCATATTCCAACTGCAAAGAACATTCCTTGGTCAAAGGCTGCAAATGAAGATGGCACATTTAAATCTGATGCAGAGCTAAAAGAGATTTATCAGGGTGCAGGCGTTGATCTTGCAAAGGACACGATTGCGTACTGCCGAATTGGTGAGCGCTCAGCGTTCTCATGGTTCGTGCTTCACGAACTTCTCGGTGTTAACAATGTAAAGAACTACGACGGTTCATGGACTGAATACGGTTCATTGGTAGGCGTTCCTGTTGCAGTTGGTGCGTAAGTAATATGCGTACTTGCGGTGCAACACCTGGTGGTCCATCACTTGATGGCGTTGATCTTTCAACACAGACAGTTATTCAAGGCGTTGTTTTGAAGTCTGGCGTTGAAGATTCAGTGCCAAATGGTGCACCAGTTACAAATGGCCATGTGCGTCTTCTTGATGCATCGGGTGAATTCACCGCTGAAGTTCCAACGAACTTAGAGGGTCAATTTCGTTTCTTCGCAGCTCCTGGTACTTGGACTCTTGTAGTTCAGGCACCAGGTGCTCGCGTAGAACAGACGGTGGTTGCCGCTCAAGGCGTTCCCGTTGATCACCTTATTCATATCTAAAGTAGACTTCACGCATGGTTGAAAAGCACGAACTACATGAAAAGGGCTTGCGCCTTACGCCTCAGCGCGAGCTCGTTCTCTCTGCTGTTCGTGCGTTAGGACATGCAACTCCTGAAGAAGTTGCAGAGAAAGTTCGCCAGACACATCCTGGTATTAACTTATCTACCGTCTATCGCAACCTTGAAACACTTGAAAATGTTGGCCTTGTGCAGCACACCCACCTTGGCCATGGTGGAGCTACCTATCACGCAGCAGAAGAGTTGACTCACCTTCACCTTGTCTGCGGAACATGTGGATCAGTTGGCGATGCGCCAATCGATGTTGCAGCAAACTTTGTTCAGAATCTCTCTGATGACTTTGGCTTTAAAACAGATGTCACACATTTTGCCATCTATGGCACATGTGCTGCTTGCGTAAAGTAAGTAATTAGCATGACAGCTGTATTTGTCGAAGAGGGTCCCGATAAGGGAGCAATTTGGCATTTCGGTGAACCCAATAAGGAACAGAAAGCTCTGCTTGAAGGAAAAGCATGGGCAGATCTATCCCACCTAGCTGTAATCGAGGTCAGCGGTGAAGATCGACTTAAGTGGTTACATGATTTAACAACCCAGTATCTTGTTGATTTCGGCGTGGGTATTTGGACCTCGGCACTGGTTCTTGATCCGCAAGGACATGTGGAATATCAGTTCTCACTTGTTGATGACGGCAATGCGACATATTTAGTTCTCGATCCACACTTTGCTGAAGGTCTAATCAATTACCTCAACAAGATGCGCTTTATGCTCAAAGTTGAAGTGAAGGATGCTTCAAGTGATTTCGCAGTATTGCGTGCCCCAGGTGCTGCAAATGAAGTCGGTGGACCATTTGCACTTGTGCCACGTAATGAATTAGATGAGATGAAGCAGACCTTCGATTCGACTGCAATGCAGGTTGGTACATGGGCACTTGATGCAGAACGTGTAGCAGCGGGTCGTCCTCGTCACGGGATTGATACAGATTTCAAAGCGATTCCAAATGAACTCGGTGTGCTTCATAGCGCAGTGCATATGAATAAGGGCTGCTACCGTGGACAAGAGACAGTTGCAAAGATTTATAACTTAGGAAAGCCACCGCGTCGTTTGGTGATGTTGCATCTGGATGGACATGCAGTTGTAATGCCACCATCAGGTACGCCGGTGATGAATGGCGAGAACCAAGTTGGGTTCCTTGGCACAGTTGCACGTCACCATGAACTCGGGCCAATCGCACTTGCGATCGTGAAGCGAAATACACCCGTCGACGCCCAATTAACCGTTGAGGGCGTCGCTGCTTCCCAACAGATTATCGTCGAGGCATAAATGAAATTCATAGGCCAACTTTTTATTACCGGGCTGGCTTGCCTTGCAATTATGTGGGCCGTTCGCAAGCTTTAAGAGTTACTCTTGCCCCATGGAGCTCTTCACAACGGTCGTTCTTGCACTAGTTGCGATGGTTGTTGGAATTGGGCTCGTCGTCTATGGCGTCAAAGGACGCCGCGAATCTCAAGCGCGCGATGGGCGCACATATAAGAGAGGCAGGCTCTAATGGCCTTCACAATCCCAGAAGGACTTCATCCTGATCTCAATCCACTTGCTTGGATGGTTGGAACATGGCGCGGCAAAGGTCGCGGTGAATATCCAACGATTGAAACTTTTGAATATGCCCACGAGGTTGTCTTTAATCACGATGGTCGACCATTCTTAAACTATTACTCGCGTTCATGGATCATTGATAAAGATGGAGAAATCATTCGCCCTGCTGCTTCAGAGACTGGTTTCTGGCGCGTGAAAGAGAATAATGTTTTGGAAGTTGTGATTTCACATAGCACCGGAATCTCTGAAGGTTGGGTCGGACAATTCGATGGTCCAAAGATTCAACTTGTAATGGATCAAGGTTATTCAGCACCAACTGCAAAGATTGTTACAGCAGGTGTGCGTCTCTATGGTCTCGTTGCTGGAGAACTCTTCTTTGCATATGACATGGCTGCTGAAGGACAAGAGCTACAGGCACATATCTGGTCAACGCTAGAACGTCAGGCTGAATAAATGTCAGATGCGGTGCTTGCTGAATACGTACGTGATGGCGTTGTTGAATCTGAGCACCGCGGATATTTAGTTGCGCTGAACTCTGATGGTTCTGTAAATCTCGCACTGGGTACATCTGAACACTTAATCTTTCCGCGCTCTACAGTTAAATGTATTCAGGGCTCGGCAATGGTGCGTGCGGGGTTGAAGTTAGAACCGCGATTGTTGGCGCTAGGTGCATCAAGCCACTCAGGTTCTGCAGAACATATTGCCGCTGTGCGCGAAATTCTTAAAGAAGCGAATCTCGATGAAAGTGCGTTGCAATGCATGCTTGATCGTCCCTTGGGCGAAGCAGAACGACGCGCATGGGGAGATAACCCACCAACTCGTATCGCAATGAATTGCAGCGGAAAACATGCAGCAATGTTGCTAACCTGCGTTACAAATAATTGGCCGATTGAGAACTACTTAGATCCAGCACATCCGCTGCAGGTAGCAATAAAGGCAGAGCTTGAGGCACTTGCTGGAGAAACAATTACGCTGACATCAACCGATGGTTGCGGGGCACCGCTCTTCTTAATGTCTGTACTTGGTTTAGCTCGTGCGATTCGCGCAATTACTATTTCAACAGATCCTATTCATCAGAGCATCCTCGACGCATCTCGTACATTTCCCGAGATGGTTGCAGGTAAGGGTCGACTTACAACGCAGATGATTGAAGCTGTTCCTGGTCTTTATATGAAAGATGGTGCAGAGGCAGTTGAGATTGCATCGATGCCAGATGGACGCACCTTGGTCTTTAAGGTCTCAGATGGCTCACTTCGCCCATTTAGAGTTCTTGTTCATGCGGGCTTAAAGCACCTTGGTATCGATAGCCCATATGACGCAGAGAATGTGCTCGGCGGCGATCGAGTTATCGGCACTATTCGCGCAACCTTTTAATGGCGCGTACCCTTATGGGGTGAGCAGAACCAATCGCCGTATCGCAACCTTGATGGTGCATACATCTCCACTGGATCAAGCGGGTACTGGCGATGCCGGTGGAATGAATATTTATGTTTTAGAAGCTGCGCAAAATATGGCGGCGATGGGCGTTGAGGTAGATATCTTTACTCGTAGAACAAATACTGAAGTCGCAGATATCGTTGAAGTTTCGGCTGGTGTTCGCGTTATTCAACTTAACGTTGGCCCGGTAACAGGTATTACTAAAGAACAGTTGCCGAACTTTATTCCGGCACTTGCTGAAGAGTTTAAGAAAGCGTTACTTGCTACTCACTACGACGTTATTCATTCGCATTATTGGATTTCAGGCAAAGTTGCGATGCCGGTTGCGAAGGAACTCAATATTCCGTTGGTGCACACGATGCACACCATGGCGCGAGTAAAGAATTTGAATCTAGCTGAAGGCGAAATGCCAGAGCCGATGATTCGTGTGCAGGGTGAGACCCAAGTAGTTGCGGCTGCTGATTCGCTGATTGCTAATACAGATGCAGAGGCTGCCAGCCTTGTATCTCTCTATGAAGCCTGCCCAGATAACGTCTCAGTTGTTAGCCCTGGAGTGAACCTCAAGGTCTTTACCTCAGGTGCTGGCAAGGCTGCAGCTCGTGAATTTGTAGGGCTACCAAAAGATGCTCACATCATCACCTTTGTAGGCCGTATTCAGCCACATAAAGGCCCTGAAGTATTGATCCGAGCAGTTGCAGAACTTGTGAGCCACTCACCACATCTTCGCACCAAATTAGTGACAAACATTATTGGTGGAGCATCTGGTGCCAACCAATCAGAAGTTGAACGCCTTAAGGAACTTACATCATGGCTTGGCATCGATGATGTTGTGTGCTTTGCGCCACCTGTTGCGCGACAAGATTTACCGCAGTGGTATCGCGCAGCAGATTTAATTTGTGTACCTAGTTATTCTGAGAGCTTTGGTTTAGTTGCACTTGAGGCGCAAGCATGTGGAACACCGGTTGTTGCAACAGCAGTCGGTGGGTTACGTACAGCAGTTGCCGACGGTATCTCTGGCGTACTTGTTGATGGACATGATCCACGTGCATGGTCATCCGTTTTGGCTCGTTTGATTCAAGAACCACAGCGTCGGGTACTGCTTTCAATGGGCGCCGTCGAGCATGCATCTCACTTCGGTTGGGACGCAACTTCACGCGGAACACTTGATATTTATGACCGCGTTTTATCTGCACGTAGTGATGCACAGAAGAACATCGGATAAATGGCGCTCGAGCCAAGTGCAGTAATTGAAGATTTTCTAGAGTCTCACGATCTAGATTTCGAACGGGCTGATGGAAAGACCTTTATGGTCACTTTGCCAGGTGAAGCGAAGTTACAGACACATTGTGCACTCGTCATCGGTGATCACTCATTAAGCATCAATGCATTTGTTATTCGTAAGCCTGATACCCATGTAGATGCAGTGCATGCCTGGTGCATGGCAAAGAATGCTCAGATGTATGGCGTTGCCTTTGCAATCAATGAACTCGGCGATATCTACCTTGTAGGGCGCTTGCCACTTGATGCGGTGAATGCGAAAGAGATTGATCGCATTATTGGCTCAGTGCTGCAATATTCTGATTCCTCATTTAATCCACTACTGGAACTTGGATTTGCTGATGCAATCCGTCGCGAATGGGCATGGCGAGTAAGTCGCGGTGAATCTCTTGCAAATTTAGAGGCATTCAAGCATCTGATTTGATGTGAGAGAATTCGCCACATGTCGAACTTCAAATTAATCCTTCTGCGCCATGGCGAATCCGAATGGAACGCCCTCAATCTCTTTACCGGCTGGGTCGATGTCAGACTTTCAGCAACCGGCGAAGCAGAGGCTGCACGCGGAGGAAAGTTATTGGCAGAGCGCGGACTCTTGCCCGACATCGTTCACACATCACTCTTGCGCCGTGCGATTCATACATCGCAGCTCGCACTTGATTCATGTGATCGCCACTGGATTCCTGTTAAGCGTTCTTGGCGACTCAACGAACGTCACTACGGCGCTCTGCAAGGTAAGGACAAGGCGCAGACTCTGGCTGAATACGGCGAAGAGCAATTTATGTTGTGGCGTCGTTCTTTTGACACGCCACCACCAGTTATTGAAAAGGGTTCAGAATTTTCGCAAGATGCAGATCCTCGTTATGCAGATTTAGGTTCAGATTTGCCGATGACTGAGTGCCTTAAGGATGTTGTTGTACGCATGATTCCTTACTGGACTGAAAGCATTGTTCCTGACCTCAAGGCTGGAAAGACAGTACTTGTGACAGCTCACGGAAATTCACTGCGCGCACTTGTTAAGCACCTCGAAGGCATCAGCGATGAAGATATTGCGGGACTTAATATTCCAACAGGGATTCCACTGCTCTATGAACTCGATGCAGATTTGAACCCAGTGAAAAAGGGTGGAGAGTACTTAGATCCAGCAGCGGCAGCCGATGCAATTACAGCTGTAGCGAATCAGGGTAAGAAGTAATTACTTAGTAACGTTTTTGTAATCATCGCGCTGATCGCGAACGATTACATTCTTAGTTACTTCCCCTGCTTGTTCAAATGCGAGAGTTAGCGGAACATTTACTCCGGGCTCTGCGCCTACGCCGCTAAAGACACCCTTAGTTGTTGCTGATTCGCCTTCGAAACGAATTGGTTGATCTTGCTTCAAAACTGTTTCTCCAGTGATTACTGCGGGAATGCCATTTACTGAAAGTCCAACGAGTGAATCGTTTTCATCTGAGTAGTTAACAAATGTTCCGATAACAACTGCAGATCCATCTTCAAGGGCTACAAGGAGAAGGTTTGACACTGAAATATTTGCGCCATTTTCTTTCAAAATTACTTCTGCGCCATCTGTTACGCGCTTGATAAGTCGGGTCTCTGCATTAGGGCCAGCGCCGTAGCATCCAGTTAACGTGAGTGCGAGAGCAGATGTAATTAATACAATTGATAACTTCTTAAACTTAGTCGGGCGCATGGGCGAAATTATCTCATGTCAAATTACTCTTATCTGACGCGGGTTTACGCCCTTTAGGCGGGGTTTTCTATGTCGGTGATGGCTGGTAGAATTGGTCCTCTACCGAAGGGCTTTACATGACATTCAAGGTCGGCGAAACCGTTGTTTATCCCCATCACGGAGCAGCTCTTATCGAGGCAATTGAAACTCGAGTAATTAAGGGCGAAGAGAAGACCTACCTAGTTCTGAAGGTTGCTCAAGGCGACCTCACTGTTCGAGTTCCTGCAGAGAATGTAGATCTCGTTGGTGTGCGCGATGTCGTTGATTCAGCTGGCCTAGACCGCGTATTTAACGTACTTCGTCAGCCATATACCGAAGAACCAACAAACTGGTCACGTCGCTATAAGGCAAACCTCGAAAAGCTTGCATCTGGAGATGTCATTAAGGTCGCAGAAGTTGTACGCGATCTCTACCGTCGCGATCTCGATCGTGGACTCTCTGCTGGTGAAAAGCGCATGCTCGCCAAGGCGAAGCAGATTCTCGTCTCTGAGCTCGCACTTGCCGAGCGCACAGATGAAGAGAAGGCTGCAACTCTCCTTGACGAGGTTCTCGCTTCTTAATTTTTAGTCAGCCAAATCTATGATCGCCGCAATTATCGCTGCTGCTGGTAGCGGCGAACGTTTCGGTGCATCAATCCCTAAAGCGCTCATCCAACTTGGTGATCGCACTCTTCTAGAACACGCAGTCTCTGCCATTTCATCTGTAGCAGATCAGATTGTTGTAACTGCTCCCGCTGGTTACGAAGATCAAATCCGTAATCTCGTGGGCGATGCAGTCACCGTTGTTACAGGTGGATCAACTCGTTCAGAAAGTGTTCGCTTGGGACTTGCTGCAATCGATGGCGCAGATTTTGTTCTTGTTCATGATGCAGCTCGCGCTCTTGCTTCACGCGAACTCACAGCAAACGTTGTTGCAGCTCTTAAGAGCGGTGACGTTGCAGTTATTCCAGGGCTACCTGAAGTAGATACAGTCAAAGTTATTGGTGCAGATGGTTATGTAACTTCCACACCCGATCGCGCACAGTTGCGCCGCGTGCAGACTCCACAAGGTTTCTCTTATTCAGTATTAAAGCAAGCACATGCAACCCCAAGCGATGCAACAGATGATGCGGTTTTGGTTGCCAACGCAGGTCACAAGGTTCGCATCATTGAGGGCGAAGAACGAGCGCTGAAAATTACAACTCCAAGTGATCTCGCAACAGCCATGCAATTCCTTGGTGCAGCTCAAACATTCTCATCAGGTGTTGGTGTTGACGCACATGCATTCGCTGAAGGTCGTCAGTTGTGGCTCGCTGGGATTCTCTGGCCTGATGAAGTCGGCGTAGAAGGCCACTCTGATGGCGATGTTGCAGCACATGCAATCTGCGATGCTCTCTTTGCAGCAACAGGTCTTGGAGATCTTGGCAGCAACTTCGGAACATCTCGTCCTGAATATGCAGGAGCATCTGGTGTCACACTTTTGAAAGAGACCGCCGCAATTATTTCTCGTGCAGGATTTTCAATCTCTCATGTATCTGTTCAGATCATCGGAAATCGTCCACGCATCGGTGGCCGTCGCGCTGAAGCGATTGCAACAATTTCTGCAGCCCTTGGGGGCGCAGAAGTCGCAATCCTTGCAACAACTACCGATGGAATGGGCCTTACTGGTGAAGGTAAGGGCATCGCAGCTATCGCATCAGCCCTTGTTATTAAGTCGGCTTAGTTAAAGTAGAATTGCCTAATGAGTTCGCTAGCTTTATATGACACGCTAACTCGAACAACGACCCCATTTGTCCCTTTAAAAGATGGCGAAGTCGGGATTTATCTCTGTGGTGCCACTGTTCAGGCACCACCTCATATCGGCCATGTGCGATCTGGTGTTAACTTCGACATCTTGCGTCGCTGGTTAACAAAGAGCGGATACAACGTCACATTTATCCGTAACGTCACAGATATCGATGACAAGATTTTGCATAAGGCCGTGCATGAAGAGATGCCTTGGTGGGCAGTTGCAATGAAGTACGAGCGCGCATTTACCGATGCATATGCCGCTTTAAATGTATTGCCACCAACATATGAACCACGTGCTACCGGCCATGTCACGCAGATGATTGAACTGATGCAGAAGCTAATCGAACGTGGTGCTGCATATGCACCAGGCAATGGCGATGTCTATCTCGAAGTTCGCAAACTTACCTCTTACCTAACACTTTCACGTCAGAAACTTGATGACTTGCAACCTGCGGCAGACGCAGATGAGACCTATAAGAAAGATCCGCGCGACTTTGCTTTATGGAAAGCTGCAAAGCCAGGAGATCCTTCATGGCCAACTCCGTGGGGTCCAGGTCGTCCAGGATGGCACCTCGAATGTTCTGCGATGGCGCATTCATACTTAGGTGAAGCATTTGATATTCACGGTGGCGGACTTGATTTGATCTTCCCTCACCACGAGAACGAGATCGCGCAATCAGAGGCTGCGGGATATGCCTTTGCAAAGCGTTGGTTACATAATGCTTGGGTTACTGCATCTGGCGAGAAGATGTCGAAGTCACTGGGTAATTCGCTACAGGTCCATGAACTTTTGAAAACTGTGCGCGGAATTGAACTCCGTTGGTATTTAGGTTCTGCTCATTACCGTTCGATGCTCGAATTTTCACATGAGGCACTAGCAGAATCTGCAACCGCATTTAAGCGCATCGAAGGATTCCTTAATCGTTCTGTTGAAATTCTTGGTGTTCAACCAACTCCGGTCATTAGCCAAGCATTTACCGATGCAATGAATGATGATTTAGCAGTGCCTACTGCACTTGCATCAATATCAGAGGCTCTACGCACTGGAAATACAGCGATTACTGCTGAAGATAAGGCAACTATCGCTAGCTGTGCCAACGAGATTCGTGGTGCACTTGAAGTCCTTGGCTGCGATCCATTTGATCCAGCCTTCGCTTCCGCTGGTGCATCTGATGATTTGAATACAGCCCTCGATGGCGTTATTCAATTGGCGCTTGCTCAGCGTGCAGCTGCACGTGATAGAAAAGATTTTGCAGCATCCGATCAGATTCGCGATGGCTTAGCAGCACTTGGAATTACTATTGAAGATACAGCTCAAGGGCCACGTTGGTCGATTACTGGAAATGGAAGTAAATAACGATGGCCGGTAATGCAAAACCACGTGGAGCAGTTCGTAAATCTAAGAAGGGTCCTACAACAGGAACTGGCGGAAAGAATAAGCGCCGTCTTGAAGGTAAGGGTCCAACACCGAAGGCGGAAGACCGCCCATATCACGCGGCTGCAAAGCGTAAGAAGGTTGCAGAAAAATCTGCCGCAAAGAAGCCAGCTGCAGCAGGTCGTAAATTTAGTAAGGGCGATGGCTTGCGCGGTGAAATCGTTGCAGGTCGTAACGCAGTACTAGAAGCGCTTCGTGAATCAGTTCCGGCAACTGAACTTCTCGTTGCTCGCAGCATCGATGTCGATGATCGCGTCGCAGAGTCGCTGCAGATCGCTTTGAACCACGGGCTTTCAATTCGCGAGGCACATCGTGCAGAAGTTGAAGGCATTTCGCCAAATAGCCAGGGAATTATTCTTTCTATTAAGCCTTTCCAGTATTCATCATTCGAGGAGATCACGCAGCGCGCAAAGAACCCAATGCTGCTCGTTGCACTCGATGGTGTAACTGACCCACGTAACTTGGGTGCGATCGTTCGAAGCGCTGCAGCTTTTGGCGCATCAGGTGTCTTGATGACAGAACGTCGCGCAGCAGGAATGACAGCATCTGCGTGGAAATCATCTGCGGGTGCTGCAGCACGTCTGCCCATCGCGCAGGTAACAAACCTTGCTCGCACTATCGATGAAGCGAAGAAGCTGGGCTGCTTTGTCGTTGGTCTCGATGGAGAATCTGATGTCTCTATCTCAGAGATGAAGGTAGCAACTGAGAATTTGATGGTCATCGTGGGCTCTGAAGGTAAGGGCCTTGCACGCCTTACACGTGAAAAGTGTGATTTGGTTGTCTCAATTCCAATTAGCGCATCAACAGAGTCACTGAACGCATCTGTTGCAACATCTATCGCGCTCTATGCAGTCGATGAGGCGCGTCGTCGCGGGTAAGAAAGCTGAGTAAGTAATGGCATATCAACGTTTAATCGTCTGCGGAGATTCCTACTCTGAGGGAATGACCGATGAAGTCATCGATGGAAAGTATCGTGGCTGGGCAGATCGCGTTGCTGATGTCATGGCGAAAGCCCATCCTGATTTCACATATGTGAATCTTGCAATCCGCGGCAAATTACTTGGACAAGTTGTAGAAGATCAAGTTCCAGCGGCACTGGGATTTGTTAAGGGTCCAGATACTTTGGTCTCATTTCACGCAGGTGCAAACGATGCACTGCGCCCTGGATATCAAGCAGATGTTGCAATCAAGTTATATCAAGAGGCAGTTCGGTTAATTGCTAAATCTGGCGCGCAGCTGATGCTCTTTACAGTTTTAGAAAATACTGGCAACAAGGGGCGCGGCGCCGAAGTCTGGCAGAAGCGTTTCTCTGAATTTAACAAGGGCGTGCGCCAAGTTGGCGCTGAAGTTGGGGCGATTGTTGTCGATGCCAACCAAGAGCGCTTCTTTAGCGATCGCAGGTTCCTTGCATTTGATCGCCTTCACTTAAATTCAGAGGGCCATAACCGATGCGCACAAGCAGTTCTTGAAAAGCTGAATTTGCCATTTGATCCTGCATGGCGCACACCGTTGCCACCAGCGAAGAAAACTCCATGGATTATTGAAAAGCTCATCACTGTTGCATGGTTCTTCGTCTTCGCACTTCCATGGATCTTCCGCAGAATTCGGGGCAAGTCATCGGGTGATGGCAGAAGCGCGAAATACCCAACGCCGGTGAAGTGGCCAGTTAAATAGTTTTAACGGTCCAGGTGAAACTGTAAGTACCGCCATCAACTAAGTATTGAGGCAAGGTATCTGGCCCGCAGGAAGCAGTACCTAATCCACGGTGTGCAGCATCGATATGAACAACAGTATCTCCAGATGGCACTAGTTCAACATCGTGAGTTGCATCTGCCAATTGAGCCGCAGTAAATGGGTTTACCGAGACTTGCAGCGGTGAATCTAGATTGATCTGAATTCCATTGCCTGCGAGATCTCCCAATTGCATCCATCGGACATCTGCATGTCCAGCATTTTCCTGTGGACGAATGTAAGGAACATACTGCTGTGCAACAGTTGAGACCCATTTATGTACTCGACCTAATTTGCGATCGGGGTAAGACTCTTGTGGCCCTGTACCGAAGTAGGTGTAATTCTCAAGTGCTCCATCAATTTCGAAGACG
The DNA here is from genome assembly GCA_965267735.1 of Candidatus Nanopelagicaceae bacterium. GTDB lineage: Bacteria > Actinomycetota > Actinomycetes > Nanopelagicales > Nanopelagicaceae > Planktophila. The sequence continues at coordinate 100,008 of OZ254138.1, forward strand.
ATTCCTACGCGTGCAAGATCATCGCATTTCTTCGGAACTGTAATCTTCTCTTTGACTGAGAAACCATTCTCGACGGGCGTAATGATTTGTTGTTCCTTAATAACCAATCCAGTACTTGTCTGCCATGTGCTATCAATTTTGTAGGACTTTGCACTTTCTGTAATTGTGCAATCGGTACGAGTAAGTTCACGAACGCCGTAGCGCTCCCACTTAGTTGCAATATGGCCGATGCGGTCATTATCTGTTGGGGCGCGCCAGAGAGATGGCTCAGGGGGAGTAACACCGAAGGGAAGATTGATCTCACCGGATTCGTTTACTGCATTCTCAAAGAGTGGATTGGATTTACCTGCAGGTATTGAAATCTTCTTAGAAGTAAGTGTGAATTGTGCCCACGCAACTTCGTACCCAGCTGCTGCCCAGTCAGTTCTACTTTTCTGGGTAATTGAGAAATTGATAAATCTCTCTCCTGCAGTTGTTGGCTTAAGTAAATGCTTCGACTTGATTGTCAGCTTGGCGCTCTTACGGGCAGCAACGTTTGGTAGAACCAAACGACCTTCTTCAATGATTTCTCCGTTGCAGGTGATGCTCCAAGTGCCTTCAAAGTCGCTGAAATCCTTGAAGAATTGCTTATTGCGAATAATGAATTGACCGGCAGATGCTTTGGTCGCGGTTATCTCGACAGGCGCTGCGATTGCCTTGAATTCATACATTGCAGGTTTCGGAGTGCGATCTGGAAATACCATTCCATCGCAGACAAAGTTTCCATCATGGCGAACTTCACCGAAATCTCCGCCGTATGCATAATGTGTGCTGCCATCGTCAAGAGTTTGCACAAGGCCGTGATCCCAGAACTCCCAGATAAATCCACCTTGCAGACCTGGGGTTGAGTGAATCGCCTTCCAGTATTCGGCGAGAGTTCCATTTGAATTACCCATTGCATGCGAGTACTCGCACATAATCAATGGGCGATCTTGCTTTCCAGATTTTGCATAACTGACGATTGCCGAGATTGATGGATACATCGGCGCGACGATGTCGGTCAGCGCATGTCCTCCGCGCCAATCTCCGCTGATTCCGCCTTCGTAATGAAGCGGGCGAGAAGAATCCAGAGCGCGGGCATATGTTGCAGCAGCAATGAGATTCTTTCCTTTACCTGACTCATTACCAAGTGACCAGATAATCACTGATGGATGATGAATATCGCGCTGAATCATTCGACCAACTCGCTCGATAAATGCAGATGCATAACGCGGATCATCAGAAATTGAGTCATAGAAGGCATGCGCTTCAACGTTAGCTTCATCGATGACGTAGAACCCAAGTTCATCGCAGAGATCGAGAAATGCAGGATCGTTTGGATAATGCGATGTACGTACCGCATTGAAATTCCATCGTTTCATCTCGAGTAAGTCCTGGCGCATATCATCACGAGTCAGTACTCGCCCCGTGTGGCGATTGAAGTCGTGTCGATTGACGCCATAAATAATGACTGGCTTTCCATTCACCAAGAGTTCCTTGCCCTTGACGAGAACGCTTCTAAATCCAATCTTTACCTGAGACATCTCAATGACGACACCCTGCGGATTAATGAGCTCAATTTGAAGTGTGTATAAATCAGGTCTTTCTGCAGACCAGACAAGGACTTTAGGAATTGTGGTTTCAAAGGCAATTCGACCCGGGGAAGGTTGGCGTAGTTCTTCTAACGCCGTAGCGGTCTCCTTGGGAATATTGCCGCTCCAGAATTCTCCGAAGAAATGTCTCTTACTTGCATCGCGAAGTTCTTCAGAAATCTCAGTCCAGATCGGTGCAACGTGGCTTTTCAAGGTCTTTGAGATAAATGCGCTCTTGACCTTGGGCAGCTCCTCGATAAATGTTCGCAAGGTGTAACCGTCGGTGCTCTTACCGTTGATTGCACCGATGAATGCTTCAACTGTGAGAGTTCCAGTAGATCCATCGGGCTTAAGTCCTGCTGTGGCGGAGAAACGCTCTATGTAAATATCGTCGGTCGCATATACCTTTACAGAACGGGTTATTCCTCCATGCCACCATTGATCTTGATCCTCAATGTAGTTTGCATCAGACCACTTTGTAACGGTGATTCGAATAGTGTTCTTGCCTCGCTTGATAAATGCAGTGATATCGAATTCGGCTGCAAGTCTTGAATCTTTTGTTAACCCTACTTCTTTGCCATTAATAGATATCAGTGCCACCGATTCATATCCACCTAAGTGCAAGACGATACGTTTTGAGCTCCAAGAATTCGGAATATCGAAGTCGCGTTCATAGATTCCCGTAGGGTTCTCCTCAGGAACTTCCGGTGAAATGTGATCCCATGGCATTTGTACATTTGTATAAATCGGCTTATCGAAGAAGAGATCATCTTCGGGTTGCATCGTCCATAAGCCTGGAACGTTGATCTTCCCCCACCGTTTACGGGAGTCATCTGTAGGGGATCCAAGAAGTTGGAAGCGCCAAGTGCCATCGAGTGAAATAGATTCAAAGTGCTCGATGCTTAACATCGGGAGTCGATTGACTGAATTTGTCTCTGGACTCATCCAATAGTTTGGCAACACCGCGCAATCTTGCCATTGAATAGCTACTTCCTGGCCACGTCGCTGACCCCTTATTGCTCATCAAAAAAGGCTAAATAAGGTGGATTTTTACAATTTGCCAAGAACTGCCATAATTACGCCCGCAACACGCCTCCCTAGCTCAGTGGTAGAGCAGCTCACTTGTAATGAGCAGGTCATCCGTTCAATCCGGATGGGGGGCTCCAGAATTACTCCAACGTTAGTTCCGTAAAGGAGTCGAAGATGTCACAGGACCAATTCCCTCATGAATCATTCGATGATCTCTTAGCTGCCAATAGCGAGTATCAGAAAACATTTAAGTATTCCGGTCTCACAGGATCGGCGGCAAAAGGTTTAGCAATTGTCACTTGTATGGATTCACGAATTAATCCACTCTCAGTTATTGGTCTGCGATCAGGAGATGCAAAGATTCTCCGTAACGCTGGAGCGCGCGTAACTGAGGACGTAATTCGTACATTGGTTCTTGCAACATATCTCTTAAATGTAAATCGCATCTTGGTGATGCCACATACTGATTGCGCCATGGCACGTGGTGATGAAGCTGCGATTCATCAACTTATCGATGATAAATACGGCGTAAATACATCTAGCTTGGAATTCCGAACCACTTCTGATCAGCTTGGCGCGCTCGCATCAGATATCAATCGGATTCGCTCTTACCCACTTCTTCGTGACGGCGTTGTAGTTGCTGGTGCTGTCTATGATGTTAAGACTGGCAAGATCGAACCTTTTGAAGGCTAATTAATACCTTTTCGTCGTATAGGCATTCGAGTAACTGGATAGCTCATATCCTCTAAGAATTCACGGATATGCAATTGCGCAAGGCCTGGCTTCTCTTTAACAAATCCGTGTGATGTTCCGGGCAAAACAGCCAATTGCCCCAGCGGAATATTTTCAAAGAGTTCGATGGTGTGGGTATGCGCAATAACATCGTCATCACCTGCCATAACAAGTACAGGACACTCGATCTTCGCTAAATCTTCTGTTGTGAGCTCAGGCTCTGTGCGCCATATAGTAATCATGCGTTCAATTTTCTGAGCAAGAGTTTCGGGTGCATCAGGTGAAGTTCTGTTGTACTCCTCTTGATCCTCTGGCGATACAACGCCATCAAAGTCAGGCAGAGGCAGCGTTCCTGTGTGGTGGAAGTTTGCGCCGAGTGTCACAACTGAACGCACAAGTTCTGGGCGTTTGATTGCAAGAAGCAGAGCGATGATTCCGCCATCGCTGTAACCAATGATGTGTGCTGGTTCTTTAACTACTGTTTCAAGGTAAGCGATTGCCTCTTTAACTTGGTAATCAAAATGCAAGCTGCCAACGCGATCGCCTGTAAATCCATGTGCGGTGCGATCGTAAGCAAATGGGTGGAATTGATCTTCTACTGCGGGAAGAACTTCTGTATCCCAATGTGATGTCTGGCTTAAGCCGCCGTGAAGCAGAACAACTGCTTCTCCATTGTTATCCCACTCGTAGCAATAGACCTGATGGCCCGCGATATCAATGTATTTTTCGTTCATCGCCAGAACTCGTTAGAGAGTATCCATGATGTGGCGGTTGCCCCGATCGAAAGTCAGGTAATTCCAGGTCCAATCTGCGATGGTGCCAATCTTGTTGCGTCCGCCAAGAAGGTAGAACAAGTGCAAGAACAACCATGCAAACCAAGCAAGGGGGCCTGCCAACTTAAATCCACGGAATTGCACAACTGCTTTGTGGCGACCGATTGTGGCCATTGCACCTTTATCGAAGTACTTAAATGCTTGAAGTGGTTTCCCTGATTCGCGGCGCAATATTTGTTTTGCAACCCACTTGGCTTGCTGCAACGCAACAGGTGCAACCATTGGCAAGAAGCGCCCATCGGCACCACGTGTGCCGTTGATATCGCCGATCGCCCAAATATTTGGGTAGTGATTAACTTCTAGATTTTCATCTGTGTCTATACGAGTACCAACGATTGGCAGGTTAAGTAACCCAGCCGTTGGTTCGCCCTTTACGCCTGCCGCCCAAATAGTGATCTCTGCTGGAATAGGTGAGCCGTCTTTTACAATAATTTTTCGTGATTGAATCTCACGCACCGCTGTGTTGGTGCGAACAATGACTCCGAGTTTATGAAGATCAGATTCTGCGCGTGCAGATAGCTTGTCACTAAACATTGGCAAGATTCGCGGACCGGCTTCAATCAAGTAAATATCGATATGTTCTGCAGCGCTTTCAAGATCGTTCTTCAGTGGTCCGCGCTTGAGCTCGGCAAGTGCGCCAGCCATTTCAACGCCAGTTGGTCCGCCACCAACAACGGCAATCGATAAACGAGTCTCATCTTCAAAGCGAGCGAGATCTTCAAAGCGACGAAGAACTTCGGCACGAATTGTGATTGCCTCATTAACGTTCTTCATTCCAAGGCCATGCTCTACGACCCCTGGAACTCCGAAATCTGCAGTTGCTGAACCAAGGGCCACAATTAAGTGATCGAATTCAAGAGTTTCAGATGAATCAAGCTTTACAGATTTATTCTTGTGATCCACAGAGATCGGTGAGCCCATGCGGAACTTCACACCAGAATCGCGAAGGGCACCGCGCACCGGGTGAACAACGTGATCGGCTGCAAGGCCGGCAGTTGCTACCTGATAGAGAAGCGGCAAGAAAGTTTGAAAATTGTGGCGGTCGACAACTGTGACATCAGCTTTACCAGCAAGTGCCTTTGCGGCACCAAGACCCCCAAAGCCTGCGCCAAGAATTACAACTTTGGGCAGCTTTGTGCTGTTCTGAGTGGAAGTCGCCATTGGCTAAGTCTAGGCTGAGTTACATGAATATGCAGAATCAGGATCGTCTCTATCTTGTTACCGGTGCATCCGGTTATGTCGGCGGTCGTTTGGTTCGGGTATTGCTCGAAGATAAGAAGCGTGTGCGCGTGTTGGTGCGCGATGCAAAGAAGATTCAAGGCCACGAGTGGAGCTCGCAGGTAGAAATCTGTGAAGGTAATGCAAGCAATGTGCAAGATCTCGAACGTGCGCTGACTGGCGTGCATACTGCTTATTACTTATTGCACTCAATTAACGTTGCTACAGATTTTGAAGATGTAGAAGCGAAGATGGCTCACGACTTCGCTCATACTGCAGAGAAAGTTGGTGTTCAGCAGATTGTTTATCTTGGTGGAATTGCCAACGATGAGAATCGCAGCCGCCATTTACTTTCACGCATGAATACAGGTATTGAACTCGCTTCAACTTCGGTTCCAGTTTTAGAACTTCGTGCCGGAATCATCATCGGTTCAGGTTCTGCATCATTTGAAATGTTGCGTCACTTAACTCACCGCTTGCCGATAATGACTACTCCGAAGTGGGTGTCAAATCGCACTCAGCCAATCGCTATCCGCGATGTTCTTTACTACTTACGTAACGTTGCCAACCTCAAAGATCCACAGAATCGTGTCTGCGATATCGGGGGACCAGAGGTCATGTCCTACGCAGATATGATGCAGAAGTTTGCACATATCTCAGGGCTTCCAAAGCGCATCATTATTCAAGTGCCGGTACTTACTCCGAAACTATCTAGTCTGTGGATTGGTTTTGTAACGCCAGTGCCAACTTCACTTGCCCGTCCTCTTGTTGAATCACTCATCAGTGAAGTTGTTGCGGATCCTCGTAAGAGCATTAACGACTTAATCCCGGTGCCTTCAGAAGGCCTGCTCACAGTTTCGCAAGCAATCCATCTTGCTCTCACACGTACTGCAGAGAACTCTGTATCTACACGATGGTCTGATGCAGCTTTCCCAACAGCTCCATGGCAGAAGGCGCAGAGCGATCCGGATTGGGCTGGTGAGTTAACACTCAAAGATCATCGCGAAATCACAACTGATGTTCCGCTGAAATTTGTGTGGGAACAGATCGAAGGTATCGGCGGAAGTCGCGGCTGGTTTGGTTCTGGTTGGTTATGGTTCTTGCGCGGCGTACTCGATCGCATGGTCGGTGGCGTAGGCCTTCGTCGTGGTCGCCGCGATCCTGATCATTTACGTATTGGAGACAGCTTAGATTTCTGGAGAGTCGAAGGTTTAATTCCGCAACAACATCTGCGTCTCTATGCAGAAATGATTCTGCCCGGAAAGGCGTGGCTGGAATTTCATCTAGAAGAGAAAGATGGTGAGACTGTCCTTACCCAAGATGCCCTCTTTGAACCTCGCGGATTAGGCGGGCAGATTTATTGGTATGTGGTTTCGCCATTCCACTTCTTTATCTTTCCTACGATGGCTCGCAATATTATTAAAGCTGCCAGAAAATCTTCACTGGCGTAAATCCCACACTTCCTAACGACTCCCGCGTAAGATTTGGGATATGTCTGCGTTAGAAAATCCAGAGACTTCCGGTTCTTCCTTGACCGACCTCGAATCACGCATCCTCGAATTCGAACGCAATTGGTGGCGCTTTGCCGGCGCGAAAGAGACTGCAATCAAAGAGCTCTTCGACCTCACGGCTCCTCGTTACTACCAATTACTCAATGACCTCATCGATCGTGAAGATGCCCTCGAGGCCTCACCGATGCTCGTTAAGCGCCTTCGCCGCCTGCGCGAAGCCCGCATGCAAGCCCGTACAGCCCGCTAAACCCCTCAAGCCCACCTGCCTCACCCTCTCGTTTTGCGAGCGGGAATCAGACCGTCTAGATTTGGCGTTAGCACTCGAGGGTCGAGAGTGATAATTCGGCCCAGTTTCAATCGATACATAGGAGCTAACAACTATGGCAAAGCAAATTGCCTTTAATGAAGAAGCCCGCCGCGGATTAGAGCGCGGAATGAACGTACTCGCTGATGCAGTCAAGGTAACCCTTGGACCTCGCGGACGTAACGTCGTACTCGAGAAGAAGTGGGGCGCGCCAACAATCACTAACGACGGCGTCTCAATCGCTAAGGAAATTGAACTTGATGATCCATGGGAAAAAATCGGCGCAGAGCTAGTTAAGGAAGTCGCTAAGAAGACAGATGATGTCGCAGGCGATGGAACAACTACAGCAACTGTTCTTGCACAGGCACTTGTTCGCGAAGGTCTTCGCAACGTTGCAGCGGGATCAAACCCAATGGCGCTTAAGCGCGGAATTGAAAAGGCAGTAGCGGCAATCGTTACAGAGCTCGGATCAATGGCTAAGAACGTTGAGACAAAAGAGCAGATTGCAGCAACTGCATCGATTTCAGCAGCTGATGCAACTATCGGCGAGATGATCGCTGAAGCAATGGATAAGGTCGGCAAGGAAGGCGTTATCACCGTTGAAGAGTCAAATACATTCGGTCTCGAACTCGAGCTCACTGAAGGTATGCGCTTTGATAAGGGTTACGTCTCACCATACTTCGTAACAGATACAGATCGTATGGAAGCAGTTCTTGAAGATGCTTACGTCCTTATCGTTAACTCAAAGATTTCAAACATCAAGGATCTTGTTCCAGTACTTGAGAAGGTAATGCAATCAGGTAAGCCTCTTGCAATTATCGCTGAAGATATTGAGGGAGAAGCACTTGCTACTCTCGTTGTAAATAAGATCAAGGGAACATTCCGATCAGCTGCTGTTAAGGCGCCAGGTTTCGGAGATCGTCGCAAGGCGATGCTTCAGGACATTGCAATCCTTACAGGTGCAACGGTTATCTCAGAAGAAGTTGGCCTCAAGCTTGAAACAGCTGGCCTCGAACTTCTTGGTCGCGCTCGCAAGGTTGTTATCTCTAAGGAAGAGACAACAATTGTTGAAGGCGGCGGAGACGATGCACAGATCAAGGGACGCGTTGCACAGATTCGTTCAGAGATCGAAAAGTCAGATTCTGATTACGATAAAGAGAAGCTTCAGGAGCGTCTTGCAAAGCTTGCTGGCGGCGTTGCCGTCATCAAGGCAGGAGCTGCAACAGAAGTTGAACTTAAAGAGCGTAAGCACCGCATCGAAGATGCAGTTCGTAACGCAAAGGCTGCAGTAGAAGAAGGAATCGTTGCCGGTGGTGGCGTTGCACTTCTTCAGGCAGCAACAGCAGCATTTAAGAAGCTCAAGCTTGAAGGCGATGAAGCAACTGGTGCAAAGATTGTAGAAGTTTCAATCGAAGCTCCACTAAAGCAGATCGCAATCAACGCTGGCCTTGAAGGCGGAGTCGTAGTCGAGAAGGTACGTAACCTCGATGCAGGTTTCGGTCTTAATGCAGCATCAGGAGAATATGTAGACATGATCAAGGCTGGCATCATCGATCCAGCAAAGGTCACACGTTCTGCTCTTCAGAATGCGGCATCAATTGCAGCTCTCTTTATAACAACAGAGGCAGTGATTACAGATAAGCCAGAGCCTAAGTCAGCGAATCCAATGCCACAGGGTGGCGGAGATATGGACTTTTAAAGTCCCCGCGTAAATAGTTACGAAGGCCTTCGAGATTAACGTCTCGGGGGCCTTCTGCTTTACGATTAGTGCATGAAGACATTTGATGCACAGACCGTTGCACGCGATGCCGCATTGGCAGATGCGGAATTTGCAACACAGGTTGGCGACTTTGTCTCAGTTGATTACGATGATGAAAATCGCGTAGCTACATATTTATTTGCAGCTGATATCGCGGGTTACCGCGGATGGCGTTGGTGCATCACCGTTGCAAAGGTCGACGAAGATGCAACACCAACTGTCTGCGATGTTGTTATCTTGCCTGGCCCTGATTCACTTCTTGCGCCAGATCACGTTCCGTATATGGATCGCATCTTGCCTGAGGACATCACACCTGGCGTTATTGTTCCAAGCGTTCTTGAAGATACTCGTCTTGTTCCAGGCGTTAACGCACTTGTTCAAGATGAAGATCTTGATGCAACCGAAACTTTTGATTTAGGTTTGATGCGCCCTCGTGTACTTTCTATCGAAGGTCGCGATCAAGCAAGTAAGCGTTGGTATCTTGGTGATCGCGGTCCAAATACACCGCTTGCACAAGGCGCACCAAAGCCATGTGCATCATGCGGATTCTTTATTCCAATTGCAGGATCACTTCGTTCGGCATTCGGTGTCTGCGCAAATGCGATTGCACCTGATGATGCACGCGTAGTTTCAGTCGACCATGGCTGCGGCGCCCATAGCGAAGCGACCCTCTAAGCGTAAAACCAGGTCGCAAGGCCACCTCTTTCTACGATAAATTAGCCCCCTGTCCGAATCCCCCCGGCTCGCATCACTAAACGAGTACCGCAAATTTAAGGAGTAAGTGCAATGCCTACAGGAAAAGTGAAATGGTTTTCGCTCGAAAAAGGTTTTGGCTTCATTGCATCTGATGAAGGCGAAGATGTTTATCTCGCTTCGTCTGCACTCCCTGAAGGCGTCGCCACTGTAAAGCCAGGAACAAAGCTTGAGTTCAGCGTGATCGATTCACGTAAGGGACCACAGGCAATGTCAGTGCATATTGTTGATGCGCCAGTTTCACTTGCTGAAAATTCACGCGTTAACAATGATGATCTCGCTGCGATGATCGAAGACACAATCAAGATTCTTGATCGCGTTGGAAATGGTCTTCGTCAGGGACGCCATCCATCAGGTACTGAAGCAGAGCGCCTTGGTCGCGTTCTTCGCGGTATCGCTTCGCAGCTCGAGGCGTAACTAGTTCTTTAAATTGCGCTTCGTCGATTACGGCGAATTGAGTAACGAATACCTGTAAAGCCAAGTGCTGCGCCGACAACGCATACCCAGATCACTTTAGATTCTGCGCCCATTGCAAGGGCAACGACTCCTGCTGCCATCCAGCCGATTGTCCCAACAGTAATCAGCAGAACGACGCTCTTAATGTTACTTGCCATGGATTAAGCCTAGCTCCTGAACCTGAATTATTTGTCGAGCAAGATAATAAGAATGAGACCAATGAGGGTCAGTGCGGTTATTAGCCTGCGGCTTTTAAAGTTCATTATCTTCCAAGACCTTATGTGGAACATGGGAAGGTGCAATTTTCACGGCAAGATAAGAGAGCGCGATAAAGACCGGAACCATCAGATAGGCACGAGAGATTCCGAAAGAGTCGCCCAGAATTCCAAGTAAGAATGGTGAGCCTGCAATCGCTACTCCTGCCGCTAAAGAAATCTTGCCGATTGCTAAATCTGGACGGTTTTCGCTAAATGCAATTGCACGTAGCGCACCAAGTGCGAATTGGTTAGACATTCCAAAGCCCGCGATAAGTATTCCTATGAAGCTAAGCTGCAAATTATGTGAGAACCATAAGATCGAGAAGCCAACTCCTTGAAGCAGAATGAAAATCTTCAACTGTTGATCAAGTTCCAAACTTTTTAATATCCGTCCGCCATACCAGCGACCAAGAGCCATGCCAGTACCTAAAGCTGCAACAGCAATGGTTGAAATGGCAGGAGTTGCCCCAGTGCGATCGATGACAAGAGCCGCAGCCCAGAACGAGATGGCAAATTCACTAGCGAGCATGCAGAAGAAACCGAACCAAGAGATCCAATACTCGATAGAAAGTTTTCCTGTTTGTGGGCCACCCTCATCCGGAACGTGTACTTCTTGCTCTTTTTCACGACGAGTGAGATAGAGCCAAGCAGCAAGGGGAAGAGCAATCAACATTCCAAATCGCCAGTAGTCACGGAAATTATTGGCAATATTTCCAACAACGAGTGTTCCGGTGACATAACCACATGAAGCAATTGCATTTGCTTGTGTAAGCGCCATAGGCGCCATCTCGTGATAGTGGCCGGTTATTGCAGTAAGAGAATTGTTGATTGTTATGGAGACTCCGATGCCTGCTATCAGCGCTGCAGGAATTGAGAAGTAAACGGTAGGAGAAGAAACAAAAGCACTTAACCCAATACAGAAAATCGCAATTCCAATCCAAGTTGAATTTGATCGTCCAAAGCGATGAGCTAATCGAGAATTAAATGCCCCAGCAAGAATTGATGCGATACCAAGTGCCGTGCCGTGAAGGCCAGCGACAGTTAACGATGTTCCTTGGTCAGCGCGCAGCAAAGGCTGTGAAGGGCCGAAACTTCCGAGGAAGATATTGACGCAGACAGTTTGGAGTGCGACCGTCCAGAAGTAACGGTCGCGCTTTATTTTATGAGTCACTCTTAGAGGTTTGAGACAACGAAGTCGATCGATGCTGTAAGTGCATCAATATCGGCTGGGTCAATTGCAGGAAACATTCCAATACGAAGTTGGTTCTTACCAAGCTTGCGGTATGGCTCTGTATCCACAATTCCATTTGCGCGAAGTGCAGCTGCAACTTTTGTTGCATCGATTGCATCGTCAAAGTTAATTGTTCCGACAACCTTTGAGCGTTGTGCAGGATCAGTAACAAATGGAGTTGTGTAGCTCGTCTTCTCAGCCCAACCGTATAAACGTGATGCTGAATCTGCGCTACGACCTGCAGCAAACTTCAAACCACCATTGGAATTCATCCACTTGATTTGCTCATCGAGCAAGATCATTGTGACAAGCGCTGGTGTGTTGTAAGTCTGGTCTAGTCGTGAATTTTCAATTGCAGTCATGAGATCGAAGAATGCAGGAATCCAGCGTCCGCCAGCCTTGATCTTCTCTGCGCGAGCGATTGCAGCTGGGCTCATGAGAGCAAGCCATAGACCGCCATCGGATGCGAAAGACTTTTGTGGAGCGAAGTAGTAGGTATCGAACTCTTTAGCATCAACAGCGAGTCCACCAGCTGCAGATGTTGCATCAACGAGAACAAGTGCACCATCTGTACCTGCAGGGCGCTTGATATCCATAGCAACACCTGTTGATGTTTCATTATGTGTCAGCGCGTAGACATCGATGCCAGCTTCAGCAGTTGCTGTTGGGTGGGTGCCTGGTTCAGATTTAATAACTGTTGGCTCTCCAAGGAATGGAGCTTCCTTTGAAGCTGCTGCAAACTTTGATGAGAATTCACCGAAAACTAAGTGCTGTGAACGATCTTCAATTAATCCAAATGTTGCGATATCCCAGAACGCTGTTGATCCACCGTTACCAAGTACAACTTCATAACCTTCAGGTAATGAGAAGAGTGAAGTTAAACCTTCGCGAACGCTCTTAACGACGTTCTTAACTGGCTTCTGTCGGTGTGAAGTGCCGAGAACATATTCGCTACCTGGCGCTGTAAGTGCGGCAAGTGATTCTGGGCGAATCTTTGAAGGTCCACATCCGAAACGTCCATCGCGTGGCTTGAGGTTCTCAGGGATAATAATTTCTGCGCTCATGTGCCAAGACTACGGGTAGTAGCGCCCAAGCTCCCAATTAGAAGTTGTGTTAGCCCTCTCATAGCGCAAGCGATCATGTAATCGTGAGTAACGCCCCTGCCAGAATTCAATACTGATCGGGGTAACGCGATATCCGCCCCACTGTGGTGGGCATGGAACTTTTGTTCCTTCGGGCCACTTCTCGGCAGCGCCTTGGTATCTCTGCTCCAACTCTTCGCGAGATGCAAGAGGTGCGGATTGCGCGGATGCCCATGCACCAATCTGTGAACCCCATGGACGCGTTGCAAAGTAATCTTCAGATTCGCTGCGTTCAATCTTTTCTGCATAGCCGGAAATAGAAACTTGTCGCTCCATCGCATACCAAGGAAAGAGGAGAGTGACCTGGGTATTTAACTCAATCGCTTGTGCTTTGCGTGATGAGTAATTGCTAAAGAATGTGAATCCACCTTGCGAGACATCCTTTAATAAGACTGTACGAGTTGTCAGCGCATCTGCACCCTGTGCATCGCTGCCCAAAGTTGTTAGGACCATCGCATTTGCCTCAACGATAAAGTCATTTGCGGCAGCTTCACTGAGCCAGAGATGGAAAGCTTCGAAAGGATCGGCAGGCAGAGATTCCAGGCCGACCTCGCCATAGGACCTGCGCATCGCTCGAATCGCATCCCGTTCCATTTTGCTCATAGGTGTATCGAACCTCACTTTCGTCATGAGTGCATCCCCTGACCTCGCGGTGGTCAGCACCCCCGTTCTAGGTGCAGAATTGCCCCAACAATCACGAAGGAGCCAGACGTGTCAGATGATTTCAAGCCGGGTCTTGAAGGCGTAATTGCATTCGAATCAGAGATTGCAGAGCCAGATAAAGAAGGTAGCGCTCTTCGTTACCGCGGTGTTGATATTGAAGATCTCGTTGGTCGCGTTTCATTTGGAAATGTATGGGGACTCCTTGTTGATGATGAGTTTAATCCAGGACTTCCCAATGCAGAGCCGTTTCCGCTTCCTGTTCACTCAGGTGATGTTCGCGTAGATATTCAATCTGCAATTGCGATGCTTGCACCAGCGTGGGGATTTAAGCCACTTCTCGATATTTCAGATGAAGAAGCACGTAGCAACCTTGCACGTACATCAGTCATGGTTCTTTCATACCTTGCACAATCAGCTCGCGGAATCTTCGCCAATCCAGTATCTGAAGCTGCAGTTGATAAGGCGCACACAGTTGTGGAGCGCATGATGATTCGTTGGCGCGGAGAACCAGATCCAGCACACGTTCGCGCAATCGATGCTTACTTTGTATCTGCCGCAGAACACGGAATGAATGCATCAACATTTACAGGTCGCGTTATTGCATCAACTGGTGCCGATGTTGCTGCAGCTCTCTCTGGTGCAATCGGTGCGATGTCAGGTCCACTTCATGGTGGAGCGCCATCTCGCGTACTGCACATGATTGAAGAAGTTGAGAAGACAGGTAATGCAGAGGCTTATGTAAAGGGAATCCTTGATCGCAAGGAACGTCTCATGGGCTTTGGTCACCGCGTCTATCGCGCAGAAGATCCACGCGCTCGCACACTTCGTCGCACAGCAAAAGAACTTAACGCACCGCGTTATGAAGTTGCAGAAGCTCTTGAAAAGGCTGCTCTTAAGGAACTTCATGAGCGCCAACCAGATCGCGTACTTGAAACAAACGTTGAATTCTGGGCTGCAATCATCCTTGATTTCGCAGAAGTTCCAGCGCCACTCTTTACATCGATGTTTACGGCAGCTCGTACAGCGGGTTGGTCTGCACACATTCTTGAGCAGAAGCGCACAGGTCGCTTGATTCGTCCATCAGCTCGCTACGTCGGAAAGGCTCCTCGTAAGCCTGAAGATGTAAAGGGCTGGGATGCAAGCGTCGAGCAGCTACACAAGTAGTTCATGACTCTCGTACGAAACATCATCTGGTTTCGTCGTGACTTACGAATTGGTGATCACCCTGCGCTCTTAGAAGCGATTAAAAATAGCGACGAAATTGTGCCGCTCTTTATTCTTGATAAGAAACAGATTGCAGAAGCTGGCGCAAAGTTGCTTGCCTATATGGGTCAATCACTTCGCGCACTAGATGAATCACTAGGAAATAAACTTCACATTATTCAAGGCGATCAAGTCGAAGTCCTTAAAGATCTGATTGCTCGTTACAACGTCAAGGAAGTTCATATTTCTGACGAATATGAACGTTATGGAGCGGATCGCGATGCACGAGTAGAAGCCGCTGGCATTCCACTTGTACGGACCGGAAGTCCTTATGCAGTTAAGCCTGGTCGCGTTGTAAAGCCAAGTGATGCAACTCCTTATCGCGTTTACACACCTTTCTATCGCGCATGGCGCACACATGGATATCGCGGGCCGGTTGCTGCGCCAAAAGAGATTAAAGCACCAACTCCACCTGAGGAATATAGAAGCTTTCCAGATTTTCCTTTTCCGCAAGGTGTCCAGATCATTGAAGCAGGCGAAGCAGCAGCCCTGCGTCGCTTTAAAGAATTTAAGAAGAAGGGCCTCGATAGCTACGACGAGAATAGAAATTTCGCGAGTATCGACGGCACCTCGAAGATGAGTACATATCTGAAATTCGGAGAGATCCATCCGCGCACTCTTCTAGATGGGCTCGATGAAACGAAAGCGCAAGATACTTTCCGGAAAGAGATTGCATGGCGCGAGTTCTACGCCGATGTTCTCTTCAATAATCCAGATACAGATACCCAGTACTACGCAGCCAAATTTAAAGAGATGCGTTATGACAAGCCAGGTAAACAATTTAAGGCATGGTGTGAAGGAAAGACTGGCTACCCATTTGTCGATGCCGCAATGCGCCAGTTACTTGTAGAAGGTTGGATGCATAATCGCACCCGTATGGTTGTCGCTTCATTCCTAGTAAAAGACTTGCACCTTGAGTGGCAGTTAGGTGAGCGCTTCTTTGCAGAACACCTCGTTGATTATGACGTCGCATCAAATGCACATGGTTGGCAATGGACAGCAGGTACAGGCACGGATGCATCACCTTATTACCGGGTCTTTAACCCGATCGAACAAGGTCGTCGCTTCGATGAGAATGGTGATTACATCCGTAAATATGTTCCAGAACTCGCACATCTAAGCGGTGCAGAGATTCACGAGCCATGGTTATTCCTTGATGGATATTCTCGCGATTATCCAGAGCGCATCGTCGATCACGCAGTAGAAAGAATTGAATCCTTAGAGCGATTGAAGGAAATCAAGGCTGATAAGCCTGAAAAACCTGAGTAACTTTTGCAGTTGCTAATTACTTGCAACTTTACATTTGATTTTTACTTCTCTATCTTTCTCACAACCGAGAAGTAAGGAGTCACAATGTTGTTTACAAAACGTCGCATCATTGACTTCTGCCGCGTTACAAGCACAAGCTGCTGACTTTATAACGCCTTCGATCATTATTTGTTTTTCATTCTTCATAAACTACTATCAAATTTAAAGGGATAACTATGTCAACGTTAAGAAAAGTAATTACAGGTACAGCAATCGCTGGCCTATTGGTAAGCACTGGAGCACTTCCGGCGCAGGCAGCACCAAAGAATCAAGCACGAGCAGTTGCACAAGCTGACTGGCTCGAGAAGAATCTTGATAATCCAAAGGTTCGAATTATTGAAGTAAGCACTGAAGCGGGACTATACGAGCGCGGACACATTAAGAACTCAATCAAATTCAACTGGCACACAGATCTCGTTGATACCGTTAACCGCGACATCATCAGTGCGAAGAACTTCAGCAAGCTTGTACAGAAGGCTGGCATCAGCGATGACACGACTGTTGTTCTCTACGGAGATAAGAACAACTGGTTTGCTGCATGGGGTGCGTGGATTTTCAATATCTACGGTCAGAAAGATGTTCGAGTTCTAGATGGTGGCCGTGTTAAGTGGGAGAAGGATGGGCGTGCGCTAACAACTGCTGTCCCTACATTCTCAGCGGGTAACTTTGTCGCAAACAAGGCCGATAAGTCACTACGTGCAACTTTGATCAACGACGTTCTTCCAGTTGCGAAGAAGCGCGTTAAGGCAGACCTAATTGATATCCGCGGTGCAGATGAGTACAACGGCAAGATCTTTGCAGCTCCTGGCTTCCAAGAGCTTGCAGTCCGCGCAGGTCACATCCCAGGTGCAATCAATATCCCTTGGGGTTCAAATGTAAATACAGATGGAACATTTAAGACTGTTGCAGAGCTAAAGAAGCTTTATGCAGATAAGGGTGTAGATGGAAAGCAGAACATCATCACTTACTGCCGTATCGGTGAGCGTTCATCACTTACATGGTTCGTTCTTAGCGAAATCCTCGGATATGAAGTTAAGAATTACGATGGATCTTGGACAGAATACGGAAACTCAGTCGGTGTCCCAATTGTTAACAATGCAGGAACGATTTGGGGAGCAGCGTAATTAACACTCAAAGTCAGGTAGAGAAGGGCCTCGGGAATCCCGGGGCTCTTCTTCCTGCCTTTACCAAAGCTGAAAAAATCAGAACCACTATTTCAGCTGCTGTCATTATTGCTTTACTTGGTCTTGCCTTCTATCTCTCATCAACTGAGAGCGCGGGTACTGCACCGATTTCCTTACTCATCGGAGTAAGTCTTGGACTTCTACTTGAACGTGGGCGCTTCTGTTTCTTCTGTATCTTCCGCGATGGAATTGAAGATAAGAACACAACTCCCTTTCTCTCTGTCTTGGTTGCAATCACAACAGGTGCAATCGGTTACTCAATAATCTTCGGTCAATTTCTTCCAGATACAACATCTGATCGTCTTCCACCTGCAGCGCACATTGGACCTGTTAGCTGGGTCTTAGCGGTTAGCGCATTTACCTTTGGTATTGGAATGGCGTTATCTGGTGCATGTATCAGTGGTCATCTCTATCGACTTGGTCAGGGTTACTTACGTGCAATCCCTGCCCTAATCGGAACACTTATCGGTTTTGTTCTCGCATTTCTTACTTGGAATTGGCTCTACCTTCGCGCAGTAGCTGATGCTCCAACTATTTGGCTGCCGCATTACATTGGCTACACAGGTTCGCTGATTCTCACTCTTGCAGTTCTACTTGGAATCGCAATCTTTGCGATTCACAAAGGTACGGCTTCAGAACCAATTAGAACGGCGCCACTTGAAGTTATTTCTCTCAAAGCAACCCTTCGTAAGTTGATCTTCGAACGCTGGAGCCCAATAACTACTGGTGCTCTAGTCGGAATTGTTGGAATGGTCGCATATCTTCGCGTTGAACCACTTGGCGTTACTCGCCAATTAAGCACACAGGCTCGTACTTTGATGAGCAATAACAATATTGGCCCAGAGACAATCCTGGGCTTAGATCGCATGGCAGGATGTATCGCAGTTGTTTCAAAGACAATTACCAATAATGGATGGCTTGTTATTGGTCTTGTAGGCGCATCTTTTGCTGCAGCACTTGCTGGTGGAAGGTTTAAGTTTTCGAAGTTAACTCCAAAGAATTCATCAACAGCGCTGCTGGGTGGAGTCCTCTTAGGCTGGGGTTCAATGACTTCACTTGGTTGCACAATCGGTGTTCTCTTATCCGGAACTCAAGCATTTGCGCTATCGGGGTGGGTCTTCTTTATCTTTGTATTCCTTGGAAGCTGGGTCGGAATTAAGGCAAAGCTACATAAGGTTTAAATTGAACTTGAAGTAACAACTCCAACTCTATTTCGCTTTGCTTCATACATGGCAGCATCTGCACGTTCCAATAGGTTAGAACTACCATCGTTGTGGGCATGGCCAATACTGACGCCGATAGTGATTGATTGTCCGCGAATTAGAAATGGATAGGACAGTGTTGCTTGCAGCGCATAGGCAGCCTCCAGCGTTGCTTCGTAACTTCCATTGATTAATACGCCGAATTCATCTCCGCCTAATCGGGCTAGTACTGCGCCCGTCGGCAGTGATCTACTAAAGCGTTGCGAGACCTGTTGCAGAATCTGATCACCAAACTCATGGCCATATTGGTCGTTGACTGGCTTAAAGTCATCGAGATCAAGAAGCAGCAACGCACCTTCAGTCTTTGAATACATCGCAAGTTCTGCAACTAAACGCCTGCGATTAGGAAGGCCCGTTAACTCATCGGTGCGTGCAAGTACCTTCTCTTCACCAAGATTTCGTGCTTGCCTGATAACTATTGTCATGCGAATAAATGCCAAGAAGAGAGTAGTGATTGTTGGAATCAAGATGTAGATCGAGAATAAACCTGGGCGCAGAGCGCTGAGTGCAAGCAGAGTTGGGCTGATAAAGATTGAGAGTGCAATAAAGACGGGATGAATAGTTATATCTATCTCGCTCTTGCTCTTTTGGTACCAGAACGAAGCTGCAATTAGAACGATGCCTAAGAGCCAACCATCATCGATAACTTGCCCGAAGATATATCGGTTATTAACTGCCAGCCATAAGAAGTACAAATCTGTTGCGCTAAAGGCTGCGATACCGATGAAAAGCAGCGCAGCACGAAACTGAATTCGATGAGTTACTAGGGCAATCGCTGCAATAGTAAGGAGCAGAAGGTCTGATACCGGAAAGAGAAGTGCAAAGAATTGATCGCGAATATCGAAGAATGAGTTAGGAAATACCCGTGAAAGAAAGAGCGCAGTGGCAATTGATGAGATTCCTAGTGCGAAGATAATTGAATCTAGTAACTCAATTGGATTTAGCCTTCGCCCCCGCGAGAGAGTTCTGGGAATAGCGATCAGAAGAAGTGGATAGAAGAGTGCATAACTTAACTGTGCAATAAAGCTTGAACTATCGGGCAGTGAGTAGAAGTCGCCGTAACTATTAATGAGTGAGCCCACACCCCAGAAACCAATTGCTAGTGCGCTCGTTGCAATCGCAATGGGGTCATTACTTAAGGGCGCCTGTGTTATTGATGCGATGGCTGCTATCCAGATAGCGTTGTAAAGAATTAGGTCAATAAAGATCGAGTTTTGTGAAGTTACAACTTTGAGCAGAATATGAAGCACTAAGAGCGATGTGGGCAGCCATCGATTGATGCGATACATCTAGAGATTAAATACATAAGGCTTCCCCTAATGAATAGGGGAAGCCTTACTTGTAAAGCTGTGTTGCGGAGTTAGAAGCCCTTCTTGCAGAGCAAGCCAGCTGAACCCTTCGCTTCTGTCACGCTCTCTTTAAAAGTCTCGGGAGCAGATGAAATCAACTCACGCTTAGCTTCTAGGTCCTTCACCTGTGCTGAAAGCTTTGACTTAGATCCGCTCAAAACTAGCACAGCATTTGCAAGCTTTGAGAGCGCGGTTGCAAGTGACTGCTTCTCAGATGCAACAGTTGCTGCATTCATAGCGGCCTGAGATTTTGTTACCTGCGCACGAGCATTGTCATAAGCAGTTGTAACGCTAGCTAGCGCTGTTACCGCCTTCTGATACTCAGCATCGAGTTCTGCAAGTTGTTCTCCTGCATTTGAAACACTCGCACGCGCCTTTACAGCTGCGTTGTATTGAGTAATTGCTGTAAGGCATTCAGTTGAGAGCCATGTGAGTTTTGAATTCTTAACCATGGAATTCTTCGCGCACTTGTACTTAAAACCAGAGACAGTTGTCGTTGCACCAACCTTCGAGCATGCGACACCGTTACTGATCTTTGCAGCAGATGCAGGCGAGACGTTGAGCCCGCCTGAAATGAGAGCTGCTGAAAGTACAGCGATTGCGAGTTTGCGAGCCATGACTTACCTCCGTTGAATATTTGCCAATGATATCTACGTCAATTGCGATTCCCGCATAAACGAGCCTGATTGAGCATGGAAAATCATGTGAATTTTTGGTGCGAAAAGTCAGTGTATGATTGACCCATCGAAGCATCCCGCATCGATGTACTTCCCCCCAAAGTGCGCCAGATGGCCACTTACTTGCGAGTCTTATCAAGACCCTGATGGCCTTAGATAACTGGTAATCCAGAGAATCTAATTGGTCGATCTAACCGAGACGCGCTTGTCGTCTCGATTGGTGTCTATTTTCATGTCTCTACAAACACGTACTGCCGCGCCCGGAAAAGCTCGTCGCGCCGCAAAAGGAAAGCCCCGCCACACAACAGCGCAGAAGGCAGCGCGTAAAACTGCCGTATCTAAGCCTGCTGCTCGCGGAACTGCAAAGCGCAGCGAATCATCAAAGGCTGCAGCTACTGCTAAGCCTTCTACAAGAACTACTTCACCTAGAACTACTTCAACAAGTAAGTCAGCGCCATCTACAAAGCGCTACTCAGACCGCGAGGTTGTAACAAAGAAGGAAGTTCGTTTAGCTGATCGATCAAAGCTTCGTGCGCAACGTTTCCAGGAGCGCACAGCATCAAAGTCAAAGAATATTGAAGGAGCTCCTAAGGGAAATCCAAAGCAGAGCCGCGAAGAGCGCACTTTTGAAAAGCCAAAGAAGGCATTTAAACCAACGACTTCAAGAACTGCTAAGCCAGTTTCGCGTGCAGCGAAGTTCGTTGAAGATCGCGCAGAGCGCGCATCACGTCCCTTCCGTCCAGATCGTCCAGAGCGTCCAGCTGCATCAGATACACGTCCAACAAATCGACGTGAAGCTGTAAAGGCGAAGATTGCTCGTAGCGAAGATGGCCGTCCAAACTTTATTCCACAAAAGCGCGAAAAATTTAATCCAAGTGCGCCACGAAATGCAGCTCCTCGTAAAGCAGCTCCATCTCGTGATGCAGAAACTTCACAGCGTCCAGCACGCGATCGCCGTAACGATTCACCTGCTTATGCACGTGATGATCGTCGCGCATCAAAGACTCATTCAAATGCAGCAACAGATTTTGGTGCAGATGACAATTACATTTCAGTAAATCTTGCTGATGCAAACCTTGTAGAAGCAACACCACTTACTGAAGTAACTACAACTTTCCGCGATCTCGGAATTGCACCAGCGCTTGCAAATGCGCTTAACGCACAGGGAATTACACATCCATTCCCAATCCAGATTGCAACACTTCCAGATGCACTTGCAGGCCACGATATTTTGGGCCGAGGACAGACTGGTTCAGGAAAGACTCTTGCATTTAGCCTTGCGCTCCTTACAAATATCTCAAATAAGGTCGCACGCCCACATAAGCCACTGGCTTTGATTTTGACTCCTACTCGCGAACTTGCGCAGCAGATTGACGAAGTTCTTCGTCCACTTGCACGTGTAGTTGGCCACGAGTCAGTAGTTATCGCAGGTGGAATGCCTTATGCAAAGCAGATCACTGCGATGCGTAAAGCAACAGCAATCTTGGTTGCTACCCCTGGTCGTCTAATCGATCTTTTGAATAAGAATGAAGTTCAACTAGATCAACTTCAGATAACTGTTCTCGATGAAGCAGACCAGATGGCAGATATGGGATTCCTTCCTGTAGTAAAGGAGATCCTCGATCAGGCACATCTCGATGGTCAGCGTCTTCTCTTCTCAGCAACTCTTGATCGCGGAGTAGATTCATTGGTTCGTCAGTACCTGAAGAACCCAAAGACTCACTCACTTCAGAATGACCGTGCATCAGTTTCAACAATGGAACACCATGTTCTGCAGATGCACCCAGGCGATAAAGATGACATTACTTCTCAGATTGCTGCTCGTAATGGAAAGACAATTCTCTTCGTTAAGACTCAGCGCGGTGCGGATCGTCTAGCTGACAAGCTTGCCAACGCTGGCGTTCCTGTTGGAGCGCTTCACGGCGGCAAGTCACAAGCTGTTCGTACTCGCACACTTGCACTTTTTAAGGAGCAAGAGAACTCAGCACTTGTTGCAACAGATGTTGCAGCACGCGGAATCCACGTAGATGGAATCTCACTTGTTGTGCACGTCGATCTTCCACAAGATCACAAGGATTACCTGCACCGTTCAGGTCGTACAGCTCGCGCTGGCGAATCAGGAACTGTAGTTACCTTGTCTTCTTCAAAGAATTCACGCGCAGTATCTGGACTTCTTACACGCGCAGGCGTTACACCTAAGTTCCATGATGTTCGTCCATTAGATGAGAAGCTCATGGTGATTACTGGCGCACAAGAGCCATCAGGTATTCCTTATGTCCCACCTATCGTTGAACGTAAGAGCTCAACTGGCGGATCACGTTCTGGCGGCGGAAATCGTCGCGGTGGTAGCAGTGGTGGATACCGTGGTGGCAATAGCCGCCGTGGTCGCTAACTAGCGCTGCTTCTTTCGTACATTCATTCCTATTTGGCGTACAAATTTTCTTGGAACAGTTGAGATAACTGCAACAAGAAGTTTGTATTGCCATCCAGGAATGCTTACGGGCTTATTTGCCACAGCATCGCTCCAAGATTGCTCAACTAACTTATCTGAGTTAAGCCACATAAATGCAGGTAGCCCCTTCATCTTCATGCGACCACGCTCGTGAAATTCAGTGCGAGTAAATCCTGGGCAGAGCGCCGAGATCTTTACGCCGCTTGATGCAAGCTCTGTGTTGAGTGATTCAGAGAGCACCGTCAGATAAGACTTTGAGGCGCTATATGTTCCACCTGCGATAAAGCTTGCCACTGATGAGACGTTGATGATTATGCCGGAATTGCGTTGCTTCATTCCAGGAATTGCTGTGTGCATCAAACGCATTGGAGTGCGAACTAGAACATCAAACATCTGTTGCTCAGCAACTAAATCGCTTGCGCTAAATGCTTTATTAATACCAAAGCCTGCATTGTTGATTAGTACATCTATTTCATATTTCTTGATGTAATCCTCAACTGATGCACAGCCTTCATTTGTTGAAAGATCTGCAGGAAGAACAAAGGTTTGCACACCATATTTTTCGCGCAGAGATGAGGCCCGCTCGTGTAAGCGAACCTCATCTCGTGCAACGAGAACAATGTTGTAACCCTTAGATGCAAGAAGTCGCGTGAAGCTCTCGCCAATTCCGACGGATGCGCCAGTTACCAGAGCCCATTGTGCCATTTACGCCACGATCCCCTTTGGATCTTCTTCGCGGATATGCCATGAAGATCCGTACTCCACAATTAAATCAAGGAAAGGTTGTGCAGGGAACCACTCTGGGCCAGAGATACCTTCAGGCTTCCAGGTGCCATTAGCAATGAGTTCCATTGCAATAAGTGGATTAATTGCGGTCTGCCACACAACTGCTTGGTTACCGTAATTATCCATTGACCATTTGTTATCTACGACGTTATAGATGTAGACAGCCTTTGGCTTTCCAGATTTATCAAGACCTTTAACAAGGGTTCCAGCACAAGTCTTTCCATGCATGAGATCACCGATTGTTGCTGGGTCTGGCAAGATTGATGCAAGCAAGTCACGTGGAGAAATCTCAACGTTTCCGACCTTTACCTTCTCTTTCTTATCCATTCCAAGAGTATGAATAGTCTTTAACGTCTCAATAAATTGCGCACCAAGTCCATATTTAAATCGAACTTGTGCCGCCTTTACCTTCTGCGGAATCAAAACAACTTCTTCATGCTCAACGTTGACGCATTCAACTGGTCCGATACCTTCAGGGAAATCAAAAGTTTCGAGCTCGCTAAATGGTTCAGTTGTATACCAACCACGACTTTCTTCGAAGATGAGCGGGGGATTGAGACACTCTTCAATAGTTGTCCAAATTGAAAATGATGGAGCAAAATCGAAACCATCTACGGTCAGGTTTGAACCATCCATCACGGCTAAGTAATCGATACGAGAGAAGAGTTCATCCTGGGCATAACGAGCAAAGACATCGCTCATGCCAGGTTCAATTCCCATACCAACGACTGCATAGATACCTGCATCGCTCCAATTCTTCTGACGCGCAAATTGCTCGTCACCTAACTTCACGCCAGGTTTATTCATTGGATCTTCAGGGTGAGGCTTTGAAAGACTCATCGCCATATCCATGTAATTAACTTTCTCTTCTTCACATGCCAAGAAGATAGGCATTACAAAACGCGGATCTACCGCGTTCACGACAATATCGGGAGCTGCTTTACGAATGAGAGCGCGAATATCGTTCACATCAGAGGCATCCACCTCCTCCGCAGAGAATCGTGGGTCATTTACCTTTGTTACGGCTGCTTGAGCGCGGGACAGACTGCGATCTGCAAGGACCATCGAAGTAATAAATGGTCTACGTGATGCGATATTTGCGATTGCACTGCCAACTCCGCCTGCGCCGATAACGAGCGCTTTCATGGGTGGCCTCTCATATTTGTTCTAACGCACTTCGTGTAAGTGTGTTTAGCGAAGGTTAGTCCTACCGATAACCTTTGCCAAGCACGTTCACCTTGTGAAGGTGCCCACGTCCCCGTAGCTCAGTGGATAGAGCAACCGCCTCCTAAGCGGTAGGTCGCAGGTTCAACTCCCGCCGGGGACACCAGAATTTATATCTAATTAAGAGAATACAACCGTGCGTTGACCAACAATAAAGATGCGGTCTTCGGCAAATAATTTCACTGCGCGAGCAAGAACTCGACGCTCAATATCGCGACCACGAGCAATCATCTCTTCAGGAGTTGAAGTGTGGGTCACGTGTGCAACATCTTGTTCAATAATTGGACCCTCATCAAGATCTGCAGTCACAAAGTGAGCAGTTGCTCCGATGATCTTTACACCGCGATCATGAGCCTGGTGATAAGGCTTTGCACCTTTAAATCCAGGTAAGAATGAGTGGTGAATATTGATGATCTTGCCTGGCATTGCAGCGCAGAATTCTGTTGAAAGAATCTGCATGTAGCGAGCAAGGACCACAAAATCAATCTTGAGTTCTGCAATCTTTGAGAGCATCAACTTCTCTTGCTCTGCCTTATTTGCAGAAGTTACAGGCGTATATAGGAATGGAATTCCGTGTGACTCAACGAGTGACTTCAAATCTTCGCGGTTTGAAATAACGAGAGGAATTTCGATAGGTAGTTCGCCGAGTTCGAGCAAGTACATCAAGTCGCGTAGGCAGTGGCTCTCTTTAGTAACGAGAACGAGTGCGCGTGGCTTCTGTTCTGTTGGGCGAATATGTAGCGCGGGCGAGAACTTTCCGAGGCCTTCATTCAAGCTCTTCTGGGCTGCCGCTAAACCTTGTGAAGTCTCAAAGCGAGTGCGCATCACAAATGTATTTGTAGCTGGATCTGTAAATTGCTGGTTCTCGATGATATTTCCACCGCAGGCTAAGACCGATGTGGTCATTGCATGGACGATGCCAGGCTGATCAGCACATTGCAGGGAAGCGATGAGATCCATTGTCAAAGAGTAAAGGTAACTAGTGGGTAATGGTAAATCGCTGCATCCATTTAGGCGCATACCAGTTACGTTCTCCGAAGAGACGCATTAGGGCAGGGACCAATAGTGCTCGCACGATTGTTGCATCGAGCAGAACGGCTAGTGCAACACCGAAGCCCATCGACTTAATCGATGTAACACCGCTAGAAATAAATGCTGCGAATACAACTGCAAGAAGGACGGCTGCCGCAGTGATGATTCGCGCAGAACGCTGCAGACCAGTGGCCACAGCATCAACATTAGATTTACCGGCGATATGTTCTTCGCGGATACGTGAGAGCAAGAAGAGTTCGTAGTCCATAGATAGACCGAAAACAACAACTGCAATCAAAATAACAATAGATGTATCGAGCGTTCCGGTTAAGGTGAAATCACCAACGAGCCACTGCAAGTGTCCATCGATAAAGACCCATGTGAGGACACCCATCGTCGCTGCAAGAGAAAGCACATTGAGCAGCACTGCCTTGATCGGCAAGATGATTGATCCGGTAAAGATAAAGATGAGAACGAGAACGCTTAGTGCAATCCAACCGAGTGCCCATGGCAGAGTTGATGAGATTCCATCTTGCGAATCTGTGTAGTCAGCTGCAACTCCACCAATAAGAGTTCCTGCAGGTGCTTTGATATCGCGGATGTCATGAATCAACTTCTGAGCCTCCGGTGTTCGCGGCAACATTGATTGATATGCAACAACACGAACATCTGTACCGATTACCTGAGGCGGAAGCACGCTCATTACTCCAGAAACTTTTGCAACCTCTTGAGAATATGAAGTGATCTGATCTAGCTTTGAACTGCCATCGAATGTGATGATTTCAATCGGTGTTCCGGTCTGACCCGGGAATCTCTCGGATTGAAGAGCAGTTGCCACAGCTGCAGGATTTGATTCAGGCAACATACGTGAATCACCTTGGGCAAACTTAATATTCTGAACAGGTGCTGCAAGGATTCCCAAAATAATCAGGGAGAGAATCACAATTGCTGTTGGGCGCTTCATTACAAAGCGAGCAGTGTCAGCCCAGCGACCTTCTTCTTTGGGAGTAATGGCAGATTTACGAATAACACCCTTATCTATGCGGTGTCCCATCAGAGCAAGGATGGGTGGCAATCCGATGATTGCTCCAACAACTGCAAGTGCAACAACTGATACACCTGCATAACCAAATGATTTGAGGAATGGCAGTGGGAAGAATGTCAGCGAAACCATTGTGACAAGAACTGTAAGACCTGAGTAAAAGACGGTCTTTCCTGCTGTTGCCATCGTCGTTACTACGGCATCATCAACCTTCTTGCCGTGATGGATCTCTTCACGGAAGCGATTGACCATCAATAAGGCGTAGTCGATACCGAGTCCAAGGCCCATACCTGTAGTCAGATTTAGTGCATAAACGCTGACATCGGTAAAGAGCGAGATTAAGTAGAGAATAAAGAAGGCACCGAGAATTGCTGCTACGCCAACAATAAGAGGCATTGCAGATGCCGCGAGTGCGCCAAAGACAAAGGCAAGGAGAATGAATGTGAGCGGAATTGAGACCGCTTCAGAGATCTTAAGATCCTTGGAGATTTTCTCTGTGATTGCATTTCCAACAACACCAACGCCGCCGGCATAGAGCGTTAAGCCATCAACTTTTCCGTCATATTTCTTCTGAAAGATTGCACCGAGCTCTTGGCTCTTTGGTGAGAATGCTTCACCTTTTCCGTAGATAAGAATGTAGGCAGCTTTTCCATCACCTGATTTAAGTGTGGCTTCGCCCCCCGAACTCCAGAACGAGAGAGTCTTAGTAACTCCATCTTCCTTAGCCATCTTCTTCTCAAGTGCTAACCCTTTTTGTGTTACGACAGGGTCAGTAACATCGGTTGAGTCCGCATCGATGATGACAACAACTGTAGGTTCTTCAACTTTGAGCTCATCGCGTAGATATTCATAAACCTTGTAAGAATCGCTATTGGGGTTGGAGTATCCGCCGGAATCTAAGCGCGTAAAGATGAGGGAACCAATCGCACCCGCAAGAAGAATTCCAATGACGAAGAGAGCAACTGCGCTCTTACTGCGACGAACTAATAGCTGACCTAGGCGCTCGAACATAGGTATAAGTATGTAGGATTAGTTTCACGACTTCTATTGTGGATTGGGTGTGGTTACGCATGAGCGATGTGTTTCCGGCAACAACCGATGATGAACGCGATCCGCGGGAAGATGAAAGAGCTGACCAACAGCGGGAAGATGAAATAAAAGGCGATAAGCCCCCACATCACGGGTAATTAGTTTTTAATGTGGTTATTCAGCCAAACTTGCTATTCAGAAGGCGTGGCTGGCTTTACTGCTGAGTCTGTCTTATAGAAACCAGATCCTTTAAAGACAACGCCAACGGTGGAATAAACCTTACGAACCTCACCCTTACATTGCGGGCATTCAGTAAGTGGCTCTTCTGAGAAACTCTGGAAAGCCTCGAAGGCATGGTCGCAGGCGTTGCATAGATATTGATATGTAGGCAATGAAGTGTGACCTTTCTCAAGAGCGGTATCTATGCCTAAGTCTAAAGAAGTGAGACGATAGGCGCGAATCCACGGGGTTCATGAGCGCAAGGGAGATAGTCGAAATGAAGAGAGTCACTGGAATTGCACTAGTTGCAGGTCTGCTTTTACTCTCTCCGCAATCACTCTTTGCCAACACTCTAGTTTCAACAACTCCCGTCGCAGGTGCAGCGCTTCAGAGCGCACCTAGTGCTGTGACAGTAACGACAGAACTTCCACTTCTTGATGTTGGAAATGAAATTACAGTCACAGATCCAACTGGCGCTCGCGTTGATGATGGAGCGCTCAGCATCGATCTTGATAGCGCATATATCGGGCTTAAGCCGCTGGTGAAGACAGGTATCTACACCGTCAACTATTCACTCTTGGCAGAAAATGATGTTCCACTGATCGGCAAATTCACTTTTAACTTTATTGAACCTTCTGTTGTGGAGACAGTCGCCCCTGAACCAGTGAAGCCAACACCAACCCCATCAGGAAATAACCTCGGAACAACAATCTTCGTTCTTGGACTACTTCTTGCAGCGCTTGTCGTTACTTTTGCGCTCGCACGGTATGCCCGAAAGATTTATAGCGAGCGATGAACTTACTGTCAGAGAACCTGACTGCAACAAACTCGCTTGTAAGCACTTTAGCTACAGTAAACAAGTCTCTTCTCATTCTCTCCTCATTTGCATTTGTGGGAATCCTGCTCGCATTTGCATTCTTGCTTCTAGAACGTGATGGTGTTCTTCAAGAGCCTGCGCAGAAATTACGTAAATTTGGAAGCCCATGCGTTGCAATCTGGGCACTTACCAGTTTCTTTCAAATCATTCTCACCCTGGCAAATATCCTCGGCACTTCAATCGGTCCTGCCTTAGATGCAACAACTTTCCGATCATTTGTTACTCAGATAGATCTGGGAAGATTCCT
Source organism: Candidatus Nanopelagicaceae bacterium (assembly GCA_965267735.1). GTDB lineage: Bacteria > Actinomycetota > Actinomycetes > Nanopelagicales > Nanopelagicaceae > Planktophila. The sequence goes on from OZ254138.1 coordinate 129,457, forward strand.
ATTGGCACAAACAATCTTGGCTGTTGGCATTTCACTCTGGTTCCGATTCATTCGCACCTCTCTTCAGTCGATAGTTACTCTTGTAATTGCCTTACTTGCGCTGGTCTTACCAGTCTTTCAAAGCCACTCTGCTTCATCGGGTTCGCACGCACTTGCAATCGGATCTCTGGTTGTTCATGTGGTTGCGCTGGCGCTTTGGGTTGGTGGAGTCTTCGCGATTGCGCTTCTATCTGATGTAGATCGCATCGTTGCACTTCCGCGATTTAGTCAGCTGGCACTCTGGGCTGCAATTGCAGTTGTTATCAGTGGAGTTGCAAATGCGTGGGCTCGTTTAGATTTTTCTGAGGCATGGGCTACTTCTTATGCTCGGGTCATTATCGTTAAGGCGCTGCTTACATCTGTGCTTATTGCAATTGGATTTATCAATCGCCGAGAACTTGCAAAGAGTGAAAAGACTGGTTGGCAATTCCTGCGAAAGCTCATTGTTGTCGAAACACTTCTCATGACTCTCATTCTTATTCTCGGAAGTTGGCTATCTGGTGCGCAACCACCAAGTAGTGGAGAACTTTCTACAAGTCCTGCGATTTCAATTGTTGGATTTGAAGCACCAGCTGCACCTACATTTACTCGAATTCTGACGCTCTACGATCCAGATGCGTTGATGGTTGCGCTATTAATTACTCTCGTTGCTCTCTATATCAAGGGAGTCGCTGTTTTGAAGAAACGCGGTGATTCTTGGCCGGTAGGAAGAACGGTTGCATTCGCACTCGGAATTGCTGCAATTGATCTTGCGACAAGCGGTGGCTTGGGTGTTTATGCACTCTTCTCATTCCAATATCACATGATTGCGCATATGGTTTTAGGAATGCTTGCACCGATTTTTCTCGTGCTTGGCGCTCCAATTACTTTGGCGTTACGCACACTTCCACAAGGAAGAACACCCGATGAACGTGGTGTACGTGGATCACTTTTAGCTGCACTTCACTCACGCTATTCAGGAATCATTACAAATCCAGTTGTTGCTCTTGCGCTCTTTGACGGCTCACTCTTCGTTCTCTACTTCACCGACTTATTCGGCAATTTGATGCAGAACCATGTTGGACATCTCTTTATGAATATTCACTTCATGCTTGCAGGGTTTCTCTTCTTTCATGTCATCATCGGCATCGATCCAAATCCTCGCCGTATTCCGCACATTGTCCGCATGGTGATGCTCTTTGCTGCAATGAGCATCCATGCATTTTTTGCTATTGCACTGCTTGCAACAACAACGCTCATTGATGGTGGTTACTACGCATCAATTCAGACTCCGTGGGTCACTGATCTCTTAGGAGATCAACATGCGGCAGGTTCCATCGCATGGGCTATGGGGGAGCTACCAATTATTCTGGCGCTCACCGCAACCTTTATCCAGTGGATGCGCGATGATTCACGCGAGGCTAAGCGTATAGATCGTAATGAAGCTCGGATGGCAGCGATGGGTGAACCAGATGATTTAGCCCAATACAATAATTATCTGAATCAATTGCAACGTCGCGATGAGAAAGCAGGAGAGCAGTGAGCCTCGAGAATGTCTTCACTCTTCCATCTGAGTACAACGATCTCCGTGAAAGTTTGCGCGCACTCTCTGAAAAAGAGATTGCACCATATGCACATGCTGTAGATGAAGATCACCGCTATCCGCAAGAAGCACATAGCGCTTTAGTTAAGGCCGGACTCTTTGCAGCTCACGTGCCAACTGAATTCGGCGGCGATGGCGCAGATGCACTTGCTACCTGCATCATCATTGAAGAAGTTGCTCGCGTATGTGGATCAGCATCTCTTATCCCAGCTGTCAATAAATTAGGTTCCCTTCCACTCATTCTCGGTGGAAATAAAGCGCAGAAAGAACGTTGGCTCAAACCCCTTACTCAAGGAAAAGGTTTCTCATATTGCCTCTCAGAATCCGAAGCGGGCTCCGATGCATCAGCGTTAAAGACAAAAGCTGAACGAAAAGGCGATGGCTGGGTAATTAATGGAAGTAAGAAGTGGATTTCAAATGCTGGCGAGTCTGAGTTCTATACAGTTATTGCGCAGACCGATCCATCACTGGGCTCAAAGGGAATTACAGCATTCGTTTTAGAGAAGTCTGATTCAGGTGTCTCCTTCGGAGCACCAGAGAAGAAGATGGGATTCCGTGGATCTCCAACTCGCGAAGTTTATTTCGACAATGTAGAGATATCAGACGATCGTCGCATCAGCGAAGTAGGTAAAGGTTTTGCACTCGCGATGGATACTCTCGATCACACACGCATCACTATTGCAGCTCAGGCGCTCGGGTTAGCTCAAGGTGCTTTTGATGTAGCAAAGAAGTATTCGCACGAACGTAAGCAATTCGGAAAAGAGATCTTTGATTTTCAAGGTATTCAATTTATGTTGGCAGATATGGCTATTGCAATCGAAGCTGCGCGCCAACTTACCTACGCCGCAGCAGCAAAGAGTGAACGTGGGGATAAAGATCTACGTTTCTTCTCAGCTGCAAGTAAGACCTATGCAACCGATGTTGCGATGCAGGTAACAACAGATGCAGTACAAATCCTTGGTGGCTATGGCTATGTTTCAGATTATCCAGTCGAGCGGATGATGCGCGATGCGAAGTTAACTCAGATTTATGAAGGCACTAATCAGATTCAGCGCATCGTGATTGCGCGCAATCTTCCCTAACTTATTTCTTAAAGCGGATTACCAGATCTGGAGTTGCTGCAGCGTTGAGCGGAATATCCCACTCTTCTCGCGGAAGATCTTCACTGGAGATTTCATCAGCATGAATTAAACCGATACTCCAAGCGCGAAGCTGCGGAAGTGCGCGATCGTAATAACCGCCACCTTGTCCAAGACGATACCCACTTCGATCAATGCGCAGGGCCGGAACCACAATCAGATCGATTGCATCTAAATCCTGGAAACTTTCTCCGATGGGTTCACTGATCTTCTTGTGAGTTTTCAGAGAATTCTCGTTGCCATCCCACTGAACCCATTCAAGTTCCTCCCCATTGATACGTGGAAGAAGCAAAACTTTTCCAGACTTAATGATTGCGCTGTTGAGTTCCGAAGTAGCTGGTTCATCCCCATATGAAAAGTAACTAGCAAAAACTTTTGCAACTTCAAATTCTTGGGATGTTGCAAGATGTTCAAAAGAGTGGTCTAGGTAACGCTCTTTCCGCTCGCGACGATAGCGAGTGCGTAGCGCAACTTTTTCATCGCTGATAGCCATGTAAATCCCCTAGAAGTTAGTGCCGTACAAGTAAGGTTAGCGATTATGTCAGAGCGTGCGCGAGTCGATGAAGTATTAACTTCACTGTTGGAACTTTGCAGTCCCCTAGAGGCCTTTGATATGCCGCTCCTCGATGCCCACGATGCCACACTCGCTGAAGATATCTACGCTGGCGAGAGACTTGTCATGAAGGCGGGAAGTCGAATCCGTTCAACACAGATCGGTTTAGCTGCATCAATCGGACTTGATCATCTTCCAACACGCCCACATCCTCGCGTAGTTGTGATCTCTGCTGGTCCAGATTTAGTTGAACCTGGCACTCCGCTTAAGGATGATGAAGAGTACGAGACAAATTCTTGGTTGCTCACTACAGCGGTTCGTGAAGTAGGGGCAGTTGCATATCGGGTCCACTCAATCCCGGATGATGAATCTGCATTGCAGAGCGTTATTGAAGATCAATTAGTTCGCGCAGATCTCATCATCATCAGTGGCGAACGTCATGACGATTCTTTCGACTTGATCACGAGAACTCTCGAAAAAATCGGTGATTTCAAGACTGTTGAACTCTCTATCGAATCAAGCGGGAGACATAACTTCGGAACAATTGGTCCCGATAAGACACCGGTCGTTACGCTGCCTGGAGATCCAATTGCGGCATATATCTCCTTTGAGCTCTTGGTTCGCCCAATGATTCGGACGATGCTTGGAACGGCGACAATTCATCGCCCATCACTCAAGGCAAAACTTGAGAAGGCAATATCTTCCACTAGTGGTGTGCGCTCGTATGTTCGTGCAATTTTGAGCGAAGATGGAAAATCAGTTACCCCTTTAAGTTCTCAAGATGAACAAGCAACACTCTCTGATGCAAATTCTTTGATTGCTGTAGCAGAGAGCGAGACATCTCTTTCTGCGGGTGATTTAGTCACAGTTGTGGTGCTCGAGCGCCGCTATCTCTAGAGCAGATCAAATGTCGTCACTAGAGCTCACTGGAAACGAAATAGTTCTGCGGCCCATGCGCTACCGCGATCGTGCACAGTGGAACCAAGTACGAGCTGAAAATAAAGAATGGCTTACCCCCTGGGAAGCAACGCTGCCGAGAATTCCCGGAGATAGTCCTGCAAACCAGATGCCACACACCCGTCCATCTTTCTACGAAATGGTTCGAACCCTGAGATCTGAAGCTAATTCTGGTCGGTCATACTCGTTTCTCATCTGGCGCGATAAGAACCTAGTTGGTCAGATAACGATGGGTGGCGTTATATACGGCGCCCTTCGAGGTGCACATATTGGTTACTGGATTGATAAGAATTTTTCTAATCTCGGCTATACAACAGAGGCGGTAAAGCTGCTCTCGGCATTCGGTTTTCATCAATTGGGATTGCATCGCATTGAAATCAATATTCGCCCCGAAAATGAGGCCTCATGTAGGGTCGCCGAGAAGGCTGGCTTTGAATTTGAAGGATTTCGCAAAGCATATTTACATATCGATGGAGCTTGGCGCGACCATAAATGCTTCGTTAAAAACAATGAATTAATCCAGTAAACCCCCTCGAAATCCACAGCTAAGTAGAGGCCCTCAACTAACCTTTACCCATCATGGCTTCAGGAATTATTTATCTAGCGATCATCGGCATGTGGGTTGCCTATTTTCTGCCTCGCTGGGTTCATAACAAGAATGAATTCTCTGGAAAAAGTGTGGAACGGTATAAGAGTGCTCTTCGTGTAGTTGCGAGCAGCACTCCAGGTGCACAACTAGGCACCGGAGTTATTTACACAGATGTTGATCGCGCAGGAAGAGTTGCTCAACAACTTATGCGCCGCCGAATTGTTTTCTTCCTTATTTTCACAACTCTCGTCCTTACGATAGTAGGTGCCATCATGCAGACATTCGCTTACATAGCAATCGCAATTCCAGTAACTGCACTATTTATTTATATTGCACATGTGCGCAGACAGAGCAACAGCGAACGCATTCAGCGTCGTCGCGTTGATCAACTCCACCGCACCACCGAAGGCGTCTCACACACAAATCTTTCTGAAGTTCTGACTTCACACACAGCAGAAGTTAAGTCATCGCAAGATCATTGGGTCCCGTTTGCAGAGCGCGAACTCTCTGGAGTCACACTCCTTCCTAAGGGAACTGCGCAGTCACGCTCTGAGTGGCAACCAAATGAGATTCCTGTTCCAACCTATGTAAATGCACCAAAGGCTGTAGCTTCAAAACGCGTCATCGACCTAACTGAGCCAGGTAAATGGAGTGAAGAGCAAGAACGACTTGAGCGCGAAGCGCTGGCGGCTGCCGCTCCTTCACGAGATGAAATCTTTGATCAACAGCTTGCAGATGAAGCTGTACAGCGTCTTCGCGATAATCGCGCTGCAAATCAGTAATTAACTCAAATCCAGCTGGGAAACCACATCCTGCTTCGCCATGCTTCGTATGTAATGACATGACCTAGATAAATAGGTAAGAAATAAACGAAATTCAAGAAGATGAGAATGAATAAGGTGGCCACGATAATTTCGCCACTCTTCTGAAATCTTAGAAATATGGCTCGCACCGCATAAACAAGTGCCAAAATTAAGAATGGTTGAAACGCAATTACGTAGAAGGTAAATACCGTTCTCTCTTGGAAGAAGAACCACGGCAAATATCCGGCAACCATTCCAGCGACAATGATTGTTACTGCTGGATCAAAATGTCTTGTCATTAAAGAGCGAAACCACATTCCAAGTACAAGTGCTAAGGCTGCAATTGCAAGCCACCATAGCAATGGAGTGCCGAGAGCAATAACTTCTTGGGAACAAGAATTACCTCCACAACCAGTTGGTGATTCGTAAAAGAATGACGTTGGTCGCCCCATAAATAACCAACTCCACGGGTTTGCCTCGTATGTATGTTTCTGAGTAAGTCCGGTATGAAATCCAAGTATTTGTTGGTGGTAGTAGTAGAAAGATCTCAGAGGATTTGAAGAGAAATCTCGTCCCCACCCGCGATCACTGAGAAACCAACCGGACCAAGAAATGAAATAAACCGTGATTGGGATGAGACCGAATTGAGTAAACCTCTCGACTGTTGGTCGAATTAAGGCGCGCCCAGTGTGATGCGAGAAGGCTCTGTAGAGAGCAATCAACCCAAAAGCTGCAATGAAATAAATCGCACTCCATTTTGTAGAAAGTGCGATACCCAGAAATAATCCAGTCAACCAGTAATTTCTGCGGATAAAGAAATATGTTGCAAGAAGAATAAAGAAAGTTAAGAAGTTATCGAGGAGTGCAGTTCTTGAATGCACTAAAGCCATGCCATCAAGTGCAGCAAGTGCACTTGCAAGCCCAGATAAGAGTGGATTTCTAAATAACCGCTGTGCGATTAAACCAATTAAGAGAATCATCAGCGAACCGATAAAGGCGGTCGCGATACGCCATCCCACAGGGTTATCGCCAAATAACTTAATTCCTGCAGCAATCATCCATTTGCCTACTGGTGGATGTACTACAAATTCTGACTTGGGACCTGCAACTTCCACGCCATATGCCAAAAGATCTCTAGCGCCATCGACGTAATAAACCTCATCAAAGATAAAGCTCTTAATCGAGCCGAGATTTACTACTCGTAAAACGAGCGAGATGAGCGCGATGGCAATAGGAGCGATCACTGCTGTCATGTCTAAAGAATATGGGAGTATTCGCATATGGCCCTAGTTCTTGCAGCGACTCCGCTTGGAAATCCGCTTGATGCAAGCACACGCCTCAAGAGCGCAATCGAGAGCGCCGAGGTCATTGCGGCAGAAGATTCGCGACGTTTTCATCGTCTGGCATCAGATTTAGGCGTCACATTTACAGCTCGCATCATCTCTTTCTTCGAGGGAAATGAAACAGATAGAACACAAGAAATCTTGACACTTCTTCGTAGTGGAAAAGAAGTTCTGGTTGTTACGGATGCCGGAATGCCCACGATTAGCGATCCAGGCTTTCGGTTAATGCGTGATGCGATTGCGGAAAAGATTCCTACTGTTGTAATCCCAGGTCCGAGTGCGCCAACTATGGCGATTGCTTTATCTGGCCTACCTACAGATCGCTTCACCTTTGAAGGTTTTGCGCCTCGCGCACAAGGTGCCCGTAGAACTTTCTACGAGAAGCTTCGCTTTGAAGAGCGCACCATGGTCATCTTCGAAGCCCCTCATCGTCTATTGGAATCACTAGAAGATGCAGCGCTAATTTTCGGTCACGATCGTGCTGGCGCAATCTGTCGCGAGATGACAAAGACTTACGAAGAGACAATTCGCGGAACGCTTTCAGAGCTCATCACATGGGCATCAAATCGTGAAATTCTTGGTGAGATAACTCTGGTCTTTGCAGGGGTTGAAGTTGGCTTAGAGAGTAAGACTGCAGATGATGCTGTGGCCCGCGTTCGCGAATATGAAGCAGCAGGCATGGATCGCAAAGGCGCTATCGCCACAGTTGCCGAAGAATTCGGGATTCCAAAGAAGATCGTTTATGCAGCCGTAGTCGATGCGAATAAGATGAGCAGATGAAGTCTTTCTACCTCACGACACCTATCTACTATGTAAATGATGCGCCTCATATTGGCCATGCATATACAACGGTGGCGGGCGATGTGCTCACTCGTTGGCATCGTCAACGCGGAGAATCTGTCTGGTTCTTAACTGGCACAGATGAGCACGGTCAGAAAGTTATGCGTACTGCAGAGCAGAATAACGTTGCACCTCAAGCGTGGGTAGATAAGTTAGTAGCTGATGCATGGAAGCCAAATTGGACAGCGCTCAATATTGCAAATGATGATTTCATCCGCACAACAGAGCCGCGCCATACAGAGCGCGTACAGAAGTTTTTGCAATCACTTAAAGATTCAGGACATATCTACGCTGGAAAATATGAAGGGCCATACTGCGTTGGCTGTGAAGAATTTAAGTTGCCTGGCGATCTGATTGATGCCGATGGCGAGAAACTCTGTCCGATTCACAGTAAGCCAATTGAATTAGTAAATGAGAACAACTGGTTCTTTAAACTCTCAGAATTCGCACAACCACTTCTTGATCACTACAAGAAAAATCCTGAAGCCTGCCAACCAGAATCTGCGCGTAATGAAGTGATCTCATTTCTTGAAGGTGGCGTCTCTGATCTTTCCATCTCTCGCTCAACATTCGACTGGGGTATTCCAGTTCCCTGGGATACAGATCAAGTTGTCTATGTCTGGTTCGACGCGCTCTTGAATTATGCGACTGCAGTTGGACTTACTGATGCACCAGATTCAGAAGGTGGCAAGAAGTTTGCAGCAACTTGGCCAGCAGATGTTCATCTCGTCGGAAAAGATATTTTGCGATTCCACGCAGTTATTTGGCCAGCGATGTTGATGGCAGCAGGTGTTGATATCCCTAAGAAGGTATTTGCCCATGGCTGGTTATTGGTCGGCGGCGAGAAGATGAGCAAGTCGAAGCTAACTGGTATCGCACCATCTGATATCACCGATCACTTTGGCGTCGATGCATTCCGTTATTACTTCCTGCGCGCAATTCCATTCGGCAGCGATGGATCTTTCTCTTGGGAAGATATGAGCGCACGCTATACATCAGAGCTTGCAAATGACTTCGGAAACCTTGCATCGCGCCTTGCTGCGATGATCGAAAAGTACTGCGGTGGCAAAGTTCCAGCAGTTGCAAAAGATGAAGGTCTTGCAGAAGCGCTGAAATCAACTGTCGAAAAGGCAGATGCAGCGATGGTCGCACTTGATTTCCAAGGTGGCATCAATGCAGTGATGGATTACTGCAAGAAGGTCAATGGATTTGTCACAGAGAAAGAGCCATGGATTCTTGCAAAAGATCCTGCCAATCAAGCAACTCTTGAAGCAGTTCTCTATAACACCGCTGAATCTCTTCGCGCACTTGCTGTTCTATTGCACCCAGTAATGCCTGCAACGACAGAAATACTCTGGGAAGCACTCGGTGCTAATGCTGCACTCGGTGCTATCGGAGCTCAAGAAATTTCCAAGGTTGCAACATGGGGCCAGCTCCCAGAAGGTGCGACTGTGACAAAGACTCCAGTTCTTTTCCCGCGGTTAGAAGTTAAAGAGTAATTTTCTATGGCAGATCGCCACAATCGAGATATAGAACGCGAACCTGCCCCGCTACCCGAACCACTTCCGGTTCCGACCGTTGATGCACATGCCCATATTGAAATTGTTACCAATGAAGCACCAGATTCAGATGCGGTACGTAAAGTTCTTGATGATGCTCAGTCAGTAAATGTTGATCGAATAGTTCAGGTTGGATATTCAGCAGAACAATCTCAGTGGTGTGTGGATATGGCCAATGCTTTTCCAGGACGTGTTCTTGCTGCCGTTGCACTGCACCCCAATGAAGCTCCAATCGTTCAAGATTTAGAAGCTGATTGGGCGATCATTGAAAAACTTGCACATGAGCCACGAGTCCGAGCAATCGGAGAAACTGGTTTGGATTATTTCCGCACGCCACCAGAGTTGCAAAAGCGCCAACAAGAATCCTTTAAGTGGCATATCGATCTTGCAAAACGCACCAATAAAGCGCTCGTGATTCACGATCGCGATTCTCACGAAGATGTCCTCTCTGTGTTACTCGAAGTCGGTGCCCCAGAGAAGACTGTCTTTCACTGTTTCTCAGGTGATGTAGAGATGGCAAAAACCTGCATTAATCGCGGTTACATCCTGTCCTTTGCCGGAACTCTTACATTTAAGAACGCACCTGCGCTGCGGGATGCGGTAAAGCTAGTTCCGCATGACCAGCTGTTAGTTGAAACTGATTCTCCATTCTTGGCGCCAGCCCCTCACCGCGGAGCGCTTAATACTCCGTCTCAAATCGCCAACATTGTCCGCGCTATGGCTGCAGAACGCGATGAAGATGTTGCTGAACTTGCCACTGCATTATCAAAGAACGCTGAACGAATCTTCGGATCCTTCGCATGAGTTTGTTGGGTGCTGCCGAAATTCGTGAACTCGCTGCCACACTGGACCTAAAGCCATCTAAATCGTTGGGTCAGAACTTCGTTCATGATGGCAATGTCTGCAAGAAGATTGTTCGTATTGCAGGACTTACGCCCACAGATATCGCACTTGAGATAGGTCCAGGGTTAGGTTCGCTTACTCTTGCGATGCTGGAAGAAGCACAATCTGTGATTGCTGTAGAAATTGATAGCCGTCTTGCAACACAACTACCAATTACTGCAAGCAAGCATTCAGATCGCGCAGATAAGTTAACTGTTATCAATCAGGATGCACTTACTCTCAAATCACTTCCGGTAGACCCCACAGTCTTAATTGCAAACTTGCCATATAACGTCTCAGTTCCTGTCTTTCTACATCTTCTTGAGATTCTTCCATCACTTCGTAGCGGTGTTGTGATGGTGCAGGCAGAAGTTGCCGATCGTTTGGCTGCAAAACCAAATTCGAAAGAGTACGGAATCCCCAGCGTCAAAGCTGCATGGTGGGCCGATGTCACAGGTGCAGGATCTGTCTCTCGTTCAATATTCTGGCCACAACCCAATGTCGATTCGAAGCTAGTTGGATTTGTTCGCCGTGCAACTCCGGGTGATGAAGAGTTGCGCAAAAAGGTATTTGCAATTATTGATTTAGCTTTTGCTCAACGCAGAAAGATGCTGCGCTCTGCGCTCTCGTCTATGTATGGCGGATCTGCAGCAGCTGAAGCGGTTCTGCAATCAGCTGGTATCGACCCAACTCTGCGCGGTGAAGCGCTCGACATTCATAGCTTCTGCGCGATTGCTAAACAAGGGTAGAGTTTTCAGATGGCTAAGAATTCAGTAACTGTACGGGTACCTGCGAAGGTAAACCTTCAGCTATCTGTTGGTCCTCGCGAAGCAGATGGATTCCACAACCTTGTCTCAGTCTTTCAAGCAATCTCGATTTTTGATGATGTCACTGTGACAAAAATTAAGCCTGGCGATGGAATCACGATCACTGTAACCGGCGACCAAGTTCATGGTGTGCCAGAAGATCACACCAATCTTGCAGTAAAAGCTGCAAAGTTGGTTGGCTCCAAATTTGATTTTGAAGTTGATGTTCATATCGATGTGAAGAAATCTATTCCCGTTGCCGGCGGCATGGCTGGCGGAAGTGCTGATGCAGCAGCTACTTTGGTTGCGATGGATGCACTCTTTGATCTCGAGATGTCACGCGAAGAGCTACACGCACTTGGTGCAGAGCTGGGTAGCGATGTTCCATTTATGATTTCAGGCGGAACGGCAATTGGCCAAGGTCACGGTGATCAACTCACCGCTGCTCTTTCACGAGGCACCTATCACTGGGTGCTCGCACTTTCTAGCGTTGGTCTATCAACTCCAGCTGTCTATACCGAATGCGATCGTATGCGCGCAGAGCTAGAGATTGCAGCACCTGTTGTCTCTGATGCACTGATGCAATCTCTTCTTGCAGCCGATGCAGAAGCGGTAGGTAGAGCGCTTATCAATGACTTGCAGAACGCTGCTTGTTCACTGCGACCTGCCTTAAGTCTTGTTCTCGAAGTAGGCCGAGATTACGGAGCGCTGGGTGCGATTGTTTCTGGCTCCGGTCCAACAGTTGCATTTTTGGTTGCCGATGAAGATGCAGGTTTAGATTTGGCAGTTGCGCTAACCGCTAGCGGTGTTGTGGGAAGTGTTGCTCGTGCACATGGTCCAGTGCACGGCGCAAAAGTTATTTAACTCTCTGCTGAATCAAATTCAGTAACAAGCGTGCTTAAAAGCGCAGCAAGTTGTTCGCGATCTTTTCCAGATAAATCTTTTAACAACTGACGTTCATTCTCAAGAAGATCTTCCATCGCAGCATCTACCGCGCGAATTCCAGATTTTGTCAGCGTTACAAGAGAGCCGCGACCATCGTTGGGATCAGGCTCTCGAGTAATAAGTTGAAGTTCTTCTAAACGATCAAGACGATTTGTAATAGTTCCGCTCGTCACCATTGTTTCTTGCATCAACGCACCAGGTGAGAGTTGATATGGCGAACCTGCGCGACGAAGCGCAGCTAAAACATCGAATCCCCAATTTTCTAGATCTCCGAAGGCATCACGACGGGCGATATCGAGATGGCGGGCGATACGAGTAATTCGACTGAGGACCGACAGGGGAGAGAGGTCTAAATCTGGCCGCTCGCGCTTCCATGCGGCGACGAGGCGGTCGACTTCATCCCGCTCGTGCTCTGATGATTTAGCATCCATAAGAAGTGAGTTTAGTGGTCGCGAGCACTACCGAATATAAGGGAGAATATAGGTTCCGCCATTGTGTAGTGGCTAGCACATGGGCCTTTGAAGCCCAGGGTCCAGGATCGATACCTGGTGGCGGAGCAACGAAGTGAATCCGCCAGAGTTTCAGGCGGAGCAATTGCTCCGCAGTAGTAAAGAGCGGAGCCACCGTTACACTTCATACATGAGCCTCGAAACCGTAGTGATTCTCGCTGCGGGCGAAGGTACGCGTATGAAATCTTCTACGCCGAAGGTTCTCCACTCGATTGCAGGTCGCACACTTGTCGGCCACGTTCTTAACGCAGTTGATGCGCTCGCAGCGAAGCAAGTTCGCGTTGTTGTCGGCGCCGGTCGCGCAGAAGTCGAAGCCCATCTAGCCGAGATTGCGCCGCACGCAGTAACTGTTTTTCAGGAGAAGCGCGGTGGCACAGGTCATGCAACTCAGTTAGCCCTCGATGGTCTTAAGCCATCAGGAACAATTCTGATTCTTGCAGGCGATACTCCGATGCTGACGTCAGATTCGCTATCGCAGCTATTAGAGGCACATCGTGCTGGTGGATTTACCGCTTCAGTTTTAACTGCAGAACATCCAGACCCAACAGGGTATGGCCGCATTATTCGTGGCGATGATCAATCACTTGTTCGTATCGTTGAAGAACGCGACGCCGATGATTTGCAGCGCGAGATTATTGAAGTCAACTCAGGTGTCTACGCTTTTGATGCAGCAAAACTAACGGCTGCAATCGGAAAGCTAAAGGCAGATAATTCACAGGGCGAGCTATATCTGACCGATGTCATAGAAATTCTGCGTAATGAAGGTGGCACCATCGCACCTGTTCTCATCGATGACTTTATTGAAATTCTCGGAGTCAATGATCGAGTTCAGCTCGCTGAATCAGCAGCTTTACTTCGCGATCGCATTAATGAAGATCTGATGCGCAAAGGCGTGACAATCGTTGACCCACTCAGTACATGGGTCGATGCAACTGCCACAGTTGAGTCTGATGTCATCTTGATGCCAGGAACTGCAATTACTGGAACGACAACAGTTGCAACTGGTGCCGTGATTGGACCTCGTACAACTCTTCACGATTGCACGGTTGCCCGTGGTGCACGCGTTTTGGAATCTCAGTGCACCGATTCAATTATTGGCGAATCAGTCAACGTTGGTCCATATACATTCTTACGCCCCGGCACAAAACTTCTGAAGGGTTCTAAGGCTGGCGCATATGTTGAGATGAAGAATGCAACCTTGGGCGAAGGTTCAAAAGTGCCACATCTGTCTTATGTAGGAGATGCAGTTATCGGCGAAGGCAGCAATATCGGCGCTGCGACTATCTTTGTAAATTACGATGGCGTTGAGAAGCATTACACAGTGGTCGGCGATCATGTTCGAATCGGAAGCGATTCAATGTTAGTTGCACCCGTCACTATTGGTGATGGCGCCTACACCGCTGCGGGATCTGTCATTACAGAAGATGTTCCAGCCGGCGCGATGGGAGTTGGCAGAGCAAAGCAGAGAAATGTAATAGGTTGGGTTCTGCGTAAGCGCCCTGGTACAAAATCTGCTGAGGCGGCATCGCGCCACAGTAGTGACGAGCAGAAAGGCTAACTTCCTTGAGCGAAATCCGATTGTCCTCAGAGAAAAAACTTCGTCTCTTTTCAGGCCGCGGATTTCCAGAGTTATCAGAGCAAGTTGCCACAGAGTTAGGTATTCCACTTACGCCGACTTCTGCATACGACTTCGCCAATGGCGAAATCTTTGTTCGCTTCGAAGAATCTGTTCGCGGTTGCGATGCATTTGTGATTCAGTCGCACTCGACTCCTATTAATAAACAAATCATGGAACAACTCATCATGATCGATGCACTCAAGCGTGCGTCAGCAAAGCGCATTACAGTCGTTGCACCTTTCTATGCATATGCTCGTCAGGATAAGAAGAGCCGCGGTCGCGAACCGATTACAGCGCGCCTCATGGCGGATCTCTTTAAAACAGCTGGCGCTGATCGACTCATGGTTGTTGATCTTCACACTTCACAGATTCAAGGCTTCTTCGATGGGCCGGTAGATCACCTCTTCGCACTTCCAATGCTGGCAAATTATGTTGGCAGCAAAGTCGATCGCTCAATGCTCACAATCGTTTCACCTGACTCAGGTCGAGTTCGAGTAGCAGAGCGTTGGTCTGAACTTCTCGGTGGATGCCCAATTGCATTTATCCATAAGACTCGCGATCCACTTGTTCCTAATGAAGCAGTTGTTGGAAAAGTTGTCGGAGATGTCGCAGGACGTACATGCGTAGTCATCGATGACATGATCGATACTGCCGGAACAATCACAAAGGCTGTTGATGCGCTCTTCGAAGGTGGCGCTAAAGATGTCATCGTTGCTGCAACACACGCCGTCTTCTCGGGTCCTGCAGTAGAACGTCTCAAGGATTCACGCGCAGTAGAGGTCGTTGTCACGGACTCGCTTCCGCTCTCTGAGGACCAGAAATTCGATAAGTTGACCGTTCTCTCAATTGCCCCACTTTTAGCTCGCGCTATCCGCGAAGTCTTCGAGGATGGCTCAGTAACTAGCCTTTTTGACGGCCACAGCTAAGTCGCGGTAACCTTCACCCGTTCCGGCGAGGGTGAAATTTATCCGTGATCGACGGCGTAGGTATCAACTCCTGCTGGAACTTCGCTTCACAAAGAAGTTCATGATCAGCAACTAAGAATAATTATTAGGGGAGTTTCACAATGGCAGAAGTATCAATCAAGGGAACATCACGTACCGAATTCGGTAAGGGTGCATCACGTCGCGCACGCGTTGCAGGACTTGTTCCAGCAGTTATCTACGGCCATGGTGAGAAGCCACAGCACATCACTCTTCCAGCTCGCGAGCTCGGTGTTGCACTCAAGGAGTCAAACGTTCTTCTCAACATCGATATCGATGGAAAGACAGAGCTCACACTTCCTAAGTCAATCGTTCGCCATCCGCTCAAGCAGATCCTCGAGCATATCGACCTCGTTCTTGTCCGTCGTGGCGAGAAGGTAACTGTCTCTGTTCCAGTTCACACAGAGGGCAAGCACGATCCAGATGGAATCCTTGAGCACCAGCACAACACCATCGAAATCGAAGCAGAAGCAACTTCTATTCCGAAATTCCTTGTTGTCGATATTGAAGGCATGGCTTCAGGTACTTCAAAGTACGCATCAGATGTTGTTCTTCCAGCAGGCACAACTCTTGTAAGCCCAGCAAATACAATCATCGTTCACTTGTCAGAGCGTTCAACTGCGGTTGAAGAAGTTGCACCAGTAGCAGCAGTTGCAACTGATGCTGCGGCACCTGCAGCGGATGCAGAGAAGAAGGACGCTTAAGTCTTAGACTTTCCATTATGACGTGGTTGGTAGTGGGGCTCGGAAATCCGGGCGATGAATACGCTGCCACCCGTCACAATGTAGGCCAGATGGTTATTGACCATTTATTGAAGCGTCACAATACAAAACTCTCTTCGCATAAATCTCGTTGCGATATTGCAGCCTTTAAATTAGGCGTTGGCGTTGATGCGCATTCAGTAATTGTTGCTAAATCAAAGAGCTATATGAATGAAACAGGCGGGCCCGTAAAGGCGCTCGCCTCTTTCTATTCCGTTGAACCATCGAAGATAATTGTTTTGCACGATGAATTAGATATTCCTTATGCAGCAATCCGCGCAAAGGTTGCCGGCGGCGACAATGGCCACAATGGTTTAAAATCACTGACATCTTCACTTGGCACTGCTGATTACTTCCGCATTCGCCTTGGAATTGGTCGCCCAATGGGAGAGCAAGATCCGGGAGATTTTGTTCTGAAGCAATTTAGTAAGGAAGAGAAGAAAGATCTCGATGAATTTATCGATCGAGGTGCAGATTGTGTTGAGTTCCTCATTGAAAAAGGACTTGATTTAACTCAAGGCAAATTCAATAGCTAATCGACTGGAGTTAATCAGCCAGTATTGCGAAGGCCAGCAGCAACACCGTTAATTGTCAGAAGTAGCGCACGAACAAGTGTTGGGTCTGATTTCTCACCTTGCTCACGAACACGGTTAAGAAGTGTTACTTGTAGAAGTTGAAGTGGTGCAAGGTAGGTATCGCGCACTTGAAGTGTGCGGGCAAGAACTGGTTGATCGCCTAAAAGAGATTCCTTCTGAGTCAGAGTCAAGATTTCCTTGATTGTAAGTTCAAACTCTTCGGTAATTGTCTCCAAGAAGTGGTGAAGTTCTTTTGGAACCAACGTTTCAACGTATCTCTTTGCTGTTAATAAATCAGTCTTAGCGAGAGTCATCTCGACATTGCTAATAAATGTTGAGAAAAAGTGCCACTCCTTGAGCATCTGGGCAAGAACATCTGACTTTCCCGCCTCACGTGCAGCTTTTAGTCCTGAACCAACACCAAACCAACCCGGAACAATCTGACGTGATTGCGTCCAACCAAAGACCCAAGGAATTGCGCGAAGTGATTCAAGTCCACCGGATGCATCGGGGCGTCGCGAAGGGCGTGAGCCTAAGAAGAGATTTCCAAGTTGTTCAACTGGAGTTGAGGCATAGAAATAGGCAGGCAGGTCTGGGTGATCAATAAGTTTTCTATAGCGAGCAAATGAGTTATCACTAACGAGGTTCATGCACTCATTCCACTTTGCAAGGTCTTCTTTGCTCTGGCGTGGGCCACGATTGAGGATTGTCGCCTCGAGTGATGCTGCAAGTGTGAGTTCAACGTTTTCACGGGCGAGTGCAGGAAGTGCGTACTTATCAGAGATGACTTCACCTTGTTCTGTCATCTTGATTTGGCCATCGACTGATCCCCAAGGAAGGGCAACAAGCGCATCGTATGTAGGTCCGCCACCGCGACCAACAGAGCCACCGCGACCATGGAATAAACGAAGTTTTACGCCATGCTTCATCGCTACATCGCGCAGAGTGCGTTGTGCTCGGTGGATTTCCCATTGCGATGTTGCAATTCCTGCATCCTTATTTGAATCTGAATATCCGAGCATCACTTCTTGCAGATTACCGCGGAGCTCAACAACTTTTCTGTAGGTTGGATCTGAAAGAAGTTTCTCAAGAATTTCTCCCGCTGCACGAAGTTCGGCAACTGTTTCTAGAAGCGGTGCGAAACCAATTTTGGCAACCTTCTTATCAATATCTACAAGGCCAGCTTCCTTGCCAAGGACTGCCGCTGCAATGAGATCGTCTGCACCTTTAGTCATCGAAACAATGTAGGTCTCGATTACTTCTGGACCGAAGCGTTCAATCAGGTCAGCGATAGAAACGAAGGTGTTGAAAGTCTTAGTGCCAGCTGCATCAAGCTTTGAAGTATCTAACTTTGTTGAAGAACCAAGTTGTGCGGTAAGTACAGGGAATTTCTCCTCATGTGAAAGTTCGTTGTAATTTCTGCCAACCATCTGACTAATTGCTGCATGATGAGCATCAGAGTGCTCACGAATATCAAGAGTGGCGTGAGTTAGGCCAAATGCTGCAACAGTGCGAATCGTGCGTTCGATGAGCCCTGTCGCAAGGAGTTCACCTTTATGTGCAAAGAGTGAATCACGCATGAGCGTAAGGTCTGCAAGAAGTTCTTCAGTATTCTTGTAATCACGGCCTGGAACATGCGCAGTTCTTGCCGCATGGCGATCACGAGTAAATGCCAGTCGATGCACGATAGCGGTTGCCTTAAGTCGGTATGGCTCTTGAACGTTAAGGCGCATGAAGCGCTCTTCGAATTCAGGGATGTTCTTGAGATCCTTCTCAACTGATGCACTGAGTTCAGGCGTTGCACCGGCAATACGAGTTGATACAGAGAGCATCTGGCGCAAGCGATTCATCGAAGCAATCGTTGTGCGAATTGCATGGCTTACCTGAAGGGTTACAGCATCTTCTGTGATTTGTGGCGTGATATTTGGATTTCCATCGCGGTCTCCACCGATCCATGTGCCGAAGGTAAGGGGACGCGCCGTTGCTGGTAACTGAATATCTAAACGCTTTAGCTCGCGAGCAAAATCATTAAGTACTTCTGGAACCGTATGAGTCGCTAGATCATCGAGGTAGTACAGAGCATTCATTGCTTCATCGAGCGGTTCTGGACGATCAAGGCGAAGTTCATCGGTCTGCCATAAGAGATCGACAGTTTCGGCAAGACGTTCATCCTGCGTTGCACCCTTTGGTGTGTCGAGGAGCGATGCAATTTGACCTAATTTACTTAAGACGGATCTACGCGCTGCCTCAGTTGGGTGTGCAGTAAAGACTGGGCGAACATCAAGTTCACTTATCCACTTCACTAAATCTGCATGTGAAATTTCATGGCCAGCAATTGGATTCTTGATTGCATCTTCAATTTTGTCGACAGCACGTGTGAGCCACGAACCACCTTCACTTCGGACCTCTGCAAGAATTCTCGAACGGTGTACCTGCTCGGCGACGTTAGCTAAATTGAAGTAAGTGCTAAATGCGCGTACGAGCTGAACGGATTCTTCCACTGAGAGTTTCTCAAGAATTTCCACGCCGCCACCTTCGCGAACGCTCTTACGTACAGATTCAACAAGATCCAAGAGATTCGAACCTTCTTGACGAACGAGTGATTGCCCTAAGAGGTCACCTAATCGACGAACATCGCTGCGAAGCATTGCATCATCAGATGCGACGAGGTGCTGCGTCTCAAGAGGTTGCTTACTCACGGGAGAATTCTCACATAGATAAAGAGGTCGCTAGACTGTCATTTGTAAGCCCCCCTTCTTTTTGAAGTGGGGCCATATGGCATTTACCGGCGAGTAAGGAGTAATGAAATGCGAGGTCTACTCGGTTTGCTTCAGAGCGACTCTGAAGTCAGATCTGCCCTTGCCGAAAAGTCGAAGGTAATTGCTCCAGCATCAAGTTATCCATTCCTCTTGGCGATCAAAGCCAGCGCTACTCCTCTTCTTGTTGTTACAAGCTCCAGTCGCGGTGCTGAAGATCTCAGCGATGAATTAAAGGCGCTTCATAACGATGTCTTTGAATTTCCAGCTTGGGAAACGCTTCCACACGAAAGATTGAGTCCACGAAGTGACACGATCGCGAGAAGAATCTCGACTCTGTACTCGCTGACCGAAGATGTAACGAACCCGATTGTTGTTGCGCCGATTCGCGCAGTGATTCATAGATTTATTGCATCTCTGGCTAAATCACCTTTATGGACTCTAGAAGTTGGTCAAGAGATTGCCCTGACTAACCTGATTAACCATTTAACCGAGCTCTCCTTTACTCGAACCGACTTAGTCGAGAAGCGTGGTGAATTTGCTGTTCGAGGTGGAATTGTCGATATCTTCTTGCCACTTACAGCGCATCCTGTACGCATAGATTTCTTCGGCGACGAGATTGAAGATCTCTCTTACTTTGATGTTTCAGATCAGAGAACCACAGAAGCTGTCGTTGGAAAACTTTCCATCTTGCCATGCCGTGAACTCTTGCTTACCGAAGAAATCAAATCTCGCGCAGATGCAATCAAAGATGAGTATCCGGCAGCCCTTGAAATTTTAGGTAAGTTGGCAGAAGGAATCATCACAGAAGGAATGGAATCTCTGATTCCACTTCTCATGGACAATTTTGAAACAATCCTTAATCGCATGCCAAAGAACACGCAGATTGTATTTCTAGATGAAGAGCGGGTGCGTTCACGCACCGCTGATCTGATTGAGACAAATGCGGAATTCTTAGCTGCCTCTTGGTCTAATGCGGCAATTGGTGCAGATGCGCCTCTGCCTGTTGAGACCGTGACCTACTTTGATTGGAGCGAACTCAAGGCAGAGATTTCATCGCTCAATCTTGAAACCTGTTCACTAAATTCTTTTGGAAGTGATCTCGATTCCGAGGTGGCATTTCTCGATATCTCACCGATAGATCCGATGCGAGGTAACGTTGAAGCGCTCTGCGAAGTACTTCGCACTGGTTTAGAGGCGCATCAGAGCGTGATCTTCTCGACAACCGGCCACGGAATGGCTGAGCGCTATGCAGGAATATTCCGGGATGCCGATTTACCAGTGCAGATGGTTGGAAATCTTGCTGCTCAACCAACTAGAGGGTCGATTCATATTACGCAATCTGCACTCGGCTATGGTTTCAAAAGTGACCATGCAGAGATTCTCTTTGTCACAGAGCGCGATCTCTCTGGCAGCAAAGTCGGCAGTAAAGATGGTGCACGCATGCCATCAAAGCGTAAGCAAGCGATTGATCCACTTGAACTTCGCACTGGAGATTTTGTTGTTCACGAACAACATGGAATTGGTCGATATCTGGAACTCATTCAACGCACAGTTGGAGGAGTAACTCGCGAATACTTAGTTATTGAATACGCACCAGCAAAGCGCGGACAACCTGGCGATCGAATCTTTGTACCGACCGATACTTTGGAACAGGTTAGTAAATATGTTGGCGGCGAAACTCCGACGGTGCATCGCATCGGTAGCGGTGAATGGCAGAAGGCGAAGGGACGTGCCCGTAAAGCGGTTCGTCAGATCGCGGGCGAGTTAATCCGTCTCTATGCAGCGCGCACAAGTGCGCCAGGTTTTGCATTCTCAGCAGATACTCCATGGCAGCGCGAGTTAGAAGATGCATTCTCTTATATTGAAACGCCAGATCAGCTCTCGACAATTGAAGATGTAAAGAGAGATATGGAACGTCCCTTTCCGATGGATCGGATCATTTGCGGCGATGTTGGATATGGGAAGACTGAAATTGCCATCCGCGCAGCATTTAAGGCAGTACAAGATGGGAAGCAGGTGGCAGTGCTCGTTCCAACAACTTTGCTAGTTCAGCAGCACACTAAGACTTTTGCTGAACGTTATGCAGGTTTTCCCATCAAAGTTGCTGGCTTGTCACGATTTAATACTGCAAAAGAGAGTAAAGAGATTCTCCAAGATTTAGCTTCAGGTTCAGTCGATGTTGTTGTTGGAACTCATCGAATTCTCTCTACCGATGTGCAGTTTAAGGATCTTGGCCTCGTGATTGTCGATGAGGAACAACGCTTTGGCGTAGAGCAGAAGGAGTCGCTTAAGAAGATGCGCACAACTGTGGATGTTCTTGCAATGTCTGCAACGCCTATCCCGCGCACGTTAGAGATGGCGGTAACTGGTATTCGCGAGAT
Organism: Candidatus Nanopelagicaceae bacterium; assembly: GCA_965267735.1. Lineage (GTDB taxonomy): Bacteria > Actinomycetota > Actinomycetes > Nanopelagicales > Nanopelagicaceae > Planktophila. The sequence goes on from OZ254138.1 coordinate 151,080, forward strand.
GTCCACTATTACAACACCACCTGAAGAGCGCCATCCGATTCTTACCTACGTGGGACCAGCTGAAGATGCGCAGATTAAGGCTGCAATTCACCGAGAACTTCTGCGTGATGGCCAGATCTTCTACATTCACAACAGAGTGGAATCAATCGATCGTGCTGCATCGAAGTTGCAAGAGTTAGTACCTGAGGCCCGAATTCGAATTGCGCATGGGCAGATGAGCGAAGGACAACTTGAAGATGTGATTCTCGCTTTTTGGAATCGTGACTTTGATGTACTTGTCTGCACAACAATTGTTGAGAGCGGTCTAGACATCGCAAATGCAAATACGCTCATAGTTGAACGTTCTGAGAATTTTGGTTTGTCACAGCTGCACCAATTGCGTGGACGTGTGGGTCGTGGCCGTGATCGTGCATATGCCTATTTCTTATATCCATCCGATCAACCTCTCTCAGAAGTAGCGATCGATCGATTAAAAACCATTGCAAGCAATACAGACCTTGGCTCAGGAATGCGCGTTGCCTTAAAAGACCTTGAGATTCGTGGTGCTGGAAATTTATTGGGTGGCGAACAATCTGGGCATATTGCCGATGTTGGCTTTGACTTATACATGCGCATGGTTGGGGAAGCGGTAAACGATTACAAGACAGGCATCATCGAAACCGAAGAACAGAGCCACGAATGTAAAGTTGAGCTACCTGTCAATGCGCATTTATCTGAAGAATATGTTCCGGGCGAACGGCTGCGCTTAGATTTGTATCGGCGCTTAGCTGATGTGAAGAGCGCAACCGAAGTTGAATCAATTCGAGAAGAACTTGTCGATAGATTTGGTGATCTTCCGCATGAAGCAATCTCGCTTCTTCGAGTGGCAGAGTTACGCGCCTTTGCTAAATCTTTAGGGGTTCGTGAAGTTGTAGCTGCAGGAAAATACTTGCGAATTTCACCGCTGGTTCTTCCTGAGTCAAAGCAGTTGCGATTGGAGCGACTTTTCCCAGGCTCTCTCTATAAAACAGCATCAAATACAGTGATGATTGCCATTCCACGAGCGGCTGCCTGGACTCCGACTGCACAAGGCTCGGCGGTAATAGGGGATACTTCTCTCTTGGAATGGGCTGCTAAATCCCTCGATGAATTAACGAAAGCGAGTACCTCGTGAAGAAGATCCTCACCGCTCTAGCTCTGATCTCAGCGTTCACACTTACCGCATGCGGACAAGTGGATACTGCTGCAAGCTTTGGTGATACAAAAATTACACAGGCGCAAGCACAATCAGTCATCGACGAGATTCTCGCTGAACGAGATAAGACCGATATAACTCAGATGCAGTTGGAATCAGGCAATGCTCTCAATCGTTCACAGCTTCGCTTTACGATTGTGACTTCAATCTTTGATGAGATTGCAAAAGAGTTAAAAATCAAAGTTTCATCTACTGAAATAGAGAATACCCGCACTGGAATTTACGAGCAGATTGGTGGCGAAGAGCAACTACAAATGAATCTCGTTGCTGCCCAAATTGCACCATCGAATTTCGAACGCTATATGCGAGCAACAATCATCTCTAACAAGTTAGCTGGTGCACTCGGAATGGCTGGAGTCGCTGAAGCAGATGTTCAATCTAAAATCAGCGAGCTTGTTCAAAAGAAGGCAAAGCAGATGAAGGTCTCTGTTAACCCTCGCTATGGTCGCTGGGATGAAGCAACTGCAGAACTAATCCCTGAAGATTCTGCAGGCGATGCAGTTCTTCCCTCTTCAAATTAAATTCGATTAGTTAATCGCTATGGCACAGTCTGAACTCCAGCGCCTCGTAGAGGTAATGGATCGATTGCGTTCTCCGGGTGGATGTCCTTGGGATGCCGAGCAGACTCACGAATCTCTGATCAAGTACTTACTCGAAGAGTCATACGAATTTATCGATGCCATTGAAACTGATGACCGCGAAGGCATGCGTGAAGAACTTGGTGATGTTCTGCTTCAGGTCTATTTCCATTCACGTATGGCGCAAGACCATCCGACTGATCCATTTTCAATTGAAGATGTTGCACGTGGAATCGCAGATAAATTAATTAGCCGCCACCCACATGTCTTTGAAAATCTTGAAGTAAGTGGAACCGATGAAATTATTGAGAATTGGGAAGCGATTAAAGCTCGCGAGAAAGGCCGCACATCTGCAATCGATGGGATTGCGATGTCGCAACCTGCACTTCCGCTGGTTTCAAAGATTCTCTACCGTGCAGAGAAGTACAACGTTGGAGTTGAAATTCCTTTGTTTAATACAACCGAAGCCGCTACTAATGAGTCAGTCGGTGAAGCTCTCGCGTCAGTAATTGCATGGGCTCACACAAATGGAATCGATCCCGAGAACGCACTTCGTGCGCAGGCGAGAAAGTTGATTGCAGCCATTGAAAGCCAGGAGAAATCAGCACAATAACGAGGACTCTGGTACTCAAGGTAGGATAGCCACCTGCCCTCAACGTCGAGCGCCCTTTAAAATTTCTTATTTACAGGAGACACCTCATGGCAATTATCGAAGCAATTGGCGCCCGTGAAATTCTTGATTCGCGTGGAAACCCAACCGTTGAAGTAGAAGTACAACTCGAAGATGGCACACAAGCTCGCGCTGCTGTTCCAAGCGGTGCATCGACAGGTGCATTCGAAGCGGCAGAACTTCGCGATGAGGATAAGAATCGCTATCTCGGAAAAGGCGTCCTCAAGGCAATCAAATATGTAAACGAAGAAATTGCTCCTGCAATCGAAGGTCTAGATTCACAAGATCAGCGCCTTATTGATGCAGAGATGATTGAACTCGATGGCACACCCAATAAGTCACGCCTTGGCGCAAATGCAATCCTCGGTGTTTCACTCGCAGTCGCTAAAGCATCTGCTGAATCTTCCAATCTCTCATTGTTCCGCTATGTAGGTGGACCAAATGCACACGTTCTTCCTGTTCCAATGATGAACATCCTCAATGGTGGAGCTCACGCAGATACAAACGTTGATATTCAAGAGTTCATGATTGCGCCAATCGGTGCAGAGACATTCCGCGAATCACTTCGCTGGGGCGCAGAGATTTACCACGCACTCAAGGCAGTTCTTAAGAAGCGCGGACTTGCAACATCTGTTGGCGACGAAGGTGGATTCGCTCCAAACCTCGATAGCAACCGTGCTGCACTAGACCTCATCCTCGAAGCAATTACTGCTGCAGGTTTTAAGCCAGGTTCAGATATCGCACTTGCGATGGATGTTGCTGCAACAGAGTTCCACGAAGGTGGAAAGTACAAGTTTGAAGGCTCACTTCGCTCATCTGACGAAATGATCGCGTACTACGCAGAGCTTGTTAACTCATACCCAATCGTTTCTATCGAAGATCCACTCAACGAAGAAGATTGGGCAGGCTGGAAGTCCATGACTTCATCTCTTGGCTCAAAGATTCAGATTGTTGGAGATGACCTATTTGTTACAAACCCTGTGCGTCTTGCAAAGGGAATCGAAACAGATACAGCTAACGCACTGCTCGTTAAGGTAAATCAGATCGGTACTCTTACAGAGACTCTCGATGCTGTTGATCTTGCACACCGCGCTAACTACCGCAGCATGATGTCTCACCGTTCAGGTGAAACAGAAGACACAACAATTGCTGATCTCGCTGTTGCAACGAACTGCGGTCAGATCAAGACTGGTGCACCATCTCGTACAGAGCGTGTTGCTAAGTACAACCAACTTCTTCGCATTGAAGAGGAACTCGCTGAAGGCGCTGTTTATGCAGGTCGCCAAGCGTTCCCACGTTTCAAGGGCTAATTAACAAATGGCGCGCAGATCCCCTTCTGGAAAGCGAAAGAAGAGTTACCGTTCTCGGAATCTCAACTTCAATCGCAATCAGGGATCTGGGCGCTTATTTGCTGTAGCGGCAATCTTCTTTATGCTCGCGCTCTTTCTCGCACCACCAATTAAGAATTACTTTGTACAGCGTGCGCAGATCAGCTCTCTTCAGTCACAGTTAAAGAGTGACAATGCAGCACTTGAAGCAGCCAGAAAAGAGTTAACTCTCTGGCAAGATCCCGATTACATAAAATCACAAGCTCGCGAACGTCTTCACTTTGTGATGCCAGGAGAACGTCAATACATCGTCACTGGCGCAGATGGTCAGAACTCTGATGAAGAAGCAACAACTGATGTTGTAAAGAATCTTCCTGAAGGTCAGCCTTGGTATACGCGCATGATTGCTTCGATTACAGAGGCAGGCAAGCAATGAGTATTGAAAGCCGCACACCGAGCGAAGATGATTTAAGAGTTGTCGAGAATCAACTTGGCCGTACTCCACGCGATGTTCACGCCATTTCTTATCGTTGCCCTTGCGGAAAGCCTGCAGTAGTAGAGACTCCACCGCGCCTAAGCAATGGCGAGCCATTTCCTACTTTCTACTATGCAACGTGCCCTCGCTTAACAGCTGCAATTTCTACTTTAGAGACCACAGGCATGATGGAGTCCATGACTAAACGTCTTGAGACAGATGCTGAACTTGCTGGTGCATATGCTGCAGCGCACGACGATTACATCGCCGCACGATCAGCGCTCAAAATTGATGTTCCTGAAGTAGAGAATATTTCTGCAGGTGGAATGCCTACTCGTGTTAAATGTCTTCACTCGCTAATCGCACACTCACTTTCTGCTGGGCCTGGAGTAAATCCACTTGGCGATGAAGCACTTGCAGAGTTACCTGACTGGTGGAAGCACCTGTCATGCGAGTAGCAGCTATCGATTGCGGAACTAACTCAATTCGTTTACTTATTGCAGATGTCGATGGCGCAAACTTCCGCGAAATCGTTCGCGAGATGGAAGTTGTTCGTCTCGGTCAAGGTGTCGATAAGACCGGCCAATTTCATCCCGATGCAATCGCTCGCACACTTGCCGCTGTAGATAAGTTCGCGCTACTGATTGCTTCAAAGGGCGTTGAAAAGATTCGCTTCTGTGCAACGAGCGCTACACGTGATGCAACAAACCGCGACCTCTTTATTGATGGCGTTAAAGAGCGCCTAGGCATCGAACCTGAGGTCATTCCAGGAGAAGTTGAAGCAGCGCTCTCATTCCAAGGGGCAACAAAGGATTTCAATAAGGCAGAAGGTCCATTTCTTGTTATCGATATCGGTGGCGGATCAACAGAATTTGTATTCGGTACAGATGGCGTTGAATTCGCCAAGAGTATGAATATCGGATGCGTGCGCATGTCCGAACGCCACTTCACCGGTGGTGATACGGACCCAGGACAGATTGCTGCAGCAATTGAAGATATTGATGAGGCTATCAAACAAGCCGCAAAGATTGTTCCAATCACTCAAGCAAAGACTCTTATCGCTGTTGCAGGCACAGCAACCACCGTTGCTGCAGCTGCGCTAGATCTACCTGCTTATGACCGATACGCAATTCACTTATCGCGAATTACCGCGGAGAAAGTCCATGCAATTTCAAAGTCATTCTTATCTATGAAGCGTGAAGATCGAGAAGCGCTTGGCTACATGCACCCTGGTCGTGTCGATGTAATCGGCGCAGGTTCTCTAGTTCTCTCACGCATCATGCTTGCAACCGGAGCGACAGAATTTGTTGCCTCTGAATCTGACATTCTCGATGGAATGGCTTGGTCGCTTGTATAAGTCGATCGAACTTCTCGATAAGGCGATTATTAAGTGCCACAAATGTCCAAGGCTAGTTGAGTGGCGAGAAGAAGTTGCAGTAACTAAGCGCAAGTCATATGAGAATGAGAAGTACTGGGGTAAACCAGTGCCGGGGTTCGGTTCATCTAAACCGAAGATGCTTATTGTTGGATTAGCTCCAGGTGCTCATGGAGCTAACCGCACTGGGCGTATCTTCACTGGTGATTCATCTGGAGATTGGCTCTACGGATCACTTTACCGAATCGGTATTGCAAAGATTGCAACATCATCATCACGCGATGATGGACAAGAGTTGCGTGATACGCGCATCTCTATGGCTGTTCGTTGTGCGCCTCCTGAAAACAAACCAACAACTGAAGAGCGTGATGCTTGCGCACCATTTTTTGAGAATGAGTTAGAACTCATTGCACCGACAGTTAGATCATTTGTCGCACTTGGAAACTTTGGATGGCAAGTACTGATTAAATCCTTGAAGTCACAAGGACATAAAGTTCCTGCAACTAAGTTCGGACATGGCGTGACAATTAAGTACTCGCATGACGAAACCAACTATTTAATTATCGGTAGTTACCATCCAAGTCAGCAGAACACTTTCACTGGAAAGCTCACCAACCCAATGCTTGATTCAGTCTTGAAGAAGGCTGCTAAATTCGGGGGAATTCTCTAACTTTTCGCATAGTAGACTTCGCAATCTCATTGGCCCCCATAGTCCAATGGCAGAGACAGAGGACTTAAAATCCTTCCAGTGTCGGTTCGAGTCCGACTGGGGGCACAAACTGTGCGTGGTCTTTTGCTCCAAACTAACGGCTTCTCTACACTTCTCTAATGTTTAGGCGCGGAGTGAGAAATAAATTAACTCTGCCAACCCTTTCTGTTGCTGTAGTCGCGCTGTCACTCCTCTCACCGGTCGGTTTGCCGCAAGCATCTGCAAAGCCCGCGCTTGTTACCTGCGTTAATTTAGTTACAGAGAAAGAGCGAGTTAGTCGCACGGGAGAATGTCGGATTGGTCGAGAAGCTCAGGCGAATTGGCATAAGAATCCAAGTGATTCCGCAAGAACAACAGGCGCAAACACAAAGCTGATTTCAACTTGTTCCGAAAGAGAAGATTCTCCTGTCACCTATCGAGTTATCCGCAAGAAGTGTGCTCGAAATCAGGTTCTGACTTTTTACTCTCGAACTGGAACTCTTCCAGCAAAGCCAGTGATTGCGGAGGCGGTCAGTTACGGCCATGACAGTGCGGCTTTAAAGTTGGCAAAAGATCCCGCTGAGAGTTTGGATGCGCCAGTTGCTTACTACACAATTACTTCGAACAAGGGTGTAACACAAAAATTTTACTCTTGGGGAGATCTCAGAATTGCAATCACGGGGCTGCAGGCGCTGACGACATACACCTTCACTGTCTCAGCAACAAATGTTGATGGAATTTCTGAAGCGTCAATAGGATCAATACCGGTCACCACTTCTGCCTACGTTCCACCGAAATCGAATTCCACTGAAACTATTGCAGCGCCTGCTTTCACTCTTTCAAATAACTCTGAAACTAAGGTTGCAACGATTCAAATTGCCGGTTACACAATTTCCTCAACCGGCGGCGCAATTACGTCCTATGCACTTTCGGGAGGAACGCTGCCAAATGGACTCACCTTTAGCACTTCTAACGGGTTGATAACGGGCACGCCGATAGAAACTAAGACTGCAACCACATACACAATTACTGGAACGAATGCTGCTGGATCTGCGAGTGCAACATTTCGACTAAGAGTCACCGGAGATCTTGGGGATACTGGTCCTGGTGGTGGAAAAATTTTCTATGTCGCAAGCACCCCATTTGCCTGTGGTCCAACTAGAACTTCGCATTGCACATACCTAGAGGCTGCGCGAAGCGGGTGGAATGATGCATTAGCCGACCCGCAAGCAAAATGGTCCAACGCCTATGGAGTAATTAACAATGTTGGCTCTCCTGAGACTGCAACTGCAACAGCCATTGGTTGGGGCTATCGCAACACCAGGGCAATCATTCTTGCGGGAAATACAGATACAGGTACCGCTTCAGCATTAGCGGATTCTTACGCCGTTACCGTAGAAGGAGTTGTTGTCGATGACTGGTATTTACCTTCCTTGGATGAACTCAATGAGATGTACATACGGAAAACAAATATTGGTGGATTCGACGAGTTGGATCTGTACTGGTCCTCAACTGACAGCACATCTACTAACGCTCGGCGACAGCGCTTCAACAATACTGGTGAGAACTGGACCGGCAGCGGTAAATTCTCGCTACACAAGGTACGACCTATCCGAGCGTTCTAATTCATAAAATTCTTGCAATGTCGGTTCCAATCCGACCGGGGGCACTACAAGTTGTACCCCAAACTTATTTCCCAGAAAACCCCATTGTGTTACTCTCGTGTGAGCGCTCATATTCTTGGGCGATACAGGGGAGATTTAGATGGCAAGCGAGAAGAGCTGGAGCGCTTTAGGGGTTTTCGAGAAGGAAGCCAAAGCGAGCGTCTTTGGAATTGTTCTTGCTGTCATCACGACTGCCGAAACCTTTAGAAGTGGTGATGCGCCATACAAGTTATGGATGAGCGCAATCATTTTGACTTCAGGTGTATTTATTGCGAAGAAGGCCTACGACTCTGGATCTTACGTTGGCATCTTGACCGGTCTCTTTACCTTGATCTGGATCATTCCTTTTCTTGATTCAACATTCTTTTATTCCATGGATGCCACATTTCTGACTATTCACTCGATTTATTCGATTGCTGTAGCAGTCGGTGCTTACTCCTACCTCAAGAACTAAATAGGGCCTTACAAAAATGAACTTTGTTGGATTTCAGCAGAAGGTAGAGATTCCTGAAGGCCATCAACTTGTGGTTGTAGAAGAGGAAATCAAGAGCTCGCTAGGAAGAGATCAACTTTTTTCTCTGTTAAGTGAACCAGAAGAGATTTCTCGCTGGTTTGTCCGTGTCATTTCACTGCAATCAAAACAGGGTGGCAAGGTGAAGTTCATCAACGAGGCAGGCTCGACTTCCGAAGCAATCTGTACCACTTATGAAAGTGGCAAAGAGGTCTCTCTGCTTTCATCTGAGTTCGGGAATTACTCTGCAAAGGTTGTTGGGCGTAAAGAGTTTTCCGTGAAGATTTCCTTTCGAATACTTACCGATACTCCTCTTGAAGCAAAGAAGAAGCTTGAAGGATATGTCGCTAACTTAAGAGGGCTCATCGGGTCATGAATAAGAAGGCGAATATTTATGATGTTGCAAAGCTTGCAGGGGTTTCACATCAGACAGTTTCGCGCGTATTAAATAATCACTCGAGTTTGAAGCCAGCAACTCGTGAAAAGGTAGAGAAGGCAATCACTGAACTCTCATATCGCCCCAATCAAGCAGCTCGACAATTGGTGACATCGCGTAGTCGTCTGATTGGCGTACTTATTGCGGAAGCTGATCTTTATGGACCTGCATCAATTTTGAATGCGATGGAGAAAGTTGCGCGCCACGAGGGATATTCAATTATTTCGATTGCGGTCTCTGCCGGCTCGCGAGAATCTTGGCATGAAGCCATTGATCAGCTGCGAAACCTTGCAATCGATGGCGTCATCACAATTGCTCTGCCGAGCGAAATTGTTAAAGAAATTGAGAATTCACTCGATGGGGCAGTCATTGTCATTGTTGACTCGGAGCCTTCTAAGAAATTCGACGTGGTAAATATGGACAATCTTTATGGTGCAGCTATTGCAACACAGCACTTAATCGATGCCGGTCACACAGGAATTCTTCATGTGACAGGCCCCGAACATGATTATGAATCCAATAAGCGCAAAGTTGGATATGAAACAACAATGAAATCTGCAGGTCTTAAGCCAGAAGTTATTGTCGGAAATTGGTCGATTGCAAAAGGATTTGATGCAGGTGTGACCGTTTCGAAGATGAAGATGCGGCCAACTGCGGTTTTCTGCGCAAATGATCACTTGGCACTTGGGATGATCAAGGCATTTAACGAAGCTGGAATTGATGTGCCGGGGGATATCAGCATCATTGGTTTCGACAATATTCCTGAATCTGGATATTTGATTCCTGGGCTAACGACTGTGAATCAGAGTTTCGATGAACTTGGAAATAACGCAATCAGCAGGATGCTGCACCAGTTGAGCCAAGGATCTAAGAAAGAGGCTGTAATGATTAAGCCCGCGCTAGTGTTAAGAAGTTCTACAAGAGAGATCAAGAGCGGAAAGAGGATGAAGAAATGACCGAGAAATATGTAATCGGAGTTGATTACGGAACCCTTTCCGGGCGTGCGCTGATCGTGCGTGCATCGGATGGCCATGAAATGGGCTCGGCAGTCTTTGAATATCCCAATGCAGTGATGGATCGTGTGCTGAACTCAAGTGGAGCAGCACTCGGCCCCGACTGGGCGCTTCAAGATGCACAAGATTATGTAGAGGTCTTAAAGCATGCGGTGCCTGAGGCTCTTCGCGTATCGGGAATTAATCCTGCTGATGTTGTTGGAATCGCAACTGATTTCACCGCCTGCACCATGATTCCGGTTCTTGAAGATGGAACACCGCTTTCGCAGCTACCTGAATTTAAAGATAACCCACATGCTTATGTAAAGTTATGGAAGCACCATGCAGCGCAACCACATGCAGATCGCATCAATCAATTGGCTCGCGATAGAAAAGAGAAGTGGCTTCCTCGTTACGGTGGACAGATTTCATCTGAATGGGAACTTGCAAAGGGGTTACAGCTTCTTGAAGAAGCGCCCGAGGTTTATAACCGGATGTATAAGTTTGTAGAGGCGGCTGACTGGATTATCTGGCAGCTCTGCGGCACATATGTGCGCAATGCATGTACAGCTGGTTACAAGGGAAATCTTCAGGATGGTCAATACCCATCTCGCGAATACTTCAAAGCACTTAACCCTGCATTTGAAATGTTTGCTGAAGAGAAAATTGCACACACCATCGGAGAACTTGGCGACAACGCAGGACCACTTACTGCACAAGCTGCACAGTGGACTGGGCTATCAGCGGGAATCGCTGTTGCTGTTGGAAACGTAGATGCACACGTAACTGCGCCAGCAGCAAAGGCAACAGAGCCAGGACAAATGGTTGCAATCATGGGAACTTCAACATGCCATGTGATGAACCACGATGCGATTACAGAAGTGCCTGGAATGTGCGGCGTCGTTGATGGCGGAATTGTCAGCGGTCTATATGGGTATGAAGCAGGACAATCTGGAGTCGGCGATATCTTCGCTTGGTATGTAGATAACCAAGTTCCGCAGAAATACTTCGATGCAGCAAAGGCTGCTAGTAAGTCGATTCACCAGTACCTCACAGATCTCGCTGCAGATGAAGCGGTTGGTGCTCACGGACTTGTGGCCCTCGATTGGCATAGCGGAAACCGTTCAGTCCTTGTAGATCACGAGCTCAGTGGCCTAGTTATTGGCGCGACACTGACAACAACGGCAGAGCAGATTTATCGTGCGCTTCTTGAGGCAACTGCATTCGGAACTCGCATGATTGTCGATACCTTCGCGAAATCAGGAGTTCCGGTGAAGGAGTTCATCGTTGCGGGTGGCTTGCTCAAGAATGCCTTCTTGATGCAGGTTTACTCAGATGTAACTCGTTTGCCGATTTCGACAATCGATACAGATCAGGGTCCAGCGCTCGGTTCTGCAATCCATGCAGCTGTTGCTGCCGGGGTTTACTCAAATGTAAATCAGGCCGCTGAAGTTATGGGGCGCGTCAACAAACTTGTTTACACGCCGAATGAAGAACGGGCGAAGCAGTACGACGCTTTGTATCGTGAGTACTTAGAACTTCACGACTACTTTGGTCGCGGTGCAAACAATGTAATGAAACGTCTGAAGCAGATGAAGCGAGAGGGATAAGAATGAGTACAAAAGATCAGTTAATCGCAAAGACCCGAGAGCTGCTCGTTGATCTGCACCAAGAGCTCGTGCGCTACGAACTAGTTGCATGGACAAGCGGTAACGTTTCACAGCGAATGAAGTTCGATGACGGTTCACCGGATCTCTTCGCCATCAAACCATCGGGCGTGCGCTACGACCAACTGACAGCAGAGTCGATGGTTATCTGCGATCTCGATGGAAAGTTAGTTCAAGGCGATTTATCTCCATCAAGTGATACTGCGGCACATGCATATGTCTATAGAAATATGCCAGATGTAAATGGAGTCGTTCATACCCACAGCAACTATGCATGTGCATGGGCTGCAGTTGGTAAAGAGATTCCTTGCATCTTGACTGCGATCGCAGATGAATTCGGTGGACCAATTCCGATGGGTCCTTTTGCAATTATTGGCGATGATTCAATCGGCCGTGGAATCGTTGAAACTCTCACAAACCACCGGTCTAGGGCTATCCTGATGCAGAATCATGGAGTCTTCTCTATAGGCGTGGATGCCACCGATGCGGTCAAAGCTGCCGTCATGTGTGAGGACAATGCAAAGAGCGCCTTCATCGCCCACCAGCTAGGCACACCTATTCCGATCCCACAGGCTGCGATTGAATCTTTATTTAATCGTTATCAAACCGTCTATGGGAAATAGGCGAAAGTTGATAGTTTAAGCCTTAGAAATGTGAGCGCTCACCTAATCCGGGGCATTGGCTGCTGCGAGTAGTTGCCAATTTACTTTTCACAGAATGACAAATTACGGACGAGTTTGTTGTTGAGCAGTTCAAGTCCACTAACAGCTAGGAAAGGAACAAAATTGTTCAAGAAAGTATCTAGCCTCGTTGCTGTAACAGCAATGTTGGTATCAGGTCTAGTTCTATCGACTCCAGCACAGGCTGCTAAGGGTCTTGTTGGCGTATCAATGCCAACACAGTCATCTACACGTTGGATTTCTGATGGTAACAGCATCAAGGCAGCTCTTGAAAAGGGCGGCTACACAGTTGATCTTCAGTACGCAGAAGATGACATTCCTACACAGGTAACTCAGCTCGAAGGCATGCTTACTAAGGGCGCAAAGGCTCTTATCATTGCTGCAATCGATGGAACTCAGCTCACTGACGTTCTTGCAAAGGCTAAAGAGAAGGGCGCTCCTGTAATTGCATACGATCGCCTTATCAACGGAAGCCCAAACGTTGACTACTACGCAACATTCGATAACTTCAAGGTTGGCGTTCAGCAGGCAACATCACTTCTCGTAGGTCTTGGCGTTTACAAGTCAGAGAAGAGCACAAAGGCTGATGGTCCAAAGGCTAAGGGTCCATTCAACGTTGAATTGTTCGCAGGTTCTGCAGACGACAACAACGCAACATTCTTCTTCAACGGAGCAATGTCAGTACTTAACCCACTCATCAAGTCAAAGGTAATCAACGTGAAGTCAGGCCAGAAGGCATTCACAAAGGTTGCAACACTTCGCTGGGATGGTGCAGTTGCACAGAAGCGTATGGAAGATATCCTCGTTGGTAGCTACGCAAACGCTAAGGTCAACGGAGTACTTTCACCATACGACGGTCTAAGCCGCGGAATCATCGCAGCTCTAACTGACGCTGGATACACAAAGAAGAACCTCCCAATCATCACTGGTCAGGACGCAGAAGTTCTTTCTGTTAAGTCAATGATCGCTGGCGAGCAGTACTCAACAATCTTCAAGGACACTCGTGAGCTTGCAAAGGTTGCAGTAAGCATGGCAACAGCAATTCTCGATGGCAAGAAGGTTACAGTTAACGATACAAAGACATACAACAACAAGGTTAAGGTTGTTCCTTCATACCTCCTTACTCCTTACATCGTTACAACAAAGAACTACAAGAAGGTCCTAATTGATAGCGGATACATCAAGACATCCCAACTCAAGTAATTAGGTAGATAGTCCGGTTAGTCGCTTCGTTTACTCGATGGGCTAACCGGACTATCATTCTTATTAGCAGTGAATTTGTTAGCCGTAGTTAATTAGTAGGAAGTAAAGGAAAAATGACAGAGAACATTTTGGAGATGCGTTCGATCACTAAAACCTTTCCAGGTGTAAAAGCTCTTGTCGATGTATCACTAACCGTCGAGCGCGGCGAAATCCATGCAATCTGTGGCGAAAATGGGGCTGGTAAATCAACACTTATGAAAGTCCTATCGGGAATCTATCCACACGGAGATTACGAAGGCGAAATTATCTTTGAAGGACAAGAGCTTAAGCTCAAAAATATCCGCGATAGCGAAGAGCTCGGAATCGTCATTATTCACCAAGAGCTTGCACTCAGCCCCTACCTCTCAATTGCTGAAAATATTTTTCTTAACAATGAAATTAAAAGCCGCGGCTTGATCGATTGGAATAAGACCAATCTTGAAGCTCAGAAGTTACTTGCCAAGGTGGGTCTCTCTGAAGATCCAAATACACCTGTAAACCGCATCGGTGTTGGAAAGCAGCAGCTCGTTGAAATCGCAAAGGCGGTTTCAAAGAAGGTAAAGCTTCTTATTCTCGACGAGCCAACAGCAGCGCTTAACGATGCAGATTCTGAGCACTTGCTCGATCTACTGCGTCAATTTAAGAGCCAGGGAATAACTTGCATCATCATTTCTCACAAGCTCAACGAGATTGCAGCTATCGCAGATAAGACCACAATCATCCGTGATGGACATGTTATTGAAACACTTCAAATGCAAGGTGTTGCACTTGATCAAGAGCGCATCATCAAGGGCATGGTTGGTCGCGAAATGAATAATCGCTACCCATCACACGAATCAAAGGTTGGCGCTGAAGTCTTCCGCATCGAAAATTGGAAAGTGCATCATCCGGATGACATCAGTCGCGTAGTAGTTGATAACGCTAATCTGCATGTCAACGCAGGTGAAATCGTCGGGCTTGCCGGCATCATGGGTGCAGGTCGTACAGAGCTTGCCCGAAGCGTATTTGGCCATAGTTGGGGCGCAAAAATCTCTGGCAACGTTTATGTCAATGGCAAACTTGCTAACGTAAAGAGCGTTCGTGCTGCAATTGATTCAGGAATTGCTTATTCAACTGAAGATCGTAAGCGTTTTGGACTCAACCTCATCGACGATATCAAGCGCAACATCTCATTGGCATCACTCGAAAAGTTTGTTAAGCGCGGCCTTGTCAGCGATAACGAGGAGTACCGAGTTGCTAGCCAGTACCGCGACTCAATGAATATCAAGGCTCCGTCACCTAACTCCATCGTTGGAAAACTATCTGGTGGAAATCAGCAGAAGGTTGTTCTTAGCCAGTGGATCAACGTCAACCCAGAGATTCTCATCCTTGATGAACCGACCCGCGGAATCGACGTTGGCGCAAAGTATGAGATTTACACAATCATTCAAGAGCTAGCTGCCAAAGGTAAGGCAGTTCTTGTTATTTCAAGTGAGCTCCCTGAACTCATCGGAATCTGTGATCGCATCTATGCGATTGCTGAAGGTGTAATTACTGGCGAAGTCGCCAAGAAAGATTTCTCACCGGAATTGCTTATGCAATATATGACCAAGGCAAAGGAAGATAGCAATGTCTAAAGTAAAAGAAATGTTCGGAAGTGAAGGCAAGCTCCGTCAGCGTCTTGAAGGCGTTGATCTGCGTCAGAATGCAATCTTTATTGCCTTGGTGGCACTAGTCGCATTCTTTGCGGTAACAACTCCGAATCACGCATCTATTACTCCAGATAACTGGTCGAACCTCGTTGTGCAGAACGGATACATCCTCGTTCTAGCAATCGGTATGGTCATGATCATTATCGCCGGACACATCGACCTCTCGGTCGGTTCAGTTGCATGCTTTATTGGCGCAGTTGCTGGAATCCTTGCAGTACGTCCACTAGAACAATCAGGTTGGGGATGGCTACCAGCTCTGCCTTGGTGGGGTGCAATTCTCGGAGCAATCGCTGTGGGTGCAGTTGTGGGAATGTGGCAGGGATTCTGGGTTGCTTACATTGGAATTCCAGCATTTATCGTGACTCTTGCAGGCATGCTCTTGTTCCGCGGCCTTGCGCTAATGACTCTTCAAAATACAAATATTGGACCATTTCCAGATAACTACCGCGCTATCGGTAATGGTTTCGTGGATAAAGAGAACACTCTTGGTATTCGCTTGGGTATCGAGGATTACAACGCGACAGCTTTGGTAATCACAGCAGTCGGAATCCTTGCACTCTTGTGGCAATCATTTGCAACACGTCGTGGGCGCATCAAGTATCGCCAGAGCGTAGAACCGCGCACATGGTTCTTTGTAAAGAATGCAATCTTGGCAGTCATGGTTGGTTATGTTGGTGTTCAGCTAAGCCGCGCAAACGGTATTCCTTGGACTCTTGTACTTCTCACATTCCTGATTGTGGTTTACACAGTGATTATGAAGAAGACAACATTCGGTCGCCACATCTACGCAATTGGTGGAAACCTGCACGCTGCTGTGCTCTCAGGAATTAACGTTCGTCGCGTTAACTTCTTGCTCTTTGTAAATATGGGAGCCCTCGCTGCAATCTCCGGAATCTTGATCTCAGCTCGTATGAACTCTGCAGTTCCAAAGGCTGGAGATGGATTCGAACTTGATGCAATCTCATCAGTATTTATCGGTGGTGCTGCAGTTCAAGGTGGCGTTGGAACCGTTACAGGTTCAATTGTCGGCGGCATGATTCAAGGTGTTCTCGGAAACGGAATGAACTTGAACTCTGTTGGTACTGATTTCCAGATGACAATTAAGGGTCTCGTACTGCTCCTTGCAGTGGCCTTCGATGTCTGGTCAAAGCGCCGTACCAAGTAATTACTCTCCATTAACTTTTTACCTACAGTAGGAGTTTTACAATGAAGCAGATTTGGTTCCTTACGGGCAGCCAGGATTTATACGGTCCAGAGACTCTCGAACAAGTCGCTGTGCAGTCGAAGGAAGTTGTTGCCAAGATTTCACAGGGTGTAGATGCACCTGTTGAAATTATCTGGAAGCCAACTCTGAAGAACACCGCCGATATCAAACAAGCGATGCTCGATGCATCTAGTGATCCACAGTGCGTCGGTGTCATCACTTGGATGCACACCTTCTCGCCTGCAAAGATGTGGATTCAGGGGCTAGATCTTCTTCGTAAGCCACTTCTGCACCTTCATACTCAAGCTAACCAATCACTGCCATGGGCAACGATTGATATGGACTTTATGAACCTTAACCAGGCAGCTCATGGCGATCGCGAGTATGCACATGCTGTTGCCCGCGTTGGCGTTCCGCATAAAGTGGTTGTTGGAGAGCCAGGATCTGCAGATGTGAAGAAGCACCTCGCAGCATGGTTGTGGGCAGCAATTGGCTGGAACAAATCTCAGAACCTGAAGCTCGCTCGCTTCGGTGACAATATGCGATTTGTTTCTGTAACTGATGGAGATAAAGTCTCAGCACAACTTCAATTCGGTATGTCAGTGGAGAATTACGGAGTTAACTTTCTCGTTGATGCAGTCTCAAAGGTTGTAGATGCTGATGCTGAAAAGCTCTGCGATGAATATGAAAAACTCTACGATGTATCAGCAGAACTTAAGCGCGGTGGAGCTCGTCACGATTCATTGGTCTATGCTGCAAAGCAAGAGATAGCACTACATAAGATTCTTAAAGATGGTGGCTTTGATGCATTTACAAGTAACTTTGAAGATCTAGGAGACCTCAAGCAACTTCCTGGTCTTGCAGTACAACGTCTTATGGCTATGGGCTATGGCTTCGGTGGCGAAGGCGATTGGAAGACTTCTGCACTCGGTGCAATTCTTAAATCAATGACACCTGCTGGCGGCGGAACTTCCTTCATGGAGGATTACACATATCACTTTGGCCCAGGTACACCAAAGATTCTCGGTGCGCATATGCTCGAAGTCTGCCCAACAATTACAAAGTCAAAGCCAAAGATTGAAATTCATCCATTAGGTATTGGCGGAAAAGAAGATCCTGTTCGCATGGTCTTCACTGCAACACCAGCAGAGGGTCGTGTTGTTTGTCTTGTAGACATGGGCGATCGTTTCCGCATCATAAGTAATGAAATTACAGTTGTGGAACCAAATGAGGCTCTACCAAACCTTCCTGTTGCTCACGCAGTGTGGGAGCCAAAGCCAACTCTGGAAATCAGCGCTGAATCTTGGATGCTGGCAGGCGGTTCACACCACACAGTGTTAACCAACGCCGTCTCACTTGAAGCAATCGAGGACTTTGCTCGTATGGCCAAGGTCGAGCATGTGATCATCGATGGAGAGACCAAAATCAGGGAATTTAGACGTGAATTGCAGTGGAGCGCGGCCTACCACCGCTTCGCTGAGCGTATTTAGCCCCTTCCAACTGGAAATATTCTCTCGTTGCCGTAGGTTATATACGTCGCGGGAAAGACTTTCCCGCAACTCTAAAAGGAGAGATTAATGCGCAGTTCTAACCCAGTCCTTAGCGGCCGCGGTTTCGCTCGTATCAACCCAGCTGATATTGGTACACGCGACCTCAATACACTCGAAGGCCGCCCAACTTCTGCACCAATGTCAATTGACGATGTTGTCATTAAGACTGCCGGACTCTTTGCAGTCCTCGTTGCAGTCGGAGCCTTTGCATGGCAGGCAAATAATCCAACCTTCGCTCTTGTCGGGCTTCTTGGTGGATTTGCACTCGCAATGGTTAATACATTTTCTAAGAAAGTTCGCCCTGCACTCATCATTGCTTATGCAGCAGCTCAAGGTCTTGCACTTGGAACAATCAGTGCGGTCTTTGAAGCACAGTACGAAGGCATCGTAAGCCAAGCAGTTCTTGGTACAGCATGTGCATTCGGTGGAGTTCTCCTTGCATATCGCAGCGGAAAGATTCGTGTAACACCTAAGTTCACTCGCGTCATGATGGGTGCACTTGTTGGTTACTTAGTATTCGGTCTTATCACACTCTTCACAGGTCGCCCAACTGGCGGACTTGGATTCCTTATTGCAGTTGCAGCTGTAGGGCTTGCAACAATGTTTATTGTGATGGATCTCGATCAAATCGAGAAGGCAGTTGCTGCACGTGTGCCTCAAGAAGAGTCATGGCGTATGGCATTTGGCCTAATGGTCACACTCGTGTGGCTCTACCTCGAAGTCTTGCGATTGATTTCAATACTTCGCGGTCAGGACTAATGTAAGAAAAGTAATTATCGAGATTGCCCGAGATGTGAACTTCGCGTCTCGGGCAATTTTGTTGATACAGCAACTGCCATTACCAGCAGTATTGCGCTGGCCAGGAATGCTGGTCGGAAACCATAACCATCAGCGATAGCTCCAAGAACTACGGGGGCAATCATCGCCCCGGCATCTCCTGACATCTGGAATAAACCAATTACTTGGCCACCCTTACCTTCTAGGACATCACCAACAATTGCAGATGGCGTAGTTGAAAGAAAAGCTCCACCGAATCCCACAATCACGCTTGCGGCGATAAACATCCAAGGCTCAGTTGTGAAAGCTATCGCAAGGATAAAGAGGGTTAAGAAAGATGTTACGGTGACTGCTGAGAATCGACGACCATTTAAATCTGAGAGCTTTCCAGCCTTTAAGAGAAGGGCGCCGTTGACGATTGTTGTGATGGTAAATCCGAGGCCCATAAAACTTGGGCTGACCCTAATTTCTTCAACCATAAAGAGCGGCAAGATCGAACGACTCATTCCGAAAAGAACCCAAGCGCTACAGAACGAGATGAATAGTGCGATGCGATAAGGCTTAAGAGCAAGTGCTGATCGCAGAGTGATCGTCTCGCGCTCTTGCTTGGCAGTTGGTTTTGCAGCAAGTACTGAATTGCGAAGTAAGAATGCACCACTGACACTTGAAATGATTAGTAGGAATCCATAGATTATTAATGGTGCGCGCAGTGAGAAGCCAGATAGTGCGCCACCGACAACTGGACCTGCCATCATTCCAACAAGGAAAGTTCCGTTGTATAGAGATTGCGCACGTGCTCTGTGATCGTCATCTACTGCTCGGAGAAGAATCGATCCAGCAGCAACAGAGAACATGGAAGAGCCAAATCCTCCAACGGCGCGGAATACCAGCAGTTGTTCGTAATTCTGAGCTAAACCTGCTGCAAATGATGTAAGTGAAACAAAACCAATACCGAAGGAATATACAAGTCTTTCGCCAAAGTGATCAACAAGTTTTCCAGAGACCAGACCGGTTGCAAAGCGGGCAAAGGCGAAAGCCGAAACGATGGCGCCTACTTGGGCATGGTTTACCCCAAATGAACGCGCAAAGAGTGGCAAGGTTGGCGAGATAATTCCAAAACCAACTGCAACGAAGAAAGATGCGAAGACAAGAACTCCAACCTCGCGTGGAAATTCCGCAAGCGGGTTGGAGAACTTGTTCTTCAAGGTTGCCTATCTTGCGCCCGGTTTAACCGAGCGCCTCGCCAGCTGCATCGCTGCGCGCCGCTGCGTAATCGGCGTTGGTGCGAAGTGGGGTCTCACGTAAGAAAAGGGCGACGATAAATCCAACTGCCACGACAGGCGCGGCAACAAGGAAGACCATATGGAATGAGTCTACGAATGCATTAAGCGCTGTGACTCGCCCTTCCGGAGAAAGAGCTCCAATAGCTGCAGTGTTATTTTGAATTAACTCTGCCTGCTCTGGATCAAAGCCCGAGGTAAGTAGATAGTGACCTAAACGATTGGTCAGAATAGTTCCAAAGGCTGCTGTTCCGAAGACTGAGCCCAATGAACGGAAGAATGTATTGGAGCTAGTCGCAACGCCCATATCCTTGAAATCAACAGAGTTCTGCAGCGCAATGACGATGGTCTGCATAGATAGACCAAGGCCTGCTCCTACCATGATTGCATAGATGGAGAGCTCCCAGAACGGTGTATCGATATCTAAGCGAACCATTGCAAGAATTCCAACAGTCATGATTGCTGTACCCATGATTGGGAAACGCTTGTAATGTCCGTGCTTTGAAATCAACTTTCCGCTGACAATTGAGGTTGTAACAATTCCGAGCATAAGCGGAATTAACTTAAGCCCTGCCTCAGTTGCAGAATATCCCTTAACTACCTGCATATAGAGAGGCAACATAACTATTGCGCCGAACATGCCTGCGCCAATGATTGCACCAAGAATCGATGTCAAAGTAAATGTGTGATTCTTAAAGAGAGATAACGGAATGATTGGCTCGACCGCTTGAGATTCCCACTTGAGGAAGATGCCCGTCAAGATCACACCGATTGCTAGATATGCGAGAGTCTTTGCATCGCCCCAACCATTTTGAGGTCCATAAATTGAAACCGCTAGAAGAGTTGTTGTAACGGCGGTAACGAGAAGTAGAGCTCCGAGATAATCAATCTTATGTTCGCGCTTTACCTTAGGAATATGCAGAACGGCTGATGTAATGACAAGAGCTGCAATTGCAAATGGGATATTGATGTAGAAGATCCAGCGCCAGCCGGTTACTCCAAGGATTGTGTCGTGGTCAGAGAAGAAGCCACCGAGCAGTGGACCTGCTACTGATGAGAGTCCCCAAACGGCGCCAAAATAACCCTGATAACGGCCACGTTCGCGAGGAGGGACGATATCTCCAATGATGACGAAGGTTAGAGCCATAAGGCCACCTGCACCGAGCCCTTGAACTGCACGAGTAGCGATGAGCTGAGACATGTTTTGTGATGCGCCAGCTGCAAGAGAACCGATTAAGAATGTAACGATTGCAAATTGAAAGACGATACGACGTCCATAGAGATCAGAGATTTTTCCATAGAGTGGTGTAGATGCAGTCGAAGTAAGTAAGTAGGCAGTTACTACCCAGGTGTAATGGTCGAGACCATTGAAATCTTCGACGATGCTCTTGAGAGCCGTTGAGACGATTGTCTGATCGAGGGCTGCAAGCAGCATTCCCGTCATGAGACCGCCGAGAATAATCATTATCTCGCGGTGTGAATGTTCCTTGGTGGGTGCGTTAGTCATCATAGATTGGTAAGTTTACCGCGTGAAATCAGTTATCGCCGAAAACCTCGTAAAGACCTATGACAAAGGCAAAGTTCGCGCACTCGATGGGCTCAACCTCGATGTAGAAGAAGGCACCGTTCTTAGCGTTCTCGGACCTAATGGTGCAGGAAAAACAACATGTGTTCGCATTCTCACAACACTTTTGCGCGCTGATTCAGGAAATGCTCAGGTTGCAGGTATTGATGTAATGAAAAATCCAGAGAAGGTCCGTGAGATTATTGGGCTTTCTGGTCAATATGCAGCTGTCGATGAGATTCTCACTGGTTATGACAACCTTGTGATGTTTGGAGAGTTGTATCACCTAGGCAAGAAGCAAGCTGTTGTTCGCGCAAATGAACTTCTTGAACGCTTCTCTCTTACTGATGCGGCAAAGCGCCCAATTAAGACTTACTCAGGTGGAATGCGTCGCAGACTCGATCTTGCAGCATCTTTGATTGTTAAGCCAAAAGTTCTCTTCCTTGATGAACCAACTACTGGCCTTGATCCACGTGGACGTCAAGAGATGTGGGGCGTTATTCAAGAGCTAGTTAAAGGTGGCGTAACTCTTCTACTTACAACACAGTACCTTGAGGAAGCCGATCAACTTGCAGACGATATTGCTGTTATTGATACTGGAAAAGTGATTGCACGCGGAACATCTGATGTTCTCAAGAAGCAAGTTGGTGGCGAACGGTTAGAAGTCGTCGTTGAGCAGCAGCATGTTGCTAAGACCCTCGAGATTGTCTCCGCAGTCAGCGGACACAAGGCCACCCTCGATGAAGGTCTGCGCCAAATAATTGCGCCGGTTTCGACTGGCTCAGTTGCACTCTTTGAAGTTTTGAAATCACTCGATGCAGCAGGTATCCATGCTCTTGATGTGGGACTTAAGCGCCCATCTCTGGATGATGTATTCCTTGCCTTAACGGGACATGCTGCAGAAGTAAAGAATGAGGAGGTAAAGAAGTGAGAACTCTGAACGATATTTTCATTATCACTCGTAGGCAGTTGCTCCTTTTAACTCGAGTCCCTGAAGTCTTAATCTTCTCAACAATTCAGCCAGTGATGTTTGTACTTCTCTTCCGTTTTGTCTTTGGCGGCTCTATAGATACTGGCCAGCCTGGTGGGTATGTGCAGCTCTTGATGCCTGGGATCTTCGTACAAACTGTCGCATTTACTCTCGCTGGGACTGCTTCTGGATTAGCTGAAGATATGAAGAAAGGTCTCATCGATCGTTTTAGATCTCTGCCTATCTCTCAATCAGCACTCGTCATTGGTAGAACTCTTGGAGATTCACTCCTCAACATTGTTGTTCTAGCAGTAATGGGCGCGGCAGGGTATGCAGTGGGATGGCGACCATCAGGCGGTCTTGGAAATGTTGTACTCGGCTTCCTCTTCCTACTCTTCTTTGGTTATGCACTTTCATGGGTAGGAGTACTTGTCGGACTCTCTGCTAAAGATGCACGCGTTGTTCAGAATGTCAGCTTTATCGTGACATTCCCACTGACATTCCTATCGAATGCCTTTGCACCAACAACAGGGATGCCACGTGCACTGCAGTACTTCGCCGAATGGAATCCAGTTTCAACGATGGTTGCCGCATGCCGCGAATTATTTGGACTTGAGAATCAATTTGGCGCAACAGCTGGATCATTTCCAAGTGAGCACCCATTAGTTACATCGCTCTTCTATATGGTTGTGATCATGGCGATTTTTATTCCACTGAGCGTTCGCAAATATCGCAATTACGCTGATTAAAAAGTAATTAAGCGTAGAACTCTGCAGCCTTAATTTCGACCTTAATCTCGCGACCATTGGGAGCTGTATAAGAGACAGTTGCACCGATCTCTGCGCCCAGAACAGCGGAACCAAGTGGAGATTTCTCAGAGTAGACATCGAGATCGCCTGAAGAGATTTCGCGTGAACCGAGTAGGAATTTCATTTCATCGCCAGCGATGATTGCAGTAACAACCATTCCTGCTCCAACTTTTCCATCCGCACTTGCTGGTGGAGTTCCAATGTGTGCGTTCTCCAACATCTGCTTGAGCTGGCGGATGCGGGCTTCCATCTTGCCTTGCTCATCGCGAGCTGCGTGGTAGCCACCATTCTCCTTTAAATCGCCTTCTGCACGAGCAGCTTCAATTTTCGCTGTAATTTCTTTGCGACCTTCACCTTCAAGGTGGGCAAGTTCAGCAGCTAAACGATCAGCAGCTTCTTGTGTTAACCACGTTTGTTGTGAACTCATAAGGAGTAATGCTACGGGATGGCAATTGATTAGAGAATTCGGCAGCTAGAAATACCCGCATTGACGGCAGGCGCACGCGTAGGAATAACGACATTTATCTGTATTGATCGTTTGCCTGCTGGAATAACTTCTTCAATCTGTCCAACGACGTTCTTCTCGTAATCGCGGGCGGTCAAGATGCAGCTAACTACATCAGCACCATCCCCACGTTCAATAAGAAATCTAATGACAGGCTTTCGTGGATCATCAGTTGTAAATGAAATAAGTTCGGATCTCAGTACTGGAGTGGATTGATATAGGCCGGCCCAGAGCAGCCACGCACCGCCTGCAATGCCAAAGGCAATCGCATAACGCTTCCACACCTGCGCAGGCTTGATTCCATAGCGATCCTTGAAATCAAAGTGTTCTGATTCATGTTGGTCTTGTTCCCGCGACATGGGAGAATCCTCTCATGACTGAAGATGTAGAAGTTGGTGTCGCTGGTTCTTTGACCATGATTGTTCTCTTCTCATCAGTCGCCTTTTTGATGAGAAGTTTCTACAAACGTTATACGCGTATGAATAAAGATGAATCAGGACGCGAGAACGAAGGCGACAATTAAGAGAGTTTTACAAGGCTTCACTGTCCTTGTTCTCGTTTCAATTTTTCTCGGCCTAGGTTATTGGCAGCTCACTCGAGCCAATGAGATGCAAAATCCAAGAGTCGCACCTATAGATAGCAGGATTTATCCACTGACAAATCTCACCGAGCCAACTGGTAGCGTTCCAGTTAGAAGCATCGGGAAATTTTCTTCGACTTCGGGAAATTACATCGCGAATTACAGAGCGCCAAATCAAATTGATGGCGATGGCGCTGTAGCTGACTGGGAAGTCGCGCTTCTGCAGAATGAAACAAATACAGCGATTCTCGTTGTTCGGGGGCTCTGGAAAGATCGATTCAAGGCTCCGAACATTGCCATGTCTAACCGTGTGGAAGTAGTTGGAACACTGATGCCTCATCAATTCGATGACCGCGCAACCAATACACCTTCGCAATTATCGCGACTGGATAGCAGCATTCTTGTGAGCGCTACAGAACTTCAACTCTATGACGGTTTCATTATGGCTAAGAGCGAGAAACTCCGCACCGGTGCGGTGGAACGCCAGAGAGTCCTTCCACCCAAACTCACTTCAGGAGTACCTGGGTATTACTGGCAACATATCTCCTATGTAGTTGTCTGGTGGTTTATGGCCGGCCTCGTTCTCTGGATGCCTTTCTACAAGCGACGCGAAGATAAGTTATAGAGTTGGGCTATGAGCCAAAGTCCATCAGATAGCCCTTCGAGTGCAGCGCTGACCAGATTCCGAGCTCTGGCAGTTCTATGCGGTGTAAACCTACTTCTCTTGATCTTTGCATACATGCCTGCAAAGTACTTATTTGATGCGATTGAAAACAATAAGTGGCTGATTGCCATCCCTATCGCTCACGGCTATCTCTATATTGTTTATATCCTGACCGCGCTACAAATTGGCGTGCAGAAGCGAATGCGATTTAGAACCATTATTTGGCTGATTGCAGCTGGCACTCTTCCCTTCGCCTCATTTGTAGCAGAGCGAAAAGTTGTTAAGAAATACTCGTAAGGCGATTAAATCTCTTCTCTATCCATTTTATGAATGGCGGATAGTTAAAGATTTAGATTTTAGTAAGACTCCTCATCACGTAGGCGTCATTCTCGATGGTAATCGTCGCTGGGCAAAAGAACATCCTCACCCACACGATCCTAAAGGCCACCAACGAGGTGCCAATAAAATCACTGAATTTCTGGGTTGGTGCGACGAAGCCCAAGTTCAACTTGTAACTCTTTGGCTCTTATCGACAGAAAATTTCAAGCGCACTCCTGAAGAACTCGATGGATTACTTCGAATCATCGGCGATACTGTCGATGCGCTCTGCGCAACAGGAAAGTGGAATGTAAAGGCCGTTGGCGCACTCGACCTTCTACCCGAGTGGCTTCAAGAGAAGTTAGCGAATCTGCCAGTTGTCGTAGATGGTGGGGTAGAAGTAAATGTTGCGATCGGCTATGGCGGGCGACGAGAGATTGTTGATGCGGTAAAGAGCTATTTATCTGCTGAAGAATCTGCCGGCCACTCGCTCATCGATGCGACTGAGAATCTAACTGCCGATGACATTTCGAAATTTCTCTATACAGCCGGACAACCAGACCCCGAGCTATTAATTCGAACATCGGGTGAGCAGAGACTCGGCGGATTCCTTCTCTGGCAATCGGCTCTATCGGAGTTCTACTTCTGTGAGGCTTACTGGCCAGATTTCCGCCGCGTCGATTTCTTACGAGCTCTTCGCGCATATTCTCAGCGCCAGAGAAGGCTCGGGGCTTGAGCTTGCAGAGTTAGGTAAACGTTTCATTACATCTGCGCACCTAATGGCGTGTCGCACCAAAAGTCCGATTTATTAGTTCTATCTTTTACGAGTCAGAAGCACCTCCCATCTCTTCCCCCGTGAGAACGATTCACGTTTCACAATTACAGAGAATGGTTAGGCCTTGGCCACTTCAAAGTCAGCTGCCAGCGGCAAGAGTAAAGCCGCCCGAAAGACCTATGTTTTAGATACTTCAGTGCTCCTGGCAGATCCAGGTGCTTTATCTAAATTTGAAGAACATGAAGTGATTATCCCGATTGCAGTTATCGGTGAGTTAGAGACCAAACGCGACCATCCTGAACTCGGTTACTTTGCTCGAGCAGCCCTTCGCGCACTCGATGACTTGCGCATCGAACATGGTCGCCTCGATACGCCACTGACTGTTACGCCAGAAGGTGGCACTCTCTCTGTTGAACTTAACCACACTGATTTAAGCACTCTGCCACATGGCTTCCTTCGCGATGGCACCAACGATTCCCGCATCTTGGCAATCTCAAAGAATTTGATGTCAGATGGAAAGCACGTAGTTCTGGTTACCAAAGATCTACCACTGCGCGTTAAAGCATCATCTGTCGGAGTTGAAGCTCAGGAATATTTGGCAGAGTTAGTCTCCAATAGCGGCTGGACCGGAATTGAAGAGCTCTCAGTCGGACATAACATCATCGATGAGCTCTACGCATCCGAACGAGCAGACCATGAAGTGGCACATAAATATCCAGTGCATACCGGAATCGTCCTCCACTCCGAAAAAGGAAGCGCACTTGCTCGCGTAACAGAAGGAAAGCAGCTTCAATTAGTTCGTGGTGATCGACAAGCATTTGGTCTCCATGGACGAAGTGCCGAACAACGAATCGCGCTGGATCTTCTTCTCGATGAATCAATCGGTATCGTCTCACTCGGCGGTCGCGCCGGTACCGGTAAATCTGCACTGGCACTCTGCGCCGGACTTGAAGCGGTAATGGAGAAGCGCCTTCATAAAAAGGTTGTCATATTCCGTCCGCTCTACCCGGTCGGGGGACAAGAGCTCGGTTACCTGCCAGGCAGCGAAGGCGAGAAGATGTCGCCTTGGGCGCAGGCGGTCTTCGACACCTTGGGCGCACTAGTGAGCCAAGCTGTCATCGATGAAGTAATCGACCGCGGCCTGATCGAGGTTCTGCCACTGACTCATATCCGTGGGCGCTCGCTCCACGACTCATTTGTCATCGTTGATGAGGCGCAATCGCTAGAACGCGGCGTGCTGCTGACCGTCCTCTCTCGTATCGGTCAATCCTCACGAGTGGTACTGACCCACGATGTCGCCCAGCGCGATAACTTGCGGGTCGGGCGCCACGATGGCGTGGTCGCCGTCGTCGAAACGCTCAAGGGCCACCCGCTCTTCGCCCACGTGACCCTGACTCGATCAGAGCGCTCTCCGATTGCAGCGCTTGTGACCGAGATGCTCGAGGGGCCACAGGCTTAAGGAAGCTAGGGCTAGGCTAGGGCCGGGCTCTACCCCACGAATTACCCCTATATAAATCTCACAGTCACAAATCGGACATTTAGGACTTCCCCCTATCTGACCTGCGCTTTTACCCATCCACAGCTCTATAGATTTCTGTGAATTTGCGACCCACGCGGGCCAAGATTTGCGACACCCCCTCATGCTTGCAACTCTTTACCCATTCCCCGCAGGCCCCAAGACCTCTTTTGAGGTCTTGAAGGCATGGTTCGAGAAAGAAAGGAGCAGTGATGAAAGAGTTATTCGCCGAAGCTTTTACTAGAGCTAAGTCAGACCTTCAGCAGTTCTTCGCTGCCCTGCTCTCCCTGAAGATCACCAAGAAGAATGCGCCGGCCCTTTGGGTGGTTATCGCTTCGATGATCTTCCTCGGTACCGCTCAGCCAACGGCCTACGGTCTTGAATTTCCCATGACCACTCGTCTAGCCCTTCCCAACTCAACGAATCTGACGAGTAAGAATCTGACGGTCAAGAGCGGCCTTCCCATGGTCTCGCTCTCAAGTCAGATGTCTGAGATGGCGATCGTTGCCGACCTCAGCCGCCAGGTTGAACTTGCTCGCACAAAGTCAGGCGCTAAGAAGGTTGCCCGAGAGATCATGAAGAGCGAATACAAGTGGGGCGAGTATCAATACACCTGCCTCAATAAGCTCTGGACTCGCGAGAGCCACTGGAATTACAAAGCTCATAACCGACGTTCAGGTGCCCACGGAATTCCTCAAGCACTTCCTGCGATAAAGATGGATGTTGTCGCAGATGATTGGCGCACAAACCCAGTTACACAAATTCGTTGGGGACTTCGTTATATCGATATCCGCTACGAGACTCCATGCCGCGCATGGTCAAAGTTCAGCCGTAGCCGCTACTACTAAATCTTTAGATTTCTCAATCTAGATTTAAGGTTTCTTGCCGATCGTAAGTGGTCGCATAGACTCTGCAAAAAAATCATTTCCCTTGTCATCGACAACGATAAATGCTGGGAAATCCACAACATCGATCTTCCAGACAGCTTCCATTCCTAGATCTTCAAAGTCGAGGACTTCAACTTTCTTAATGCAATCTTGAGCAAGGCGAGCTGCAGGGCCACCAATCGAGCCGAGATAGAAACCACCATGCTGTGCACATGCATCGGTGACGGCCTTTGAACGGTTGCCCTTAGCGAGCATTACAAATGAGCCGCCATTGGCCTGGAAGTAATCAACGTAAGAATCCATGCGACCCGCAGTTGTCGGTCCAAATGAACCAGAAGCCATTCCTGTTGGAGTCTTTGCAGGACCTGCGTAATACACGGCGTACTTCTTCATATATTCAGGCATTGGCTTACCTGCATCGAGCATCTCTTTGATTCGCGCATGTGCGATATCGCGAGCAACAACGATGGTGCCAGTCAACGAGACGCGAGTCTTTACAGGGTGCTTTGAAAGCTCTGCGCGGATTGCTTCCATTGGCTGATTGAGATCGATAGATACAACGTTGTCATTGAGGTGCTCATCAGTTGTATCTGGAAGGAAGTGTGCTGGTTCGGTTTCTAACTGCTCGAGGAAGATTCCATCCTTTGTAATCTTCGCCTTTGCTTGGCGGTCTGCAGAACAAGAGACAGCGATAGCGATAGGCAGGGATGCTCCGTGGCGCGGCAAGCGAATGACGCGGACATCGTGGCAGAAGTACTTACCGCCGAACTGTGCGCCAATGCCTAACTTCTGGGTCAGCTTAAATACTTCTTCTTCCAAAGCTAGATCGCGGAATCCGTGGCCAGTTGCTGCATCCCCTGTTGTTGGCAGGTTATCGAGGTAATGCGTACTTGCAAGCTTTGATGTCTTTACTGTGTGTTCGGCACTTGTTCCGCCGATAACAATAGCAAGGTGATATGGGGGGCATGCTGCCGTTCCGATTGAACGCAACTTCTCATCAAGCCAATTCATAAAGGATGTTGGGTTCAGAACAGCCTTAGTCTCTTGATACAAGAAAGATTTATTGGCGCTTCCGCCACCTTTAGCGATAAACATAAAGTTGTATTCATCTTGATGGTCGCTATCGGCATAGATCTCAATCTGGGCAGGCAGGTTATTTCCCGTGTTCTTCTCTTCCCACGTTGTTACAGGTGCCATCTGTGAATAACGAAGGTTAAGTTTCGTAAATGCGTCATAAACACCTTGGGCAAGTGCGACCTCATCTTTAGAACTTGTCAGAACATACTGACCCTTCTTACCCATGATCAGCGCAGTGCCGGTGTCCTGGCACATTGGCAGAATTCCACCCGCTGCGATATTTGCATTCTTTAATAGGTCGAGCGCAACAAAGCGATCATTTGCAGATGCCTCTGGGTCTTTCAGAATCTTTGCAAGTTGTCCCAGGTGTTCTGCGCGAAGGTAGTGCGAGATATCGTGAATCGCCGTTTCAGTCAGCAGTGTCAGCGCCTCTGGCGTGACCTGTAGAAATTCCTTATCTCCAAGCTTTACAACGCTAACGCCCTCTTTGCTAATAAGGCGGTACTGAGTTGTGTCTTCACCAAGCGGAAGCAAATCGGAGTATGAAAAAGTTGGCGCCATTACTCAGCAGCTTTCTTGCTCGCATCAATCTTCTTCCTTGCGCCATCAAGCCACTCTTGGCAGATCTTTGCTAACTCTTCGCCGCGTTCCCAGAGCTTGAGTGACTCTTCAAGGGTTGCACTTCCATCTTCAAGGGATTCAACAATCTCAGCGAGTTCATCGCGAGCTTCTTCATATGAGGGCTTCTTATCAGTGGCGGCCATAGGCACAATCTACTCTCTTGTATTTACCGTTGCAGTCGTCTCGCCCTTAGCTACGCGGATGCGAAGTTTGGTACCACCTTTAATCTTCGATGCATCGCGGACGATAGAGCCATCCTCTAACTGCACAACCGAATACCCGCGATCCATCGTCGATTGAGGCGAGAGCGAGCGAAGGTGTGCCTGCACACCTTTCAGCTCTTTCTTCTCAATTTCAAGGAGCGATGCAAAACCTCTGATGGATCGATCTCGCAGCGCCTTAACTTCATCGCGACGTGTAGTCACCATGACGCCAGGGTCTTTCATAACAGGTCGATTTCTTAATTGGCTAATGAGATTTCGTTCGACGTCAAGAGTTGATTGCAAGGTTCGAAACATCCGGTCGCGAATCTTTTCGATATCGCTGATCTCTTGAACGATATCGGGAACAACGCGCTTTGCCGCATCTGTTGGAGTTGATGCTCGGTAATCTGCGACGTAATCAAGGAGCGGAGAATCCTTCTCGTGGCCGATTGCACTGACAATCGGAGTTACACACTCAGATGCTAAGCGAATCAACGATTCATCACTGAAGGGAAGTAGATCTTCGAATGAACCGCCACCACGAGTAATGATGATGACTTCAACATCGGGATTGGCTTCTAGCTCTGCAAGGGCAGCAGTCACTTCAACTACTGCAGCAGCTCCCTGAACTGTTACTTCGCGAATCTCAAATTCAACTGAAGGCCAACGCCTGCGAGCATTTTCAACAACATCTTTCTCGGCATCAGTATTTCTACCGCAAATAAGTCCGATCTTCTTCGGAAGCCGAGGCAGTGCAACTTTTCGATCGGCGCTGAATAATCCTTCAGCTGCTAACTTCTCTTTAAGCGCTTCAAGTCGTGCGAGTAGCTCGCCGACTCCGACTTGGCGAATTTCTTTCGCAGACATCGTGAGCGAACCATTCTTGGTAAACCACGATGGCTTTGCAAAAATAACTACACGGGCATTGGGCGGAAGGGGTGCAACACTTGCTAATACCGTTTTGTAACACATCACTGAAAGGCTCATATCTGCACTGGTATCGCGCAGGCGCATAAATGCCATTCCGCCGCTACGTTCATTCAACTCAGATATCTCGCCCTCAATCCAGATAGGGCCTAAACGATCGACATACTCTTTGATTGCTTCAGAGACCACGCGCACTGGCGCAGGGGATTCACTTGAAGTTTCGAACATGGGATGAGCCTATTAGACTGGGGCGCATGAGCAAGAGAGTTCTCTTAGCCGCGCCACGCGGATACTGCGCCGGCGTTGATCGCGCAGTAATTGCTGTTGAGAAGTCTCTGGAACTTTATGGTGCTCCTGTCTATGTGCGTAAAGAGATTGTGCATAACAAGCATGTGGTTTCAACGCTAGAACAACGTGGAGTCATCTTCGTCAATGAAACCGATGAAGTTCCAGAAGGTGCAACTGTTGTCTTTTCTGCACATGGCGTATCACCTGCAGTGCATGCTGAAGCTGCAGCGCGAAATCTTAAGACAATCGATGCAACCTGTCCGTTGGTGACAAAGGTCCACAATGAAGTAAAGCGTTTTGCCGATGACGAGACAGAGATTTTGCTGATTGGTCACAATGGCCACGAAGAAGTTGAAGGAACTGCAGGAGAAGCACCTGGCAAAGTTCGAGTAGTCGATGGACTTGATGAAGCTCGCACAATTATGCCAACGCCAGGAAAGAAGTTGGTCTGGCTTACACAGACCACTCTCTCTGTTGATGAGACGATGCAGTCGGTTGCCATTCTGAAAGATCGCTTCCCTGAGATCGCCAACCCTCCCTCTGATGACATTTGCTATGCAACCCAAAATCGCCAAGAAGCGATTAAAGCTATTGCACCTCAAGCAGATCTCGTCATCGTTGTTGGTTCAACAAATTCATCGAACTCAGTGCGCCTGGTCGAGGTTGCACTGGAATACGGTGCGAAAGCTGCCTATCTCGTGGATTATGCAGCTGAGGTAAAAGAGGAGTGGCTTACAAACGCTGAGACTATCGGCGTGACAAGTGGTGCATCAGTACCAGAGATTCTTGTCACCGATCTCTTAAAGCATCTAGAAGTGCATGGCTATCACGATGTCCAAGAGGTGAAGGCGACAGAGGAGACCCTTCTCTTTGCACTTCCAAAAGAGTTACGTGCAGATATAAAGGCAGCTAAGTAAATTTAACGGTTAACTTTAATTTGCTGCTGCACGCTTTGAAGGTCGGGTCTTAGCCTTCTCGTTTAAGAATACAAACCAGGTGTAGAGAGCGCCGATCAAAAGGAACGGCGCAACGCTTGCAAGTGCTGCAATGAAATCAACACCAACGCGAGAGATGCTCAAGCCATCGCTAAGAATTGTCATAAAGAGAGCAGTTGCTGCAAAGGCAAGCGGTGGAGTAACTGCTGCGACGTAAGGCGTTCCTTTGCGACCATAGCTAATTCCGCCGAAGTTTACGAGAGCGATAATCAGGCCTGAGACGATTCCGGCGCCAGAGCGGATCCAGATCTCAAGGGAAGCAAAGATAAAGATAAAGAAGGATTGCAGTACGACAACGCCCTGCTTATTAAGACCTGGGCCTGGAATAGCTGGCTTCTTAATACCTTTGATCGCCGTGGCCATCTCTTACTCCTCTACAACTTCTACATCAATGAAATCATCTGCGCTATCGAGCTCTGAATTTTGAAGTTCGCGCACATTGGCAGGAGATTCAGGGTATTCGATTGCAAGCTTATCTTTATCACCTGCAACGCCTAGTTTATTGATTCGGCGAGCAGGTGCAAGAACGGTTTTTTCGGCAGTTGGAATGAGATCTTCATATGCCTTTGATGTTGAATTAATCGCCTTACCGACAGCAACAATCTTTGTATGAAGCAAGGTGATGTTCTTCAAGAATGTTGCAGCGACCTTGGTGATGTCATCGGCATTTTCTGCCAGCTTATTACGAGTAAAGATATGACCCACGGTGCGTAAGAGCGCCATCATTGATGTTGGAGTAGCAACGGTGACGCCGACTTTAAATGCTTTTTCGAGGAGCATTGGGTCGATGCGCAGGGATTCGGCGAGCAAGGTTTCAAAGGGGAGGAAGAGAACCACAAAGTCAGGTGAGTTCTGTGACTTGTGATAACCGCGCTTTGCAAGAGCATCAACGTGTTTTAGCAAATCCTTTGTGTGTGCTGTCAGCAGCTCATCGCGCTCTGCTTGGTCATCAGTACCGAAGGCTTCAAGGAAGCGATCGAAGGGAAACTTTGAATCGATAAATAATTTTGAGCCTCCGGGCATCGCAACGGTGATATCTGGAATTCCCGATGAATCGGCATCGGTTGTCGAACGTTGTGCAACGTATTCGTGGCCTTCGCGAAGCCCTGCTTGTTCGAGCAAGAGTTCAAGTTGTGCCTCACCAAATTTTCCACGTGTCTGTGAATTAGAGAGCGCACCGGCAATCTTCTTTGTCTCATCGAAGAACGTTGTTGATGCTTTGCGCATCTCATCGATGGTGCCAATCAGTTGTGTCTCTGAGGCAACGCGCTTTTCTGCAGCATCTTGTGCCTGCAGACGCATACGTTCGACAGTTGTCTTCATCTCTTCCATCTGCGCTGCAATCTTGATTTCAGATTCTGTCTTCGCCTCTGCAGCTTTCAATCGTTCATCAGATGCTTTGAGTAAGACCTTTACATCGTTGAGCTCTTGAGCAAGCTTTGTTGAATCGCCACCATTGGATGCGGAGTTAATTCTGGAAATCCAGATACCAAGGCCGAGGCCGATAAATAGGCCAATAATGAGAGTTATTAAGGTCACGAGTGCGCTTGACATGGGGTAATCGTGGCAGGGAGCACTGACAATCCCGCGTAGGCTGTCCTACTTATGAGCCTCTCAATTGGAATCGTCGGACTCCCGAATGTTGGAAAGTCGACCCTTTTTAATGCTCTTACCAAGAACAACGTTCTAGCTGCCAACTATCCCTTCGCCACCATCGAGCCCAATGTCGGCGTCGTGGGCGTCCCAGATGAGCGTCTGGCCAAGCTAGCTACGATCTTTGGCTCTGAGAAGTTACTTCCAGCCGCACTTTCTTTCGTTGATATCGCCGGAATCGTAAAGGGCGCATCTGAAGGCGCCGGCCTTGGGAATAAGTTCCTTGCAAATATCCGTGAGACCGATGCGATCTGCCAAGTAATTCGCGTCTTCACCGATGGCGATGTTGTTCACGTCGATGGTCGCATTGATCCTTCAAGTGATATCGAAACTATCAATACAGAACTCGCGCTCGCAGATCTGCAAACAATCGAAAAGGCAATTCCTCGTCTTGAGAAGGAAGCCCGTGTTGCTAAAGAGAAGGCGCCGATTCTGGAAGCTGTAAAGGCTGCCAATGAATGGTTGCAATCTGGAAAGCCGCTCTCACAATCAAAGATTGATCGCGAACTTCTACACGAACTTCATCTGCTCACTGCAAAGCCATTCCTCTATGTATTTAACGTTGATGCCGCTGAACTTGCAGATACTGACCTTCGTGCAAAGTTATCAGCACTCGTTGCGCCGGCCGAAGCAATCTTTTTAGATGCAAAGACAGAGGCAGAACTTGCCGAACTTTCAGATGAAGATGCTCTCGAACTCTTGCAAGCAATTGGTTTAACAGAACCAGGGCTAGCAACTCTTGCACGTGTTGGTTTCGATACTTTAGGTCTGCAGACATATTTAACTGCAGGTCCAAAGGAAGCACGCGCTTGGACAATTCATAAAGGCGACACAGCCCCGATGGCTGCTGGCGTTATTCATACAGATTTCCAAAAAGGTTTCATTAAAGCTGAAATCGTTTCTTTTGCCGACTTGGTAGAAGCGGGCACAATGACTGAGGCGAAAGCTAAGGGCAAGGTGCGCATGGAAGGCAAGGAATACATCATGCAAGACGGAGACGTAGTGGAGTTCAGATTCAATGTCTAATAATTCATTAAGCAATAGCCAGTCGCTCAACACAGCCAGAGCACGCCTTAATCAGGCACATCTCAAGGATCTTCCAAAGAAGACTCGTGATGACCTTCGTAACGTCGCGATCATCGCTCACGTTGACCACGGTAAAACAACTCTCGTTGATGCGATGTTGTGGCAATCAGGTGCTTTCGCTGCTCATAAGAAGCAAGAAGAAGGCCAAGATCGCATGATGGATTCAATGGATCTAGAACGCGAAAAGGGAATTACGATTCTTGCAAAGAACACTGCGGTAAAGCGCGGCAACACAATTATTAACATTATCGATACACCAGGCCACGCTGACTTCGGTGGCGAAGTCGAGCGCGGACTCGAAATGGTCGATGGCGTAATCCTTCTCGTTGATGCTTCAGAAGGCCCACTTCCACAGACACGTTTCGTATTGCGTAAAGCGCTTCAGAAAAATCTTCCAGTTATCTTGGTCATCAATAAAGTTGACCGTCCTGACTCACGTATTGCAGAAGTTGTCGATGAGGCATATGCACTCTTCCTCGACCTTGATGCAAATGAAGAGCAGATTGAATTCCCAGTTGTCTATGCATCTGCAAAGGCGGGCCGTGCTTCACTTACTCGTCCAGCTGATGGCGGTATGCCTGCAGAAGAGAACCTCGACGTTCTCTTTGACACTATCTTCTCTGCAATCCCAGCTCCTGTTTATCACGAGGGTGCACCGCTACAAGCACACGTGACAAACCTTGACTCATCACCATTCCTTGGACGTCTTGCACTATGTCGCGTTCACGAAGGTGTGATCAAAAAGGGCCAGACTGTTTCTTGGATTAAGACAGATGGAACAACAGAGCGAGTAAAAGTTTCAGAGCTCTTGATGACTGAAGCTCTCGAGCGCGTTCCAGCACTTGAAGCTCATCCTGGCGACATCATTGCCGTTGCTGGTATTGAGACAATTACTTTGGGCGAGACTCTTGCAGATCTTGAGAACCCACATGCACTTCCACTCATTACAGTTGATGAACCATCAATTTCGATGACAATCGGTATCAACACATCTCCACTTGCAGGTAAGAGCGGCAAGATGCTCACAGCCCGTCAAGTAAAAGATCGCCTCGATAAAGAGCTCATCGGTAACGTTTCTCTTCGTGTTCTGAATACAGAGCGCCCAGATACATGGGAAGTTCAAGGTCGCGGTGAGCTCCAGCTCGCTGTTCTCGTTGAAATCATGAAGCGCGAAAGCTTCGAACTTACAGTTGGTAAGCCACAGGTTGTTACCAAGATGATTGATGGAAAACTCCACGAACCAATGGAGCGTTTATCAATTGATGCACCTGAAGATTACCTAGGTGTTCTTACACAGTTGATGGCACTTCGTAAGGGCCGTATGGAGCAAATGGTTAACCATGGCACCGGATGGATTCGCCTTGATTACAAGGTTCCATCACGTGGTCTGATTGGTTTCCGTACCGAGTTCCTTACTGAAACTCGCGGAACAGGATTGCTTCACCACGTATTCGATTCATACGAGCCATGGTTCGGTGAACTTCGCACACGTGCAACAGGATCACTCGTATCTGACCGAATCGGTGCGGTTACTTCATACGCACTTGCTGGAATTCAAGAGCGCGGTTCTATCTTCGTAGAACCAGGCGATGAAGTTTATGAAGGCATGGTTATCGGTGAGAACTCACGTTCTGACGATATGGATGTTAACTGTGTCCGCGAAAAGAAACTTACCAATATGCGTGCATCAGGTACTGATGATTCTGAGAAGTTGATTCCACCTAAGAAGCTGAACATGGAAGGTGCTCTCGAATTCTGTCGCGAAGATGAATGCGTTGAAGTTACACCTGCAGTTGTTCGTATTCGCAAGGTAACTCTTGATGGTGCAGAACGTGCACGCGCAACTTCACGAGCGAAGAAGAGTAACCAGAGCTAATTAGTGTTACACGGTGATGGGGTTATGAAGAAGTTTTTAACGCTGCTCGCAGTAGCAGTGTTAACTATTCACACCTCATCGCCTGCCCAAGCTCATTCAAAGATTACTTCATTCTCTCCACGCCCTAATTCGGTAGTTCTTGAACTTCCGCAGAAGGTAACAATGAAGTTCTCCGAGGCACCGCTAACTTTCAAGAAGAAGAAAGTAAATCTGATTTCAGTTGCTAACCCTCGTAAAGAGATTATTTCTATCGGCGAAACTAAGGTCGTCGGAAAATCTCTCGTCGTCGCTCTATCGGATCAAGAAGCAGTCCCAGGAAAGTATCTCGTCACCTACCGAATGGCCTCACCGGATGGCCATGTTGTTTCAGGAAGCTACAGATTTAGCCTCAGCTCCTCTTAAATGTCATACCTGTACGGTTGAATACGAACCGTGAGTAAGCAATCTGCAGCCCAACTTCGCCTCGTGCGAAACGCAGATATCGCTGCTCTTTTTACACTCTCAAAAGAGCAAGAAGTGGCTCGCTCTCATCGCGGAACTCCCTTGATTATTACTGGCAGAACCGGAACCGGAAAGACAAGAGCCCTTATCGAAGCAGCGGTATCGCGCATCAAAGGTGGCCAGAGCCCTGATTCCATTCTCTTACTGACCTACGGTCGCGATCGCGCATCAGAGCTACGAGATGCAATTGTTATTGCATCTAATCAAAGTGCACACGAACCACTAGCTAGAACATTTCACTCACTTGCCTATTCAATTCTCAAGATGCGCACCGGTGACCAATACCGCGACTTAGTCCTGATGTCGGGTTCAGAACAAGAGACGCTGATCTCCGATTTACTTGAAGGAGATATCGCATCTGGATATCGATCTTGGCATAAGGATTTGCAGAAAGGTCCTGAAAGTTTAGGCGAACCTCTTGCGACTCAAGGTTTTGTCCGCGAACTTCGAGATCTCATTATGCGCGCCAATGAACGCGGATTAACTCCATCCGATCTAGCGGTGCGCGGTCATCAGCTCGGTGAAAAGTATTGGGAAGGTGCTGCAGATTTCTGGAATCGATATCTTGAAGGTTTGGTGCTGCAAGAGAGCTCGGCAGGCGATGCCAAGATGCGTATCGACCCATCAGAAATCATTAACTTAGCCAAACGTTACCTCACGAATAACCCTGAACTTCTTGCAGAACTAAGGGCACGATTTACAACAATCATCGTTGATGAATTCCAAGAGAGCGATCCTTCGCAGCGCGCACTTCTCGATCTTCTTGCAGGGCAAGATTTGATCATCGTTGCAGATACTCAAAGTGCAGTGGGACGTTTTAGAGGCGCAGACCCTGAAGGTGTTGCAGCAGTGCTTGATAAGCACATTGCAAGTGGTGCCACAAAGATCGAATTCACAACGGATTTCCGTGGCACCCCAGAAAAATCAATAGCGCGTTTGCTTTCAGAATCTGAAGAAGCGCACTTCATCGCTCATCAATTTAAGAGAGCTCATCTCATGCAGGGCGTTCCGTATTCACAGATGGCTGTCATCGTCAGATCCCATGGACAGTGCGCATCAGCTATTAGACGCGCTTTTGCCCAGGTTTCCATTCCAGTCGCAGGCGATATCGAAGCGCTGGCAAATAACGCAGCTATTGCACCATTTGTGCTTCTTGCGCGAGTAGCAACAGGCGCTGCGCCACTTAATCTCGAGAACGCAGAGAAGTTACTCACAAGCGAATTTGGGGGAGCGACATCGGTCTCTCTTCGCCGCACACGTGCTGCCTTATTAGCAGCTCGTGATGAGGCAAGCGATAAGCGTTCCGGAACACAATTGATTATCGATGCAATTAAAACGGGTGATATTGCAATCGAAGATTCAGCTGAGCTAATGAGAGTTCACAACTTGCTTGTCATCGCAGAGAAATCTATTGCTAAACGAAATTCAACTATTCACGATCTGCTCTGGGCAATCTGGAATAACGCAGTCACAAGTGATAACGAGAAACTCAGCGATGCGTGGCGCTCTGCTGCACTTCGCGGTGGTTCTCGAGGAGCAGCAGCTGACCGCGATCTCGATGCGATGATCCAACTCTTCGACACTGCAGCACGTCATATCGAACGTTTTCCTGGTGCAAAGCCAGAGATATTCTTGAAAGAGATTGAGAACGAGACCATTGTTTCGGATGTCATCACATCCCGCGGTGTGCGCCCTGATGTAGTTGAAATCCTCACTGTGCACTCAACAAAGGGACGCCAATGGCAGATGGTGGCAGTCGCTGGCGTGCAAGAAGGTAGCTGGCCAAATTTAAAGCAGAGAAGTTCCTTGCTCGGCGCAGAACGACTTGTTGAACGAGTTCGCCACGGAGATGAGTTTGCACAGCTCGAACTCGACATGATTGCTGCCTCTTCATTGGCAGAAGATGAAGCGCGTCTATTTCATGTTGCAACTACCAGAGCAAGCCAATCGCTCTTAGTCACCGCAATCTCTCGTGAAGATGAGACCCCATCTATCTTCTTCGAGGATTTCGCAGATGCTCTTGGCCAAACAGATGCACATACAAAGGTGCCACGTCCCCTTACAGCTCCAGCACTTGTTGCAACTCTGCGCCGAGAAGTAAATATCTCAGGCGACAAAACTGCTGCAAGTATCTTAAAGACGCTCTCATCATCTGGAATCCATCAAGCCGATCCAGCGCAATGGCTAGGAAGCGCCCCAATAAGTAGTGATTTACCTGTGGTTGATGCTGCTCTACCTGTCTCTGTTTCACCATCAGGGGCCGAGAGCTTTAATGAATGTGGTTTGAAATGGTTCTTAGAAAAGAGTGGCGGGACAAATGGTGATTCAACTGCGCAATTACTAGGTTCTGTCATCCATGAATTTGCACGGTTGAAGGTGGATGAACCAACGACTACTGATGCACAACTAACAGAGAAGTTAATTGAAGCATGGCCACTGATCGACGATAGCCAAGGCTGGATCAGTACTGCAGCGCTGAATCGTGCCAAGAAGATGCTTGAGCGTTTTGCTCAATACCACCGTGAATCGACCCGCGAAGTTGTGGGCGCAGAACTTAATTTTACGATTCAAGTGGGTCGCGCAACTATTCGCGGAAACGTTGACCGCGTTGAAGTAGATAGCGATGGCAAGTTCTATATCATCGATTTTAAGACAGGCAAGAACGTTATCTCTAAGGCAGATGCACAAGAGAATCTGCAGCTTGCTTGTTACCAGCTCGGTGTAATTCTCGATGGTTTTGAAGAAAAGCTCAAGGGCGTAGAAGTTTCTGGTTCCGAACTCGTCTTCTTGGCGAATAAGACCCAAAAGGTCACAACGCGAGTTCGCGAACCAATCAACGCGCAAGAGATTCAAGAGACGATTGAAGTAATCGCCGAAGGCTTGGGCGCTGCAACATTTACCGCTCGAAAGAGCGATATGTGTTCGCGCTGTCCGGTAAAGCCTTCGTGTCCGCTCCATCTCGAGGGAAGGGCGGTACATCAATGAGCAACGAACGTATGATTGAGAAGTACACACCTGACCAAGTTGCAGAGATGATTATTTCGATTGATCCAACTTTCTATCTGCCCAGTGATGAACAGCGCCCCATCATTTCGATTACAGATAATCCTCTCGAACCTGCAGTTGTTATTGCAGGTGCGGGTTCCGGAAAGACTGAAACAATGGCTGCGCGAGTTGTCTACCTTGTGGCAAATGAATTTATGCGCCCTGATCAAATCTTGGGTCTGACATTTACTCGCAAAGCAGCTGGTGAACTCAACGCTCGAATTCGTAAGCGTTTACGCCAGTTTCAGCAGGCTCAGGATAAGAAAGGTATAGCGCGCACATTTAATAGCCTCGAGACAGCAGTGACTACCTATCACTCTTATGCAGGTCGCCTCTTAAGTGAACATGCAATCCGTTATGGCATTGATGCAGATGTACAGCCACTTGGTGAGGCAGCGCTTTGGATGTCTGCAAATAAGATTGTGCGCGAATGGGATAACGGAGCATTCTCAACTGATGATGCCGTCAGCACAGTTGTAAAAGATCTCCTGGGTCTTACTTCGATTGCACTTGAACATCGCGTCAAGCTTGATCAAATACGCGAGATTGATGAGCGAGTACTGCAAGAACTCTCTCTCATGACTGGTGCAACTAATGAAGAGACCAGGCGCGTGGCCAAGGTACTGGGACAACGCATCGCAATGTTGCCGATGGTCGAAGCCTTTATCGAAGCGCGTCGTCAATCTGGAGAACTCTCATTCGATGACCAGATATCGCTAGCTGCAGATATCGCAGTTAACTTCCCAGATGTTGGCGCGCTCGAGCGGGCAAAGTATCCAGTAGTTCTGCTCGATGAGTATCAAGATACTTCGCAGTCACAGGTACGGATGTTGTCAGCGCTCTTTGGTGGCGGGCATCCTGTTACTGCAGTAGGAGATCCTTGCCAATCTATTTACACATGGCGCGGTGCATCTGCGGGAACAATTGGCGCATTTAATAAGAACTTTCCGAAGAGCGAAGGTTCAACAGGCAAGAACGTTTACGAACTTCTGACCACTTATCGAAATGACCAATCTATTCTCGCTCTGGCGAACGAAATCTCGGCAAGTGTGCGCGAATTAGAAAATCTAGATGTTGCACCCCTTAAGGCTCGCAAAGGTGCAGGTAAGGGAGACCTTACTTGTGGAGTATTTGAAAATATTGAGGCTGAAAGCCAAGCGATCGCCGATTACTTCCTTCCACTCTGGAAAAATCCGCAGCGTTTAGAAATAGATTCAAAGGTTCCAAAGACATTCTCTGTATTGGTGCGAAAGCGTGCACAGATTGCACCGATTCAAGAGGCGCTAGCGAAGGTTGGAATACCTTCTGAAGTCCTTGGTTTAGGCGGCTTAGTCCACGTTCCAGAGATTGCAGATTTAGTCTCGATGCTCAAAATTCTCAATGATCCCAACTCTGGTGCATCACTGATGCGCCACTTAACAGGTCCACGTATCAATTTAGGTGCTCGCGATATCGCAGCGCTTGGGCGATATACCCGTTCTCGTTCTGAAACACATCGCACCGACAGTCGCAGCATCGTTAAAAATATTGTGGCTGGCAATCCAGATTCAGCTGAAGCTGATGATCAATTTATGGGTAGCGCCATCGATGCACTTGATGAGATTGAAAAGTGCGATAAGAAGTTATTTACTCAAGTTGGTCTGCAGCGCCTTACAAGCTTCGCAGCTGATCTTCGTCGCCTACGTTCACGTGCATCGGGTCCCATCACAGATTTAATTGTTGAAATCGAGCGATACCTGAGCCTTGAGAGCGAAGTGATGTTGCGCGATGGCGGTACACATGGACGTCGCCACCTTGATCGCTTCATGGATGAAGCTGCAAAGTTTGCTCGCAGTGGTGGTTCTCTCTCATCTTTCTTGCAGTGGCTCGATATTGCAAGTGAAGAAGAAGGTGGTCTCAAAGCTGGTACCCCTGAGATTGACGCAAGCGTTGTACAGATTCTGACAATTCATATGGCTAAGGGCGCCGAGTGGGATGTCGTTGCAGTGCCAGGTCTTGCAAAGGGAACTTTCCCTGGCGCCAATAAATCAGATCCGGACAATTGGCTTACCAACGAACGACACATCCCATTTGATCTTCGCTGCGATGGCGCGCTTCTTCCACCATTCTCGTGGAACGCTGCAACAACGAATGCGCAGGCAAAAGCAGCAATTGAAAATTTCGCTAGCGATTGTGTTGAATATAAGGAGCGCGAAGAGATTCGACTCGGGTACGTTGCAATGACTAGAGCCCGCACCCATTTATTCTGCTCAACATCATTCTGGCGCGATGGAGTCAAACCTGTCGCTCCTTCAATAATCTTTGAGAGCGTTGAAAAGATTGCCCGCGAAGTCGGCACAGTGCTTTCAGCCCCTGAGGCACCGGCAGATTCTGATCGAAATCCAGCAGAAAATATCGAGGTAACAGCGTCTTGGCCGCATGATTCGATGGGCGATAAGCGCTCAGAGTTTGATTCATCCGTTGCACTCGTTACTGCAGCGCCATCAATTGATCTCAGCGCCACTAATTCCGAATGGGCTACCGATGCTCAAGCAATCATCGCTGAATTCGAAGAGTATAGAAAAGGTTCGCACGATGTGGCGCTTCCACCTCGTCTATCTACATCAACTCTTATCTCACTCCATCAAGATCCTGCCGAACTTGCACTCAATATTCGACGCCCAATGCCACGCGCCATGGATGAGTTCTCTCATCGCGGCACAGCCTTCCACCTTTGGATTGAACGCCACTTCAACGCCAAGGTTCTCTTTGATGATGAAGATTTCGATTTACTGACTCCACTCGAAGAAGATCAAACGCTCGAAGATCTGAAAACTAAATGGCTCGCATCTGATTGGGCGAAGCTGCAACCTCATGCAGTTGAAGTTCCATTCGAAACTGTTATCGCAGGTGTTCTGGTTCGTGGTCGCATCGATGCGGTCTATAAGAACGGCGATAATTTCGAAGTTGTGGATTGGAAGACTGGCTCAAAGGTTCTTGGAGAATCATCTGCAGTACAGCTCGCTGTCTATCGATTGGCATGGGCTAAGTTAAGTAAGGTTGCAGTCTCCGATGTATCTGCAGCTTTCCATTATGTGCCCACAAATAAGATAGATCGGCGAGCGGATCTTCTTAACGAAGAGCAACTCACCGATCTCTTACTACTGAAGTAGTTTTTACGACTTAGATATCGAAGCGATCGAGCTCCATTACCTTGCTCCATGCAGCTGCGAAATCTGCAACAAACTTCTTCTCTGCATCAGCACTTGCGTAAACCTCTGCGAGAGCACGAAGTTCTGAGTGAGATCCAAAGACGAGATCTGCTCTCGTTGCACTCCACTGAACCTTGCCGTTCTTACGGCTACGGCCCTCAAAGTTATTGGTATCGCCATTCTTTGGCGCCCACTCTGTGTTGATATCGAGGATATTGATGAAGAAGTCATTTGTAAGTGACTCCTTCTCCTTTGTCAGAACGCCATCCTTTGATCCGTTGTAATTTGCGCCAAGTGCACGCAGACCGCCAACGAGTACAACCATTTCGGGTGGAGTCAGAGTAAGAAGAGCTGCCTTCTCGACGATTGCAATTTCTGCAGGACGAGTATCGTCTGCGCCTCGGTAATTGCGGAAACCATCTGCGATTGGCTCTAGGTATGCAAATGATGCGACATCTGTCTGCTCTTGCGATGCATCTGTGCGACCTGGAGTAAAGCGAACCTTCGTCTTAACTCCTGCATTTGCTGCCGCTTTTTCAACAGCAGCAGT
Source organism: Candidatus Nanopelagicaceae bacterium (assembly GCA_965267735.1). Taxonomy (GTDB): domain Bacteria; phylum Actinomycetota; class Actinomycetes; order Nanopelagicales; family Nanopelagicaceae; genus Planktophila. Next base: position 195,723 of record OZ254138.1, read on the forward strand.
TCCACCAAGAACGATGAGGTCAGCAAGTGAAACCTTCTTTGTTGACTTCTTGTTGAAGGCTAGCTGAATCTTTTCAAGAGTTGCAAGAACTTTCTTAAGTTCCTTAGGGTTATTGGCTTCCCAGCTCTTCTGTGGTTCTAGGCGGATACGTGCACCATTGGCGCCACCGCGCTTATCTGTTCCACGGAATGATGAGGCAGATGCCCATGCAGTTCTAGTTAGCTCTGCAATGGTGAGATCACTCTTAAGAATCTTCTTCTTAAGTTCTTCAATCTCTGCCTTGCCGATTACCTTCTTCGAACGCGCAGGAAGTGGATCCTGCCAGATGAGTTCTTCCTTTGGAACAAGAGGTCCTAGGTAACGAGCAACTGGACCCATGTCACGGTGTGTGAGCTTGAACCATGCACGTGCAAATGCATCGGCAAATGCATCTTGATCTGCTGCAAAGCGACGTGAAACCTTCTCATATGCAGGATCCATGCGAAGTGCGAGGTCGGTAGTAAACATCACTGGCGCATGAGTCTTACCTGAAATATGTGCATCAGGAACAGCCTTTGCAGCAGATTCATCAGTTGGAATCCACTGAGTTGCACCAGCTGGTGACTTTGTCTGCTTCCACTCGTACTTAAAGAGAGTCTTAAAGTAGGTGTTATCCCACTTCGTTGGCGTTGGAGTCCAAGCACCTTCTAGGCCGCTTGTAATTGTCTCTGCGCCATTTCCTTTACCGAAGGTGTTCTTCCAGCCAAGTCCCATCTCTTCGATAGCTGCACCTTCTGGTTCTGCACCGACATACTTGCCAGGATCTGCAGCGCCATGTGCTTTACCGAATGTGTGACCACCTGCGATAAGTGCAACAGTCTCTTCATCATTCATCGCCATGCGAGCAAATGTTTCGCGGATATCGCGAGCAGATGCAAGTGGATCTGGATTTCCATCTGGACCTTCAGGGTTTACATAGATAAGACCCATCTGCACTGCAGCAAGTGGATTTTCTAATTCACGATCACCGCTGTAGCGATTGTTGGCAAGCCACTCTTGCTCCTTGCCCCAGTAAGTTTCATCTGGCTCCCAAACATCAACTCGTCCGCCACCGAAACCAAATGTCTTAAGTCCCATTGATTCGATTGCACAGTTACCGACAAGGATCATGAGATCTGCCCACGATAAACGCTTTCCGTACTTCTGCTTGATTGGCCACAAAAGGCGGCGGGCCTTATCGAGGTTTCCGTTATCTGGCCAGCTATTAAGTGGTGCAAAACGTTGCATACCAGCACCTGCGCCACCGCGACCATCGTGTGTGCGATATGTACCAGCGCTATGCCATGCAAGGCGAATTAAGAATGGTCCATAGTGACCGTAATCTGCAGGCCACCACTCTTGTGAAGTAGTCATTAACTCTTCAATATCTTTCTTTACCGCTTTGATATTGAGCTTTGAAAATTCTTCTGCGTAGTCAAAGTCCTCGTCCATTGGATCTGAGACAGGAGAGTGCTGGCGAAGAACTGATAGATCGAGTTGGTTTGGCCACCAATCAACGTTGTATGTTCCTTCGCGATTTAACTTGCTACCTGTGTAAGGGCACTTTGCTGCATCAGTCATTTTTGCTCCAAGAGTCTTATTCAGAGAGAGTATCTAGCGGTAGCCCTAGCCTAATGGAGCAAGTAGAAAGTGCTAATTGAAAATTTCGACAGCGAGCGGGAGGTGGTCGCTAATTCCAAGTTTGGATATAGCCAGGCTTGAGATATCTAGAGGGTGATATTCACCCTCTCGTAACCCTTGGGCCAGGATGTAGTCGAATTGAATCTTCGCGCCCCAGCTTGGATAGGTATTTTCCCGCACAAGTGAAATCCAATCAGAGCCGACAACTGGCAGATTCTTCGGCAAGTTGAGATCTCCCATAATGACAACTCGCCACTTGTTCTCTGCGCCCAGCTTCTGCGCCCATCTCTTAATCTTCCGTAACTGCGCTATGTTGAAACCAGGAACAAAAGAGAGATGGGTATTGATAACAACCCAACCATTTTCTAGCACTGCTGCAATCGCAACACGAGGTTCATCTCGGACATAAATAAATCGTGGTCGACCTTTTCCAGTTTCATCACCCGGAACAACAAGTGGCATGCCAATCGGTGAGTTACCAAGATTTAATCGATGCCAAGAAATAACTGGAACCTTTGAAACAATTCCGATTCCATAACTCTCATGCATAAGTTCGAGATGCGAAGATTTATTGGTAATAATCTCGGGCTCATCTTTACCAAGCTTTCTCCACTTTTCTCCAGGAGTTCCGATAATGCTCGGTGCCATCGCCCAATCACGTGCACCTAAAGTTTCTGCAATATCGCGCATCTGCGGCCGCGAATTAGATCGAGGTAAGAAGTGGTCGACTTCTTGGAAACCGTAGATATCTGAGTGGACTTGCTTATCCAGCTTCTGCATGGCCCCGGCGAGATTCTCGCCATCGCCATTTTGACTGGGCGGAATGGCCATTCCATGCAGGAGATTCCACGAGGTGATGCGCACCCCCACACACTAGTAACCTGCACCCGTGAGCGCGATAAATCAGCACCCTTCCCGCATAGACCGCGCCGGAGAGTTACGAGTGAACCAAGAGTCACTCGATCAACTCTGGAGTAATGCGAAGATCCTTCATCTCTCCGAAGGTCGAATCGCATCAATTGGCAGTGAAATTACATTTCTTTCAGCAAACGAAGTTGCTTCAAAGATTTCATCAGGATTATTTGCTGAAGGTAGTCGCTATTTTCTCGGGCTAAATATCGAGAGCCGCGAGCCATTTTTTGCGTGGGATACGCAGTGGGTTGAAGAGTTGAGCGATGAAGAGAAAGCGGTAGGTTTTTCAACAGTCCGAGAAATTGGTGCTCTGCTAGCAGAGCAAGAGTTAGAACTTGGCCTGCATGCACTCGCCTTAAGTAATTGGCACCGCGCACATCCACGTTGTCCTAAATGTGGCGGAGCAACACGAGTAGATCTTGGTGGAGCAGCACGATTCTGCGAGGCAGATCAGAGCCAACATCATCCCCGAACTGATTCAGCTGTCATCGTCTTGGTAAAAGATCGCCAAGATCGAATCTTGCTTGGCCACCAACCAATCTGGCCTGAAGGTCGATTCTCAACATTTGCAGGCTTTCTCGAACCTGGTGAAACTTTTGAACAATGCGTTGCACGTGAAGTTTTAGAAGAATCTGCCGTTCGAGTTTCAGAGTTAAAGTATTTAGGTTCGCAGCCATGGCCATTTCCGGCAAGCATCATGATCGCCTTCGAGGCAGTTACTGATAATCCAGATGATGCACGTGGTGATGGTCAAGAGATTACCGAAGTACGTTGGTTCTCTCGCGCAGAGTTAAAGGCAGCAGCTGCAGATCGTTCACTCTTGCTTCCACCATCGATTTCGGTTGCACGCAAGATGATTGAGCGCTGGCTAGGTGAGAGCGCGCAAGGCGGCGAGACGTGGCGATAGCGTGGGAATAGGCGACTCGATTCTTGCTGCCCTTGATGCAGATCAACGTGCCGTAGCAATAGCTACTCGCGGTCCTGTCTGTGTAATTGCAGGTGCAGGAACTGGAAAGACTCGCGCAATTACACATCGCATTGCATATGCAGCAGCAATTGGAACGATGGATCCACAGAAAGTTTTAGCTCTTACCTTTACTGCAAAAGCGGCAGGTGAGATGCGTGCACGCCTTCGCACACTTGGAGTTCCGACCGTTGCTGCACGCACAATCCACTCGGCAGCGCTGAAGCAATTGCTCTACTTCTGGCCGAGCGTCTTTGGCGGTAGAACTCCAGATTTAATGACAACAAAGACGGGGTTTCTCACCGAAGCTATTAACCGCGCAGGTTTGAGCAGCTCACTTCGCGCAACTAATCGTGAACTCATGCGCGATATCGCATCTGAAATTGAATGGGCAAAAGTTTCTCAAGTAACTCCCGTTGATTATGTAGACCAGGTTGGACGTCGCAGTCAGAAGCCTCGAGTCTTGCCAGAGCAGATGGTTCAGATTTACACCGCTTATGAATCGATTAAGAAGCAAGAGTTAGCAATAGATTTTGAAGATGTGCTTCTGCTCTGCGCTGCGATGCTTGAGCAAGAGCGAGAAGTTCGAGAACGCGTGCAGGATCAATATAGATATTTCACTATCGATGAGTATCAGGATATTTCTCCGATTCAACAGCGTTTGATTAATGCTTGGCTTGGCACTCGTCGCGATATCTGTGTAGTTGGTGACCCCGCGCAAACGATTTACTCCTTTGCTGGCGCAACTCCAGTATTTCTCAACTCATTTACACAACGCTTTCCAGAGGCAGAAGTTATTCGCTTAACAACGGGTTATCGCTCAACACCTGAAATCACCTTCGCGGCTAATTCTCTGTTGCGCGCCGGAACAATGGGTCAGGAGCTCGTTGCCTTCAACAGCCATGGCTCTAAGCCGATGGTGACTGGCTACGCAGATGAAGCATCCGAAATTCGTGGAGTCATGGGCGAGATAACGGATTTAATGAGTACAGGAACGGCGCCACAAGAGATTGCCATCCTTGCTCGCACAAATGCACAATTGAAGGGCGCTGAAAAAGCGATGCTTGCCGCCAACATTCCTTATCAAGTTCGCAATACTGAAAGATTCTTTGATCGCCGCGAAATTCGTGATTTTCTTAAGCAAGTTCGCCAAGCATCCGTTATTCCCGCAGAAGGATCAGGTTGGATTGATGAACTTCGTTCACTTGCCCAGCCCTATCTCACAGGAGAAGCTATCGATGGAATTGCAGCGTTGCTGCATCTAGCTCGCGAATTAGAGAGTGATGAGAATTTCTCTCCAAAAACTCTGCGCGGTTACTTACGTGAAGTTGAAGATCGAGTGCAGCAGAACAATCCTCCGACAATGCCGGTTGTAACACTTGCAACTCTGCATGCTGCCAAAGGTCTTGAATGGGAGCGAGTATTTCTGATCGGTGCATCTGATGGGCAGTTGCCTCTTGCTAATAGCGCAGGCGATGTCGCCCTAGATGAAGAACGTAGGCTTTTTTATGTGGGAATCACGCGAGCGAAGGCAGATCTGCATATCTCCTACCGCGGTAAAGCGAGCCAATTCCTGCGTGAATCTGGGTTACTGGCCAGTTCCTAACTCCTATTTTCTGGTCCTGCTTACCTAGGCAGCCAGCTTGCATTTAATTAGCTTGCGCCATTTGATATTCATCGCGTACCCTTACGCCAAGCAATAAATTACTAAGAAAGAAGGGGTTGAGATGAATTCAGTATTCACTTCAACAATCGGGGCAGGCGTACGCGCTGCTCTTCCTTCTGCTGCCCACACAACCTCAACTTCTAAGCGCTCACATAAGCGAGCAGCTTGGCCCACAGCTACAAAGTCAGCGTTTTACGCCAACTTTTATGCAGTGGACGAGGCCACGGGGGCACTAATCGGCTAATACCGAATACGACCCACAAGGGCCTCAAATCCACTCGATGGATTTGGAGGTCCTTTTTTATTACCCAAGCAGAACTAGATACAAGAAATCAGAGAAAGACAAGAGAGATATGAGGGGGTGAGGACTATGACAGTTCTCTTCAGCGAACTACAGGTACCAGGTTGGGCAGATAACGGCGAGAAGATTGGCTTAAACGATGTGACGTTCACATATGACAACGCCAAGGCCTTCACCCTGCCATGCCATGTGGCAGATCCTGAACTCTTCTACTCTGAGACAGATCAGGGGATTGCAGAAGCGAAAGCTCTCTGTGGTCAATGCCCTGTGCGCAATAAATGTCTCGATGGGGCGCTCTCTCGTCAAGAGCCATGCGGAGTGTGGGGCGGCCAGCTCATTGAAGATGGCGTCATCATCGAACGTAAGCGTCGCGCTGGCAGACCACCACGTCAGGTGATCGCTGCTGCCCGCATGATCGAGTAGCTCTAGTTTTCGATGAGTTACTGAAAAGCGCATCCACATAGCGGGTGCCTTGGAATAACGGTACTTCGAGGGCGAGACAGGGATTGGTAATCAACGGTAATTACGGTGCCTACCAATTCTTGTTTCGCATTATCTTCTGCTGAAATGTCGAAGAAATCTGCAACAAAAGATGCCGCCATCGCTGCAATGAAATGAGCAGCTATCTGAGGATATTCAATCTCATGCTCCTGCCCAATCTCAGAACGTTGTTGAATCTGGCTCTGCTCTCTAGCAACAAGAAGAAGACAGCGCAGGCATGGAGATTTTCCAGGAATTACGAGCGGTCCAATTTCTGCAGTATCTGCCTGAGGAGTAGGAATCAGTAAGAAGTTCTGACTAGTGCTCATCCAGAGCGAAAGCTTTTCGGGATCAATCTCACCGCAATGGATAATCAAATCTGGAGTCGATAGCTCGTCGAGGTAGTTGTGGTTTCGATCAAGTGGAAATAGAGATAACTCTCTACGTAGCGATTCACAATGGTTTAGAAAGTTTCTGCCAACATCAGATGGAACGATTGTCGCCGCGCCTATATCTTTATCGCCAATTTGTGGATTACGAGCACGAGAACTGGATGCAAATCTAGATTGAGAGAAACCACTGAGAAGTAAGAGCGAATAGAGAATTGTTGCAACGCGATTCTGTCCCGAGATTTCGATTAAGTAGCTTTGCCGCATCGTCAGGGTATTGATGCCACCATCGCGGACGCCATCTATCCAATTGCTCTGTGTTAACTCTGGAATTGCTCGACTCTGCAATTGCAGTAGCGCTGCATCAACAAAACCTTTCTTGCTCTTCTCAACTCGATCTTCTACCTTGGAAATAAATCTCTGCGAAACTTTCAGAGCGCCATGTTCTGTATCGATAAGTTCGGCACGTTCAAGTTCAGCAAAAATCCTATTGAGCGATTGCGAATCTGCTCCCTGAAGTTGAAGAATCTCATCTTCGCACTTACCAGATATCAATTCGAGAGCGAGCGCCTTATCTTCGGGTGTACTGATGTGGATGAGTTGCTTTGGCCTACCGAGGAAATATTGAGCCTGCTTATTACTTTCATAGAGCTTGACGCCGACTTTTATTCTTCTCATAGCGGGCAAGGATGCTCACGTCGCTGACATTTAATATGGAGCTACGGGTGAATCTGTGGGTAGCGCACACTTCTTCTACGCAGAGGTTCTGCTACGCGACGCTTAGTTGCCTTCGCGCCTAAAGAAAAGGGAAAAGAAATAACCCCCGCTCACATGAGCGAGGGTTATAACTACGTTTAGTGACTGGTACTTATTCTGGCTTCTTGCCGAGAATGCGGTTTACCTTGGTGCCACACACTGGGCAGATGCCCTGTGCCATGCGACGACCAGAGTCTGAGATCTTTACAGTACCCTCGAAATCACGCTTCTCTTTGCACTTCACGCAGTAAGCGTCACCCTTGTATGTCTCTACCTCTGTCATTTTTGCCTCCGTTCGACCCATGAGCTTGGCGCCATGCGTACTAGTCAAACCGTACTCTCACTCACGCTCAAAATACCGTTTCCACACGGCCGGTTATGGGAGTTTCTTCAGCTCCACAGGCGGCAGCAAAGCCCTCTCGGCCGCTTCATACCCATCGAGATAGGCGCTGGCGAGCTCTGAATCCTCAAATCTATTGAGAACTTCCGTGAACTCCTCGCCATGGTCGAAATATTGAAGATGGATCGCTTCATGGAAGAGGACGTAATCCAAGGCATATTCAGGGGCCATCTTGAGGCGATCTGAGATGCGGATACTGCGATCGACGCTGGTGCAGGAGCCCCAACGCTCTCTCATGGGGCGCCAGATGACCGAGGCGGGGCGAGCTGTGATTTCAGGGGCCAGCTCGGTGAGCAATTGGTCGATTCTCGCCGCCAGTTGAGCCTCACCTGGGGTTTTACTCGCCTCTTGACCCCGAATCTTGGCGATCATCTCGGGAACTATCGCTCGTTCATCAGCCTTGGAAAGACGCGCAGGAATAGAGATGACTATCCGGCCACCCTGGCGATATGCCGAGATGCTCTTCTTGCGGCGATTGGAGCGGATTACAACAATCTCACCTTCGTCGACTCCAGGAAGTGTGAGATTTTCACCTTCGCCATCTGCCGGTGAAAAGTCTCGAGTTGTCATTGAGGAAATGTATTAGAAAGTAGCGAAAAATAGAGGCGATAGATGATTTCTTGACAAGAAATTTTTGTTGTGTCTTAGTCATTTACATTTGATTCTGCGTTAAATCTCTCGTACTTTGCGCATACGAAGTCCTCGGATAACCGTTTGATATCTGCAAGGGGAAGGCAGATATTAAAATGTGCGCCCGGGGACTTCGCTTTTCCCGGAATACTGTTACAGAGGGCCTAGATTTTTACAGAGGGCCTAAAGCAGCCCGCTGAGGTCATCAGGAATCTCAGCCGACTTTAAGAACTTCTCAGGATCAAGTAGCTCCTCGGCACTTGGCAAAATTCCACTCCAAATTTGATCACGTGCAGAGATATCTTTAATTTCGCGAGCCTTCTGCCAGAAGGCGCTCGCTTCGCGGGTAAGTCGCGGTGAAACTTGAAGTCCAAGAAGTGATTTAAAGAGTTGTTGCGATGGAGCGTTTGTAGCACGTTGTCGTCTAAAAATTTCTCGAAGTGATGTAAGTGCCGGCAACCTTTCGCCAGCTGCAAGTGCTGCTACTTCATCTGCCCAACCATCGACAAGTGCAAGAGCAGTTTCTAACTTTGAAAGCGCTGCTCTTTGCGCAGGAGTTTCTTCGGGAGTAAATACACCATTGTTTAAAGCGATAGAGAAAGTATTTTCTCCAGATTCGGGGTTCTGTTGCGCGGGATCAAAGTTAGACATCAACTCTTCTGCTTGACGTTGAATTGCATCCATATCGATATGAATTCCGCGCCCGTAATCAACGATCGCACTTCGAATGTACGAAACTATCCAAGGGTTATGGGCAAATAAACGCGCTATCGCAGCTTCTCGCAGAGCATGGAAGATGTAAATTTCTGTCTTTGGAATCTCTAGCTCTTTGCTCCAAAGCTCAATGTTCTCAGGGATTAATACTGGTTGTGCTGGCTCCAGTAATGGCAGCCCAACATCATGAGCCCCCGTTGCCGATGCAGAGATAGCGCCTATCGCCTGCCCTAACTGCGTTGCAATCATCGATCCAATAAATGTTCTTAAGAGCCCAGTAATCGCGCCCATCGAATTGTTGAGCTCATCAGATTCACCCGCTGCTTGATCGAGCAGGCCTGAGATTGCCGAGGAGAGCCCGGTAGCTAGCGGCTCCATTGTGTCGTGCCATCCGGCAACGGTGAGGTCGATCCAATCGAGGCGGCTGATTGCTCGCGGGGCGGTTGTGGCTTCGGTTGCTGGAAAGACCGTCGCCTCATTGAGCCATAAATCTGCAATCTCGAATGCATTCTCAATTATCGTGACATCTTTAGTGCCGATTGGCTGCGAACCTTGAAGTTGAACGATCTTCTTTGCAGTATCGCGCACAACGTTCTTAGGTAGCGTTTCATGTACACCGCCTGTGAAAGCTGCAAATGGATTTACAAAGCCAGCAGGGTTAATCCCCATCTGTTCAAATTGTTTCTGAATCTGTTCTTGCATCTGCCGCATCATCGCCGAGAAATCTTCAGGCGTGCCACCGTCATCGTTGGCATCATCTGGAGTGAATCCAAAAGGTGACATCAGTAACTCCTTCACTCCTCGTGCATTGTCCATGATTCTAACCATCAGGTTATTCCCAACAGGTGTAACCATGCGAATGAGCACTTTCTTCCCATAAAGGGTAGGCTCTTTTTATGCCTTCGCTTGTGATCTATTCAAGAGAACTTACTGCAGCCTATGCCGCAGGTAGCAGCGCCTTCGCCGCCCTTATTTGGTGGGTAGTTCCGGTAGCTGGGCTTCTTGGTGGAATTGGGTATGTCATCTGGGTTTCAAAATTTAAGAGAAAGTTTGAATCTGAAACTTCTCGATCAGTGGGCCAATTCCAACGTTTTCAAGAATCTTTCCGCGATGATCAGAAGGATCAGCCAGATAACTCAGGTAATTCAGATAACTCAGATAATTCAGATAACTCAGATAACTCAGATAACTCAGATAACTCAGGTAACCGGGCTTAGAAGCAACAGCAATGCCTCTTCGCTTCTCCCATACTCCACGATTAGTAAAACTCTTACTGACCTTTGTTCTCACACTTCCGCTAGTACTGCCAGTTAATTTCGTACTCATTAACCCTGGTCAAGGTAGCCCACTCTTTCCTAAATTATTGAATATCGAGCCAACTGCAGCGGCTCCGGTAACTACATATCCAGCGGATGGGCAGATGTACCTGCTCTCAATTTGGGTTACTAATCCTGAGACCGAGATTCTTGGTTATCAAGTTTTGCGATGCTGGGCTCAGAAAGATTGTGTAGTTGTTCCTCGTTCCGTTGTTTATCAACGAAATACAAACGATAAAGCTGAGATTGCGATGGGCAAGAAAGAGATGGCTAAATCCCAAAGTACGGCCTTACTCGCAACAAAACATCTCTTTGCAAAGTTTCACTCGGATATTGATCTCAGTCAGATGACTGATACCTCGATAAAGATTTCGCTAAAGAATACCGGTGGCCCAAGTGGCGGATTGATTTTTGCGCTAGGTCTTACAGAACTTCTCACTCCAGAAAATATTCTGCAAGGTCGAAAGATTGCAGCTACCGGAACTATCTCAGCTAATGGCAAGGTGGGTCCCATCGGCGGGGTAGAGGAGAAGATCACCGCCGCCCGAAAGACTGGAACCCAATTAATCTTCATCTCTCGCGAAAATTGCGACGAGGTTCCCCAAAAGGTCGCGGGAGTCGGAGTGATTGCCGTCTCAACCCTCGAAGAGGCTTATAAAAGCCTTATAAATTCACAGAATTCGAATTTTCAAGGCGTTAAAGGGTGCACTAATCTAGATTCATGAATAGAAATCGTAGCCCGCTTGTAATTACTGCAGGAATATTATTTGCACTCGGTGCGCTTATCGTTTACTTCAGCGGTTTCTATATCGACTGGCTCTGGTTTAACTCCGTCGATTTCACATCGGTATGGACCAAGGTTCTCTCAACAAAGATCCAACTCTTTCTCATCGTTGGCCTTCTCACTTCATTTGTTATCTCTCTCAATATCTATATTGCATATAAGCGCCGCCCACTCTACGTTCCAACAAGCATCGAGATTAATGGCGTCGAAAGATTGCGCGGCCAGATCGAACCAATTCGCCTCTGGGTCTTCCTGGGCGTCGTTCTTGTACTCACCTACTTCGCCGGCACATCAGGTATGGCTTTCTGGCGCGAATGGCTCCTCTTTACAAATTCAACATCCTTCGGTGTGAAGGATCCGCAATTCGGACTTGATATCTCCTTCTTCGTCTTTAAGCTCCCAATGTTGCAAGCAATAATCGGCTGGGGAATTTCAACGCTCATACTTGCAGCGATTGCAAGCGCATTTGTTCACTATATGTACGGTGGTATTCGCACCACAGTGCAAACAGATCGCACTACCGTCGCAGCACGAGTTCAAATCTCGATTCTTTTAGGTCTCATAGTTCTCATAAAGGCAGTTGCTTACTGGTTTGATCGCTATGCGCTATCTCTCAAGGAGAGCAATCTCATCACAGGCCTTAAGTACACAGATGTCAATGCGTTACTACCTGCCAAAGCAATTCTCTCTGCTATTGCAGTCGTCTGCGCACTGCTCTTCTTTGCAAATATTGTCCGACGTTCTTGGCTACTTCCAGCAGCAGGCACTGCACTCTTAGTAATTTCATCAGTGCTTATCGCGGGCATTTATCCAGCTGCTATCCAGCAATTCCAGGTAAAGCCATCAGAGTCTTCTAAGGAAGCGCCATTTATCCAGCGCAATATCGATGCTACTCGCGCTGCATACGACCTCGCAGATGTTGATATAAAGGATTACAACGCAACCTTGTCAGCAAGTGCTGGCCAACTTGCTGATGATGCCGCAACTATCGCCAATATTAGATTGATGGATCCAAATGTCATCTCTGCGACATTTAGACAGCTTCAGCAAATCAAGCCTTACTACACATTTCCGCAGTCACTCGATGTTGATCGCTACAAGATCAACGGTGTCTCACGTGACACAGTCGTAGCAGTCCGAGAACTCAATATCGATGGCAACCCAAGTCGTAACTGGATCAATGATCACCTTGTTTATACACACGGCTTTGGTTTCGTTGCAGCCTATGGAAATACCGTCGATGCCGATGGAAAGCCAAACTTTGCTGTCGGAGATCTTCCACCAACAAAGGGTCTAGGTAATTTCCAACCACGCATCTACTTCGGCGAAAATGTTCCTGATTACTCAATCATTGGTGGAAAGAAGACAGAGAGCCCAGTTGAATTCGATTATCCTGACGATGCATCAGCAAACGGTCAGAAGAATTACACATATACCGGAACTGGTGGAGTCCCTGTCGGAAGTATTCTCAACAAATTGCTCTTCGCTGTTAAGTATCAGGAACAGAGAATTCTTCTCTCTAACTTAATTAATGCTGATTCAAAGATTCTCTACAACCGCGAGCCACGTGAGCGCGTAGCAAAGGTTGCGCCTTGGCTCACACTCGATGGTGATCCATACCCAGCAATCGTCGATGGCAAGGTTCTCTGGATTATTGATGGCTACACAACGAGTGCTGGCTACCCATATGCAAGAAGGACTTCACTCTCGACTTCAACTGCTGATGCTCTGACTGCAAATTCAACTGCGGTAACAGCGCAATCCAACACGACTGTGAACTACATTCGAAATTCAGTGAAGGCAACCGTTGATGCATATGACGGAACAGTGAGCCTTTATCAGTGGGATGAGAAGGATCCAGTCTTGAAGACTTGGATGAAGGCATTCCCTAAGAGCGTTAAGCCAAAGAGCGCTATCTCTAAGGACCTTCTAGACCATGTGCGCTATCCAGAAGATATCTTCCGCGTTCAGCGTGACATCTTGAGCTCGTATCACGTTAAGAACTCTGATGCCTTTTACGGCGGTCAAGATTTCTGGCGCGTACCAACAGATCCATCAACATTCGGTGCAAATGCAGGAGCTCAACCTCCGTACTACATGACGCTACAAATGCCTGGATCAAAGAATCCAACATTCTCATTGACCACACCGTTCGTACCTCGTGGTGGTCGCGAGAACCTATCTGCTTTTGCAGCTGTGAACTCAACTGCAGGCCCTGATTACGGAAAGATCTCTGTACTTCAACTTCCACGAAGCACAAATATCGCAGGTCCATCGCAGGTGGCATCTAACTTTGAAGCTAAGCCAGAAGTTGCAAATACACTGTCACTTCTTCGTCAAGGTGGATCAGATGTTGTACTAGGAAACCTTCTTACATTGCCAGTCGGCAACGGATTGCTTTATGTACAACCTGTTTATGTCCGAGCGACATCAAACTCTGCTGCCTACCCACTTCTGCAGAAGGTGCTTGTTTCATTCGGCGATGTAATTGGATTTGATAGTTCACTCAAGGGTGCACTTGATCAGGTATTCGGTGGAAACTCCGGAACATCTTCATCAAATACATCAAATCCAGATGCAACGACAAATAACAGTTCAGCAGATCTTGCAAGTGCGTTACAACGTGCAAAGCAAGCGCTCTCTGATGGTCAAGCTGCACTTGCAAAGGGAGACTTCGCTGCATACGGTCGCGCACAAGATCGACTCAAAGCAGCACTTGCTGCAGCGATTGCTGCGCAAGCACGCAAGTAATTCCTCGCATCTGTAACGGATTTGGCGAAGTATCGCGCTTACGCCTATGATTGCACTTCCGACGCGGGGTGGAGCAGCTCGGTAGCTCGCTGGGCTCATAACCCAGAGGTCGTAGGTTCAAATCCTGCCCCCGCTACCAAAGCAAGTAATCATGAAAAAGGCGCTGATTTCAGCGCCTTTTCTCATTTCCGAACTCTCTTACTTTAGGAAATTAATTACTTTAGACGTAGGGAATTACTGACAACAAAGAGGCTGCTTATTGCCATCGCAGCTGCTGCATATACCGGAGTTGCTAAACCTAGAGCTGCAATGGGGAGACCAATCACGTTGTAGGCAAAGGCCCATGTCAGATTTCCCTTGATTGTAGAGAGAGTCTTCTTTGATAGATCAAGGGCCTCAATGACCGCTGCCAACTGTGGACGCATCAAAGTGATATCAGCGCTCGACATCGCAGCATCTGTGCCCGTGCCCATAGCGATACTTAAATTCGCTTGTGCGAGTGCAGCAGCATCATTGACCCCGTCGCCAATCATTAAGACTCGATGGCCTTGCTCTTGCAGCGCTTTTACCTTCTCTAATTTATCTTCCGGCATTGCACTTGCGATGATATTCGTTGCCGCAATTCCAACTTTCTGACCGATACTTGCTGCGCTCTGTTCATTATCACCTGATACCAACCAAGTAGTTATTCCACGTCTTTGTAACTCTTGCACAGTCGCTGCTGCATCGCTTTTCACAATATCGCCAGATGCGAAGACGGCAAGTGCAACGCCATCCCAAGCAAGGACCGATACTGCATATGAATTACTCTCAGCGCTCTCAATTGCAGAGGTAATCTCTGAATCAAAGGGGATACAGCTATGTGCAACCGAAAGTGGAGAGCCAATCAGAACAACTGGCGACTTGCCTCCAATATTTACACGCGCAGCGATACCAACCCCAGGAGTCTGTGAGAGTTGATCTACAGGAAGTTGCGCTGCTCCTTGCGCGAGAGCAAATGATGCGATTGATTTTGCTGTTGGGTGATCGCTCTGACTTTCAAGAGCAAGAGCGCTAGAGAGGATGTTCTTCTCTGAAAGTAGGCTGCTAAATTCAGCGCCGAGAATCTTGCTCGCAGAGGCCGAGAGGGTGAAGTTGCGAACTGACATATCGCCCTCTGTAAGAGTTCCCGTCTTATCAAGTACAACAACATCAATGCTTTGAGAGGCTTCCAGAACACGAGGATTTCGCAGGACTATTCCGCGTAGAGCACCACGGCCGGATGCGACAAGGAGTGCAACAGGAGTAGCGAGTCCCAGTGCGCATGGGCATGCGATAACGAGAACGGTAATTGCAGTAGATATTGAGTAAGTCAGTGATTTACCACCAAATAAATACCAACCTTCAAAGGTCAGCGCTGCAAGGACGGTAACGATTGGAACAAAGTAAGCGGCGATTTTATCTGCCTTAGCTTGGATAGGAGTCTTACTTCCTTGAGCTGCCACAACCATGGTTGTAATGCGAGCTAACTCTGTCTCAATTCCGACTCGTGTTGCACGAACGATCAGACGTCCATTGTTATTCATCGCAGATCCGATTACACGAGTACCAGGTACAACTTCGACAGGTACTGATTCGCCTGTAATCATCGAATTATCAACTGAACTAGTGCCAGATATAACAACGCCATCAGTTGCAATACGCGAACCTGGCTTAACTACGAATTCATCGCCAACAACTAATTGAGAGATTGGAATGATTACTTCGGCGCCGGCTCGCATTACAGCAACTTCTTTTTCAGCGAGAGCAAGAAGTGATGAAAGCGCAGTGCTGGCACGTCGCTTCGCATGTGATTCGAGGTAACGACCAAGGATGACAAAGAAGAGAACTCCTGCTGCAACTTCGGTGTATGGCTCTCCAGTATTTGTGTAGGTTGCATAAATCGACCAGATGTAAGCGCTGAATGCTCCGAGGGAGACCAAAGTATCCATCGTTGGATGGAAGATGTTACGTATCGCTGCACGGTGAATTGGCCATGCCACAAAGAGGATTAGTGGAGTTGTGATTGCAAGAACAAGCCATGAGGTAAAGCTGTGATGTGCATGAGGCGGTTGTGGCCAGTTATAGCTTTCAAAGGTTGAGATTAACCACTCATTAATTGTTGGGTGCCAGCTCATCACCATTGAGATTGCGATCGCTGGAATCGCAAAGAGAGCTGCTGCAAAGAGTGCACGTGCAGCGCCTTTTCTATGCAGCGCAGGATTGCTGTGATCTTCGATTAAACGCGCTTCATAACCAGCGGATTTCACTTGCTTAATGATTGTCTTAACATCAAGGCCAGATGGTGCAAGCACGTGCAGAGTTTCAGATGCGAAATTTACAGAAGCCGAGACACCCGGAAGTTCATTCACTGCGCGTTCAATACTGTTGACGCATGAACTGCAGGTCATTCCCGAGAGCGAAAAGGTAATTGGTGTGAGTTGTTCCGTAGCCACTTTTTACCCCTTAGCCTTAAGCGCTTCTACAACGCTCGCGTGGAGCACGCTATTTGTAGATAGACCATTGCTGCCGTGAATTCCATCAACGCCATCGAGATTGGTAAATCTTCCACCAGCTTCGCGAACGATGATATCGAGGGCTGCCATATCCCAGAGTGCCAGAGATGGTTCAACTGCGATATCGACAGCACCTTCTGCAACCAACATATGTGACCAAAAATCTCCATGTGCGCGTGTGCGCCAAGCAGATGCAAGTAGTGAGTTAAATGCGCCTAGACGATTTCCCCATCCGATGAAATCGGAGTGAGAAATCGATGCATCTGTAATCTGCGAAACTTTCGAGACTGATATCTTCTTTGGAATCTCTGAATTAACCACTACAAATGCTCCGGCACCTTCGTGGGCATACCAACGACGAAAGAGTGCAGGTGCACTGACGACTCCGACTGTTACCTTCTGTTCGCCATCTGCACTCTTCTCAACCAGTGCAATAAGAGTTGCCCATGTTGGAACTCCGCGAAGAAAATTCTTTGTGCCATCTATTGGATCTATAACCCAATATCTCTGCTTCTCCAGACCCTCATCGCCAAACTCTTCACCAACGATTCCATCATCAGGGCGGTGTGCATGAAGAAGCGCTCTGATTGCGTGCTCGGCCGATTTATCGGCATCTGTAACAGGGGTGTTATCAGGCTTTGTTGTGACGGTGAGATCGAGTGCTTGGTAGCGGGCGAGAGTAATTGCATCAGCAGCATCAGCTAAGCGATGTGCAAGTGCGAGATCTTCTCCGCGACTATGGCTCATTGTGCGAGTCTATCGCCCATCTTCAGAGCCTTCAGATTCCACTGGCTTCACTTCTAGTAGGGAACGAAGGCTAGTTACTCGCGTTAACCGCTCTGCACGAAATTCAGGTTCTGATTCAATCCACGGTCCAAGTGCACATGAATTTTCATGGTGCGAACAGTTGGGCATACATCTTTGAATAACTTGGTAGATATCAGGAAATGATTCAATGATGCGATCTCTGTTGAGGTGAGATAGACCAAATGCGCGAATTCCAGGCGTATCGATGATCCATCCACCATTGGCGAGAGGAAGTGCAATTGCACTCGATGATGTGTGGCGTCCACGACCAGTCACATCATTTACATCGCCTGTCATGCGATTTGCGCTCGGCACTAATTCATTAATTAGCGTCGATTTACCAACACCAGAGTGGCCAACAAGTACAGAGATTTTATCGTCGAGGATTTCAAGTAACTTATCAATATCTTCTTTACGACCCTCTAGCTTTGATGATGTTGTAAAAATTTCTACACCAAGAGCCCTGTATTCCTGGATGAAATCTGGAACGGGCGATACATCAACTTTTGTCACAACAATGATGGGCTTAATGGATTCATGAAATGCGCTGACCAAAAATCTATCAATGAGCCCTCGACGTGGCTCTGGATTTGCTGATGCAACTACGATGAGGAGTTGGTCAATATTTGAAACAATAGTTCTTTCAACTCGAGCTGCATCATCGACTGTTCTGCTTAAAGAGTTAGTGCGCTCATTAACAACAACTATGCGAGCGAGGCTTCCTTCAGTTCCAGAGACATCGCCGACAATTTCTACAAAATCACCTACAACAACTGACTTTGGTCCAAGCTCTCGCGCCTTCATAGCAGTGATGACAACACCATCATCTGTAACGCAGGTTGTGCGCCCACGATCTACAGTGGTGACAAATGCAGTTACTGAATCAGAGTGGGTTGGACGATCCTTGGTGCGCCTGCGAGTAGTTCGAGATGGTCGAATTCGAGCATCTGATTCGTCATATTCGCGAGGGGTCATATGACCAAACTATTCCAGAGCCCTGGGAAATCCGGCAGAGTCTTACGAGTAGTTGCTACATTTTCAATGAGTACATCGGGAGTTACAAGGCCAATAACAGCGCCCGCAGTAGCTAAACGATGATCTTCATAGGTGTGGAATATTCCGCCGTGAAGAGGCGCAGGAGTAATGTGCAAAGACGTCTCATCTTCAACAACGTTACCGCCCAAAGAATTTATCTCGCGTGTAAGAGCTGCAAGGCGATCTGTTTCGTGAAGTCTTAAGTGTCCAATACCACGCAGATGTGAAGGTGAATCAGCAAGTGCTGCAAGTGCTGCAATTGAAGGAGTGAGTTCGCCAACATCGTGTAAGTCGATATCGATTCCGTGGATAGATGCGCCACCCGTAAGTGTCAATCCCTCAGCTGTAAATTCAACGCGGGCGCCCATTGCAGTGAAGATGTCACGTAATTGATCACCAGGCTGCGTTGTAACTTTTGGCCAATCCGCGATTGAGATTTTTCCGCCGCAGACCATAGCGATTGAAAGGAATGGGGAAGCATTTGATAAATCTGGTTCGATGGTGAGATCTAATCCGCTGAGTGCACCTGGTTCTACACGCCAGCTCTGCGCGCTCTTATCAACGTGAACAACGGCGCCGAAATCGCGGAGCATCTGAACGGTCATCTCGATATGAGGTATTGAAGGAAGGGTGCCACCTTCATGACGAACGGTGATTCCCCTCTCCATACTTGGTGCAACAAGTAAGAGCGCAGATAAGAATTGGCTCGACTTACTTGCATCGATAGTTAAATCTCCGCCAGGAATTAAACCCTTCGCCTTAATAGTTAAAGGAAGCGAGTAACGACCACCATGATCAATCTCAATTCCTAGTTCTTCCAGAGCTGAAATAACGGGACCGATGGGGCGTTCATAAGAACGAGGATCTCCATCAAATGAAATTTCACCTGTTGCAAGTGCTGCAAGCGGTGGAAGAAAACGCATCACAGTTCCGGCATTTCCTACATCAATCTTTGCCGGTCCCTTAAGTGCTGCAGGTTTAATCACCCAACTTTCGTCGCTTCCGGTAATTGCAACACCGAGTGATTGAAGACCTGCTGACATCAACTCAGAATCGCGAGAGATAAGCGGTTTACGCAAGATAGAAGGAGTCTTCGCCTGTGCCGCAAGGATGAGCGCTCTATTTGTGACTGATTTTGAACCAGGAATTGTGACGGTGGCATCGACAGCGTGAGCGCCTCGAAATGGCGCTGGCCACAACTTCATCTCTTCCGAGCTCTTCCCAGTCATGAGCTGAGTCTAACGCGTGGCGAGGAAGTTAGGATTACCGGTATGTGCGGACGATATGCGCAAACTCTCGGCGCAGAAGAGATTGTTGAAGCCTTTGATTTAGCGGGCTCGACCCTTGATCAATCTCTTCCACTTAATTGGAATATCGCACCGACAAATGAAATTTACATAATTAGAAGTGAAGCCCAATCACGGATTCTTGATTCGGCATCGTGGGGGATTATCGCTCCGTGGCATAAGAAGTTAGCTGATGCTCGTGCATCACAATCACATGCAATCAATGCTCGCAGTGAATCAATCCACGAGAAGCCAACTTTTCGCCATGCATTTAGAACATCGCGTTGTTTAATTCCTGCGACTGGTTATTACGAATGGGCAACTTCGCTCGGAAAGTATTCACCGAAACAACCTTTCTATATTTCCAATCGCGAGGGCAATCAATTATCGATTGCAGGAATCTGGAGTTCATGGCAGAGCGAGAGCGGAGAAGTCATACAAAGTGCTGCAATCATTACTCGTGAAGCAGTTGGAGAACTTGCAACCATTCACAGTCGAATGCCTATCTTTATGCCTGAGGATCGGTGGGAGAGTTGGCTCGATACTGAAGCTAGAGATATCAACCGCTTGGTAAAGGCGATGGTTCTGGAAGAGCCCGAAGCTGGGTTGCAAGCGGTACCTGTCTCGCCACGTGTGAATCTCGTTGCCAACAATGGCCCCGAGTTAATAGCCCCGATTGAGCTCGGGGAGCCCGAAACTCTTTTTTAATATAACCTTGCATCAATGTCATCGAAAGATTTGGTCCTAGAGAGCGAAGCCGATCGCACGATCCGCTTCGAGCGAGATGCGCTGCTCTTTACAAATCAGCTCTACGCAGCAGCTCTTCGTTATACAAAGAATCCCGAAGATGCGCGTGACTTGGTTCAAGATACTTACCTCAAAGCATTTACCTCCTTCCATCAATTTGAAGAGGGAACAAATCTGCGCGCATGGCTCTATCGAGTACTGACGACTACCTTTATTAACTCCTACCGAAAAGATCAACGCCGCCCACTGATTGCAGATAATGAACTTGAAGATTGGCAGGTTGCTGATGCTCAGAGCCATACCAGCGATCAAGGAAAATCTGCTGAGACAGTTGCACTTGAAAATTTGCCAGATAGCGATATCAAGAAGGCGCTCCAGGAGATACCTGAAGAATTTCGTATCGTTGTTTATCTTGCAGATGTTGAAGGATTTTCTTATAAGGAGATTGCGGAAATTGTCGGCGCACCTGCCGGCACGGTGATGTCACGACTGCACCGCGGAAGAAAGCAGCTCCGCGAGAAGCTCGCTAGCTATGCCCAAGAACTTGGCTATTCAGTAGCCACCCCTAAAGAGAAGGGAGGCGAGAAATGAGTTTTATTGAGATTCAATGCGGCGAAGTTCTCTCCTCCGTCATCTTCATCATCGAAGGCGAGCAACAAGCTCTGCCTCAAGCTG
Source organism: Candidatus Nanopelagicaceae bacterium (assembly GCA_965267735.1). Classification (GTDB taxonomy): domain Bacteria; phylum Actinomycetota; class Actinomycetes; order Nanopelagicales; family Nanopelagicaceae; genus Planktophila. The sequence continues at coordinate 216,529 of OZ254138.1, forward strand.
ATGCAATTAATTCACACCTTTCTACATGTACGCCTTGCTCTGCCGAGATTGCGCATGAGCGTCTGATGCAGCAGATGCTCCAAGATGTTCTCAAGCGCTCTTGTGATGAGCAAGCGCCTGAAGATTTGCACCAGAGTATCCACCGCCAAATCCGCGCTCAGATGGCAGGACAAGCAAGTACAGAAGTTGTGACCCAGTTCAGCATGACTGAAATTTCAATTGAAATCGATGAATTTGGAAATGTTGAACACCGTGAAATTCAAATAGAACAGACACATATCCAACACTTCATCGACGACGAGGACTAATCTTCAAGGCATGAAACCCGCCGAAGAAGTCTTAGGAGCAGTCGGCTTCTCCGTGATGACTATTCGTCCTGGCGATACCTGCGTAACAATGGGTGTATCTGATCTTCCTGTCGCAGCCGCTTCTCATTACTTAACTCTGATGGAGAATGCCTGCGTTGCATCTCTTTCGGAATATCTCGATGCAGGTGAGACAACTTTTCTCACACACTCAGCGCTCGACATTGTTGGCTCTGCAACTGCAGGAGTTGAAATCCGCGCCAATTCACGTCTAATCAATATCGAAGGTCGCGAGTTAACATTTGAATGTGATGTTTACGATGGCGAACGCCACTTAGCTCAAGCAGAAATAAGAAGAGCGACAGTTGAGCGATTATCTTTCCTCGCTCGAACTGCCGCTCAATCACTCATTAACGAGTAATTCTTAAGCCTTCTTGGTTAAGCCTTCTTGGTGGCCCAGAAGATCTCTGCAATCTCATCGATCTTTGCGATCAATTGATCGGCAACCTTTACATCCTGAGTTCCCTTAGTTCCTGCGGCACCTGCGAGCTTTGTAGCATCGTTGAAGAGTGAGTGAAGCTGTGGGTATGCCTCAAAGTGTGGAGCCTTGAAGTAATCAGTCCAGAGAACCCAGAGGTGCTCCTTTACCTGATGTGAACGCTCTTCTTTGATTGCAACAGAACGTGAGCGGAAATCTGCATCTGGATTAGCTGCATATTTCTCCATGCAAGCCTTAACTGAGAGAGCCTCAATCTTTGCTTGTGCTGGATCGTAGACACCGCATGGAAGATCGCAGTGTGCGTGAACAGTTACCTTAGGTGTTAGAAAATTTCTCATGTGCGTGAGGGTACTCCAAGCCCTGCAAGAGCGCACCTCGGCTTATTAAGATTGGGACCATGGCCAAGCACTCCACCGTTCTCGTAGATGGAAATTCCATGGCCCCTACATATAACCCAGGGGATTGGTTGATGGCCCGTTGGGGAGATTACTCAGTCAACGGTTTCTCGCTCTTCCGAAATAAAGTTCGCGTCGGTGATGCCGTTGTAGTTGAACGCGCAGAACAACCAGGGGTCTTCTACATCAAGAGAATTTCAGAGATTGATTTTGCGACAGAGAAATATCCAAAGGTCTATGTTCTCAGCGATAACCCTGAAGGGACTGATTCACGTACCTGGGGATGGCTACCACTTCACTATGTGAAGGCGCGAGTGGAGTTCCGAGTCAAGAAAGCTAAGAAGAAAGATTAGGCGAGGCTAGCTAACTTATCTTTCACTGCAATTGCAGAAGGATTAGTTAGGGCAACGCCATCTGAGAAGAGAAGCGTTGGAACAACGCGATTGCCGCCATTTACTTCTTCAACAAAGCCTGCATACTCAACTTGCTCTTCAACGTTGATTTCGCGAAATGTAATTCCGATTTCACCGAGTTGGTTCTTAAGGCGCTTGCAATATCCACACCAATCGGTACTGAACATGACAAACTCTTGACCTGCGAGATTGAGCGCATCCGTTATCGATGAGTTACTCATCGAGTGAAGGCCTCATCCATTAACGCCTTTGCCTCATCCTCGTGCAGGTGATGGCTTCCAGTTGCAGGAGAAGCTGATGCGCGACGTGAAATTCGGCGAAGTACTCGTGAATCTACGCCAGTTCCACCGATTGACTCAGTAGTGCTTAAAGCAACGTGTGGCCATGCACCTTGGTTTGCAGGCTCATCTTGAACCCAGAGAAGGTTTGCATTTGGATGCTTTTTGGCTTCAACTTCCATTTGCGCAATTGGCAGTGGATATAAGCGCTCTACGCGAACAATCGCTGTGCTGCTGTCATTAAGACGTGCACGCTCTGCAACGAGGTCGTGATAAATCTTTCCAGAACAGAAGATCAAACGTGAAGCGTTATTCACTGTTGTATCTCCAATTACTGGAAGGAATGTTCCAGATGTGAAGTCGCTAATCGATGAAGCAGCAGCCTTAAGGCGCAACATCGATTTAGGCGTAAAGACAACCATTGGACGACGCTTTGGATTTGCTGCGTGGAAGCGGAGCAAGTGGAAGTACGAAGCCGGTGTAGAAGGTTGTGCGACAGTCATATTCTTCTCAGCGCATAGTGCTAGGAAGCGCTCAATACGTGCAGATGAGTGATCTGGCCCTTGTCCTTCATATCCATGCGGAAGAAGAAGCACTACAGATGAGCGCTCGCCCCACTTTTGAAGAGCTGAAGAGATAAATTCATCGACAACAGTCTGTGCACCGTTTGCGAAGTCACCGAATTGGCCTTCCCACAGCACGAGCGCTTCTTCACGAACAACCGAGTATCCGTATTCAAAGCCCATCGCTGCATATTCGCTCAAGAGTGAGTCGATAACGAAGAATTGGTTTGCATCAGAGATTAGTGAACGAAGCGGTGTCCACTCGTTGCCATTCTCTTTATCGATGATGACTGCATGGCGGTTTGAGAATGTTCCGCGACGTGAATCCTGACCTGCAAGGCGAACTGGACGTCCTTCTTTCAGAAGTGAACCGAATGCAAGCATTTCACCAGTTGACCAGTCGATTGTTCCGTCGTTGATTGACTCTGCACGCTTCTGGAGCTGCGGAAGTAACTTCGGATGGATATTAAATCCTTCTGGAATAGCAACCTGCGTTGCAGCGATTTCGCGGATAAGTTGCTCAGAGATAAATGTAGGAACATCCTCTGCATTTGGAACAGCAGGAACAACGAAGTTTGGATCGCTATGTTCTTCATAGTTTGCAACGGATGCGAAGACTTCCTCAAGCTGCGCCTGGTAATCGCGTGCGATTTCTTCTGCCTCTGCTGGAGTGATATCTCCGCGGCCAACTAGTGCATCGGTATAGAGAGTACGAGTTGTGCGCTTTGCATCAATTAGCTTGTACATCAGTGGCTGAGTAAAGCTTGGCTCATCACCTTCGTTGTGGCCGCGACGTCGGTAGCAGACCATATCGATGACGACATCCTTATTAAATTCCTGGCGGTATTCGAAAGCAAGACGAGCAACGCGCACACATGCCTCTGGGTCATCGCCGTTGACGTGGAAGACAGGAGCTTCAATCAACTTAGCAACATCCGTTGAATAACGTGATGTACGTGAGGAATGTGGTGAAGTAGTAAACCCAACCTGGTTATTTACAACGATATGGATAGTTCCACCTGTGCGATATCCCGGAAGTTGCGAAAGCTGCAGAGTTTCAGCGTTGACGCCTTGACCTGCAAAAGATGCATCTCCGTGGAGAAGAATTGGAAGAACTGTGTATGAACCCTTTGTATTGAGGCGATCTTGCTTAGCGCGAACGATGCCTTCAAGAACTGGGTTCACTGCTTCAAGGTGGGAAGGGTTTGCAGCTAAGTAAATTTTTGTTTTAGCACCTGATTCAGCAGTGAAGATTCCTTCAGTACCTAAGTGGTACTTCACATCGCCTGAACCGTGTACTTGATTCTCTGCGTAATGTCCTTGGAACTCCTGGAAGATCTGACCGACAGATTTACCTGCGATATTTGCAAGCATATTAAGACGTCCGCGGTGTGGCATACCGATACAGACTTCATCAAGACCACTTTCAGCAGCAGCGGAAACAATTGCATCGGTCAGTGGAATTACAGATTCGCCACCTTCAAGTGAGAAGCGCTTCTGTCCCACAAACTTAGTCTGCAAGAATGATTCAAATGCTTCAGCGCTATTAAGTTTGCGCAAGATACGAAGTTGTTCTTCGCGCGCAGGAATTCCTGATACGCCTTCAACTTTCTCTTGAACCCACTTACGCTCTGCAGGGCTTGAGATATGCATGTACTCGATACCGACTGAGCGGCAATATGCATCGCGCAAGATTCCAAGAATTTTACGAAGTGGAAGGAAGTTCTTTCCACCGAATCCACCAGTTGCAAATTCGCGATCGAGATCCCAGAGAGTAAGTCCGTGTGTACGAACATCGAGATCTGGATGGTTGCGCTGCATGTAAACAAGTGGATCGATATCTGCCATGAGGTGGCCCCATGTGCGATATGCGTGAATCAACTGCTGAACGCGAGCTGTCTTATCAATCTCTTCATCTTTTGTAACAGCAAAATCTGGAGCCCAACGAATTGGCTCGTAAGGAATACGTAGCGCTGTAAAGATCTCATCGTAGAAACCATCTGCACCAAGCAGAAGTTCGTGAATGCGACGAAGGAAATCTCCTGATTGCGCACCCTGAATAACGCGGTGATCATATGTGCTTGTCAGCGTGATGACCTTGCTAACTGCCATACGTGCAAGAGTCTCTTCACTCGCCCCCTGGAACTCTGCTGGGTAGTCCATCGCGCCAACGCCGATGATCAAACCCTGGTTCTGCACAAGACGTGGAACGGAGTGAACAGTTCCGATAGTTCCTGGATTTGTAAGTGAAACTGTTGTTCCTGCGTAATCTTCAACTGTCAGAGTTCCGCCGCGAGCCTTCTTTACGATCTCTTCGTAAGCAACCCAGAACTGACCGAACTCAAGTGCTTCGCAACCCTTGATTGATGGAACTAAGAGCTGACGAGATCCATCTGGCTTTGCTAAATCGATAGCGATACCGAGGTTAATGTGATCAGGAGTTCCAAGTGCGGGCTTTCCATCAAGTTCGCCGTAGAAGGCATTCATCTCTGGCATTGCACGAAGAGCCTTGATCATTGCGTAGGCGATGATGTGTGTAAATGAAACCTTTCCACCGCGTCCGCGCTTGAGGTGGTTATTAATAACAATGCGGTTATCAATCATCAACTTCGCAGGAATTGCGCGAACTGAAGTCGCAGTTGGAACTGTGAGCGATGCTTCCATGCTCTGAACAACGCGAGCTGATACTCCGCGGATTGGTTCAAGCTTTGATGCACTTGGTGTAACTAAAGTTGGAATTGGTTTCGCAATTGGATCTGCAGGAGTTGCGGGTGTGGCTGCAACGTTACGAACGACAGGTTGTGTCTGAACTGGCGTAGGTGCAGCTGGAGTAATAGGTGCTGCAGGAGCCGCTGGTGTAACCGGTGCTTGCTGAACTGGAGCAGGTGCAGCAGGTGCAGCAGGAGCAACTGGCGCAGGAGTACCTGGCATAGAAATATTTGGAGGAGTTACAGGCTTTGGTGTTGGCGGTGTTCCAGCGCCAGGTGTTCCAGCAGCTGGAGATTGTGTTGCACTACCTGCCTGCGGATTATTCTGAAAGTACGTTACCCATTCGCTTGGTACTGAAGTTGGATCTGATTGATAACGCTCGTACATCTCTTCAACGAGCCAATCATTTGCTCCAAAGTCCTGACCTGATTGCGACACTGAGCGCTCCTTTGCGACCTTCGATCTCTTTACATATCTATTGCGGAGATTTACCGCTCTAGAACAGGGTTAAGACTATCGGCTGTACGCGCAGCAAATAAATGCGAGCCCGAGCCCAATTCCGCGAGATTGCGCACATTTTGGAGCCACCTCTCCCAACGTACAGGCTCCGGAAATCTCCAAGAGGCGAAGCTGCCCAATTCTTGAGAGAGTTGGCAAATGTCAGAGTCAATCCAGCGCCCACTTGCCATCGTCACCGGCGGAAGCCGAGGTCTTGGATTCGAGACTGCAAAGGCGCTCGCGCTACAAGGTTTCGATCTCGCACTCATTGCTAAAGATTCTGCACGATTAGAGAGTGCATCAACTCAGATTCATACAGCAGCTTCTAGTGCAGGAGCCCAAGTTCATATCTCAACATTCACTTGCGACTTAGAGCAACCAACTCTTGTCCGCGAGCTCATCGATTCACTCACCCAATCACTTCCAACTCCACAACTTCTCATCCTTGCTCATGGAGTTATGAGCGAAAAGATGTCGAAGACATTAAAGACCAATGATGCTGAATGGCGCAGAGTGATGGCGATCAATCTTGATTCGGTATTCCAGCTTGTGAATGGAATTGCACCGGCTATGGCAGATGCCCGCAACGGTCGAGTCATTATCTTCTCTGCATGTTTAGGAAGAATGTCAGGACCAGGAAATGCTGGCGGTCTTGCTCCATACAGAATTAGTAAAGCTGGCGTCAATGCACTTGTTCGCAACCTTGCACATGAAACCGGACTTGGCGCTCGCGGATTCCTCGTTGATGCAATCTGCCCTAATCATTCACGAACAGATATGGGTGGCCCTGATGCGCCACGTTCTGCAGAAGAAGGCGCAGCAACTGCAATCTGGCTAGCCACACGACCATTTAATTCTGCAGGAACTACAGATGCCGAGAAAGTTACCGGCGTTCTCTGGGAAGACCAGAAGATTGTTCCTTGGTAATTAACCTTCTTCTTTTGCGATCATAAAGGCGAAGTACAAAGTTGGAAGTGCGAGCGAAAGAATAATCGCAGCGCCAACATAGAAGGCACCTTGAATCTGATAGTAAGCAACACCAACTGCAATTAAATTAGCCAAAATCGTTGGCGATCTTCCATAAACCTTGCCATTTACATACCCGCGTGCACATGCAAATAACCCAGCTGCTCCTGCTAGCGCAAAACCAATCTCAGCAAGAAGCGGCGTCATCTCCTTCTCTTCGTGAGTAAAGCCCAGCACTGTCAGCCATAGGCCTAGGGCAAACACGATTCCTGCTTCTACATAGAGCAGGGTTGCCACCGTGGAACGTTTGGTCGATTGCTTGGGAGTATTGCCAGATGTGGAATTGCTACTCATGAATCTAACTTTATCAGCGCTTGAGGCAATTCGTCTTAACAGATACCGCATGAGATTAGGTGTTTGAGATGATATTTGCACATGATGGTCTACACGATTCATTAACTCTCCTTGCTGCACCACCATACTTTTATGAAAATCTAAGAAGAGATTTAGCAACGGCCGGTAGAGATAAATCTCGATTGACTCTGATCAGATTTGTTCTTCAAGAAACTTCAGAGCTGAGCAATAACCAGTCGCAATACGAGGTTGCAGTCATCAATTTTGCAGAACTCTTAAAGTCTTCAATTAGATCGGAAGATCTATGTGCCAGATTAGGACTTCTGGAATTCACCCTTATTCTGAAGAGTTCCGCAGATATCGGAATCTCGCTCGCCGAGAGAATCTTGCATGACTTGAAACTAGAAGGATTTGAATGTTATTTCTCGGTTCTAGAAGTGAGCCCGAAAGAGAGTTCACTCGAAATACTCAACCGGCTAGATAACCAAGAGTTACGTTCTGTAACCCACAGTTAACAGCCACCCAAGCAATCCACAGGCGAAGAGATTCATAGGTTGGTTTTGTCATACATGTCCTAACTTCCCGACATGGAATTGATGGAACCGGATCTTGTCTTTGGACCAATCGCGCCATTTATGAACGATGCTACGGTTGAAGAGATTTGGATCAATTCACCAGAAAGAATTTTTGTTGCCCGTGCAGGAAAGAGCCAACTAACAAATCTTGTGCTCAGCGCTGAGGGGGTCAGAGAGTTAGTTGATCGCGCGCTACTGTGGAGCGGGCGTAGATTAGATATTTCGCAACCTTTTGTGGATGCAAGACTTCCCGATGGAAGCAGGCTTCATGTTGTTATCCCCGAGATCACTGCCGAACATTGGGCGGTAAATATCCGGAAGCATTTACTCCACCATATTTCACTCCAAGAGCTCGCAAATCGCGGAGTGATGACATCTGAAATAGCGGCACAACTGAAAGAAGCAGTGCGTTCCGGTCTAAACATTTTGGTCAGTGGTGGTACTCAAGCAGGCAAAACCACGCTACTCAACGCTTTGACATCTGAAATACCACTCACGCAACGTGTGATTACAATTGAAGAAGTCTTTGAGTTACACCCAAATACTCCTGATCTGGTTCAAATGCAGACTCGTGGCCCAAACCTGCAAGGGGAAGGAGAGATACCACTACGTAAACTGATTAAGGAAGCACTTCGAATGAGACCTTCAAGAATCATTGTTGGCGAAGTTCGCGAAGCAGAAGCCTTAGATCTTCTCATTGCTCTCAATTCGGGACTTCCCGGCATGGGCACGATTCACGCAAATTCCGCACGTGATGCCATTACAAAGTTACAAACTTTGCCACTATTAGCTGGCGAAAACATCTCGCATAAATTTATTGCCCCGACGGTTGCTTCTGCAATTGATCTAGTAATTCAGGTATCACTTGCCTCTGATGGAACGCGACGCATAGTGGAAATATCAAGAGTTACAGGTCGCTACGAAAACGATCGCGCTGAAATTGAGAATGTTTGGCTCTGGGACGGAGAAATTTATAAAAAAGGGCTCGGAGTGATTTTGTGATATTTAAAAAACCCCAGAATCCTAAGTTAAGTAAAACCGTTGCAGGAATGTCTGTGGCCGCCATTGTGGTTCTTGCCTTCTCACGCTCATTAATAATCGCATCGGCATTTTCGCTATTTGTGGGAATCTTTCTCACCGTGGCACAGCAAAAAGTTTCGAATAAGAAATCTGCTGAAATTCAAGCCGCAGCGCCAGAAATGATTGACCACCTGATCTCTGGTCTGCAATCTGGACTTTCGCTTAATGAAGCTTTAGCTGGGTTGGGGGATAGAGGACCTGCGGTACTTACTCCTTACTTCAAAGCATTTCAAAGGAGTCTTTATCTAACGGGGGATTTCACCAAAGCGTTGGAGAATGCCAAATACGAACTTGCACAACCAAGTACCGATCTAATAATTGAGGCGTTACTAATTTCAAAAACTCTTGGCGGTACTGAGTTGATTAACATTCTCCGCTTACTCGGTAACTTCATTCGGGAAGATCTTGCACTCCGCAGAGAAATTGCTATAAAACAGAGTTGGATCAAGAACTCAGCTCATCTCTCTGCGGGTGCTCCGTGGATACTTCTTCTCCTGCTCTCTACTCAGCGTTCCACCACCGAAGCCTTCTCAAATGGCGCAGGGATCACAATTCTTCTCACAGGGCTAGTACTCACTGCAACTGCATACGTTTGGATGAATAAATTGGGTGAGATCCCTGAGCAGTCAAGAATCTTCGCTGGTGAAGTATGAGAGAAATTCTCCTAGTAACCATTCTTCTTCTTATTCCGGCACTGATTATTGCCAACGAAGATTTCTCGTGGGAGACATTCCTCCTCAAATCAGTACGCAGCTCAACTGACCGCACTTCCGTGCGTAGCAAACTTTCCGAATTAGGAGCAGTAGATGACGTTGCCTATGAGAATTTTCGAATAAGAGAGCTGTTTTTCTGCGGGACATTTACATTACCAATCGCCATCTTTGGGATTGTGAAGGGATATTCGCTGTCAATGGTTCTTGGAGGTGTGATTGCAATACCGGCGGCAACTGTAATCATTATGGAAAAATCCTTGAATCGAAGAGTTGCTCAACATAGAAATAGAATTGATTCAGATTTTCCTGGAATTGTTGAAATGATGACACTTGCTTTGTCGGCAGGAGAATCACCGCTGACGGTCTTGAGTAGAGTCTCCAATCGGGGAAGCGGACCACTCACTCGTGAATTTGAATGGGTTATTGACCAGGTCTCAAAGGGCGCTCCATTTAGTCAGGCACTTGATCAAATGAGTCGGCGAGTTCATTCAATTGCAGTGAGGCGCTTCGTGGATGCGATAGTCATTGCAATTACGCGGGGCGCTCCACTGATCGATGTACTTCATAGCCATGCAAAAGAGGCGAGAGACTTCCAGCGCAATCAAATCCTTAACGCCGCAGGAAAGTCCGAGATTGCAATGATGATTCCCGTTGTATTTCTGATTCTACCTATCTCAATCTTATTTGCACTCTGGCCATCGCTTTCAAATCTAAATCTCTTTGCTGCAGGTTGAATGCCAAAGCTTTACTCCTGTTGCAAGGTAATTCTTATCCGTTCGAAATCCATAGATACATCAATCGCAGAGAGAAGGAAATAAATGCATAAGGTAACTCCGGCAATCGAAGAGCTCTCAATTAATATCTTCAATTATTTATCAGTCAAGATTTTTGACCTCAAGAGAACCAGATTCTTTCAGGCAATCAATAATGAGCGCGGTGATGTTCCTGGGTGGGTTCTCGTTGTTCTCATGACAACAGGTTTGGTAACGGCTATTTGGACGATTGCTGCGCCAAGACTTACCGCTATCTTGAAAAATTCGCTCGATTCAATGAATGGAATTCGATAGCAATTGCTTGGCAGAATTAAGAAAATAATTCAATGTGAAGCGGGAAGTACAGAGAGCGCAATGGTGTTAATCCCACTTTTGACTCTCTTTCTGGTCGCCTCACAATTGACAATCGCTATTCACGGCAGAAACATGGCGAAGATATCTGCCCAGGATGCAGCTTCACAGCGAGCAATAAGTGGAAAATTTCAGGAGAGTGATACATACCTTCATATTTACTCCCCTGACCCTAGCCAGAATTTAGATTTAGTCGTAAGCCATGAGCAGAGTTTTTTGCCAACACTGATTCCGGGGTTGCGCCAAATGTTAGGGCGTGTACCGGTAATTAAGGTGAGCGGCTTAGCAGTTGTCGAGAATAGACGATGATTTTGGAATATCTAGAAGGTAAGTTTCAGCACTTTATCGTCCATATAAAGAGAGTGCTCGTTGATGCCAGTGGCAGCGCATCCGTTGAATTCTCAATGTTAGCGATACCCCTGTTTATCCCATTGTTTATATTCATTACTCAGTTCAGCCATGCCAGCGACGCACAGGATTCATTGCGAACTCTAGCCAGGGAATCAGTACGTGCATTTGTTTCAAGCCCCAATGATCAGATTGCTTTTGCAGTCGCACATCAGATCATCGAAAAAGGTGGAACCATTCTGGGAGAAGAAAATGTCGAAATGCGAATCATCTGTTCTGCCTCACCCTGTATCTCACCGGATGCGCGGGTTCTTGTTCGTCTAGTGTCAAGAGACTCTGCAAATCAAGAGATAGAAGTCTCTTCAATCGAATATGTTTCACCGTGGGCTTAGTAATTAAATCCAAAGTAAGACTTCTCCAAGATGAGAGAGGTTCAATCTCGATTTTGATTATGGGGCTATTTCTCCTCTCCGTAATGACGCTGATGGTGCTTACAGATATCAGTTCTGTTTATTTAGCTAAGCGCACATTGACTCAAGCAACGGAGGCAGCGGCGCAGAGAGGTGTACGAAACCTAGACTTAAGCAGGTATTACGAGAGTAATTACACGGCCGTGAGATTTGGATTGAACTTGCTAGGTGATGGCGAGAAAGATCCTGGAATTCCTATTGACTGCAGCAAAGGTAGAGCAGATGCGGTTGACGCGTTACAAAGCTGGGTGCAGCTCGATTCAAGTGTTACTAGAAGGAATGTTCACTCTATAAAAATAGAAGAGATTTCGTGCGATGGTTTTGAACTTGGAATTCTTACCTCTGCAAAGGTGAAGCTTCCCTTTACTCCGGCCTTCCTCAATCAATCCGATTTCGGCATCACCTCACGGGTTGGGATATTTGATGAGAGAAAAGTAACTACTAATTACTATGGATTGAATCTGGGATGAGATTTTCTCCGTCTGCAGCCGTTAGGCAATTGAAGTAAAAGTTCTCGCTATCCTTAACCCATGGCTCGTGAATATAACCTCGAAATAAACGAGATAAGCGCGACCCTTACTTCTATTGAGAAGGTATTGGATCTGCCGAAGTTAGAGGCGGAGGCTGTTGAGTTAGAGGCAGCAGCTGGCGTTCCGAATTTGTGGGATGACCCAGAGAAGGCTCAAGTAGTTACAAGTAAGTTATCGAGAGTTCAAGGAACTATCTCAAGACTTAAAGGGCTGCGCCGCCGCGTAGATGAACTTCCACTTCTCTTTGAATTAGCTGCAGATGAACCAGATGGTTCTGGTCTGCAGGATGCGGAAGCTGAGTTGGACTCAGCAAAGAAGGCAATTAGCGAGTTAGAAGTTACAACTCTTCTTAATGGTGAATATGACATGCGTGATGCGCTAATCACCATTCGCTCTGAAGCTGGTGGAGTTGAGGCTGCAGATTGGGCAGAGATGTTGATGCGTATGTATTTGCGCTACTGCGAACGCCATGAATTTAAGGTTGATGTTCTTGAAACATCGTACGCTGAAGAAGCGGGAATTAAATCAACGACATTTAGAGTCAGTGCGCCATATGCATATGGAACTTTGTCGGTAGAGCAAGGCACGCATCGCCTGGTGCGAATCTCGCCTTTTGATTCACAGTCAAGACGCCATACATCTTTTGCCGGTGTTGAAATTGTTCCTGTTGTTGAACAGAGCGATCACATTGAGCTAGATGAAAAAGAAGTTCGAGTCGATGTTTATCGTTCATCAGGACCTGGCGGACAAGGTGTAAATACAACGGACTCTGCTGTGCGCTTGACTCACATTCCAACTGGAATCGTTGTCTCCTGTCAGAACGAACGTTCGCAGATTCAAAATAAGGCAACAGCGATGGCTGTTCTGCAATCAAAGTTATTGGAACGCCGTCGCCAAGAAGAGCAGGCAAAGATCAATGCTCTCAAGGGCGATAACTCAGGGTCATGGGGAAATCAGATGCGCTCCTATGTTCTTGCGCCGTATCAAATGGTGAAAGATCTTCGAAATAACCACGAAACAGGAAATACAGCTGCTGTATTAAATGGTGAAATTGATGATTTCATCGAGGCAGGAATTCGCTGGCGCCGCTCTACACACGCGTAATGTGATTTATTCCTATCTGTGAATTACCGTAAAAAGGGCGAATTTCCCGAGTTATCTCCGCTTACCTACTTAAACTAGGGGCAGGTCTCGACCGAGCATTTAACTCGACAGGGCATGTAATAAGGAGCAGTTGTGATTCGCTTTGAAAATGTAACGAAGATTTACTCGGGGCAGGAACGACCGGCCCTCGATAGCGTGAGCCTTGAAATCACTAAGGGCGAATTTGTCTTCTTAGTTGGTTCATCAGGTTCAGGTAAATCAACTTTCTTGCGCCTTATCTTGCGCGAAGAGCGACCAACGTCTGGCGTTATCCACGTTGCTGGAAAAGATCTCGGAACTCTTGCAAACCATAAGGTTCCAGAACTTCGCCGCCAGTTGGGAACAGTTTTCCAAGATTTCCGTTTGCTTCCCAATAAGACAATCTCAGAGAACATTGCATTCTCACTTCACGTCCTTGGGTATTCGCAGAAGGAGATCAACCGCGAAGTTCCAGAGATGCTTGAACTCGTGGGACTTGAAGATAAGGGCGATCGTTTGCCATCAGAGATTTCAGGTGGAGAACAGCAGCGCGTTGCAATTGCTCGTGCATATGTAACTCGTCCTGCAATCATCATCGCCGACGAGCCAACAGGAAACCTCGACCCAGCGCTCTCAGTTGGAATTATGAAGTTGCTCGATCGCATCAACCGCGAGGGCACAACAGTTCTTATGGCTACACACGATTCGGGAATTGTGGATCAGATGCGTAAGCGAGTTATCGAGCTCGATGCAGGCCAGGTTATTCGCGATCAAGTTCGCGGCGTCTACGGATATACGGGATAAGGGGCAGCTCATGCGCGCAGGATTCTTAATGAAGGAAGTCCGCATTGGACTTCGCCGTAACCTTACGATGACCTTTGCAGTAATTGTTACCGTTGCAATCTCACTTTCACTTCTTGGAATCGGGCTTCTTTCCAATTCGCAGGTAAGTGCGATGAAGGATTATTGGTACGACAAGATTGAAGTCTCTGTATTTCTCTGCGGTTCGCTTTCTGAATCACCATCATGTTCTGGCGGAGTCGTAAATGAAGAGCAGCGTTCATCAATTAAAGCTGATTTAGAGGCACTTCCAGTTGTCGATAGCGTCTTCTATGAGTCACAGACGGAAGCTTACGAACGCTTTAAGGAGCGATTTAAGAGTTCTGCAATTGCGCAGAATGTAACTGCAGATCAATTGCCTGAATCTTTCCGAGTTAAGTTGAAAGACCCAACACAATTTGATGTTGTTGTAAGTGCATTTAGTGGTCGCCCTGGCGTGGATATCGTGCAAGATCAGCGATCCATTCTTGAGAAGTTCTTTAAGCTTCTCGGCGTTCTCCGTAATGGTGCTCTCATCGTTGGTCTTCTCTCTGTTCTTACCGCAGCACTTCTGATTAGCAACACTCTTCGTATCGCAGCATTTAACCGTCGCCGCGAAACGGGAGTTATGCGACTCGTTGGAGCATCTTCTTGGTCGATCCAACTTCCATTCCTTCTTGAAGGTGTCTTCTCAGCATTTGTTGGTTGGGGTCTTGCAACAGGACTTCTGGCAGCGCTGAAGTACGTTGTCGAAACGAAGGTTGCGCCACTACTTACCTTTACCAAGTTCTTTGGATGGGGAGAAGTTGCTGCTGCCTCTGGTTGGTTGCTTCTTACAGGCCTTGTGGTCTCAACGATTGCATCGCTCATTACCCTTCGCCGCTACTTAAAGGTTTAATTAGCCAGTAGGAATTACTTATAGAGGAGGTGAGCTCATGGTTAAAGAAGTTGGTCAGAAGCTCATCGCTCAGAATAAGAAAGCGCGCCACGACTTCTCGATTGAAGATGTCTATGAATGCGGCATCGTCCTTATGGGAACTGAAGTTAAATCGCTGCGTGCTGGTCGCGCATCTCTGATCGATGGCTTTGCCATGATTGAAAATGGAGAGCTCTGGCTCCATGGCGTACATATTCCTGAATACACAGAAGGAACATGGACCAACCACACGCCTCGTCGTAAGCGAAAGCTGCTGGTCAATAAAGTTGAAATTCGCAAGATTGCATCGCGCACCAAAGATTCTGGAATCACTCTTGTGCCTTTGCAGCTCTACTTTAAAGATGGAAAAGCGAAGATTGAAATAGCTATTGCCAAGGGTAAGAAGGCGCACGATAAGCGCAGTACTTTGATGGAGCAGCAAGCTACCCGCGAAGTAAATCGCGAACTTTCGCGCCGCCAATCTGGAAAAGACTCTTTCTAATCCCACCAATTCCCTCTTCTGAACGGGAATTTCTCACTTGTCGTAGCTGTTCTCTATACTAAGGACATCGCTTCAGATAGATCGAGTTGTGCAGACAAGAATGCCGCTCCATACCTTCCGAAGATGTTAGAAAAATCCACTTAAATTTTTCGTGGGTGAAGTGTCGAAAAAATTGAAAACTAAATAGCGTGAATTACGTTTTCCACGTAACTCACTCAAGTGTAAAAAACTTGGGGGTGAACGGTCTCGACTTTAGTTGTTGAGGCAGGGGAAGCGGGCCGAGGAAGCCGGGATGATCTCGTAAACCATGAAACCTGTGCACAAATAACTGCAGACAACAGTCGCAGTGATTTCGCCCTAGCTGCATAAGCTAGTACCGAATCCGTCAGCCCGGGCGCGCTCTCGTCCCGGAACCTGGCGTCGCTAGAGAGCTCTTCATCGAGATAGCGTTGCGAATATCTTGAGAGAACAGTTTCGCAAATGAGTTCGTTGGATACTTGTGTGTATGAGATTCAGGACTGAGAAAACGTTTAACACACTACGCCCGTAGAAGCCCTGTTTTAATTCTGAAGGACCCGGGTTCGATTCCCGGCACCTCCACTAGCTTTATTTTTCGCTGCTCTTTACGACTCGTCGCCATCTTCTGGTCCGGGGCGTAAACCTTCAAAGATTTCTTTGCAGACAGGACAGATTGGATACTTCTGCGGATCGCGAGAAGGAACCCACTTCTTTCCGCAGAGCGCACGCACCTTTTTACCAGTGACTGCAGATTCAACAATCTTCTCTTTCTTAATGTAATGCGCGAAGCGATCATGGCCGCCATCATCTTCTTGCTCAACCGGCTTTGTGAGGGTATCTGTATCAGAGCTTGTTATTGGTCCATCAAGAGTTGGAAGGCCGCGATCGAAAATACCGGCTCGGATATTTGAAGCACCCTTAAATTCCATGGCTGCATTATCTCCCAGTGTACGAAAACTGACTACTTTCGGAGCCCTCATGCAACTCAGCCAATCTTTTAACCTTGCTTAAGCCAATCTATTACGCAACCAGAGACAATTCTCTGCCTGTAGAATTTCCCAATGAAAGACTTACTGCGCACCGAGCACCTTTCTCGTGCTGATGTCGAGCTGCTACTCGACACTGCTGTAGATTTCGCAGAGAACCCACTTCGTTCAAGTACAGCCTTAAGCAATAAGACTGTGGCTATCTATATGACTAAGCCATCTACTCGTACTCGTCTTGCATCAGAGACAGCAGTTGCGCACTTGGGCGGCACACCAATCTTTATTCGTGGCGATGATCTACAGCTCGGTCGCGGAGAGACAATTTCAGATACAGCAAAGATCATCAGCGGATATTGCGATGCCTTGATTATTAGAACTTTTGCCCAATCAGATGTTGATGAGCTTGGTGCACATGCATCGATTCCAGTTATTAATGGACTTACCGATGATGACCACCCAACTCAGCTTCTTGCAGATTGGGTCACCATCCGCGAGAACTTCGGAAAAGATGTTGCAGGACGAAAGTTTGTATACCTAGGCGATGGAAACAATATGTCCCACGCCTGGTTGATTATGGGCGCAATCATGGGAGCACATGTCGTTGCGGCAACACCAAGCGGCAAGTGGGCACCAGATGCTGCCGTAGTTGCAAAGGCAAAAGAGATTGCTGCAAAGAGTGGTGCAACAGTTGAAGTCACAAACGATCCAGAAGCAGCATCTCAAGGTGCATCAGTTCTCTACACAGATGTGTGGATGTCCATGGGAGATCCTGAAGCAGAGCGCGCAGAGAAGATTAAGGCGCTTGCACCATTTGCAATCAATGAGAACCTCATGAAGTTGGCCGAAAAGGATTCAATTTTTATGCACTGCTTGCCTGCGCATCGCGGAGAAGAAGTAGAAGCATCTGTTATCGATGGCGCACGATCAGTTATTTGGCGCGAGGCATTCCATCGCCGCACAACTATTCAAGCTCTGCTCTATCACTTAACAAGAGGCGAACTAAAGGGAAATTAAGTTGATATCGAGTTACCTCTCACTCGTTTCATGATCTAGCGCCCTCGACCCTTTCAATCCGTGCATCTTGATTTGTTCAAGTATTTCAAAGCGGCACTAACACTCATTTTCTTCCCAACCTTCCTCTTAGATGAAGGAAAATACTGCGGTTTCACATAGCCTCAAGCCAGCGCAGCCGGTACGGTATTGCCCATGAGAGTTGCTGTTCCTAGAGAAATTAGAGATGGCGAGAAGCGCGTAGCGCTCGTGCCAGATGTCATCAATAAATTGACTCGTCTTGGTTACGAAGTTGTCATTGAAGCTGGAGCAGGCGTTCATTCGCAGGCGACAGATGATCTCTTCACTGCAGCGGGCGCAACCGTTAAGAGCGGCGATGTCATTAGCGGGGCAGATGTAGTTCTCTCAGTCACGTCATTAACGCCAGCACAGATTGGTACCTTGAAGAAAGGCGCCGTCACAATCTCTTTCCTATCTCCAGTAACTGCCACCGATTCAATCGATGCAGCAGTTAAAGCAGGAGTCACAGCATTCTCACTCGAACTTGTTCCACGTATCTCGCGTGCACAATCAATGGATGCACTGACTTCACAAGCGCTCTGCGCTGGATATCGTGCAGCACTAGTGGGCGCAGAACTTTCTCCACGCTTCTTCCCAATGTTGATGACTGCAGCAGGAACTGTTACTCCAGCTCAAGTTCTCGTACTTGGTGCAGGCGTTGCAGGTCTGCAAGCTATTGCAACTGCTCGTCGCCTCGGTGGAGTCGTAAGTGCATATGACGTTCGCCCATCATCTGCCGATGAAGTGAAGTCAATGGGTGCAACATTTATCAACCTTGAACTCGAAGCCCTCGAGGGTGCAGGTGGATATGCACGCGAGATGACAGAGGAACGCGCTGCTAAGCAACGCGAACTTCTAACTCCATATATTGCAAAGTCACATGTAGTCATCACAACAGCTGCAGTTCCAGGTCGCACTGCGCCTCGATTGATGACAGCTGCGATGGTTGATGCGATGGAGGCGGGAACAATCATTGTTGACTTAGCTGCAGAAACTGGCGGAAACGTTGAAGGATCAAAGCCAGGAGAGATTGTTACAACTGCAAAGGGAGTTCAGATCTGGGGCGGAAAAGATGTTCCAAGCCAACTGCCATTCCACGCATCGAGCCTGTACTCACGTAACGTCGTCAACCTTCTAACCTTGATGACCACACCAAGTAAAGATGGAGCACCTGTTGCTCTCAATATTGATTTCACTGATGAAATCATCGACAAGTCAGCCACAACTCATGGCGGTGCCAAGCACACACCAGGAGCTAGCGAGAAGGGCGGTGCTAACTAATGGATGCAATCGCAATCATTTCCATCTTCGTACTCGCAGTCTTTGTGGGATTTGAAGTAGTTTCAAAAGTCTCTTCAACTCTGCATACACCACTGATGTCAGGTGCTAACGCAATTCACGGCGTCATCCTTGTTGGCGCGATTATCGTCGCCGATCACAGCGAGACAAACCTTGAGCTCGGACTCTCACTTGCAGCAATCGTCTTGGCAACAATCAATATGGTCGGTGGCTTCGTTGTAACTGACCGCATGCTTGAGATGTTTAAACCAAAGAAGACAGAAGCACCTCAGAAGAACGGGGGAGCTGAATAATGAATAGCACTCTCTATAGCCTCGTTGGTTTAGCCGCAGGCGTCGCATTTATCTTGGCGCTTAAAGGCCTATCGCATCCAAAGACAGCGCGTCGTGGAAATCTCATCGGTGCATTTGGTGCAACAGTTGCAACGCTCTCAGTATTTCTCTACGTGACACCATCACATGGAGAAGAAACGGGCCACTCACTTCCACTGCACAACTTCTGGTGGATTATTGGCGCAATCCTTGTTGGATTGATTATCGGTGTTCCGGCTGCACGTAAGGTCGAGATGACCCAGATGCCACAGCTCGTTGCTCTCTTTAACGGTGTCGGTGGTGGCGCAGCAGCGCTCGTTGCAATCGTTGAATACTTAAATCTTGGCGATACAGCGACAACCGCTGAAGTGATCTTCACAGTCTTTACAGTTGTTGTTGGCTGCGTTTCATTCAGCGGATCAATCATTACCTTTATGAAGCTACAAGAGTTGATGACAACTCGCCCAGTGGTATTCCCTGGTGGTCGATTTGTTATTGCAGGAACTCTCGTTGCTGTACTTGGCGTTTCGGTCTGGGTTGTAACTGCTCTTGGAACAACTCCGCTACTAGTTCTTGCACTTCTCTCACTGCTCTTCGGTGTGCTCTTCGTGCTTCCAGTCGGCGGCGCAGATGTGCCTATCGTTATCTCACTTCTCAATGCATTTACAGGTCTTACCGTTGCAGCGAGTGGTTATGTACTCTCATCAACACTTCTCATCATCGCTGGAACACTCGTCGGTGCATCAGGAACAATCTTGACTCGCTTGATGGCAGAGGCGATGGGACGTTCACTCTTTGGAACTCTCTTCGGTGCATTTACTGCAAAGCCACAAGCTCTATCGGATTCAGCAGAAGAGCGTCCAGTACGTTCAGGTTCTGCAGATGACGTTGCAATCTTGCTCAACTATGCGCGTCGCGTTGTAATCGTTCCTGGCTTCGGTCTTGCAGTCGCACAGGCACAACACACAGTGCGCGAGCTTGCAGATCTCATGATCTCTAAGGGCATCGATGTTGCATATGGAATTCATCCCGTTGCAGGTCGCATGCCTGGTCATATGAACGTACTTCTTGCCGAAGCTAATGTTCCTTACGATCAATTAGCTGAGATGGATGAAGTTAATCCAACCTTTGGTCAGACAGATGTTGCAATCGTTATCGGTGCAAACGATGTTGTTAATCCTGCTGCGCAGACAACTCCAGGTTGCCCAATCTATGGAATGCCTATTCTTGAAGTAAATCACGCTGCCAACATCATCTTCCTAAAGCGCTCTATGCGCCCAGGATTTGCTGGTATCGAGAATGAACTTCTCTATGATCCAAAGACAATGTTGCTCTTTGGTGATGCAAAGGCATCTCTTACAAAGGTTGTTTCAGCGCTCAAAGCGCTCTAACTCATTTAATACAGCAACCCCTAGTCCCGCACTTCAGCGGTACTAGGGGTTGCTGCTTTAAAAAAATCTAGCCTTCTTGTAAATCGGTTGGCGCATTGTGTACGTCGAGAACATCTCCAGATAACTTATCTGTGCGGTTCAATGTATCTCCGTTTTGGGGCTTCTTGGCATCTTCCTTATAAATCGCTGGAATTGAACCAAGTAGGCCTTTCTGGAAATCTTCAAATGCTTGAAGAACTTCGCGCTTTGTATTCATAACAAAAGGCCCCATCCAAGCAACTGGTTCCTTGATTGGTTGACCACCGAGAATAAAGAGTTCAAGGTTTGGTGAACGAGACTCTTGCTGCTTTGCAGCGCGCACAACAATTGAATCGCCTTCGCCGAATACGGTGAGCTGACCCATATTTACTGGACGTTGTTCATCGCCAACAAAACCAGCACCGGCCATTGTGTACACGAGTGCGTTGTAATCCTTACGCCATGGAAGGCGAAGTTCAGCACCTGGTGCAAGAGTTGCGTGAATCAAAGTAATTGGTGTCTGTGTTGTACCTGGACCGACATGTCCATCGAGTTCTCCGGCGATGATGCGAACAAGTGATCCGCCATCTGTTGAAGTAAGAAGTGCAACATCATGTGCACGCACATCCTGATATGCAGGTGGAGACCACTTCTTAACTGCAGGAAGATTTACCCACAATTGGAAACCGTGGAATAAGCCACCTGACATGACTAAATGCTCTGGTGGAGTTTCAATGTGAAGAATTCCGCCGCCAGCGGTCATCCACTGTGTATCTCCATCGGAGATAGTTCCTCCACCACCATTTGAATCTTTATGGTCGAAGATGCCATCAATAATGTATGTAACAGTTTCAAAACCACGGTGTGGGTGCCAAGGAGTTCCCTTTGGTTCACCTGGTGCATATTCAACTTCACCCATTTGATCCAAGTGAATAAACGGATCAAGCTCTGATAAATCAACGCCAGCAAATGCACGACGTACTGGGAAACCTTCACCTTCAAAACCTTGTGGAGCAGTTGTAATGCTCTTAACTTTGCGTGCGCGTAGACCAGTTGCATCACTGATGCGCGGAAGAATTGTTACATCGCTAACGGTTACTGCTGGCACGTTTTTCTCCTTGGCTGGCTGGCTTTAGGCTGGCTGGTCTTAACCCAAATGTAGTTGAACTTTCAACTACCTGCAAGCTGAAGATATCTCTAGACCGGTTCATTGGCAGATCGTGCGGGAGTGAAGAACTCTTTCCCTAAAGGTGAGCGCCAAGTGCAGGATCCGTCGGGGAAGCTTTCAATACTCCAGCCATCGTGAGTCTTTAATCGATGATGTCGCCTGCAGAGTGCTCCAATATTTTCCGCCGAGGTTTGCCCACCGGATTCCCAACTCTCGGCGTGATCTAAATCTGAGAGAAGCGCCGATCTTCGACATCCCGGAAAACGACAAGTTCTGTCGCGTGCGATGAGGAAATCCTTTAACTGTTGAGGCGGTTCATAACTTTCGCGCCCGAAATCGAGAAGATTTCCTGTCTGCGGTTCGGTAATGAATCTCTTCCATCTTCCATCAGAAGCTAATTCGCGAGCAACTGCTGCAGGAATCGGTCCATACCCAGCAAGCTGTCCTGGGTTCTCGGCAAGTCCAAGCAAAGTTGGAAGATCGATAGTTACATTGACAGTAAGAGGGCGGCGATGTGGGGTAACAGCATCATCGAGCTGAGAGAGAAACTGTGCGCAGATTGATGAGAGCGCATCTGCACGACGCATATCCTTCGTCAGTTTCTCTTCTGATTGCGAAAGCTGATCTGCTCGCAAGATGAAGGCTTCGATTGAGTTCATAACTATCTGGGCATCTGCTGCAGGAAGTATTGCAACAACCGTTGAGATTCCATCTGCATCGTTATAGCAAGTAACGCGACGCATCGAGGTGGCACGGGCGACGGTCTCTTCGAACTCTTCAGGAGAATATTTGGCTACTGAATTGCGCACATGGTTTGCAACCTGTCCAGGTGTATGGAATTCCGCGTAGGCAATAGCTCGTGTCTCGATATCGAAGATTGCAGATTCGCTCATTCCATCATGAATCGCAGATGCCGTTTCTCGTGCAATAACTGTTGCATGTGCAGATGAGATTTCGCCTAGCGCCAGGGCTGAACATGTATTGGGTAAGTTGTTTACAAGATTTCGTGCAACATCGATACGCATCTGCGCCGTTGAAGGGGCCAGGCGAAGCGCTGTAGATACATCCTCGCGCTCTGCTTCATCGACTCCGAAATGCGCACCTTCACCAACAGATGCTTGCGCACCAGCTACGGCAGTAATCGCACGTTGCTTCAAGGCAAATAGCCAACCATCTTGTCGCTCGAGCGCTGAGAGAAAATCAATACGCAACGCCGGAGTCAATGTATAAGGATCAATTGACGATAGCCGCTCGAGAATGTGCGCACTCGGAATTGCTAGTAACAGCTCGCCAACCTGCTGCGCCAGATTTTCCGTGTCAGTGTGATTGCCAAGGCAAGCAGAATCTTCCAGGTGAATGCAATCTTCACCGTATGTGGAATCACCACAGCGAGTGCTCTCGTCGATGCGAGTGAGATCTTCAACTCTGCGAAGGCGGGCTGTTGTCATGGCGAGATTGTGTTTGCTGGCGCTGACAAAATGGTCAGCAGAAAGCGCTAAATCCCACAGAATTGTGGAGAACTTTCTTGGCAGTAACTGCGCGTAATTGACTGCCGCTCTTCAACGGGGATTTTCTTACAGTCCGTTAGCGAGTTAGAATCAAGCCATGAACCGCCACGCACCTAAGTTAAATAAGGTGATTCTGTATTACGGATTTACTCCCGTTGCAGATCCCGAGGCGATTCGCTTATGGCAGAAACAACTCTGCGAAAGTTACAACCTCAAGGGTCGCATCTTGATTTCAAAACATGGAATCAATGGAACTGTCGGCGGCGAGATGGCGGATGTAAAGAGATATGTCCGCGAAACTCGTAAGTATGAAGGTTTCAAAAAGATTGTATTCAAGTGGTCCGACGGTCGCGGCGATGAATTCCCTCGCCTTCGCGTTGTCGTCAAAGACGAGCTAGTTTCATTTGGAAATCCTGATGAAATTCAGGTCGACGAAAATGGCGTCATCGGCGGTGGCGTACACCTTCGCCCAGAACAAGTAGAAGAGCTCGTAAAAGAACGCGGCGATGAAGTTGTCTTCTTCGATGGTCGCAATGCATACGAAGCAAAGATTGGTAAATTTAAGAATGCAGTTGTCCCTGACGTTGAGTCATCACGTGACTTCGTTCGCGAAATCGAGAGTGGAAAATACGACCACCTCAAAGATAAGCCAGTTGTCACATACTGCACAGGTGGAATTCGCTGCGAAATTCTCTCCGTTGTGATGAAGAATCGTGGCTTCAACGAGGTCTATCAAATCGATGGCGGAATCGTTAAGTACGGTAATCGTTTCGGAGATGAAGCTTCATGGGAAGGTTCCCTCTATATCTTTGACGATCGCATGTCGATGGATTTCTCCGATAAGGCAAAGGTCATCGGCGAGTGCGATAAGTGCAGCGCTCCAACGAAGGATTTCAGAAATTGCAATACCGCTTCATGTCACCAGTTGATTCTGCTCTGCGATAACTGCGCAGCACTGCCATCAAATCTCAGCTGCACACATGATCAGAGTCGCAGCCGTGACTCTGAACTCATCGGCTAACTCCCAGCAATAAAGTCAGGCTTAGCCCTAAGCCCAACCCGCTCGCATAAGATTGCCCCATGATTTGGTGGCCTAACGAGATAGCAACTCTGACTCGTGGCCTTGTCACGCTTCGCCCCAGCAACGAGAACGATATCGATGCAATTTATAAGGCTTGCCAAGATCCACTAATCCCAGCCTTCACCACAGTTCCTACCGATTACACAATCGATCATGCAATCGATTTTGTTCGTTCTGATCCATTCTCGTTTGCCGAACGTCGCGAACTTCGATTCGTCATTGATTACGGAACAGGTTCAGATCGAAAATTTGCTGGAGTTATTTCTCTGCACACAATCAATATTAAGAATCACACCGCTGAAATTGGCTACTGGATGGATGCCAACCAACGCGGAAAAGGAATTGGAACAACCGCCGCAAAGATGATCACTGAACACGGAATCACTGAAATTGGATTCCGGAGAATCGAAGGGCTCGTGGATGTAGACAATATTGCTTCCCAGCGCCTCTTACTCGGCGCGGGCTACCTACAAGAGGGAACAATGCAAAATAAGGTAACTCGTGAAGATGGGCGCCAAATTGATATGGCGCTCTTCGCGGTAACCGATCGAATCTGGGGGAGCTAACAGTGAGAGTCTTATCTCGCATGGGACTCGCCCTTATTCTCTTTTCAACAGTTCTCGTAGCACCAAGTGCTCAAGCTGAAGAGAACGTACCGCGCAAAATTCTTACGGGCTGGATTCCTTATTACTCCATGAAAACATCTTTGCCTGCCGCACTGAATAACGTAGATCTCATTAAAGAGGTGATGCCATTTTGGTACACCTTGAAGTATTCAGCCAAGAGCAAGAAATCAACCATTACCGATCTTTACACGCCCGCTAATCCAAGTATCCCGATGGCAGTTCCGCTGGCAGCTATGCGAAGTGCGAATCTACAAATCATTCCAACGATTACAGATGGAACAGAAAAAGGCGTTCTCGCAGGGCTATTGAAAACACCCGCATCGCGTACCCAAGTCGTTAAGACAATTGTGGATTTAGTGCGCACCAATAACTTTGATGGAATTGATATTGATTTTGAAGGCTTTGCCTTTGTTGACGAAAATACAACGTGGAAATCGACGGCACCAGCATGGGTTGCCTTTATCAAAGAATTGAGCGTTGCACTTCGAGCAGAGAATAAAATCCTCTCCGTTGCGACGCCATATCTTCTCGATCCGGCAGGTAAGCAAAAGGGTTACTTTGTTTATGCATGGGCGGAGATTGCCTCCTCAATCGACAAGTTAAGAATTATGACGTACGACTATTCGGTTGCAAAAGTAGGACCCATTGGACCCTTAGCGTGGACCGAGCGCACCGTTCAATATGCAATTTCAATTATGCCGGCATCTAAAGTCTTCGTCGGAGTACCCGGCTATGGTCGCTCTTGGATTACTGCAATCAATGGTGTCTGCCCTTCAAACGTTGCAAAGTCTGTAAAGGTTGGTGCAAAGGCAGCAACATTTGTTATGCGTGATGCAGCCACGTTGGCAGCAACATATGGTGCAACACCAACATACGATGAAAAATCTGCAGAAGTTACATTCTCATATGAGCAGGTATATAACGGAACGACGGCTAGTGGTCTTGCAACATCATGTACAGCTTCGCGAACTGCTTGGTATCAAGACACTCGAAGCTGGGCACTTCGAGCGGCTCTTGTAAATAAATATCGCATAGGTGGAATCACAGCGTGGACTCTCGGCATGGAAGAACCACTTGCAATGGAAGCAATCAGAACTGTTGCAAAGGAGATTGCGCCAGATCAAGTAACAGCTGTCGCATCTATCGATAAGAGCCAAGTGCAATATGGAAGTGCAATTGATGTGTCAGCCCAGTTCTCAATTAAGGATAAATCTCCCATTGCGAACTTGAATGTAAGAATTGAAGGAAAATCTCCCGGCGAAGCTAATTGGCGAACTCTAAGCAACGCGGTCACAGATGCTGAAGGCAAGATTCAGAAATCACTTCTTCTCGGTAAGTCCACAACAATTAGAGTCTTCTCTGAATCTTCATGGGAACGAAGCGAGGGAATATCAGCTGAAATTCCCGTGGAGATTAGTCGCGAGTTATTTGTTGATGCCCCCTCATCAGTAAAGGCTGCTACGCAATTTGAAATAACTGGAACGGTAAAACCTAGAACTTCATCCGCAATCGTCAGAGTTGAGAAATTGTCAGGTAAGAAATGGGAAGCTCTCGGCGCCGATCTAACGACAGATGCGCAAGGCAACTTCAGCTTCAAGGTAAATGGCCAGAACAGAGGCGTCTTTACCTTCAGAGTAACTGCTCTAGAAGATGCGAATTGGAGCGTTGTTACTAGCCCAACCTTCAATATCATTATCCGGTGATGGTAAAGACTGCAGATAAAATCGAAGAAGAGATTCGTGCAATCTTTTCTGGCGATACTCCGTGGGTAACGATTGTTTGGGATGATCCTGTAAATCTTCAGAACTACGTGGTTTATGTCTTTATGGAGCTCTTCAATTATTCAAAGGCTCGCGCTACTGAACTCATGCTTCAGGTACATAATGATGGCAAGGCAATAGTTTCAACGGGTAGCCGCGAAGAGATGGAACACGATGTGGCCCGTCTTCATGAATACGGATTGTGGGCAACGCTTCAACGTGGTGATCAACTGTGACATCCACTGAGGGATTTAAACGCCACGGAGATCACTCATATATCGCCCAATTTGCAGATAGCGAGAAAGAAGTCCTTCTTAATCTCTGCGAACAAATCATTGAACTTCTTGCAGAACGTATAGATCACGGACATGAGGATCCACTTGCCGCGATGGTTGGAATTACCTCACACGATTCACCACCAGAAGATGAAGTGCTTCATCGCCTACTGCCCAATGCATATTCAGATTCAGTGGATGCCTCAGAATTTCGCCGGTATACAGAGTCAACGTTACGTGCCAAGAAGCAAGCACATGCAATCTCTATGCGCATACACCTGAAATCTTCTGACGATGGAATCGTAGATTTAGACCACGACAATGCAAATGCATGGCTTGGTGCAATTAACGATATTCGTCTCGCACTTGGCGTTAGATTGAAAGTTGAGAATAATTCGCATGAGCATCTAGAAATTCTCGCACCTGATGATCCACTACGAGGTGTCTATAGCGTTTACACATGGCTGGGCTGGCTGCAAGAATCACTTCTCTCTGCTCTCATTGATGATGCAGACGAGGACGAAGAGTCTCAGTTGGGTAATTCCTAGTACGATAACGCTATGGTTCTTGAAATTTCACGCGCTTTCGCTGATGCGATGCTCGAACAATCAAGAGCGGAATACCCAGATGAATGTTGTGGAGTATTTCTAGGTCCTATCGGTTCGGATAAACCACTTCGCCATAAGCCAATGGTTAATGCCGCGCATTCTCCAACTTTTTATGAATTCGATCCCAAAGACTTGTTAGCTCTCTATCGCGAAGCTGATGACAACGATGAAGAAATTGTCGTTATTTATCACTCACACACCGAGACCGAGGCCTATCCATCACGTACAGATATCGCTTATGCGGGCGAGCCAGGTGCCCATTACGTCTTAGTTTCTACACGCAAAGAGATTGCACCTACAACTGAATTGCGCTCATATCGGATTATCGATGGGGAAGTAACTGAAGAACCTGTCGTTATTCTCGATTAGAGATACTTCTACTTTTTCGACATAATTAAGCCATGTCAATCGAAGTTCGAATCCCAACTATCCTGCGCCCATATACAAAAGATCAAAAGACTGTAGAGGCAGAAGGTTCAACGCTCTCTGCTGTTATCAGTAATTTGGATGCGCAATATGCCGGAATTGGTGAGCGACTTCTTGAAGATGGTGCACTTCGACGCTTTATCAACGTTTACATCAACGATGAAGATGTTCGCTTCCTCGGAAGTCTAGAAGCACAAGTTAAAGATGGGGATTCAATAACAATCTTGCCTGCTGTTGCTGGTGGTTAATTTTGGCTCGTTACGATTCCCTTGAAACATCGGTAGGAAATACTCCCTTAATCGGATTACCGAGACTTTCACCTGCTCCTAATGTTCGACTCTGGGCGAAGATGGAAGACCGCAATCCGACAGGTTCAATTAAAGATCGCACAGCGATTGCAATGATTGAAGCTGCAGAGCGAGATGGACTACTTAAGCCAGGTTCAACAATTCTCGAACCAACCAGTGGAAATACTGGAATTTCACTTGCGATGGCGGCGAAAGTTCGTGGATACAAGTTAATTTGCGTGATGCCAGAGAACACAAGCCCAGAGCGTCGTCAGCTGCTCGAGATGTGGGGCGCTGAAATCATTTCATCTCCTGCAGCAGGTGGATCAAATGAGGCAGTACGCGTTGCCAAAGAGATTGCTGTAAAAAATCCTGATTACGTTTTTCTCTACCAATATGGAAATCCTGCAAATACAGCAGCGCACTACAACGGCACCGGCCCTGAAATCTTTAAAGACCTTCCCACAATCACACACTTTGTTGCGGGCCTTGGAACAACTGGAACTCTTATGGGTGCAGGGCGCTACTTGCGCGAGCAGAACCCAGATATTCAGATCATTGCAGCCGAACCACGTTATGGCGAGCTTGTCTACGGACTTCGCAATATCGATGAGGGCTTTGTCCCTGAACTCTACGATGCTTCTGTATTAACTCGTCGCTTCTCTGTTGGTGCAGAAGATTCTGTAAAGCGAGTACGTCAGCTCTTGGAAGTTGAAGGAATCTTTGCAGGTATCTCAACCGGTGCGATTTTGCATGCTGCAATTGCTATGGGCAATGAAGCGGTGAAAGAAAATCGCGATGCAGATATCGCATTTATCGTCTGCGATGCTGGCTGGAAGTACTTATCTACAGGTATTTACGGCTCATATATTGAAGAAGCCACAGAAGGACTCGACGGAACTCTTTGGGCTTAACGCACTCTCACCGTTAGACTAGGCGCATGAGTAACGCCCCAATCGGTATCTTCGATTCTGGCGTCGGCGGCCTAACAGTTGCTAGGGCAATTCTTGATCAGCTCCCAAACGAATCAACTCTCTATATCGGCGATACAGCGCGAGGACCATATGGCCCAAGGCCACTTGCTGAAGTACGCGACTTCTCATTGGAAACTTTAGATTTCCTTGTTGCACAAGGAGTGAAAGCTTTAGTAATTGCTTGCAATACCGCAAGTGCTGCAATGTTGCGCGATGCTCGCGAGAGATATTCAATTCCTGTAATTGAAGTAATTCAACCCGCAGTACGCAGAGCAGTCGCAGCAACTCGATCAGGAAGAGTCGGAGTCATCGGAACTCGAGCAACCATTGAATCAAAGGCGTATCTCGATGCCTTTGCGGCAGCTCCACAGCTAAAGATCGAATCAATTGCCTGCCCTCTCTTTGTTGAATTTGTCGAACGTGGGGAAACGTCAGGGGATGCAATTACCAAGGTTGCCCGCGAATATCTCAAGCCGATGATTGATGCAGATGTAGACACACTTGTTTTGGGATGTACTCACTACCCACTTCTGACAGGTGTTATCTCCTACGTCATGGGCAATGGAGTCTCATTGGTTTCAAGTGCTGAAGAGACTGCTAAAGATTTGTACCGGGTGCTTGTCGAGCAGAATTTACTGCGCGCGCCATCTGAATCACCTGCCACACATAAATTCCTTGCAACGGGCGATGCAAAGGCATTTGAAACCCTAGCCCGTCGATTCTTGGGACCAGAAGTTGGTTCTGTTCAGCACCAAGATCTTTAACAACTAGAGTTACCAACACAGAGAATGAGGAATGCAATGGCTCGCAATGATGGACGCTCAGTAGATCAACTCCGCGAAATCAAAATTACTCGCGGATGGCTCGATCATGCAGAAGGCTCTGTACTCGTTGAATTCGGAAAGACTCGAGTTCTCTGCGTTGCATCATTTACTCCAGGTGTTCCACGTTGGTTAAAAGATTCAGGAAACGGATGGGTTACATCTGAATATTCAATGCTTCCTCGCGCTACACACACTCGCTCAGATCGCGAGAGCGTTAAAGGAAAGTTAGGCGGACGCACACAAGAAATTTCTCGTCTCATCGGTCGTTCCCTTCGCGGCATTGTTGATATGAAAGAGCTCGGCGAAAATACCATTGTCATTGATTGCGATGTTATCCAAGCAGATGGCGGAACACGAACAGCGGCAATTACGGGTGCATATGTTGCACTAGCTGATGCAATT
This sequence comes from Candidatus Nanopelagicaceae bacterium, assembly GCA_965267735.1. Classification (GTDB taxonomy): domain Bacteria; phylum Actinomycetota; class Actinomycetes; order Nanopelagicales; family Nanopelagicaceae; genus Planktophila. The sequence continues at coordinate 246,741 of OZ254138.1, forward strand.
GCGTGGGCGCAGAAGGAAGGCCATGTAAAGGCGACTGCAAAACCTCTTGCAGATTCAGTTGCTGCGGTGAGCGTTGGAATAATTGATGGAGTTCCTATGCTCGATCTCTGCTACGAAGAAGATGTTCGCGCAGAGACAGATATGAATGTTGTCTGTTCAGGAGATGGAAGATTTATCGAAGTCCAAGGAACTGCAGAAGGCGCACCTTTCGATCGCGCTCTATTGGATTCCCTTCTCAATCTCGCAGTTGCAGGTTCTGCAACTCTTACCGAGTTACAGAAGAAAGCCCTTGCTCGATAAATGGCCCATCGACTTCTCCTTGCCACCCGTAATAAGGGGAAGATAGAAGAGTTTCGCAGAATTCTCGAAGCTATAGCACCTGGAGAAATCGAACTCATTGGGCTTGAGTCTTTTCCTAATCTTCATGATGTTGTCGAAGACGGTTCAACTTTTCAAGAAAATGCTTTGAAAAAAGCACGGGAAATGTGCCTCGCTTCAGGAATTCCTGCAATTGCAGATGACAGTGGACTCTGTGTGGATTTCCTTAATGGAGATCCAGGAATTTTCTCAGCTCGATGGGCAGGTGCACATGGAAATGATCTTGCAAATACTGAGAAAGTTCTTCAGCAATTAGAAGGCGTTCCCGGAGACCAACGTGGAGCGCACTTCACCTGCGTTGCAGCTCTCTATCTTCCGGATGGTCGAAGCCACTGTGAGGAAGCACAATTCCATGGCTCGATTTTGCTGACCCCCGTCGGCGAGCACGGTTTTGGATATGACCCGATATTTCAGCCTTCTGGATTTGCAATCTCAAGCGCACAAATGAGCGCAGAGGAGAAGGATTCAATCAGCCACCGAGGAAAATCACTCCGTGCGATAGCACCTCATGTGATCACTTTGCTGAATAGCCTGGGTTAAACTTCTCCTATATTCCGAGGCGAATTATCAACACTTCATTAACTCAAGGAGATCACCGTGGCAGTAAAGAAGAAGTCAGCAGCCAAGAAAGCTGCACCAAAGAAATCATCTGCGAAGAAATCAACCGCCAAGAAGTCAGCAGTGAAGAAGTCTCCTGCTAAGAAGACCGCGGCAAAGAAGAAGTCAGCAGTGAAGAAAACTGCAGCAAAGAAAGTAGTGAAGAAGTCTGCTGTAAAGAAGACAACAGCAAAGAAGAAGGCAGTTAAGAAGTCTGCGGTCCGCAAGAGCGCTGCTTCACAAGTTGTCATTCCACCAGTTCCATCAGTTGGTTCCTCAAATGGATCTTCTCGCGTGAATGTTTCAACAACACCTGCAGCTTCACGTCCTGCAGCAAAGGCGCCTTCAACGTCAAAGCCAGCTGCGAAGAGCCAAGGATCATCAAAGGCTCTCTTTGCAGTGCTTGTTGGAATTCTCCTTATCGGTGCATTTGTAATTTCAGGATCTGATAAAGATGGCGATGATGCTCCAGCGCCAGTTCCTGCAGTAACAGAGACACCAGAAGCAACTGCTGCACCAGAGGAAACTATGGAAGCAACAGAATCTGCAGAGCCTGCGGCAACAACAGGTGAAGCACCATCACGTTTTATCGGAAATTGGAAAGATAGCTCGAAGTCGGTAATGGTTATCACTTGGAAGGCTCCAGCAGGAGATGTCAAGGGATACAAAGTTGAGACTCGTTCAAATCTCGGCGACTGGAAAGTAGTTTCAGAAGTTTCAGCAACAACATTCTCTGCAGAGTTTGCAAAGGGTGCAACTGATGGATCTACATCATTCCGCGTCTCTGCAGTCTATGCAGATGGAACACTCGGCGTTGCAACACCATTCGGATTTGCAGGTCAATTCGAATAAAGAATTAAGTAAAAAACCCCAACTGATATCAGTTGGGGTTTTTACTTTGTAGTTATAGAAATTTCTTGATTTCACCAACGTACGCAGCAACGCCGGCTGGAACAAGGTGCACACCATCAGGTGCGAAATATTCTGGATGACCATCTGAAATTGAGTTCCAATCAATTTGTCTGACATTTGAATACTGTGAAGCTATTTGCCTTATGAGTGAGTTATTGGAATCTCGCCATGGCCGTGGAACCGCGGTATTTACGACGATTACGGATGCTTGGTCTTTCACAAGTTCAAAGATCTCTCGAACAACTTCAGTGCCCAATAAACCATTATTGCCAAGATTGAAAATCACGGGCGAAGTTCCTGCAAGGGCTTTATCGCGCTTCATGACCTCTAAGAGTTCTGGCGCTTGGCGCCCGATGCGAGCATTTATCAGTGATACCGGTGCAATTTCATTGAGTGAAGTCCTGATGCCTAATATGACAGAGTCTCCTGTTAACCAAATTCCACCTTCTGTCACTTCTTTTTGGGGTTTATCGGGTGTTGAGAGAGATCTTTCGACCGCTGCCCGCTGCTCATTACCGATTGAGATTGCACGAATACTTACGACTGTCGCAAGTGCGAACACACAGAAGAAAATAACGATGAAGAAACGAGTTTGGCGAGTGCGCTCTCTCTTGGTTCGATACTTAAGCCCCTTTAACCAGTACTTGATTGCACCTCTGCGAATCGGCATCTCCACGTAGCGAAGTGAGATATCGGCGAGGGCAAAGACAATCAGAATACGAAGTGAGTAAAGAGCCCACGTCTGTCCTGCTAAATCAACGGTTGGACGAGTTACTTGAAAGATGATCCAGTGCCATAAATAGATTGCGTAGGAACGTTGGCCGATCCAGAGAAGAACTGGATTCTCAAGAATGGGTGCAAAGCGAGATGCTGGGTGAACAACAGACATAATAATCGCAGCTCCAAAGAGCGCGGCAAGCGGAAATGCAATTTTATAGAGAGTCGGCTTGCTCTCGTCAATCAATAGAAAAGTCGCAAGGATTCCGATAAATCCAAAAACACCAACACCATCAATAAAGTCTTGCGCTTTCTTACTTACACTCGTTGTGAAGTTTTGTGGAATCCAACTGACAGCGAGGGCGGCGCCTAAAAATAGCCCGATGCTGTGGGTATCTGTTCCAAAGTAGATGTGGCTTACTTCAGATGCGCTCGATGAGTCAAGAGAGAGCGATACAAAGAGAAGTGCTATACCTGATGCGGCTGCAATTGTGAGCGCTGCAAATGGAATTCGATTCTTACCGAGTCTCTTCAGAATGAAGTAAAGAATCAATGGCCAAACGAGGTAAAACTGAGCTTCAACAGCAAGTGACCAGGTATGTTGAAGTAAAGGTGGCCGGCCAATACTTTCAAAGTAATCCTGATGGCGACCGACAAGCCACCAATTCATAGTGCCAGTTAGTGCAAATGGCATATCTGATACGAAGCGCTTGATGGTATCTGGCGCCCAGATTCCGATCGCAATCGTGGTTGTGATGACAGTGAAAAGTAGTGCTGGAAGTAATCTCCGAGCTCGAGCTAGATAGAAACCTCGAAGATCTAAGCCGCCACTTTGTTCAATTGAATCGAGCAAGAGTCGAGTGATGACATAACCGGAGATTACAAAGAAGAGATCGACGCCGAGGAATCCACCAGGAATCCAAGAGAATCCCAAGTGATAAAACATCACTGCGATAACAGCGAGGGCACGTAACCCATCGATTGCAGGGATGTATTGGATACCGCGTTTGGTAGCCATGAAGATTACTTACGCTTTGAAGTTGTCTTCTTAGCTGTGCGCTTTGCCGGAGTCTTTGAGCTCTTCTTTGGCGCTTCTAGTGCTGGCGCAGTTCTCTTGCTCTCTACTTTTATCGGAGCTGATTTCTTTACTGTTCCATCTTCATTGAGTGATGCATTCACCATCTCTTGCATACGGCTCAGGCGCGCAAATGATGAATCGAGCTTTTCGCGAGACTGTGCAATTGCGGTCTCTGCTGCAGAAAGTGCCTGAGTCTGTGCACGGTAGAGGCGCTCTGAATCAGAGATAACATCCCCGAGCCATGCGCGGAAATCATTTACGTTTCCTGATGCCTCAGAGATGATTCGCTCAGCTTCGCGACGAGCGGCAGTTGCAAGTGCAGCAGCTTCGCGACGCTTTAGATCTACAACAGATTCAGCCTCGCGGACCTTTGCATCGGCAACCGCAGCAGCCTCACGGCTGGCATCGCGGATAAGTTCTGCAGCTTCAAGTTCTGCAGCGGAAATGTATTTACGGCCACGGCTTTCAGCGCCTGCAAGAATGCTGCGCGCCTTTGTCTCTGCACCTTCTAAAGTATCTTTTGCATTACGTGTCGACTCTGAGATTAAGCGATCGGCTGCTGAGTGCGCCTTTGCCTCGCGAGCCTGGGCGGATTTAATCATCGCCATTGCTGTTTCCGTTGCGAGAATTTCAAACTCTTCGCGTGAGAGGCCGGTGATATCGCGACGTGAACGTAGGTCGGCTAATTGAGATTCGAGGTCACGAATACGATCGACAGGATTAGCTACAGGTTCGCGTTCTGCATCATCTCGAAATCCAACCCAGTTACGGAAATTCTTCTCGGCCATCGTTTTAACTCACATTCACTACTTGAAGGGCTTCCCCTCGCCAGAGGCCAAGACTTGCCTTTGCCCGTGGCCAAGATTAGGCCATTTATCTACTTTCGGTAAATGGCGAAAGAGACCGCCAAATACTGAGAAATCCAGGCAGCGAGCACAAAGATGTGGAATAACTCGTGGAAGCCAAAGTACTTCGCATTGCGCCCAGGTAATTTCAGCGCATAGAAAATTGCGCCTATCGAGTAGAGAAGGCCGCCCACCAGGATTGGAATTATCACCCATAGACCACCCTCTTTATAGAGCTGCGGTGTGTAAATAACTGCGACCCATCCGAGAAGTAGATAATTGGCGACATATAACCATCGAGGTGCGCCAACCCAGAAAACTCTTATTGCAACACCAGACAATGCGCCAATCCAAATAACAGAGAGCAAGATATTTCTATCTCGTGGCTCTAGAAGTGCTACTGCAAATGGTGTGTAAGAACCGGCAATAAGAAGGTTGATATTTGCGTGATCCCATCGGCGCCAAATCTTTTTCTTTCGCGGAATCCATGGAACACGATGGTAGATGGCAGAGACGCTAAAGAGCATGATGGCTGTCAGAGAGTAGAGAGCTACTGCAAATTTAAATGGTTCTCCACTTAAGATAAATAGAACGAGAGAAGCAATAATTACGACAGGGGTTGCTGCAAGATGAAACCAGCCACGTAATTTAGGTGGCGGATTTACCGCTTCGGTCGTCATGTCCTCAGCCTAGATGATTTGAGGCTATGGGTTCTCGAGATTGCGTACGGACTTTACGAGTAAAGATAAGCCTGCGGCTATTAGCGTGGTCAGTCCAGTCACAAAGAGAATCGAATTCACACCGAAATGCATCGCGAGAGGGCCAGCAACCACTATTCCAAGGGGAGCAATTCCATAGGAACCGAGAGTGTCATATGAACTCACTCGCGAGTATGACTCTTCAGGCACATGGCTTTGCAGAGATGTATTCCATGTCACCATAAAGACTTCCAAGCTAATTCCAGAGAAAACTCCTGCAATAAGTCCAAAGATGAGCGGGAGATCCAGTGCAAGTGAGAAATCCCAGATAGAAGAGATTGCAATAAGGAACATCGAGATACGTAAAGGATTTTTGAATTTAACTTTCAGAACCCAAATCCCTCCGATCAGCATTCCTATTGTGAGTGCCGCCAGGTTGTAAGACCACAACCGTGGTCCAGTCTCTGGATCGCTGAAATTCAAGGGGCCAAGAACTGAGAGCATAGATTCAAATGCCATATTGATAAGCGAGAAGGCAAAAACCATCGCGATAACCCAAGAGCGTGAAATGAATTCGCGCCAACCGACGATCAGATCATGCAAAATTCCAGGGCTCTCATCTTTAGCTCTTCCAATGATGGGCAGGAACCAGACGATCGCTCCTGCAATAAAGAATGAGATTGCATCTGCAAATAAGCCCCAACCAGCGCCAATAGTTGCGACAAGAACTCCACCGGAGAGCGTTCCAACGATGTAGCCGATATTTGTTGTGAGTCCGATAATTGCATTTCCTGATTGCAACTTCTCTTTCGGCAATATTTCAGGAAGGACTCCAGACATTGCTGGCCACCAGATTGCATTGAGAATTCCAAAGAGCGCTGCCATCGTCGCAAGTAACCAGACTGATGAGAATCCAACAATAAGAGATATCGCGCTGACGGCAGCGAGGAAGCTGCCAATCATGTCGCTTCCGCCAACTAAACGGTTTCGTTGAAAACGATCTGCGAGGACTCCACCAAATAACATGAAGCCAAGTAGTGGTACAAAGCGAGCGGCCATAACGATGGAGAGATCTTTTCCATCTGCTCCATCAAGACTTAAGACCCCGTATGCCAAGGCGATTGGCGAGATACCGTTGCCAACATTGGATATGAAGCGCGAGATTGCCAAACTAGTGAAGCCCCTATGTGCCCTAAGGTCCCGAAGTTGCTCCATCATCTAGCAAGGGTACCTACTGGTGCGTAACTTAAAAACTTTTCAAATTACGCTCAATTCACCCTATAAATTTGCAAAACACTTGCATTTTCCCCGTGCCTTTTCGCCAAATCAGGCGCACACTATTCCTGTCGACGGCCGCTGGCGTTCCTCGAGGACTCCAAGGGCTAGCCGAACGTATGGGCCGCCTGGCTCATACTGATAAGCACTCACGGAGGCTTAATACATGTCAGTAACACTCGACAGCAACCAATGGAACCTCGTTTATAACGTATTTTCATTCGGTTTGATCTCAATGCTCGCTTGTACTGTGTACACCCTCGTATCACAGGCACGAGTTCTTCCTAAGTACCGCAATGCTCTAGTGATGTCATCAATGGTTACATTCATTGCTGGCTACCACTACTGGCGAATCTTCAACTCATTCGGTGAAGCGTCAGAAGGAATGGCTGTAAATGTTTCAGGCGAGCAAGGCGCATTCAACGAGGCATACCGCTACGTTGACTGGCTACTCACTGTTCCACTTCTACTCGTAGAAGTTATCGCTGTATTGGCACTTGCTAAGGAAGTTTCTAAGTCACTTATCATGCGCCTAGTTCCAGCATCAGCTGCGATGATCGCACTTGGTTACCCAGGTGAAATTTCATCAGATAAGAACACAGCAATCCTTTACGGTGTTCTTTCAACAATCCCATTCCTTTACATCCTCTACGTACTATTCGTAGAGCTTGGAAAGTCATTGGAGCGCCAGCCAGCTGGAGTAGCAGAGACAATCGGACGTCTACGTCTTCTTCTCATCGCTACATGGGGCGTTTACCCAGTTTCATACATCCTCGGAATGAATGGCGATCCAACTGCCTCATCATTCGTGGGCGTACAGGTTGGATACACAATTGCAGACGTACTTGCTAAGTGTGTATTCGGTCTAACAATTCTCAAGATCGCTCGCATGAAGTCACACGCTGAAGGCATGGCAGCAGATCACTAATTAATTAGTTAATTAGGGAAGGGCGTCGGGAAACCGGCGCCCTTCTGCTTTTCCTTCATAATCTGCATTATCGTTATGACATGGATATGCATCGAGTCAATAATTTTCGTATGGGCGCTTACGCAGCCCTTGCAGTCGGGTTAATCAATCTCCGCTATCAAACAGGTAGTGATTCAAATTTAAGTAAGAGCTTGGTACTCATCATTCCTGGCGCACTCATCTTGGGGCTCTCATTTACAAGCGCTGGAAAGAGTTGGATGCAAAGCAAGAACGCCGCAGCGATTTCACTCACATGCGGCGCCCTCTTGCTTGCCTACAGTTTCTTTGTCTAGCAGTTTCTTTCTTTAGAACTTACTTCTTGGCTGCTTCAAAGCCGGCTTGAAGATCGTTCTTGATATCTTCGATATTTTCCAATCCAAGGCTTAAGCGAACTAATCCTGGAGTTACACCAGCATCAAGTTGCTCTTGTGGGCTTAGTTGAGAGTGAGTTGTTGTCGCAGGGTGAATTACGAGTGAGCGAACATCACCAATGTTTGCAACATGGCTAAATAGCTCAAGTGATTCCACGAATTTCTTTCCTGCTTCAATTCCACCTTTGAGTTCAAAGGAGAGAACTGCTCCAGAGCCCTTTGGTGCATATTTCTTAGCAAGTGCGTGCCAAGGAGAAGAGGCAAGACCTGCATAGTTAACTTTCTCTACATCAGGGTGGGCTTCAAGGAATGCTGCGACCGCCTTGGTATTTTCAATGTGGCGCTCGATGCGAAGTGAAAGAGTTTCAAGACCTTGCGCCAGTAACCATGCATTAAATGGCGAAACGGCAGCTCCGACATCACGAAGCAACTGAAGACGAATCTTGAAGATATAAGAGAGGTTTGCACCGAATGCTGAACCTACGCCGAGCGCCTGTGAGAAGACAAGACCGTGGTAGCTCGGATCTGGCTTATTAAATCCTGGGAAGCGATCTTGATATTGAGCATAATCAAATTTACCTGCATCAATAATCGCGCCGACTACAGCATTTCCATGGCCTGATAGGAACTTAGTTGCTGAGTGAACAACCACATCTGCACCGAAATCAATTGGCTTGATCAGGTACGGAGTTGCCACTGTGTTATCGACGATCAGTGGAACACCAACTGAATGTGCGATATCTGCAATTGTGCGGATATCAAGAATTTCATTCTTAGGATTTGCGATTGTTTCACCGAAGAAAGCCTTTGTATTTGGCTTTACCGCCTTCTTCCATGACTCTGGATCACTTGGGTCTTCTACGAAAGTTACCTCAATGCCGAACTTAGGCAATGTGTAATGGAAGAGGTTGTAAGTTCCACCGTAAAGACTTGGGCTAGAGACGATGTGATCGCCAGCTTCAGCAACGTTTAGGATTGCAAAAGTTGTTGCAGCAGATCCTGAGGCGAGAAGAAGTGCTGCTACTCCACCTTCAAGTGCAGCAAGACGCTGTTCAACTGCATCCTGAGTTGGGTTCATGATGCGTGTATAAATATTTCCTAGTTCTGCAAGACCGAAAAGGTTTGCAGCGTGTGTTGTATCTCTAAATTCATACGCTGTTGTCTGATACAAAGGAAGCGCACGAGCACCTGTCGTTGGATCAGCAGTCTGCCCTGCATGAATTTGTAGAGTCTCAAAAGACCAGTTGTTTGACATTGTTTATCTCCATCGCAGTAGGTGTCAGAGAGTAAGAAGCGCTCTAGTTAATCAACCACAACGCTTGTCAAAACTCTGACCTGTTCGTCACCCGGAGCACCCCACCGCGGTGGAGGGTTGCCGTCTACTAAGCCGGGGCTAATACGTAGAACTCGTGAACGGCGAAAGAATAGCCAACCGATTTAGAAATGAAAAATTGCGGGTTACTTGTTGTTGCATATCTTTCGCAAGAACTTCCACACTTACTTCTGCACTTATTTCCGCACTTACTTCCTAAAGGAGAGATCCGACTTCTTCATCTCGTTGATCAGGATTCGAATGACATTGGGCCCGACTCCATGAAGCTCTTTAACGAGATCTAACGAGACCTTTCGAAGATCGCTTAACTTATAGAGGCCTTCATCAATCAGGGCTCTGCGTGCAGGTGCTGAAATTCCTATCTCTCGCCAGGCCCCATCAACTTCGGCATAGGCATCGAGATCGACTTCGCCTCTGGTGACGGCGCAATTACTTGCAGAGCGTTCAGCTTTTCTTGCAGCTGCAGCGCGCATAGCTTCGCCCCGAAGTTTCTTTGCTTTCGCAGGGGATTGTTTAGCCATGGTTAACGTGAGTATTCATAAATAAAAAACTCTGGTGCGGGAGGCGGGACTTGAACCCGCACGCCGAAGCACAAGTTCCTAAGACTTGCGTGTCTGCCATTTCACCACTCCCGCGTATCGGCAGAGATTTCTCTCTGCGGATATGAGAGAAGGTTACGGGTAAGTTGCCTGTGATTCCAAATGCGCATCGTCTCTGAGCGGTGAACCGGTAACCTTGCACAATGTCGCCAGACCATTCATCAAGCGGAGCATCGCTCTCTGAACAGTTGGCTGCGCAGATTCAGGCAGCCATCGCAGCAGCGTTTGCTCGGGGAGAAATCACCGGCGAAGTCCCAGCCTCAATAACTCTAGAGCGCCCAAAGAATCGCGACCATGGCGACTATGCAACATCGATTGCTCTTCAACTTGCTAAGGCCGCTGGAAAGAACCCTCGTGAGATCGCAACTATTCTGCAATCTGCAATCGCATCGATTTCAGGAGTCTCCAAGGTAGATATCGCAGGTCCTGGTTTCATAAATATCACACTTGATCGCGCTAGCCAGGCAGAACTTGTTCGCACAATTCTTACCGCTGGTTCTACTTACGGTCAGGGCCGCACATTAAATGGCGTAAAGATCAACCTCGAATTCATTAGCGCCAATCCAACTGGCCCACTTCACTTAGGACATACACGTTGGGCCGCAGTGGGAGATTCACTAGGCCGCGTTCTTAGCGCTGCTGGTGCAGATGTCACTCGCGAGTTCTACATCAACGACCGTGGTCGTCAGATGGACCTCTTCGGCCAATCAGTTCAGGCAGCAGCCCAAGGAAAGCCAATTCCTGAGGATGGTTACCAAGGAAATTACATCAACGATTTAGCTAAGGAAGTTGTCGCAGCTAATCCTGCAATTTCGACAAGTGAAGAATTTCGTGAAGCTGCGTACAAGGTTCAGTTAGCGCAACAGCAAAGGGTCCTTGAAACCTTCCATACCAACTTCGATGTCTGGTTCTCAGAGCGCTCGCTCCACGAATCGGGTGCAGTTGAACACGGCGTTGAAAAGTTGCGCAAGCAGGGCCATGTCTTTGAAGAAGCAGGTGCTGTTTGGCTTCGCACTACTGATTTCGGTGATGATAAAGATCGCGTCATCGTTAAGGAAGATGGCGACCTGACTTACTTTGCATCAGATACTGCTTACTATATTAATAAGCGCGAACGCGGTTTCGATATCTGCATCTACATGCTGGGCGCAGATCACCACGGTTACATCCATCGCCTTAGAGCAACTGCTGCATGTGCTGGCGATAACCCTGATTACAACGTTGAAATCATGATTGGTCAGCTTGTAAAGATCATGGAAGGTGGCGAAGAGCTCAAACTCTCCAAGCGCGCTGGAACAATTATTACTCTTGAAGAGTTGGTGGAAAAAGTTGGCGTTGATGCTGCTCGCTACACACTGATTAGATATCCAGTTGATACCCCAATGGTGATGGATGTCGATGTATTAAAGCGGAACACAAATGAGAACCCGGTCTATTACGTGCAATATGCACATGCACGCATTGCTGGTGTACTTCGCAATACGGCAGAGATTGGGATTAAATCTGATCTTGCTTCATTTGATCCATCACAACTTTCGCACGATAGAGAGAATGAACTTCTGGGCGCACTAGCCGAATTCCCTCGCGTTGTTGCAAGCGCTGCTGAATTCCGCGAACCCCATCGCGTAGCGCGTTACCTCGAAGAGCTTGCTGGCGTTTATCACGGCTTCTATGCAGATTGCCGTGTGCTTCCACTTGGTGATGAGCCAATCTCTGCAATCCATTCTGCGCGTGCAGCTCTCTCTGCTGCCACAATGCAGGTACTCGCAAATGGTCTTGATCTGCTTGGCGTATCAGCGCCGGAGAGGATGTAACTCATGAGCGGCAACGATAGAAATGCGTGGTCGAAGAATTCATCATTCGAAGGCGGCGTTCTCTCACTCTCAGGAATTCCCGCAGCGCAGTTAGCAAAAGATTTTGGAACACCATCGTTCTTCCTTGATGAAGATGCATTTAGATCGAGATCTCTTGCCTGGCACAACGGATTGCAGAGCCAATTCGGCCCAAATGCTGGAACTATTTACTACGCAGCAAAATCATTTATCTGTACTGCAGTCGCACAGTGGATTGCCGATATCGGAATCGGAATAGATGTCTGCACCGGTGGCGAGCTAGCGGTTGCTATTGCAGGCGGAATTAGCCCCTCAAAGATTGAAGTACATGGCAACAATAAATCTGTAAGCGAAATTGACCGGGCTGTCGCACTTGGAGTAAAGACCATTGTTATGGACTCACTCTTTGAAATTGAGCGCGTGGCAGCTGCAGCATTGAGGTACGGAGTCCGACAAGGTGTGATGCTCCGACTTACTCCGGGTATCGAAGCGCATACCCACGAAAAGATTTCAACTGCACATGAAGATGTGAAATTTGGTTTCTCCATCGCATCAGGCGCTGCATGGGCTGCGGTAGAAGCTGTGGCGAAGTATCCAGAGTTAGAACTGCGTGGCGTTCACTGCCATATCGGCTCACAAATATTTGGTTCTGAGGCACATGAAATTGCAACGGACAGACTTATGGGATTTATGGCGAAGTATCGCGACCAATTCGGAACTCAGCTACCTGAACTTGATCTTGGCGGGGGATTTGGAATCGCATATATCGCTGGTGAAGTAACTGTTGAACCTGCAGATGTACTGCCAGCAATTCATAGTGCAGTGCTAACTGCTGCCAAGAAGTACAACCTTGAGATGCCACAAGTTTCGCTAGAGCCTGGCCGCAATATTGTTGGACCAACGATGTTCACGCTCTATGAAGTAGGCACTGTAAAAGATGTCACTTTGGAAGATAAGACAATTCGTAAATATGTCTCTGTCGACGGCGGCATGAGTGATAACGCACGCACCGCGCTCTACGATGCGGAATACACCGCCGTCATTGCGCAACGTTCATCACAAGCACCCTCTGTGCTTTCACGTCTTGTTGGAAAACATTGCGAGACTGGAGACATCATCATTCGCGATATCCAGCTTCCTGCTGATATTGCACCTGGAGATCTCGTTGCCACACCAGCAACTGGTGCTTATGGCAGAAGCATGGCGAGCAATTACAACCACGTGCCAAAACCACCAGTAATTGCTGTGAAAGATGGAAAAGCCCGCGTAATTGTGCGCCGAGAAAATGAGGCTGATCTGCTCGCACTTGATGTGAAAGAATAGGCAGATGAGCCCAGCAGATAAACCAGTTCGCGTCGGCATGCTCGGCTGCGGCGTAGTCGGCAGCCAAGTTGCCCGTTTACTGCTCGAAGATACTGAAGAGCTCTCAACTCGCGCCGGTGTTCGTATCGAACTTACTCGCATCGCAGTGCGCACAATCAAGCCTTATCCAGGGCTAGATCCTGCACTCTTTACAACAGACCCATTCTCAATTGTTAACGATCCAGAGATTGATTTGATTATTGAAGTTATGGGCGGCATTGAGCCTGCACGCGAACTCGCGATGACAGCGATCAATAATCGTAAATCTATTGTGACTGCAAATAAGGCTTTGCTAGCAAGCCACGGTGCAGATCTCTTTACAGCAGCATATGCAAAGGGTGAAGATATTTACTACGAAGCATCTGTTGCAGGTGCGATTCCCATTATCCGCCCTCTTCGCGATTCACTTGCGGGTGACTTTGTTACACGTCTCATGGGAATCGTCAACGGAACAACAAATTACATTCTTACAAAGATGCATGAAGATAATCGTGAATTTGCAGATGTCCTCAAAGAGGCGCAAGAACTTGGATACGCTGAAGCAGATCCCACTGCAGATATCGAAGGATTTGATGCTGCCGCAAAGGCTGCAATTCTCTCGGGCCTCGCATTCCATACACGCGTTACTGTCAGCGATGTCTATCGTGAAGGAATCTCAAAGATCACTCTTGAAGATGTCGCCATTGCAAAGTCAATGGGTCACGTCATTAAGTTGCTTGCGATTGCAGAGCTCACACCAGCTGATGAGATTTCAGTCCGTGTTCACCCAGTCATGATTGATAAGAGCCACCCTTTGGCATCGGTACGTGATGCCTTTAATGCAGTATTTGTTGAAGCAGAATCAGCGGGGCCTTTAATGTTCTACGGCCGCGGTGCTGGTGGTCAACCAACTGCATCTGCAATCCTGGGAGATGTTGTTGCAGTTTCTCGTCACATTGCTTTGAACTCAATTGGACAGCGCGAGACAGATTATGCAGATCGCAACATTGCACCTATTGAAACAACAAAGACAAAGTTCTTAATCCGCCTTGAAGTAGAAGATAAATCAGGTGTTCTCGCTGCAATCGCTCAAGTCTTTGCAAATCAGGGAGTCTCGATCCAAACTGTTGATCAGAACGGTCGCGATGCTGATGCAGAACTGATTATCGTGACCCACCGAGCAACAGAGGGCGAGCTCAAGGCAACTGTGGAAGCGTTGAAGAAGATGGCAATGGTCACAAAAATTTCAAGTGTGATCCGCGTCGAAGGAGCGATTTCGTAATGGGAATCTTCTCTAAGAAGTCAGGTGCGCACCAATGGCGTGGAGTTATTGAGGAGTATCGCCACCGTCTTCCGGTTTCTGCAAAGACTCCTGTCGTCACTTTGCGCGAAGGTGGAACACCACTCATCTACGCATGCGTTCTCTCTGAGATGCTTGGAAATAATGTCTGGGTAAAGTTTGAAGGCATCAACCCAACAGGTTCATTTAAAGATCGCGGAATGACTATGGCGATTACTAAAGCTGCAGAAGATGGCGCAAAGGCTGTCATATGTGCTTCCACTGGAAATACATCTGCATCTGCTGCCGCTTACGCAGTCAAGGCTGGCATGGTTCCAGCTGTTCTGATTCCTGAAGGAAAGATTGCAATGGGCAAGCTTGCTCAAGCTGTTGTGCACGGCGCAAAGCTGCTGCAAGTTGATGGAAACTTCGATGATTGCTTAGTTCTTGCCCGCGATTTATCTGAGCACTACCCAGTATCACTTGTTAACTCTGTTAACCCTTATCGTATTGAGGGACAGAAGACTGCAGCATTTGAAGTTGTAGATATGTTGGGTGATGCCCCAGATATTCATACACTTCCAGTTGGTAATGCAGGAAATATCACTGCATATTGGAAGGGCTACAACGAATACCGCAGCGATAAAATTTCTTCGAAACTTCCGCAGATGTGGGGATTCCAAGCAGCTGGTTCTGCGCCGCTCGTAACAGGAAAGCCTGTTGCAAAGCCTGAAACAATCGCGACAGCAATTCGTATTGGAAATCCTGCATCATGGGATCAAGCAATTGCAGCCCGCGATGAATCTGGCGGATTGATTGACTCTGTTACAGATGAAGAGATTCTTGCTGCGTATCACTTACTTGCAGCCCGCGAAGGTATCTTCTGCGAGCCATCATCTGCTGCTGGCCTTGCTGGGCTTATCAAATATAAGAACGCTGGAAAACTTCCGAAAGATAAGACAATTGTTATTACATGCACTGGAAACGGCCTTAAAGATATTCCTTGGGCTCTTGAAGGTGCGGCAGATCCTGTAGTTGTTCCAGTAAACGCTGATGCTGCCGCGAAAGCGCTCGGCCTCGTGAAGAGTAATTAGGAAGGTTGGTGTAAGCGATGGCAAAACCAACTTTTAAAGCAAATCCAATTCAGGTTCAGGTTCCTGCAACTTCCGCAAACCTTGGACCAGGCTTTGACTCTTTTGGTTTAGCTTTTGGAATGTATGACCGATATGTCGCGCAGATTCTCGATGAACCAGGTCTTGATATTGATGTTACTGGCGAAGGTGCCGATGAAGTTCCTCGTACAGAGAAGAACCTTCTCGTTAAAGCGATGTATAAAGGTTTCGATTACTTAGGTGGAAAGCCAAAGGGAATCGCGGTACGCGCTCTCAATGTAATTCCACATGGTCGCGGACTTGGTTCTTCAGCATCTGCAATTATTGGCGGTTTGGTCCTTGCTCGCGCTCTTGTACTTACAGGCACAGATAAAATGAGCGATGAAGTACTTCTCAATATTGCAACAGAGATGGAAGGCCATCCAGATAACGTGGCTGCAGCGCTCTTTGGTGGAGCCACTGTTGCATGGACAGAGGAAGTTGCTGGAAAGCAGCAGGCTCGTTCAATTCAGATTCCTGTAGATCCACGAATTCGTGCGATGGCATTTATCCCTGCGAATCCACTTGCCACTTCAAAGGCGCGCAAGATGCTTCCTGAAAGCATTCCCTTTGCAGATGCGCAGAGAAATAGCACCAATACTGCGCTGATGATGCACGCACTAACTATTCGCCCAGATCTATTATTGAGAGCGACAGAAGATTTCTTGCACCAGTCATATAGAAGTGAAGCGATGTCAGCATCATTTGCTTTGATGACTAAGTTACGTGCTGCGGGAGTTGCCGCCTTTATTTCAGGAGCAGGCCCAACTGTTATGGCCCTGCACACTGGAAATCAAGAAGAGACAGAGCAGCTCAGCCGCGCAGGTGGGGCTAAATTTGAGGGTAAATCACTCGAAATTGCAGCACGCGGAGCCGCCCTGCTATAGTTTCGCCATCAGTTCAACCCGGTAAGTAAGGGCAGAGTAAGAATTGATAATCCACAAGAAATAAAAATATAAATCCCTGGGTTTTGCTCGTAAAGGCTTAGCCCCAAAGTGAAAAGAAATACATGACAACCACAGAACCAATTCGTTCTAGCAGTCCAGAGCTTGCATCAATGACCCTTCCAAAGTTAAAGGAAGTTGCGTCTGCCCTCGGTATCGACGGCGCTGCAAAGCTAAAGAAGGATGCACTCGTTACTGCAATCGCAGATCTTCAGGCGGCAAACCGCGAAGCTGCAAAGGCTGAGCGCGAAGCTCGCCGTGAAGCACGCAACGCGAAGAAGAACAATCGCGACAACAAATCTTCAGCTAATGGGAATTCAGATAATTCATCAGACGACGATGAAGACGATTCATCAGATAACAATGGCCCACAGAGCTCATCCGGCAACGACCGCGATGATCGTGGCGGCCGCAATCGTCGCGATCGCAACCGTGGACGCGACCGCAACCGCGACCGTGGACAGCGCGAAGAGCGCGAGCCAGTAATTGGCGAAGATGATGTACTAGTTCCAGTTGGCGGCCTCGTTGACATCATGGATAACTACTCATTTATTCGCACCGGTGGATACCTTCCAGGTCCAAACGATGTTTATGTCTCACAAGGACAGGTACGTAAGTACGGTCTTCGTAAGGGAGATGTTGTTACAGGACAAGTTCGCCAAGCACGTGAAGGCGAAACACGCCAGAAGTACAACCCACTTATCACCCTTGAAACAATCAATGGAATGCCTTACGAAGAAGCGCGTGGACGCGTTGAATTCGGCAAGCTCGTTCCTCTCTATCCGCAAGAGCGTCTTCGCCTTGAGACAGAGCCAAATATTCTTACAACTCGCGTTATCGACCTGATTGCACCAATCGGTAAGGGTCAGCGCGGACTTATTGTTTCTCCACCAAAGGCTGGAAAGACAATGGTCTTGCAATCGATTGCAAATGCGATCACAACAAATAATCCTGAGTGTCACTTGATGGTTGTTCTCGTTGATGAGCGCCCAGAAGAAGTTACAGATATGCAGCGCAGCGTTAAGGGTGAAGTTATTGCTTCAACCTTCGATCGCCCAGCTGATGACCACACAACAATTGCAGAGCTCGCTATCGAACGCGCAAAGCGACTCGTTGAAATGGGCCACGATGTTGTAGTTCTTCTCGACTCAATTACACGTCTTGGTCGCGCATACAACATTGCAGCACCTGCATCAGGCCGAATCCTTTCGGGTGGTGTTGATTCAGCGGCTCTCTATCCTCCAAAGAAGTTCTTCGGTGCAGCTCGTAATATTGAAGATGGTGGATCACTCACCATTCTTGCAACTGCACTCGTTGATACAGGCTCTCGCATGGATGAAGTTATCTTCGAAGAGTTCAAGGGAACAGGAAATATGGAGCTCATTCTCGATCGTAGAATGGCTGATAAGCGAATCTTCCCAGCGGTCAACGTTGTTGCTTCAGGTACACGTAAGGAAGAAATCCTTATGGGTACGGAAGAACTTAATATTGTCTGGAAGCTTCGTCGCGTTCTTCATGCACTTGAGCCACAAGCAGCTCTCGAGCTCTTGCTCGAAAAGATGAAGGGCACAAAGTCGAACGTTGAATTCTTGATGCAGATCCAGAAGACAACCTCAGGACCTGACGACAGCAAGTAAGCACACCCTTTTCACAAGAAACCCCGCTCAGTTATTGTGCGGGGTTTCTTCCTTTCTCAGAGCACGCGCCTGTAAAGCACAGGGGAAGCACAAGGTCTCGGTAGATAGTTCTGACATGAAGCGCAAAGACCGCTACATAAAGGGGAGTCAAAGATGAAGGTTCTATCAAAGAAGAGCGTTGGCGCACTTGTGGCACTTGGGGTAACGATGGGATTAATCGTTGGAACTGGATCTGCTGTTGCAGATACAGCTACGACACCAAAGCTGACAGTTGCAGAGAAAGCAGCACGTAAGGCTGCAGCAGAGCTACATAAGGCAGCAGTTGCTCAGTACAAGAGCGCTATTAATGCTTATCGAACTTCAGCGGATGCAGCACGTGCAACATATAAAGCAGCATTTGATTCAGCTAAGGCAACACGTGATGCAGCGATAACAGCTGCAACAACTGCCGAAGCGAAGAGCGCTGCAAAGAGCGCCTTTACATCTGCAGTAGCAGCCGCAAAGGCAACGAAGGATTCTGCGATTGCAGCACTTGGTGCCAAGCCAGTTGCTCCAACCAAGCCAGCAAAGTAGATCTCACACCACGGCTTCAAGGTAGGCCGCAAAATCCACGAGCTTCCTCCGCGTGGATTTTGCGGTTTTCCTCATTTGCGAGAGGATTAGCGCCTATTGCCGGCCCCACTGGTGATGACCTGGTTCACCGCATGATGCGGACCCAGCCAACGAAGAGGAATAAAAATGAAGAAAGATATTCATCCAGAGTACAAAGAGACCCAAGTAACGTGTGGTTGCGGTGAAAAGTTTCTAACCCGCTCAACAGTTGCAAGCGGATCCATCTATGTTGAAGTTTGTTCAGTCTGCCACCCGTTCTACACAGGTAAGCAGCGCATCCTTGATACTGGTGGACGCGTCGCTAAGTTCGAAGAGCGTTTCGGTAAGAGCACGGCTAAGTAGCTTTCTAAAGAGACCGCATCGCAGCCTTAGGGTTGCGGCGCGGTCTTTTTATTTCCAGATAAATCTTACAAATTGCTATTGAAGGAAGGGAGAAGCTAATGAGTAACGATCGCTTTGCATCGGCACATGAAATGGTGCGCGAGTACCAAGAGTTAGAGACGCTTATGGCTGACCCTTCCATCCACGAAGATCAAGGTAAAGCGCGCCAATTGGGTCGTCGCTACGCCCAACTCGGTCCTGTTGTTGCAGGATTTAACGCCTGGAAAACTGCTGCAGATGATTTAGAAGCTGCGAAAGAGATGGCCGCAGAAGATGCATCCTTTGCTGCCGAACTTCCTGCGATGGAGATTGCAGTCGAAGCAGCAGCAGATAAGTTAGAAGAGCTCTTATTGCCACGCGATCCCAACGATGATCGCGATGTCATTATTGAAGTTAAAGCTGGAGCAGGTGGAGATGAATCCGCGCTCTTTGCTGGCGATCTAGTTCGAATGTATCAGCGCTATGCAGAAAAGCGCGGCTGGAAAGTTGAGATCATCGATATGACCGAATCTGAACTCGGTGGCTATAAAGATATTTCGATGGCAGTTAAATCAAAGGGAACTCCAGAGCCCGGAACAACTCCGTATGCACGACTTAAATTTGAAGGTGGCGTTCACCGCGTGCAGCGCGTACCTGAGACAGAGAGCCAAGGCCGTATTCATACATCGGCTGCCGGTGTTCTCGTACTTCCAGAAGCGGAAGAAGTTGATGTTGAACTGAATATGAATGATGTTCGTGTCGATGTTTATCGCTCATCAGGTCCTGGTGGGCAGTCCGTTAATACAACTGACTCTGCTGTTCGTTTAACTCACGTACCAACAGGCATTGTGGTCTCATGCCAAAATGAAAAGTCACAGCTTCAGAATAAGGAATCTGCACTTCGTATCTTGCGTGCACGCCTCTTGGCAGATGCGCAAGAGAAAGCAGAAGCGGCAGCGATGGCAGAGCGCAAGAGCCAGGTTCGTACCGTCGATCGTTCGGAGCGAATTCGTACCTATAACTATCCAGAGAATCGCCTCAGCGATCACCGCGTTAATTACAAGGCAAATAATTTAGATTCTGTTCTCAATGGAGAACTCGATGAAGTAGTACAGGCGCTTCTCGACGCCGACAGAGCAGCAAAGCTCTCATCTACTAAGTAACTTTTCCCATGGAGCTCACCTTTAAAGAATTCTTGCGAAGTGGCAAGGAGCAATTGACTGCAGCTGGCTTTCCAGAAATAGATGCAGAACACTTGCTAGCGCATACCCTTGGAATATCACGGATGGATCTTCACAATCCTGTTGCTGTCGAGAGCGCACTTACCGCAATCGGTGACACAACAGTTGTTGAAGAGACTTTCTGGAAATTACTTGACCGTCGATGTGCCCATGAGCCACTTCAGTATTTAACGGGCGTTGCATACTTTCGCCACCTTGAGCTCAAGGTGGGACCTGGCGTATTGGTTCCGCGCCCTGAAAGTGAACTGCTAGTTGAATCTGTACTTTCATATATCGAGAAGCGAGATGGCGACGTCAGCGTTGTAGATCTTGGAGCAGGCTCTGGCGCACTTGCGCTAGCGATTGCAACAGAAGCTCCACAGACTCATGTGATCGCTGTTGAGAAGAGCGCAGCAGCCATTGAATGGCTTAAGGAAAATGTCTCCTTTATCGATGAGAAAGTTCGTATTCTCGAATCAGATGTTGCGACAGCTCTTGTCGGAGTGAAGTGCGATGTTGTAATTGCAAATCCTCCATATATTCCAAACTCGCAGGAACTTCCACGTGATGTCAAAGATCACGAACCAGCAGATGCGCTCTTTGGGGGAGAAGATGGGATGAAATCTCCTCGACTCTTTATCTCAACTGCTTCAAGGTTGCTTAAGTGTGGTGGATTTCTCGCAATCGAACATCATGAAGAGCAAGGTTTAGAAATTGCAACAGTTTTACATGATGATTTCACCGATATTCTTCTGCACAAGGATTTAACTGGACGCCCACGATTTACAACTGCGGTGAGGAGATAACGATGGCCCCTCGCGTAGATTTGAAGCAAGGTGAGACTAAGAAGCACATTGCCCGAGCGCTGAAATCATTGCGTGATGGTTATGTCATCATCGCTCCGCTAGAACACGGTTATGTCTATCTCGCTGATGCATTTTCACCATTTGCTGTTCGTGCAATGCATGTTCTGCGCGGAGATGAAATAGGAGTTGCAGCTCAAGTCCTTGGGCACAGTGCACAGACAATTCAAGGAATTACTCGCGATATCTCTGAAAATGCTCAAGCGATGATGGATCAATTCTGGCCCGGTTTGCTCTCGCTCACCGTGAAGCCAAATCGATCTCTAAATTGGGATCTTGGCGATGACAGAGCACTTGATGCAATCAGCGTGCGCGTTCCAAAATCAAAGTTTGTGAAAGCACTTCTCAAAGAGTCAGGGCCACTTGCCGTTGCCAGCGCAGCACCTGCAGGAAGTGAGCCGATGCTCAAACTCAATAGAACCCAGATTAAAGAGTGGGATATCGCAGTCGCCTTCGATAACGGCGCTCTCAAATCTGGACCGAGCTCCTCGATAGTAGATTTTAGCGAAGGTCACCCTCGCATAGTTCGTGCGGGGGCTATCTCCGTGGCTGAGATGACAGAGGTTGTGCCGCTCATTTTCGCCCAGTAACTATTAGGCTGACGCCCATGTCCGAAACTTACTATGGCCCAGATTTCACACTTCTATCGAAGCAAGATCCAGATATCGCAGGTGTGCTCCTTTCAGAACTCAAGAGACAACAGACCAACCTTCAGCTCATCGCCTCTGAGAACTTCACATCACGTGCAGTGTTGGCAGCTCTAGGTTCAACACTTTCGAATAAGTATGCAGAAGGCTATCCAGGTAAGCGCTACTACGGCGGTTGCGAGGAAGTAGATAAAGCTGAAGTAATCGCAATCGATCGCGCAAAAGCTCTCTTTGGCGCAGAACATGCAAACGTCCAGCCACACTCTGGCGCCAGTGCAAATATTGCTGTCTATCAAGCATTTACTAAGCCAGGCGATACCGTCTTGGCGATGTCACTTCCACACGGTGGCCACCTCACGCATGGTTCCAAAGTTAACTTCTCTGGCAAGTGGTTCAACATCGTCTCCTACGGCGTTCGCCAAGATAACGAGCTCATTGATTATGACGAACTCCGCGATCTCGCAATCGCTAATAAGCCAAAGATGATCTGTTCAGGTGCAACGGCCTACCCATCACTGATTGATTTCGAGAAGGTACGCGCAATCTGCGATGAAGTCGGTGCAATCATGTGGGTAGATGCTGCCCACTTTGTTGGACTTGTTGCAGGTAAGGCGATTCCATCACCTGTTCCTTATGCAGATGTTGTCTCATTTACAACACATAAAGTTTTGCGCGGACCACGCGGCGGAATGATTCTTTCGAAGGCAGAGCATGCAGCCGCTATTGATAAGGCAGTCTTCCCAGGAATGCAGGGTGGGCCGATTATGTCTGCCGTTGCAGGTAAAGCAGTTGCGCTCGCAGAGTGTGCAACTCCTGCTTATCAAAAGTATGCAAAGGATGTCATCGTCAATGCGCAGACTCTTGCGGCAGCACTTGAAGAAGAAGGTATGCGCGCTGTATCAGGTGGAACACAGACCCACTTGGCGCTCATTGATATTCGCTCAACTGGAGTTAATGGCAAGGTTGCTGACGAGCGTTGTGGCGCTGCAGGAATAGTTCTCAATAAGAATTCAATTCCTTACGATCCAGAAGCTCCTTCTGTGACATCAGGAATTCGCGTTGGTACACCAGCGACTACCACACAGGGCATGGGCACACCAGAGATGAAGATAATTGCTTCGCTGATTGCACGAGCAATCAAGAGCGATGATGCAGCAGTGCATGCAGGAATCAAATCGGAAGTTCATGCGCTTACTTCAAAATTCCCTATCTACGAGGCTTAAAGAAAAACTTTAAGCAATGCGCGAGTACCTGGTAACCCTGCTCTTAGCGGCAGCGCTCTGTTATGTGGTTACTCCATTTGTTCGTACATGGGCTTTGAAATTCGGTGCAGTTGCTCATATTCGTACTCGCGATATTCATACAACACCAACGCCTCGCTGGGGCGGCCTCGCGATGTGGATTGCAATGGCGCTGACATTTGCGATGGTCAGCCATCTCTCGCTCGTTGGTAAATCATTTGGTCGAGAGACTCTTGGAATATTTCTTGCAGCAACGCTCTTAGTTGCCATCGGTCTTATTGATGATCGCTTTGAACTCGATGCGCTAACCAAGTTAGCTGGACAAGCTCTCTCTGCAGGAATCTTGCTCCTCTTTGGAATTCAAGTTCTCTGGCTACCGATTAATGGAGTCATCACACTTCCACCAAGTATCGGTCAGCTCGTCACAGTTCTCATCGTCTTGATCACAATCAACGCCGTTAACTTTATCGATGGATTAGATGGGTTGGCTGCCGGAATCGTTGCAATCTCTGGCGCTGCCTTCTTCGCATTTGCCTACCTTTTAGCAGTTGTTTACGGCTTTAATCGCGCTGGCGCTCCCTCATTGATCACCGCAGTAATTATCGGCGTCTGTATCGGATTCTTGCCCCATAACGCACACCCAGCAAAGATCTTTATGGGCGACTCGGGGTCGATGTTCTTAGGTCTTCTCCTTGCAGCATCTGCAATCACACTAACTGGACAGATAGATCCCAATGCAATCTCTGCAGAGAAGTTAGGGCCAACTCTTCTTCCGTTGGCTCTTCCATTTGCAGTACTTGCAATTCCACTTCTCGATTTATTTACTGCAATCTTTCGCAGACTTCGTGCAGGTCAATCACCCTTTAGCTCAGATAAGGATCACCTTCATCACCGAATCTTGCGTGCTGGTAACTCTCATTTGCGCACAACGTTAATCATGTATCTCTGGACAGCAACGATTGCATTTCCCGTGGTTGTCTCAGCATTTGCTCCACTGTGGGTTGCAGCTATTTCAGCTGGTGCGATGCTCGCATTTACGGTCTATTTCTCCAAAGCTGGAAAAAAGAGTGGAGTCAAAGTTGCAGAAAAGTAATGAGAGCCAACTTCTCAAAGGTGCACTGACGCCAACCTTCATTGTCGGAGTCATTGCAATAGGAATGGCCACCTTCTTCCAAGGGCTTTCTGGATTTTATGGGGCTCTTCTCGCACAAATTGTCGTACTTATCTATTTTTTCGTTCATATCTTTATCTCAAAGATTTCACGCAATCTTGATCCCATGAGCACTATGGCACTTGCGATGTTCTCCTACTTTGCTAAGTTCTTACTGCTGGGAGCATTTTTATGGGCTCTGACGAGATATACCGCACGCTCGAGTATCGACCGCACCAGCTTTGGAGCCACCGCTATCGCCTTGACCTTCGCTTGGTTAGGCGGAGAAATTGCCAGTTATTTGAAGTTGAAAACTCATCTACCATTACCCCATGACCAACGAACCAGCTAACCGCCGAGACGAAAATGCCCTCTGGTCGATCTTCGGCTATCTCATATCGGGACTACTTTTCTGGGGCGGGGCTGGCTGGGCGGCAGACCATTTTCTTGGAACCACCTACTTCACCCTCGTCGGTCTCTTGGTTGGAGCCGCTGGGGCGCTCTACCTAATCTGGCTTAGATTCGGCAGGGAGTAAGGGCCAAATCTGACCTCAGGTAAGTGATGAGCCCCACCGAAAACTCGCAAGATTGGATTTCCCAGGGAACGGGTTTTGCCCATAAGGTAAGCCTGCTTTACCGCTTCCCCAGCGAATGGTTTACAACCCTTTAGAGTCTCAAGGAGTGTGTGTGCACGCGTTTATTAGCCTATACGCAGCTGGTGATGGATTCGTCCCACCAAGCACTAACGACTTCAACCTTCCTCCAATTTTCGAATCAATTCCTTGGCTGACTAAGCCGGTTCTACTGGTCTTTCTTTCAGTAATTCTTGTCTCGGTATTTTTCATTCTCTCTTCACGTAAAGCGGCAGTAGTGCCTTCGAAGCTTCAATTCGCTGGCGAAAGCATCTACGCCTTTGTGCGTAATGACCTTGCACGTGATGTCATCGGCCACGAATTCATGCGCTTTGTGCCATACCTATTCACCCTCTTTACATTTGTACTAACAAATAACATTTTCGGAATTGTCCCACTCTTGCAATTCCCAGCCATGTCGCACGTGGGCTTTCCATATGTGCTTGCAATTTTTACCTTTGTGGTTTTCCACTATGTGGGTATTCGTAAGCAAGGTCTTATCAAGTACCTCAAGGAAATTGCATTCATGCCAGGAGTACCTAAGCCTGTTTATATCCTGCTTACTCCAATTGAAATTGCAACCTTCTTCCTCGTGCGTCCATTGACGCTCTCACTTCGTCTCTTTGCAAATATGTTCGCGGGCCACTTGTTGTTGCTCGTATTCATTATGGGCGGTGACTACATGATGCATGATTCACATCTGATCATGAAGTTATTTAGCCCATTCTCATTTGCATTTGGTATTGCCCTTACATTCTTTGAATTTATGGTGCAATGCCTTCAGGCATACATATTTACCCTGCTCACAGCTCTATACATCGCCGGCGCCCTTGCCGACGAGCACTAATCCGCTCCACACTAATGAAATATCAAACGAAAGGTAAGAAAAAATGACAGGCACACTCAACCTGGTCGGTTTTGGCCTATCAGCAATTGGCCCAGCAATTGCAACAGGAATGATCTTCGCTGCGTACATCAACGGCGTAGCTCGTCAGCCAGAAGCGCGTAGCGTTCTCCAGCCAATCGCGTTCCTTGGATTCGCGCTCGCTGAAGCACTTGCACTCTTCGGTCTCGTTCTCGCATTCGTCCTCTAGTCAATAAAGATTGATCAGAGAAACAATGCGCTCATTTAATTTGCTTAGCGGGGAAGAACCATTAAACCCACTAATTCCGCATACTGCTGAATTAGTTGTCGGTGCGATTGCGTTCACCCTGCTATTCCTCGTTCTTCGTAAGGCAGTCGTGCCAAAGTTTGAAAAAGCTTTCACAGACCGCGCCGAAGCAATCGAAGGCGGTATCGAACGTGCTGAGAAGGCGCAGCTCGAAGCACAACGCGCACTTGTTCAGTACAACGAACAACTTTCATCAGCACAAGGTGAAGCATCAAAACTTCGTGAAGAAGCTCGCATTCAAGGCGCAGCAATTCTCGAAGAGCTTCGCACCAAAGCTCAAGATGAAGCAGCACGCATCACTGCGGCAGCACACGCATCTATTGAGGCAGAGCGTCAGCAAGCAATCACATCTCTTCGCAATGAAGTTGGTGCACTTGCTGTTGAACTCGCATCAAAGATTGTCGGGGAAGCTCTTGATGACCAGGCCCGTCAATCACGGATCGTGGAACGCTTTATCGAAGATCTCGAAAAGTCCAAGTAGTAAGAAAAGTAAGTAAGAGAAAAGTAGAAGGAAGAGAATGAGAATCCATCTCGGAGGAAGCAGCCGTCAATCACTCGTGATTGCACGCGGCAAGCTCGATGCTGCCGTCAAGGGCGCAAGCGCTGCATCTGCATCTGAGCTTTCATCTCATCTCTTCTTTGCTGCAGATGTTCTTTCTAAGAACACTTCAATCCGTCGCGCATTTGCAGATCCTTCTCGTGATGTGGCCTCAAAGGCAGCACTCGTTAAGGATCTTTTTGCGAAGTCACTTGCTCAACCGTCACTAGAAATACTCACATCTGTATCAACACTTCGTTGGTCAGCTGCAGGAGACCTTGTGCACGTACTTGAGCAGCTTGCGATTGAGGCAGAGGCATCAGCGGCAAACCTTAATAATGAACTCGATCGCGTAGAAGACGAACTCTTCGAGACATCAAGGCTCGTCATTGAGAACTTTGAATTGCGCAAGGCTCTTGTCGGAACTGGAACTCCTGAAGCAAAGTCAGCGCTGATCTCTGAAGTACTATCAAAGAAGGCCTCACAATCAACTGTAAAACTCGCAGTTGCTCTTGTTTCAAGTCTTCGTGGTCGCAGTATCGAAGCGGCGTTTGCAGATTACCTATTTGGTCTTGCAAATCGTCGTAACCGACTTATTGCAGTTATTCGTGTGGCCTCAGAAATTTCTGATGCTCAGAAGTCTCGTTTAGCAACAGCGATTGAATCGCTGGTTGGGCAACCAATCCGCGTCAATATCGAAGTAGATTCTTCAATTCTTGGTGGAGTCTCAGTGAAGTTTGCAGACGAACTTGTAGATGGAAGCGTTTCAACTCGACTTGCTAGCGCCGGACGTGCACTAGCTGGAAATAAATAACAGGGAATAAAGGGGAAACTCATGGCAGAGCTCAAGATCCAACCGAATGAAATTCGGGATGCCTTAGCGAATTTCGTTAAGTCATACGATCCAGGCACCGCGGCTCGTGATGAAGTCGGAACAGTTAGCCAAGCAGGCGATGGAATCGCTCGCGTTGAAGGTCTTCCTTCAACAATGGCAAACGAACTTCTTCAATTCGAGAACGGAACACTCGGACTTGCACTGAACCTTGATGTGCGCGAAATCGGTGTTGTTATCTTGGGTGACTACGCAGGTATCGAAGAAGGAACTTCTGTACGTCGTACAGGCGAAGTTCTCTCTGTTCCTGTCGGCGACGGATTCCTTGGTCGCGTTGTTGACCCACTGGGTCGACCAATTGACGGTAAGGGCGAGATCAAGCCAGATGCGCGTCGTGCACTAGAACTTCAGGCGCCATCAGTAGTGCAACGCCAACCTGTTAAGGAGCCAATGGCGACAGGTATTAAGGCAATCGATGCGATGACAGCAATCGGTCGTGGACAGCGTCAGCTCATCATTGGTGACCGTCAGACAGGTAAGACTGCAGTTGCAATCGACACAATTATTAACCAGCGCGAAAACTGGCTCACTGGCGATAAGAAGAAGCAGGTTAAGTGCATCTACGTCGCTATTGGCCAGAAGGGTTCAACGATTGCATCTGTAAGAGGTGCACTAGAAGAAGCCGGCGCAATGGAGTACACAACAATCGTTGCATCTCCTGCATCAGACCCAGCAGGATTTAAGTACCTTGCACCGTATACCGGTTCTGCAATTGGTCAGCACTGGATGTACAACGGCGAGCACGTTCTTATTGTCTTTGATGATCTTTCAAAGCAAGCTGAGGCTTATCGTTCAGTCTCACTTCTACTTCGTCGTCCACCAGGCCGCGAAGCGTACCCAGGAGACGTCTTCTACTTACACTCACGTTTGCTAGAGCGTTGCGCAAAGCTCTCTGATGAGCTCGGTGGCGGTTCAATGACTGGCTTGCCAATCATTGAGACAAAAGGAAATGACGTTTCAGCGTTTATTCCTACAAACGTAATTTCGATTACCGACGGACAGTGCTTCCTTGAAACAGATCTCTTCAACGCGGGCGTTCGTCCAGCGATTAACGTAGGTATCTCAGTTTCTCGTGTTGGTGGTTCTGCGCAGACTAAAGCGATGAAGAAGATCGCTGGTCGTCTTCGCCTTGACCTTGCACAGTTCCGTGAGCTCGAAGCATTCGCTGCCTTCGGTTCAGATCTCGATGCTGCATCAAAGGCTCAGCTTGAGCGCGGTGCACGTATGGTGGAACTCCTTAAGCAAGGTCAGTACTCACCATATTCACTAGAGCGTCAAATTGTTTCAATTTGGGCGGGAACAACTGGTCGTCTTGATGACGTCGCAGTTGCTGATATCCGCCGCTTCGAAACAGAACTTCTCGACTTCATTGGTCGCGAGCGTAAAGAAATCTTCACAGTGATCTCTGAGACCAAGCAGCTCGAAGATGACACCGTTGCTAAGTTGGAATCTGCAGTAGCTGATTTCAAGAAGCAGTTCAAGTCATCTGTGGCACCAGCTGTCAACGATGCGCCTGCAGAAGCTCTCGATAGCGAAAGCGCAGAAGCAATTACAAAGCATGTCCCACCGGCGGTGAAGAAGTAACCCATGGGTGCACAACTTCGCATATATCGCCGACGGATGCGTTCCGTTAAAGCGACTAAAAAGATTACGAAAGCTATGGAGTTAATCTCTGCTTCTCGTATCGTTAAAGCGCAGCAACGTGTAACAGCGTCGACTCCTTATGCAAATGAGTTAACACGTGCGGTATCTGCAGTTGCTTCATTCTCTTCAACGAACCATCCGTTGACTACAGCGCATGAAAATCCACGACGTGCAGCTATTTTGATCATCTCTGCAGACCGCGGAATGGCTGGAGCATATTCAACAAATGCAATTAAGGAAGGAGAGAAACTGGCGGCGCTTCTTCGCGAACGTGGCCTTCAGGTCTCTAACTTCCTCGTTGGTCGTAAGGCTGTGAACTACTACAAGTTCCGCAATCGCGAGATGGCGGGAACATGGACAGGTTTCTCAGATAACCCAACGTATGAGAATGCCAAGGAAGTTGCAGATGCGCTTCTTGGTGCATTCCTTGCAGATTCAACTGATTCAAATCTTGGGGTCGATGAAATTCATATCATCTTCACACAATTTAGATCAATGTTGACACAGGAAGCCACTGCAAAGCGCATGATTCCTTTGGAAGTCGTTGAGTCTTCAGAGCCTGTTCCATCTGGCTTGCTTCCAATGTATGAATTCGAACCAAATGCGGCAGAAGTTCTTAACGCTCTTCTTCCACGTTATATCGAAGCACGTATCTTTAACGCGATGTTGCAATCTGCAGCTTCAGAACACGCTGCTCGTCGTCGCGCTATGAAATCAGCAACTGACAATGCTGAGGATCTCATCAAGTCGCTTACGCGACTTGCGAACGCTGCTCGTCAGGCAGAAATTACCCAAGAAATCAGTGAAATTGTCGGCGGCGCAGATGCGTTGGCCTCAGCTAGTGCAGGGAGTGAATGATGTCAGCAACAGGTAAAGGCCGCGTAGCCCGAGTTATTGGACCGGTGGTGGATATTGAATTCCCCGCAGATTCGATGCCTTCGATCTTCAACGCGCTTCACGTAGAGACCACCATGAGTGGCACTACTCGTACCTTGACCCTCGAAGTAGCGCAGCACATTGGAGATAACCTCGTGCGCGCTATCTCAATGCAACCAACAGATGGAATGGTGCGCGGTGCTGAAGTAACAGATACCGGTTCAGCAATCTCCGTCCCAGTTGGTGACGTTACAAAGGGCCACGTCTTTAATACTCTTGGAGAATCTCTCGACGTTCCAACGTCCTCACTTGATATCAAGGAGCGTTGGTCAATTCACCGTAACGCACCTGCATTCGATCAGCTCGAGTCAAAGACCGAGATGTTCGAGACAGGTATCAAAGTTATCGACCTGCTTACACCGTATGTAAAGGGTGGAAAGATCGGTCTCTTTGGTGGTGCAGGTGTTGGTAAGACTGTTCTTATCCAGGAGATGATCTACCGCGTAGCTGAAAACTTCGGTGGTGTATCAGTATTCGCAGGCGTTGGAGAACGTACTCGTGAAGGAAATGACTTGTTCCTCGAAATGACCGAGACGGGCGTTATCAATAAGACAGCCTTGGTCTTCGGTCAGATGGATGAGCCACCTGGCACGCGTCTTCGCGTTGCACTTTCAGCGCTCACAATGGCTGAGTACTTCCGCGATGTTCAGAAGCAGGACGTTCTGCTCTTCATCGATAACATCTTCCGCTTTACTCAGGCAGGTTCTGAAGTATCAACACTTCTCGGCCGTATGCCATCTGCAGTGGGCTACCAGCCAACACTCGCAGATGAAATGGGTCAGCTTCAGGAGCGCATTACTTCAACACGTGGTCACTCAATTACATCTATGCAGGCAATTTACGTTCCTGCAGATGACATTACCGACCCAGCTCCACACACAACATTCGCGCACTTAGATGCAACTACAGTGTTGTCTCGTCCGATTTCAGAGCTTGGTATCTACCCAGCTGTGGATCCACTCGATTCATCATCTCGTATCCTCGATCCTCGCTATATCGGCGAGCACCACTTCCGTGTTGCTAACCGCATCAAGCAGATCTTGCAGCGCTATAAGGATCTTCAGGACATCATCGCTATCTTGGGTATCGATGAACTTTCAGAAGATGACCGCGTACTCGTAGGACGTGCACGTCGTATCCAGCGCTTCTTGTCACAGAACACATTCGTGGCGAAGGTCTTTACTGGTATCGACGGTTCATTTGTTCCACTTGCAGACACAATCGCAGCATTCGAAGCACTTGCTGATGGAAAGTACGATCACGTTCCAGAACAAGCATTCTTCATGTGCGGTGGCCTCGACGATGTCGAGCGCAAAGCTGCTGAACTAGCGAAGAACTAGGTAAGGAAAAAATGGCTCTTAACGTCGCACTAGTATCGCCAACACAACAGGTGTGGTCGGGCGAGGCAACATTTGTCTCTGCTCGCACCACAGAAGGTGATCTCGGAGTACTTCCAGGTCACGCACCTTTATTTGGCGTACTAGTCGACGGAGCTGTCAGCATTAAGGGAACAGATGGCTCAACACAGGAGTTCCAGGTCCGTGGAGGGTTTCTCTCTGTTTCAAATGATCGCGTCTCAATCCTTACTGAGAGCGTTGATTAATCTCTAGAAACTTTTGCACCGAGCGCAACTAACTGCTCGGCGAAGTTTGGATATCCCCGATCGATGTGGAATGCCCCATCTACTGTGGTTTCTCCTTCAGAGACAAGAGCTGCCAATACAAGGCCCGCTCCTGCACGAATATCAGTTGCCTCAACAGGTGCTCCAGATAGCTGTGGAATACCGTCGATAGAGGCGTGGTGGCCATCTACGGTGATTTGAGCACCAAGGCGCATAAGTTCGTTTACAAACATAAATCTTGATTCAAAGACGTTTTCAGTAACGATTGAATGGCCTTCTGCCACTGCATTCATTCCAATAATAAATGGAAGTAAATCAGTTGCAAATCCTGGATAAGGAAGTGTTGCAACATCGATTGCTTTAGGGCGGTGGTTCATCTGTACTCGGAAACCATCTTGTGTTGATGTGATGATCGCTCCGGCTGAAGTAAGTTTTTCAAGCATCACTTCCATATGATCTGCGCGCCCACCATGGATTGTTATATCTCCTTGTGTCATCGCTGCAGCAAACGCCCATGTGCCAGCGATGATTCGATCAGGAATAGTTGTGTGATCTGTTGGTGTTAACTTCTCGACTCCGGTAATTGTGATTGTGGGAGAGCCAAGACCATCAATTTTTGCCCCCATTCCGATGAGAAATTCTCCGAGGTCAACGAGATCTGGTTCGCGTGCTGCGTTATCAATAACTGTGACGCCTTTTGCGAGAACGGCTGCAGTCATAAGGTTCTCTGTTGCACCTACTGATGGGAAATCTAAATCAATTGAGGCACCGGTTAATCCGTGTGGAGCTTCAGCTATGACATATCCATGTTCAACGTGAGCAGTGGCACCCAGTGATTCAAGGCCTTTAATATGGAAATCAAGACCACGAGAACCAATCGCATCTCCGCCAGGAAGAGCGACCTCAGCTTTTCCAATACGAGCAACGAGTGGACCAAGAACGTTGATAGATGCACGCATCTTACGTACGAGATCGTAATCTGCTCGATGCGCAGGAACTTGTGGGACATCGATTGTTACAGTGGAATCTCCACGAGTAACGGTGCAACCAAGGCGAGTAAGAAGGTCGGCCATGATGTCCACATCAGCGATATCCGGAACGTTACGGATAGTGGACTTTCCGACCGCTAGAAGCGATGCTGCCATCAACTTTAGGACTGAGTTTTTAGCCCCCGTGACAGTTACTTCGCCGACAAGGCGGCAGCCGCCGGTGATCCGGAAGCGGTCGAGGGACGAAGATGCCATATCCGAATACTACTTATAGGCTACGGACATGGTTAATTTAACGCGTATTTACACAAAGACAGGCGATGACGGAACTACATCTCTAGGAGATATGAGCCGTACATCAAAAAATGACCCGCGTTTGGAAGCATATGCAACAGTCGATGAAGCTAACTCGACTATCGGCGTAGTGCTTGCAACAGATGAATTAACCGAAGATGTTCGTGCACTCTTAGTTCGTATTCAGAATGACTTGTTCGATGTCGGAGCAGACCTCTGCACACCAGTTGTTGATGCACCAGCATTTGAACCACTTCGAGTTCTTGAGTCACAGATTGTTTATCTCGAAGAAGCAATCGATAAATACAACGCAAATCTTGAATCACTTCGATCATTCGTATTGCCATCTGGCACACCAGCTGCTGCACATTTGCATGTAGCGCGAACAGTTCTGCGACGTGCAGAGCGTTGCACCTGGGCTGCAATCCATGCATTCGGTGGTGGAGTAAATCCTCTGACAGCCAAATATCTCAACCGCTGCTCAGATCTCCTCTTTGTGCTTGCGCGATATGCAAATAAAGAGATCGGCGATCAGCTCTGGGTTCCTGGAGCCAATCGCTAATTAGCGCTATTGAGATGCGCTCTCGCGACGCTCTCTTCTTCAGGAAACACAAATAACCTCGGACCATCTTTAGTCTGCGTCAATGTTGCTTTAATTCCGACAGCAATTAACTTCTGTCGCAGCATTTCGCCTTCAATATGATTTGATGGAGATGCAACTGGAACGAGCATTCCATATTCATTATCTGAGCCCGCATTTGGCGTTCTTTCAACAAGTGAATTACCTCGAGCCATTGTCCACTTAAGCATAAAAATCAGAAAGAGAACTACTGGAAATCCAGCAAGGCTCATGAAGAAGAGTTGATTGTTAATCCCGCCTAACACTTACTCACTCACAATTTCTTTCGGTGCTTCTGCAATCCTTGTATATGTCGAACCTGCAGCACCTTGTGGTTTTGGATCTTGATGGCAGACGACTTCAATATCGGTAATGAATTCAAGGGTTTCAATCGGTTCTGGAGAGACGAGCAAGATTGTCTTGATATCAAATGGCGAGCTTGTGCCGACGATTGTTCTTAATTTTCCAAGGAGAACCTTCTCTTTTGAATAGACATTGGAATTCACTTCCCACCATTGGCATCCAGGCTCTGCGGCTACTTGAACAGCGCCACAGACAAATTTGCTGCAATTCTTTACTTGGGTTGCGAGGGATCTCTTTGCAGAGATAACTGAGACGAGTTCCTTACTTGAAGGCACTTTGGCGTAGACACCGGATTCAAAGACGAATCCAGCAGGTGGCCACTTAGGCGAAGGCGATGGAGCCAACTTCACCTTCTTACGTGGTTTCGGCTTTGGCTTTGGTTTCGGTTTCGCCTTTACCGTCGCCTTAGCTGTGGCAGTTGGTTTTGCAGTCGCCTTAGCTGTGACCTTTGTAGTTGGCGTTGGTGTTGGCTTCTTCGTTGCAGCAGATGCAGAATCTAGAGATGCAATTGATGAGGCTATGAGAGCAAGTGAGAGAAGAAGGGATGCCTTCTTTAATCGCGCTCCCATTTGAAGCTGCGAATTGCCCAAATCAATCCCAATACGAGCCATGCGGCAATAATGGCAAAGGTTCGGCCAGTTTCCCAATTGCCAGCAACTTCACGCGTAGCAAATGAGTCAGGAAGGAAGATTGAACGAGCTCCCTGGGTCATCCACTTCAGCGGAAAGATTGCTGCAACTTGTTGCATCCAGTGTGGAAGATCGGTGAAGATGAAGAAGACGCCGCTAAAGAATTGCAGAACGATAACGACGGGTGAAACTACCGCCGAAGCTCCGCGACCGCTCTTGGGCACATTGGAGAATGCGATACCAAGGACTGTTGAACACGCACTTCCCAGAACCAGGAGCGCTGCGAGCAGCAGCCATTTATCTGCAGTAGTTGGAAGGTTGACGCCAAAAAATGCAACACCTGCAGCTAGCAAGAGCGCAACTTGTATCAACATACACAATGTAACAAGGATTGCTTTGCCGATGAAGTAACTACTTGCTGGCATCGGAGTTCCACGTAGACGCTTCAACGTTCCGAAGTCGCGCTCCATGGGAATCATGATTGCTAATTGCTGAAAGCCAGTATTCACAAGGCCTGAGGCAATCATTCCGGCAACAAAATATTGGCTGAAGGTAACGCCATCTGCAATGTCCTCGGAGAAAACTGAGCCGAAGATAGCTAGCAGGATCAGCGGAAAGAGCATTGTGAAGACAACGGATTCGCGTTGGCGCATAAATTGCTTTAACTCCAACTTTCCCCGCTCAAGACCGATTGAGATCGCGTTTGGATTACGCATGAGTATCTCCAATCATCTTCAAGTAGATATCTTCGAGTGATGCTCGCTTAATACTGAGTTCGGGAACCTCTCCACCGAATTGTGCAGCAAGGTTCTGTACAAATTGTGTTGGTTCTGCGCTCTGGGCGCTCTTTATCTCTGCACCATCACGCCAGGAAATTGTCGCGAGGGAAGTTGCTCTGCCACCCAACTGCGCGGGAGTAGAGATTTCAATAATCTGGCCCCGGTTAATCACCGCAACGCGATCAGCTAAAGCCTCAGCCTCATCGAGATAATGAGTTGTCAGCAAAATCGTTGCGCCTTCATCACGTAATTTGAGAATAAGAGCCCAGAATGCGCGACGAGCTTCAGGATCAAATCCCGTTGTTGGCTCATCAAGAAATATCAATTCGGGATTTCCAATAATTCCAAGTGCAACATCTAAACGTCGGCGTTGGCCACCGGAAAGTGTTCGGCCCAGTGCATCAGATTTCTCCGTGAGACCTACCAGTTCAATTACTTCACGGGGATCTTTTGCGCTCTTGTAGTAATTGGCAAAGTGCGAGACTGATTCATAGACAGTTAAATCACCAGCATCACTTGTCGATTGCAGAACAATTCCGATTCGATCGCGCCATGCCTGACCAGCAGCACCTTTTGTCGAAGGATCAAAGCCAAGAACCTGGACATCACCTGAATCTCGATCACGGAAACCTTCCAGGATTTCTACAGTCGTTGTCTTGCCAGCGCCATTGGGGCCAAGGAGTGCGAAGATCTCGCCCTTCTGGATAGATAAATCGACGCCAGCTACTGCAATATTTGAGCCATAACTCTTTCGGAGCCCGAAAACGCTTATGACTGTGCTCATATGGCTATCTTGTCACTTTCACCGCAAAAGTGCGAGAAAATAGAGCCATGAGCCCGCGTAAGAACTACCCAAAGAATCGCCGGCCAAAGAGCGGCGATGATGAGCCAATTCACATCGCATCAAATCAAAGTTTTGAAGAAGATGAGAATGGTCTTTGGATTGTTAGAAAGTTAACTGGCTCTGCAGCAAATAAACCATATCGATGCCCAGGGTGCGATCAAGTAATTCCGATGGCAACCCCACACACAGTCGCATGGCTTGATGGCGATGAAGATAACCGTCGACATTGGCATAACGCATGCTGGACCAAGAGAAATAATCGCGGTCCTCGTACGGAACGAACCAGAAATGCTCCTCGGTATTAAGTGCTAATTTCTAACTCAGGCGGCCTTTTAGAAATTTAGTAAGGGAAACAATTAACTTATCGTTACCGCTTGTTCGCGAGAAACTGGTAAATGCAATTGGTAGTTGGAAACGTGCACGCACAACGGTGCGGGGATAAGTAAATTCGAGAATTCCTTCAGGGCCATGAATACGGCCATAGCCACTATCTTTCACGCCGCCAAAAGGCACCGCATCAACTGCGGCAAATGAGATTACTGAGTTAATAGCAACCATTCCGGTATGTAATTGGGATGCAATCTTCTTTCCACTTCGCTTAGACCAGACAGATGCACCTAACCCGTAACGAGAAGCGTTGGTGAGTTTGATGGCTTCAGCCATATCTTTTACGCGATTAATTGCAATCGTTGGACCAAATGTCTCTTCAGTCATCGCGATTGAATTTTCAGGAACTTCAGCGAGGATTACAGGTTCAACAAATGGCGCCTTTACCGAATCTGAGCCACCCATCAAAACCTTTGCACCCTTTGCAATGGCATCATCGATATGGCTCTGAATAATCGGGACTTGTTTAGGCATTGTCGTTGGACCGTATTTGCCTTCACCGGGAGCACCAGGATGTATATCTCGGGCAATCTCAAGTACTTTCTCAATGAATTGATCAGCCACTCGTTCATCAACATATACACGTTCTGCACCGATACATGTCTGACCTGCATTAGAGAAAGCTGACCAGACCGTGGCATCTGCTGCGCGCTTGATATCAGCATCGTGAGCCACGATTACTGGGTCTTTGCCACCACACTCCAAAACAACAGGCGTCATTTGTGCAGCACAAGTGGCAGCAACAATCTTCGCAGTTCTAGTTGATCCGGTAAATGCCAACTTATCTACGCCGCTTTCGCAGAGGAACTTTCCGGTCTCACCGAGACCAGTGATGCAGATAAATACATCACTCATCATTGATGAATCAATGAAGCTCTGCGCCAGGTACTGGCCAACTCCTGGTGTGTATTCGCTCGGCTTAAAGACAACGGTATTTCCAGCCGCAAGTGCATATGCAATTGAACCGAGTGGGGTAAAGACGGGATAGTTCCAGGGACCAATAACACCCACGACTCCGACTGGTGATCTTTCAACTGTTGCAGACATATTGGCCATTAAGAGACCGGGTGATCTATGCGATGTGCGCATCACAGATTCTGCATGCCGCGAAGCCCATGCAATATGTCCTGCAGCAAGTGCTGCTTCTAACTTTGCATCACTGACTGGCTTTCCAGTCTCGAGAGAGACAAGCGCTGTTAACTCATCGATATGTGCGAGTAGGTGATCACTCCACTTCAATAGAACCTTGCGGCGTCCATGAAAACCAATTGCGCGCCACTGATCGGATGCAGTGCGCGCAGTTGCAACTGCACTACGAACTTCAGACTCGTTCTGCTGAGGATAAATCCCTACAACTTCTCCAGTTGCAGGGTTAAGTGAATCAAATACCGCATCTTTTGATTGAGCCATAAGGCAAGACTAGACTGCAACTATGCCGGAACCAATCCGCCCCAGCACAATTCTTCCGGGGCTGCGCACCCCATTTACCGTCACTACCGAAGACGGCGAAGTACTCATCGGCGAAGTAAGTGCTCCATTAATTAATCCCACAGCAGCGATTCTCTGCTGCCATCCAAACCCAACAGGGGGAGGAATGATGGATAGCCACATCTATAAAAAGGCAGCCAATCGCTTACCTGCAATGGCTGGAATAACTGTAGTTCGTTTCAATACTCGGGGCACAACTAGTGAAGCTGGTACGAGCACCGGTAGTTATGACAATGGACGTGCTGAAAAGTTTGATGTCGAAGCGATGATCAAATACTCTTATGAAACTTTAGGTATTACTGAGCTCTGGGTTGTTGGTTGGTCTTTCGGAACAAGTATCGCCATTAGCCATGCACGAGATCCACGGATTAAGGGGCTGATACTTCTAAGCCCGACGCTGCTCGATATCGTTGATGGAGATCTTGAATTCTGGGCAGCAGATGGCCGCCCAGTGATTGCACTTATCCCGGAACATGATGATTACCTAAAGCCAGAAGCAGCTCGTCAACGTTTTGCAGTCATTCCGCAGACGCAATTAATTGCTGTAGATGGTGCAAAACATCTATGGGTTGGCGAACCCTTTGTTCATAGAGTTCTAACTGAAATTACTCAGGTAGTTGCACCGCAACGTTTACCACTGCCTACTGAAATTTAAGATTTATCAGCGCGAGGAATTACAACTTCATCAAGAATCAAGATGATTGAGGCTGCAACAGGTACTGCAAGCAAGCCACCCACAAGTCCCAGTAGCGAAGTTCCAATGAGTGCTGACACGATGGTTACCGCCCCTGGCACTGCAAGTGAGCGCTTCATGATTTTTGGCGTAAGGATGTAATTCTCAATCTGTACATAGACGACATAACCTAAGAATGCGATGATGCCGATCGATACTGATTGAGTAAGCGCAATGATTGTGTAAATTCCACATCCAATGAAGTGACCGATAAGCGGCACCAATCCGCAGACAAAGATGATGATGCCAATTGCAATCGGAGATGGCAATCCAAGCACCAGCGCCATAAAGGTCATAAAGAGGGCGGCCAATGCCGAGACAAGGATCTGACTTCCAACAAACGCACCGACTCGAGCAATGATTGCCTCAGTAAGAAGTGATACTCGATCACGACGGCTAATTGGAACGAGCTTAAGTCCAAGATCAACGGCTTGTGGCAGAGAAGTGATGAAGTAGAGAGTTAGGACAAGGATTGTAAGAGCCGTGAAGGTGCCTGATAGAACGCTCTTGCCAACGCCAATGACTCCACCAAATGCAGAGATAAGTAGTGTTCCATCGGAAGTAACTGAACTTAATTTCTTCTGTAAGGTGTCAATAATTCCGTATTGGTTATTGATACTTGCGATAGTTGCATTATCTTTCAATTGATTGAGAAGAGCTGGAGCGCTTTCAATGAGGTGCGTTCCCTGAGTTACGAGTGGTGGAACTACGAGAGCTCCAAAGAGAATTACCAGTGAAATAACTGAGGTAAAGATTATTGCTACCGCGGTTGTGCGAGAAACGCCTCGACGACGAATAGCTTCCACCGCTGGATTAAGGCCAGTTGCGAGAAATAGAGCGACGAGAATCAAGACAAAGACTTGGCTAGCGCTAGCAAGTGCACGCATCAGAACAAATGCGCTGAGAGCTCCAACTGTTGCAACAAATCCAAAGTAGAAAGGATGTCCGCGATCGATTGGTGCGCCAGCTTTCCCAAAATCTGCAGGAATAGGTGATTTATTACTCTTTTTCTTCATACGCTCTGGAATAGCCATGCTTTATTGTAAAGCGTAAGAGAGAATAACCCCCATGGCGCTACGGATTACAGGACTCGGTGAAGAAATTGCCGCTGTTACCGGCCTACCCTGGAATCTGCCCTTAGAGGAGTGGCCCGAGGATCCGATGCTCGCAGAGAAGCGCGGTATTTCACGCCACATCGTGCGCCTGGTTCGATCCACCGATGACCCGGATTCTGAAGTCTATGCAGTTAAAGAGACGGTCTCAGAGTTCGCAAATCGTGAGTACAAGATTCTTCGTGAGTTAAAACAACTAGATTCTCCTAGCGTTCAATCTATCGCTGTAATTGAAGGCCGCACGGATGATAAAAATGAAGAGCTGCCCTGTGCTCTTGTAACGCGCTTCTTACCCTATTCACTTCCTTACCGCGTTGTTTTAAGCGATAAGAATGTAACGGCTGAAGATGTCACGATGATGGCAAACGCACTGGCGCTTCTCTTAGTTCGACTCCACCTCTTGGGATTTTGGTGGGGCGATTGCTCGCTATCCAATACGCTCTTTAGACGTGATGCTGAAGGTTATGCCGCTTACCTTGTGGATGCTGAAACGGGAGAATTCCAAAAGACACTTACAGCTGGACAGCGAGAACATGATCTAGAAATTGCACACTTTAACGTTGCCGCAGAACTTGAGGATTTGCAGTTATCCGGAGTTCTGTATCCTGGATTAGATCCGATCCGTGCAAGTAGCGCGCTGATAAAGCGTTACCACCGACTATGGTCGGCACTGAAGGATCGCCAGATGTTAGATCCCAATGATCGCCATGCAGTCGAGCGCGCAATGCGACAGCTACACGATCTTGGATTTGCAGTCGAAGAAGTGTCTGTTTCATTGGAAGAGGGAGAAAATTCTGGCAAGTTGGTCTTTCAACCGAAGCTAGTAGCTGCTGGTTATCACAAGAATCGTCTACGCGAATTAATGGGACTCGAAACAGAAGAGCTACAGGCAAAACGATTATTGGCATCCTTTGATCGATTTAGAGGGCGAGAAAAATCACCTAAACCACCCGTTGCTGATTCTGCACGTCGATGGCTCAATGAAGTATTTGTGCCAACAGTCTCACTTGTGCCGCCAGAGCTGGAAGGAAGAATCGAGCTAGCGCAGTTCTTCCATGAAGCGCTCGAACACAGATGGTATTTAAGTGAAAAGGCAGGCCATGATGTCGGACTTGAATTTGCTGCACAGTCATATGTGAACGAAGTACTTCCTTATCGACGCGATTCTGGCGTTGATGTACGTGTAGATGGCATGATGCAGCCGTGAGCCTTCCGCCAAACTTTTCTCAAGCTGTTGATTTAAGTTCATTAGGTAAGCCTGCGGCAGATACTTCAACTCCAATGCCTGGCTTAGAAGTGACGGCACAAAATCTTCAAGCTGAAATTCTTCCACTTTCGAAT
This sequence comes from Candidatus Nanopelagicaceae bacterium, assembly GCA_965267735.1. GTDB lineage: Bacteria > Actinomycetota > Actinomycetes > Nanopelagicales > Nanopelagicaceae > Planktophila. The sequence continues at coordinate 287,801 of OZ254138.1, forward strand.
TCAAAGCCCGTCGTCATTCTCTGTTGGTCTAGTCGATCTGTTGAATCTGTCTCAACACTTCGCGCACTTGGAAATTTAGAGGCAGCCGATGCTGGTAAATGGGTCTTGGCTCGCGTAGATATTGATACCCAAGCACCGGTGGCTCAAGCTCTACAAGCTCGAACGATTCCGTACGGTGTGGTCTTTATAGGTGGGCAAGCAATTCCGTTCTTGGAACAGGCTCTCAGTGAAATACAACTTCGAGAGGTAATTACCAAAATTCTTACACTTGCCGCACAACAAGGTATCGGCGAAGAACCGCTTGAACCGACAGAACCTGAAGAAGATGAGGCGCTTGCCGCTCTTGATCAAGGTGATTTTGCAACAGCTGAGGCGGCATATAAGAAACTGCTAGCGAGAAAACCAAACGATAACTTTGCAAAACTTGGACTCGCACAAGTTCAATTGCTCATTCGCACAGAGGGCATCGATGGTCAGAAAATTATGGAAGATGCAATAAAGAACCCTGAAGATATTGCAACTCAACTTCAATGCGCTGATGTAGAAGTCATGAGCGGATATTTAGAACCTGCTTTTGAGAGACTTTTACACTTGGTAGTTCTGCTCGATGGTGCTGATCAGAAGTTGGTTAAGGACCGTCTTCTAGAGTTATTTGGTCTAGTTGATCCGGCAGATCCGAGAGTCATCAAAGCTCGGGCTGCTCTGGCGAACGCGCTCTTTTAATGGAGAATCAACGCCTAGAGGCTCGCGAGAAGAAGTTAATCCATATTCTCTTTCTCTGTTTCGGCTTCGGAATAATGGCTTGGATTCCACGATTTCCTGAAGTTAAATCTAACCTCGGTCTTGAAAATGGCGCCTTTGGCTCGTTAATGAGCACCGGCTCTATCGGGGCCTTCTTTGGTTTACTCACCGTAGGCCACATCATTCATAAATATGGCGCACTTCGAGTGACAATTACTTCGATCTTAATTCTCTTTACATCCCTGACACTGCTTGTGCATACTCGTTCAAGCCTGCTCTTTCTTATATTGAACATCACCTTTGGCTTTGGAATTACAGCGGTTCACGTTTCTCTCAACTCGCATTCATTCCACTTCCTAGAGCGAAGCAAGATCAATCTAGTCACTACATCTGCTGGATACTGGAGCGTCGGTTCGCTCAGTACTGCAATTCTCTCGGGTCTCCTTGTAGGACGGGTTGGATTAGCGATGCATATCAATGTGCTCTCTGTTGTACTTGCAACTGCGATGATTGCAATAATCTTCATGCTTAAAGATGACTTGTTAACTCCGAATGAAGATACCGAACATGATTTCACCGTAAAGGAAATCTTCACTGGTTTTAAAATTGATTGGCCGGTAAGCCTGGGAATGGCTTCAGCGATTTACCTCGAATTTGCACTCGCCGACTGGGGAACAATCTTTACCAAAGAACGTCTTGATGTTTCAGGAAGTTTGAGCGCTACCCCCTTTATTGTTTTCACAGCAACAATGATTGTGGGTCGCTTGGCAATTGAGAGATTGCTTAAGAGCGCACCAATAGATGTGTGGGTTAAGAGAGCAGTTCTCTTCGCAGGAGTTGGTTTCGGAATCTCAATCATCGTGGCTACTCATCTTCCTGCGGATCTAAAGTGGTGGTCGTATGCACTCTTCATTCTAGGTTTTGCATTTGCGGGCTTAGGTTCCTCATTTGTCGGGCCAGCATTCTTTGCTGCAGCTGTTAGGAGATCATCGCTGCCAAGTGCGGTTGTGGTCGGACAGTTTGGCGTGGTCAATAACGTCCTTACCTTCGGAATCAAATTCATAGTTGCTTGGACAATTCAATTTACTGGTTCGATTGCACTTGCAATGATGATTCCTACAGCGATGATTTTGGGAGCGGTCTTCTTTGTTAAGTTCCTAAAAGAAAGCTCAAAAGCCACTCACTAAACGCGTTCCAACCAGATTGTTGCAAGAGGTGGAACTCGAAGGGTGATGTACAGGTCTGTATCTACATCGACAGCAAATGAGTTATTAGTTACGCCGCTGCCGCCATATTTAAGATCATCGGTATTCAGAACTTCACGCCACACACCTGAAACCGGCAACCTTAGGCGATATTGCTCGTGTGGGACCGGGGAGAAGTTTGAGATACAGACGACTGGAATTCCCTTATCTGACCAACGAGTGAATGCAAGAGTATTTCCGGCACCATCATCGCCGACTATCCAGCCAAATCCATCAGGAGATGTGTCTTTCTCCCACAAAGATGGAAGCGCTTTATACGAACCATTGATGTCAGCAATTACTTTCTGCACACCTTTATGTTCATCAAATTCAGTCAGATGCCATTGAAGGCCAGCTTCTTGGCTCCATTCATCGTTCTGTGCCCACTCTTGCCCCATAAAGAGAAGTTTCTTGCCAGGATGCGCCCACATAAATCCATACAAGGCGCGGAGCGTTGCCAACTTCTGCCAGCGATCTCCGGGGAACTTATTAACTAATGAACCTTTTCCATGCACAACTTCGTCATGTGAAAGTGGAAGCATGAAGTTTTCAGACCATGCGTAGAGAATCGAGAATGTAATTTCGTTATGGTGATAGACGCGATGCACTGGTTCGTGTTGTAAATATTCAAGGGTGTCATGCATCCAACCCATATTCCACTTAAATCCAAAGCCAAGACCACCGGACGAAGTGTCTTTTGTAACGCCACCCCACGCAGTAGATTCTTCAGCAATCATCATGATGCCTTCGTGGTGCTTATAGGCAGTCGATGTTGCTTCCTGCAAGAGCTGTACAGCTTCTAAATTCTCACGTCCGCCAAATTTATTTGGTACCCATTCACCATCTTTGCGCGAATAATCCAAGTAGAGCATTGAAGCCACAGCATCTACGCGCAGGCCATCGATATGGAACTCTTCTAACCAATAAAGAGCACTCGCTACAAGGAAGTTACGAACCTCGTTGCGACCGAAGTTAAAGATCAGCGTGCCCCAGTCAGGGTGTTCACCCAGTCGTGGATCTGCATGTTCGTAGAGCGATGTGCCATCAAATTTTGCCAATGCCCATTCATCTTTTGGAAAGTGCGCTGGTACCCAATCGAGAATTACGCCAATACCCGCTTGGTGCAGAGCGTCAACGAGATATCTAAATTCATCGGGAGATCCGAAGCGAGATGTTGGTGCGAAGAATGAGGTTACTTGATATCCCCACGACGGCGAATAAGGATGTTCGGTTATCGGTAGAAATTCAATATGTGTGAAGTTCTGCTCTTTCACATAAGCGACAAGTTCTTCAGCCATCTGAATATATGAAAGACCTGGTCGCCAAGAACCTGCGTGGACTTCATAAACCGAGACGGGAGATCGCCAAGCTTGAAACTTTTTGCGCTCTGACATCCATGCAGAGTCGCTCCATGTATAAGAACTTTCAGTTACGACAGATGCTGTCTGAGGCGGGTGCTCTGTAGCACGCGCCATAGGATCGGCGTGATCTACCCAATTTCCATCTGCTCCACAGATTGCAAATTTATAACGGGTATTTACACCGAGATCACTGATAAAGATTTCCCAGATGCCTGTTGAACCCTGACGGATCATTGGATGGGTATTGCGATCCCAGAAATTGTTATCACATACAAGACTTACGGCTCGTGCATTAGGTGCCCAAACAGAGAATGCAGTTCCGAGAAGAGCGCCATCTGCATCTCGCATGATGTGCGCACCGAGTGCATCCCATAAACGTTCGTGGCGACCTTCAGAGATTAGGTGGAAATCCAATTCGCCGAGAGTTGAATGAGGGTTGAGAAATGATGGGGCTTTCAAATAAGTACTTTCACCTTCTGTGCTCGCACCGGATTTGAATATGCGCGAGAAGAAGGACATGCGCAATCTTAAAGCTTTACCTGCGCAATGTGAACAACTTTGCCCGACAACCTTGTTGGATCAAGGCGAACATATGTGTGAGGAGCCCATTGATATGTTGCACCATCGATTAAATCCGTTACCTGAAAGTTATCGGCGCCAGATGTGAGGCCAAGTTCATTCATATCCCAATGAACCACTGTTTCCTGTGCGAAATTTGGATCGAGGTTTACGACGACAAGAATGAGATTGTCGCCCTCTCGCTTTGAGTAAGCGATGATGGAATCGTTCTCGGTTGTATGAAAGCGCAGATTACGAAGGCGCTGCAAGGCGACATTCTTCTTTCGAATTGAGTTGAGCTGGGTGATAAATGGAGCAAGGGTGAGTTTCTTCTTCTCTGCGCCATCCCAATCACGAACCTTGATTTCATACTTCTCTGAATCCAAATACTCTTCGCCACCCTCTTTAAATTTACGGTGCTCATAGAGTTCATACCCTGCATACATTCCCCACGATGGAGTCAAGGTTGCGGCAAGTGCTGCGCGGATTGCAAAGATTGCAGGATTGCCGGTCTGAAGATGGAAGGGCAAGATATCTGGAGTATTTACCCAGAAGTTAGGTCTGAAGAATGCACTTGTTCCGTGCGCTACCTCATTTGCATACTCGGTGAGCTCTGCCTTACTGGTACGCCATGTGAAGTATGTATATGACTGATGGAAACCAGCTTTTCCAAGTGCATGCATCATCGACGGCTTAGTAAATGCCTCCGCCAAGAAGATTACGTCAGGAGATTCCTGATGAATCTGCGCCAAAACATCTTTCCAGAATTGCACCGTCTTTGTATGGGGATTATCTACACGGAATATTGAGATGCCCTTTGAGATCCAGAATCGCAGAACGCGCAGAGTCTCGTTAACGATTCCTGCATAGTCGTTATCAAAGTTGATGGGATAGATATCTTGATACTTCTTAGGCGGATTCTCTGCATAAGCAATCGAACCGTCGGGGCGAGTTGAGAAGAACTCAGGATGCTTCGTTACCCATGGATGATCAGGAGAAGCCTGAAGTGCGAAATCCATCGCTACTTCAATGCCTAACTTATTCGCAGCTTTGATAAAGCTTTCAAAATCAGAGATTGTGCCAAGTGCAGGATTAATCGCATCGTGGCCACCTTCTTTATTTCCAATTGCCCATGGGACTCCAGGGTCATCAGCCGTTGGTGTTAATGAGTTGTTTTTACCCTTGCGATAGTTTGTTCCGATTGGATGCACAGGTGGCAGATAGAGAATGTCGAAACCCATCGCTGCAACTGCCGGAAGTCTCTTCTCTGCTGTCTTAAATGTGCCGCTTGTAATTGAGCCATCTTTCTCAATCTTTGCGCCTTCGCTGCGAGGGAAGAATTCATACCAAGAGCCCACAAGGGAACGTTGGTGGTCTGCACGAATTGGATAGTGCTCAGTGACTGTGACTAAGCGGCGCAGGGGATTAGCTTCAAAGTAGTTGCGGATTTCCTCTGTTGCAGCTTGCGAGAAGCGATTCATGGGAGAGATTGATGAGTCGGTGAGAACTTTGATTGCTGGCGCGAGAAGAGATTTTGCTGATGAATCTTGCGCTAGTTTTTCTTCTAAGATGATCTTGCCGATTGTGCACATGAGTTCTGCATCGATATCAGCAGGAATTTTGATTTCAGAGTCATGAATCCACGTAGCAAAAGGGTGATCGTAGGATTCGATTGCATACGTAAAATCTCCCTGCGCAGGGATTGTCACCGAACCTTGATATTGATCTCCGCCGCGCCATTTTTCAACCAAGATATTGCGCTGTACTTCGCGACCTTGCGCATCAAAGAGAATTACCTGAGCGCCAAGTAAATCGTGGCCCTCTCGAAAGATTGTTGCAGAGACAGGAATTACTTCACCAGCAATTGCCTTAACAGGGAGAAATTCTCCCCCGAAGTAAACAACGGGGGAGATATCAGCGACAGGGATTCGGTTAATCAACCTGAACCTTCGGTGTTGCCAGCATCTGCTGAACGTACATCGAAAATCCGGTACTTATCAATAGCTTCCTGAACAACAGATTCCTTAACTTCTCCCGCCTTGGCTAGCTCTGCAAGAGTTGCTACAGCGATTGACTCTGCATCGACCTTGAAGTGGCGACGAAGGGCTCCGCGGGTATCAGAGAGACCAAATCCATCTGTTCCGAGTGAGTGGAATTGATTTGGAACCCATGGTGAGATCTGATCTTGAACTGCGCGCATGAAGTCAGAGACTGCAACGACAGGTCCTTGTGTTCCTTCCAACTTCTTAGAAACGTAGGCGCTCTTCTTATCTCCTGGGTTGAGCATGTTGTGACGATCGACTGCAAGACCATCGCGACGAAGTTCGTTCCATGAAGTAACTGACCAGACCGAAGCTGCAACGCCCCAATCCTCTGCAAGTAACTTCTGCGCCTTTATTGCCCAGTTAACGCCGACGCCAGATGCAAGGATCTGTGCATTCTTCTTACGCTGCTTTGGTGCTGCTGCATAGAGATAGATTCCCTTAAGCAGACCATCGATATCTAGATTCTCTGGCTCTGCAGGTTGCATATATGGCTCGTTGTAAACGGTCATGTAATAGTAAATATCTTCGCTGTTCTCGCCATACATACGACGGAGACCATCTTTAAAGATATGTCCTACTTCGTAAGCAAATGCTGGGTCATATGCGACAACTGCTGGGTTAGTTGCTGCGAGAAGATGAGAATGACCATCTTCATGCTGCAGACCTTCACCGTTAAGTGTTGTACGGCCAGCGGTTGCACCAAGAACGAACCCACGTACCAACTGGTCAGAAGCTGCCCAGAAGGCGTCACCTGTGCGCTGGAAACCGAACATTGAGTAGAAGATGTAAATCGGAATCATTGGTTCGTTATGTGTTGAGTATGAAGAACCCACTGCGGTAAATGAAGCGACAGATCCTGCCTCGTTAATACCTTCGTGAAGTATTACACCCGCTGTTGATTCCTTATAAGACAACATCAATTCACGGTCTACCGCCATGTACTGCTGGCCGTGTGGTGAATAAATCTTCAGTGATGGGAATAGTGAATCAAGACCGAAGGTACGAGCCTCATCAGGAATGATTGGAACAAGGCGGTTGCCAAGACCTGGATCCTTAATGAGGTCCTTAAGCATGCGAACAAATGCCATCGTTGTTGCAATCTCTTGCTGTCCTGAGCCACGACGCACTGATTCGTACGCTTCATCACTTGGTTGTTGCAATGGGCGTGAAACTTTGCGACGGCTTGGGATAGATCCACCGAGTTCACGACGACGCTCTTCGAGATACTTCATCTCTGGAGAATCAGCTGCTGGGCGGTAGTAAGAAGGTGTGTACTTATCGAGCTTGTCATCGGTAAGTGGAATATCGAGACGATCGCGGAATTCGATGATGTCTTCGAGGGTCATCTTCTTCATCTGGTGCGTTGAGTTACGACCTTCGAAGTGTGAACCAAGTGTCCAGCCCTTAATTGTCTTTGCAAGAATTACAGTTGGCTTTCCGTTCTTCTGAACTGCAGCTGTATATGCAGCAAACAACTTGCGATAGTCGTGGCCACCGCGCTTAAGGCCCCAGATTTGATCATCAGACCAACCAGAGACCATTGCAGCTGTACGTGGATCGCGACCGAAGAAGTGTTCGCGAACGAATGCACCGCTTTCTGCCTTAAATGTCTGGAAATCTCCATCGAGAGTTGTGTTCATCAAGTTAACTAGAGCGCCTTCGCGATCCTGTGCAAGCAGTGGATCCCACTCGCGACCCCATACGACCTTGATGACATTCCAACCTGCGCCACCGAAGATTGATTCAAGCTCCTGAATAATCTTGCCGTTACCGCGAACAGGACCATCGAGGCGCTGCAAGTTACAGTTAATTACGAAAGTTAAGTTATCTAACTTCTCACGTGAAGCTAGACCAATTGCACCGAGTGCATCGACCTCATCCATTTCACCATCGCCCAGGAATGCCCAGACATTCTGATCACTCGTATCCTTAATTCCACGGTTATGTAGGTAACGATTAAATCGTGCCTGGTAGATCGCGTTGATTGGACCGATACCCATTGACACTGTTGGGAATTGCCAGAAGTCAGGCATCAAACGTGGGTGAGGATAAGAAGATAATCCGCCTGCTTGATGTGAAAGTTCCTGACGGAATCCATCGAGCTGATCTTCTGTGAAGCGACCTTCTAAAAATGCACGTGAATACATTCCCGGACTTGCATGGCCCTGGAAGAAGATTTGATCTCCGCCACCGGCATGATCTTGTCCGCGGAAGAAGTGGTTGAAACCAACTTCATAAAGTGATGCAGAAGATGCATAAGTCGAGATGTGTCCGCCGACTCCGACTCCGGGACGCTGTGCGCGGTGCACCAACATCGCAGCGTTCCATCTATTAAATGCACGGATACGACGTTCAATCGCTTCATCGCCAGGGAATTGTGGTTCATGCTCTGGAGAAATTGTGTTGATGTAATCAGTTGTACGAAGTTGAGAAATACCGATGTTCTTCTCTTGTGCGCGACGCAGAAGCGAGAGCATTAAGTAACGAGCGCGGACTGGACCAGCAGCTGTAAGTGCTGCGTCGAAGGATGCCTGCCATTCAGCTGTTTCCGATGGATCGGTATCTACAAGCTGGTCAATAATCTGATCTGGGAATCCATCGAATTCAGTCATGGCTGTATTCTCGCTTAAAACGGGTATGAGCACAAAAAAATACGCTCCAGTACAGGAAAAACCCCTTCTAAAAACCCTTGAAAATATTGGTCTCATCCATTGGACTATTCCCGTGGCAATGCGCATGGGTTTTGCTAAAGGAGAGCTGGTCCTTGAAGTGGGACATGGGGCAGATTGTGATGCCGCTCTCCGCGATCAAATCATGAAAATTACTGGGACTAAATTTCTTGAAGGTTCAACGACTGAAGTAGTCGATGCCGTTCTTCTCTGGTTCCGTGAAGATGATGGCGATCTCGTCGATGAACTAATGGATGCCACCGCATATTTATCAGAGACTGGTCCGATTTGGGTACTGACACCAAAGGTTGGCCGCGACGGTCACGTTGAACCGAGTGATATTCAAGACGCAGCCCCATTGTGTGGCTTAAATCAAACTTCAACTTTGGCTGTTGCTGCCGATTGGACTGCTACACGTCTAGTGGCACGAAAAGCTGGCAAGCGATAGATTCGCGTTATGACACAGATGACGCCAGTAGCAAATGGACAATCAGCCCCAGATTTCGAATTAAAGGATCAGACCGGAACAAAAGTTTCTCTCTCTTCATTTAAGGGCAAGAAAAACGTTGTTGTTCTCTTTATTCCATTCTCATTCACCGGTACATGCACAGGCGAACTCTGCGCAATCCGCGATGACCTTGCATCATTTGAAAATGACAATGTGCAGGTTCTTGCTATCTCATGCGATTCAATGCACACACAGAAGATCTTTGCCGCTCAAGAGGGTTACACATTCCCTGTTCTCTCAGATTTTTGGCCACATGGCGCAGTTGCAAAGTCATACGGAATCTTCAATGAAGATATCGGATGCGCAATGCGCGGAACATTCATCATCGATAAAGAGGGAATTGTCCGCTGGTCAGTAGTAAATGGCCTCGGGGATGCTCGCAATAATGGCGATTACAAGAGCGCGATTGCAGCTCTCTAATTTTGCTTAACTTACGCACGATTTTCGTACTTTCGCAGATATAAAGTAGTATTCGCGAGCAGTACAAGCCGGGTGGCTAGCTCAGTGGTAGAGCGCCTCGTTTACACCGAGGATGTCGGGGGTTCGAAACCCTCGCCGCCCACGTTTAATTACTTCTTATTTTCCTTGTAAACCTTTGAGGCTGTCTTTGAAAGAACCAAAGACGCTTCATCCCAGGAGATCCCGTAAACCTTCTTGAATGCCTCCTCGAAAGATAATCCATCAGCACGTGCCGTTAGTACATCGAATGTCTTATCAATTCCACCAACAGCGACCAATGCATCCATCACTATGTAGCCAAGGCTGAACAGCATGGAATAAGTACTTCCAGGACAAGGTACCTTCATATTGTCCTTAAGAAATTGTTGAATAGTTTCTGGTTCGTAATCTTTCAGAACCCACCGATTGTCAGTTATCCAACCTTTTCGAATTTTTACATAATCGTCAGCGCTCTTTGCCATGGTTGGGATAGAGACCGCTTGCGGTTGACCTTCTGCAAACCAGCACGGAGACATGACTGAAGGGGGAGTCGTCGTCTTTCCTTTAAAAATCATCCCCTGTACTGCATGTGTGTATTCGTGTAAATCATTTTGACCATTAAATTTCTGGATATTAAAGCGATTAACTGGATTGGCCACACTGGCTAGAACTAATGCAATGTCGTTTGTCATATTGGTAACTGCACCATCGCAATCGACGCCGGCACACTTTTCTGCAGCTTGATCGGAGTAGTTGATACCTAAATTAAATGGACTTGTATACTTCGAAGCTTCCGTCCTAGCCCACGGGACATCTTCTCTGTTGTATTGAACAAATTTCACTTCTGCTGGTTGCTTCTGGGCACCCATTACTCGTGAGCCCAGAGTTACCGCATCGATAGTCCACTGGTTTGGGTATCTCTGCGGCGTTGTGGGACCAAATTGAAACGAAATCTTTAGGTCAGTTGATTTGTGTAGAGCCAGATTGTTTTGGATTTTCTCCCACACCGCGTAAGGAATTCCCTGGAAGTTCTCTTCTAGATCTGGAAAAGAGGTTGGCATCGCAGGAACTTTCACGGCCACTGGTTCTGGAGATGTTGAAGCAATTGGTGCGGGAACTACCGCCGGCTTTGCAACAGCGACACCCTTATTCCAAGTTAGCTTCTTGCCTGTCTTCACGCATGTGAACGTTTTCCCTGAAGCAACTGAGGTCTTTCCTGCCTTAGGGCAAGTGGCGCCAGCCTTAACCGCGGCAAATGCAGGTAGAGAGAGTGATGACCCAAGAAAAGTAATTGCAATCAGTGCGACAAGAGTCCTCTTCATGCCGAAAAGGGTACTTATCTGGATTGGCTTTGTCAGTAGTTCTTAATCAACTTTTGTAAGCGCATTTGCGACCAGTGGCGGGCAAGTCTCGCCTGGAGCTACAAGCGGTTCAAAATGCCACCACTCGTTTTTGTAGACTCTACAGAGACCGTACTTATAACCATTTAGCTCGAGCCACTTTGTATCATCAGGATCTCCCGGATAGTTAATGTCGAGAGCAATTCCATCTGGGTGATGAGATTTATCAGGTGGAAGTACCCACTTGCTAGCTTCTTTTGCTGATCCGTACTTTGCAATGGCACGTTTAAATAGGTATTCCTGACGAGCGGCGGTTCTAAATCCAGACGTTATGACTAAGTTGATGCCTTCTTTGTGAGCATTTGATTGAGCTGCAAGGAATCTGTTTTTCACGTAGATGTTTAAATCTATTGATTCAGTAGTTGGTGCGCTTATCTTCCCTGCTCCAAGTGATTCGTTAGAACCGCAACCTTCCTTAACCACACTTCTCCAAAGGGAATCAGTTTCGCTATCGAAGCACCAGAGAGGTGAAGCAACTTTGGAAACTCTTTGCTCCTTCGCATCTTGTGACTTGGAGTATTCGGAAGAGATGAGAGTAGCCAGAACTAAACCAAGCAAAATCAGTGCGTGAATTGCGAACTCTTTTGATTTCACCGAGCCTTTGAATTGCGAGGGTGTCATAGATTGATTCGAGCTTTAATGAGCTTCTGCAAGAGAGTTTTCGAAAGCGGCTTATCGATAGGCACATGAAGAGCAGCCTTTGTTTGGCTGAATTTCTCTAGCTCTTTCGGAAATAACTTCAAAATAGAACCACTAAATGGGTAGTAGCCAACATGCTTTTTATTGGCGAGCAATCCAGCAACGACGGTGCCCTCAACTCGAAATGCTGGCATTCCATAGCTCACTACTTCTTCCGCATCTGGAATGATCTGGAGAATTCGCTCTCGCATTTCGAGCATTGTCTGTTGATGTGGTGTGGGCGCAGCAACATATAGCTTCTTTACATCTGCGGGCATTCTCTTCGCCATGTAGAAATTCTCTCAGATGATGAGCGAGGCAGGTAACCCTCAGAGGTTGCTTTCATGAAGTAGGGTTAGCCTCAAGAATTACATAAGGAATTCATTTAAGCCTCGAGGAGAACGCCGTGAAAGCAAGCGCCAGCGACCAGCGTTCGATACTCGACATTCAAAGATTTGATCTTCAGAGCGCAACGCTCAGGAACAAGGCTGCGAATCTTCCAGAATTGGCTGAAATTACCTCAACCACGATTAAGCAGAACAATATCCGTGACCTTCGCATTGCAGCTGAAACTGAACACAGCGATGTAAAGCGTGAGCTTGCAAGAGCCGAGGGCGATGTCGAACAGATTGTTACAAGAATTGAACGTGACGAGAAGCGCCTCTCGTCCGGTACGGGCTCTGCAAAAGAGCTAGAGCAGACACAGCATGAACTTGGCACCTTAGGGGCACGTAGAGCAGAACTAGAAGAAGTTGAGCTAGAAATCATGATGAGAGTCGATGGCATTAAAGAGCGCATCGCAACTCTTTCACAGGAAGAGTCAGAGCTTGGCCTTGTGATTGCCGATCTCAATATTCGTAAAGAAAATGCTCTTGCAGCAATCAATACTGAACTTGAAGGAATTGAAGTAGATAGAAAAGCAACCACTCAATCAGTGGCTGCCGATTTCTTGGCCTTGTACGAGAAGATTCGTGAAGCCAGCAATGGAATTGGTGCGGCAGCCCTTGCTGGAAATCAATGCAAAGGTTGCAACTTAACTTTGAACACCATTGAGTTACAGAGAATCTCTGGTTTGGCCGATGATGAAGTTGTTCGCTGCGAAGAGTGCAGATGCATCTTGGTGCGTGAACGCTAATGGCACGTCATTTCAGATTAACTGCCGATGGTGGTTCTCGCGGCAATCCAGGACCAGCTGGCTACGGCGCAGTTGTTACCGAAAATGGAAAGATTGTGGCTGAACTTTTTGATGTCATCGGAATTGCAACAAATAACGTAGCTGAATACAGCGGACTACTTGCAGGACTTTCGCATATTCATCAGCTTGATAAAGAAGCGACAGTCGAAGTCGCAATGGATTCCAAACTAGTAGTAGAACAGATGTCAGGGCGCTGGCAGATTAAGCATGCGGATATGCGCGATCTAGCTAAACAGTGCCGTGATGCACATTCACCTTCTCTAGTTACATATTCATGGATTCCACGAGATGAGAATTCACATGCAGATCGCCTTGCTAATAAAGCACTTGATGGCGAAAGCGCGCATAAGCCTGCTGCAGTAATTCAGCAGAATTACTTAACCGATCGCTTGCGTAGTGCTGAAATTCCTACATTTATCTACTTTGTACGTCACGGTGAAACGATTCTTACTCCGACCCGTAAGTTCTCTGGGACAGGTTCACTTGATCCCGAGCTGATGCAAGAAGGTCTAGATCAAGCAGATTTAGTTGCAGCAGAGGCAGTGAAGTTAGGCGCAGATGTGCTGATCGCATCACCACTCAAGCGCACACGACAGACCGCTGAAGCGATTGCACGCACAACTGGACTTGAAATTAATTTTGATGAGTCTTGGTATGAACTCTCATTCGGTAATTGGGATGGAAAGTCGATTGAAGAAGTAAAAGCTGAAGATCCAGATGCTTATCAGGCTTGGCTTAACTCGACTGCCTATGCACCTGGTGGGGGAGAGTCCTACGACCAGGCATCAGTGCGCATCGAAGAAGCCCTAGAAAAATTAGTTGCCGAATACCCGGGCAAGAAAGTAATTGTTGTGACACATAACGGAGTCATCAAGACTGCGATTAAACTCGCCATGGGAGCTCCTTCAGAGGCTGTATTCCATGTCGATGCAACACCTTGCTCCATCTCATCAATTTCTATCTGGCCATCAGATGGATTACGTGCAGTGCGATCAGTAAATGAAAGAGGACATCTTCGATGATTTCATCAACAGAATGGCTTATAACAGTTGCAGTCCTGGGAGCCGTAATCATTTTCGATCTCATTCTTGCCATCGTTCGCCGCAATAAGGAGACCACCCCGAAAGAGGCGCTGAGCTGGACTCTCTTCTACGTAGTTGCTGCAATTGCCTTCGGATTTTTACTTCCACAATGGGCGCCACATGAATATCGAAAAGAGTTCATTGCTGGCTGGCTTACCGAATACTCACTATCGGTAGATAATTTATTTGTATTTATCATTTTGCTTGCAACTATGAAGATTAAGAAGGAGCAGCAACAGTTAGTTTTACTCCTTGGAATTCTGATTGCAATCGTCTTACGTGTGATTCTAATCTTCGCAGGTGTAGCACTTGTTTCACGCTTCACCTGGATATTCTTCTTTTTCGGTGGGTTCCTGATACTTACTGCGTATAAGCTGGTGAACGAAAAAGAAAACGTTGAAGAGGATGAAGCAAAGATTGTTAAATTCCTTCGTAAGAAAGGCTTCAGCAACTTTGCAATCGCGCTGATTGCCCTTGGAGTCACAGATCTGATTTTCGCCCTCGACTCAATCCCGGCAATCCTTGGTCTAACAACAAGTAGCTACGTAGTAATCACTGCAAATATCTTCGCTCTAATGGGCTTGCGTCAGCTCTACTTCTTACTGCAAGGACTCATGGATCGCCTTGTGCATTTATCTCGAGGCCTCGCATTCATCTTGGCATTTATCGGAGTCAAGATGGTTCTCCACGCTATTCATAGCCTCGGAATCCACGTTCCTGAGATTTCACTCGAACTTAGTTTGGCTGTCATCATCACCACGCTTACCGTTACAGCGATTACCAGCCTGTATTCCACGCGGAACACCACGAAATAAACTCGCGTACCATTAGCTAAAGAAGAGTCGCCTGGATCACCGCGTTGCCGCAAGGCACCGAGGAAAGTCCGGACTTCACAGAGCAAGGTGGTGGGTAACGCCCACCCGGAGCAATCCGCGGGAAAGTGCAACAGAAAGTAAACCGCCAATAGCAATATTGGTAAGGGTGAAACGGCGGTGTAAGAGACCACCAGTGCGTGTAGCAATACATGTAGCTATGTAAACCCCACCTGAAGCAAGACCAAGAAGATAGTGCGTTGCTCGCGCAAGCTATCGGGTAGGTTGCTTGAATCTGTAAGTAATTACAGATCTAGATGGATGGTGATCCCTCGCAAGAGGACAGGATCCGGCTTATAGGGCGACTCTTCTTCCAATTAGGTGGGCGCAGGTTAAAACTGCGCTCACCTTTCTGCATTTTCCTTGTACAAGTTGTTACATAACCTGTCGCAGATTTGAATGTTTTTATGGGGAATCGATGGGCAAATATGGGCAGTTCGATGGGCAGATTTCAACTACAAACAACATCCCAAAGTTGTTCCTACTCGGTCAATTTCCGAAACTCTTAGAACGACTCTTCTTCCAATTAGGTGGGCGCAGGTTAAAACTGCGCTCACTTTTCTGTACTTTCCATCACAATTCGTAAGCGAGCCGTCTCCAAATAGACCTAAAAAAGTTCTCATCTGGTAATTTATTGTCATGGCTATGGTAATCAAGAGCAATAAGCGAATGAGCTTGCTCCTTGCCATTTTATTGGCTGTATTTTCAACTGGCATCGTGATTGCACATCAATGTCACTCAATGCAAAGCGATCAAGTAGCCATTCAAGCAAACCATTCAGGAGATCACGTCGCTCCTACAACTTCAGTTAAGCCGCTCAGCTTTGCTTCTAGCTCAAATGCATTAATGGATGTTGGGTGTGCAGTACTTTTCATTGTTGTACTTTTGCTCGGACGAAAGCTCCATTATTTAAGAGCGCCAAGCTCTCAATTAAAAGAATATCTAACAAATGGTAGACGTTTAATTAGCGCGCAACGAAACCAATTTATACAACTTTCACTATCCCGCGCACAATTGGGAGTTATCCGCATCTAATCCGTCTTCGATAGAAGTTACTGTTTTATTGACTAAATAAACCAATTAATCACATCGAAAAGGATTCCAAATGTTTAAGAAAATCGTATTTCTGCTTACCGTAATTTCCCTTCCATTCTTTATCCAACCCGCATCAGCAAGTTCTCATGCCAAGAGCTTGAAGAACTTAGGCATGAACGAAATTATGTTCGCGCAGCGCATGGCTCCTCATCACCAACAGGCAATAGAAATGTCCAAGATGGCACTCAAAAATAGTGCTAGCCCAGAGGTTAAGAATTTGGCAAAGGCGATCATCTCTGCACAGAGTAAAGAAATGGCCCAATTGAAATATTGGCTGACTGCCACTAAGTCATCGATGACGATGGACCACGACATGGGGATGAGTGGCATGCTTCCTGAGAGCTCAATGACTACCTTGAAAAAACTCAAAGGTGGCAAATTCGACACGGCGTTTCTTCAATCGATGATTGCTCACCATGAAGGCGCTTTAGAGATGGTTTCCATGCTCGACGGTACAAAGAATAGTGAAGCCAAGAAGATTGCGGTTGGTATCCGGTCTGGACAATCAGCTGAAATCACTCTCATGAAGAAATTATTGGCTAAGAGTAAGTAAGGTTCTAGGTCAATTCATGAAAAGAATCCTTGCCTTACTGCTCGTTGCAGTTTTCATGGCGCAGTCGATACAGGCACAGGCTGCGCCAACGGTGGCATCTGTGCAGCGCGAGATTGACCGACTGCGGACTCTGGCTGCAGAAAAATATGAAGCCGCGAATGAAGCAACCTTGAAAATTAAAGCACTTCAAAAAGAGAAAGGGGTGCTGCAACAGCGCGAGGAAGTAATTAAAAAAGAGCTGAGTACAGTCAGTAAAGTTTTAGCAAAAATTGCGATTTCTGAATATCAAGGAAGTGGTTTTGGTAAATCCTTTGAATTGCTTTTTTCCTCCGATCCAACGAAATATCTGATGGATGTATCTGTATTAGATAGTGTCAGTCGAGGATATTCGAAGCAGTTACGTGAGTACGTAGCTACCAAACAAAGAGTTCAAGCCACACAGTTAGTTTTGGGCGATCGTACTGCGCTACTACTTGTGGAACAAAAACGACTCAATCAACAAGTAACCCAAGCGAAGAGTGCCTTAGCAAAGGCAGAAAAACTTCTTAATTCACTTGCAAAGGCCGATAGAGAGCGTCTTCTTCGAGAAGAAACAGATCGAGAGAATAAGATTCTGATTGCTTCGAAAGGATATGCCGCTTCTTACAAAGGTGACAACACACGTGGGTCAATTGCCCTCAAGTTCGCCCTCCAACAAATAGGTGATATTTATGTTTGGGCCGCAGCGGGCCCAACTCGTTGGGACTGCTCAGGTCTGACGATGCGGGCATTTCAGGCGGCAGGAGTTTCGCTACCACATTCATCACGCATTCAAATTAAATATGGGAAGCCCATTTCTTACTCATCATTAAAGCCTGGGGATTTACTTTTCTTTGGTAAACCAATTAGCCATGTTTCGATCTATATGGGTGGTGGAAAAATGGTTCAAGCACCGCGGCCTGGGAAGAAGGTTGAAGTAGTTCCACTGACAAAGATGTTTGGAAGAAAACCATTCGTGGGGGCTACTAGGTTATGAAGCTATTGCGTGTGAAGAAGTTACATTCAGTCCTCCTATCAATTAGTATCCTAACTACAATCTCGCCTGATGCATTTGGCGCTAATCACAAACCAACGCTTGCACAGATAGAAGCAGCCAAAAAACTTGAACTGCAGAAAAAACAAAATGCTGCTAATGCTGCTAAAAAACTTGTAGCTGCACAAGGAAGCCTTAGAAAACTTGCAGCGCTTGCTGCGGCGGTAAACAAAAGGTACCTGTCTGCCAAGAATGAATTAGCAGTAGCTGTGAAAGAATTAAATTCAGCGACGAAAGCTGTTCAAGCTGCCGAGGCTGAGGTCTCAGCAACTCACCGAAATATTGGAAAGTTAGCTGTCGCTGCATATATGACGGGAGGAAATATGGGAAATATTGAAACATTTCTTAGTGCAAACGGTCCACAAGATGTAATCGACACTATTTCCATTCTCGAAAATTTGGGCTCTAAGAACAAAGTTGCTCTCGAACAATTCAAGGCTGCAGAGATCATCGCGAAAGAGGCTAGAAAAGTTGCTGAAGCCGCTAAAGAGCTCCAATTGCGAGCAACTGAGAAGGTTGCGATAGCAAAGCAAGAAGCAGATTCTGTCCGTGATGCTCAACAAAAGGAAGTGGACAAGCTTCAGGCCGTACAGGACAAGCTACAAAAGGAGTTAGCCTCGGCTAAAAAAGTAAGGCTAACACTCGAACAAAAACGCCAACTCGCCATCCTTGAAGAAACAAGATCTAATGAAGCTACCAAAGCTCCAAACCAGGCTAAAGTTTGGAAGGGCGGTGGCCCAAACGGTGCGTCATCTTCGAGAACAACTGTTGAGCAACGTCTGAAGGCGGTTGAATTTGCGAAGCGACAAGTTTTGGCAAAGAAACCATATGTGTGGGGTAGCGAAGGTCCTAATTCTTTTGATTGCTCAGGTTTAGTTTATGCAGCCTACAAGTACGCAGGGCTTGGCTGGCCTAATTGGGATCGACTTAACTCAGGACTCTATTACACCTATACAAAACAAGTTCCAATCGCTGAAATGCAACCGGGCGACTTAATTTTTTACTCTTATAAAGGCACCCAGAGCACAATTCATCATATGAGCATCTATGCTGGAAATGGGATGATGTGGGAAGCAAGGTCTACTGCAACAGGCCTGAAGTATTCCAATATTTATAGTGTTCAAGGAATGATGCCATTTGCTGGCCGAGTTTAGAAGAAAATCATCAAACAGAGAATGGATTAATATGTAAACGCAAAATATTAAAAGTTTTAGGTTCAGATTTTCTTGCTTTGCAATTGTTGCACTGATGACAGTAAACAACGGCGCTATCGCTCAGACACTTGATTCCGTCTCACATATTCATCATGTAAAAGTTGTGGGCAATAAAGTTCTGGTAATGACTCACGAAGGTCTCTATGAGCTCGTTGGCAAAAATAATATGAAGTTAGTTGGGCAAGATAAAATTGATGTGATGGGGTTTACAACTTCAGGTAAGGATATATTTGCAAGCGGGCACCCTGCTCAAGGGTCAAAAGCGTTAAATCCTATCGGCCTCGTGAAGTCAACCGATGGCGGATTAAGTTGGAAATCTGTTTCGCTAGTCGGGAAAGTAGATTTCCACTTTCTAGAAGGTGCTGGGACTGATCTTTATGGTGCTGATTCGCAGAGTGGAAACTTGATGTATTCAGCAGATTCTGGAAAGAGTTGGAGCTCGCTAGGAGCAAACAGCTTTACAGATATTGCGGTTTCGCCAGATATGTCAGGTATTGCTGTGGCGATAAAGGGCTCTAAACTGCTCCTCACTAGGAATGCCCTTAAATCCACAAAAGAATTGAAAAGTACTCTCAAATTTACACAGGTCGAATGGCGCGATTCTGGCCTTTACGCTTTAAGTGGCACTTCTCTTTACATGTCATCGGACCTTGGAAACAGCTGGAATAAGCTCAATATATTTAAAGGAGCTACTGGAATTCTTAGCGCCAGTGACCAGTTGATCTTGGTGACCGTGGGCTCAGATATCTATACATCAAAAAATATGGGTAAGATTTTTAGGAAAATTTCCTAAAATAAGCAATTTCCTTTTTCTGTTTCGTGCATTCAATAGCAGATGGCGATCAGACTAGGTTTTGTAATCAAAGGAGAAATACATGGCAGAAAAGACTGTTGGAATAAAAGGAATGACATGTGGCCACTGTGAAGGCCGTGTAAGCAAGGAGATTATGGCAATTCCGGGTGTAATCAAAGTCGTTGCCAGCGCCGAAAATGGGAATGCCATTATCAGCGCTGACTCAGAAATACCACAGGACTCAATCGAGCGAGCAGTGCAAGCGGCAGGATATTCCATAGTTCCTTAAGTCTGACAGAAAACTCTCAGAAACTGCGAGTATGGTTGCAATATCAAAGGGGTTAGAGATGCAAATAAATATTGATAAGAAGACTGGTTCGCTCGTTGCAATCATCGTTGTTCTGCTTGGAATAATTCTAGGATTTTCAATAAGCAGGAATAGCGACGAAGGATTCTTTGGGATGCGTGGAAACAATTCCATGGGTATGCGTCACAACTCAGGAACTGCCACATATACAGGTGCCGATGTGATGTTCCTGCAGATGATGATTCCTCATCACCAGCAAGCGATTGATATTTCAAACATTGCTCTTAAAACATCAAAAGATTCAGAACTCCTTGCACTTGCAAACACAATCATCAAAGTCCAATCAGCAGAGATAGTGCAAATGCAGTCTTGGCTGAATGATGCGAATGTAAATCCAGGTATGGGCCACTCAATGGACGGAATGGGTGGGATGCTCGATGATGCCGAACTATCAGCACTTTCGGCAGCTTCGGGAAAGAACTTTGATTTGCTTTGGCTTAAAGGGATGATCGGACATCACGATGGTGCAATCCATATGACCACAATGATTCGAGACGCTAGTAACGCTGATATCAAGTCTTTTGGTGAGAATGTAGTGACGGATCAATCTGCCCAGATTGTTCAGATGAATGCAATGCTCAAGCGGATCGGATAAGGCCGGTTTATTGAGAGGCTTTCATTTCGAGTGTTATACAACTTTATATGGGAAAAAGTATGGAAAATCGGCCAAATTAGGCCAGAAGTGAATTCTTCCGGCTTATAGGGCGACTCTTCTTTATACTCAGTAAATGACAGATTACCGTTGGTTGATATACGCATTGATTTCTGCGGTTTCCGCTTCCTTCGTTGCCATCTTTGGGAAAGTTGGGTTGAGCGGAAACAGCGGAATTGATTCCACCGTAGCGACAACTCTCAGAAGTCTTGTGATGACTTCATTTCTGGTTGGGATTCTTGTTCTCTCTGGATTGAGTGCAAAGGTCTTGAATGTCAGAGGATGGCCTCTATTTTGGATAGGTGCCTCTGGGATTGCAGGTGCCGTTTCGTGGCTCTTCTATTTCAAAGCTATTCAAATTGGAAGCATCTCTAAAATCGCCCCGATAGATAAGCTCAGCATGCCACTTGCCGTAATTTTGGCTGTAATCATTCTCAACGAGAAGTATTCGAAGGTAAATTGGCTTGGCCTGCTATTGATCGTAATTGGGGCTTTTCTTTCAGCGCTCAACTGATTATTAATAGGTAAAAGCTCATCTGACTCTCACCTTCTCTTCATGTTCGGTAATCCATTATTAAGGCATGACAAAAGAGATTGCTATAGCGGCAAAAAATATTACAAAGAACTATGGGGAAAAATCAGCCTTAAATGGCTTAAACCTTTCAGTAAATAGAGGCGAGATCTACGGTTTGCTCGGCCATAACGGCGCAGGGAAAACCACGACTGTAAGTATTTTTACTACACTTATTCAGCCCACTTCTGGTGAGGCAACTATCAATGGTCATGACATTGCGAAAGAAGCAAGCCAGGTAAGAAATAGCATTGGATATCTCCCCGAGAATGTTCAGTTATATGAGTACCTGTCAGTGTTTGAAAATTTAGAGTATTTGGGAAAGTTATCTGGTCTAAAAAATCCACGAAATCGCATTCTCGAAGTTTTGGACCTTCTGGAGTTCAAGTCCCATTTACATGAGAAAGTCTCAACGTTTAGCAAGGGTATGAAGCAGAGAGTAGGTGTAGCACAAGCAATTCTGCACTCACCAGAAGTGCTTTTTCTTGATGAGCCAACATCAGGTCTTGATCCTGAAGGTGTGATTCAACTCAGGGAGATCATCTCTTTACTCAATAAAGAACTCGGTATGACAATTTTCATGAATACCCATCTTCTCTCAGAGGTAACCAAACTCTGCACTCAAATCGGTATCTTAAAAAATGGCAAACTGATTTACGAGAATAGCCTCTCGTCAACAATCGATTCCTTTGATGAGACTGACTCCCTAGAAGATATTTACTTCAAGATTGATGGAGCTTCTAAGCCGTGATGGTCTTTAAAGCAGCTTTCAAGCATGAGTTACTTTCTAGCCTTCGCTCCAAATCCCCTCAATTAGTTGTAACCGTATTCCTAGTTTTAACCTCAATCTCTTCGATTATTGGATGGCTGACGGTTAGAAATGTAACAAAAATTTATAACGACATTGTGAGCCAAAATCTAACGAAAGCTCCCAATCCATTTACAAATGTTCCCTCCCTTTACTATATGCGAGATTCCGTTATCTATGTTGTTCTCATCGGCTCGCTTATGTCGATTATTCTTGGAGCTCAAGCGAGCCTAAGAGATCGAAAGTCCAATGCAAACGAGCTCATAAAAACACGCAACGTGAATCTTGTTCATAGAATATTAGGACAGTTAAGTGCGATTGCATCCATTATCGTATTGTTAGAAATTGTTGCCCTACTTACAAGCTTCATCTTGATTTGGGTTATACAGAAAACACCGCTGAATATCGGCGCAGTATTTTCGCTACTGGGTTATGGCGCAGTATCAGCAATTCTCATGATTGCCTTAGCGGCAATTGGCTTTACTTTTGGCACGATTTCAAAATCTGAGGAATCCTCCCTTCTCTATCCGATCGTTGGATGGGCCTTAGTTACTTTCACAATTCCTCAAATCATTACTTCAATCCACCCGGTTGCGCTATTGAATCCAACCCCAGCAGTTTCAACTGGCACAGGACTAGCGCAAAGCGTAATTAATGTAATTTCACCATTGGCAGTGATGGAAAATTTTAAAGCCATAGCAAATGCAATATTGGGAGTTGATAAATCCATCCAATTGTCCCTGGTTGATCTGCTTTCATTCTCGCTTTTTGCAGGAGTTGGAGTTATGGCTTCTGTAGTCATATCTAGTAAGAGTTTTGGGAGAAAATTAGATGCGTAAATTGTTAATTGTCACAAAAAAAGAAGTTCAAGATGCTATTCGAAGTAGGCAGGCTCTTGCTCTTATTGCTTTTCTATCGCTTTCGATATTAATTTCCGTGTGGGTGGCATCAGCGTCATTTTCAATAAAGATGGATGAGTACAACCTTTATCTCGCCGCGTTAACCCCTGATATGCATTCTCAAGCATTGTCTCGGCCACAGCTATTCCCATTAACTCTCATCCGCAGTGGTATCGAATATATCGAGATTCTTGGTGCCTTATTTGCCTTCATTATTGGATTCACTAGCGTATCTAGGGAGAGATCTCGTGGCACGAGCCTTCTCTTACTCTCTCGTCCCATCAAAAAGTCAGAAATTCTGCTCGCTAAGTCTTTAGGTTTATTAGTGATTTGGACTTCGGTCTTGGCAACAATTTATCTCACATCTATTGCTGCAATCATCGGTATTGGTCACGGGAGATTGCAAGTGATTGATTATGTTCGACTGGGAATTGTATTTTTATTTGCAGATATCTATCTACTATTTTGGAGCTTTTTTGCAGTGGCAGTCACTGCTCGTTTAAAGCAGTTTTCATCTGCAATTCTTGTTGGAATTACAGCATGGCTGATGGTCGTGCTTGTTATTCCACAAATCGGCGACACTATGGATCCTGATAATCAAGTACCGGGTGGGCTATTTGGATCACTTGGGATTGTTAAGGCTACGGAAACCTCCATTTTGGCGCACTTTCATAGCTTTGATGTTATTCGAAATGGTTTAGAGGTTACATCTATAACTAAATTATTTGAACGAGTTGCCTTCGCATTTCTCGGCATTAAAGACAAATATAACCAGCTTCCGATTTCTTCGGTCGCAAAGGCATTGGAATCAAGTTTGATAGCTGTAATTCTATTAACAGTTCTAATTGGAATCAGCACCGTGTTGATTTCACGAAACGAAGAAACACTACGAAGGAGAAGTTAATGAAAAATTTGACGAAGAAAGCTTTCATATCTGGTCTGATCGTAACGGTGCTAGCGTCCGGTATATCTGGAGCTACTGCAGCAAGTAAACCTGTCGTACCAGTTGCAAAAAATCCGATTGTAAACACAAGCAAACTCGCCGGAATATCGATTACTTCAGCGATGGTTCAAGACAACGTCGATCCTAAAACCAAGAAAGCGATCACGGACCGCCTTTTGATAGCTGTCGCAAATAAGGGAAGCAAAGCTGCGACTGGATTTGAAATTTTCTATTCAATGACAGATAGCGTCACCAAGGCAACAGAGAACTACTACCTCCCGCTAACCGGTTTTACTCTTAAAGCGGGGGCAACTGGGTATCTGAACTTTGATGGAAAAACTGGAAGCGGACACTTTCCAGAGAACAAGTTCAGCCTGTATCGCTCATCTACCAATGAGGTTAAATTCAATATTCAATTGAGCGCAAAGGGCTACAAAATCGCCTCTGCAAGTGCCGTAAAGGACAAGGGAACGGGCGAAAAAGTCGATTAACGGGCCACTCTCAGTCAATTTTCATGTTGATGTGTGAGGCTATAGGCATGAAGGATCATTCTCAGTGACAGAGCATATTTTAGTCATTGAGGATGATCCCGCCTTAGCAAAGAACCTAATGTCTACTCTTGTGCGTTGTGGGTTTAAAGCCGAAGCAGTAAATGACGGAAAGTCAGCGATTGAAAAAATTGCAACAGGCAAGTTTGACCTCGCACTCCTCGATTTGATGATTCCGCAATTAAATGGATACGAGGTTCTTAAGCAAATACAACGTCAAGGTTTTTCAATTCCAGTGATTGTGGTGAGCGCTAAGGATGGCGAGTATGACCAAGCGGATGCCCTTGATCTCGGTGCTGATGATTTTATTGTTAAACCATTTAATGCTGTCACTTTAGAGTCAAGAATTAGGGCCGTCCTACGTCGCAGACCGATTGGTTCCTATACGGAATTAACATCAGGAAATCTTGTAATAGATAGTGGCAAAAGAGTTTGCACACTTGCTGGACATGAGGTAGATCTAACAAAAATTGAGTTCGATCTCCTCTGGTTACTCATGCTTGCTGAGGGTACAACTGTAAGACGTGTAGATATCGAGGATTCTATTTGGGGCGATATGCCTAGCAGTAACGTATTAGATGTTTATATGGGATATTTGCGAAAGAAAGTCGGCAGCGAGTATTTTGAAGTCATTAGAGGTCATGGAATCAGATTTACTTCTGAGGTAAAAATGGGCAAGAGCCAATGAAAATCCGTAATCGAATTGCCATTTCTACCTCACTCATCGTTGCGGTCACTTTAACGGGGGCGAGCGCCCTTATCTATTGGAATGTATGGCGTGAAGATCAGGGCGGTAACTATGAAGCCACAACTAGATCACTTCTCATCAGCTTATTTCTACTCGTTACCGTAGGCACAGTCTCTTCATTTTTCCTTGGTCGTTTTTTATCCATACATGCCCTCAATCCCGTCAAAAATTTGATTTTCCAGGTTGAACAGGCAACAGAGGAATCAAGGGTTCAAGTCACAAACCCTTCAGATGACATTGGCAAAATTGCACAGTCTCTTAATGGGCTACTGGATCGACTGCAAGCATCTTCGGCCAATCAGAAGCGTTTTACGTCAGATGCTGGGCATGAACTCCGAGGTCCACTCACGACAATGCAATTAAGCATTGATGCGATGAGAGCGTCCCATGATTCAGCAGAGTTAAAAGACATATCTAATGAAATCGGGCGCTTAGCCAAGCTCTGTAATGATCTGTTAGATTTATCTAGAGTTGATGGGCAAGAAGTACAGAAGACAAACCATCGCCTCATTGATGTTATTGAAGAACAATTAAGGACTTTTGGAAACGCCAATAAGCAAATAAAAGTCCAATTAGATGACTCACTAGCTCAGATCGTTTTATGTAACCGGCAACTTTATGGTCTTGCAATAAGAAACCTTTTGGAAAATGCCTTTCAATTCGCAGAATCAGAGATTGATGTGAGTGCTCGACTTGAAGAAGATGGCTTGCACCTCATCATCAAAGATGATGGTCCCGGTGTTCCAATTTCTGAAAATGAAAAAATCTTCGAGCGTTTTTATAGATCTGAAAAAATTAGAACTATCGGTAAAGGTGGTACGGGACTTGGTTTGAGCGTTGTTTCTGCAGTCATGGATGCTCATGGAGGAAAAGCTCTCTCTATTCACGGCGCATCTGGAGGTGAATTTCATCTCCTACTCAGGTAGTCACACATACCTTTAAGTCAGGAGAAATTCTCCTATCCACTTCGGTGGATGTAGGGAAGGAAATACTATGGATTTCAATAAGAAAATCGCACTGATTGCTGCAGGATCACTTCTAAGCGTTGGTGGACTTTATGCAGTAAGCACTTCAGCCAATGCAGCAGAGACTCCATCAGCCCCTGCTATTACATCCCCTGTAGCTGGTGCAGAAGCACAAGAGGCTACTGATACAGATAATGTTCAAGAGGGTGACCAGAATGCTGCAGACGATGCAACTGAGTCTGCAACAGAATCAGCAGACGATGCAACTGAGTCTGCAACAGACACAGACAATGTTCAAGAGGGAGACCAAAATGCTGCAGACGATGCATCTGAAGGTCTAGAAGTTGCTGGCAAGTAATTAATTAAAATAATCCACGGGAGCCGTTGATTGGCTTCCGTGGATTTTAATTGGATAAATTTAAAGGGAGAAAAATGGAAAAGTTAGCGCAACGCCCTAGCGGTATGTTGGTGAAGGTCCCGGAAATTACTATGTATTTCTGGATTATTAAAGTTTTGGCAACAACCGTCGGGGAAACTTTTGCTGATTTTCTTAATACCAATCTTGGATTAGGGCTAAGTGGAACGTCTATTGCAACATTTATAGCTCTAGCCATTGTGCTGTTCTTTCAATTCAATGGTAAGGGATACAAACCACCCGTCTATTGGCTCGCAATTGTTCTCATCAGTATCGCCGGAACCCTGGTCACGGATAACCTGACTGATAATGTTGGTATTTCTCTCATTACCTCATCCATTATCTTCTCTATCTGCCTAGCGGCAGTTTTTGCTGTTTGGTACGCGAAGGAGAAGACGCTTGCAATTCATAGTATCCACACTCCGACTCGCGAAGCCTTTTATTGGCTCACTATTCTCTTCACCTTCGCACTCGGAACAGCAACCGGAGATCTCCTTGCTGAAAGGCTCGCTCTTGGTTATGCCCGTTCTCTCTTCGTGTTCGCAGCCCTTATTGCGCTCATTGCAATCTTGTGGCAAAAGAAAGTTATCAATGCTGTCTTTGGATTCTGGGCTGTTTATGTGCTTACTAGACCGCTTGGAGCGTCAATCGGAGATTTACTTTCTCAAGATAAGAAAGTTGGTGGTTTTGGTTTAGGAACAACAGTTACAAGCCTCATTTTCTTAACCCTAATTACTATCACTGTCACCTATCTTGTCAGGACCGAGAAAGACCAGATAACCACCATTGCAAATTAGTAAAGCTTCCAAACTTTTGGGGGCAAAATCAGGGGCAATTGTTATGTGTGAGCGTGTGCTCACGCATAACCACAGTATCTCCGGCTTATAGGGCGACTCTTCTATTTAATTGAATTTTGTACGAAGCCAGCAATTGGCAAGATGTATTTCAAGACAAGTCCAAGTCCAAGAGTTGTGAGCAAAGCTCCTGATGATCCATAGACGTGATACTGAGCTTCAGGATCAACAATCACTTTAGAGGTGATGAACCAAGCCAGTGACCATGCAATCGCAGTACTGATAGTCCAGATAGTTACAAATCTAAGATCACGTGTCTGCGAGAGTGATTGAGAGATTCCAATAAGCAGTCCAGCGACCAAGCCAGATCCGGCCAATGATGCAGAATCAAACTTAAAGGAGAATGCATAAGAATTAATGAGGGCTGCAACAGTTGCTGCGATAGCCGTGGCTACTACCCATGAAGTGGAGATTCCGTACTTCTTGAGTGATAGATACTGAATCAGTCCTGCAACCAAGCCAACGATTAATCCGCCGCCAACAGATCTTGCGACAGAACTTGCTGATCCGAAGAACAATTTGGCGAGCAGCCCACCAATTGGGAAGGCGAGGAATGTAGGAGTCCAGCGAATTAATATCTCAGTCATTTTCATGTGAAAAGGTTAATCCACGTTTTCGCCGAAATACAGTAACTCCGGCTTATACGGCGACTCTTCTTTTATACTTGACTCATGAAATTTGGTATCCATTCCGAGCAATATCAGAACAAGCATTCAAAAGAAGAGGAGCAGAAATTTACTCAAGTCTTTGGTGAATTAACATCTGAGTTTGCGTCAAAAATGGCTGAGGGAGTTCAAGCAGGGGATGAGAGCGTTCAGACTCTAGTGAAGCAACATTACGATTTCATACTTCAATTCTGGACTCCAACGAAAGAGGCCTACAAGTCACTTGCAATGAGTTACATCCTTCCGTCTTCGTATAGAGACCACTATGAGGAGATTGCGAAGGGGTTAGGCAAGTTTCATTACGATGCCGTTTGTATCTGGGCTGACAAGAACCTGTAATGTTTGGTCAAACTTTGTATAACTTTGTGGGCACTTAGGTGGGCAATCGCCATTACTGAGCGAGAATCGAAAGCCTCCGGCTTATTGGGCGCCTCTACTTTTCTAAATTCACAGAGAATTCACACCAGTGGTTACCGACTTGAAGAATTTGAGCCGATAAGTTCCCCCAATGAAAATTAAAACTATTGCAATTTCGGCAACAGCGTTTGTTCTTCTGGGTGGAGTAATTGGAGTTCAGCAATACATTTCATCGCAGATCACTTCAAAGGTTCAGCGAGAGATGCCCAATGCTTCAGGTATTAGCGCCTCTGTTCCACTGGCAGATGTACCGAGCAATCTGACTTCTGATTCAATTAGATCTGCAGATATAAACATTAAGAGTTTTGCCCTTAAAGAGAGTGGCACAAAAACATCGCTAGACATATCTGCATCAAGTATCAGTAAAGCAAAACCGACCCTGGTTGGCTCTTTGGAAGTAACCGCCACTATTCCTGCATCGACAATTACAAAACAATCCGAATTTAACAATGCTCAAATTGTGGGTAATACTCTCCAGGTAGCAGCAGGAGCTGGCGGAATGGGTACAGCGCTTCTGATTCCAAAGTACTCAAATAGCCAGCTTTATTTTGAACTTCAGAGTGTTTCTATCTTGGGCAATCAAATACCTGCTTCATCATTGCCGGCCGATCTTCAAAATCAGATCAAAAGTAAGAGCCAAAGAAGTCTGACACCACCTAAGGGGCTTAAAGTTAAATCAGTTTCACTCAGCAGCAAAGGACTTTCTGTCAGAATGTCCGGAGACAACATTCAACTGGGCAATCTTGGATCTGGTTTATAGTTGGAACTATGAAGTTTGATTTCAATAAGGTATTTCCCAATAATCCTTCAAAGTTTGAAGGATTTCGCATAATTCGGGTTATTGCTGTTCTCTATATGTCCGTGATGGTTGCTCGCAGTTGCATTCACCTATTCGCATCTGATGGCGGTGCTCAGAGCATCGCTGGCATTGATACATCGGTTGAAGGCGGAGATAACTTGATTGCGATTTTTCACCAATGGGGCGCAATACAACTAATTCTTGCCGCCCTCCTGCTCGTATTATTTTTCCGTTATCCAGGATTAACCCCATTGATTTTGCTAACTCTCGCCATTGATCCAGTCTTGCGCTTTATTGCTGGACAGCAAATGAGTTTAACCACCACAGGAACACCACCCGGTGAAGCGCTAAATGGGGTAGCTTTTTATCTGCTTTTAGTTTTATTCCTAGGTTCCCTTTTGAGCAAAAAGCCAAACTAGATCTTTCAGGCTGATAGGGCGACTCTTCTTTTTCTCTGATTTATGAAATGATTTGCCACATGACTAGAGTCCTACTTACAGGCGCAAGCGGATACATCGGCAAACACATCACATTGCAATTACTCAATCAGGGGTACGAAGTCCGCGCTTCAGTGCGCAAGCTTTCAAAGTCTTCAGAAGTCCGCGATGCAGTCGCGCTACATCTTTTGGATAAATCAAACTTAGATTCGCGTCTAACATTTATCGAGCTCGATCTTGAGAAAGATTCAGGTTGGGATGCTGCCCTGAATGATATAGATGTGTTGATGCACACTGCATCGCCTTTTCCACTCACTTCGCCGAAAGATGAGAATGATCTAATTCGCCCTGCAGTCGAAGGCACGTTGAGAGCGCTAGGCGCTGCAAGAAATGCTGGAGTCAAGCGAGTAATTCTGACTTCATCGGTGGCAGCGATCTATGGCCGTGAATTAACTTCTGGCGCTTTGGCATATGACGAAACAATGTGGACTGATGTTGAACATCCAGTTGGGCGTGTGGCTTATACAAAATCCAAGACCTTGGCTGAACAAGCAGCTTGGAATTTCATCAAAAATGAAGCTCCTGAAATCGCCCTGACAACCATTAATCCAGTGCTAGTGCTTGGGGCGCCACTAGACAAGAACTTTGGTTCATCAATTTCGCTTGTTGAAAGAATACTAAACGGAAGTGATCCCATGTTGCCAGATCTAAAATTTGCAATCGTAGATGTACAAGATGTTGCCAAGATGCATGTTGAGGCAATCAAGAGTGAAAATACAAAAAACGAACGAATAATCGCTTCCTCAGAAACCAGATCATTTGTTGAGATAGCGAAGTTTTTAAAGCGCTTGTATCCAAAGAGTAAGGTCAAGTCAGCGCAGGCGCCCACATTCATTATTCGCTTGCTTTCACTATTCGATGGTTCAATAAAACCGATTTTGCCTCAATTAGGAAAGCCAATGAATGTGAGTGGCGCCAAGGCTCAGCGCTTGTTGAACATCAGCTTTATTCCTGTCGAAGTTACCTTAAAAGAATCAGCGGATTATTTGATTAAGAATGGCTTTATCAAAGGCTGATCCGACTTATAGGGCGACACTTCTATTTAGTTAGCTTGATGTAACTTTATTGACGTTGGATAACGCCCAAAGTACGCAGAGAACGATTCCAATTGCGGATAAGGCCATTGTGAGTGTGACAGTTTCGCCCAACAAAAGGGCAGACCAACCCAAAGTCATAATTGCTTGGAGCTGTTGCACCTGTGATCCATGGGCTACACCGAAGTCGCGAAGCCCACGGTACCAAGCGAAAAAGCCTAGATACATCGAAGATAATCCGATACCGAGCATTCCAAACACTGCATCAAGATGAAGTGTGTATTGATTTGATGTAGCGGCATGCACAGCAATCGCTCCCGGTATGGCGACAGGAAGGCTTATGACAACAACCCACGAGATAACTTGCCAGCCGGGAAGGTAATTCGTCAGACCGGCTCCTTCGACATAGCAATATGAAGAAGCAATCACTGCACCGATAATGATTAAATCTGTAAGAAGGTCTGCACTAGATGTGCCGCCTCTACTGAGAGAGAAGAAAATCAAAAGCGCTGTACCTAGCGTTGATGCGACCCAGAAGGATTTGCCTGGATGTTTCTTATTCATAATTACCGAGATAATTGCGGTTACGAGAGGCATGACCGCTGCAATCACCGAAACATGAGCTGATGTTGTTCTGTGAAGTGCGATTGCAATCAAGATGGGCCAGCCAAATACGGCTCCAAGGGCAGTAAAGGCTGTTGGTCTCCAGAGGTGACGGGGCAGTGCCGGTACTTTGAAAATGTACATCAGTGGAATTGCCAACAAAGCGGCAATTACAGGACGAGCAAAGGCCGTGAAGAGCGGATCAAAACTCTTAAGCGCCAACTTTGTAAAAGGAAGAGAGAGTGAGAATGCAAGTACTCCGATAAAGGCAAAAATAAGACCGTTCCGCTGTGTCTTGCTCAGTGAGGTGGCCATCTACGTACTTTAGTTGAGAATAACCAATATCCCGACCGGGTTAGATAATTCTGAGCTGACATTTCGTAGATCAGTTCAAGCCCATCTTCCTCATCAATTTGCTCGCCAACTAGTGCGAACCCTGAACTCTTGATGATGTGCATAGATGGTTCATTTGTTGGAGAGACCGTATAACGAAGAGTCTTTACATCAGGTCGTTTAACAATTTCACTCCACATGCCATGCAGTAGCTCTTTTCCATAGCCTTGGTTTTGCTTCTCAGGAACAATTCCAAAACCAATTTCAATCATTCCATTTTCATTTGGAAAGTCATGGAATCCAGCTGATCCAATTATTTCTTTCGTTGCTTTTTCAACTGCAAGAACGATGGCAATCTCGGCCAATTCCGGATTGAGTTTTACGCGAGGAATTCGGTACGGAAGCGGGGTGGGACCTTCAATAAGGTGGTTGTAAGGATTGCTAAATTCAGACCAGTCAGGCTTACGACCATCATCGAAATCAGAGTAATCCTTCAGTGAAAGCGGCTGACAGATTAAGCGCTCGGTTTCAAAATTCATCTACTGAGCCATGATTGCATCGTGCACGTATTGGGCTAGCCCTCTAGCACGGCCGTCGTAGTACTGCTTAAACCGTGGATCCTCGATATACATTCGAGCTAAATTTTTCTGCATTTCCACACTGCATTCGTAAAACCATTTAGTAATCGCCTGGCGATGAGCAACAACAGCTGCTTGCGATTTCTCTGAATCGATAGCAAGGCTATTTCCAAAAGCGTAAACAAAGAGTTCGGTTGCAGCTTCCTGATCAATCTTGGCTGCCTGAAAGTCCTCTTTGGAGTATTTGGATGTACGGGCTTGGGATTGGCGAAATTCTTCGGAATCGCCCCAACGTTCTTGTGCCTCATTTTGAAAGTCACTCACGAGGCTATTTTATGCACTCATTTCGAGATGTAGAATTCCAACATGTCCAAGAAATTCATTATCTTTGTAATCGACGATTTAACTAATTCGGGTACGCCTGCCGAAATGAAAGCTATTGATGCATTTAACGATCAAATGCGTGAAAATGGACAATGGATCTTTGCAGGCGGGTTAGCAGCGCCAAGTGCCGCCAACGTTATTGATAATCGCGCTGGAGCTGGAGTTGAAACTGGCAAGCCGCTCTTTGGTGCAGCTGAAAACTTCAGTGGATTTTGGCTCATCGAAGCAGCAAGTAGTGATGTAGCTAGAGAGTTAGCACTTGCAGGGTCTAAGGCTTGTAATCGAAAGGTTGAACTTCGCCCGCTTCTTTGAGAATTATTCTTCAACCTAGAATTGCAATAATTGCGCCTGCGATAGTGAGATTGATTCCATCGCTTGCAGTCTCGATAAGCCAAACCTTTAGACTTTCTCCACCAAATAATCTGTGAGAAAGTGATGAGAACATCGAGATTCCAACTCCAAGTGCTAAACCAACTGTTGCACCTTGAGCAGCAGTAGCTTCTCCTTGGCCAGCAAGTGAATTAATGATGAGAGCCAAGACGAAGAGTTGGATCAGAAGCCCAAGAATTGTTCCGCCAAATAAAAGTGCTGGCTTATTTTGTTGCGTAGTCAATTGACCAGATGCAATGCCGCGCTCTTTCATCCAGATCGGATAGAAAGTCTTTGGTCCAAACCAAATGGCGCCGCTGACAAAGCAGAATCCGAAAGCTGCCACGATTGCAATGAAATTTAGCCCTGAGAAAGTTAGTTGGAATGAATTCATGCGAAAAGGTTAGGCCAGCAGGGTTATTTTCTAGGGTATTGGCGCTAGGTCACATTTCGTTACCAAAAGGTGATTGCCAAGCCTCTGCGGGGGGAGTACCGTCACCCGAATGGCTATGGGAGCGATGGGCGTAGAAATTGATGCGCCTCAAGGTCAGATACTGACCAGTAGAAGCCCACGGCAACTGGCTTGGCGCCGATTTAAGAAGAATAAAGTTGGTATAGCCGCGCTCATTTCATCTCTACTTCTCGTTTCAATGGCGGTTTTCGCACCGATTATTTCGTGGGCGATAAATATCGATCCAAATGAACGCGATGGCAATGCAATCACTGCACGTGGAGAAACTATCGGTCGCTTCGGTGGAATGAGCTGGAACCATCCGCTCGGCGTTGAACCTGGAATTGGTTACGACTTACTTGCACGCCTTATATATGGTGCGCGAATTTCATTCTTGGTTGCAGCAATCGCAACATTAACAACCGTCTTCGTTGGGTTGATGATTGGCGTAGTTGCGGGTTACTTCCGGGGCCGCACCGATAACATCCTTGGACGTTTTACAGATTTTCTTCTCTCATTCCCATCCTTCTTTATGATCATCGCACTGAGCGCACCCATGATTGCTCGCATCGAAAAATCGGGAATCGCTCGCGATAATTCAGCACGAGTTATTTACTTGATTCTGGTTCTCGCACTCTTTGGGTGGCCCTACTTTTCTCGCATCATGCGCTCGCAAGCGATGTCACTTCGCGAACGAGATTTTGTCCTTGCATCTCGCGCTCTTGGGGCAAACCACACAAGAATTATCTTTAAGGAGCTACTTCCAAATCTCTGGACCCCTGTGATTGTTTACTTATCTCTAGCGCTGCCGGGCTATCTCGCTGCAGAAGCGGTGTACTCGTACTTAGGTATCGGCGTTCAGCCACCGGCTGCAACCTGGGGTCTGCTTATTTCGGATTCAATTAAGTATGTAATGAGTGAACCTACATACTTCCTCATTCCATCCCTATCTCTCATTCTCGTGGTGCTCTCTTTCAATTTGCTTGGAGATGCAGTTCGAGATGCACTCGATCCAAAGAGTGAGCACAGCTGATGAAGAAAGAAATACAGAATTCCCTGGTTTCATGCATGAAGCAGGGATGCAGTACCCAAATCAAAAGGAGAACTCATGTCTAAACTCAATGGCAAGAATGGTAAGTTAATTGCAGCAGCAGCTGTAATTGCTCTACTTGTCGGCGGCTTTGTCGTGCGTTCAGGTTCAGGAGCATCAGAGGGTGGAACAATCACTTATCTGACTCACTCTGAGTCATGGACTCACGCAGATCCAAACCGTAACTACACCGGCCAGCACATCGCTTGGTTCGGTTCATATATGCACCGTACATTGACTGCATATGCACGCGCAGAGGGAAGTGCAGGATCTGCAGTTGTTCCTGACCTTGCAACTGACACAGGTCGTGCCTCAAATGACAACAAGACATGGGAGTTCACACTCCGTGACGGCGTTACATTTGAAGATGGATCAGCTATCACTTGCGAAGATATTAAGTACGGAGTTTCACGTACATTCGCAACAGATGTAATTACAGATGGCCCAACATATGCAATCTCTATGCTTGATATTCCAAAGGCAGAAGATGGTTCATCTGTTTACAAGGGTCCATACGCAACAGATAAGAACGACACTGCTGCATATGACAAGGCTGTTACATGTTCTGATGACAACAAGACAATTACATTTAACTTGTCTCGTTCAGTCGGTGACTTCAACTACACAGTTACATACCTTTCATTTAGCCCAGTTCCAAAGGCTAAGGACACAGGCGATCAGTACGACCTAGCTCCAGTTTCATCTGGTCCGTACAAGATTGAAAAGTACAAGGCTAAGGACGAAATGGTTCTTGTACGTAACGACAAGTGGTCAAAGGACTCAGATCCAATCCGCAACGCTTACCCAGATAAGATCGTAGTTCGCTTCGGTCTTGCTGAAGAAGTTCGCGATCAATTGATCTTGAGCGACTCAGAGAAGAACGCATTCTCACTTGACGGAATCCTTCCTACAAACCTTCCTACAGTCTTTGATGACAAGGGAAATCCAAAGAAGGCATATGAGACACGTGCACTTAACGTCTACGATCCATATGTTCGTTACGCAGCATTTAACGTAAAGAAGGTTCCTTGCCTTGAAATCCGTCGCGCAGTTTACTTCGCGAAGGATGCAGCAGGACTTCTACAGCTCTCAGGTGGAGCAGCATTTGGTGGAGATCCAGCAGATGGTGCAATCAAGCCGCTTATGGGTCTTGACTACAAGAAGGTAACTGGCCTAGAAGATTACAAGCCAGCAGGAAACGCAGCAGCTGCAAAGGCGCTCATGGATAAGGCAAAGACAACTTGTCCAGCTGAGTACGCAAAGGCAACTGATCCAAAGCGTGGTCTTGTATTCGACACAGCTGACTCAGAGACAAATAAGAAGGGTGCAGCAATCTGGATCGACTCAATGATGAAGAATGCTGGCATCGTTATGAAGTTCAACTTCATCGAGCCAGGTTCTTACTACGCAGTTGTTCTTGATGCTACAAAGCAATCAGATCTTTCTGCTGGTGGTTGGGCTCCAGACTGGGCTAACGCATCAACAGTTATCCCTGAGCTCTTCACAAAAGAAGGCGGATTCCCAATGTCACAGAACTGGGATGATGCTGCATACGCTGCATTTAAGAAGAAGTCTGATGCAGCTCTCTCAGAGCCAGATCGCAAGAAGCAAGGTCAAATGTGGGCTGAACTTAATCAGTACGTAGTTGACCAGATGTGGATTGTTCCTGGCATCTTCTCGAAGACCCAAGAAATGTGGGGCTCAGGCCTCGGTGGGATCTTCTTCTGGGAGCCACAGGGTGCACCTTCATTCGGTGACATCTACATCAAGTAGTACTAGCACCACAGCAGTAAATAAGTAGAAACTGCGTAGGTCTGGGTGAGAGTTAATTCTCAAACCCAGACCTACGTAGTACTTACATAACAACTAGAATGAAATTTATTGTTAAAGAAATTGAGAAGGGATAAAAGTGTTTTCATATATATCTAGACGTTTAGGCGTCTCACTTCTCATCCTTCTCGGTGTCAGCTTTACTGTTTATGTAATTTTCGCATTTCTACCTTTCGATCCAGCAGCGCTCACATGTGGCAAAAATTGCAATGATCCTGGAATCATTGAAGCTAACCGCAAGCGACTGGGGTATGACCTACCTTTCCTAGTGCAATACTGGGTATTTATTAAAGGCCTATTTATGGGCCGCTCATATGGAGAAGGTGCAGCTCTTATCAATTGTCCTGCGCCTAGCCTTGGATACTCATTCCAAGAACACTCATGCGTGACATCACTTATCGGCGAAGCACTTCCTGTAACACTCTCACTTGCACTCGGCGCTTTGGTTCTATGGCTAGTGATTGGTGTGGGTCTCGGAGTCCTCGCCGCTCGTTATCGCGGAAAGATCGTCGACAGTGCGAGCACAGTATTTGTACTTATCGGAACATCACTTCCAACATTTCTTACAGGTTTGATGCTCTTGGTTTTTGTAGTTATCAAGTGGCACATTTTGCCCTTCCCGGCAGGTAACTACACGCCTTTCTTAGAAGATCCATATGAATGGGCACAGATTTTATTTTTGCCATGGGTAACGTTGGCATTTGCATACGCCGCGCTCTATACGCGATTTGTGCGCAGCGCAGTGATCGAAACTTCTAATGAAGATTACATCCGTACAGCACGTGCAAAAGGTTTACCAGAGGGAACAATCCTTGGAAAGCACACACTTCGTGCAGCGCTGGCTCCGATTATCACAATGGCTGGCTTAGATTTTGCAGGATTACTTGGGGGTGCGATTCTCACCGAATCCGTATTTAACCTTCCAGGTCTTGGTCGTCTTGCAATTGGAGCAGTCGTTGAATACGACCTGCCCATTATCGTTGCGACGACACTCCTTGCAGCAACTATTGTGGTTGTAATGAACCTCATTGTAGATATTGCTTATGCATTTATTGATCCGAGAGTACGAATCGCATGACTTTATTGGAAGTAAAGAATCTCAGCGTAGGCTTCCCAACACCCGATGGTGTTGTTCATGCCGTAAATGACATTTCATTTTCAGTAAACCCTGGCGAGACACTTGCCATCGTGGGTGAATCTGGATCAGGAAAGACTGTAACCAATTTGGCTTTAATGGGACTTCTCAATACCCACACAGCTCAAATTTCGGGAACAGCGAAGTTTCAATCCCATACCGGCGAAGTGGATCTACTAGGAATCGATCCAAATGATCTTCAAAAGTATCGTGGTCGCGACATTTCGATGATCTTCCAGGATCCAATGTCTTCACTTCACCCATATTTCTCTATCGGTGATCAAATTATTGAGGCGCACCAGGTTCATAATCAGGTAGACCTTGAGGTTAGCCGAGCTCGCGCAATTGAGTTACTTGGTTTAGTTGGTATTCCTGACCCTGCTTCACGAATTGATTCATACCCACACCAATTCTCAGGTGGAATGCGTCAGCGTGTGATGATTGCGATGGCTCTTGTAAATAATCCATCCTTGCTCATTGCCGATGAGCCAACCACGGCCCTCGACGTAACGGTCCAGGCCCAGATACTTAGCCTACTTAAGGATTTACAGAGTGAATTTAAGATGGCAATCATCTTGATTACTCACGATCTTGGTGTTGTCGCAGGAGCTGCAGATCGCGTCAATGTTATGTATGCAGGTCGTATTGTCGAGAGCGCAAGCGTCTTTGATCTCTATGCAAAGCCTTCTATGCCTTATACGCAAGGGCTACTTGATTCAATTCCGCGTCTTGATCAACCACACACAAATCGCCTTTCTGCGATTCCGGGTCAGCCACCATCAATGATTTCACTTCCCAACGGTTGTTCATTTGCTCCTCGTTGTTCACGAGTAAGCGAAGTTCCTGGCAATAAATGCCTCACCGCACTACCTGAGTTAACTACGCGAACAGATGGCCATGTGGCGCGCTGCTTTATCGGCGAAGGAAAGAGTGCGTAAATGACTACTCCAATTCTTGAAGTAAGTAATCTAACTAAGTTCTTCCCAATTCAATCTCAGGGAATCTTCTCTAAGGTCAAGGGCGATAACAAGGCGGTTAATGGAATCTCATTTACTCTCAATGCAGGTGAGACTCTTGGACTTGTTGGTGAATCTGGCTGCGGAAAATCAACAGCTGGAAGAACAATTCTGAAGCTCTATGAGCCAACATCCGGAACTATTAAATTTGAGGGCGAAGATATAACAAAGCTATCTCCATCGAAGATGAAACCTCTTCGTACGCAGATGCAGATGATCTTCCAGGATCCGTATTCATCCCTAAATCCACGCCACACAATCGGTTCAATCATTGCCGCCTCTTATGAGATTCAGAAGATCACACCTGATCAGGGTATAAAGCTTGCGGTGCAAGAACTTATGGAGCGCGTGGGGCTGAACCCAGAGCATTACAACCGTTACCCACACGAGTTCTCTGGTGGGCAACGCCAACGTATTGGTATCGCACGTGCCTTGGCGCTGAAGCCAAAGTTTATTGTCTGCGATGAACCTGTTTCCGCACTCGATGTTTCTATTCAAGCTCAAGTAATCAACTTGCTCGATGACTTGCGAGATGACTTCGGACTCTCATATCTCTTTATCGCTCACGACTTATCTGTTGTTCAACATATTTCAAATCGCGTAGCGGTGATGTATCTCGGAAAGATTATGGAGCTTGCACCGACAGAGGATCTCTATAAGAGCCCACATCATCCATATACCAAGGCGCTTCTATCTGCGATTCCGATTCCTGATCCAGTGTTGGAGCGTAAGCGCGAGCAAATTATCTTGAGTGGCGATATTCCAAATCCTGTTAATCCACCGACAGGGTGCGTCTTTAATACTCGATGCTGGAAGGCTCAAGATAAGTGCCGCACAACTGAACCAGCTTTGGTGCAGATTGGTGCATCACAAGTGGCTTGCCACTTCCCAGATTAATCGCCGGATTACAGAGAGACTTTAACGCTCTTGCCCGTCCGCGCTGATTCGTGCGCAGCATCAGCCAAGATCAAGGCAGCGCGTCCATCGTCGTATGTTGAACCGAAGTTCTTTCCTTCAGAGATTCCCTTGATGAAGAGCGCAAGTTCATTTCTGTAGGCAGCTGCATAACGCTCCAGGAAGAATGGCATATATGGCTCACCGGCAGCAGATGCATCTTTAGAGAAAAGCTCAACAGTTGTATCGGTCAGGTTCTTCACCTGCAACATACCCTTATCGCCAAATACCTCTAGACGTTGGTCATAACCGTAGGCAGAGTGTCGTGAGTTCAAGATTGTGACGATCTCGTTA
The DNA here is from genome assembly GCA_965267735.1 of Candidatus Nanopelagicaceae bacterium. Classification (GTDB taxonomy): domain Bacteria; phylum Actinomycetota; class Actinomycetes; order Nanopelagicales; family Nanopelagicaceae; genus Planktophila. Next base: position 327,538 of record OZ254138.1, read on the forward strand.
TTTGCGCCCTTGAGAACAACGCAGACATTATCAAAATCATTCTCTTCCTTAATGTAATCACAGAAGCTATTGGTACCGGTCGCGCTTACCTCGACAATATTTGGTACGAAGTAGCGAGCCAAATCAAAGTCATGAATTGTCATATCTCTAAAGATTCCACCAGAGATTGCGATGTAAGACTGTGGGGCAGGCCCTGGGTCGCGACTTGTGATGATGACTTGTTCTACCTGACCAATTTCACCTTTTTCAACGCGAGCTTTGACCGATTTAAAGTGGGGATCTTGTCTCTGGTTAAAGCCAATTGAGACATTTGTCTTTGCTGAATTTGCAGCACCGCGCAGAGCATCAACATTCTTGATATCTAGATCGATTGGCTTCTCGCAGAGCGCATGGACTCCAGCGTTAATCGCAGTTGTAAGGAGTGGAACGTGGGTAGGTGTTGGTGAGCCGATAATCACGGCATCGATTTCGCCAGAGTTAATGATTGCCTCAGGATCTGTAGCAATCTTGCCACCAAAGGCATCTGCAACTCTCTGCGCTGATTCGGTGAATGGATCGACGATATAGACAAGTTCGGCATCTGGATTCTCAAAAACGCTTCCAGCATGAACGTAACCAATGCGACCTGCGCCGATAATTGCAAAACGAATTTTCTTTGTCATCGTTGAAATCCTTCTCTTTACTTGGTTATGGTTCCGATTTGGTCAGCTATTTTTAGAGCAGTATCGATATTGGCAAGTGAATCTTTATGTGAATAGAGAGGTGCTTCGAGCAACCCTTTATCTACATATTGAGCAAAGGCGTGAACTTGGTGAATGAGACCTAAATGTTGTGGCATTCCGAGATCATCAACCCAGGTAGCAAGAGGATCATCTAAGCCATTTCCATGCAGAGTAATTGATGTAGGAGTAAACCAAGGTGTTCCGAAGGAGATGCTGCCTTTTGAACCCGAGACTGCGCCCCAGATTGGAAGCGATGTACGGGCAGATAAGACGAAGTTTGAGCGCCCACCGCTGGCAAATCGCATAAATGTATGGGTCTCTTCATCAATCTTATTTGGATGTAACTTTCCAAAGGCATGGATCTCACTTGGGTTACCAAGGAATTCTTGAGAGAAAGCGATTGGGTAGATACCCATATCGATAATCGGATTACCGCCACCGAGTGTAAAGAGGCGAGGTACAGCAAGATTTGCTTGGCAGAAGTTAGAGATTACTAGATCGATATCACCGAGTGTTCCATCGGCTACGAGCTGACGCGCGATATCCATCTGTGGCAAGAAGCGAGTCCACATTGCCTCAACAGCTAAAACCTTCTTCTCTTTTGCCGCAGCATAAATTGCTTTCGCTTCAGCCAAATCCATTGTGATTGGCTTTTCGATCAGTACATGCTTACCTGCATTGATTGCAACGAGTGCGACTTCGAGACGGTCTGAGGGAAGCGTTGCGATATAAATTGCATCAATATCGTCACGTGCTGCCAGTTCCTCGTAAGAATTGTGGAATGACTCCATATTCCAGGTCTTTGCAAATGCTTCTGCTTTGCCTGGCGTGCGAGATGCAATTGCCACGAAATTCTGGTTTGAATTCTTTTGCGCAGTCTTCACCATGGCTTCTGCGATCCAACCTGCGCCAAAGATTCCCCAGCGAAGCGGCTTGGATTCTTCTGGTTTAAAGATATGTGGCTTTGGAAGCGTGGTCATCTCTATCTACCTTCTGGTTATCAGTTTATTTATCGGGATTGGGGACGGTTACATCTCGGACGAGGGATTCAAGATCGTTTACCGACTGCAAGAAGCCTCGCAAGGTGCGAAGAGTCGCTCCGAAGTTGGTGAACTCTTCAACTTTGAGGCCATCTACGTCATACATCTTTCTAAACTCTGGAAGATGAGTCAAGAGTGGTTCAAGGATTCGATTCTCAATTGGTTCATTGACGCTATTGAGGTTCGGTTTAATTCCAGACTTATTGATTCGTACCTGCCAGGCATATGGGGGAGAGATAACTGAATCTCCACCAATGATCTCGCTCCAGTGCATGTGATTGCGGAATGCAGCAGAGAGCAAACGAGTGCGATATCCGCGCTCTTCATAAATCTTATGAGCATGTCTAAAGACAGCAACGCCCGCCCACTCCATGACTCCCGGATCAATTGTGGCGCCACTCTTTTCAGCCGAAACCTTTACCCAGTCATCTACGCGACCGACCATGATTGTGCAGACTGGCCCCATCTGAGAAATGTCGAGTCCTTCTGTTTCGCGGCGCTTGAGACCACGCTCAATCGCTTCTGCAACTGCAATTGTCTGCGCAACAGAGAAAGAGACGGTCGCATTGAGACTGACACCTTGGTATGTCGCCTCTTCAAATGCGGCAATAGCTTCGGTTGTAACGGGAATCTTTACGATAATGTTCTTTGCAAGCTTGGAGAATTCAACAGCTTGGTCAGTGAGCGCCTTTGCACTTCTAAAGTTGCGTGGGTCTGTCTGAATTGAAAGGCGGCCATTGCGACCGTTGTACTTTTCAAATTCTCCCTCAAAGAGCTTTGCAGCATTGAGAGATAGTTCCTTGACCATCTCCCAGCCAATTGCATCTTCTGTTGCATCCGGATGCGCCTTTGCATAATCCTTAATTCGACCATTCCAATGATCTTTATCTGCTTTCAGCGCACTCAGTGCAATAACTGGATTACATGTAGCCCCGACAATGCCCCATGTCAGAGCATCCCTAAGTTCTTTTGGATCAGCAGAGTCATTCCAGAGAACAGTCTTCGAATTCTCCTTCATATAGAGAAATGGTGATGTAGTCATCGTCGCCTTTACTTAACTCGTGCTGCGCGAGTCGCAGCCAAAATATGTTCGCGGGTGCGTTGTGCAATAGGAAATGGCATATCTACTGGGCAGCCATACATATCTTGTTCGATGATGGCAAAGATTTCAGGATTGATTTCCAGTGCGCGCTCAATAATTGGAGCAAACTTAGGAACTCCTTCGAAACCAGGTTCTGTCATAACGCCCTTGGAAACTGCATCCACAAATGGAAGATCATTCTTCAAGGTGTCAGCCAAGATATCTGGATGCACTTGCTTTAGGTGCAGATATCCGATTCGCTCTGGATATGCATTCATCATCTTGATGTTATCGCCTAGGTAATATGCAAAGTGGCCTGTATCAAGGCAGAGGTTTGTGTACTTCTTATCTGTCTCTTGCAGCAAACGCTCGACTTCTTGATATGTGCCAATATGGCTATCGGCGTGTGAGTGGAATTGTTGATGAATTCCAAACTCTTCCAGAAGTGCTTTTCCAAGCTTGTCGTGGCCTGCAGCAAGGCGCTTCCACTGTTCATTGGAAAGTGTTCGTGATTCACGTGCTTGACCTGTCTTGTCATCGCGCCAGAGATCGGGGATAACAACGAGGTGTTCTACGCCGAGTTTTGAAACAAGAGTTGCAACTGCGAGTGCTTGATCCCAAGCGCGCTGCCATTGGCTCTCATCTTCTTTGTGGAAACCCGTAAAGACAGTTCCAGCGGTCATCTTGAGATTGCGCTTACCAAGTTCATCTTCTAACTGTTTTGGATCAGTAGGCAAGTAACCGTATGGTCCAAGCTCAATCCAGTGATAGCCCGCTTCTACAGCTTCATCGAGAAAGCGATCCCAGGGAACTTGATGGGGTTCATTTGGAAACCAGACTCCCCAAGAGTCAGGAGCAGTTCCTACGCGGATCTGTGCTGTCATTTTTCTCCCCTATTCGCGATCTTTAGATCCATTGCCGAGCAATGGACGTTGAAGCTTGATTGCTTCTTGGTAATTCTTATATGCCTCTTGAGTGCTCTTTAGCGTTGAAATTGGTGCGATAGGAACATCCCACCAGCCTTCTCCACTGGGTGAGTAAATAAGTGGATCGCTATTGATATGAATAAGTGTTGCCTTATCTGATGCCTTCGCCTTCTTTACTGCCTCACGAAGATTTGCGATTGCATCTGGATTTTCGTCGATGCGAATTACGTCAATACCAAGGCTTTCGGCATTTGTTGCAAGATCTACGGGCAGAATATCGCCCTTCTCAAAGTTATTTCCTTTTTCATCACGGAAGCGATATTTGGTTCCAAATCTTTCTGAACCAATGGTTTCTGAGAGATGGCCGATAGAGGCATAGCCATGATTCTGAATCAGAACGATGATGAATTTGATTCCTTCAGCAACAGCAGAAACGATTTCTGTGTGCATCATTAGGTAAGAGCCATCTCCGACCATTACAACCGGAGTTGCTCCTGCACGTGCTACACCAACACCTGCTGCGATCTCGTAACCCATGCAGCTAAATGCATATTCGACGTGATAGCCAAGCGGTGAACGAACTCGCCACAACTTATGAAGATCTCCCGGAAGCGAACCTGCGGCACAAATTACGGTGTCGTTGGCATCTGTAGCAGATTGCACAGCGTGAATGATTTCTGTCTGGCTCGGAAGCGCACGTTTCTGGTCGATAAAGGCGGCATCTACTGCGGAATCCCACTCCTTCTTCTGTTGTGCTGAATTGGCTGCATGTTCAGACGAGACGCTGTATCCCTTGAGCTCTGCATGTAATTCAGCGATAGCCACACGTGCATCGGCAACAACTGGAGTAGCACTTCCGTGCTTAAAGGCATCGAAGGATGCAATATTGATATTGATGAATTTAACTTCTGAATTTTGGAATGCAGAGCGGCTTGCAGTTGTGAAGTCGCTGTAGCGAGTTCCGATTCCAATGATGAGATCTGCATCCTTTGCAAGGCGATTGGCACCTGTCGTACCTGTTGTACCAACAGCGCCCTGGCACTGAGGATGATCCCAATTAAGTGAACCAACGCCTGCCTGTGATGTCGCTACTGGAATACCGGTTGCACTGACAAAAGCATCAAGTACATCGTGCGCATCTGAGTAGATGACTCCACCACCAGCGATAATCATTGGGCGCTTTGCTGCTCGAATCTGGCGCGCTACTTCCTTAATCAATCCTTCATCAGGGCGAGGACGGCGAATATGCCATTCACGATCTGCGAGAAATTCTTCTGGGACTTCAATAACTTCTGTCTGAACATCTTCAGGAAGTGCAATCGTCACTGCGCCAGTTTCCACAGGATCTGTCAGAACTCGCATCGCACCCAAGAGCGCTGAGAAGAGTTGTTCTGGTCGCTGAACACGATCAAAGTACCTAGATAGTGGCTTAAATGCATCATTGACTGAAATTGAGGCATCGTGCGGCGCCTCAAGTTGTTGCAACACTGGATCAGATGCGCGATTAGCAAATGTATCTGATGGAAAGAGAAGGACTGGCAATCTATTTGTTGTAGCAACTGCAGCTCCTGTAAGCATATTTGTAGCTCCAGGACCAACGGAAGCTGCACAAGCAAGTGTTGCTCTACGACGCTTCATGCGAGCAAATGCTGTTGCTTCATGAACCATCGCTTGTTCGTTACGTGCTTGGTAGTACGGCATTAAAGATGGATCATCTGTAGAGAATTGTTTAAGAGCTTGACCGATACCTGCAACATTTCCATGTCCAAAGATTCCGAAGATTCCTTGCACGGTGCGTTCGCGATAATCGCCATCGACTGTGTATTGATGGGCCAAGAATTCAACAATTGCTTGGCTTACAGTCATTTTTCGCGTTGCCATGTAACTCTCTCTATTCTCCGTAGGGCAATCTTGGGTCAGCGGCTTGGCTTTGCCAAGCCTGGCGAATCCAGGCATGGTCGGGATGATCTGTGGCATTCCATGCGCGATCTGGGTCTGGTCCAGCCATCACATTGAAGAAGTAGAGGTCGTAACCAGGACCAGCTGCAGCAGGTCCATGCCAACCGAAGGGAACGAGAGCGATATCGCCAGAGTGAATCTCTGCTGCAACATCGTATTCGCGATCATCTGCAGAAAATCCTCGGAAGTATCCAAATGGATTTGTTTCACCACTTACATTGGCACTGCGTGTGACTGCTGATTCAAAGTAGTAAATCTCTTCCAGGTTCGATTCTTTACCTGGGATGTATTGATCATGCTTATGCGAAGGTGCGCCCGACCAGTTGCCAGCAGGAACAATTACTTCGCAGACAATCAAGCGATCTGCATCGAGAGAATCTGGCATTCCAAAGTTATGAACTTGTCGGGTTTCATGACCGGCTCCACGAATCTGCACTGGCACATCCTCTTTACGAGTGAACTTAGCCGTCATCTGATTCTTCGCTGGAGATTCGCCAACTGCAATACGTGCATTTCCTGAAATGGTGGCAGAAGTATTTATAGGCAGATAGAGAACATCTGCTGGACTATGAAATACCGATGTGCGCCCACGAAGGCTCTGTTCTACTTGAGAATCGCCTGCGCTCTGATACTTAACTAAAGCTTCAGGACCTTCAAGGATAAAGATGACACGTTCGTTGTTATCTGAAGGAAGCTCTAGAGATTGCGTTGGGCTGACTTCACCTATGCGGATACCTGTATATGCCCATGGCTTTGAAGGGGGATTGGCTGCATCAATGCGTGCGCTCCACGCACCAGATGCGAGCTCGCCATCTTTAAAGAACCATTGGGTAGTCATATAGCTTCGATTAATTCTGTGGGAAACCTAGATTGATTCCGCCATGGCTTGGATCTAACCAACGTGAAGTAATCGCCTTGCCACGAGTAAAGAAGTGAACGCCTTCCGTACCGTGTGCCTTGGTATCTCCGAAGAGTGAGTTCTTCCATCCACCAAATGAGTAATACGCAACAGGGACAGGGATTGGAACGTTGATTCCGATCATTCCAACTTCAACTTCATTCTGGAAGCGACGAGCAGCTCCACCGTCATTTGTGAAAATCGCCGTTCCATTACCGAAGGCTCCACTGTTAATAAGCGCGACTCCCTCGTCGTAGCTCTTCACGCGAACGATTGAGAGAACTGGTCCGAATATCTCTTCGGTGTAGACCTTTGAAGATGTTGGAACCTTGTCGATAAGGGTTGGTCCAAGCCAGAAGCCACCGGCTTCACCATTTACTTGTGGATTACGACCATCGACTATGACCTTCGCACCATCTTTCTCTGCAATATCAATATATGAAGCAACTTTGTCGCGGTGTTCGCGCGTTACAAGTGGTCCCATATCGCAGCCACGACGACCATCTCCGGTGACCAACTTGCCCATGCGAGAGACAATCTTTTCGATAAGTTGATCTGCAACTGGTTCGACAGCGACAACTACTGAAATTGCCATGCATCGTTCACCAGCGCTTCCAAAGCCCGCGTTGATTGCAGAATCTGCAACGAGTTCGAGATCTGCATCAGGCAGAACAAGCATGTGGTTCTTTGCGCCACCAAGTGCCTGAACGCGCTTTCCATGCTTTGAAGAGTTTTCGTAAATGTATTTCGCAATCGGAGTCGAACCAACGAATGATATTGATTGAACATCTGGACTTTCAATCAACCCATCAACAGATTCCTTATCTCCGTTGAGTACGTTAAAGACGCCATCAGGAAGGCCGGCATCTTTCCAAAGTTGTGCGATCCACATCGACGCAGATGGATCCTTTTCAGATGGCTTCATAACCACGGTATTTCCTGCAGCAATAGCGATGGGGAAGAACCACATTGGAACCATCGCAGGGAAGTTAAATGGACTGATGATGCCAACGACGCCTAATGGTTGGCGAGTGGAATAAACATCTACACCTGTCGATACATTCTCTGAGTAATAACCTTTGAGAAGATGGGGAATCCCTACAGCGAATTCAACAACTTCCTGGCCGCGAGTAATTTCACCGAGGGCATCAGAGAGAACTTTGCCGTGCTCGCTAGTAATGATCTCTGCAAGCTCACCTTTACGCGCGTTAAGTAGTTCGCGGAATGAAAAGATTATTTGCTGACGTTTAGCAAGTGATGTGTCGCGCCAAGCCGGAAATGCATCGCTTGCTGCCTTGATTGCAAGAGCAATCTCCTCTTGGTTAGCGAGAGCGACTTTCTTCGTTTCGACTCCGAGCGCTGGGTCATAAACCGGGAATGTTCTGCCTGATTTACTGACGTATTCGGACCCATTAATCCAGTGGTTGACCACGCTGCTCATCAATTCCCCCAGTAGTTAGAAGGCGATAATAGAGTTAATTGAGGGTTATGGGAATTGGTTTTTTGAGATTCCCAAATCGCGAGACCTTTCAAAGTCCAACTAGCCAGTATTTTTCTAAGAACTGTTATTTATAACCTAATTTGAGGGCCTCACGAACTGCCACCTTGTCTAACTCAGGATGCTCCTTTAAGAACTTCTTAACTTCCAGATTATTGACTCTCGACAAATCGCGGAGGGCCCAACCGATTGCTTTCGCGATGAAGAATTCGGATTGATCAGAGTGATAATCGAGAAATTCAAGAAGGAGTGGAATATCGGTTTCACTCTTTCGCCCACGTTGATGTTGAATCGCAGCTCTGTTGAGCCAGATATTAGAACTCTTACTCCACTTTCGCATCAAAGTGACGGATTGATATTTGAGGGTGAGTGGTGAAACTGCAGTGCTACCAAGTAAATCTACAGTGTCCCACCATGACTTATGCGAAATTAAAAACTCAATATGTTCTGCGAGGAAATTCTTATCTGCACAGTCAATGAATATTTCAATGAGGTCGCAAGCGAGGTAATGATATTCGCGCTCTGGTAACTTCCAGAGAGCCCGTGCAGTCTGACCAAGTTCATCCGATGTTTGCGGTGAAAGTTTCTTTGCCAGCTCTTTTGCAACCTTCCGCCTTTCAGGTGCTCTGATTCCAATGAATGGGGCAATTTCCTTCATATATGCCTGGGCTCCAAAGGCAACCTTTCGATCGCCAAGAGCAGGCAGTCGTTCCTGTAAGTTTTCTAGGACAAATCGCTTGAAAGCTGACACAAGCTCAGTTTATGTTGAAATGAAAATTTAGATGCAGTAGCCTCAGTGGTAATTAAGGGGAGTACCTAGATACAGCTACCTCGTCAATACGGTGTAAAAACCCGGGGCGCTGGCCGACTAGTTCGGTTAGGAAGACCTTGACCACGTTCTATTCACGCGAGTCAAGGAGAAATAATTATGGATGTTTCGTTAACAATGTGGGCAGTAACAATCGCCGCCATTCTTGCACTAATCATTGTCGACCTTCTGACGGTAAGTGCAAAGCCCCACGAAGTTAAATTCAAAGAGGCGATGAGCTGGTCACTCTTCTATATCGGCATCGCTGTCGCGTTCGGTATCTGGGTTTGGCAGCGCTTTGGTGCAACGTCTGGCACTGAGTACTTTGCGGCATATCTTGTAGAAAAATCTCTCTCGGTCGATAACCTCTTTGTATTTGTGATTATCTTGGCTCAGTTCGCTGTCCCAAGTATTTATCACCAGCGAATACTGATGATTGGCGTCATGCTCGCTCTCGTTCTTCGCGGCATCTTTATCGCCGTCGGCGCAGCGGCTTTGCATGCCTTTAGCTTCACCTTCGTAATCTTCGGTGCCATTCTTATATGGACTGGCGTCGGGCTCTTTAAGCACTGGGATGAAGATCCTGAACCAAACGACAATGCGATTGTGAAGAGAATTCGCTCCCGAATCCGCATGGTGGATGACTTCCACGGAACTAAGTTGTTTATCAAGCAAAACGGAATCCGTTTCGCTACTCCGATGTTCCTAGTCATGATTGCTATCGGCTCCACTGATCTTCTATTCGCTCTTGACTCAATTCCAGCAACATTTGGAGTGACTTCAGAGCCATTCCTAGTCTTTGCAGCTAACGCCTTTGCACTGCTGGGTCTACGCGCTCTTTACTTCCTCGTAAAGGGGCTGCTAGACAGACTCATCTATCTATCCTTGGGTCTTTCAATTATTCTGATGTTTATCGGAGTAAAATTGATTATGACTTACCTGCACGAGCAGTACTACTCAATTCCCAAGATCTCGACTCCTATTGGACTCGGTGTAATCGGCGGAATTCTTGTAGTCTCGACTGTGGCAAGTTTGATTAAGTCCAAGAAAGATCCTGCTGCACGCGCACATGCAGGAACTATTACGGGAAATGAGAGTGATGAGAAGTAGGTTTGTAGCAACGTGGAAATCGTTGCCAACAGCTATTCGAAGAACAATTGTCTCTGTTATAGGTTTCACCTTGATAACAGTCGGACTATTGCTCGTTGTTCTGCCTGGACCTTTTACTTTACCGCTTGTCATTCTTGGGCTATTTATTCTGGCACTCGAATTCGCATGGGCTGACAGAATGCTCGACAAGGTAAAGGCACAGGGCGCCAAAATTGACCCCCGAAAACTTTTCAAAAAACAGTGATGTCAAAGTCATTCTCTTAAGCGAGGATGATTGGGCGCGTTACCGGGATATTCGCCTTGCCGCACTTGCGCATGATGAGAGCGCATTCGGCGGAGATTACGACAGCGAAAGCCAGTTTACGGAAACCACCTGGCGCCAAAAGGCAGCACAGTATGTTGGTCTTCTAGCAACTATTGATGGAAAAGATTGTGGCTTCATGTCGGTAGAGAATCTCAAAGGTGATTTCGGTGCAACGTGTTGGGTCGGAAGCTGTTGGGTTGATCCCAAATTTCGTCAACGCGGTGTTCTGCGCTCACTCTTCACCTTTGCTGATACACATTCTCAAGAACGAAATTGGGGCATACAAGGCCTTGGGGTTTGGGTAGATAACTCTGGTGCAATTTCAGCGTACGAGAAAATTGGCTTTAAAAAGATGGGTGAACGGCAAGAAAGTTCACGCAAGGCAGGGATGTATTACCAGCGAATGATTAGGTCGGTTAAGTAAGAGAAATTCGGTATTGACGCTTGCCAGATTCAAGTGAGTAAGTGTCATATAACTTCCGCGCTGTTGCATTATCTTCATCTGTATTCCAATAAAGACGTGAGCACTTATGGGCGACGGCAAACTCTTTTACGTAATCAATGAGCGCTCTACCGGCTCCAGTGCCGCGAGAATCAGGATCCACGAAGAGATCCTCTAGGTAACAGTGGCCATTTTCTGACCACGTTGAATTCTGTAAGTTGTACGTAGTAAAGCCAACAACGCGATTATCTTGAAGAGCGACTGCGCACTTCATATTGAAATCTGGGTCCATGATTCGTGACCAAGTGAGTTCACTCTGCTCAGTAGAAAGAACTGTCTTGTAGAAATCCAAATAACCCTGCCAGAGCACAAGCCAACGCTGCTTATCGGCAGCGATGGCTGGGCGAACTTCAAGAGACATTAGAGCGAGAATGAAGGGTATTCATCTGTAACGAGGATGACGGCATAGCCATATAGGCGGTTCCAGAATTTAATTGTTCCTAGAACAACATTTAACGCCCAAGCTGGGTAATTTCCTGTTGACCAGGTAACAATCCACGCGAAGAATGTGTAAACCAGTGCGAGAGCAGCGTAGAGCAGTCCAACAATGACGAGAGGAATTGCTAAGAACCATTTGATCAAAGGCAGTCCGCGGCTTAACTTCTTTCCACCTTCAATATTGGGTAGAAGAATTGCAACGTTTGGATTACGTTCGATAGATGGATAGTCATCGGTCAGAAGTAGTACATACGATGAAAGACGTGCATTAAGTTCCAACACCGAGTGGTTGAAGGAGAGTAAATAACTCGGATAGACACCTCTGAAGAGGAGCGTCAGTACCAGGGGCAGAACAATGAGTCCTGAAGCCCAGGCGGCATCTGTTCCCTGGGAAAATGATGCAATGAATGCAACTACCGGAAAAACCAGAAAACCCCTGAAGAACACTGTCTTCTTATCTCGGTTGGTGAGTTGAACTTGGATGATTGTCTCTACTTGATTGCTCATATGAAGATTCTAGGCGAGAGAGATACTCTTTACCTATGAGCACTCGCGAATATGCAGTAATAACTGGAGCTAGCAGTGGAATTGGCGCTGCAACGGCTCGTTTATTGGCTAAGAATGGCTATCACGTGATTGCAGCTGCTCGCCGCACAGATCGACTCGAGGCTCTTGCAAGAGAAGATAGCTCGATTGAAGCCTTTCAACTAGATGTGACAGTTCAATCAGAAGTAGAAGCTCTTGCACAGCACTTACAAGGTAAGCCGGTTTCGATTCTCATTAACTGCGCCGGTGGGGCTTTCGATGCTGATTCCGTTAATGATTCAGATCCAGAGATTTGGAAGAAGACCTACGATGTAAATGTCGTTGGCTCTGTCCGCATGGTTAAAGCAATGACGCCGTTAATGCAGCATTTTGGACGCGGTCATATTGTGATGATTTCGTCCACTGCAGGACATCGCTCCTACGAAAATGGCGGAAGTTATGTTGCAGCAAAGTTTGCTGAAACTTCACTAGTCGAAACTCTTCGCCTAGAACTCAATGGTCAACCTATTCGCGTCACAGAGATTGCGCCCGGAATGGTGAAGACAGATGAGTTTGCAGTTCAGCGCTTCAATGGAGATACCCAGAGAGCAGCAAAGGTCTATGAGGGTGTTACGCGCCCACTCGTTGCAGAAGATGTAGCAGAGGCGATTCGATGGTCTGTGATGCTTCCAAGCCACTTCAATGTTGATTCGTTAACAATTAGACCGCTGGCGCAAGCCGCACAACATAAGGTCTACCGCCAGCCCCTTTAACTCTCTAAAACAACTCGATACTGAGCAAGAGTTGAATCGGTTGCATATGCAATACGAACTCCAGCAGCCCGTGAAGATGCAAGCCCTTCAATAATCTGCTGAGTAAGAACTTCACCCGGTGCAACAACAGCAACACCTGGGGGATATGGCGCAATCAAATCTGCTGATACGCGACCGAGAGCATGTGCAGCATCGACCATCTCTGTCTTTGCAAAGTATGCATCGCGCATTGAAATTTTCTTCTGTGGAGTAACAGACCAGCTCAGTGCAGTGGCGCTCTCGCGGCGTTGTTCTTGACGGCGCTTAAGAATGGGGATCAAGACATCTGCGAGATGTAGGAAATCTTCGCGTGAATCTGCAATAGTTCCGAGAAATACGATGGTGTCGCGATCGGCCATTTCAACGCGAATCCCTGCTGCCTGCAGATCTTCCTCGATATCTACACCTGATGCACCGAGTTGCTGTACACGTAGAACAATCTTCGTTGGATCAAAGCGCCCAGCTGGAAAATCGCTCGGGTAAAGGAATATTGGAAGAGCAAACTCAGCTTGCACGCTCTCTTTAAATGCATGAATATTCTCAAGAAGCTTGCCAATTAACTCTTCACCGCGAGTTTGCAGAAGTGCACGAACACCATCGATAGATGCAAGGGGAGCTCCGGCAGGAGATGTTGTATGAGTAGTCTCAAAACTTTGCTCAAGTCTTTCGGCACTTAAGAATTCTGTGCGAGCAAGTAAAAGTGCAGATGCGCTATATCCAGGAAGTGCTTTATGAGTACTTGTAATCAAAGCATCTGCGCCAAGCTGTATTGCATGTCGTGGCAGCTGGGGATGAAAACCGAAGTGTCCGCCCCAGGCTGCATCGAGAATGACAGGAACCTTCTTTTCGTGAGCTGCGTTTATGAGTGCAGGCAAATCTGAAATGGTTCCTAGATAGCCAGGCTCCGTAAGTAGTACAGCAATTGGATTCTCAGTAAGCGCCTTCTTTAACTCTGCAATTCCAATACCAATTGGAACTCCAGTTGCGCCATCAATCTCCGGTGACATCCAGATGGGTTCTAGACCCGCGAGAACAAGTGCACTAAGAACAGATCGATGTGCTGTGCGAGAGACGGCAACTTTATCTCCAGGTTTTCCGAGAGCGAAGATAATTGCTTGGTTTGCATGTGTAGATCCACCTGTAGAAAAACGTGCGTAGTCTGCGCCCCATAACTTTGCCGCTAAACCCTCTGCCTGTCTTAAAGTTTGATTAGTTAACTTAATTTCATCGAGCCCGCCGTAGAGCGGCGTATCTGAGTCAACGACTGCACCAAGGCCAGCATCGAGGGCAGAAGTCTTCTGCTTATGGCCTGGAATGGTGAAAGGAGTTCGAGCGCTCTCAAAGTAAGAGAGGTAGGCATCTAATAAAGGCGCCGTTTTGCGAAGTTCGCTCATGTGGCAAGCCTAACTTGTTGTAAGGCATGCTTGGGCGAGCAGTGAGAAATGATGGCCTTAGAATTGAGCCATGACATCAAAGGATCCACTCCCGCAATCACGCCACTTGGCCACTGAAATTCCAGGGCCTAAATCAACTGCAGCTATGCAGCGACGTAAAGAGGCTGTTGCTGGGGGACTAGGGACTGCGATGCCAATCATTGTTTCTCGCGCACAAGATGCAATTCTTGAGGACATCGATGGAAACCGAATTATCGATCTCGGTGCAGGTATCGGTGTTGTCACCGTTGGAAACTCAGCGCCACGCGTTGTGAAGGCAGTTCAAGATGCCGTTGCCGCATTTACACATACAAACTTCACAACGGCTCCATACATGGGTTACATAGAAGTCTGTGAAGCTCTAAATCGTTTAACTCCAGGAAAGTTTAAGAAGAAGTCAATTCTGCAGAATTCAGGTGCTGAGGCTGTCGAGAATGCAATCAAGATTGCTCGTCACTACACTAAACGTCAAGCAGTTGTTGTCTTCGAGCACGCATATCACGGTCGTACAAACCTTACGATGGCGCTGACAGCAAAGAACATGCCCTACAAAGATGGCTTCGGACCTTTTGCTGGCGAGATCTATCGCATGCCTATGCCATATTCATACCGCTGGACAGGTAACCCTGAAACTATTGCAGAAGATGCACTCGACATTGTTACTCATAAAATTGAGAAAGAGATTGGCGCGCATAACGTTGCTGCAATCATCATTGAGCCAGTAATTGGTGAGGGTGGATTCATTGTTCCACCAACAGGATTTATGCCAGGACTTCAGAAGTTTGCAACAGAAAATAAGATTGTCTTTATTGCAGATGAAGTTCAATCAGGTTTTGCCCGTACTGGCAAGATGTTTGCCGTAGAGCACGAAAACATGGAACCAGACATGATCGTCTCTGCAAAGGGAATCGCTGGTGGCCTTCCACTAGCAGCTGTCACTGCTCGCGCAGAAATCATGGATTCATCGCATGTCGGTGGACTTGGCGGCACATATGGCGGGAATCCAATCGCATGCGCTGCAGCACTTGCAGTCATCGAAATGATTGAAGATGAGAAGCTTCTCGATCGCGCAGAACACATCGGAAAAATTCTCTTCCAAGAGCTAAACGCTCTCAAGGCTAAGTACCCAATCATCGGCGAAGTTCGCGGACGCGGTGCAATGGTTGCAATCGAATTGGTTCACGCAGGAACAAAAGATCCGAATCCTGAAGCGATGGCTAAGGTCATTAAGTATTGCCAGAGCAAGGGTGTTCTAATCTTGACTGCAGGCACTTATGGAAATGTCATTCGATTCTTGCCACCTATTGTCATCACAGATGAACTTCTGAAGGATGCCCTTGGCGTTCTTGCAGAAGGTTTTGCGGCGCTCTAAGGGGATATCACCAACCTTTCTCACCCCTACAAGGGTGATTTTGCCTTCCCAATAACCCCATTTAGCCTCACCCTAAGCACATGGCACCAAAGAGCACGGGTGATAAACAACCCTCTTTCGACATTACTTCAGGAGTCACCCTCTCGAGGGCTTTGGTCCCGACGCTGGCTCCAAATTTCATCTCCCGAAAAAGGCTCTTTCCACTGCTTACACATACCGCGCCAAGCACCACAGTAGTCATCGCTCCCGCTGGCTATGGAAAAACTTCACTTGTGGCTGAGTGGGCTAAACAAAGTAATGATCCTGTTATCTGGATGACAATTACAGATAGTGATTCCGTGAACGAGATGTCGGCGCTATTAATTCAAGCAACTCGTCAAGTGCTTCCAGGATTTGCACCATGGTTTGAGAAAGAGCAACTCACACGTCCCACAGAGGTGATTCGTAGGTGGGGAAATGAGCTACTTGAATCCGGAAAGAAGTTCACATTTGTTTTGGATAATTTGCGCAATCACTTATCAAAAGATGTTGAAATTGCGGCTCGCTTAGTTGATGAGTTCCCTCCAAACATTAACTTCATCGCGATTCGACGGGATTCCCTCGAAAGTATTTACCCCACATTTTTAACTCGAGGACCTCTGACAATCATTGGGTCAAATGAATTGAAATTTACTGAATCGGAGGTTCAGGCCCTCGCAGAATCACACGGAATTGAGTATGGCGCTGAAACGATTTACCAGTCTTTGGCAGGTGCAATGGGCTGGCCTGCAGCAGTTGCAATTCTCATTCGGCATATAGAAAAGACAAATTCTCCCGTTGATTTTACAAAGATTCTATCAACCAACACAGAACCTTTAAGAGCCCTGGCTCAAACTATTCTGGATGCAACGGATGAAGAGGTCAAGAGGACCGTAACAAAGCTCTCCGTTATTCCAGAATTTAGCCACGACGTAGCTCAGGTAATTCTAGGTACTGAATACAGATTTGATTTAATCAATGAATTAGCCTTTGAAGGAAATTTCTTTGGGCAAACAAGCGACCCAGAGCAAACTTATTCATTCACTCAACTTATGCGTGAGATTTTTTTACTTGAACTTCGAAAAGCACCTGATCTCAAGAAGGAAATCCATAAAAACCTATGTGCATATTATGAGAATCAAAACAAGCCCAATTTAGCCCTAGAGCACGCATTTTTGGCAGGAGAGATCGAAAAGATAAAGTCACTTTTTCCAAACGCTGCTCGCATTCTCCTCGCGCAAGGGCATGGAAACGATTTGGTCCGATGGTCAATATTTGCCGGCGATTCTTCCCAAATTGGTTTGTTGCTGCGGGCAACGGTAGAGATTGCCGGCCACTTAGCGTCACTTGAGTATCGGAATGTAATGAGCATGCACGACCAGATGCTTCAAGATGCAAAAGGAACTGTAATTGAAGGGTTTATCAATCAGATTGCGGCAGGAAATAAGGCATATGTAGAAATTGCGCATGGCAGATTTGAAGATTTTGGGAACTCCTTTCAGACTGCAATGAAGCCTGTAGATGAAGTGCTTGCTCTTGGCGTCGAGGAACAGATTGGTCTTCTGCGTTTGGCTTCAATTGCCGCATTCATTCATGATGACAGCGAGGCAGTTGAAGATATTTATCAGCAGAGTCAGAAAAAAGCCCTGGAAGCACAAATAACTACGAGCCATGTTCTGTTGTCGCAGATAAACGCGATGGCGCTTTTCCAGATTGGTGAATACAGAAAAGCTTTTGAAGCGGCCACTATTTCAACTTCAAATGCCCGACGTAAAGGTTTCGTTGGAGTTATGGGCCCACTGCCATCTATGTACGTGCAGGCCCGCTGTCTCCTTGAATTTTCTAAACCTCAAGAGGCGTATGAAATTTTTGCTGAGATTAAGAATTTGGCAGAGCAGTGGAAGCAATGGATCTGGTACATCCTTGCTGACGGATATTTTGCCCGTGAACTTGTGCTCAAGGGGCGATTAAGTGATGCCCTGGAAATCATAAAGCGCGATCGAGATTTGATTGAGAGTATAGATAGCGGCGATCAACTTTCACTTCTGATTGATCTTAGCGAAATATTCATTCGCCATAGAGTCAAAGACGAAGAGCGATTGGCAGTTCTACTTAGACGTGCACCAAAACAGCGGTTTACGGATCAGATAAAGCTTGCTCTTGATCATCGACAGGGAAAGAAGACGGTCCAGGAAGAAGTTAGTAGCCTCCCAACTCGAACACCAAAAGAGAGGTTGTGGCGATACCTCGCAGAAGCCAGTCAGGTAATTGATCAAGAGAACCTAGCAACCAAATCTATGAAGAAGGCGCTTGAGATTGGCGCTGTGATTGGGGCGAAAGAAACTTTCCTTAGGCAAGAACAGGCCATGGGTAATCTAATTATTAAGATCGCAGGAGAGAACCCAACGCTCTATCTGGAGGATTTAGCCAGCGCGGTGACGAATCGAATTCGGGAGAATTTAGAACACAAGGAACTTTCTAATTCAGCTCTCACCAAGCGTGAACTCGAAGTTTTGCGTCACTTAGCGACAGAGAGACCAATCAGTGCGATTGCTGCATCCCTTCATATTTCTCAGAACACGATGAAGACGCACCTCAAGAATCTCTACCGCAAAATGGAAGTAGAAGGCAGGGTTGGCGCTGTAGAGAAGGCGCAATCGAACTTCATTTTGTAGCCATGCGATACTTGCCCCATGAGCGATGAATTCGATGAATTAGTCGGGGATATTGACGACGAACTCGACCTGACCTTGTATGCCGATTCTGCTGAGTTAGCAGAGGAAGTAACGGTTCAGATTCTCGCCGCAATCGAAAAAGGTCTAAAGCTTAAGAACTCATTCCATCTCGTTCTTACAGGCGGCTCTCTTGGCTTTCAGATATCCGAGGCGCTGGTCAATGAATTTAATGCCGAGGCTGATTCATTTGCAGGACTTCATATCTGGTGGAGTGATGAGAGATTTGTAGAAGCAAGTAGCGTCGAACGAAATGCCTTCCCATTTCACGGAACCCTCAAGAATAAAAATATTATTGTCCATGAGGCACTTGCCAGTGATTTCGCATCAAATATTGAAGAAGCAGTCTCTGATTACGCACTTGCACTCGAAAATGTTGATCTTGATTTGAATATTTTAGGAATGGGTCCTGATGGCCATGTTGCATCGCTCTTTCCTGGAATAGCCAACATTGATGATTTACGTTCTATTTTTGCAATTACAGATTCACCAAAGCCACCAGCATCTCGCATCTCATTTACGATGAAGCAGATTAATAGTGCGCAAGAAGTTTGGATGGTTGCAGCTGGCGAAAGTAAAGCCGTTGCAGTCACAAAAATAATTGAGGGAGATATTTCTATCCCTGCTAGTTATGTACGAGGAAATTCACACACTCGATTAATTGTTGATACAGAGGCCTTTTTTACCGAGTAATTAAGGGAAATTCGAGAGTTGACCTCGAAATCGTATAGACTACGAGCCTCAACGTTGAGTGTTTTCAAGCGAATAGGCATTTTTTAGATGACAACGACAAATTTTGGAATGGTCGGCCTTGGCCGTATGGGCGCGAATATTGTCCGCCGCCTAGCTCGCCACAACATCACATCTGCTGTTTACGATGTGAGCCCAGATGCTGTTAAGACACTCGCAGCCGAAGGCGCAATTGGCGCATCTGATATGGCAGATCTTGCAGCAAAGCTTGCGACACCTCGAACCATTTGGATTATGGTCCCCGCTTCAGTTACAGATTCAACTATCGCTTCCATGGCTGAACACCTATCGCCTGGCGACACAATCATTGATGGTGGAAATAGCTATTACAAGAATGATTTGAAGAATGCAGAACTCTTGAAGGCAAAGGGCATTAACTTTGTTGATATCGGAACTTCTGGTGGTGTCTACGGGCTAGAGCGTGGATATTCGCTGATGATCGGTGGAGATAAGGCAGTTGTTACATCTCTTGACCCAATCTTTAAAGCACTGTGTCCAGGAATTGAATCTGCAGAACGCACTCCCGGTCGCACAGGTGAGCCAGTGCAAGCTGAATACGGATACCTGCACTGTGGTCCGGTCGGTTCCGGCCACTTTGTAAAGATGGTCCACAATGGAATTGAGTACGGCATGATGGCCGCCTTCGCGGAAGGTCTTGCAATCTTTGAAGCGGCAGATGAGATGACTCCTGCTTACGATTTAGATATTCCAGCAATTACCGAAGTCTGGCGTCGCGGAAGTGTTGTTGCGTCATGGCTCCTAGATCTCACAGCGCAAGCCCTCGTTGAATCTTCAGAACTTAAGGAGTACTCAACAGAAGTCAGCGATAGTGGTGAAGGTCGATGGACAGTACAAGCTGCAATCGAAGCAGGAATTCCTGCTCATGTATTGAGCGCATCTCTCTACGCCCGCTTTGCATCACGTAACAATGATGAGTTTGCCAACCGCGTCCTTAGCGCGATGAGATACAAGTTCGGTGGGCATAACGAGAAGCCTCAAGCTTCTGGAAACGCTTCAAAGTAATGAAAGCTGATGCTTTAGTTCTATTTGGCGCGACCGGAGATTTAGCGAAGAAGAAGTTATTTCCAGCACTCTACGATTTGGAAGATCTTGGCGAGCTCGATGTACAGATCTTCGGTGTTGCCTCGTCCAAGTGGACTCAAGATGTCTTTAAGAAGAATGTTGAAGATGCTGTCCGTGCCCGTAAGCCCGATGTAGATGAAGCGGCACTGGGTAAATTACTGGGCGAAATGCAGCTTATTGTGGGCGACTATGAAGACCCACAAACATTTGTAGATCTCGCAGAAGCGATCAAAGACTTTAAATTACCGGTCATTTACCTTGCAATTGCACCCGAATACTTTGCCAAAATCACCGAATCACTTGCGCTAGTCGGAATCACCCGTCGGGCACGTGTTGTTGTAGAAAAGCCATTCGGTCGCGATCTTGAAAGCGCGAAATCACTCGATGCAGAACTCAAAAAGTTGCTGCCTGAAGAGCAGATTTACCGCATCGATCACTACTTAGGTAAAGAAGCAGTGGAAGATCTCTTGGTATTCCGCTTTGCTAACACTCTCTTTGAGCCAGTGTGGAATCGAAATTATGTTTCCAATATCCAGATCACGATGGCCGAGAACTTCGGAATCGATGGCCGCGGAAAGTTCTACGATGGCGTAGGTGCGACTCGCGACGTTCTGCAGAATCACATCTTGCAGGTGTTAACGATGCTCACGATGGAGCCGCCAATCGATATGGGCTCTGAGGCTATGCAGAACGAGAAGATCAAGGTCTTATCTGCGATACGCGATATCAATAAGAACGATGTTGTACGAGGCCAATTCGAGGGCTATTTGGATGAAAATGGCGTAGCCGAAAATTCAGATACCGAAACATTCGTTGCTATGAAGTTATTTATCGATAACTGGCGATGGGCCGGTGTTCCAATTTATCTTCGCACAGGTAAGAAGATGCCAGAGACTGTTCTTGAAGTTATCGTTGAATTTAAGCAACCACCACGTGCCCTCTTCGGTAAGTCTGAGGCAAACCAAGTTCGCTTCAGATTAGGTGCTAAAGATGGCGTTGATATCTCACTTCAGGCGAAGAAGCCAGGTACAAAACTTGTAACTGAGACCGTTGATCTTTCGGTTGAATTCGTTGCAGAGTTCGGCGACCGCCAGGGACCTTACGAGCGTTTATTGCGCGCTGCAATGCTGGGTGATCACTTTAGATTCACACGTATCGATGCTGTATTGCACTCGTGGCAGATTTTGGAAGATCTCTTAAAGAATCCAAATCCTGTCATTGTTTATGAGAGCGAGAGCTGGGGACCGAACGAAGCTGATGAGTTAGTTCCGGGCGGATGGGCACCAGTTGGCAGTGAAGCAGAGACCCTAAAGGGACTCCACCTTTAATTCTGAATATCTGGCCAAACTAATCTCTTGATTGGCCCGATTTATGCTTGTAACGACCCATGAATTCCTTCTTCATATCCTGGAAGTTTCCGTCCAGTAGCGCTTGTCGCATCTGATCTACTAGGCGCACAATGAAGCGTTCGTTATGGATCGTTGCAAGAGTTCCTGCAACCATTTCTTTAGCGCGGAATAAGTGACAGAGATAAGCGCGTGAATAATTCGTGCATGTGTAGCAATCACATTCATCGTCGATGGGGTTGAAGTCGCGGATAAATGGCTGGTTTGAGACATTAAATCGACCTTCCATCGTATAGACAGCACTTGTACGAGCGATACGAGATGCCAATACACAGTCGAAGGTATCGATTCCATTTTCAACGCCGACAAAGAGATCTTCAGGTGCACCGATTCCAAGCAAATGTTTTGGCTTGTTTTCGGGCAGAGTTGAGTTAACCCATCCAACAATTGTGCCAAGTGAATCCTTATCGAGCGCTCCACCGATTCCAAAGCCATCGAATTCAATTCCAGATGAGCTCATTCCACCGAGATCTGATGCAGCTTTTTTGCGTAGATCCTCGTATTGGGCGCCTTGAATAACGCCGAAGAGGGCTTGGTATGGCTTACCTACTCGTGCATCTGTAAGTCGCTTATGTTCATCGAGACAACGGATTGCCCAGTCGTAAGTACGCGACATCGCAAGCTCTTGATAAGGACGAGTGTTGTGCAGAGTTGTGCACTCATCAAATGCAAACATGATGTCGGCGCCGAGCTTATGTTGGATCTGCATCGAAATTTCTGCGGTGAAGCGGTGCATCGAACCATCGAGGTGGCTCTTAAATGTCACACCTTCATCATCGACATGAGCAAGTCGCTCTTTATTCTTTGCAATTACCTGATCAGATCGGAAAGTCTGCGCATCCATCGCCAAGATTTTCTTAAAACCAACACCCAAAGATAGAACTTGAAAACCACCGCTATCGGTAAATGTTGGTTTATCCCAATTCATAAATGAACCGAGACCACCTGCTTCATCTAAAACTTCAGGACCTGGTTGCAGATAGAGGTGGTAGGCATTTGATAGAAGCGCCTGTGCGCCTAAATTCTCCATCGCTTCAGGCAGAACAGTCTTAACTGTGGCCTTTGTGCCAACTGGGATAAAAGCAGGTGTCTGGATATCACCATGTGGGGTAGAGATAGTTCCAACTCGAGCAAGGCCAGAATCGGCGGCGTGGTTAATGGAGAAAGAGAAGCCCTTTTCGTTATCGGCTTTACTCATGTGCTAATTGTGTCAGAGATATAGACTTACCAAATGCCTCAATTTAAAGTCAAAGATGGTCGCGAATTAGAGATTCTCGATAATGGAATTACCTCTGATAAGGCGATCATCTTTCACCACGGCACTCCTAGCCACTTCTCTGCCTGGAGCGGATGGCTTGAAGATGCTGCAAACCGCGGAATCCGCGCACTTGCCTATAGCCGCGCTGGATATGGAACAAGTGACCGTAACTTTGGCAGAAGCGTTTTAAGTAATAACACCGATATCTCACTTCTTCTAGATGGCAAGAACATCTCAAACTTTGTTGCAATTGGTTGGTCTGGTGGCGGTCCTCATGCACTTGCAAATGCACTCGATCATCGCAACGTCGGAGTCATTACTCTTGCAGGCGTTGGTGAATATGGCGCACCTGACCTCGATTTTCTTGAAGGTATGGGGCCAGAAAATCACGACGAATTTGGTGCTGCACTTCTTGGTGAAGCGGCTCTTGATGCATGGATGGATGAAAATGCAGGTGCGATGAAGAATGTGACGGGTGCACAGGTACGCGAAGCATTTGGTGGACTCATTAGCGATGCCGACAAAGCAGTCATCGAGGGCGAATTTGCTGAACAACTTGCAGCATCGACGCGCAGTTCTATGGCCGTTAGTTTTGATGGATGGATCGATGACGATCTAGCTTTCGTACGCCCATGGGGATTTAACTTAAGCGAAATTTCAAAGCCAGTCTTTATCTGGCAAGGCGATGATGACTTTATGGTTCCCCACGCACATTCAAAGTGGCTTGCAGAACATATTCCGGGTTCACAATTGAAGTTTGTTCCAGGCCATGGCCACATCTCGCTCGTCGAGAAGTATCGCTCTGAGATTCTTGATCAAGCCCAGGCGCTCTTGAAGTAAATGCTCTTTAAGGAATTTACAACTCTTCTCAATCCGCAATCGAGAAAGATTGTCTTTGGAATCAGTCTCAATGCGATAGGTGGGGGAATGACCCTCTCGTTATTGCTGGTCTATCTCCACGATATGCGCGGCTTCTCAAATACCTTTGGTGGCCTTCTCCTTGCCTATGCCTCAATCGTCAGCATTGTTGCCAGCACTCCACTAGGAGCACTTGTTGATCGTTTCGGACCACGTAAGGTAATTATTCCCGGACTTCTTGCAGCATCAGGTGGTGCCTTTTCGTTATCGATTGTCGATACACATTTTGAAGCGATACTAGCTCTCACAGTAATTAACGCTGCAGGCCAAGCAATTTGGCCAACGCAGATGGTCATCTTGACTCGACTCACACCTGAGAAAGATCGCCAGAAGATTTTCGGCTTTAACTTTATGTTGCTCAACTTAGGACTTGGAATCGGCGGACTAATTTCATCACTACTGATTCGCGAGGGAGATCTTAAATCTTTCCAATTGATGTACTGGATTGATGGCAGCACATTCCTTCTCTATCTCGCCATCGTCCTCACAATGCGTGGGCCAGCGATGAAGCGTTATGTAAAGCAGGAGCACGAACCAGAACAGGGTTCATACCGTGATTTACTCGCAAATAAACCTCTAGTGCTGCTTGGTCTATCGGGAATCATTCTCTTCACCTTTGGTTACGGCGCCATCACCGCGGGCGTTCCGCTCTTTGCGACTCAGTATTTAGAACTTTCACCAAATTGGCTAGGAATCATCTTTGGAGTCAACACGCTTTCTATAGTTCTCTTTCAGCCACTGGTACTTCGAACCCTAGAGCGATTTTCGAAGTACACAGCACTTATTTCAATCGCAGTTATCTGGGCGCTCTCATGGTTATTTGTTGGCATATCGCCATACTTGCCGTTGATTGCATCAGGAATTGCAATTTGTATTAGCCAACTTATTTTTGCCTTCGGTGAGATGGTGCAAGCTCCAACAATTCCTACTCTTGCAAATGAACTTTCACCAGAACATATTCGCGGGCGCACCAATGCCTGGATGAGCCTTCAGTGGAGCGTCTCAGGAGTACTTGGACCGGCTATGACCGGTCTCTTATTTGGTGCACATTTAGAGATGGTCTGGGTTGCCACGATGTTTATAGGCAGCTTCATCGCAATTCCACTCTTTATTACGATGAAGAAATTGGCCCGCACCGAAAACCAATAAGTTCTTTTGGAACTGCCCTGAAAAAATCCATTGACCACTTATTGAGCCAGGTCTAACCTGCAGGGATGCGAGTATCTCTGCGATCACTAGCCACCTCATCGCTCCTGCTCGCCCTCGTAAGTTTTGGACTTACCAATCCAGCAAATGCTGCAGCTCCTAAGGCCGGTGCATCGTGCGCCAAAGCAGGCGCCACTGAAATCGCCAAAGGGAAGAAATTTACCTGCATCAAATCTGGCAAGAAGCTCACCTGGAACAAGGGAGCTGCAGTCAGTAACACTAAAACTTCACCGACTGATGCCTTTGCAATTTATGGCAAAGATGCTGCACGCTTTAAAGCTGTCGACGAATATGGCGCCAAGTTAGTTAGCACCAGAGTCAAAAGCGCTCCTTCTATCAACACCATTCTGCAATCACCAACCGATCCAGCTGTCATTCGCATGACCACAAATGCCCAATATGCATTTAGTGTCTATGAACAACTTATGTCGCTTGGCTACACACCTAAATGGATCGTCGGCGAAGACGGCGACTGGGTCAAAGGCCAACTCAAAGATGTAGCACCGTGTATGTCATGGCTGAGCCCTAATCAAGGGGGCGCAGGTTGCCACCTCACAGTCGTATGGCGCGCCATTAGCGTTCGAGATGACGCCACCATGCGCAACACCATGCTGGTGCAGGGTGGACACGAAATCTTCCACCTCTACCAAACAGAGCTACTGGGAGATAAATTTGCAAAAGTGCCAGATTGGCTTCGTGAGGGATCTGCAAGCGTTGGGATGGGCATCGTCTTAACTCACTTCGAAGATCGTAAGTCCTTCGCCAATTACGGAGCCGCCCAAGAAGTAGAGCGGAGCCCTAAAGATAAATCGCAATGTGAAGCAGCGCTTAACAAATGGGAGAAGAACCTTGATGCCGAAGGATTTGGAAATAACAATGGCTGTGAATACGGCCTTGGTCTACTCATGAATGAGTATCTCATCATGAAGGGCCACACCCTCAACGATGTCCTGGAAATAATTAGAGTTATTGGCAACGGAAGTGATTTCCCAACAGCCTTCCAACAGGTCTATAAAATTTCAACTACAGAATTTTTCACACAGCTACGCGCCTACCTGAAAACTCTTAACTACGGCTGGTAGATCTAGAGCGACAACCAAAGCACTTACTGAGCCGGGACTGGCAGATATTTTGGTGAGAGCTACCAGATTCTTACGCGCTCAGCTGGTGCCAGCCAGAGCTCATCTTTATCGGTAACTGCGAATGCGTCGTAGAACTCCTGGACATTGCGAACGATTTGATTGCAACGGAATTCATCAGGGGAGTGCGGATCAATTGCGATACGACGGCGAACTTCTTCAGGGCGGTTCTTATTGCGCCATGAATGTGCGTATGACAAGAAGAAACGTTGGTCGCCAGTAAGACCATCAATGACAGGGCTCTCGGCGCCATTGAGCGCCAATTTATATGCCTTATATGCAATTCCTAGCCCACCTAAGTCGCCGATGTTCTCGCCCAAGGTGAAGGCACCATTGACGTGGATATCGGGTGTGCTTTCAGGAGATAGTGCATCGAATTGATCGACCAATACCTTGGTCAGTGATTCAAACTTGGTGCGGTCTTCATCGCTCCACCAATCGACCATATTTCCATCGCCATCATATTTAGAACCTTGATCATCAAAGCCGTGGCCGATTTCGTGACCGATAACTGCGCCGATTCCACCGTAATTGGCTGCGATATCTGCACCTAAATCGAAGAATGGTGGCTGCAGGATTGCCGCCGGAAAGACGATCTCATTGGCAAGTGGGTTGTAATACGCATTAACGGTCTGTGGGGTCATATGCCACTCGTCGCGATCGACAGGGGCGCCAATCTTTGCAATGGCGTAGGCATGATCGAACTCGGCAATGCGCCAGAGATTTCCGATCAGATCATCTGCTGAAATCTGCAAGGTTGAATAATCGCGCCACTTATCAGGGTAGCCAATCTTCGGAGTGAACTTCGTAAGCTTTTCAAGGGCCTTCTTCTTTGTGGCCTCAGACATCCAAGGAAGATCAATGATGCTTAGGCGGTATGCCTCAAGTAAGAAATCGACGAGGACCTTCATCTCACTCTTAGCCTTTTCAGGGAAGTACTTCTCGACATAGACCTTGCCGATTGCCTCGCCTAGTGCACCTTGAGTTACAGAGACGCCGCGCTTCCAGCGATCGCGGATTTGAGGTGTGCCCGAAAGAGTCTTGGCGTAGAACTCGAAGTTCTGCTGAACAATGTCGTCGGTGAGAAAGGCTGCGCTCGCAGAGACGAGGTTGAGTTTGAGCCAACCGACCCATGAGTCGCGATGTTGGTCGAACTTTGCAAGCATCGCTGAGACGGATGAGAAGTAAGACGGTTCGCAAACCACGACAGATTCAAGAGCCTTGACCGGAACCTTGGCATGCTCTGCCCAGAGGTCGAATAAGAAGTGTGGGGCAAGGGCTTCAAGCTCTGCGCGGCTGTGCTTGTTGTAGGTCAAGGTCGCATCGCGATCCTTCACCTGATCCCAATGGTGGGTTGCGATCTCAGTTTCTAATGTGAGAATCTGGTCTGCAATCTTTGCGCCATCTGCAATCCCAACAAGGGCGCACATCTTTGCAACGTGGTCTAAGAACGCTGTGCGGATTTCGGCGAATTGTTCTTCGCGGTAGTAGGACTCATCAGGAAGCGATAGGCCGCCTTGTCCCATGTAGAGAATATTTGTATTGGAATCCATCGCATCGGGATAAATCGCAGCACCGAAGATTCCGCCGATACCGCGCATTTCAAGGCGTGCCATGACGGTAATGAAATCCTTTAGATTTGTGATGCCATCGATTGCAGCTAGGTCATCGACAATCGGAGAGATTCCGCGGGCCTTGATTGCATCGGTATCCATAAATGATTTGTAAAGGTCGCCGATCTTCTGAGCCTCGCCGGTGCCTGTTGAATTCTCAATGATCTCGCGGACCTGTGCCTCGGCTGCATCATGTAATTTGCGGAAGATTCCATCGCTCGAGCGATCGGCCGGCATTTCGTACTCAGTAATCCACTTACCGTTGTAGTGACGGAAGAGGTCATCTTGTGGGCGCACTAGTGGGTCCAGGGATGGGATATCGATTCCAGATCTAACTGAGCTCATGGGGTCCATTTCTTCGTTGACGTGCAGGGGATGAAAAGTAGTTGAAAGTTCAACGTTTTCCATTTCTGCCGTACTATTGCCACTATGGCAGGGCAAAACGCTACAACACCGCGCTGGTTAAACGCTGCCGAAATGAAGGCTTGGCGCCGTTACATCATCGCCAGCCGCCGCTTATTGGAAGCCCTGGATTCAGATCTTGAGGACCACGAGCTCTCGATGGCAGATTATGAAGTTTTAGCTCAACTCAGCGATGCTCCAGAGCGGAAGATGCGGATGAGCGAATTAGCAGATGTAGCGATGCTTTCAAGATCTCGCCTTTCTCATCGAATTAAGGTGATGGAGAAGGCCGGCTGGGTAAAGCGCGAGGCTTGCCCAGTTGATAAGCGTGGATACTTTGCCGTGATGACTGCCAAGGGGTGGAAGGCGATTGTTGCTGCCGCCCCAGATCATGTTGAAAGTGTGCGCGGCCGATTCCTAGATCATTTAAGTAAAGAGGATCAGAGAGTTCTATCTGAGATCTTTGAACGAGTGACAGATTCATTGAAAGAGAATCCACCGACCGAGTAATTCCTACCTTTTACATTAGAGAAATAAAAAACCCCGCCAGTTGCCTGGCGGGGTTTTTTATAAGTAATGAATTACTTAGCAGCAGCCTTCTTGCGACGGCGCTTCTTTGGAGCAGCTGCTGGAGCTGCTGCCTTCTTACGACGCTTTGGAGCAGCCTTCTTAGCTGCTGCCTTCTTACGACGCTTTGGAGCAGCCTTCTTAGCTGCTGCCTTCTTACGACGCTTTGGAGCAGCCTTCTTAGCTGCTGCCTTCTTACGACGCTTTGGAGCAGCCTTCTTAGCAGCTGCCTTCTTACGACGCTTTGGAGCAGCCTTCTTAGCAGCTGCCTTCTTACGACGCTTTGGAGCAGCCTTCTTAGCAGCTGCCTTCTTACGACGCTTCTTAGGTGCTGCTGGTGCAGCAGCCTTCTTACGACGCTTCTTAGGTGCTGCTGGTGCAGCTGCCTTCTTGCGCTTCTTTGGAGCAGATTTCTTAGCTGCAGCCATGTGTTTATCTCCTAATCGGAAGGGTTCGGATCCGTCACCCAAACCTGTTTCGTGGATAAGTGTGACGGAATTTCCAAAGAAATGCCACTACATAGTGAGAAATATTGCAGTGCGTGTCGCTAATTATTTTTTATATTTTTTTATGCATTTCGCATTTCTGAAATGCATTTTTTGGCTAATTTTTTTCCTCGATATCAAGAATTTTCGAGATTTTTTCTCAAATTTCGCTCTCGAACGGCAAATTCGTTCGTTTCAACGTCGTATTTCCACATTTTCGGCAAGAAAATCGCCAAAATTCCGACCACAGCCACACATAAAAGGCCGCCGGAAGTTACCGAAAAGCTCAATGAAGTAGCAGCAGCCATCGAAGCTGCGCGAAGTTGGCCGGCAAGTGGTCCTACTGAGTAGGAAAGTAATTCGATACCAGCAAGTCGTCCGCGAAGTGAATCGGGGATCGTTTGGTTCCAAATATTTCCCCTGAAGAGTGCACTGACCATGTCGGATGCCCCAGCGATTGTCAGAAAGAGAAGGACGAGGATTAATGAGTTACTGAGCCCCGCCGCTGCAATTGCCAACCCCCAACCCATCGCCGCCAGAATGACAGCGCGACCATGGAATCGGTAGGTGCGAGTCCACCCAGATGTCAGAGTGACGATGACGGAGCCGACTGTGATCGCTGCATAGAAGAGACCAAGGGCCCAAGGTGCATTTAATTCGTCGGCCCAGAATGGATAGAGAGCAAGCGGCATCGCAAGTGTCATTGCAGCGAGATCAATAACGTACGTTCCGATTAAATCTTGGCGGCTAAATGCATATTTCACACCATCAAATAACGCTGCCAGAGATGGCTTTTCGGCCTCTTTCAAAGCGGGCACATTCTTGACCATTGCAAGAAAAACAAGCGAGACTAAGAATGTTGCGATATCTAATCCGTAACCAACTGAAACTGAAAGCGTTGAGAAGATAATTCCGCCGATAGTCGGTCCGATGATCACACCAAGCTGCCAGCGAAGACTTAAGAGCGCACTTGCCGCCGGGAGATCTTCATGGCTCACTAACCTTGGCAGAATCGAATCCATGCTTGGTCGCTGCAATCCGCTTACCGCTGCAAAGAGTCCGGCGACGATGTAGATGACAGCAACCTTCGGTTCCCAGAGCGTTGAATTTGCGAGCAGTATCAAAACCAGAATGAGAGCGCCAGCTTCGGTTGCCCAGACCATCTTCTTTCGGTCTACCGAATCTGCAAGGACGCCGCCGTAGAGACCGAAGAGAATGAGCGGAATGATTTCAACTGCGCCCAAAAGTCCCACTGCAAGGTATGAACCGGTCAACTCTTTGAGTTGAAATGGCATCGCAACGTAGGTGATCATCGATCCCATGTAGGAAATCAGCCCAGCAGTCCAGAGATTTCGAAAATCTGGGTACTTTTTGAGCGGAGTTAGGTCGATCGCGAACTTAGCCACTTCGTTACCTTAGCCATCCTTTTCGGGCAATGAAGAAAACTGTGTAGTTTCTTCTCATGTTTTCGGAGTTGTCCGAAAAGGATTTGCTCAGTGGAAAGTCTGGGTCTCGGTTGGGAAAGATCCCGTACGAACTTCCTCGGCGAACTCCTGGGTGGCGGCCAGCAAGTCGGCTCGCATATTGCGATAGGCCTTCGCCAACTTCGGTGGCTTTGCAGTCAATCCAGCCATATCTGTCCAGACCAAAACCTGCGCATCGCAGGAAGATCCTGCGCCGATTCCGATTGTTGGAACTGAAAGGGCTGCGGTAATTCGAGCAGCAAGTTCTGCAGGCACTAGTTCGAGAACGATGGCGAATGCACCAGCTTTTTCAAGGGCGAGCGCCGCATCCAAAATTGCATCTCCATCGGTGCGCCCCTGTACTCGGTAGCCACCAAGTTGATGAAGTGATTGCGGGGTAAGGCCGAGATGGCCCATGACGGGAATTCCAGAATTAGTTAACTTCTCCACGGTTGCAAGGTGAGCGCCCTCAATCTTGACCGCCATCGCACCAGCTTCTTTAAAGAATCGAGTTGATGTAGCAAGTGCTTGTTCTGGCGAAGATTCATAAGAACCAAAGGGAAGGTCGGCCACAACCATGGCGCGCTGTGATCCGCGAACTACAGCTCGGGTCAGCGGAATCAATTCATCGACAGTGACGGGGATGGTGTTCTCTTCGCCCAAGAAATTATTCCCGGCGCTATCGCCGACGAGAAGAACAGGGATACCTGCTTCATCAAAGATCGATGCCGTCATCTGCTCATAGCTTGTGAGCATCGGCCATTTCTCACCACGCACCTTTGCATCGCGAAGGTCGGTAATGGTGACGCGACGATGGGACGCCCCGCCATACAGGGTTGTGCTCATATTTATCTCCTGCCTCGAAGCCGCTTGGCGCGGTCCCCGGGTCGACACAAATTCTACTCCCGCTACTCTTGAACAATGAAGTTGAGGCTAGCGCTCGCGCAGATAAACCCCACGGTCGGTGACCTTGCGGGTAATGCTGCGCTCGTTAAAGAAGCGGCTCTCGATGCTCATAAGGCGGGCGCACATATTGCGATATTTCCGGAGATGGTTCTTACTGGCTATCCCGTTGAAGATCTCGCTCTTCGCCCATCTTTTCAGGTGGGCAGTAAGGCAGCGATTGCGCAGTTAGCTAAAGAATTAGCCCCAGAAATTGTCTGCATCGTTGGGTACCTGGATCAAGTAGATGCTCAGCCACAGAATATGGTGGCGGTCATCAGCGGCGGGGAAATCAAAGCGCGTTATGCAAAGTGCCACCTACCGAATTATGGCGTCTTTGACGAATACCGAAATTTCAAAGCGGGAAGTGAAACTCTGGTAGTTCGTATTCACGGAGTCGATGTCGGTATCGCTATCTGCGAAGACCTCTGGATCGATGGCGGAATTACCGCCCAACTTGCTGCGCGAAATCCAGGACTTGTTCTTGTTCCTAATGGCTCACCATTTGAACGCAATAAAGATGATGTGCGCCTTGCCTTGGTTACTAAGCGCGCTCGCGAGGCGAAAGCTCCACTTGCTTATGTAAATATGACTGGCGGACAAGATGACCTTGTCTTTGACGGCGACAGCATCGTTGTCGATCACACCGGTGCGGTCATTGCACGAGCACCACAATTTGAAGATGGGGTAATGGTTGTCGATGTTGATGTCGAGGCTGGAACTTCAAAGCCCGATGTTGTTATCTCTGAGGCGCCTGTCGCAATTGAGAAGACTTTAGTCCCGGGAATTGCTCATCGCCTAGGTGATGAAGAAGAGATCTGGAACGCAATCGTTGTTGGCCTTCGCGATTACGTCACAAAGAATGGATTCAAATCTGTCCTTGTTGGCCTCTCTGGTGGAATTGATTCAGCACTTGTCACAGCCCTTGCCATTGATGCCCTTGGATCTGACCAAGTTCACGCAGTTGCGATGCCAAGTAAGTACTCATCAGAGCATTCGATTGCAGATGCAAAAGATATGGCCGACCGAACAAGCATTGGTTTTCGCGTAGTCGAGATTCAGCCAATGGTCGATGCATTCCGTAAAGAGGTAGAGCTCACCGGTTTAGCCGAAGAAAACTTGCAGGCACGTGTTCGCGGAACAACGTTGATGGGAATATCTAATCAAGAGGGTCATCTCGTTTTAGCTACCGGCAATAAATCTGAACTTGCCTGCGGATATTCAACTTTGTATGGCGATGCCGTCGGTGGCTATGCGCCGATTAAAGATATTTATAAGGTCGATGTCTGGGCGCTTTCCAAGTGGCGCAATGCCGCTGCAACTGCTGCGGGGCAGACGCCTCCGATTCCCGAGAACTCAATTACTAAGGCACCAAGTGCTGAACTTCGCCCAGATCAAAAAGATTCAGATTCTCTTCCAGAGTATGAAATTCTCGATAAGGTCTTAATGGCATATGTCGATGAAGATATGGGCCATGATGAACTAATCGCTGCGAGCTTTGATAAAGATCTGGTGAAGCGGGTAATTGGAATGGTCGATAAGGCTGAATACAAGCGCCGCCAATATCCGCCCGGTACCAAGGTCTCTAAGCGTGCTTTTGGTAAGGATCGACGCCTACCAATGACCAGTAAGTGGCGCGAACTCTAGTTTTGTAACATAGCCGTAACTTCGCTTTGGCACGATGTAGTCATGTCCCCACAGCCAGCCAATCTTTCAAATGACGGTATGAGCAAGCAGCAAGAGTTCGTTCTTCGCACAATTGAAGAACGCGATATTCGTTTTATCCGACTCTGGTTTACAGATGTACTTGGATATTTAAAGTCTGTTGCGATTGCTCCTGCCGAACTTGAGAATGCCTTCGAAGAAGGAATTGGATTTGATGGGTCTGCCATTGAAGGATTTGCACGCCAATCTGAATCAGATATGTTGGCAAAACCAGATCCTGCGACATTTACTATCTTGCCGTGGCGCGCTGAAGCACAAGGTGCAGCTCGTATGTTCTGCGATATCACTCTGCCAAATGGAGAAGCTTCTCCTGCAGATCCGCGCAATGTTCTGCGTCGCACTTTAGATAAGGCGGCGAAGATGGGGTACACCTGTTACACCCACCCCGAAATTGAATTCTTCTTATTTAAGTCACAACCTGAAAAAGGCGTTGCACCTGTTCCGGTCGATCAAGGTGGGTACTTTGATCACACACCTGCAGTTGTGGGACATGATTTCCGCCGCCAAGCAATTACGCTGTTAGAAGCGATGGGCGTATCAGTTGAATTTAGCCACCACGAAGGTGCACCTGGTCAGCAAGAGATTGATCTTCGTTATGCAGATGCGCTAAGCACTGCAGATAACATCATGACTTTCCGCCATGTGATTAAAGAGGTTGCACTGAACCAGGGCTTCTACGCATCCTTTATGCCAAAGCCATTTACAGAACATCCTGGCTCTGGAATGCACACCCACGTCTCGCTCTTTGAAGGCGAGAAGAATGCTTTCTACGATAAAGATGCAGAGCTAAATCTTTCAACAGTAGGTCGCCAATTTATCGCCGGAATTCTGAAGCATTCTGCTGAGATCACGGCGATTACAAATCAATGGGTCAACTCTTACAAGCGCCTACAAGGCGGGGGAGAAGCTCCATCGATTATCAACTGGGGCCATAACGATCGTGGTGCGCTTGTTCGTATTCCTATGTATAAGCCAAATAAAGAGAATTCAACTCGTATCGAATTTCGTTCACCGGATTCTGCATGTAATCCATACCTTGCCTACGCAGTCATGCTTGCGGCTGGTCTTAAGGGAATCGAAAAGAAGTATGTGCTTGAACCTTCAACGGATCACCAGTTGCTGCCATCCAATCTTGAGGAAGCAATTCTTGTTATGGAGAAGAGCGAACTCGTGCGCGAGACTCTGGGCGAGCATGTCTTTGAATACTTCCTGCGCAATAAGCGTGCGGAATGGCAGGACTATCGCCGCCAGGTGAGCGCCTACGAATTAGATCGGTACTTGCCGGTCCTGTAACTGATCTTTCTCACCAGCCACTTGTAGCCTTTAACCATGGCTAAAGAGATTAATACTCAGAAGATTCGTAATTACAACCTCATTGCAGGGTTCTTCCACCTCATTCAAATGGTGGCGGTTCTGGTCCTTTCCAACGACTTTACCTTGCCGATTGTTGCGCGTTACATGGCAGGTCCTCCGGGAAGTGTCTTTGCTGAACCTGTCACTCTTCTTGAAGCACCAATTGGAATAACTGTTGCAATCTTCTTAGGTCTCTCAGCTTTCTTTCACTTCCTTGTAGCAAGTCCTAAATTCTTCCCTCGTTATACTGCAGGACTTGCGGCACATCGCAACTACTTCCGCTGGGTTGAATACTCAATTAGCTCATCAGTAATGATTGTTCTGATTGCGCTCATTACTGGCGTCTCAGATGTTGTTGCAATCATCGCTCTCTTTGGGGTTAACGCATCGATGATTCTCTTTGGATGGTTGCAAGAGAAATATGAAGAGCCAGGAAATGGTGGATGGCTTCCATATATCTTCGGCTGCATTGCTGGGGCTGTTCCTTGGATTGCACTCTTGTTCTATGTTCTTGCAATAGGTGGTCCAGGAGATACCAAGGCACCAGCATTTGTTTACGGCATTGTCTTCTCAATCTTCTTCTTCTTCAATACCTTTGCAATCGTTCAATACCTTCAGTATAAGAAGGTTGGAAAATGGTCAGATTACTTGCGCGGTGAGAAGACCTATATAACGCTCTCACTCGTTGCTAAATCTGCACTTGCTTGGCAGATCTTCTCTGGCACCTTGATTCCTCAATAAGCCTTGATTAGGTTTCTAGTTCTGAATTTTGAAGGTTGTAACTCCGCCAGCAGTATAAAGAGACCTGTCTTGGCGCTGACTGGTATTTCTGACCTTAAACCCTTCAACCCAATATTGTTCTGGCTTTGTTGGGTCTACTTTAAATGGACGCAGAAAAATTTTTCCTTGTCGGACAAGCATCTCCGATACAAGAATTTTAATTAGTGGAAATTCAAGAATTGTTCTAGCGAATTTACCTTGGAGGTTGAATGTAGTTTCCACGCGAAAGTCGCCAGGCGTCCTTCGCAAAGTTCGGTAGTACATGATTTCTCCCTTAACATTCAAGGATAGCGTAGTTGAAAGTAACCCCGACACGCCCATCTGAAAGAGTATGAGTTGACCGGATCTCATATCTAATTTTTTTCGTGCCCTTTGTCCAGATGCAATTCATGGAGAGATTGACAGAAGTTCTACCATTTCCGTAGTTACCTTTTGTGACAGAAGTCTTGATTCCCCGATATGTTCGCGTCAAACTACTTGAAATCTCAACCCCTTTTCCAGGGCACGTAGTTCTCGCCTGCACATTAACGGTTCCCTTCACATGAGTAGATTTATGCGGAAGATCAGAAACGCCTTCGCAAACCGTTGAGAAGAAGAATCGTTTAGTAACTTTTGTTGGAATACCTTGATTTTGGTCGTTGGTGACAGGCGGTTCAGCTACTGCGACGGATGTTGCCAGCGAAAAAGTCAAGATCCAGATTAGAAGCCATCTCAAATATTTCATCTCAACCTCCAATTGATGAATGAAATATTCACGCCCAAAATCGATGAGCGAAATAAGGGAAACCCAGCGAATAGTTGCTCAGATTGAATACTCAGCGTTATCATTTGGGTCTATGAAGCTCCGCGGACTCCTCCTTATCCGCCGTAGCGAGGCCTAAAAACCGGTCTCCTCGCTGCGGAGTTTGGTGTTGCCGGTAAACACCGTAGGTAAACCAAACAAATTAGGAGCATAGAAAATGAATTTTCCAAAGCAGAAGCCTTCAAAGATGCCGGTGCATCGTTATGCGCCATTTATTCCTGTAGAACTTGAAGATCGCACCTGGCCAAGTAAGAAGATGACTGTGGCACCCAAGTGGTGTTCAGTTGATCTTCGCGATGGCAACCAGGCGCTTATCGACCCAATGGATACACCTCGCAAACTTGCGATGTTTAAGTTGCTCGTCGCGATGGGCTACAAAGAGATTGAAGTTGGCTTTCCTTCAGCATCTCAGACTGATTTCGACTTTGTCCGCAAAATTATCGATGAAGATTTGATTCCAGATGATGTCATCATCCAAGTTCTTACCCAGGCACGCGAACCGCTTATTCGCCGCACTTACGAAGCGATCAAGGGTTCGAAGCAAGCAATCGTCCACCTCTATAACTCGACATCAACTTTGCAGCGCCGCGTTGTATTTGGTCTTGATAAGGATGGCATTAAGAAGATCGCAACTGATGGAGCTCAACTCTGTCTTGATCTTATGAAGACCGTTCCTGAGACCAAAGTTTCCTTCGAATATTCACCTGAGTCATATACCGGCACAGAACTTGAATTCGCAGTTGAAGTTTGTAATGCGGTTAATGATGTCTGGAAGCCAACTCCGCAGTGGAAGACGATTATGAATCTTCCCGCAACAGTTGAGATGGCAACACCAAATGTTTATGCAGATTCAATTGAGTGGATGTGTCGCAACCTCAACAATCGCGACAGTGTGATTGTTTCACTCCACCCACATAACGACCGCGGAACAGGTGTTGCTGCGGCCGAACTTGGTTACCTAGCTGGCGCAGATCGCATCGAAGGAACACTCTTTGGAAATGGTGAGCGCACCGGAAATGTCTGCCTTGTAACTCTTGGAATGAATATGGTCTCTCACGGCATCGATCCTCATATTGATTTCAGCGATATCGATGAGATTCGCCGAACTGTTGAATACGGCAACCAACTTAAGGTTCCTGAGCGCCATCCTTACGGTGGAGATCTAGTTTTCACAGCATTTTCTGGCTCGCACCAAGATGCAATTAAGAAGGGCTTTGAGCATCTAGAACGCGATGCAAAGGCAGCGGGTCGCGAAGTCGATGATCACACATGGGCTGTTCCATACCTTCCAATTGATCCAAAAGATATTGGTCGCTCATATGAAGCAGTTATTCGCGTTAACTCTCAATCAGGTAAGGGTGGCGTTGCATACCTAATGAAGAGCGAGCATCACCTCGATCTTCCTCGTCGCCACCAGATCGAATTTTCAAAGATTGTTCAGGCAAAGACAGATGATGAAGGCGGCGAAGTAACTGCCGAGCAGCTCTGGAAGATTTTTGAAGATGAATATCTTCCAACAGATTCAGCGCCATGGGGTCGTTTCAGACTTAAGGGAATGTCTCAAACTTCTGTGATGGGTGAAGATGTTCAGCTTGCGGTAAAGATGACTGATCGCGGTGAAGCTATTGAGTTAGCTGGAACTGGAAATGGACCAATCGCAGCTTTCTGTCACGTCTTGCAGAACTATGGCGTCGACGTCCGTGTTCTTGATTTCCACGAACACGCTCTCTCATCAGGAGGCGATGCATCTGCTGCTGCCTATCTCGAGTGCGAAATTTCAGGACAGGTCTTCTGGGGCGTAGGAATCGACCCAAATACAACGACTGCTTCACTTAAGGCCGTCGTGTCTGCAATCAATCGCGCTATTCGCTAACTACCGTACGCAGTATGTCTGCGCCTCAAACCAAGCTCTATCGCGATGAGGCCATCATTCTCCGCACTCAAAAACTCGGTGAAGCCGATCGCATCATCACGCTGTTGACGAAAGAGCATGGTCGAGTACGCGGTGTTGCAAAAGGTGTTCGTCGCACGATGTCGAAATTCGGTGCTCGCTTAGAGCCAGGTAGCCATGTCGATATTCAGATGCATGCAGGAAAGACTTTCGACACAATTACCCAGGTTGAAGCGATCATGAATTACGGTGAAGCGCTCACCGATGATTACCAGCGCTGGACAATTGCACATGCAATTCTTGAGACTGCAGAACGATTTACTCAGCAGGAAGAAGAGCCAGCGCTGCAGGAATTCCAACTTGTTGTCGGCGGAATGAAAGCACTTGCTGAAAAAAGATTTGATTCATCACTGATTCTCGATGCATTCTTGTTGCGATCTCTCTCCATCGGTGGATATGAACCTTCGATGACATCTTGCTCACGCTGTGAAAAACCAGGGCCACATCGTTACTTCTCATTAGTTGGTGGCGGATCTGTCTGTATGGATTGCAGGCCATCAGCTTCGGCTACTGCTTCCCCTGAAGCACTCGCACTGATGCAGGCTTTATTGAAAGGTGATTGGGAGAGCGCCGAGGAAAGTGAACTTCGCCATCGCCGCGAGGCTAGTGGTTTGGTAACTGCTTATCTACAATGGCACCTTGAACGCGGATTACGAAGTTTGCCGATGGTGGAGAGAGCATGAGCAATAAAGGGAAGATCGAAATCCCTCAACATATCGCCATCGTTATGGATGGAAATGGTCGCTGGGCGAAAGAACGCGGATTGCCGCGTACTGCTGGCCACGAAGCGGGCGAGAAAGTTCTCTTTGATTTAGTAGAAGCTGCAATCTCATTCGGTGTAAAAGAGTTAAGCGCCTATGCATTCTCAACTGAGAATTGGAAGCGCACACCCGAAGAAGTTAAATTCTTGATGGGCTATAGCCGCGATGTTTTAAGAAATCGCCGCGACCGCCTTAACGAGATGGGCGTCAAAGTTCAGTGGATTGGTCGCCCACAGCGTCTCTGGAAGAGCGTTATTGAAGAACTTGAAGAAGCTGAAGAGTTAACGAAGAAGAATAAAGTTTTGACTCTCAATATGTGTGTGAACTATGGCGGGCGAGCAGAGCTTGTCGATGCAGCAACTGCACTGGCTCGCGATGTTAAGCGAGGCAAAGTCAAGCCAGATTCAATTACCGAAAAGACTATTGAAAAGTATCTCTACTCACCGAAGATGCGCGATGTAGATATGTTCCTGCGATCATCGGGTGAACAGCGCACCAGCAACTTCTTGCCGTGGCAATCAACGTATGCAGAGTTCGTCTTTATGGATGTGCTCTGGCCAGATATGACGCCAAAGTTTTTGTGGAAAGCTATTGAGGAGTATTCGTGCAGAGATCGGCGTTTTGGAAAAGCTTAAGAAATTAGCACTTGGAGCAGAGGCCGAAGATCTCTGCAGTATGTCCAACTTCTCTAAAGCCATGTTCTTCAGCCATAACTTTCGCCCACTTTTCAATCGCGCCACCTTCAATTTCAACGGTGACGCCACAGGATTTACAAACTAAATGATGGTGATGGGCTTCACCGCATAAGCGATAGATAGCTTCACCATCATCGCGACGCAATACATCGACGATCTTGTCGTTGACCAAACTCTGCAGCGAGCGATAGACCGTAGTTAAACCAATACTTTCGCCTTCTCGTTGCATGAGTCTGTAGACCTCTTGTGCGCTTGCAAAACCGCCAGCGCGTTCGAGGGTACTCAAGACTCTAGGGTTAGAGCGAGACAAGTCTTATTCCATACCGTGGAGGTAACCAACAAGTGCCCACATAATTCCAACGCCTACTAGGGTCGCAAGGATTGTGTATCGAGATTTGTGACGCGAATGTGCCTCAGGCAGGATATGTGAAGTTGCAAGGTAGATAACAATTCCTGCAAATACTGCGAGATAGATTCCGACGAAGTTATCGCTAATTGCGAGAGTTGCACCAAGGGCTGCTCCGCTGATTCGAGCAACGGCATCTACGCCGAGAAGCCAGATACCCTTCTTGCCCCATGAACCGCTCTTAATCAGAAATGAAACAGTATTGAGGCCATCGCTAAATGCGTGAACTAAGAGTGCGATAAAGACTGCGATTCCAAGATCATTGCCGACTTTGAATGCAACGCCAAGTGCTAGACCATCAAGAAATACATGGCCTCCCATCGCAAGAGCGCCGAAGGCACCTGTGATATTTGATGAGTGCTGATGATCATGACCGTAATCTGATTCAGCAGGCTCATGCGAACCAAAGATCTGCTCGTAGAAGTGCAGAAGTAGGAATCCGCCAATCAGCGCAACAGATGCAGCAGGAGCATGGAGAATTTCTTGAGTATTGAGTTCAAAGATTTCTGGCAGAAGGTCGAAGGCGACAAGTCCTAGAAGTAGTCCGGCGGAAAGGCCCAGAACTAGATGAAGTCGATCCTTCGATTTAATTGCGAGGTATCCACCAGTTGTTGTTGCGATAGCTGTGAGCGCGGCCAAGATGATTGCGATATTCATAGCCAGACCGTACCATAAATGAAAATGATTTTCATTCCCGTTCACCACCACCCTAGGCTCAGCCCATGATCGCAATCGCCAGATTTGAGCTTCCCTTGGCCGAAGCCGAGAAATTCCGTGGGGAACTTGAAGCTGTTCGCGACGTTCTCGCGGAGGCGAAAGGTTTTCTCTCAGGCACCGTTGGGCAGAATCTTGATGAGCCGACTCTCTGGGTTCTGAGTACCGAGTGGGAGAACGTCGGTTCTTATCGCAGAGCGTTGAGTTCTACTCGTGCAAAGTTAGAAGCGATTCCGGTTCTTGCCAGAGCGATCGATGAGCCCGGGGCGTACGAGTAAACTAAGCCCACGATTGCAACGACCGTTGTTATTCGCCGACAGCCAGCCGGATGGAGATTTGAAATGGCCGTAGACCGTTTAGAAAATATTGTTTCACTCTCGAAGCGACGTGGATTTGTATTCCCGTCATCTGAAATTTATGGAGGACTTCGCGCCTCATGGGATTACGGTCCCCTCGGAGTCGAAATCAAGAACAATGTAAAGCGCCAATGGTGGAAGTCCATGGTTATGGGTCGCGAAGATGTTGTCGGTCTCGATTCATCAGTGATTTTGGCACGCGAAGTTTGGGAAGCATCAGGACACGTTGCAACATTTAGCGATCCGCTGACCGAGTGCACCGCATGTAATAAGCGTTATCGCGCAGATCATCTTGAAGAGCAGTACGAAGCAAAGCATAAGAAGAAGCTTGATTCACTTGCTGATATGAACTGCCCTGCTTGCGGCAATAAAGGTCAATTTACAACACCAAAGCAGTTCTCTGGACTGCTTAAGACATTTCTAGGACCGGTCGAAGATGAATCAGGTCTTGCCTACCTTCGCCCAGAAACAGCGCAAGGAATCTTTATCAACTTTGATCAGGTGATGACTACATCACGTAAGAAGCCACCATTTGGTATCGGCCAGATTGGTAAATCTTTCCGTAATGAAATTACACCTGGAAACTTCATCTTCCGTACTCGTGAATTCGAGCAGATGGAGATGGAATTCTTCGTCGTCCCAGGAACTGATGAAGAGTGGCATAAGTACTGGATTGAGACACGTCTTAATTGGTACAAGGATCTTGGAATTAATCCAGAGCGCCTTCGCCTCTTCGAGCATCCAAAAGAGAAGCTCTCACATTATTCAAAGGGCACAACCGATATCGAATATAAATTTGAATTTAACGGAACCGAGTGGGGCGAGCTTGAAGGTATTGCAAACCGCACCGATTTCGATCTTAAGGCGCACTCTGCTGCATCTGGAAAAGATCTTTCTTACTTTGATCAAGAGAAGAATGAGCGCTGGACTCCGTTTGTCATTGAACCTGCAGCAGGCGTCGATCGCTGTGCGCTGACATTTATGATGGACGCATACACAGAAGATGAAGCACCTAATGCAAAGGGCGAGATGGAGAAGCGCGCCGTGATGAAGTTCGATCACCGCATTGCACCTGTAAAGGCTGCAGTTCTTCCACTTTCGCGTAATGCAGACTTGTCTCCAAAAGCTCGCGATCTTGCAACACAACTTCGCAAGAACTGGAATATCGATTTCGATGATTCAGGTGCAATCGGTCGTCGCTACCGCCGCCAAGATGAAATCGGAACTCCGTACTGCATTACTATCGACTTCGAGACACTTGAGGACCACGCTGTAACAATTCGCGATCGCGACACAATGGCGCAAGAGCGCATTGCAATCGATCAGGTTGAAGCATGGTTAGCCCCACGACTACTCGGCTGCTAGATCCTCTCAAGCTCCCGCTCAAAGATGGAGTTCATCTAGTAGATCCACCTGTTGTTCTTGCGCCAATGGCGGGAATTACCAACGCTCCATTTCGCATGCTCTGTCGCGAACAAGGCGCAGGTCTATTTGTTTCTGAGATGGTTACAGCTCGTGCACTTCTAGAACGAATTCCTGAAACTCTTCGCATGATTGAACCTGGCGCTGGTGAATGGCCACGTTCTGTTCAGTTATATAGCGTTGATCCTCACCACATGGGTGAAGCGGTAAAGATGATTGGTCGCGAAAATTTAGCAGACCATATCGATATGAACTTTGGTTGCCCTGTACCGAAGGTAACTCGCAAAGGTGGGGGAGCAGCGCTTCCCTTTAAGCGAAATCTCTTCCGTGAAATTGTTAAAGCGGCAGTTGATAACGCAAAACCTTACGGAATACCTGTCACGGTAAAGATGCGCATTGGTATCGATACAGATCACCACACTTACTTAGAAGCGGCAAAGTCAGCGGCAGATCTAGGTGTTGCATGGGTTGCACTACATGCGCGTACGGCGCAGCAAATGTATGAAGGCAAGGCCGATTGGTCTGCGATTGCAAATCTGGTCGAGCACCTGAAGCCAACGGGAGTTCCAGTACTTGGTAACGGCGATATCTGGTCAGGTGGCGATGGTGTTGAAATGGTGCGACAGACAGGGTGCGCTGGCGTTGTTGTGGGTCGCGGATGTCTTGGTCGCCCTTGGCTCTTTGCAGATTTAGTTGATGCATTTAGCGGTGGTAATAACCGCGTACTTCCAACGTTGCACCAAGTGCGTGAAGTTATGTACCGCCATGGCGAATTGATTGTTGAGTATTTCGAATCAGAAGATCGTGGATGTCGCGATCTTCGTAAACATATGGCTTGGTACCTCAAAGGTTTCCGTGTTCCTTCAGAACTTCGTAGACAGTTTGGAATGGTCGGCTCACTTAATGAGCTGCGTTCACTTCTCAATCAGCTCGATGAGCAGCCATATCCAGTTGAAATCGGCGAGAAGCCACGGGGTCGCACCAGCAGTGGACGTCCACCAACCTTGCCTGATGGTTGGCTCAATGATCCGGATGAGATGATCCATCTCGATGCCGAAGATATGTTCTCGGGTGGCTGATGATTAAATTAATCAGACGCGTCATCTCACTTATCTTGGCTATTGTCGTAATCATTCCGACATACGCGCTATTTGTGACATGGAACGGCGCAAAGAATCCGCAGATTGCGACAAGTGCTGATGCAATTGTTGTAGCAGGCGCAGCTCAGTTAAATGGCGCACCGGGTGATGTTCTGCTTGCTCGCCTCGAAGAGGCGAAGAGATTGTTCGGCGAGAAGTATGCACCGTTGATTATTACCGTTGGTGCGGGCGCACCAGGAGATCGCACAACAGAAGCTGCAGCTGGAAGATATTGGCTAGTGCGCAATGGAATCCCAAGAAGTAAAGTGCTTTCAATTCCAGTTGGCCGCGATACGCTGACGCAAACCAAGAATTACATCACTGAATTGAAGAAGCGCAATCTGAATAGCGTCATCCTTGCAACCGACGCCTATCACTGCAATCGCGCAATCACTATGGCAAAAGATTTCGGCGCTGAAGCAACATGTTCTCCATCGCAAAGTGGGCCAAATACACTTGAAAAATCTCGATACCGTTACTTAATCCGAGAAGCTGGCGCATACCTGGCATACATCACGCTAGGGCGCAGGGGGATTCATATCTCTGATCACCTCACTAATGGCAGCCTTGTAAGGTACGTCCATGACCTTGTCAGGTAAGAGATACAGCGCTGCAGATCAAGAGCGCTTTCTCGACGAACCAGCTAAGCGCCCAGGTCGCACAGAATTTATGCGCGATCGCGCACGTGTTATTCACTCTGCAGCGCTTCGCCGCTTAGCTGCCAAAACACAAGTTGCAGTTCCTTGGGAGAATGATTTTCAGCGTACACGTTTATCGCACTCACTTGAATGCGCACAGATTGGTCGCGAACTCGGTGAATCTCTGGGCGCAGATCCAGATTTACTAGAGACTGCATGTTTATCTCACGACATGGGCCACCCACCATTTGGCCATAACGGAGAAGAAGCACTTGCTGTTGCAGCCCTTGATTGCGGTGGATTCGAAGGAAATGCACAGA
Source organism: Candidatus Nanopelagicaceae bacterium (assembly GCA_965267735.1). GTDB lineage: Bacteria > Actinomycetota > Actinomycetes > Nanopelagicales > Nanopelagicaceae > Planktophila. The sequence goes on from OZ254138.1 coordinate 372,010, forward strand.
GCTTTAGATTGCTGACAAGAATTGAAGCGAAGACAGTAGATGTTCAAGGCAAGAGTCTTGGACTTAATCTAACTCGCGCTTCACTTGATGCCGCAACTAAGTACCCATGGGCGCGTGCTGAAAACCCTCGCAAGTTCGGTGTCTATGACGATGATGTTGAAATCTTTAACTGGGTTCGCCAAGGCGCCCCGGCTGGTCGTAAATGTTTAGAGGCACAGATTATGGATTGGTCTGATGATTGCGCTTATTCTGTCCACGATCTTGAAGATGCAATCTTCGCAGGACAGGTAACAGTGAAGAACTTTGATCGTGATTTCGACACCTTATATAAGGAGATGGTCGATGGATATGGCAGCGATGCAAGTAAAGAGGAAGCCGAGCAAGCTCTTGTTAGATTGCAGCAACTTTCTTGTTGGCCGGTAAATTTTGATCGTACCCACAGAGCTCTCGCTCGATTGAAAGATACAACTTCTCAATTAATCGGTCGCTTTGTATTAGCTGCAGAGCTTGAAACCCGCAAAGTTCATGGCGATGGTTCATTGACTCGATATTCAGCAAATCTCGAAATTCCACGCGAGCAAGTAATTGAAGTTGATTTCCTTAAGGCAGTGGCAGGCCATTACTTAATCAGCGCAGCCGCATCGCAAGAGCGTTACGCCAAGCAGCAAGTAGTGATTCATGAACTTGTAGAAATGTTATTTGAAGCAGCCCCTGCCGAGCTCGACCCAATCTTTGAAGATGATTGGAAGCGCGCAACGAATGATTCCGAGAAGCTTCGTATCGTTATCGACCAAATTGCAAGCCTGACCGACCCTGGCGCATATGCGCTCCATGCACACTTATCGAAGCGTAGGTAAGGTAGGAACATGAGCGGTCGCATAAAGGCAGATGACATTGTCTATGTCCGCGAGCATGCTCATATTGATGAGGTTGTCTCTGCAGCAGGCGTTGCACTTAAGAACGCCGGCGGCGGACAGAAAAAAGGTCTCTGCCCATTTCATGATGAGAAATCTCCTTCATTTCATGTAACACCATCAAAGAATTACTACCACTGCTTCGGCTGCGGAGCAGGCGGCGATGTCATCGACTTTATGATGAAGACAGATCATTTGAGTTTTACAGAAACTATTGAACGCCTTGCATCACAGATCGGCTACACACTTCGTTATGAAGAGGGTGGCCCAACTCAGCCAACATCGCAGCGTTCACGCCTCTATGCGGCAAACCTGGCTGCAGCTAAATTCTTTCAAGATTTGCTCAATACATCACCCGATGCAGCTCACGGTCGCGATCTCTTAACAAAACGTGGATTTGATAAAGCGGCCTGCGACTTATTCGGCGTTGGTTATGCACCTAATGGTTGGGATGGATTAACTAAACATCTTCGCGCCGCCGGATTTACCATCGAAGAATTGGAAGAAGCCGGTCTATCAAAGATGGGTGAACGCGGACCCATTGATAAATTCCGCAATCGCGTGATGTGGCCGATCAAAGATATCTCTGGCGACATCGTTGGATTTGGCGCACGAAAGCTTGCCAGTGATGAAGAAGATCAAGGTCCCAAATATTTAAACACATCTGAGACTCCAATCTATAAGAAGAGCCAAGTTCTGTATGGCCTAGATATGGCAAAGAAAGAGATTGCAAAGAGCCGCCAGGTAGTTGTTGTTGAAGGCTATACAGATGTGATGGCTTGTCATCTAGCTGGAATTACAACAGCAGTTGCAACATGCGGCACTGCATTTGGCGATGACCATATCCGAATCATTCGTAGATTACTGATGGATGCTGATGCATTCCGCGGAGAAGTAATCTTTACATTCGATGGTGATGCTGCAGGACAGAAGGCTGCCATGAAGGCATTTGGTGATGATCAGAAGTTTGTTACCCAGACATTCGTTGCCGTTGAACCAGATGGCCTCGACCCATGCGATCTGCGTCAACATAAGGGCGACCTCGCGCTCAAGGATTTGATTGCAAAGCGCGTTCCACTCTTTGAATTCGCAATTAAGACTGAACTCAAGAAACATAATTTGGCTACAGCAGAAGGTCGCGTTAATGCGCTCAATACCGCAGCGCCTCTTGTTGCCGCTATCCGCGATAAATCTCTTCGCCCCGAATACATCAAATCACTTTCTGGATGGCTCGGCACAGAGACCGAAGTTGTCACGGCAGCCGTCAATGCAGCGCTGAAGAAAGTTACACAGAACCAACCTCAAGCAGAAGTTCCATCATCTGATGATGCCTGGCGCCCAAATCCAACTGAGCCAACTCTTATGCTAGAACGCGAAGTACTTAAGGCAAAGCTGCAGATGTCTGGACTTGTATTTGGATGGGCAACAATTGAAGAAGATGCCTTTACCCACCCTGCATACCGCGAGCTTCGTCGTGTAATTGATTCTTTTGGAACAGAACCACTTGCACTAGAAAAAGTCACTGATGATCGCATGAAGCAGTTATTTACTGAGCTCTCGGTCGAACCGGTTCGCACCGATGGCGCAGTTTCAGAGAAGTATGTTTCAAGTATTGTCGCAAGACTTCGTGAAGTATTGGTCAGTCGAAAAATTGCAGATCTCAAATCGAGTTTGCAACGACTTAACCCGCTGGAAAATGAAGAGCAGTACAACGCTGCCTTCGGAGAACTCGTCGCCCTGGAGACTCAAAAGCGCGGATTGCACGAACTCTCTATCGGCTCTCTCTAGCAACCTTTTTCGCTTAATTTTGGCCTCAGTTAGCCACTGCGGTAGAGTCTGCACTTGCAATCCCTGATAGCTCAACGGCAGAGCAGTCGACTGTTAATCGACAGGTTCTTGGTTCGAATCCAAGTCAGGGAGCCAGTACCCTTTCATGCATGTCCTTTATAGGCAGTTTAGATCAAGGCACCAGCAGTACCCGCTTTATGATCTTTGATCATGCTGGAAAAGTAGTGGGTCAACATCAATTAGAACATAGACAAATTCTCCCGCAGGCAGGTTGGGTGGAGCATGATGCTTCTGAAATTTGGGATAAGTCCAAGGAAGTAATCTCAGGGGCACTTAGACAAGCCAACCTCATCGGTTCAGATTTACAATCAATCGGAATTACAAATCAACGGGAAACGACAGTTGCTTGGGATGCACTTACTGGATTGCCTTTGCATAATGCAATTGTTTGGCAGGATACAAGAACCGCAGATTATCTCGAAGGACTTGATAGCAATCTTAAGGATTCCATAAGAAAGAAAACTGGTCTTGCAATAGCTCCCTATTTTTCTGCGAGCAAAATGAACTGGTTGCTTGCAAACTCGGCAGAAGTTTCTAGCGCTGTAAAGCGTGGCACTGCACGTTTTGGAACGATTGACACATGGTTGCTCTGGAATCTCTCTGGTGGAGTTGAAGGGGGAATCCACGCAACGGATGTGACAAATGCCAGCCGAACGCTTCTTATGAATTTAGAGAAATTGCAGTGGGATGAAGAACTTCTAGAAACGTTCCAGATTCCTCGCGCACTTCTTCCAGAAATTAGATCATCCTCCGAGGTTTATGCGCATACCAGTGCGCATGGACCCTTTGGCTCATCGATACCTATCGCAGGAATTCTTGGCGATCAGCATGCCGCCATGGTGGGACAGGCTTGCTTTAATCGGGGAGATTCAAAGACTACTTATGGCACGGGAAATTTCGCACTACTTAACACCGGTACAGAGATTGTTCACTCGCAGAATGGGCTTCTGACCACGGTCTGTTACAAATTTGGCAATCAGCCAGCTATGTATGCACTCGAAGGATCGGTCGCAGTAACTGGTTCTGCTATTCAATGGCTGCGCGATCAATTAGGGATTATCAAGAGCGCATCTGAGACTGAAGAACTTGCATCAACTGTTGAAGATACAGCTGGTGTTTATTTTGTACCTGCCTTCTCTGGATTGTTCGCACCGTACTGGAGATCAGATGCGCGTGGAGTAATTGTTGGACTTACTCGGGCAGCAACAAAAGCGCATTTAGCGCGAGCAGCACTGGAAGCCATTTGTTATCAGACTCGTGATGTGATGGATGCGATGTCAGCAGATAGTGGTGTACCACTGAAACAGATGCGCGTTGACGGCGGAATAACAACAAACTCTTTATGTATGCAGATGCAAGCGGACATTATGGGTGTTGAAATTATCCGCCCATTGATTACTGAAACTACAGCGCTCGGAGCTGCCTACGCTGCTGGTCTCGCAGTTGGCTTTTGGCAGAATACTGATGAACTCGCAGAACAGTGGAAAGAATCGCGTCGCTGGAAGCCGGTATCAACAGAGAAGCAACGCAACAATGGATACGCAGGGTGGAAGCGCGCTATCGAGCGCACTTAAAAGGCGCGAATTAATCTCTGTAAGGATATTCTCTATCCGTGAACGCCCTTCGCAGCATCCCTCGGACCGCCGGTAATTCCTGGCGTGGCCAGAGCCGTGCTGAGAAATTACTTCGCACATTTCTATCCCTCACATGGATCTATGCGGGGTGGGATAAAGCAAGCGATTTAGGATTTCTCACCAGAGGCAAGCCAACTTTTATCGGCAACACCCTCGCTGCATATGCAACAGATTCACCGATTTCTTCTCTGCTCCAACGACTCGTGGAACATTCAACAGAAGTCGGCGCCTTTATTATTCTGTCAGAGTTCGCAATTGGAATTGCAACTCTTCTCTACGTTGCTCCAGCAACTGCAGCCTTCAGTGGATTTCTGATGTCTGTAGGGCTCTGGCTCTCGGGGACATTTAATATCTCCCCATACTTTCTCGCTAGCGATACTGCCTATGCGATCTTATGGTTAACCTACCTGCTACTCATGATTGGAAATAAGAGAATGCCATCAACTAATTTTCAGCGACGAAACGTCATTCGGACCTCGATTGTTGCAGGTCTTGCAGTAGTCGCATCTCTTGCAGGACGCAGCGTTGCATCATCAACCACTCTCAAGAGCGCTGGCACTCCCGGAAAAAAAATCGTGAAGCTGACTAAACTGCCTGTGGGAAAGAGCTTTAACTTTATTCACTCTGCTCAAGGAGTGCCTTCGGTTCTCTTTAGAACGAAGACTGGAGTCTTTGCATACTCAGCAATCTGCACACACCAGGGATGTACCGTCGCCTACAAGAGTGCAAGCAAAAAATTGGTCTGCCCATGTCATGGCGCTCAATTTGATCCATTTGCTAATGGAGCTGTAACTACTGGACCTGCCGAGACCCCGCTTGCCAAGGTTTCAGTGAAGGTAAGTGGTGGGTGGGTCGTAGAAGTTTAATTAACCTCTCAAGGTTAATACAGGAGAATCTCAGGAAGACAGGGAATTGTTAGAGCTATGAGAAACAAAAAGGTCATTGGGGCATTTATCGCTGGCGCTGTAGCAGCTGGCTCATTCGCAACGGCAGCTACAACGCAAAATACAAGCGTTGTAAAGGCTTGTGCCGACAATAAGACCCAAGCTCTATTTCTTTCTCCTAACGGAACATGTTCTGCAACAAGAACGTTAGTTGAGATTGGTGGAAGCGCCATGAATACAAAGGCGATTTCTTCCTTGGTAACACCTTCTGTCGTTTCAATCTCTGTCACCGCAGCTGCAGGTAGCGGAACAGGTTCAGGTTCCATTTATAAGACTTCTTCAACTTCTAGCTACGTAATCACCAATAATCACGTCATCGAATCTGCCGCTAAATCAGGAACCATCAAAGTAGAACTCACCAATGGTGACCAATACACAGCAAAGATTGTTGGTCGCGATCCAGGCTATGACCTAGCAGTCCTTGAAATTCAAATTGGAAACCTTCCCAAGATTACTTTAGGAGATTCATCAAAGGTCAGCGTTGGAGATCCAGTTTTAGCTATTGGCTCACCTCTCGGGCTAGCAAGTACCGTTACGAGCGGAATCGTTTCAGCCTTAAATAGACCAGTTTCAACCGGAACAACGGAAGCTCAATCATATGTAAATGCAATTCAAACTGATGCGGCAATTAACCCAGGAAACTCTGGCGGAGCACTTGTTGATTCGTTGGGGCGACTCATCGGAGTTAACTCTGCAATTGCAACACTCTCATCAGGTTCTGCATCAGGAAGCATTGGACTCGGCTTCTCAATTCCGATCAATGAAGCCAAGCGAGTCATCGATGAAATTATCGCAACAGGAAAATCAACACGACCGGTCCTTGGCGTCGTATTCGATAATTCATACACCGGCATCGGAGCGAAAATCATTCAACTCAGCGCCAATGAAGGTGCGAGCAAGGCAGGAATTCCAGTTAATTCAATCATCCGTAGTATTGACGGAGTAAAGACTGTAAATACTGAAGCCGCTATCGTAAGAATTCGTTCTTACGTGCCCGGAACAGTCGTCAACGTTCTGGTTGATCTGCCTACCGGTGGCTCAAAGACTTTCAAGGTCACCCTCGGTTCGGCTCCATCGCTCTAACCGAGTACATTTGCGCCATGGCACTCTACAAATTACAGGTCTCACTTCCAGATCGCCCAGGTTCTCTCGGCATGCTTGCATCCGCGATTGGTTCTGCTGGTGCCGATATTCGAGAACTTCAGGTAATTAAGAGTGAAGATGGAACTGGATTCGACGAAATTACAGTTGCAGTGCCTGGAACTAACACCGATGATCTTGTTGAGATCCTTAATTCAATCGGTGGAGTAAGCGTTCTCTCTATTGAAGCTTTGAAGTAAGCAGAGCACTCGCTCCAGCACTTGGTAGTGAGGTAAAGAAGCGTGGCTTTTTAAATCCTTGATTCGAAAATGCTTCAGCAATTGCTGTACGAGCCTTATCAACATCTTCGACTCGAAGAACTGCGATTGCACTGCCACCAAAACCACCGCCAACCATGCGCGCACCCAGTGCTCCTGCGCTACGAGCTGCATCCACTGCAACATCAAGTTCGGGGCAAGAAACAGCGTAATCATCGCGCAGGGAATTATGCGATTGATTAATGAGGGATCCAACTTCTTTAAAGTCTCTGGCTTTAAGCGCTTCGACAGTCGCAAGCACTCGTGAAATCTCAGAGATTGCGTGACGGGCGCGAATGAATTCAACGTCACTCAATGTATCTTTGCCAGCTAGCAACTGATCCATCGTTAAATCTCGCATCGACTTAACTCCAAGATTTAGCGCCGCTGATTCGCATGCTGCGCGGCGTTCGGCATATCCGCCATCTACTAGTGCGTGATGGGCTTGGGTATCGATAATGAGAAGTTCTAGACCTGCATCAGCAACGCTAAAGGGAATCGATTCCGTCGAAAGATCGCGACAGTCGAGCAGAAGTGCAGAGCCAGCCTTGCCCATAATTGATACAGATTGATCCATGATTCCGCATGGCATGCCGACATATTCATTTTCGGCTCGTTGAGTAGCTCGTGCCAACTCTTTATCGCTGAAGCCAAGGTTGAGCAGGGTATTGAGTCCAACGGCAACTGCGCATTCTAGAGATGCTGATGATGATAGGCCGGCACCTGCTGGAACATTTCCATCTACGAGAATATTGAGTCCTTCTGTAATTCCAAGTGACCAAATAACACCGAGTACGTACTTCTCCCAATCACCTTTACTTCCAGGCTTCACCTCTGAAATTGAGATTGAGAAGATGTTATTTCTGCGTTGATGTGAAGAGATTCGAACTAAGCCATCTGAACTGCGAGATATTGCGGCGTGGGTGCGGTTGGCGATAGCAAAGGGAAGCACAAAGCCTTCGCTGTAATCGATATGTTCACCGATCAAATTAACGCGACCAGGCGCCTCGGAAGTTACCTCTGGCAGGTGGCCAAAGAGAGTTTGGAATTCATGAGAAATCGAGGACATGAAATTAAAGCTTCACATCTTTCAACTGCTGCGCGGATTGCTCAGGTTTCATATCCATAATAAAGGCGCCCATCGCTGATTCAGAACCTGCGAGGTACTTTAACTTTCCAGGCGCGCGTCGCACGCTGGTAATTTGCCAATGAAGTCTTAGCAGATCGCGACCTTGGCGTACCGGTGCTTGATGCCAGGCTGCGATGTAGGCCATATCGATACCAAAGACACCATCTAAACGTTGCATGACTTCGATAGCTATTGATGGGAATGAGTCGCATGCGGCGGGCGCAAGTTGTGCAAGGTCTGCGACAGGTTGAAGCGGTGCAACATGAATCTCAAATGGGTAGCGCGATGCATAAGGTGTAAATGCCACCCAGTGCTCATTCTTTGCAATAACTCGATCGCCATCACGGAGCTCGCGTGCAAGAACATCATCGAAGAGGACTCGCCCGGTCTTTTGGTGGTGAGCTTTAGCGACTTCAAGCATTTTTGATACTCGTGGCGGTAGATATGAATATGCATAAATCTGTCCGTGAGGATGGGCGAGAGTCACGCCAATTTCTTCTCCGCGATTTTCAAAGGGTGCGATATGTTCGATAAACGGTTCTTTCGAAAGTTCGCGGGTGCGATCACGCCATGCTTCAAGAAGTGTACGTACTCGTTGTGGTGAGAGTGATTTAAAGTCCCCACCATGATCTGCGGTAAAGCAGATTACTTCACACTTACCGGCTGCAACACCTTCATCGGTATCTGAACCCACTAAATCAGGAAGCGCAAAATCTCCGCTGGGTGGTCGAAGTGAAGGGGAGCGGTTATCAAAGACAACAACTTCAAAATCATTTTCAGGAATTTCGGTAAGCAAATCTCCAGTGGTGGGACAGAGTGGGCAGAGTTCTTTTGGTGGCAAGAAGATTCGTCCTTGACGATGTGCTGCCATTGCAACCCATTCATTGACCAGAGGATCGAGGCGGAGTTCACCGATTCCAGGCTGCTCTTCTTCTGGACGAAGATCTTTAACATTTCTGCTTTGGCCACCGGTGTCGTAGTAACGAATTGTGCGGCCATCATTCATGGTGCGGCTTGTACGAATTACACCAGCTGTCAGTTCAAGAATCTCATCCATGATGGGCGTACTCTATCGCCAGTGCGGTGCTTATTAGAGTTTAATTCTTAATCTGATTGCGGCAACTATCAAAGACAGGCTTCGGCGCAGGCTTTTTCGTAGGCTTTGGTGTTGGAGTAGGGCCTTGCTCCACAGTAAATGCAATAGGAGCAACGATGTCGCTATGCGTCCCAGATGCATCTTTGAATTCAACGTTGCCCAGCCATGAGCCAGCAGGAATTCCAGCTACAGATATCTTCCATCGGCCACTTGTTTCGCGGCTAACGAACTGAGTAATTACTGGCGCATCTAGGTTTGAGGGAGCAAATCTAAATTGAACTGATCCGGTGACAACCGCTGAACTATCAGGGCGTGTTACATCCACCGAAATAACGACCTTCTTATTTGTTGTTGAGGCCAAAACGGATGAAACGGTAATTGTTGTTGTCTCTCCTACTGGCATTTCATCATGTGGATCAGGAACCCAAGTCCCGGTGAGTAAGCTCTGGAATTTTTCAATTCCACCACTAAAGATATTGAGATCGAGTCTCGAACCCGGAACTCCGTATTTTGGTGCGATACCGCATGATGTGTACTGCCAAACTGTCCAGTTAGCAGAACATTGTGAAGTAGTCCAAGAGTGAACAAAACAACCACTGGCTTTTACATTTGGCTTTGCGCCAGGTTTAGCTGGATCGATTGTGTATTGGGCAATCCAGAGCGGATACTTTGATAACTCCTTATCGCGCTTGAGCGCATTCTCCAGAAAGTGGGGAGATGAGTAGATAAGAGGCGTACGCCCAGTTTTATCTTTAAAGAAAGTTAGGAATGTCTTTGCCCAGAGCGTTGCATGCGTTCTCTTGGCTGTCTTGATGCAACTATTTGAAGAAGACCACTGGATGCAGTTGTTCTCTAAATCCAGAGCATAGGGAAGATCAAGCTCATTAAATCCACCCAGTGATCCAATTCTCCATATTGCTTTCTGCGCCTGCGCTCGTGCATCACGTTGAATTGCCGCCTTAGTGCTCACATTTGGCAGAAGTGCATAGTGATAGAAACCGGTATGTATTCCAGCTTCTTGCGCTCCTGTGCGATCTTGCTTGAGATATTTGACAGCCAAACGATCTGAATCATCACGTGTATCGGATGCTTTAATCATGACAAAGTCGAGTCCCGCTTTACGCATCTTCTTAAAATTGATTGGCTTATCGTTGGGATGTTGCCATCTACTGATATCGGCGCCGTGAATCTTTCCAGCTGGTCCAGAAATCTTGAGATCCACCGCTTGCGCGGGCGCGACCTGAAAAGAGCTTATGAAGAAGACGAAGGCAATTATCGGAGCTAGCTTTGAAATTCTAAATTGAGAACTCATTTTTCGACTATTACTACTGACTCTTGAAAGATGTCGAAGAAGGCGCTCTGCAGCAAAGATCTATGGCGCAGACGCGCTTCTTGATAATCATGGCCGGTTGCGAGCTTATTGCTATCGCTAAAATCAAGCGTAAGTCTGCCATTTTCGAATGACTCAAGGCGGGCATCAAAGTAGGCAATCCAGACAACACGATCACGCTTTTCTACAAGATCCAACAGCTCATTCCAGCGAACTCTAATTTTTGCGAGCGTGAGCGTTGAAGACATGCGCCGACTTTACAGCAATTAGATCAGTGGCGAGGTGCGCCCAGCCACTTGTAGTACTCGCCAGCAAGTACAACCCTGAGGTTTCTTCGTCGATCAGGTGAAATAGAGAGATGTTGCGCAATTCTCGCCACAATCTGCTCAACTGATTTCTCTGAAACATAACGCACCTTTGCAATCTCAGAGTTACTGAGTCCCTGCGCAACTAGCCTTAGCGTTTCTATCTGAATATCTGTTAGCCCCGTCAGGATTGAGATAAAGGATTCCTCTGGAACAAGTTTATGAAGATTGATCCACTTCATCGGTGCTCCCTCTTTTGCTGACGCAGTTGACTCATTGAGGGCAAAAGTGATCACAGAAAGGTCAGAGATACTGCGCTTCAAAACTATTTTGCTTCCCTTAGGAATATCCCTTTCTCGAAGTCCAAAGAGCCTTAAGTCTGGACATGCAGTTGTTATAACTATTCCAAGAGCTGGATTAACTTTGCGCAATCTTTGCAAGAGGCCAACCGCTTCTTCACCTGAGAATTGGAGGTCGATAAGAACTACCTCTGGTTGTAGCGAACGATAAAGGTTTTCAGCGATCAACATATTTGAAGCTTCGCCAACAATATTGACAGAGTGAAGGCGCAGAGAAGCAGCCATCAGTGCTAATTCAAAAGAATCATCATTGATAAGCAGAACTCGAGATGTTTGCACTGCCTTTGAAAGCATACGAAAGGGTAGGTCTAACAAGTTGGATTACACATGGGGGTACCCCTACAAAACTATTTTAGTAATTTGCGAATCACTTCTTGAATATGCATTGTTATCTGTGATGCAGAAATTGGTGCGCCGCCGGATGCAAGTACCGCGGCTTGATTGTGAATTAGAGCACCTGTTGCAGCAACATGCGCTAATCGTTCTTTCGAATTTAAAATTTCTATGTAATTAGTTGCAACAAGTGCTCCAAGGATTCCTGCCAACACATCGCCGGTTCCGGCGGTTGCAAGGTATGGCGTTGCAGCAGGGAGAGCTATCACAAGATCTCCTTGTGCAACAACGGTTTTTGAGCCTTTGAGCAGAACTGTGACTTTTAGTTGTTCAGAACATTTCCTTGCCCAAGTGATTGGATCTGATTCAATAACTTCAGCGCTGACAGTGACTCCATGATGTGCAAACAGTCGTGAAAGTTCGCCTGCATGGGGTGTAATCAAAGTGGGTTGCGCGAGTTTGCCTGCAAGATGTAGTGCACCTGCATCGAGGACTGTTGGAACAGTCTGTCGCTTTAACAGCAGAAACCATCTGTGACGCAAAAAAGTAGTGAAGTCGCTGTACTTCTTATGATGGATTCCTGATCCCGCTAGCCACGCAGTTACTGGTCCTGGCTGAACAACTGCTTCGGGGGATTGGTGTAGAACTAAATGCGCTAGGCCTGATGAGCTATGGAAGCGCGCCATTCCAAGGCCTGTAGCAAGGGCTGCTGATGTTGTAAGGACAGCAGCTCCGGGATATTGCGCAGAACCAGTGATGATGCCCAATACGCCGCGAGAATATTTATGATCGAGATCGCTTGGAGTAACGATGCAACGAGCAGCATCCTTTGAACTCCATACTTTTTGCGACTTCATGCATAGAGTCTACGCCTCGAATTTATAACCCAAACCACGAATAGTCTGAATTAACTGAGGATTGGCTGGGTCTTCTTCAATCTTTGAGCGCAGTCGTTTGATATGAACATCGAGAGTTTTGGTATCACCGTAGTAATCGCCACCCCAAACTCGATCTATGAGCTGCCCGCGAGTAAGAACTCTTCCTTCATTTCGCATCAGAAATTCAAGTAATTCAAACTCTTTCAGCGGCAAATTAATTAGAGCACCATTAACCGTTACTTGGTGACGTTCTACATCCATGCGAATGTGTCCGGCAACTTGAATTGCAGAGTTAGAGTCTGCATCCGCGCTTTCAGGAGTTCCACGTCGAAGTACAGCCTTAATTCGAGCAACTAGCTCTCTCGATGAATATGGCTTAGTTACATAGTCATCAGCTCCAAGTTCGAGTCCAACAACCTTATCTACCTCGGAATCCTTCGCTGTCAACATAATAATTGGCACCATTGAAGTAGTTCTGATTGCACGACAGACATCGATTCCAGAGATTTCAGGGATCATGAGATCGAGCAGAACTAAGTCATATGCACTAGCTTTAAAGAGCTCAAGTGCTGTGCGCCCGTTCTCTGCAACATCTGTCTCGAACCCTTCTTTACCTAGCAGGAATGAGATTGCCTCTGAGAAAGAAGATTCATCTTCGACTATCAGTATCTTTGTCACAATCAGATGCCTCCATTAGATGTGTAAATCGGTAAACGAAGTGCGAAAGAAGAACCAACATTGGGTGAGCTCCACACTTTAATCTCGCCGCCGTGCTTTGAAGCAACGTGCTTCACGATAGATAGACCAAGTCCTGTGCCACCCGTCTCGCGTGAGCGAGCTGGATCAACCCGATAGAAACGTTCGAAAATTCGATCAAGTTCACCTTCTGGAATACCGATTCCTTGATCGGTAATGACAATCTCAATAATCTCATCAGCAACCGAAGCTGAAATTGAGACATTTGTATTCTTTGGTGAGTAATTGATGGCATTCTCTAGCAAATTATGGATAGCCATAATCAACTGATCGCCATCGCCCAGCACGACCACGTCCGGAATACTGGAGATCGAAACCGAGATTCCTTTTGCTTCGGATGTAGTTTTGACGAGATCGACTGCTTCATTGATGAGTTCAAGGACTACATTCTCAGTTGCGATCTGAAGTGGATCTGAATCCTGTAATCTCGAAAGATTGATAATCTCTTGCACTAAATCTGTAAGTCTCTTCGCCTCAAGTTGCATACGTGAAGCAAACTTCACAACTGATGCGGAATCATCTGATGCCGATAAGACTGCTTCGCTCAGGAGTGATAAAGCGCCAATGGGTGTCTTAAGTTCATGGGAAATATTCGCCACAAAGTCACGACGAACTTCGTGAACACGTTCTGCCTCGCTCTCATCGCTGAGAAGTACGACGATGTTATCGATATCAGCGAGATAAATCGCACGTACCGTTAATTCGCGTAATCCTTCACCAATCGGTCCACGTGGAATTTCAATCTTGCCTGTATGTGTTTGCTGTGTGCGACGAACAACTCGAATTAGCGCCACAAGTTCAGGACTAGTAATTCTGTTATCTTTTAAAAGATTTAAGGTTTCGATTCCATCTGTTGAGAATCGAACAACTTCACCGGGAGCCACTAATAGGGCGTCTTGATCGAGTTGAGAAAGAACATTGAAAAATACGGGCGAGATTTCGGTGGACTCTTTCTTTTCTTCACGACCGAACCTCATGGGGCAAGCCTAACGGGGAAGATGGACAGTTAACCTTCCGTTAACCGACGCGCATTGCTTTATTCATAGTTTGCGCCTAAATTCCGCATATGGCACTCATTCGTTCAGTCTTTCAAGAAGAGCTCGATGGCGTATCTCAGTCGCTTGTAGATCTCTCAAATATGGTCTCAAGTTCAATCCACAAAGCAACGCATGCGCTGATTGATTTGGACCTTAAGTTGGCTGAAGAAGTTATCTCTGAGGATGAGAAGGTCGATTCATATCAGCACGATCTTGACTCGCACATCATCGACATTATTGCTCGCCAGCAACCAGTTGCTACAGATCTTCGCGCACTTGTGACAGCACTTCGCATGAGTGCAGACCTTGAGCGCATGGGAGATCTAGCCCACCACATTGCCAAGATCACTCGACTGCGTCACCCAGCTTCTGCAGTTCCGGCTGAACTTAAAGATTTGGTCCATCACATGGGCACCGTTGCCGAGAATATTTCTCGAAAAATCGCCGTTGTTATCGATACTCGTGATACCGAGATGGCGCTGCAGGTTGAAAGAGATGATGATGAGATGGATAAGTTGCATCGTCAACTTCTCGGTTCAATTACAAATGCGACTTGGACCCACGGAGTCGAATCTGCAATCGATCTCACGCTTCTTGGACGCTACTACGAGCGCTTCGCAGATCACGCTGTATCGGTCTCTCGTCGTATCTACTTCTTAGTTACCGGAACTTTCGCGTCATAACGACCCTCTTTCGCATATCTCGTTAAACTTCGAGAATGCGATTAGGTGTTCTTGATGTTGGCTCGAACACCATCCATCTCCAGGTCATCGATGGCCACCTTGGTGGTCCACCGGTACCGAACTCTTCACATAAATCAGTTATTCGCCTGACCGAGTATCTCGATGATTCTGGGGCCATTACAGATCTTGGAATAAGCAAGATAACGGAGGCAATCCAGGGAAACCTCAAAGATGCATCTCATTTAAATATTGATGAGTTGCTCGCCTTTGCAACTTCTGCAATCCGCGAAGCTGTTAACTCCAATGAAGTTATTGAGCACGTTAACCGTGAATGTGGAATAGATTTGCAAGTTCTCAGTGGCGAAGAAGAGGCTCACTTTACATTTTTAGCAGCTCGTAGATGGCTTGGTTGGTCTGCAGGAGATTTGCTTGTCCTTGATATTGGCGGCGGATCACTTGAAATTGCACGTGGCGCCGAAGAGAATCCAACCTTCAAGAGTTCAATGCAGCTTGGTGCAGGCAGGCTTACTCGCAAATACCTAAAGGGAGATCCTTTTACATCCAAATCACTTGAAGCGCTAGAAGAATTTCTTGAGGATGCAATTGCGCCTTTAGCGCAATCTCTCTCAACTTTTGAGAAGAAAACAGCAACCGGAACAAGTAAGACATTTAGAACTCTTGCCAAGATTGCCAATTCAAATTATCCAAAGACTGGACCGCATCTGACTCTTGATGCACTAGATCAGATAGTCCCTACGCTTCAGAAGCTCGATATTAAAGGTCGAAGAGATTTGCAATCTGTATCAGCAGAACGTGCGCCACAAATTGTTGCTGGTGCAATGGTGGCAAGGCAGTTGATGCGCACTTTGGAATTAGAAGAGATCCGAATCTGCCCATGGGCGCTACGCGAAGGAATAGTCCTTCATCGCCTTGATTGGATTGAACGCTAAGAGATTGCCAGAAAATCGAGCCCTACGATTTCTCCGCGGACACGATGAACAATCCAAGCATCGCCTGGTTCTAGCTTAATCAAATCCTTATTCTTCAACTTGGTATTGAGAATCCCTCGTAGCATCGTTGGAATGACAGGGTTATGGCTACATATCAGAATATTCTTCTCATCTTGCTTCACTGCATTCGCAAAAGAAATTGCCCGCTCTGGGTCTAAATTAAAGGTCTCTTCATTGAGGTTTGGAATCTCTGTAATTTTCAATCCTCGTGATTGCGCCAAGGGAGTAACGGTTTGTACACACCGAATGTAGTTAGAACTGTAGATTTCGCCGATTCCAAATGGCTCGAGGTGTTGGATAAGTAGCTCAGATTGAGCTAAACCTTGTTCATCCAAGATTCGCTTCGAATCTTCGTCATCCCAATCGCCTCGCTCGAGAGCTTTGGTATGTCGCAGAATAATTAGTGTGTCAGTGCTTGGCTCTTGTGCAAGAAAATTCTCGATAATTGTTCTATCTGAATCATGGGTCGCAAGGGCGAGAGCTTCATCTGGGCTGATCCATGTGATCTCATCAACTTCCTCATTCGGTAGAAAATCATCAGTGAGCGCCTTTGCAGCCCAGTACTTCACACGTTTAAGCCCCGCAGGTTCCTTATATTCGACGCTTCCTAGCTCGCGTCCGAATTGAGGTGTAATCCCTGTCTCTTCGATTACTTCTCGGAATGCGCAGCGCAGCGAAGATTCGCCTTCTTCAATCTTTCCCTTTGGGAGCGACCAATCGTCATACCGTGGGCGATGGATGAGTGCGATTTCAATCTTTAACTCTGAACTCTCACGCCAAAGTAGAGCGCCTGCAGCTCTAATCACGAGCGGTTGTGGCGATCTACGAAGTGATCTTGAAAGTTAACAAGTGGATTTCCGTCAACATCGGAAACCTTGCGAACCCAAGCATTCTCATCCGTTAAGTGCCATGATGAGTATTGATCTGAAACAGAATCATCGAGGATTCCCTTGAGCCTTGCCTTATGTTTCTCAGAATCAATTCGTACGAGAGCTTCAACCCGACGGTCAAGATTTCTATGCATCATATCGGCACTACCAATGAAGTAATCATCAGTACCGCCATTCATAAAGTAGTAAATTCGAGAGTGCTCCAAGAAACGACCAAGGATTGATCTCACCTTGATATTTTCACGGCGAGCATCGTTATTGAGACGGATAGAACAGATACCTCTCACCACAATTTCAATCTTTACCCCGGCATCTGCAGCTTCGTAAAGCGAATCGATGATCTCTTCATCCAATAATGAATTTAGCTTGAGGCGAATCCATGCAGGCTTTCCATCGAGATGATTTCGCGTCTCACCCTTAATCTTGCCAATCAAGCTCTTTCGCATACTGTGGGGCGCTACAAGGATTCGCGAGTAATCATGCTTCGTTGAATAGCCAGAGAGCTCGTTAAAGAGTCTAGAAAGGTCATCTCCAAGAGCTGGATCTGCGCTAAGAATTCCAAGATCGTCATAGAAACGCGCTGTCTTCGGATTGTAATTTCCTGTACCAACATGGCAGTAACGGCGAAGAGTTTCGCCTTCATCGCGGACAACGAGCGATAACTTGGCATGAGTTTTTAAGCCCATAAGACCGTAAACAACATGCACGCCAACTTCTTCAAGCTTTCTGGCCCAGCGGACATTGGCCATCTCATCGAATCGGGCGCGAATTTCAATAACAGCAAGGACTTGCTTACCTGCTTCTGCTGCCTCAATGAGCGCTTCCACGATAGGTGAATCACCTGATGTTCTGTACAAGGTCTGCTTAATCGCAAGAACATGGGGATCTCGCGCTGCATTTTCAAGGAACTGGACAACTGATGTTGTAAATGATTGATAAGGGTGATGCAGAAGAACTTCACCTTTACGTACAGCGGCGAAGAAAGAGTCGGTAGATTCTGGATCGACATCACGAAGCTCTGTTGCAGTTTCACTTCTAAATGGTTTGTACTTCAACTGCGGGAAATCAAGGTCTGCAATCTGATTGAGGCTACGAAGATCAAGAGGAGAGTCGTATTTAACGACATCGATAGGTTCAATCTGGAGCTCATCCATGAGTTCGTTGAGTACCTCGTGATGGATGACCTTATCTACCTCTAGGCGCACAGGTGGCCCAAAGCGTCGGCGCGTGAGTTCCTTCTCCATGCTTTCCAGAATGTCATCTGTCTCATCCTCGTCGAGATCGAGATCCTGATTTCGTGTAACGCGGAAAAAGAAGTGATCTTTCAACGTGACACCGGGGAAGAGTTCTGAGAGATGTTCAGCAATGAGCTCATCAATCAGGACAAATCTAAACTTTGAAGTATCCGAAGTTCTGATAAATCGTGGAAGGTTTGAGGGCACCTTTACTCGTGCGAAGCTAATATCTTGATCTTCGCTAGATTCGATATTGATTCCTACATTGAGCGATAAGCCTGAGATGTATGGGAATGGGTGGGAAGGATCAACGACCAGTGGAGTAAGGACTGGAAAGATTCTTTCGTTGTAATACTCTTTGAGCTGGTCTCTCTCTGCCTGGCTGAGTTCATTAATCTTTAAGAATTCAATTCCATGTTCACGAAGTTCCGGAATAATCTCATCTCTAAATCTTTCGGCTTGAACGTTGACTAATTCCTGGGTTCGCTCAAGCACGATGCGAAGCAACTCTTTCGGTGTAAATCCAGCGCTGTTAGGAGTTGTAACTCCACGATCGATCTTCGCTTTGATTGATGCTACGCGAACCATAAAGAACTCATCGAGATTGGATGAGAAGATTGCCATAAATCGAACACGTTCAAGAAGAGGAATTGTGGGGTCTTGGGTAAGTTCGAGAACGCGTGTATCAAAGTCGAGCCAGGTTAATTCACGATCCTGGTAGTTCGCAGCGCTCTCTTTCACATCCCAAGGATGTATCAACTTGGTTAATAACTGGTAATCGAGAGGTGAACGGAGAACTTTCCCCAGTCCGGCAGGTCAGTTTCTGGGCTCAAGCAAAGTGAGCTACCGTCGTATGATTCCCACATGTCATCCCCAGTTGAAAGGTTGCCTTGGTGCTTGCGATAGAGACTGTTGATTACCACACGGCCGGCGAACCATTTCGTATCGTTGCAAATCCACCTGTGGAGATTTTGGGAGATAGCGTTGCAAATCGTCGTGTTTATGCGATATCAAATCCAGAGGTTGATGGACTCAGAAAGCTTCTCTGCTTCGAACCACGCGGGCATGCAGATATGTATGGATGTTTCATTACACCGCCAGATGATGACGGTGCGGATTTTGGAGTTCTCTTCTGGCATAAGGATGGATTTTCGACAGCGTGTGGCCACGGAACAATTGCGCTCGGTGTTTGGGCAATTGAATCTGGCAAAGTAGCAATTGATCCCAGTGGAACGACTGATGTGGTCATCGATGTTCCATCAGGCCGTGTCACAGCTCGAGTGCATACAGAGGGTTCAGTAATTCAAAGCGTTGATTTCATTAATGTTGCCAGCTATCACATGCATAGCGATATCAATCTTCAAACTTCACTTGGAAATCTCAGCGTCGATGTCTCATTTGGTGGAGCAATCTATGCACAACTTGATGTCTCGCAAATTTCCCTTTCGGTAACTCCCGAGTTTTATTCGCAGATTATCGCTATCGGCCGCGAAATTAAGTGGGCGCTCAATGAAACCGAGTACGCGAAGCACCCGAGTGATCCTCGCTTAAGTGGGATTTACGGAACGATTGTTTATGAGGGGCTAGCTCGGGGCGCTGATGGGCTTCTGCATCAAAGAAATGCAACGATATTTGCAGATGGCGAAGTTGACCGCTCCCCATGTGGTTCTGGTACTTGTGCTCGCTTGGCAACTCTTGTCGAGAAGGAGCTATTGCAGCTTGGTGAAGTTCTCAAGCATGACTCAATTGTTGAGTCCCAGTTCTTTGGAGTCGCTCGAGAATTTGTGACATTTGATGGAAAGAAAGCAATCTTGCCTCAAGTCACAGGCATGGCTTATAAAACAGGAGAATCAACTTTTAGTATTGATCCACGTGACCCTTTGACTCCTGGATTTGTGCTGCGATGAATCCAAGGTTCATCTCTGCCGAAGAGATTACTCAATCCTTCTCATATTTGGCAGGTGTTAAAGCGATTGAAACAGCGCTGCTCAATGGTTTAGATCCTTCTGCAGATCTACCTCGTTCGATTCTGCCAATCGATAAGGGCGAAATGCTTGTTATGCCTGCCTCATCTGCCGACGGCTCTGGAATAAAAGTTCTCACAATTGCACCCAATAACGCCCATCTCGGCGCTCCTCGAATTCAAGGCCTCTATCTCCTCTTTGATAGAGAGAATCTCTCGGTATCGTCAATTCTTGATGGCGCTGCACTCACAACTTATCGAACTCCCGCAGTCTCAGTAGCTGCGATCAGGCAAGCTCTTGAATTATCTGAAAACGATCTTTCAATCGTTGTTTTTGGTTCAGGGCCACAAGCCATCTCGCATATTCAAACACTTGCTGAGGTTGCTACTTCAGGCCCCAAGATATCGAGCGTCGCATTTATCGTTCGAGATGTACAGAAGGCGAATCAGCAGATCCCTGGCACAGTAAAGCTTGGTCTTGCTCCTGATTGCAAAGTTCAGACTCTAGGCGTTGATTCTGCTGAGGTAACAGATCTTCTTAACTCAGCAGATATTGTTATCGCAGCAACGACATCGAAAACCCCACTCTTTGACTCCAGTCTTCTCAAAGATTCGGTCATTGTGATTGCCGTTGGCTCTCACGAACCAGGTGTTCGAGAGATTGATTCTGCCCTGCTAGCTCGAGCACAGGTCGTTGTAGAAACTCGGGCAAGTGCGCTCCGCGAGGCTGGCGATGTGATTATGGCTATCAATGAAGGAGCGCTTCAGCAAAATCTTTTGATCGACATGGCTGATTTTGTTTGCGGGCGAATTAAGTTAGATAGAACTCGACCGATT
Source organism: Candidatus Nanopelagicaceae bacterium (assembly GCA_965267735.1). Classification (GTDB taxonomy): domain Bacteria; phylum Actinomycetota; class Actinomycetes; order Nanopelagicales; family Nanopelagicaceae; genus Planktophila. The sequence goes on from OZ254138.1 coordinate 392,588, forward strand.
TTCTTTAAGAGTTCAGGAATGTCTTGGGAGGATTTAGTCATCGCCCGTGCGGTTGAGGAGACTCTCAAGTAATTAAGGTTTATCTACACAATGGTGAGGCGGGTCGGGCTCGAACCGACGACGACCGAATTATGAGTTCGGGGCTCTAACCAACTGAGCTACCGCCTCGTCGGGAGTGAGTTTATTGCACGAAGGAGCTACTTACTGCCCTTTTTGCGTGGGCCAGTTGAAGAACGTGCTACCAATTGAGGCTTAATTTTGAGAAATTTGGGTGCGAATGCCTTGCCTTTTGAGTCGATTCTGTCGATAAGCAATTCGAATCCTGTGCGACCCATTTGAAAGAGTGGCTCTTTAACGGAAGTGATGTCAGCAATCTTGAGGTGCGCAAGTGTTGAATTATCGAAACCGATAACCGAGATATCTTCAGGAACGCGTATTTTTCGTTCGCGAAGTTTGGCGAGGACACCCATTGCGATGAGATCGTTTGCTGCGTAGATGGCTGTTGGTAAGACCTTTTGATTCAAGATCTCTTCAGCACCGTTATAGCCGGCTTCCTGCGACCACGACCCTTCAATAACTTCTGCATAGCTTGATAGGCCTTGCCTCTTCATCTCAGCTAGAAATCGCTTTGTGCGCTCTGCGGGACCAACATCGGTGCCACCGGAGATATGTGTAATTCTCTTATGTCCAAAATCCACGAGATGATCGACGATTTGTTTTGCAGCATCCTGCTCATCTGTAATGACAACGTCATATTTCTTTGCGAGCGCTGGGGTTGTGTGTCCAATAAGCACAAGCGGTGTGCTACCAATTGCAATGAATAAATCTTCAGGGCTTGTGCGAAGAGAGGAACAGACAAGTCCATCGACCATCTGGCTTCTGACGGTTTTGACTGTATCGAGTTGACGTGCCCCCATGATGCGAGCGCGCTGATTTAAGTCATCTGATTCAAAACCGGCATTTCCGATAAGTAACTTGTACTCGGATTCAGAGCCAGCGTTCTCAATCCCGTAAAAGATCTCACCGTAATAGGGGTTATGTATATCGGTGAGGACCACGCCTATTGTCTTTGTTACGGAAGATTTAAGCCTGCGAGCTGATTCATTGGGTTGGTACCCAATCTTGGCTGCCGCCTTGAGCACAGCTGCCCGCTTTTCATCGCTTACCTTGGGGGAGTCCTGGAAGACGAGCGAGACTAATGAGCGTGACACCTTCGCGACGCGGGCGACGTCATTGAGCGTAGGCGGGCGTTTCATAGGGGTCACGTTATCAAACTGTTATCGGAATCGATAGGAAAACATCTTGACCCTGGTCTCTCAATGTTGTTCAGTACAGCTGTTGGAACGTTCCAACTCCAAAGGCAGGGGATGACATGATAGAGATACTTTCTTCATTGGAACGTTCCAAGCCCTTTTTGCCTGGGAATAACCCTAGATGAGCATCTTTACTAGCCGAAAAAGTACCGGTACCCGCCGCAATAAGCAGGGAATGCACGCATTCATTCTTCTCTTGCCAGTACTGATTGGTTTTGCTCTCTTCTACATTTACCCAACATTACGTGGAGTTGCACTGAGCTTTACCAATACCTCCGATATCGCAACTGTCGGAGATAACGTCGGTTTTAGCAATTATGTAAAGGCCTTTCAAGATCCAATCTTTTGGAATGCAATTCGAGTAACACTTCAATATGTAGTAATCAATATTGGCTCTCAGACCATTCTTGCACTGGGTCTAGCAATCGCAATGGATAGATTGGCGACTTCTACTTGGATCAAGATTGCGCTCCTCATGCCTTGGTTGATTCCTGGCGTCTCGGCAGCAATGCTCTATCGCTGGATCCTTAATCCGCTGGTGGGTGTAGTGAATCAAGCTCTAGAAATTGTCGGAGTTGAACCCTTCTTATTCTTTGGTTCAGAGACGATGGCGATGCCAGCAGTAGCTCTTGTAAATACCTGGCGCTACGTTGGTTACACGGCGCTTCTTATATTTGCTGGCATTCAGATGATTCCTAAGAATCTTTACGAAGCGGCATCTCTTGATGGAGCATCTGAATGGAAACTCTTCACAAGAATTACCTTGCCTCTACTGCGTCCAGTTCTTGTAATGGTGATGGTGGTTTCATTTATCGGATCTTTCCAAATCTTCGACACAATCGTAGTTGCGACAGATGGCGGCCCAATCAATTCAACAAGAGCAATCAATTTCTATATCTTTGAGCAAGTTTTCGAGCAGTACAAGATTGGCTATGGGGCTGCCATGGCGACATTGCTACTTCTTTTCCTTGCCATCTTCTCGCTCATTCAAATGAGAATCGCTCGCGCCAATGAATCAGATTTGAGCAATGCATGAGTAACTCGATGCTGGAAGCTCGCAAGAAGCGTTTGTCTGTCGGTAAGTTTGGAGCCTGGATTTTCCTCGGTGTGATGCTCTTTATCTCTCTTTTCCCAGTCTTCTGGATGTTGCGCACAGCTCTCTCGCCAAATGGCAATCTCTTTGGCAGCAAATTAGATCTCTTCCCTGAAGGAATGTCGCTCAATAACTTTAAGAGAATTCTCGGCTTCTCAACCTTGGAAGAAGCGCAGGCAATGGGTGGATCAGGGGCGAGCCTGAACTTCCTGCTCTATCTCTGGAATTCAATCAAGTTCACAGCTGTGATTGTCTTCGGAACAGTATTCACAGCTGTTTGCGGGGGATATGCCTTAGCTCGACTCAACTTCCGCGGACGTAATGCAATTTTCTACATTCTTATGTCGGGCTTGTTGGTTCCAGCTATGTTTGCAACGATTCCTAACTTTATTTTGATTATCAAATTAGGCCTGCTCAATACATTTATTGGATCTATCGCCCCATTTGTTCTAGGGACACCTTTTGCCGTCTTCTTTATGCGTCAGTTCTTTATCTCATTTCCTAAAGAGATTGAAGAAGCTGCAGAGATTGATGGACTTGGTGTATTCGGACGTCTGCGTCTGATTGTTCTTCCAATGTCTCTTCCACCAATTTTTACTCTTGCCTTGATTACAGGAGTAACAGCATGGAATGAATACCTATGGCCTTACCTGGTAGCTAATGATGAGAATCAGCGAGTCCTCACAGTTGGCCTTCGAATCTTCTTAGCGCAATCACCATCTACATCACCTGACTGGTCAGGCTTAATGGCGGCAACAACCTTGACCGTCATCCCTGTCGTAATCATTTTGGCGCTCTTCGGCAAGAAGATGATCGGTTCGATTCAGTTAGGCGGATTCAAATAGAAAAAAGAATTTCCGTGCCCCTCGGTTCGGAATTACCACTTGTTCACGACAAATGGTGGTCACCTGGAAATACCAGTTGGCTGGATGAAAGGAAGAAAATGCGACGCATGAATAAGAAAGTTGCAGTAGCTCTAGCAGCTGCAGTCTTTACAGCGACGGTAGCTCCAGTGGTGGCAGCAACTCAAGCTAGTGCAGAGACAACAATCAATTACTGGTTATGGGATGACCGTCAGCAACCTGCTTACCAAGCATGTGCTGATGCATTCAAGGCCAAGACAGGAACTACAGTAAAGATTACTCAGGCAGGCTGGGATGATTACTGGACAGCAATTAAGACATCACTATCAACTGGTGATGGCAAAGTAGATGTCTTCACAGATCACCTTGCTTACTACCAGTCATTCCTCAACGCTGGCCAGATCGTAGATATCTCTGCAGGCGTTAAGGCTGCAAAGGTTGATACAAAGATTTACCAGCCAGGTCTTTACGACCTATGGAGCAAGGATGGCGGTCAGTACGGCCTTCCTAAGGACTTCGACACAATTGCTCTTGCATACGACGCAGCTTCAGCAGGTGCTGCAGGCTACACAGCTGCAATGGTTAACTCACTTAACTGGAATCCAAAGGATGGCGGAACTTTCGAGAAGTTCCTTCGCACTGTTACAGTAGATAAGAACGGTAACAACGCACTATCAAAGAAGTTTGATGCCAAGAACGTTGCAACATACGGTCTATCAGCTCCAGATGCAGGCGATGCATGGGGACAGACATATTGGGCAGGTCTTGCTAACTCAAACGGATTTAAGTACCTCAACAAGAACCCATGGGGAACTAAGTACTTCTACGATGATCCAAAGCTTGCAGAAGTATTTACATGGATCGCAAAGGGTATTAAGGAAGGATTCATTATGAATCCAAACCAGACAGGTGGACTCGGAACAACTGCTCTCTGGAATGCGGGCAAGCTCGTTTCTTCACTCAAGGGATCATGGGAAATCAACGACACACTTAAGGTAAAGAGCGGCGGAATTAAGTTCGCAACTCAGCCAGGTGCTGTTGGTGGAAACAAGTCCATGTTCAACGGTCTAGCAGATTCAATCAATGCTAAGTCAGCGAACCAAGCAGAATCACTTAAGTGGGTTCTCTTCGCAGGTTCAGCTGAGTGCCAGGATATCGTTGCGTCAAAGCACGTAGTATTCCCAGCAATCAAGACTTCAACAGCTAAGGCTTTCAAAGCTTTCAAGGCTGCTGGCGTTGACATCAAGGGCTTTACATCAGTTGTAGATCCTAAGAAGACATTCATCCCGCCAATGGCTGCAAACCAAGCTGCAGTTTCAGCTGCTTTGAAGCCATACTTTGAGAAGATCTTCCAGTCTCAAGGCAAGGCACAAACACTACTCACAGCGGCAAATAAGGCAGCTAACGCTGCTCTTAAGGGCTAAGTAAGTACCTAGGCAGAAAGGAGAAGCGCCGATTTCTAATCGGCGCTTCTCTTCTCCTATATAAACTAAAGAGTTTTCAAGTTAGTATCCCCACAACTTTTCATAGTCAGGAAAACAACGTGTTTCATCTGAGTCAGAATCGCTCATCAATCCTTTTCGATGAGAGCGATGATTCTCTTTCTATCCTCTACTGGGGTAAGAAAATTGAAATCAGCCAAAAGAGCGAAGCAGCTGTCAGCGCAGCGCTTAAGAAACCTTCTTTTCATGGCGGACTCGATGTTTCACCTCGTAATTTGGTCATGCGCGAACATTCGCGCGGCTTTATAGGACACCCTGCACTTCGCGGTCACCGGGCTGGCGTCAACGCCTCTAACTCTTTTTCTTTAAAATCAGCAACACAGAAAGACCAGTCCCTCACTGCGGTATTTGTAGATGCAATTGCCGGACTTGAAATTAGTATCGAGTATTCACTGACAACTTCAGATGTTCTACTGATTAACGCTGCCGTGACCAACATTGCAGAAGGCGACTATTCACTAGAGCACTTCTTGTATTGGTTACCACTTGCAGAAAGTGCAGATGAAATTCTAGATTTCTACGGACACTGGACAAAAGAGCGCCAGCCACAAAGACGTCCGCTGGGATATGGCCTCACAACTCGTGAAGGATTCGAAGGTCGTTCAGGCCACGATTACACAATCACACAAATTGCCCTCAATAGTAAGACTGGATTTCGTTCAGGTGATGCCTGGTCACTCGGAATGGCGTGGAGCGGAAACAATATCCACCACGTAGAACGTCTTATCGATGGACATAAATCAATCGGTGCAGGTGAATATTTATTGCCGGGTGAAGTTATTTTAAAGAAAGGTGAGAGTTATAAAGCACCTCGCGCTGTTGCAACATATAGCGATAGCGGTCTAGATGGAATCACCAATAACCACTATCAATGGATCCGCTCTCGCGATAATCACATTACAAAGAAGAAGGCGCGACCATTAGCTCTCAATATGTGGGAAGCCCTCTACTTTGATTTAGCTGAGGATAAGATTAAGAAAATTATCGACCGCGCCGCTGAAGTTGGTGTAGAGCGAGTAGTTCTTGATGATGGTTGGTTTGGATCCCGTCGCCACGACCGTTCTGGTCTTGGGGATTGGGTTGTATCTTCTGATGTCTTTCCACAAGGACTCGGACCAATAATTAAGTATGCAAACGATAAGGGAATTGAATTCGGTCTCTGGTTTGAGGGAGAGATGGTCAATCCGGATTCAGATCTCTATCGCGCACACCCGGATTGGATTCTGCAAGAACCTGGCCGCATTCCGGTTATGGGTAGATATCAGCAAGTTTTAGACCTCACAAAAGAAGGTGCATATAACCACGTGCTCTCACAGGTAGATGCCGTCTTATCTGAGAACAACATCGCCTATATTAAATGGGATCACAATCGCCATATCTCTGATCCGATTTCAGATGGACGTCCTGTTGTTAACAAACAAGCTCATGCGCTCAATTCATTATTCGATGAGCTCAAGCGTCGCCATCCAAAGCTAGAGATTGAATCCTGTTCTTCAGGTGGAGGTCGAATTGATCTTGGAATGATCGACCATGCTGATCGATTCTGGACATCTGATCAAAACGACCCGCTAGAACGTCAACAGATTCAACGATGGACAGCAATGGTAATTCCACCGGAATTTCTAGGAACGCATATTGGTCCAACTCTTGGCCATCAGATGCACCGAACACATTCCATTGAGTTCCGGGCGCTTAACGCACTCTTTGGCCATGCTGGAATCGAATGGAACATTACAGAAGCCACAGATCATGAAATGTCTGTTCTGAAGAAGTTTGCCTCTTTCTATAAGAACCATAGAAATCTTCTCCACTCTGGAAATGTCGTGCGCAGCGATGTCATCGATGGAAGCGCATTCCTTTATGGAACCGTTTCGCAGGATAAGAAGGAAGCAGTCTTTACTTATATGCAGCTCACATCACTCGATAATTTTGGTCCGCTCGTAACAACATTCGATGGCCTAGATCCAAAGGCGATGTACAAGGTAACTCTTGTTGAAGAGCTAAGTTCGGCCCACTTTATTCAGAAATCTGCCCCTGGTTGGTGGCCATCTGTGGAACTCACGGGGGAGCAACTCGCGAATCTTGGATTGCAGCTTCCAGTGATTAAGCCTGAACAAGGCTTGCTTTTTCACTTTACTGCAATCTAGGCAGTAGCATCGGTTACGTCCGAAACTAGATAGTCAGCGTTGACTAAGGAGTTAATTGTGCTCGTAGGTATCCCAAAAGAAGTTAAGAATAATGAATTCCGTGTATCAACTACTCCAGCAGGTGTTCACGCCCTAGTTCTGGCAGGCCACACAGTATTTGTCGAAAAGTCTGCTGGCGTTGGATCTGCGATTACGGATGCAGATTATGTAAAAGCCGGAGCAACAATTCTTGATACAGCAGATGAAGTCTGGGCGAAGTCCGAGATGATCATTAAGGTGAAAGAGCCTATTGCTGAGGAATACCACCGCATGCGTAAGGGGCAAATTCTCTTTACGTACCTACACCTTGCAGCATCTCGCGAATGCACCGATGCAATTATCAAATCTGGAGTAACGGCGATCGCTTATGAAACTGTCGAAGTGAATCGCACATTGCCGCTACTTGCTCCGATGTCAGAAGTTGCAGGACGTATGTCTATCCAGGTTGGCGCCGCCGCTCTTCAGCGCCCTGCCGGTGGGCGAGGAGTTCTCCTTGGGGGAGTTCCGGGAGTTGCCCCAGGAAAAGTTGTTGTTCTAGGTGGGGGAAGCGTAGGAGTTTCAGCTGCATCGATGGCAGTCGGGCTTCGCGCAGATGTAGTACTGATGGATATTAATTTGAAGCGTCTTGCTGAAATCGATGACATATTCCAGGGGCGTGTAAAGACGATTGCATCATCTTCATATGCAATTGAAGATCATGTCACCGAGGCTGATCTCGTGATTGGCGGAGTCTTGATTCCAGGCGCTGCTGCTCCAAAGCTTGTTACCGATGCAATGGTTGCGAAGATGAAGCCAGGTAGCGTTCTTGTCGATGTTGCGATTGACCAAGGTGGCTGCTTCGAAGGATCGCACGCAACCACTCACGCCGACCCAACATTTAAAGTTCATAACTCACTTTATTACTGTGTCGCAAATATGCCCGGAGCAGTACCTGCAACTTCAACTGCTGCACTCTCAAATGCAACGCTTAAGTACTCACTTGCACTCGCCAATAAGGGCTGGGAGCAAGCGATGTCTGATGATGCAGGACTTGCTGCGGGCTTAAATGTTCATGAAGGAAAGATCATGTATGCAGCTGTTGCTGCAGCACATGGCTAAGACTTTTTCTGAATAGTTAGTGGCGTTGGAAGCCTTTACGGCCCCAGACTTCCCAGAGTCCCATCACGCTTAAGACAAGGGCAAAGCCGAAGAGAACATCTTCTGCAGGTGCCGAGAAGAAACGTAAACCCATGATTGCATCAGGGTTATACATCACGATATTCCTGGATGTCAGCCACCAATTTGTCAGGAATTGAAATGGCAAAATGATTGCATACGATGTCCAGAAAGCTGGTCGTGTAAGCATCGAGGTTTTAAAGATAAAGAGATCAACCATGACGGCGATTGCAAATGCGGTTATTGCGATATCTGAGTAAATCATTCGCCGAATTCATCCTTGCGCCAGTGAGGTTTTACAGTTGTAACGCCTTCGATTGTGAAGATTGCTGCCATAGGAATAACCATAAAGAACAGATACTCTTCAAGAGGAATATTTAAAGGACCGTAAATTCCAAGGATTTGTTCGCGGTCGAAGAACCAATGCCCTTGTGAAATTGCATATGCATCCCAAGCAAGGAAGAGAACACTGATGGGAAGAACGCTAATTGCCACCCGCTTGATTCGCCGCAGCACTCCTGTCTTCAGATAGATTTCAAGCCAGGCTGAGCCACAGAAGGTAAATATGAGCATCGCCATATAAGACCACTGTTTCATGTTCGCATTTTTGCATACCTCGAGGGAAATATTGCTACTGTTTTCTGCATGGTTGAGGTGAAATTTAAAGTATTTAGCAGAATTCGCACCCTCTCAAGTGCGGCAGTTGCCGTGGCGATCATCCTCTCGATTCTCTTCTCGCAATGGCTCGGCGCAGATTCATTGAATTGGCAGATTGTTCTAGCAACTCTCGCCTTGGCTGTAGGGATTCCACATGGAGCCCTCGATCACCTAGTTACCTTGCCGAGGTCTGCACCTATTCGAATGGCGCTCTTTGTTATTCTCTATGTCGCAATTGCTCTCCTTGCAATCTATGCAATATTAAAGTGGAATGTATGGGGATTTATCTTTGTCGTAGTTATGAGTGCCACACACTTTGGAATTGGAGACTCTGCATTTCTCAGTGAGCTAGATTCATTGAAAAGTTCAACAGGTTCTCGCATCCCAGCATGGCTCTATGCACCAGCTGCCGGTTTATTGCCGGTGGCGATTCCGCTTGTAAATAGCAGAAGTTCTGAGGCGCTGACCAAGGTCAATGAATCTCTTGTTGATTGGCATCAGGGTTACACCACAGAGATCATCTTGGCGGTTGCAGCAATAACAACTCTCTGCCTACTTGGATTACTACAACGTAAGCGATATCGCGATGCTTTAGATATCGCACTCCTCGCCGCTCTTGCTTCTATCGCTCCGCCGCTGGTTGCTTTCGCTGTTTATTTCGGTTGCTGGCATGCGCTTCGCCATACAGCGCGCTTAACATCACTGCTTCCCAACTCCGAGAGCGCGTATCTGCGCGGAAGGGGTGGTCAAGCATTTGTCGCGGCGGTGATTCCTGGACTTCCGGCGCTCTTCGGAACAATCATCTTTATCGCAGTGCTGGCAGGATTTTCGCAACAAGATCTCAGCGACAAATTCTTATGGCTAACTCTCGTCACGATTTGGGCGCTGACAGTTCCTCACATGTTAGTCACAGCAAAGTTAGACCGCGCCGCGCTTAGAAAATAAGTCAGATTGACTAGGCTCAAGCCATGGTTAAGAAAGTACTTCTCCTCGCCCTCTTTGCAACGACGATAACCCCTGCACAAGCTGCTCCGATTTATACATTTCCCGTTGCCAACTGCGCAGTTAATTATGCTCGAGCGCATCACGACTATGCAGCAACCGATATCTTGGCGAAAGCTGGATGTAAGTTTGTAGCGCCTATCAATGGGATTGTTGATGAAGTCAATCGCGTAGATACTTGGAGAAGCCCACCTAATTTGGGAATTACTCGGGGTGGATTATCTGTATCCATCATTGGTGAAGATGGTGTTCGTTACTACGGATCACACCTTCGCTCGATTCCTGAAAATGTTCAACCAGGTGTTGCAGTTATGGCCGGAGATTTATTGGGTGCAATTGGATCAACTGGTAGCGCACGAGGTACCGCGCCACATCTTCACTTTGGAATTTCATGGCCAACACCACCAGATACATGGTGGGTGCGCCGCGGAGAAGTATTGCCCTGGAAATATTTAGATGCGTGGAAGAAAGGTAAGGATCTTTCTCCAGTGAAAGCTGTTGCTGCTCGTAAAGCTAAAGTGGGAGAGATTCCTCCCGTTCCAAAGAAATAGTTTAGAAATGAAATAAGGCCCGCCGATTTCTCGACGGGCCTTACTCGTAAGTGAAATTAGTTAGCGTTCACTGCGTCTGCCTGAGGACCCTTTGGACCCTGGACGACCTCAAATGAAACTGCCTGACCCTCTTCAAGGCTCTTGTAACCGTTTCCCTGAATTGCTGAGTAGTGAACGAATACATCTTGTCCGCCACCATCAACTGCAATGAAACCGAAACCCTTTTCAGAGTTGAACCACTTAACTGTACCTGTTGCCATATTTTTTACTATTCCTTCGATATGTGTAGGCGTTCGAGAATTCCTCGACCACCAGTCTTCGTCTTGCTACAGCCATACCGAGTAAAGAAGTAAATCTAACAACGGGTACTGATAAAGCGTCCGACTAAGGAAAAGGGTACCCGTTACGCAACGGTATTCCTATTCCTGAATTCGACGATGAGTGCAGGAATCACGCTCAAAAAAGGCGGGGGATTCACAAAGTCAGGGGAAAGTTGTATAAATAAGGTACTCAAAACTACTAAAGAGTCGCAATTGTGGATCGGGGAAGGTCGCACAAAGCAGCCTTAGTAGGAGTACTTCATGCACCACAGCTCTATCGCAGGTTTGGTAACAATCCACTCTGCGCCAACAGCCCTGCGTCAACATATCGAGTGGGGCCTTAACGCACTTCTTGGACAGCCACAGAGTTACACGTGGCGTGATCAACCACTTGCTGCCGGAACTATTCGCACGACGCTCGAGTATCGAGGCGAAGTTGGTTTGGCTTCCAAGATTGCAACAGCACTTAAGAATTGGCATTACCTGCGATTTGAAGTGCAAGAGTTCGGCAACAGCGGCGGCGAATATTTCCGCTTCACACCAGAGTTAGGAATTCATCGTGCTGTTATTGATGCAACCGGTTCTATTCTGATTTCGGAAAACGTTATCCGCAAAGCTCTCTCAACATTTGATGATTTAGAAGTTCGTGAGAATTTAGTGGCAGCACTCGGTGAAGCATGGGAAGAAGCGCTCGAGCCGATGCGCGGAGTTGATTTACAGGAAGTCGCACGGTTACGAGCGATATAGGATAAGAACATGACAACCCAGACACCAACGACACAGGCACCGATGACATCCCAAGAGCGTCGCAGATCAATTCTCTACATCGCTATCGCTTTGATTTTAGCTATTGCACTTGGTGGGGGACTTGTAAAGGTTGGCGCTGGGTTTGCAGATCGCAGTGCAAATGGAATTACAGTGACTGGCTCTGCAAAGACTTCTGCAACTGCCGATAACGTTGTCTGGACTCTCAATGTTTCACTTACTCGTCAAACTGTCTCTGATGCAGTGACCAAAGTTGGAAGCGATGTTGCAGCTGTTACCAAGTACCTCACCGCAGGAGGAATTCCTGCCGATGAGCTAACTCTTGGCTCAGTATCGACCTATGCCAATGAAGAGTATTCCAATGGAAATAACACAGGCAGAATTTTGAATTACCGCGCATCTCGTGATGTTGTGGTCCGCTCGAAAGATGTTCAACTCGTTTCAAAGCTTTCGCAAGGAATTGGATCAATCCTTCAAACAGGCGTTAGCGTGAATAATTATGGACCTCAGTACTATCTCTCAACACTTCCAAAGCTTCGGCCTCAGCTCCTTGAAAAAGCAATGAAAGATGCAAAGGTTCGCGCCGTTGCAATTACAAAGGCAGTGGGCGGAAAAGTCGGCGCAGTACAAGCTGTCCGATCAGGTGTCTTCCAGGTAACAACCCCTGATTCAACAATGACTGCAGATACCGGTGCATATGACACTTCAAGTATCGAAAAGACTGTTACATCAACAGTTTCAGTTACCTTCAAGGTAAATTAGAAAAGGGTTAATTAACTAGAGCGGAATATTGCCGTGTGAACCACGGCGATATTCAGTCTCACTTAAGACCTTTGCAATAGCGCTTCGAGTCTTATCTGGCTCGATCATCTCATCGACAGCGCCGATTTCAATGGCGCGTGCTACGCCGCCAGAAACTCGCTCATGTTCTGCAGCGAGCTCAAGTTCCATACCTTCACGCTGATCCGCAGGCAGATCTGCCAATATTCTGCGGTGCAGAACGCGCACTGCAGCAACTGCGCCCATGACAGAGACTTCAGCTTGCGGCCAAGCAAATACTCGCGTTGCTCCCAGTGACTTTGAATTCATCGCAACAAAGGCGCCGCCGTAAGCTTTTCGGGTAATAACAGTGACGCGAGGAACGACAGATTCAGCAAAGGCGTGCAGCAATTTTGCTCCGCGCCTGACAGCACCTTCCCACTCTTGACCGATGCCGGGTAAGAATCCAGTGACATCTGCAATCACAACAAGTGGGATTCCGAAGGCATCGCATGTGCGTACGAAGCGTGCAGCTTTTTCGCCAGCAGCAGAGTCGAGTACGCCACCAATAACTTGAGGATTATTTGCAATGACTCCGACGGTACGGCCACCTAGCCGACCGATAACTGTGGTCATATTTTCCGCCCACATATCAAGAAGCTCTAACTTCTCACCATCCTTATCGAGAATTGCATCGACAAGAGGGTGAACTTCATAAATACGCTTCTGTGATTCCGGAACCAAGTGCGCCAGTGGAACATCTTCAACGTGTGCAGACATCAGACCTTGATTGGCAAAGAGAGAGACGAGATCTTGAATCTCGCGGAAAGCAACTTCTTCACTGGGTGCAATAACGTGCGCGACTCCAGAGTTCTTGCTGTGCGCCTCCGGTCCACCGAGCAGAGCCATATCAACGATATCTCCAGTTACCGATTTAACAACGTCGGGGCCGGTTACAAAGATGCGGCCATCGGGTGCAAGTACAACAACATCTGTGAGTGCAGGTCCATATGCGCCACCACCTGCAGTTGGTCCTAAGACAAGTGATAACTGCGGAATGCGTCCACTTGCAGTGACCATCGCTTGGAAGACTTCACCGAATGCATTCAGGGATGCAACGCCATCACTTAATCGCGCACCACCTGAGTGCCAGATTCCGATGATCGGAGATTGTGCTCCCATTGCGGCGCGATATGCCTGAACAATTACTTGCGAACCTTCGATACCAAGTGCGCCACCTTTAATGGTGGGATCAGATGCGAAGAGAACAACTTTATTTCCCTTAACTAATGCGGTGGCTGCAACCATTCCGCAATCAGTGCGGGGGATGAGTAATTCATATGCGCCGTTATCAGCTAAGCGAGCGATGCGAGATTCCGGGTCGAGAGGATCTCGGAGATTGACCGGCGGTGTCATGGCTCTAGATTAGAGCGATTTAAATGCAAGCACCACGTTATGGCCACCAAAACCAAATGAATCGTTGAGCGCGGCAATATCTCCCGCAGGAAGTTGGCGTGGTGTGTCGCGAACAACATCAACTGTAACCGCTGGGTCGAGGTTCTCAATGTTAATTGTTGGGGGAGCAAGGCGCTCTTCAAGTGCTTTAACAATGAAGACAGATTCGATTGCGCCAGCGCCACCAAGTAAGTGGCCTGTCATTGATTTCGTTGCAGAGACTGCAACGTGATCTGCATCTGCACCAAGTGCCTTGCGCAGTGCATTCGCTTCTGCAACATCGCCTGCAGGTGTTGAAGTTGCGTGTGCATTTAAGTGAACAATATCTTTTGTCGATAGACCGGAATTTGCGAGTGCAAATTTAATTGCACGCTGAACACCGGAGCCTTCAGGATCGGGAGCTGCAATGTGATAACCATCAGAGGTAAGGCCTTGTCCGCCAATTTCGCAGTAAATCTTTGCGCCTCGCGCCTTTGCTGATTCGTACTCTTCAAGAATAAGGATTCCGCCACCTTCTCCAAGTACAAATCCATCGCGATCAACGTCGTAAGGACGAGATGCAGCGGCAGGATTATCGTTACGAGTTGATAGAGCTTTCATAGCGGCAAAGCCAGCCATCGGTAATTGGTGAATCGCAGCTTCAACGCCACCGGTCACGATGATGTCGGCGCGATTGTTCTTTATCATTTCAAAGGCGTAACCGATTGCTTCAGCGCCTGATGCACATGCGCTAACGGGTGTATGTACGCCAGCTTTTGCCTGAAGTTCAAGTCCAACATTTGCAGCCGGCCCATTAGGCATCAGCATCGGCACTGTATGTGGACTTACGCCACGAGCGCCTTTCTCATTGAGATTAACAAATTGATCGAGCAATGTGATGACTCCACCGATACCTGATGCGATAACGACACCCAGTCGTTCTTTATCAATATCGTCGGGAGATCCTGCATCTTTCCAAGCCTCACGAGATGCAATGAGTGCAAACTGCTCTGAGCGATCAAGGCGGCGCATTTCAACGCGCTCCATCTGATCTGCGGGTTCTGTCGCAACGCGCGCAGCGAAGTGCACAGGAAGTAGTTCACGCCAATCTTCAGTCAGAAGACGGACACCACTCTGGCCGGCGAGAAGCGCCTTCCAGGTTGTGGCGACATCAGAACCCAGTGGAGTTGTAGCTCCAAGGCCTGTGACTACTACGCGACGTTGTGACATACCGCTAATTACTCTTGAAAGATCTACTTACGCTGCTGCGTTAACGATGAAGTTAACTGCATCGCCTACTGTTGCAAGCTCAGTTACTTTCTCGTCAGGAATCTTCACGCCAAAGCGCTCTTCGCATGCGACAACAACTTCAACCATGCTAAGTGAGTCAACTTCTAGATCGTCAGTGAAGTTCTTATCGAGCTCGATTGATGCAGCTGGGATACCCGCTACTTCTTCAACGATCTCTTTGATTCCTGCAAGTACATCTGCTTGTGAAAGCGCCATTGTTATTCCTTTACTTATTTGGATGCTCATTTTTACCATCGTATTGGGGACAGGTGTGTAATTGTGTATGAAAAGTAGGCTTACTTCCCAGTAATCGGGCGGTTATTACGGAAAAAATTATGGTTTAGGGGGCAATTTAACAACTTGCCCCGCATAAACGAGACCTGCGCCATACCCGATCAGGAGCGCAAGCTTTCCATGCAATTCTGGATGTTTCTTGAGAAGTGCATCCATCGCAAGCGGAATCGATGCAGCAGATGTATTTCCATTGGTGCGAATATCATCTGCAATCACAACAGACTCTGGCATATTCATCTCTTTTGCCATCGTTTCAATAATTCGAATATTTGCCTGATGAGGAATGAATACATCAATATCGTTAACGGTAAGTCCAGCAGATTCAAGTGCCTTGAGTGCAGCCTTACTCATAGAAAATACCGCCCAGCGAAATACTTTCTGGCCTTCTTGAGAGATATTCGGCCACTTACTTCCAGCCTTTGTTAACTGTGTTTCAACATCACGTACTTCAATCCACGATGGGTTCATCTGGATTGCATCGCGACTATCGGCATCCGACCCCCATTCAACGGGGCCAATGCCAGCATCTTTACTTGCTCCAATAACAACCGCGCCTGCGCCATCTGCGAAGATAAATGCTGTTGCGCGATCATTAGGGTCTGTGAAATCTGAAATCTTCTCGGCGCCGACTACGAGGACGGTCTTTGAAGTTCCGGCCTTAATAAAGTCATGTGCCATCGAGACGCCATAAGAAAACCCTGCACAGGCTGCATTGATATCAAAGGCCGCAGCTTTTGGGTGACCTAACTTCTGCAAGATTGCAGTTGCAGCCGATGGTGCCTGAAATGGGAAGGTAATGGTTGCAACAATCAAGGTATCGATATCGGTAATTGAAAGCTTTGCATTCTTGAGTGCATCTTCAACTGCCCATGTAGCCATTTCCAGTAGTGATTCGGATTCATCTGCAAAGCGGCGAGATTCAATGCCAGTGCGTTGTTGAATCCATTCATCACTTGATTCGATGCGATCGACAATCTCAGAGTTAGGAACTAAACGCTTAGGGCGATATGAACCCACAGCAAGAATCTGACTCTCGCTACCTGACTTGGTGCCAATTACTTTCTGAATTGAAGATGACATTAGATGCCTCCGTGAGCTGCAGCGAATTCACGAGCAGCATCTATATCTGCAGGTGACTTGAGAGCGAATTGCTCAATTGTAGGCACAGCGCGCTTAATTAATCCGACAAGAGTTCCGGCAGGAGCAACTTCGATGACGCCAGTAACGCCGAGAGTTGCTAGACGTTGCATACAAAGATCCCAGCGAACTGGGTTTGCGATCTGACTGACGATGCGATTGAGAATATCGCGACCATCGCTGACCTCTTCACCATCGCGATTAGAGATCACTGGAACAGCAGGTTCAGTTGTTGCAAGTGATTGGGCAAGAGTACGAAGGGGATCAACTGCTGCTTGCATATAAGAAGTATGAAAAGCCCCAGCGACAGCCAAGGCGCGAACACGAGCACCATCGGGTGCTAACCGTGCAAGTGCATCGAGGCTTCCAGCTGCAACGATTTGTCCACCACCATTGTCATTAGCTGCAACGAGTCCTAAATCTGCGATTGCCTTCAAAACTACATCGCGGTCTCCGCCAAGAACTGCAGACATTCCTGCAGGCGTTGTTGCCGCAGCTTTTGCCATCTCAATTCCTCGAGCGCGAACTAACTTCATCGCATCTAGGGCTGAGAGTGAACCAGCAATCGATGCTGCAGTTATTTCGCCAACAGAGTGGCCTGCTACGTAAGAGAATTTTCCAGAAAGGTTGAGAGCGTTAGCGCTGAGCAAACCTGCTGCGACGATGAGAGGCTGCGCATTTGCAGTGTCTTTAATTTCTTCCGCATCTGCAGTTGTTCCAAGGTGAAATAAATCAAGGTCAATTTCTTGAGACCATGAAGATAAGAGTTCGGCTTGCGCAGAGTCTTCTAGCCAAGAGGCGAGCATTCCAGGAGTTTGCGATCCTTGACCCGGAGCGATGATTGCGAGCACGTGGCTAATATATTGGGTTACGAACGAGTAACAAGCCAAACCTGCGCACAATGTGGCGCAACGCTAACTTTCTGTGTTGGAAGGCTAATCACAGGTTCATGCGTCAATACAGGTGATGCAGCATCAAAAATTCTGCGGAAACTTGTTCCCCATTTCTCATCAGGCAGAGTAAATAAAGTTTCTTCTCGTGATGAGTTAAGTAGAAGTAGTAGGCCGCGATGCGGTCCCGCTTCAATGAGAACGCTTAAGCTGCGCTTTTCGCCATCTGCCCAATGATCTTCTGTCATCTCATGGCCGCCCAAACTAAACCAGGCTATATCTTTTCTCTGCGTTCCAAGATCGATGCGACCGGTAAAAAATTCTGCTGCAACATCGGCCAAGTATGTTTTTCTGATGCGCGCTAATTCACCAACGGCATCTTTCATATCTTGTTCTTCTGGCGAAAGCTGCCAAGAGTTCGCCCAACCACCACCAAAAGTTTCTGAAGAATCAGGAATACCTGGCCACATTTTCTGCGGCATCGAATATCCATTATTTGAACCGTGCTGTGTGCGGCAGATTTCATCGCCCATCGTGATCATCGGAACACCTGCTGAAAGCATCAGAGTTGCCATCATCGATTTCTTCAGCGAAAGTCGCAGAGCCTTAATTGCAGGATTATCTGTAGGGCCTTCAACACCCATATTCCATGATCGGTTCTCATTGGAACCATCACGGTTCTCTTCTTGGTTTGCCTCATTTTGCTTCTGGGAATACATCGTTAAATCGCTCAAGGTAAAACCATCGTGGGCTGTCACAAAGTTAATTGATGATGTTGGTCCGCGGTAGTAGAAAATATCTGATGAACCACTGATACCAGCAGCGATATCTGCAACGCCTTCGCCATAACCACGCGCTAGATCATCGAGCCAGAATTGACGGACAGAGTCGCGATATCGATCGTTCCATTCGCGCCATGGATGCGGAAAATCTCCAAGTGAATATCTCGAGATATCCCACGGTTCTGCAATCATCTTAAAGTTACGTAGGACTGCATCTGATTCGATAGCTGACATCAGAGCGGAATCTGATGCAGAGTTAGTTTCATAAAGAGCAGTTGCTAAATCGAAGCGGAATCCATCAACACCAACAACTTCTACCCACCAGCGAAGTGAGTCAATAATGTGGCGAACTCCGTGTGGTTTAGAGGCAGCAACGGTATTGCCGCAACCTGTGACATCTACATAATTTCCATTGTGGTCATGGCGATACCAGGCACTGTTATCAATTCCTTTAAAGGAGAGAGTTGGTCCACCAACGCCACCTTCGCCAGTGTGGTTGTAGACAACATCGAGAAATACTTCGATGCCTGCGCTATGTAATTGATCCACGGCTTCTTGCAACTCTGTGGTGGGATCATCGGTTGCGGCATATTGTGCGTGAGGTGCAGAAAATGCAATTGCGTTATAGCCCCAATGATTCTTTCGGCCACGAGCCCAAATACCTGGTTCAGTGACATACGAATGAATCGGCAGAAGTTCTAGCGCCGTCACGCCAATTTCTTTCAGATGTGCAATCGTGCTGGGGTGGCCGAGCGCTTTATATGTTCCGCGCTCTGATTCAGGAATTTCATGATTTTTTGCAGTAAGTCCCTGCACATGTGCTTCATAAATAACCTCTTGAGTCCAAGAGTAAATAGGACGGTTCACTTCGCGAGCGCGATAGTCGGTCACAACAGAGTAAGGAACAAATCCTGCGCTATCTCGATCATCGCGCACCGTTGTATCTCCGGCGCCAGTTCCATCGGTTGCAACGTGGCCATAAATTTCTGCGCTGTATTGCAGCTCGCCATCTAATTTGTGGGCGTAAGGATCGATAAGTAATTTCGCTGCGTTAAAGCGTGAACCGTATTCAGGTGCCCATGTTCCGTAGACGCGGTAGCCATAGCGCTGACCGGCTCGCACACCTGCGAGGTAGCCATGCCAGATTGGTCCATTGCGATGCGATAAGGCAAAGCGAGTTTCAACTAACTTGCCATTGACCTCATTGAAGAGGCAGAGCTCGACAGCGGTTGCCGCATTGGACCAGAGCGCAAAGTTGCAACCACCATCGGTAAGAGTGGCGCCTAAGGTTCGGGGGTCTGCGGGAAGCACGGCGCTATCTTGCCCTGCCCGTGCGTGATATCGGACCTCATTTGAGATTGAAATTGAGGTTACTGGTCAGTAACATCTCCACCATGAAGATTGCCGTATGTGTAAAGCAAGTTCCAGATTCATGGGCTGAGAAGAAGATGGTCAATGGAACACTCGATCGCGAGAACGTCGATGCTGTTCTTAATGATCTCGACGAATACGCAGTAGAAGAAGCGCTACGTATTGTTGAAGCACATGGCGGCAATGAAGAAGGTGGCCCACATACAGTCACACTTGTTTCAATGGGGCCAGATCGTGCAACAGAGGCCTTACGTAAAGGTCTCTCCATGGGCGCAAACGATGCAATCTTGGTCAGCGATGCTTCCCTTGCAGGCTCTGATGCGATTGCAACTTCAGCTGTTCTCGCAAAGGTAATTGCAGATGGTGGATTTGATCTCGTTATCTGCGGAACCGAATCAACTGATGCACGTATGAGCGTTGTACCGGCGATGATCAGCGCTCGCCTTGGGTGGGCGCAGCTGACATTTGCCTCCAAGGTCACTGTCGATCCTGCAGGAAAGGTTTCCATCACTCGCGTTACAGAAGCCGGTGTTGATGAGATCTCTGCAGATTTCCCTGCGGTTTTAAGTGTTGTCGAAAAGATTAATGAACCTCGCTACCCATCCTTTAAAGGAATCATGGCTGCGAAGAAGAAGACAATCGAACAGAAAGATTTAGCTGCAGTTGGTGTTGCAGCACAGAGCGCATGGTCACAGGTCAATGAGGCAACACCGCGACCAGCGCGTGCAGCGGGTGTAAAAGTCAATGATGAAGGTGATGGCGGTACCGCTCTCGTGACGTTCCTAGCAGAGAAGAAGTTGATATGAGCACAGTATTAATTCTCGCTGATTTTTCAAGTGATAAGGCCACTAAGACAACGGCAGAACTTGCTACTGCAGGTGCTCGCATCGGTGCAGTAACTGCGGTCGTACTTGCGCCCGCAGGTAAAGGCGCAGCACTTGCTGCAACTGTTAACCAAGGGCCAATTCAATCTGTCATCGTTCTTGAATCAGATGACTTTGTGGCTCACGGTGTTGCAGCTTCGGCTGATGCACTTGCCAACCTTGTAAAGGAGAAGTCACCAACTGCCGTTCTGATTGCATCACATGCTTTCGGTAAGGAAGTTGCAGCTCGCGTCTCAGTACTGACAGATTCTGGAATCATCACAGATGCAATCGATGTTGCTGCAGATCTAACCGCGACACAATCTGTCTTCGGTGGATCAACAACTGTTAAATCAAAAGTTTCACATGGCACTGCAGTAATTACAGTGCGCCCTAATAGCGTTGAGGCAGATTTCTCTGCATCTAGCCCTGCAATCGAAAGCGGCACTGCAGTAGTCGGTTCGGATGCAAAGAAGGCAAAGGTTTCATCTTCACAGCCACCAGTGAAGGGTGGACGTCCAGAATTAACAGAGGCAAATATCGTTGTCTCAGGCGGACGCGGAACAGATGGCAACTTCGCACCAGTTGAAACTTTTGCTGATTCATTGGGCGCAGCAGTTGGTGCATCACGAGCTGCAACGGATGCTGGTTGGTATCCACATTCACATCAAGTGGGACAGACCGGAAAGACTGTAAGTCCAGCTCTCTATGTTGCATGTGGAATCTCTGGAGCAATCCAACATCGCGCAGGAATGCAGACTTCAAAGACAATCGTTGTCGTTAATAAAGATCCTGAAGCACCTATCTTTGATATCGCAGATTTCGGCGTCGTAGGCGACCTCTTCAACGTATTGCCTAAGGCGACCGAGGGCGTTCTCGCTAAGAAAGGCTAATTCGCCTTCACGAACTAGACTGCTTCCATGAGCGTCTATCTCGACCATGCGGCCACTACGCCGATGTTCGATGCTGCAATCGAGGCGATGAATTCATCTCTACGTAAATTAGGAAATCCATCTTCTCTGCACACAGAAGGTCGCTCGACTCGCAAAGATGTTGAAGATGCTCGCGAAAGTATTGCTAAGGCGATTGGTTGCCAGGCGAGTGAGGTTATCTTTACCGGCTCTGGAACTGAGGCCAATAACGCAGCAATTAAAGGACTCTTCTGGCACACAGATAAGAAAGTCATTCTGATCTCCAGTATCGAACATCACGCTGTCTTAGATCCTGCCCATTGGCTGGCAGAGCATGAAGGCGCAGAGATTATTGAAATTCCTGTTACTGCATTAGGTGTCATCGATTTAGATTTTATGAAGAAAGTTGTGCAAGAGCGTGGGGCAGAGATTGCACTGATCTCGGTAATGCATAGCAATAACGAAACTGGTGTTATTCAGCCGATTGCAGATGTTGTAAAGATTGCTGGCGATATTCCAGTGCACTGCGATGCAGTGCAGAGTTTTACTAAGGTGCCACTATCTTTCTCGGAACTCGGTCTCTTTGCCATGACAATTAGCGGCCATAAAGTTGGGGGACCGCTAGGAATTGGTGCGCTGATCTTGCGTCGCGCAGTTGAGATTCCACCACTTCTTCACGGTGGGGGACAAGAGCGCGATATTCGAAGCGGAACTTTAAATGCTCCATCGATCGTGGCACTTGCCGCAGCTGTGCAGGCCAATCTTTATGATGCGAAGAAGGTGGAAGCTCTGCGCGATTCATTCGAATCAGGTGTTACCGCACTTCGCCCCGATGCAGTAATTAATGGCAAAGGTGCACCACGTCTTCCTGGAATTTCAAATATTACTTTCCCGGGTACGCAGAGTGATTCACTTCTCTTACTGATGGATTCAGAGAAAGTTTCTTGTTCCACAGGTGCGGCATGCACAGCGGGTGTTCATCGACCAAGCCATGTATTAATGGCAATGGGCCTTACCGATGTTGTATCTCAATCATCTCTGCGCTTCTCATTTGGTTCAACAAATACAGCAGAAGATGTTGCCTATGCGCTATCGGTATTGCCAACTGTTATTGAACGCGGACTTGCTGCCAACGCTGTAGGTAGAAAATGAAGATCATCGCCGCCATGAGCGGTGGAGTTGATTCTGCAGTTGCAGCAGCTCGCGCAGTTGAGGCAGGCCACGAAGTCATTGGCGTACACCTTGCGCTCTCATCTAACCCGCAGAAGTACCGCAGCGGTGCACGTGGATGCTGCACTATTGAAGATTCACACGATGCTCGACGCGCAGCCGATGTCATCGGTATTCCTTTCTATATCTGGGATATGGCAGATGAGTTCCATGAGGGCGTTGTTGAAAACTTTATGAGCGAATATGCAGCAGGGCGTACTCCTAATCCATGCCTTCGTTGCAACGAGAAGATTAAATTTGCAGCAGTCCTTGATCGCGCAAAGGCGATGGGATTCGATGGCGTAGTCACCGGTCACTATGCACGTACTCAAGAAACTCTAGATGGTCGCACTCTGCACCGCGCAGTTGATCCGCTTAAGGATCAGTCCTATGTTCTTGCAGTTCTTAACCGCGAACAAATAAATGGCGCGATATTTCCTTTAGGCGATACCGAAAAAGTTGATATTCGAATCGAGGCAGAGGCTCGCGGATTAGCTGTTGCGCAGAAGCCAGATAGCCACGATATTTGTTTTGTTCCATCAGGTGACAATGCAGGTTGGCTACGCGATCGTTTGGGAAGCGAAGTTGGACCGATTGTTGATCAAGATGGCACCAAGATCGGCGAGCATAAGGGCGCATATACCTACACAATCGGGCAGCGCAAAGGGTTAGGTCTTACAGTTCCAACGGCAGATGGTTCTCCTCGCTTTGTTCTAAAGATTGAACCTGTGACAAATACCGTTGTCGTAGGTGCGCGAGAAGATTTGGCTGTGACTTCAATGCGCGGTGAGAAGCCAATCTTCTGCGGCCCTGAAATTGGTGCTGCTCCTCTTCGTGGTTTCGTTCAGGTGCGTGCACATGGCGCAGCACTGGATTGCACGTACTATCTTGATAACGGACAGCTCGTTGCAGAGCTTGATTCGCCACTGCTGGGACTTGCAACCGGCCAAGCGATGGTCATCTATGACGGCGATCGCGTTGTTGGTTCGGCGACTATCTGCGAGACAGCATGACTAACGCAGCGCGCCACAGAATTACCGAACTCACCAATGAGATTCGTGATCATCAATTTAAATATTATGTTTTAGATGCGCCAACCATTACAGATACGCAATTCGATACGCTCTTAAAAGAGTTACAGGCGCTAGAGGCAAAGCACCCAGAACTTCTTGAACCCGATTCACCTTCACTTGGTGTCGGTGGGGGATTTGCAACAACATTTGATCAACATGATCACATCGAGAAGATGATGAGCCTGGATAACGTCTTCGATGAAGCAGAGCTCAATACATGGTTTGATCGTATCGAAAAGGATTCACCGTCACCTGAATATTTATGCGAGCTTAAAGTCGATGGCCTTGCGATCAATCTCTTATACGAGAAGGGTCAATTGGTTCGTGCTCTGACGCGTGGCAATGGCACAACCGGAGAAGATGTCACTCTCAACGTAAAGACCATTAAAGGGTTAACTCATACCTTGAAGGGCGCGAAAATTCCTTCACTGATTGAAGTCCGCGGAGAAGTTTTCTTACCTGTCGATGCATTTAATCAACTCAATGAAGAGCTAGAGGAAGCCGGCAAGCCGCTCTTTGCCAATCCTCGTAACTGCGCAGCAGGTTCCTTGCGTCAGAAAGATCCGCGAGTTACGGCTTCACGTGCACTGGATGTTGTTGTGCATGGTGTTGGAGCAGTTGATGGTGCATCTTTTGAATCGCAATCAGATGCCTATAAGCAGCTTAAAGCTTTGGGATTGCCAACATCGAGCCGCTTTAAAGTCTGTAAGAGCCGTAAGGAAGTTCTAGCTTTCATTGAAAATTACAATATCCATCGCCACGATGTAGAGCACGAGATTGATGGCGTAGTTATCAAGGTTGATGATATTTCCGAGCAGAAGAAGTTAGGTTTCACATCTCGCGCACCAAAGTGGGCGATTGCTTATAAATACCCACCTGAAGAGGTCACGACAAAACTTCTCGACATTAAGGTCAGCGTTGGGCGCACAGGTCGCGTTACTCCTTTTGCATTCATGGAGCCAGTCAAAGTTGCAGGTTCAACAGTTACCAATGCAACGCTCCACAACCAAGAAGAGATCGAACGCAAGGGCGTCTTAATCGGAGACACTGTCATTATCCGTAAGGCAGGCGATGTCATCCCTGAAGTTCTAGGACCAGTTCTCGATAAGCGCACCGGTAAAGAGAAGGCATTTGTAATGCCAACGCATTGCCCAGAATGTGCGACAGAGTTACGTGCGATCACTGAGGGCGATGTTGATATTCGTTGCCCTAATACACGCAGTTGCCCCGCACAGCTTCGCGAACGTATTTACTACATCGGCTCTCGAGCAGCGCTGGATATCGATGTCTTGGGCTATGAAGCAGCCGTTGCTTTACTTGCCGACAAGATCATTATCGATGAGGCAGATATTTTCTCTCTCACCGAATCGAAGCTGATGAAGTCGCAATTTTTTACCAAGAAAGATGGTGAGAAGGGTAAGAATCTAGAGAAGTTACTTGAAGCTCTCGAGACTGCCAAGAGCCGTCCACTGTGGCGAACAATTGTTGCGCTCTCGATTCGCCATGTTGGACCAACAGCGGCGCAAGCACTTGCAACTAATTTGGGCAGCATGGATGCAATATCAGAGGCATCTGTTGAAACTTTGTCAGAGATTGATGGTCTTGGTGATGTCATCGCACAATCAGTTGTCGAATGGTTTGAGGTTGATTGGCATCAAAGAATTATCAATGAGTGGAGCAAAGCTGGCGTAAGTATGGTTAATCAGAAGGCGGCAGATCTTCCACAAACTCTTGCAGGTCTTACCTTCGTAGTAACCGGCGGCCTTGAAGGATTTACGCGTGATTCGATTGCAGAGACAATCAGCGCACATGGTGGAAAGGCATCATCTTCTGTCTCAAAGAAAACTGATTATGTACTGGTGGGCTCAGACCCAGGTTCCAAGATGGCTAAAGCTCAAGAGTTAGGCGTCACAATTATCGATGAGGCGCGCTTTTTAGAACTTCTTGCAGGTAAGTAGTAATCTTTGCCTCATGATTAATCTTGCATCTGAGGCAGTTCGCGAACTTCCACTTCCTCCTTATGTCTTCGGAGTCATTGCCTTTGCAATCTTCTCTTTTCTTCTGTACATCACTCTCCGCCTAGATAAGTAATCGCCTTGAAAGTTGGGCTTTACGGCGGCACATTTGATCCCATTCATAACGGCCATATCCGCGTTATCGAAGAGGTAATTTCTCAGAAAATTGTAGATCGCTTACTTGTTGTACCTGCAGGAGAACCTCGTTTACGCGAGAACGCACCTGTTGCAACTGGAGCGCAGCGACGCACAATGTGCCAATTAGCAGTCAGCGCACTTGCCCCAGAGATTGCATCACACGTTGAAGTAAATCCCATTGAGGTCCTACGCCAAGGTCCAAGTTATGCAATCGATACCGTTGAAGCAATCGCACAAAGTTATGAAGGTGCAACAATTGTGCTGATTCTCGGTACTGATGCCTACGAGAAGATTGATCAGTGGCATCGCGCAGATGAACTAAAGCAGATGGTGGAATTTCTTGTGATTGATCGCCCAGATTTCCCAGGAAGCCACAACGTTCAATTAGATACAATTGCAGTATCGGCGACAGATATCCGCGCCAAGAAATCAGATCTCATACCGGCAGCAGTTGCTGCATATATAAAGGAGCAGAACCTCTATGCCAGCAAGTAAAGCCTGCGTTGAACGCACCCAAATTGCTGCTCGTGCAGCTGCCGATAAATTCGGTAGCGAGCTTGTCGCTCTCGATCTATCTGACCAGAGCGTTCTCAGTGAGGTCTTCCTTATTGTTACTGCGACGAATACAAAGATGATCGGTTCGATTGCCGACGAGGTAGAAGAGAAACTCCGCCTTGCGGGGGATAAGCCACTTCGCCGTGAAGGTACCGATGAATGGATTCTTCTCGATTACTCGGATTTAGTTGTACATATTCAATCAACGGAACTTCGTCGTTACTACATGCTTGATCGCTTGTGGAATGACTGCCCGAAGATTGAACTCGAAATCGTTAAAGAAGAGGCAGCTCGTGGGTAATCAAGTAATTCTCTGGCGCCATGGTCAGACTGATTGGAATGTCGCGAACAAGTTTCAGGGACACACAGATATCCCACTCAACGAAGTTGGTAAGTTCCAGGCATCACATGCAGCACCAATCTTGGCTGCTATGAAGCCAACTCTGATGATTGCAAGTGATTTAGGTCGCGCACAGAACACTGCGCATGAACTCGTTAAGCTCACTGGTTTAGATGTTTCAACAGATGCGCGATTGCGCGAGACAAATTGCGGAAATTGGGAAGGTCTTACGGGTGATGAAATTCGCAAGGTAGATCTCGATAACTTACGCGAATGGTCGATGGGTGGAGATAACCCTGCTGGTGGAATCGGCGAACGCAGAAGTGAAGTTGGAGCTCGAGGTTTTGCTGCAATCATGGAAGCACTCGAAGGCAAAGATAATCAACGTCTTGTTGTTGCAACCCATGGTGGAACAGCACGAACAATTATTGGTACTTTCTTAAATCTTCCAATTCCATTCTGGTCTCGTATTGGTGGACTTTCCAATGCGCAGTGGTCGATTCTCGAAGAGTCGCCAAAGGGCTGGTTATTAGTTGAACATAATGCGGGATCGATTCCAGAGCCTGTATTTGGCGAGGAATCCGGCGGAGTCGTACCTGACTCTGTGCGGTAAAGTACGCGAACCATCAAGCAACATTATTGACGGGGATATGGCGCAATTGGTAGCGCGCTTCCATGGCATGGAAGAGGTTAGGGGTTCGATTCCCCTTATCTCCACGTGAGTACAGAACGCGAACACGCGGCATACGATTTTGCATACGTGCAAGAGAAGTGGCTGCCGATTTGGGACAAGCTCGAGCCATTTAAATCTGGTCGAGCAGATGATGCGCGCCCAAAGAAGTATGTACTCGATATGTTTCCATATCCATCAGGTGATCTACATATGGGTCACGCAGAGGCGTATGCACTTGGCGATGTCATCGCTCGTTATTGGATTCAAAAAGGTTTCAACGTCATGCACCCAATTGGTTGGGATGCATTTGGACTTCCTGCGGAAAATGCTGCAATCAAGCGCAATGAAGATCCACGTATTTGGACCTACGAGAATATTGCAACGCAGAAAGCTTCGATGCGCCGCTATGCATGTTCCTTCGACTGGGATCGCGTCTTTAATACATGCGACCCCGAGTACTACAAGTGGAACCAATGGCTATTTACAAAGCTACATGAACGCGGCTTGGCATATCGTAAAGATTCAGCGGTTAACTGGTGTCCAGGGTGCCAGACAGTTCTTGCCAATGAGCAGGTAGTTGCAGGCCTCTGCGAACGTTGCGATTCAGCTGTTACAAAGAAGAAGTTAAATCAGTGGTATTTCAAGATTACTGATTATGCAGATCGCTTGCTCGACGACATGTCAGAGCTTGAGGGCAAGTGGCCAGATAAAGTCTTGATGATGCAGCGCAACTGGATTGGTCGCTCACAAGGCGCCGATGTTCAATTTAATATTGAAGGCCGCACAGAGCCTGTAACAATTTACACAACGCGTCCAGATACTTTGTATGGTGCAACATTTATGGTTGTTGCAGCAGATTCAGCGCTGGCTGCAGAACTAGCAACAGGATCTGCAGTTGAAGGTGAGTTCAAGGCATACCTTGAGAAGATTAAAGCTGCATCAGATATAGATCGCTTGGCTACAGACCGTCCAAAATCAGGTGTTGACCTTAAGCGCTTTGCAATCAATCCAGTTAATGGCGCCAAGCTTCCAATCTGGGCATCAGATTATGTTTTAGCTGATTACGGAACTGGCGCAATTATGGCTGTTCCGGCACATGATCAGCGCGACTTAGATTTCGCAAAGGCGATGGGACTTCCAGTTCAGGTTGTTGTTGAAACAGGCGAAGAAGATCCAAACGCAACAGGAGTTGCCACCACAGGTGATGGAAAGTTAATTAACTCTGGTTCGCTCAATGGTCTGAACAAGGTTGAAGCTATCGCTGCAATTACAAAGCAACTTGAGGCAGATAAGTTAGGTAGGAGCTCACGTAATTACCGTCTGCGCGATTGGCTTGTATCTCGCCAACGTTACTGGGGCACACCGATTCCTATCGTGCACTGCGAAAAGTGTGGCGAAGTCGCCGTCCCAGATTCAGAACTTCCATTGTTACTTCCTGATGCAAAGGGTCTGGACCTCAAGCCAAAGGGACAATCTCCACTTGCTGCAGCAACTGAGTGGGTAAATACAAAGTGCCCTAAGTGCGGCGGCGCTGCAATGCGCGATACCGACACCATGGATACCTTCGTAGATTCTTCTTGGTATTACCTGCGTTACCCATCATCGACAAATGCAACCGAGCCATTTAATCGGGCAGAAATCGATACATGGTTGCCAGTAGATCAATATGTAGGCGGCGTAACTCACGCAATTTTGCACCTTCTCTATTCACGCTTCTTCACCAAGGTTTTGTATGACATGAAGATGCTCTCATTTACTGAGCCATTTACACGTCTGCTCAACCAGGGAATGGTTGTTATGGATGGCTCTGCGATGTCAAAGTCTCGTGGAAACCTTGTGCGCCTCTCTGATGAACTTGAAAACCATGGCGTCGATGCGATTCGTCTATCGATGGTTTTCTCTGGTCCGCCAGAAGATGATGTCGATTGGGCCGATGTATCGCCATCAGGCTCTGTTAAATTCTTAAGCCGCGCTTGGCGCCTATCGGGAGATGTCACAAGCGCACCTGGTGTTGATTTCACAAAGGGTGATCTTGATCTTCGCAAGGCAACACATAAAGCTCTGCACGATGCCTCTTTTGCTGTTGAGTCATTTAGATTTAACGTGGCAATCGCTCGCGTGATGGAACTTGTTAATGCAACGCGTAAGGCGATTGATTCTGGTTGTGGTGCTGCAGATCCTGCAGTGCGTGAAGCAACTGAGGCGATAGCAATTATGTTGTCACTCGTGGCTCCATTTACAGCAGAAGAAATGTGGGAGCGCCTTGGCCATAAGCCTGCAATTGCAACTGCCGGATGGCCAGTTGTGGATCCTGCTCTTCTCGTTGCAGATGAAGTCGAAGCGGTTATTCAGATTAACGGCAAGATTAAGGATCGCATGAAGGTTTCACCATCTATCTCTGATGCTGATTTTGAAGCTGCGGCGCTTGCTCTACCTTCTATCGTTGCAGAACTTGCAGGCGCTACGCCTAAGAAGGTTATTGCTCGCGCTCCAAAGCTCGTCAACATCGTTCTGTAATCCCCAGCCGCGCCTTTTCTACATTCCGCACATCTGTCCCTACTCCATCATCCGCGGATGGAAAATCAATACTTTGAGAAGGTAAGTTCTTGGTGGGGCGAACTCCACTACACATCAATTCAGAAAAAAGGATTGGCAATCATTGCAATTCTTGTCGTTGCAATTTCTGCACTCTTTGTCACAAGGGGTTCCTCGCAGGAAGTCATCGCAGCCCCAATTGCATTTGAGACACCAGCGATATCGCAAACGTTGACAATCGATGTTGCTGGGGCTGTTAAGAAACCAGGCGTGTACAACTTGCCCACTAATTCACGTGTTGTTGATGCGATTCGGATGGCCGGTGGCTTACGAATTAGTGCAGATACTTCGGATATCAATCAAGCTCGATTGTTAAATGATGGCGAACAGATTTATGTCTATCCAAACTCTCCGTCTTCTTCATACTCTAGTGGTGGCTCAACTCGAGCAAAGCGTGCACCAGTTCGCGCATCTGGACCCGTTGCTATCAACCGGGCGAACGCGAAAGAGTTTGAATTACTCGATGGAATCGGGCCAGTGCTTGCCTCTCGCATTGTCAGTTACCGAAAAGCCAATGGTGCATTTACCGCTATTGAAGATCTAAAGAAGGTACCTGGGATAGGTGAGATTACATTCGCAAAGTTCAAAGAGAAGCTGCGCGTGTAATCGACAGCCGCGCCCTCGCACTCGGGGGCGCGGTCTGGGTAGGTGCTTTGGTGCAGAGCTGGTCTCGCACATGGAGCATCTGCCTTGTTGCATTTCTGGCATCGCTCATCTTGCGAAAGCGCCAGAAATTCCTTGTCTTGGTAATTGCAGTTCTCGTCGGCTCAACAATCATGTCGATACGAGTTGCGGCACTTGAATCCAGCGCCATTGCAGAGTTTCGCGGGCAGAGCACAACCATTGAACTTCAGATAACAACTGATCCAGCAAAGATGGCGCCCCGAGTCTTTGGTGACTTTATGGCGGCGACAAGTTACTCATTCTTAGGACAGGCAACTCTTCTCGATAACCGCTACTCACTTCGCATTCCAATTCGAGTCATTGCATCGACGAAGAGAGTTAAGGGGTTACTGCCCGGGCAGAAGATACGAGTTGCGGGCAAAGTTCTTAAGAGTAAAGAGGGGCGAGTAGCAGCACTTGTCATCGTTGGTAGCGATGTAGAAGTAATTACTCAGCCGTCGCGATGGGCGAAATGCCTTGCGAAGATTCGCCTTGGGTTGCGCGATGCAACGGGCACAGGAGATGCAGGTGCGCTGATTCCTGGCATGGTTATTGGAGATACCTCGAAGCAGAGCGTTGATTTCAAAAATGAGATGAGGCGTTCTGGGCTTACCCATTTAGTTGCTGTAAGTGGTGCAAACTTCGCAATTGTCTCTGCATTTGTCTTATGGGGAATGCAATTTATCTTTCGGAAAGTTAACTACCGCCTTATTGCAACGGCCATCGCACTGGCTTCATTTATTGCACTGGTACGTCCTTCGCCATCTGTTCTGCGAGCAGCAGCTATGGCTGCAGTTCTTCTCTTTGCTTATGGCAGCAGACAGGGAAGAGATCCGCTACCTGCGCTTGGTTTTGCAATCGCTGCAGTGGTGATTGCAGATCCATTTCAGGCGCGTGATCCAGGTTTTGCGCTCTCGGTTCTGGCAACTGCTGGCTTACTACTTATAGCGCCAAAGATTCGCCCAAAAATTCTGGCACCACCTATTGCTGCGATGGCGCTCTGTTCACCAGTCATCGTTGCACTCTCTGGATACATCAGCCCCATGAGCATCATCGCAAATATTCTTGCAGCTCCTGTTGTTGCACCGATAACAATTGTGGGCTTTGTCGCTGCCTTGATTTCACCGATATCAGCGCCGATTGCGCAGATTCTTATTTGGATGGTGAAGCCACTTGCGCAGTGGATTACATGGATTGCGCAGTGGAGTTCTAGCTTTCCGGTCTTCACCTTAAAGACTGGGCTCTACGGATTTATCGCAGCGTTGTTACTGGCTTTGGTTATCTACATCGGCAGGGTAAAAGCGCTCATTCCACTTGTTGTAATTGTCATTGCTTTCTCGTGGGCGCAACGTTTTCCGGCGGGGGATTGGCAGATTGCTAACTGCGATATCGGACAAGGCGATGCGATGGTTCTGAATCTAAAGAACGATAGAGCTATTGTGATTGATGTTGGTCCTGAACCTCAATTGATTGATAGATGTCTGCGCCAGTTAGGCATCAAAGAGATTCCCTTAATTGTTCTAACCCATGGACATGCAGATCACATCGGTGGCCTAGCTGGTGTAAAGAAGAGTAGAAAGATTGGTCAGATTTGGTTTGGAAATGTATTTGCAGGAACTCGTGCACGTGTTGGCGATATCGATATCGATGTGAAGTGGCCAATACAGGGAAGTGAGAACACGCCCAATAATTCGAGTATCTCTGCCACATTTACTTCACCTGATTACAGACTTTTTGCGGCAGGTGATCTCGAGCCACTTGCACAGGTTCAGCTGCGCCAACAAATAGGTACAGTCGATATCTACAAGGTCTCTCACCACGGCTCAAAGTTCCAAGACCCAGAACTTATGCAAGAGCTATCTCCCGCACTTGCCATCATCAGCGTGGGCGCGAAGAACACATATGGCCATCCAGCGCCGAGCACAATCTCGGCCCTGACAGATTTAGGCGCTAAGGTATTGCGTACTGATAGAGATGGCGCCGTTGCAATATCGGCACGCAACCACCAAATCTCAATTCAGCGAAGTAAGAAGTGGTTTAGATTCTTTTATTGGAGTTAGTCTGATTTGGTTTGGGGGAGCATATGAACGCCTTTTATCTCCTCCTGGGCTCTGAAGGCGCACTTGCAGACCGCGCACTGAATAAACTCCTTGCGGAATTAAAGGAAGAGAAAGCCGAGATCACATCTCTCTCGGCTGCAGATGTCTTGATTGGCGATATCGCCGATGGCCTTGCCCCCTCATTATTTTCTGAACGACGCGCTCTAGTTATTAAAGATTTGCAGGACTTGTCAGAAGACTCCAAAGATGAAATCACTCGTTACTTAGATCAACCTGACCCAACGATGACAGTGGTCTTTATTCACAAAGGTGGCGTCAAAGGTAAAGCGCTGCTCGATGCAATCAAGAAGGCAAGGCCCGAGATTGTCTCTTGCGATGCAATCAAGAAGGAAGCAGATAAAGAATCATTTGTTCGCGATCTATTTCTCGATGCAGGCCGCAAGGCAACGCCAGGTGCAATCAAGGCACTTGTTGGCGCGCTCGGTAATGAACTCCGCGAGCTGCAATCAGCGGTTTCACAAATCTCACTTGATGCACCAGCTGGTGCAATCGATGAAGCAATCGTCGATAAGTTCCACCAAGGTCGAATTGAAACGACTGGTTTCGATGTTGCAGATGCAACAATCGATGGCAATCTTCCTGTTGCACTCATTACTCTGCGCAGCGCGCTAGAAACTGGCACCGATCCAGTCATGGTTACCTCTGCAATCGCATCATCACTGCGTTCACTTGCGAAAGTTTCCGGAACAAATAAAGGTACAAAGTCTTTTGAACTTGCAGGACAACTTGGAATGGCGCCTTGGCAGATTGATAAAGCTCGTCGCCAATTACAGAGCTGGACTCCACGTGGAATTGCCACAGCTGTCGAGGCGATCGCAAAGGCCGATGCAGATGTGAAGGGGGCCTCATCTGACCCCATCTTCGCCCTCGAAAAGGCGCTACAGACCATCGCCACCGCTCGCGCCCAGCGGTAGAGGCCGCCCAATCTCGATTTTGGGCTGATACCCCTGCGCTGATAACCTAAGCGCCTGCTCAAATCACAAGGTTTGGCTAAATACACATAAACGGAGCAATACACGTGGCAAATATCAAGTCGCAGATCAAGCGTATTAAGACAAACGAGAAGGCTTACCTTCGCAACAAGTCTGTCTCATCATCTATCAAGACTGCAGTTCGCAAGTTCCGCGATGCAGTTGCAAAGGGTGACGCTGCTGCAACAACTGCCGAGCTTCGCGCAGCTTCAAAGGCTCTCGACGTTGCAGTTTCAAAGGGTGTTATTCATAAGAACGCTGCTGCAAATAAGAAGTCTTCAATGGCTAAGGCAGCTGCTAAAGCCGGCGTTCGTTAATTCAACTCCAGCTACTAAAGATTATCTAAGGGTAGAGCTCACTTAAGTGTCTGCAATATCCATTGCTAAGGCCCCTCAGCCAGCATCAACAAATCCGGCGCAGATACGTAATTTCTGCATCATTGCTCATATCGATCATGGTAAATCAACGCTGGCCGATCGCATGCTTCAAATTACTGAAGTTGTAGAAGCTCGCAATATGCGCGCCCAATATCTCGATCGTATGGATATTGAACGCGAACGCGGAATCACTATTAAATCTCAGGCAGTTCGTCTGCCATGGCGCAGTGGTCTTGATGGACAGGAATATGTCCTGAACATGATTGATACACCCGGCCACGTTGATTTTACCTACGAGGTCTCTCGCTCGCTTGCTGCATGCGAAGGAGCAGTTCTTCTTGTTGACTGCGCACAAGGAATCGAAGCGCAAACTCTTGCAAACCTTTACCTTGCGATGGAGAACAACCTCACGATTATTCCTGTTCTCAATAAGATCGATTTACCTAATGCTCAACCTGAAAAGTTTGCAGCAGAACTTGCTGGCCTTATTGGTTGCAAAGTAGAAGATGTATTAAGAGTTTCTGGAAAGACTGGCGATGGCGTTGCAGATCTTCTTGATCAAATCATCGCTCAGATTCCAGCGCCTGTTGGAGATCCTGATGCACCAGCTCGTGCACTGATCTTTGACTCTGTCTACGATGCTTATCGCGGCGTAGTTACCTATGTTCGCGTTGTCGATGGTCGCATCAATCCACGCGAACAGATTCAGATGTTCTCAACAGGTGTTAAGCATGAAGCACTCGAAGTCGGCGTTATCTCTCCCGAACCACTTCCATCAAAGGGGCTTGGCGTCGGCGAGGTAGGTTACTTAATTACCGGTGTTAAGGATGTTCGCCAATCTCGTGTCGGTGACACCATTACAAACTTTGCACGTCCAACTAAAGATCCATTGGGTGGATATAAAGATCCAAAGCCAATGGTCTTCTCTGGTCTGTTCCCACTCGATGGCGCTGATTTCCCTGTACTTCGAGATGCGCTAGAAAAGCTACAACTTAACGATGCCGCACTTGTCTATGAGCCTGAAAGCTCTGCAGCACTTGGCTTTGGATTTCGTTGCGGCTTCCTTGGACTTCTGCATATGGAAATTGTCCGCGAACGCCTAGAGCGCGAAGCGAAACTTAACTTGATTTCAACAGCGCCAAACGTTGTCTATCGCGTAACGATGGAAGATGGCAAAGAGTTTGTTGTTACCAACCCTTCAGAATTTCCTGATGGAAAGATCAATAACGTTAAGGAACCAATCGTAAAGTCAACGATTCTGGCGCCTTCTGAATTTATCGGAACAATCATGGAACTCTGCCAAGAGCGCCGCGGCGTCATGCTGGGCATGGATTACATCTCTGAAGATCGCGTTGAAATCCGCTACACACTTCCACTTGCTGAAATCGTCTTCGACTTCTTCGATCAACTCAAGAGCCGTACACGCGGTTATGCATCACTTGATTATGAAGAGCTCGGCGATGAAGAAGGAAACCTCGTCAAGGTCGATATTTTGCTTCAAGGCGAGGCTGTCGATGCATTTAGCGCAATCGTTCACCGCGATAAGGCTTACTCATATGGCGTGATGATGACCGGCAAGCTGCGCGAACTTATTCCGCGCCAGCAATTCGAAGTTCCTATTCAAGCTGCTATTGGCTCTCGCATCATCGCCCGCGAATCAATCCGTGCGATCCGTAAGGATGTTCTTGCAAAGTGTTACGGTGGAGATATCTCACGTAAGCGCAAACTTCTTGAGAAGCAGAAAGAAGGAAAGAAGCGCATGAAGATGGTGGGGCGCGTTGAAGTTCCACAAGAAGCATTCGTTGCAGCCTTAGCCACAGATGCTGATATCGAGAAGATTAAAGCAGCGCGTAAGCTCGAATCCTAAAGCTATGCTCTCGTTCTACGTTCATATTCCATACTGCGTTAGACGATGCGGTTACTGCGACTTCAATACCTACACACCATCAGAGCTTCAAGATGGTGCATCTCTTGAGATCGTCTCAGGCGATTACATCGATGCTGTTCTTAAAGAGCTTGAATTCGCACCAAAAGATGAATTAGTTCCCACCATCTTCTTCGGTGGCGGTACTCCTTCACTTTTGCCACCTAAAGATCTCGGTCGAGTTATTGCAGCAATCAAGGCCCGCAATGGTTTAACGGAAGATTGCGAGATCACACTTGAGGCAAACCCCGATTCGGTAACGGCCGAGAAGCTAAATGAGTTAATTGCAGTGGGCTTCAATCGAATCTCATTTGGGATGCAATCTTCCAATCCCGATGTTCTTAAAGTCTTAGACCGCACACATAATCCCGAGAATGTTCGTAAGGCAGTTGAAATGGCTCGCAAAGCAGGATTCTCATCTATCTCAGTTGATCTTATCTATGGCGCACCTGGTGAATCTCTGGGGGATTGGGCGAGCACGGTTAAAGAGGCGCTATCTCTGGATACCGATCACATCAGTGCTTATGCCTTGATAGTTGAAGAAGGAACGAAGTTAGCTGCGCAGATTAAACGTGGTGAATACACGATGCCCGATGATGATTTGATGGCGGATATGTATCTGCTCATTGATCAACAAGCTCTGCAAAAGGGTTTGAAATGGTATGAACTTTCCAACTGGTCCAAGCCAGGACATCAATGTCGCCACAACATCGCATATTGGAAATCTAATAATTGGTGGGGCCTTGGTCCTGGCGCACATTCACATATTGATCAGAAACGCTTCTGGAATGTGAAGCACCCCAATGCATATAAGGAGAAAGTCTTCGCTGGCCTTTCACCGATTAAAGATTCTGAAATGTTGGGCGATGATGAGAAGAAATCTGAATACATCATGCTCGCAATTCGTATGCCAGAAGGTGTTCGTAAGGCAGCTCTTACAGTTGCACAGTATGAGCGCTCTATGGAGTACATCAAGAGCGGGCATGTGATTGAGCGAGATGACTCGCTCGCTCTGACCCCAAAGGGTCGCCTGATTGCCGACAGAATTACACACGAAATGCTCCGTTAACCGGTGCGCGCTAAGATTGGCAAACCATGACAACTGATCGCCGCCTCGAGATTCTTCGAGCAATCGTCGACGAATATGTCGAAACTCAAGAACCTGTAGGTTCTAAAGCGATTGCCGATAAGCGTGCGCTCGGAATTAGCCCCGCAACTATCCGCAATGAGATGGCGATCCTTGAAGATGAAGGCTTGATTACTCAGCCGCATACAAGCGCTGGACGTATTCCTACCGACCGTGGTTATAGATTATTTGTTGATAAGTTATCTGCAATTAAGCCTCTCTCGACACCTGAGCGTAGAGCGATTGAAACCTTCCTGGCTGAGTCCTTGGATATCGATGATGTTGTTAAGCGCAGCGCAAAGTTATTGGCAGATATCACTAAGCAAGTTGCTGTTGTTAAATATCCAAAGTTCGGCGATGCGCCAAACCGAGAGATGATGGCGATCTCAGGGACCGCAAATCTCGCACGTTCAGGTGAAGATTTAGGCAGCACCTTATCTCCGATTCTTGAGGCGCTTGAAGAACAAGTAGTTTTGCTCCGTCTATTAAGTGATGCTCATCCGACAGTGCATGTGACTATCGGAAGCGAACAAGTTGATTCAAATTTGCAGACAACTTCCCTGGTAACAGTTGGATATGGCGCAGATCCATCAATGGGATCACTTGGCGTACTTGGGCCAACGCGTATGGATTATGCAGGTTCTATCTCAGCTGTCTCAGCGGTAGCGCGCTATGTAGGACGCTTTATTGCAGAGAGTCCTAAGTAATGGCTGATTACTACGACTTACTCGGCCTTGACCGCAGTGCTAACGCTGATGAGATTAAGAAGGCGTATCGAAAGATTGCACGTGAACTTCACCCGGATGTAAATCCAGATCCTGAAGTACAGAATAAATTTAAAGAGGTTACAGCCGCCTATGACACATTAAGTGATCCGCAGAAGCGTCAGCAATATGACATGGGTGGACAAGGTGGATTTGGTGGGGGATTCGGTGGCGGCTTTGGCGGCGGCGGATTTAGCGACATCATGGATGCATTCTTTGGTGGCGGTGGAAATCGCGGACCACGTCCTCGTATGCGCCAAGGACAAGATGCACTTATTCGTATTGAAGTAGATTTACATGAAGCATGCTTCGGAACAGAGCGCGATATCACCCTTGAATCTGCAGTTGTCTGCGAAAAGTGTGAAGGACAGGGAACTGCAAATAACAGTGCGCCATCGATGTGTCCTGTCTGTAAGGGGCGCGGTGAAACTCAATTTGTTCAGAAATCATTCCTTGGTCAGGTAATGACATCGCGACCATGTAATAACTGTTCTGGTTATGGATCAGTAATTACAGATCCTTGTCGCGAGTGTGCCGGCGATGGCCGCGTTCGTGCGCGCCAAACAATTAATATTAAAGTTCCGGCAGGTGTAGAGACCGGAAACCGAATCCAGATGGCTGGGCGCGGTGAAGTCGGTGCAGGTGGTGGGCCAGCAGGAGATCTCTATGTAGAGATCGTTGAATCAGACCATGAATTCTTGCTTCGCGATGGCGATAATCTGCATATTGCAATTGAAATCTCATTTGCAGCGGCATCTTTGGGAACAACTGTCATGGTTGAAACTCTCGATGGGCCAGTCGAAGTCGCAATTAAGGCTGGAACCCAGAGCGGTGCAATGATTCCGGTGCGAGGCAAAGGAATGACTCGCCTGCGCACAACTAACCGTGGAGATTTGATTGTCCATGTCGATGTGGCAACGCCACATAAGCTCAATCGCGAGCAAGAGAAGTTGCTCAAAGAGTTTGCTCAGTCTCGCGGAGAGAAAGAGGGCGATGTAAAGATTAAGGGTCATAAAGAGGGCCTCTTCTCTAAATTTAGAGATGCCTTCGGCCGCTAATGCTCACCCTCTTCTTTGTTGATGATCTTCCTACGTCTGTAGGAACCCTCTACGAATTCCAGAATGACGACGCTCTCCACGCTGTACGCGTTCTTCGCACAACCGTGGGGGATACCTTCAATCTCAGCGACGGAAATGGCGCTTGGTCGAAGGTTGTAGTTCGAGAAGCTGCGAAGAAGTCATTGCGAGTAGAAGTACTTGAAAGCGGATTTGAAGAACCTTTAGCTCAAACGCTTACCGTTATTCAAGCGATTCCAAAAGGTGATCGCATCAAAGAGGCTATTGAACTCTGCACTGAAGGTGGCGCCGATCGCATCGTGATGTGGAAGTCTTCGCGCAGTATCGGAAAATCTGAAGATAAGATTGAAAAGTTACAGACCACGGCGCGTGAAGCAAGTAAGCAATCTCGCCGCTTTAGAATTCCAACAGTTGTCGGTGTTGCAACGACAGAGAACATCATTGATGAGATTGCCAAAGTTGATCTTGCCATCGTCTTGCATGAAGCCGCCATAGAACCTATCTCGAAGCTCGTTATTCCAGGTGTTAAGAAAGTTGCCATCATCATTGGACCTGAAGGTGGGCTGACAGATGAAGAGGTAGATACCTTTGCAGCCGCCGGAGCGAAGGTTGCACTCCTTGGTCGCCCCGTTCTGCGCTCAGCGCATGCCGGATTGGCCGCACTTTCTGCAGTCAACACCGCTCTCTCCGTGTGGTGAATTCACCCTATTAACGATAGATTTTCAGTTATATGGATCGCCTCTTAATCACCGTCCCGCCCGCCATTCCGATGGTCTTACTCGTCGGTGTCTCTGATGCAAATATGTTGGCAATTGAGGCAGCTTTTCCATCAGTTAATGTCACAGTACGTGGAAATGAAATCACCCTACGCGGCCCACATATCGATTGCCTTGCACTTGAAAAATTACTTAACGAGATGATGGTCGTGATTCGCTCTGGTCAGAGCCTGACAGTTGATGCAGTAACTCGCAGCATTGCGATGTTAGAGGCAGAACCTGTCCAGCACCCAGCAGAAGTTCTCTCACTCAATATTGTCTCTAACCGTGGGCGCACAATTCGCCCAAAGACTGCTAATCAGAAGCTTTATGTCGATGCGATTGAAGAGAACACAATCACCTTTGGTATCGGCCCTGCAGGAACAGGTAAGACATACCTTGCAATGGCGAAGGCAGTTGCTGCTCTGCAGGCGAAGAAGGTCAACAGAATTATCTTGTCGCGTCCTGCAGTTGAAGCGGGCGAGAAGTTAGGTTTCTTGCCGGGAACGTTGAACGAGAAGATTGATCCTTATCTACGTCCGCTCTTTGATGCGCTGCACGACATGATCGATGTCGATGCGATTCCACGTCTCATGCAGACAGGTGTCATTGAAGTTGCGCCTCTCGCATTTATGCGTGGTCGCACACTTAACGATGCATTCATCATCTTGGATGAAGCGCAAAATACAACGCCAGAGCAGATGAAGATGTTCCTTACTCGCCTTGGCTTTGGGTCCAAGATGGTTATTACTGGAGATGTAACTCAGAACGATCTACCTAATGGTCAACGTTCAGGACTTGGCATCATCAGAGATATTCTTGAAGGCGTCGATGACATCTCATTTATGGAGCTAACGGCAGAAGATGTTGTTCGCCATCGCCTCATCGGAGATATCGTCAAGGCCTATGACAAATATGATGCAACGAAATCTGTACCACGTCCGTTGCGCAGCAATTAAAGATAGCTATGACAATCGAATTAGTTAATCGTTCTGGCGCGCTCGTGCCTGAAAAAGAGATTACTTCATTGCTGGATTACGGCATCGAGTACATGGAGCTCAACCCCGAGTGCGAAATATCCTTGAGCTTCGTCGATGTACAAGAGATGGAAGAACTTCACATTAAATGGATGCAGGAAGATGGCCCAACGGATGTTCTCTCATTTCCTATGGATATGCCTGAAAGCAAAGGCGATGTCGTTACTTTGGGAGATATCGTGATTTCTCCTGCAGTTGCAGCAAAGCAAGCAGCTAGCGCTGGTCATAGCGTTGAACACGAGATGTATATCCTTGCTACACATGGGCTACTTCATATCTTGGGATATGACCATGCAGATCCAGATGAAGAGAAGGTTATGTTCACGCTCCAAGAGAAGATCGTTAAAGAATGGTCGCAACGTTGAACGCAATTCGTAAGAAAGTAAGTCTTGCACTCGCCTTTATCTATACACCGATTGCAAAGGGTGTCATCGGACTCGGCAATCTCATAACTCCCGATAAGGGCTTTCAATGGGGGTTATTTACCAACGAGAATGAACTTCGCGAACTGATGGATCATGCACATGACCGTGGTCTCGTTGAAAGTGATGAACATGAGATGTTGCAAAATGTCTTCGAACTCGGCGATACCTTGGTTCGCGAACTGATGGTTCACCGTATAGATATGGTCTGGATCGAGAAAGATAAATCTCTACGCCAAGCGCTTTCACTGGCTCTTCGCTCTGGATATTCACGAATTCCTGTAACTGGCGAAAATATCGATAACATCATCGGAATTGCATATGTGAAAGATCTGGCAAAGCGCGCCCTCGATCACCATGAAGCTGAAACAACTGAAAAGGTTGAGCAGCATATGCGCCCTGCCGTCTTTGTCCCTGAAAATAAGGAAGCGGCTGAGTTGTTGAAAGAGATGCAGCGCGATCAGATTCACTTAGCAATTGTCGTTGACGAATATGGCGGAACTGCTGGAATTATCACCATTGAAGATATTATCGAAGAGATTGTTGGCGAAATTGCTGATGAATACGACGATGGAGTAGAAGTATTCAATTGGATTTCAGAGACTAAGGCTCGCGCAAAGGCATCGATGCATATCGAAGACCTTGCTGGCGAACTCAAGATTGAGATCAACCGTGAAGAGTTTGACGATGTAGACACTATCGGTGGATATATGGCCGAGAAGTTAGGACGTGTACCCATCGCTGGTTCGACTATCAACTTGCACGGATTTTCGATTACATCTGAGCGCCCTATCGGTCGCAGACGCAGAATTAGCTCGGTTATTATTGAGCGCCTAGAAGAGGAGGTTGATGAGCATGAATAACCCAGAAGATCTCAAACTTGTCACACTTGCCTCATCAACTCTTGCACGTAGCCAGGCAAAGCAAGCAGCAGCGCTGCGCGATACAA
This sequence comes from Candidatus Nanopelagicaceae bacterium, assembly GCA_965267735.1. GTDB lineage: Bacteria > Actinomycetota > Actinomycetes > Nanopelagicales > Nanopelagicaceae > Planktophila. The sequence continues at coordinate 434,508 of OZ254138.1, forward strand.
CAGGTCGCACCTATGTTGCAATCAATGTTGCAGCGCCATCTCTTCAACTTGATTCACTTCAAGCTGTTTTAACAGTTGCTCTCGCATCAGGAATAACAGGTATCGAATCTGTCGTTTCAGTGGGAGATAAGCCAGCAACTTCAAATGTCATTACTGATTTTGCGCCAAAAGCTACTGTTTTCTATATCGATTCCAACGGAGACCAACACTTAATTTAGGCACCATTTAGGTATTGTGCTCGGCAAAAGATAAGATTGCCCCATGCGCGTAGTTAGATTTTCGCCTCAACCTGATGCAGGTCTCGGAACTGACCCGCTCTTTGGAATTCTTGAAGAAGATAATCAGATATCTATCATCTCGGGTGATCCGATTTATCACGGAATCCAGAGGACAGCAGCGAAGGTCGATCTCACCAAGGTTCGCCTTTTGGCACCTGTTATTCCACGCTCAAAGATTGTCTGCGTTGGCAAGAATTATGCAGACCATGCAGCTGAGATGGGAAGCGCAGTTCCTGAAGAACCCATCATCTTCTTAAAGCCAAATACATCTGTCATTGGCCCTGGCGACACAATTGTCTGGCCTGCGATGGCACCCTCTATTGATTACGAAGCAGAGTTAGCAATTGTTATTGGTCGCGTCTGCAAGGAAGTCCCAAGAGAGCGCGTTAAAGATGTCATCTTTGGATACACGATGGCAAATGATGTAACTTCTCGTGAACTTCAGAAGCGCGATGGACAATGGATGCGTGCAAAGTCATTCGATACCTTCTGCCCAATTGGCCCATGGATTGAAACAGACTTTATTCCCGGAACTCAGCGCATCTCAACAACGCTCAATGGCGAAGTGAAGCAAGATGCGAGCTTAAGCCAGATGATTTTTACAGTTGAAGATATCGTGCACTTTGTAACGCAAGTAATGACCTTGCTCCCAGGCGATGTCATCATTACAGGAACACCTGCCGGAATCGGTCCGATGCCTGAAAAATCTACCGTTGCAATCTCTATCGATGGCCTTGGCCAACTAACAAATAAGGTGAGCGCCCGAGCATGACAGTGAGAAAAGTAAAGGTACGTTTTGCGCCATCTCCTACTGGCGATCTCCACGTAGGAAATATCCGCACAGCGCTCTTCGATTGGGCATATGCGCGTCACACAGGTGGAACATTCTTATTCCGTATTGAAGATACAGACACAACTCGCGTAACAGATGAATACATCCAGGCAGCGATTGATACTTTGAAGTGGCTTGGTCTCGATTGGGATGAGGGTCCAGAAGTTGGTGGCCCTAACGGCCCATACCTTCAATCTCAACGTTTAGATATTTATGCAAAGTGGGCGCAGACTTTTCTTGATCAAGGCGATGCCTATCACTGCTACTGCTCACCAGATGAACTTGAAGCTGTCCGCGAAGAACAACGTAAAGCAAATGTTGCACCTGGCTATAACGGGCATTGCCGCGATTTAACTGCAGATCAAATCGCTGCGTACAAGGCTGCAGGTCGCGAAGCAGTTGTACGTATGCGTATGCCTGATGGAACAACGACATTTACCGATGAAATTCGCGGCGATGTCACCTTCGATCATAAGTTTGTCCCAGACTTTGTACTTGTACGTGCAGATGGTTCACCCCTCTACACACTCGCTGTAGCTGTCGATGATGTGATGATGGGTGTAACTCACGTTCTGCGCGGAGAAGATTTACTCTCATCTACACCACGTCAGATTCGCGTCTATCAGGCGATGGGCGTAAAGCTTGAGGATTACCCAGTCTTTGCTCACCTTCCCTTTGTTATGGGGCAAGATAATGCGAAGCTTTCTAAGCGAAATGGTGAAGTATCGATTGCTTGGTATCGCGAGCAGGGTTACCTACCAGAGGCAATCTGTAACTATCTAGCACTCCTTGGTTGGTCACCAGGAGATGATCGTGAAAATATCTCAATGAAGGAGCTCACTGAACTCTTTACCGTCGAGAAGGTTCACTCTTCACCTGCACGCTTTGATATGAAGAAGTTAGAGGCAATCAACGGAGATAAAATCCGTGCTCTGCCACTTGAAGAATTCGCCAAGTGGACGATTCCATTCTTGAAGAAAGCTGCTGTTATCGAAGGTAGCGATGACGAGATTGCTCTTGTCATGAAGGCGCTTCCTCTGATTCAAGAGCGCATCGTGAAGCTAGATGAAGCACCTGCTCTTCTGAAGTTCCTCTTCGTAAAGAACTTTGCAGTAGATCCTGAGGCGGCTCCAAAGATTGCTGATTCTGCTGCGAAAGATATCTTGAAGCGTTCGCTCAAAGATCTTGAGAGTTTAGATTCATGGAGCCATGAAAGTATTGAGGCTGCACTTCGCGCATCGTTGATTGAAGAGTTAGGCCTTAAGCCACGTATTGCATTTACTGCACTTCGCATTGCAACGACGGGAAGCACGATTTCTCCACCGCTCTTTGAGTCGATGGAACTCCTCGGAAAGCAGGCTTGCCTCGACCGCATAACATCGGCTCTGGCGCTGTAAATTTCGCCCGTGCAGGTGGGGTAAACTTCTCACCTTGCGCTAAGTAGCCATACTTAGGGCGTAAAAAAAATTAAATATTGGGGTATGGGGTAATTGGCAGCCCTGCTGATTCTGGTTCAGTAAGTCTAGGTTCGAGTCCTGGTACCCCAGCGCAGTAGCAGTACAACTGAATATGAAATTAATAAAAACTTAATAAGTTAGTCCTAGTAATTTTTTAAGGCATGGCCCCGTCGTCTAGCGGCCTAGGACTCTGGCTTCTCAAGTCAGCTACGAGGGTTCGAATCCCTTCGGGGCTACAGATAAAAAAACTCACCACCTTTTCTTTTAGGCGGTGAGTTTTTTATTTTTAAAGGTTAGTAAGTAGCGCGTCCACCTGTGGCATCGAAGGTGAACCCAGTTGTAAATGAGCAAGCTTCTGAACCCATAAATGCCAAGAGCTCAGCAACTTCTTCTGCCTCGCCAACGCGACCCATCGGAATTCTGGAGATCATGTACTTCAAAGTCTCGTCGCTAGTATCTGCATTCATTGGAGTGCGAATCACTGCAGGAGCAAGAGAATTAATGGTGATTCCATCAGCTGCAATCTCCTTGGCGATACCTTTAACGAATCCGATCATTCCTGACTTGGATACGTTGTAAGGAGACATTCCAGGGTTGCCCTCTTTACCTGCAATAGATGCAACATGGGCGATACGACCATATTTAGCCTTCTTCATATATGGAATGACTGCTTGTGTTAGCCACACTGTGCCGAAGAGGTTGATACGAAGAGTTGTTTCGAAATCTTCCCACTTAACATCTTCAACTTTTACATTCGTTGGGCCAACGATTCCTGCAGTATTTATGAGCGAATCGATACGTCCTGCCTGAGCAAAAATTGCATCAATGGTCTCTTTTACTGAAGATTGATTGCCGAGGTCCAAAGGAATTACTTGAGAATCAGGAAGTCCTAGTTCGGCCTTAAGAGATGCAAGCCCATCTTTTGCGATATCAAGTGCGTAAACTTTTCCACCACGAGCTGCAACGAGGCGAGCTGTTGCTGCGCCAATTCCGCGGGCAGCTCCGGTAATGACTACTACGCGATTTTCAAAACTGACTTTGTTTTCGGACATGCGAGAATGATATTTACTTCAAGAGCTCTTGTGCAATGGATTGGCCAATTTTCTCAACTATTGGTCGCGGATCCGAAATACATTTACTGATATCTGACTCAAATGATGCGAGGGTATAAATCTCTTTGAATTCAGGAGCGCTTTCAACTGAACTGTTCAACTTTGATTGACCGCAAACAAGTACAACAGGAACGTTATGAGATGAAGCAACGGAGTAAATACCAACTGGGGCCTTACCGTGCAGGCTCTGCGAGTCATACATGCCCTCACCTGTGATCACAAGGTCTGCACCAATGCAATGAGATTCAAACTGCGTTAACTCAATAAAGGTATCAATGCCGCTTCGATGAGATGCTTTTAAGAATGTATAGGCCATAAAACCAAATCCACCTGCTGCACCTGATCCTGGTGTTGTTACTTGCGATGTACCAGCGACATCAGCAAAATTCATCAGCGCAGCTTCCAAAAGAGTGACATCAGTTGCGCTTGCACCTTTTTGCGGTGCATAGACAGTGGCCGCACCCTTTGGCCCAAGGAGAGGATTATCAACATCGCTTGCAAGGATAAATTCAGTTCTTCTCAATCGAGCATCGAGATCTGTTATATCAATCTGTGCGCATTGCGATAGCGCTGCTCCACCATGTGCAATTTCATTGCCATCGCTATCGCGTAGATGCGCCCCAAGTGCCTGTAAAGCACCTGCTCCAGCATCGGTGCAGGCAGAACCACCAACAGCGAGAATTACTCGCTGTGCGCCAAGATCGAGTGCGTGAAGAATTAACTCGCCAGCGCCGAATGAGGTGGCGTGTAGGGGCGAAAGTTTCTTTTGTGGAAGTTGGCTTAACCCTGATGCTTCAGCTAGTTCAACGAGCGCTGTATCACCCTTAATTCCTATTCGAGCATCGACTTTATTTCCAACTGGTCCTGTTACTGAAAAAGTATGCGATACAAATCCTGCTGAAAGTACAGAGTCCAAAGAGCCCTCACCTCCATCAGCGATAGCTACCTTGATGACTTTAAATTTGAACGATTCATTTTGCGTGATTCCATTTTCTAACCATTGAGCAATCTCAGACGAAGAGGCGCTTCCCTTAAATGAATCAGGTGCGATAACAATCTTCATGTATGAATCCTAGGAGTATTTTGCTAAAGTAGAGCCATGAGAATAGCGAGATTTGGAAAGTTTGGTTCAGAGCGTCCCGCAGTAATGATCAGTGATTCACAAGCGGTCTACGTTGATCACTTGATTAAAGATTGGAATCGCGATGAACTCGAAGCAGGCGCTTTTGAGAAAGTTAAGGCTGCGGACCTGACCTCGCTTACTCCTGTTGATATCGCCGGCCTTCGAATCGGAAGCCCAGTTGCTCGTCCGACCAAACTCATCTGTATCGGCCTCAATTATGCAAAGCATGCGGCTGAATCAGGAATGACTCCGCCACCAGAGCCAGTTGTCTTTATGAAGGCGCCAGATTGCCTCATTGGCCCAAATGATGAAATCGCAATCCCGCCTAACTCAAATGCAACAGATTACGAAGTAGAGCTTGCAATCGTGATTGGAAAGCGCGCTCTTTATCTAAAGTCTGAAGCAGAAGCCCGCGATTACATCCTTGGATATTCAATGAGCCAAGATGTTTCAGAGCGTCACTGGCAGATTGAACGTGCCGGGCAATGGGTTAAGGGAAAGTCATTTCCAACATTTAATCCAATGGGTCCACAGATTGTTACAGCGGATGATTTCTCACCAGATGACGTTCGCGTTTACTGCACAGTCGATGGTGAGAAGCGCCAAGATTCACGCACAAGCGATCTTATTTTCGGTATCAGCCACATTGTTTGGTACTTAAGCCAATTTATGGAGCTCATGCCTGGAGATGTCATCAATACAGGAACACCTGAAGGCGTTGGAATGGGTTTTAAACCGACTAAGTACCTGAAGGCGGGACAAGTAGTTGTCACCGGTATTGAAGGTATCGGCGAAATGACTTCGCGAACTGTCTAATTTGGCAATCTAGAGATAAGTCCAGCATCTTCCATCTGGCTCCAAAGATCATCTGGAAGTTGCGCATCAAAGGATGCAATATTTGCCTGCAACTCTGCGGTGGATGCAGGGCCGATTAATACTGCAGCAACTGCTGGATGGCGTAATGGGAATTGAAGCGCAGCCTGCGGCAGTGTGACGTTAAACTTCTCAAGGAACTTTGCGATAGCGCGAGCTTTCTCAAGTATCTCCTGAGGTGCAATCTCGTAATCGTAGTAAGCGCCATCAACTGGATTAGCTAGAACTCCAGAGTTAAAGACACCGGCAGCGATAATTGAAACGTTCTTTGCAAGTGCTAGTGGGTAGAGCTCCTCTTGTGCACTCTGATCGAGCAAGGTGAATCTTCCGGCAATGAGTGCAATATTCAGATCGGTCTCTCTCATCATGGCAACGGAAGTTGGGCACCAATTCATGCCTATACCTATCGCCTTGATAATTCCTTCTTCGCGCATTGCATGAAGTTCGGGATAAACCACATCGATTGCCTCACGCACCCAATTATCGGCATCGTGGATAAATGCAATTTCGATGTTATCTCTGCCAAGACGTTCGAGGCTCTCCTCCAGCGATCTGCGAATACCACTAGGAGAGTGGTCGAAGTAAATCTCTAAATTGGGATCTGAATCTGGCCACTTATCAAATTCTGCATTCTTTCCAGGGCGAAACAATCTACCCACCTTGGTTGAGAGAACCGGCGCTGGAGTAAATCCCTGAATGCCGCGACCGACGCGTACTTCTCCGACACCGTATCCATAGAGAGGAGCGGTGTCGATGTAATGAATTCCAGCCTTAAGCGCTTCATGAATCATTGCATCGCTCTCAGATTCAGCAACGCTCTTATAGAGTCCGCCAAGAGGCGCTGTTCCCAGACCTAAGCGAGAAATCTTGATATCTGTGCCATGAATTGCACTCTGCTCAAGGTGTCGCACGGGCTAAACCTTAACCGATGAAGGAGTAAAAGTTTTGCGCTCGATAGAGTTTGCAATCAACGCTCTACCTTCTTCAAGAGATGCAATCATTCCGGCGCTCATCATCTGAATGATCAGATTACCCATCACAGTTGCTTCTACTGGCCCAGCAATGACAGGAATACCTGTCTCATCGGCAGTGAGTTGATTGAGAAGATGATTTGACGATCCACCGCCGACAATATTGATCTCACGCACAGTGCGACCAGATGCCTTGATAAGTTCTGACAGCGATTTCGCATAGGCAACTGCAAGACTATCGAAGATGCAACGTGCGAACTCTGCTGGGGTGGCTGGAACGCTCTGGTTGGTCTCTGTGCAATATTGTGCAATTCGTTCGGGCATCGCCCCAGGTTTTGCAAAGCGGGGATCATTGGTATCAATTATCTGTTTACGTGGAAGAAGAGTTGCGTCACGAGCAAGTTCTGCAGGTGTCGTTGTGATGCCTTTCTCCTTCCAATATTTCACTGACTCTTCGAGTAGCCACATTCCAGAAACGTTCTTAATGAAGCGGATTCGATCTGCGACACCCGCCTCATTTGTAATATTAAATGCGCGAGCAGTTTCATCGGTAACGGGGGAGTCGAGTTCAAGACCAACTAGAGACCATGTACCACTTGAGATATATGCGCTATCGCGAGTAGGAGCAAGCGGAACACCGGCGACAGCAGATGCTGTGTCATGAGAACCTACTGCAACGACCTTAATGCCATCGAGTGAGCCGTGGCCGTTGATTGTTCCGACTGTAAACCCTGGCTTATGGAGCGCCGGAAAGATTGATTTCGGAAGTTCAAGTTTTTCGATGAGCTCCCAATCCCAATCGCCTGTATGAGCATTGAGAAGTTGAGTCGTGGAAGCATTGGTGATGTCATTGCTCTGAACACCGCAGAATACGAAGTTCAGTAGATCTGGAAGCATCAGGAAAGTCGATGCAGATTTGAGCGCAGGAGTCTCTCTTGCTGCATAGAGTTGATAGGCGGTATTGAAGAAGATGAATTGAGTACCAGTGCGGCTGTAGATGTATTCGGCGCCAATTGTTTCTGCAATTAATTGCATCAAGCCATCGGTGCGACCATCGCGGTAGCAGTAAGGATCTTCAATGAGTTCGCCTTGGCTATCGATAAGGCCGTAATCAACTGCCCATGTATCAATTCCGATAGAAATAATTTCACCAAGTTCTTGCGCCTTCAAAAGCCCAGTCTTGACCTCTTGAACTATCCTCGCCCAATTCCAGCGCAGGCCGCGCTCTGTATCGTCATGCACATCGATCTTGAAGCGATGAACTTCCTTGATTACAAGAGAGTCTTGTTCAAGGGAGCCCACCGCAACACGACCACTAGATGCGCCAAGATCGATAGCTGCACAGAATTTCATGGATGTTTATCGCAAGAAAGCTGCAGATACTCCACCATCGACAGGGATATGAAGACCAGTTGTCAGAGCAAGTTCTCCGCCAAGCAGAACGAATACCGCTGCTGCGATATGTTCTGGCAAGACTTCCTTCTTAAGAATCGTGCGCTTGGCATAGAACTCACCGAGCTTGGACTCTTCTACTCCATAGACAGCTGCGCGATTTGCACCCCAACCAGATGAGAAGATTCCTGAGCCTTTAACGACTCCATCTGGATTGATTCCATTAACACGGATACCGAATTCACCAAGTTCGGCTGCAAGCAAGCGCACCTGGTGCGCCTGATCTGCCTTGGTGGATCCGTATCCGATGTTATTTGGACCTGCAAAGATTGAGTTCTTTGATGAGATGTAGATGATATCTCCACCCATCTTCTGCGCGATCATTGCCTTTGTTGCTTCTCGGGAGACCAAGAATGAACCTCGGGCCATGATGTCGTGCTGTAGATCCCAATCATTTACCGTTGTCTCAACGAGTGACTTACTAATTGAGATTCCTGCATTATTTACAACGATATCTACTCCACCAAATGCCAAGCTCGATGCTGCAATTGCATCAGCAATCGCTTGTTCATCGGTGACATCCATAGAGATTCCAACGGCCTTATCTGAGTTACCGATCTCCGCTGCAACTTTGACTGCACCTTCAAGATCGCGATCTGCAACGACAACGCATGCGCCTTCGCTAGCAAGACGTAGAGCTGTTGCCTTACCAAGTCCTGATGCAGCGCCTGTAACAAGTGCGATACGACCAGCAAGTGGCTTTGGCTTTGGAGCACGCTTTAACTTCGCTTCTTCAAGATCCCAGTATTCGATGCGGAACTTTTCAGATTCAGGAATAGGAGCGTAGGTAGAGATTGCCTGAGCACCACGCATAACGTTGATAGCGTTGATATAGAACTCGCTGGCAACGCGTGCTGTCTGCTTATCTTTACCGTAGGAGAACATTCCGACGCCTGGAACCAAGATGATTGCAGGATCGGCGCCACGCATCGCAGGGGAGTCCTTTGATGCATTGCGTGTGTAGTAACTTGCATAGATCTCACGATATTTTTCGTGGAGTTCTGCAACTCGTGCGAGTACTTCTTCAAGTGGAGCATCCGGGGCTGTATCTAGAACCATTGGGGAAATCTTTGTACGCAAGAAGTGATCTGGGCATGATGTTCCAAGAGCAGCGAGTTTAAATAGATCAGCACTTTCAGTGAAGTGAAGAACTACTTCTGCATCTGTGAAATGTCCAACCATCTTTACATCTTGTGAAGCAACGCCACGTAGGTGAGGAGCAAGCTCTGCAGCACGTGCCTTACGAGCTGCAGGATCGAGAGGCTTGTACTGTGAAACCTTTGCGCCAAATGGATCCTTCTTACCTTTCGTCTTAATAAACTCTTCAGCTTTGGTAATTGCGTTTACTGAGCGCTCTTCACACTCTTTACTTGTTGCACCCCATGTTGTTAGCCCATGGCCACCGAGGATGCACCCTTTAGCTTTTGGATTTTCAGTTGCAATTTTCGCCATATCGAGTCCAAGTTGGAATCCAGGACGGCGCCAATCAACCCAGAGAATCTCATCGCCGAAACATTCGCGTGTCAGCTTCTCACCATCGATCGAGGTTGCAAGAGCGATGATTGAATCTGGATGCAGGTGATCGACATGATCAAATGGCACAAGTCCATGCATCGCAGTATCGATACTTGGAGCAGCGCCAGATGTACCGAATCTGCAGTAATCAAAGAGTGCGACCATCTCATCTTCAAATTCAACGCCGCGGTAGACATTCTTAAGATCGTTGAATTTATCTAACTCAAGAGCGGCTAGGCCAGATTCAGTCATAGTTCCCAAATCTCCGCCAGAGCCCTTTACCCACATCACTGTGGTCTCGTGACCTGTTGCAGGATTGGGAACAGAGCCCTTTGCAGATGTATTGCCACCTGCATAGTTAGTAAATCGTGGCTCTGACCCTAATCTGTTACTGCGCTCTAAAAGTTCCCTTACGACTTTTGGTGTCGTCATTACGCTCCCCATCCGGCTTGTGCTCCGCCTACTCGTTCAGCGGCAATCTTTGCTGCATATCCACTTGCTGCATATGCGCTCTTTGGATCTGCAGATGCGCCCATCTCGACACGAAGTTCTTCAAGCATCGGGCGAACATCTGTGTTGTATGCATGCATCAAGATGTCATTTCCACCCAAGATATCTCCTGCAAGCTGAGCCTTCTTAAGCGCTGCTGCATCGACGAGAAGCGCCTTGGCAACTGCCTCTTGAACGTTTGTGATGGAGCGAATCTGTGCAGGAATCTTCTCTTCAATGTTGTGGCATTGATCAAGAACATAGGAGACAGGTGTTCCGACATCGAAGCCACCATTCTGGTTGACCTCGTGCATGATGCGGAATAACTGGAATGGATCTGCAGCTCCGACAATCAAGTCATCATCTGCATAGAAACGTGAGTTAAAGTCGAATGCACCTAGGCGCTTCTTGCGAAGCAAGAACGCAACGATATATTCAATATTTGTTCCTGGTGCATGGTGGCCTGTATCGACGCAGACTGATGCCTTCTCGCCGAGTTCAAGGCAGTGCACATAAGAAGTGCCCCAATCTGGAACATCTGTTGAGTAGAAAGCTGGCTCAAAGAACTTATATTCAAGGAGCATACGTTGATCTGGACCAAGGCGGTCGTAGCACTTACGAAGTGACTCAGCTAAGCGATCTTGGCGAGCAGCTAAGTTATCTTGGCCAGGATAGTTAGTACCGTCTGCAAACCAGAGCTTGATATCTTTAACACCAGTCTGATCCATGATGTCGATGCACTCGTACAAGTGATCAACAGCCTTTTGGCGAATCTTTGGATCAGGATGGCAGACAGAACCTAGCTTGTAATCGTCATCTTGGAATGTATTTGAGTTAATTGTTCCAAGGCGTACACCGAGGTCCTTTGCGTAATCAGCAAGGTGCTTGTAATCATCGACCTTATCCCAAGGAATATGCATAGCAACTGATGGCGCAGCACCAGTGAACTTATGCACCTGAGCAGCATCAGCTAACTTCTCGTATGGATCGCGTGGCACACCAGGTTGTGCAAATACTTTAAAGCGCGTACCTGAATTTCCGTAAGCCCATGATGGAGTCTCAATTGAGAAGCGCTTGAGAACTACCTTTGCTTCGTTAGGTGTTGCCATTGTCGTACTCCTGTCTATCTCGGTCTAGCTATGTAGGGGTTCTTTGAAAATCAATCTAGGTGGAAAACTTCTTCGAGAAGTAAGAAACCTTCATCAGGATTCTTGCCATCAAGTGCTACAAAAAATGGAGCCATATCTGCCTGCCAACGTGCATTTACTTCACGTGTAGCCATGCCAGCCTTTGCTGCATCGAGATCGGGAGTCTCTAGATATCCAAAGAGAGTGCCATCTGCGCGATCGAGAAAGATTGAGTAATTAGTCCAACCTGTTTCGCGCAGCGCTTGCAACATATCTGGCCAGACCTCTGCATGACGGCGCTTATATTCATCGGCCATCTCGGGGCGAATCTGAAGTTTGAACCCTACGCGCTGCATGGCTAAATCCTAGCTTTCATAAATGAGAGAGCGGTACTGGCAAGATCATCTGAATCACTCCAGAGATTTCTCCAAACGCATAGCGCATTTGAAAGCGCAGGATCTACAACTGCAGATGAGAATGATTCAAAGGTAATAGGGCCTTGGTAATTAATCTTCTTAAGGGCTGCAAAGAATGTATCGAAATCAACGTTGCCAGAACCGAGGTAACCACGGTGGCTCTCACCGATATGGACAAAGCCCAACTTATCTCCGGCGGCAATGACAGATTTCTCCATCCCATCTTCCTCAATATTCATATGGTAGGTATCGAGGTGAATGAAGGTATTGGGACGGTTGACCTCATCGAGAAAGGCGAGGCCTTCAATGCCAGTATTCATAATATTTGTCTCGTAACGGTTAACGACCTCAAAATTTACATTGATGCCTTTATCGGCTGCATAATCTGAGAGGCGTTGCATTGCAGCAACTGAGTTAGCGCGATTCTCGCGTGATGCTGGACCTGGATACTTGCCTAATGAGCAGTAGAGAACTCCGCAGAGTTCAGTGCCACCAAGCCCATGTAGAACATCTGTCGCTTTGCGAAGAAGTTCATCACCCTTAGCAATAATTGATGCATCTGTACTTGTGACATCTGTTGTCGGAGAAAGACCGAGCGATGCATGTGCGCGTACTCCGTATTCGGCCAACAGGTCGCGAGTCATTGCGATATCGACCTTCCAAGGATCAAGGAGTGCGATCTCTACATAGTCATAGCCAGAACGCGCAGCGCCGCTGATTGCAGCTCGCGCACCTTCTGCAGACCAGTCGCCAGCCCACACAAGTGCATGGCCACCAAATTCAAGTCGCTTTGCTACTGACATTTTTTATCTCATCTCGATAGTGGTATTGCTACTTAAACTGTTCAAACTGTCTTGAAAGAGATTCAGGCAGTTCCCCGAAGGGAACTGCCTGAATCCACGCAATCTAACTTCTAACTAATTAGAAGTTGAACTGATCTACGTTTGCCTTTGTAAATACAGTAGCTGGTCCAAGGATGATTTCGTTTCCTACTGCACCCTTTGTAACTGTACGTGTCTTGAGGCCCTTATCGCCTGCGCCGGACTTGATCTTAGCTCCGACCTTTACAGATGCCTTCTGGTTGATGATTGAGTTAGCAACCTGAACAGCTACGAATCCGAAGTTCTCAACATCCCATAGTGATGCCTGAGCGTTTGATCCGTCCTTGATGTATGTCTTCATATCGTTTGGAAGACCAAGACCTGTTACGAAGACCTTACCCTTTGAAGCTGATCCGCTGACGTACTTAGCAGCCGCAACAATTCCAACAGATGTTGGAGCAACGATTACCTTAACGTTTGGATTCTTCTGGATAATTCCCTGTGTCTCAGTTGTTGACTCTTCTGGCTTATCTAGACCGTAAGCAGTAGCGACAACCTTGAGCTTTGAGTACTTAGCTGCAATCTCTTCCTTCATGAACTCAATCCATACGTTCTGGTTTGTAGCATCTGGAGTTGTTGAGAGGATTGCGATTTCACCTTCGCCACCAGCAAGGTCGTTAGCTGAAGCAGCAAGTGCCTGGCCAATTCCCTTTGATGATGCCTGGTTGATGAATACTGAACGACCTGCTTGTGCAACGTCTGAATCGTATGTAACAACTGTTACACCCTTCTTACGTGCAGCCTTGAGAGCAGGAACGAGAGCGTCCTTATCGTTAGCAGCAAGAATGATTACGTTGTAGCCAGACTGTACAGCTGCGTTGATTTCCTTAACCTGTGCAGCTGCTGTGATCTCTGTAGGTCCCTTGTATGCACAAGTTGCCTTGAGAGCCTTACATGCGCGCTGTACACCCTTATCAGCAGCTTGGAAGTATCCAATGGTGCCGAGCTTAGGAATGTGTGCGATCTTCAATTTTGTTGCTGCTGAAGCAGGTGCAACCGAACCTGTTACAAGTGTTGTTGTAACGAGTGCAGCTGTTGCAATTGCTGCGAGTAGTTTCTTCAAGGTATTTCCTTTCGTTGGAAACAAAGTGAAATTATTTTTAATTTCACCGCCGTGCCTAGGCCAGTGTTAACTGCAACTGGGTCCGTGTCGTGAACTCTATGGGTAGTCAACGCAATTCACTAGATATCTTTTATAACGATTTGGTGAAGGTTATGCGAATAAAAAAGGCTCCTTCAGCGTATTAAACAATTGAATTGTTTAATACTGCACCGAACAATAAATTGAATTGTTCAATGGCTGAAGGAGCTACTTTTAAATGCTTTTAGCCTTTATTTGCGGCAGCTGCCTTCCTGCGCTTTGCCTTATCTACAAGAACTGGCGCTGCAACAGAAATGAGAAGCAAGATGCCAGTAACGATTGTTCGCCACTGTGCATTGATCTCGCGAAGTGTGAGCCATGATTCGACGCTACTTGCAAGCATTACACCTGCAACAAGTCCCCACATAGTTCCAATGCCACCGAAGATAGATACTCCACCTAAGAGACATGCAGAAATTACAAGAAGCTCTAATCCAACCCCGTTATCTGCCTGCGCAGTTGAGAAACGGAATGTATAGATAACCCCTGCAACACCTGACATAAATCCTGTGAAGGTGAAGATGATGATCTTGTGGCGCACAACATTGATACCTGCAAAGCGCGCAGCTTCTGGACTCTGTCCGATTGCAAGCGTGCGACGACCAAATGGAGTGTTGTGTAACAAGAATCCGAAGAACAATCCAAAGAGAATAATGACTGGAAGTGTCTGCGGAATAAAAGTTGTTCCGATAGTGTCAAAGCCAAAGGCTGTTGCTACTTCTGGGAACTCATTGATTGTATTCTCACCGAGAATTCCATTTGCTATACCTCGGTAGAGAGCCAAGGCACCAATAGTGACCGCAAGTGAACCCAGTCCAAGCTTTGTTACAAGGAAGCCATTAACAAATCCACACGCTGTGCCAACTAACATTGCGATGATAATTGCCGCCCAGATTGGCGCACCATGCGCATATGAGTATCCAAGCATGGCGCTACTCAGGGCCAAGATTGAAGCGATAGAGAGATCGATTTCTCCGGCGATAATCAAGAAAATCATCGCAAATCCCATGATCAGGATCTCACTTGAATTTGAGAAGATCTGAGAGACGTTGATAGAGCTCAGGAAGTTATCTGTTGTTATTGATGCCAATACCCAGACAACAAAGAGCAGAGCGAGGATTGCCGTGTCCCAAGACTTGCGGACTTTAAAGGCTTTTAGATTCGACACGATTAAACCCTTTCCTTGATTCTCTGAGCAAGTAAGGCTTTCTCACTTCTTCTTGCCAAAACTCGATCTGCATAAATTGCAACAATAAGAAGCGCACCGTTAATAGCTGCCTTCCAGAATGCATCGACTCCAAGGGCAGCGAGTGCACCTTGAATTGTCTGTACAAGCAGTGCACCGATAACAACGCCGACGGCAGTTCCGGCTCCACCGAGGAGACCGATTCCACCGATTACAGCTGCCGCAACTACCGCAAGTTCTTGGCCGTAGAAAGCAGTTGAATCGATCTGCGCAAAGCGCATGAGGTAGAAGACGCCCGCGATACCTGCGATAAATCCACAATAGATATATGCAAGGAACGTTCTACGAAATACCTTGAGGCCAACTAGATCAGCAGCTGGGGGATTGCTACCGATTGCATAACAATCGCGCCCCGCCTTGGTGTACTTCATAAACCAAGCAACTATCACCATGAGAATGAGTGCGAGTAAGAATGGGAATGGAAGTAGACCGAAGTATGCGGTTCCGCCGAGCTTGAGAAGACTTGGTGGCATCTCTTGTGCGTTGTAATCAACAGAGTTGGAAACCACATAGACCGCACCGCGGACGATGTAGAGAGTTCCAAGCGTTACAACAAGTGAAGGAAGGCGTAGGCCTGCTACCAGTAATCCATTGATTACTCCGATGGCGATACCAACGAGGCCTCCGATGATGAAGCATTGAACCCATGTAAAGCTTGGGTTCTTTGCGCAGAAATCTGCAACCAACCAGCCAGAGAAACCGACAGTTGATGCAATAGATAGGTCGATATGGCGCATGATCATGACAGGGGCGATACCGATTGCGAGGAGCGCAACGATTGCTGTTGCTGAGAGAAGGTCACGAGTTCCATCTCCGGTGACGAAGCGTGGATTGATAAATCCTGTTACCGCGACGCAGAAGATCAGGATTACTCCAAGACTTCCTTCACGGCCTAAAGAAAACTTCTTCTTAAGTGATGCCACTTTTAGATGCCCTTCTTTCCGGTGGTAGCTGCTGCGATGACATTCTCTTGAGTTGCATCCTTACGGGAAAGTTCAGTTACCTGACGACCTTCACGCATGACGATAATTCGATCTGCCATTCCGAGAACTTCTGGGAGTTCACTTGAAATCATAAGAACAGCCTTACCTTCTCCAGCTGCCTTATCGATGAGGCGGTGAACCTCTGCCTTGGTACCAACATCGATTCCACGAGTTGGTTCATCGACGATTAGTAAGTCAGGGTTAGTTGCTAACCACTTTGCAAGAACAGTCTTCTGCTGATTACCACCTGAAAGTCGATCGACAGGATCAGATTGATCTGCATACTTAATACTTAAGTTCTCTCGCCATTCATCTGTAAGTGCGCGCTCCTTCTTAAAGTTGATAAAGAAGCGACCTGTGAGACGAGCGAAAGATTCCATTGAGATATTGCGATTGACGCCTGCAACCATGAAGAGACCCTGCTGGCGACGATCTTCAGGAACCAGTGCAATCTTCTCTGCCATGGCAGCGATTGGAGAGTTCTTCTTAAGCGCCTTGTTGTTGACCTTTACAGAACCTGAGTCGTATGAGTCGATTCCAAAGATTGAACGAGCAATCTCTGAGCGACCACTTCCGACGAGGCCGGCTAGAGCAACAATCTCGCCCTTACGGACATTAAATGAGACATTGCGGAAGTAGGCAGGATTTGTCAGGTCATTTACTTCGAGAACAACCTCACCAATCTTATGTTCTGTCTTTGGGAACAACTCAGTGAGTTCGCGTCCTACCATCTCTTTAATAACAGTCTGAAGGTCTGTCTTAGAAATTGGCTTCTCAGAGACAGTTGCACCATCGCGCATAACGGTGATGTGGTCAGAGATTGCAAAGACCTCATCGAGGCGGTGGCTTACGAAAATTACCGCTTTATTAGCAGCTCGAAGGCTGCGCATAACTGTCATGAGTCGTTCTACCTCTGATGCAGAGAGCGCAGCAGTTGGTTCATCCATCAAAATAATATTTGCATTCATTGAAAGTGCCTTAGCGATTTCGACTACTTGCTGATCTGCAATCGAAAGTCCACGCGCTTGTCGCTTTGGATCTAGCTCAACACCGAGCTCTTTAAAGAGTTTGACTGCCTGCGCTTCAGCCTCTTTCCAATCGATTGCGATTCCCTTCTTGGGTTGTCTTCCAACGAAGACGTTTTCGGCAAGAGAGAGATCTAGAAATAGTGAAGGCTCTTGGTAGATAACAGCGATACCTTGGTCGATAGACGCTTGTGGTGATCCTGCGATAAATGGTGCACCGCCTAAAGTGATAACACCACCATCGTGCTCATGCACTCCAGCAAGAATTTTAAGCATTGTAGATTTTCCTGCGCCGTTCTCGCCAAGTAGCGCATGAATCTCGCCAGCGCGAACAGAGAGAGTTGTTCCGCGAAGTGCGATTGCTCCTCCGAACCGTTTCTTTACATCCTTCATTTCAAGAAGAAGGTCGCCCTTGTTTGCCAATGCAGTCTCCTGTCTAATGTGAAGCTCTTGTGTGTAGCCCTTAAGTGTTGCGAAATCTTATTCAGTAAAGTTAAACGGTACTAGGGTTTAAAGAAACTCTTTACCTACCTTTTTTCAACTTTCTCTACATTGAACAATTCAATGCGAGGTTATGCATACCGCTTTGTAACGAAATGTTAGATAAGGGTTGAGAAAAACCTTCTTGGATTTTCGCGCACTTTGCATAAGAGTGGGAGACTCAGGCCAAATTCTTCGAGGGCGAAACTGTGGAAAGGGGGATATCTACTTGGCACGGTACTTATCTCTCGATATGGGCGCAGAATCTGGGCGCCTTGTCATCGTTGATATAGCTTCAAAGATTTCAACCGAAGTTCTCTATCGCTTTGAAACACCTATTACAAAGGATGATCGCGGCAGAAGATGCTGGGATTTCCCAAAAATTATTAACGAGATAACGCATGCGCTTACCCTCGCTGCTCCGCATGGACCTTATGAATCACTTGGTGTAGATACGTGGGGTCTTGATTTCGGTTTACTTGATAAGAATAAGGATTTAGTGACGCTGCCAGTCAGCCATCGCGATCACAGAACAGATGGATATCTTGAAAAGGCATCAGCGATGGTGGGAAGAGATAGATTACATTTTGAAACAGGTGCACAACTTCTTGAGATTAACTCAATCTTTCAGCTGCTATCGATAACAGAGAATTCACCGGAAGAGTTAGAACGGGCAAAATATTTCCAATTGATGCCAGATCTCATCCTTGCTGCTCTTACAGGAAATGTAGGCACCGAGTACACAATTGCATCAACCACAGGTCTCTATGACACTCTCAATAATCAATGGTCTTTTCAACTGGCACGCGATTTAGGAATACCAACACATATCTTTGGTGATGTCGAAGATGCTGGAACCGTGCGCGGAATTTTGAAACCAGAGATTCAAAGCAAGACTGGCATTGGACCGCTGAAGTGCGTTGCCACCACAAGTCACGACACTGCGGCGGCAGTTGTTGCGACCCCACTTGAATTTCCTGGAAGCGCCTATATCTCTTCAGGCTCATGGTCATTGATGGGCGTAGAGATTGATACCGCAGTTACCAACGAGATTACCCTCGATGAACGTCTGACAAATGAAGGTGGCTTTGATCGCAGTATTCGCTTATTGCGCAATATCACTGGCTTATGGATTATTCAGGAGGTACGTCGCGACCTTAAATCACAAGGTATTGATATCTCATATGTGGATCTTGTGGAGCTTGCAAAGAAAGAGAAGCAGCCGTGGCGAACTTTGTTCTATGTTGATGCTCCAATCTTTGTATATGCCGGAGAAATGATTTCAAGAATTCAAGAGTATGCACGGCAAACAGGACAACCTGTACCTGAAACTCCAGGAGAATTAGCGCAGGCAACATTTGCATCCCTTGCTCTTGCCTATGGGCGCACCGCAGATGTACTGGCTGAAGTCAGCGGCGAAGATATGCCGACAATTCACATCGTGGGCGGCGGAGCGCAGAATGCGCATTTGTCGCAGATGACAGCAGATATTTCAGGACGAGAAGTTGTTACGGGCCCAATCGAAGCGACATCTATAGGGAATTCACTTGTTCAAGCAATTGCAAGCGGAGATGTGAAAGATATTGGTAGTGCAAGAAAGTTGGTTATCGATAGCAACCTTCAATTAGGTCGATATCAACCTAAGATATCCAACAGTGAGAAATCTGAAATCGCAGAAGTTCGTAATCGATATGCCCAGTTGACGGTACTAGAGGAGAAATAATGTCCACATTAGCCCAGGAAATTTCAGATCTTGCAGTACGTGCAGGTGCACCTGATGCCGACCTAACGATTCTCGCTGAAGGAAATGCTGCAGTCCTTGATCGCGAAAATGATCGCTTCCTTGTAAAGGCCAGCGGCGTGGTTATGGGAGATGCAATTGCAGAAGATTGGGTCTGGGTTAGCCTCAGTAAATCAGTCGAAATTCTCGATGATGCCCATAAGAATGGCCGATCACCTGCGCTTGATAAAGCACTTGATGCGCTCTTGAAGGATGCATTTACTCCTGGCGGTGTTCAGAAGAAGGCAAGTATTGAAACTTTGGTGCATGTTGTGGCCTTCCACTTACTTGATTCAACGTGGTCGCTACATACACATCCAACCCCGGTTGTCTCTCTTGCAGCATCTGTAAATGCTGCCGAACATTACAGCGGCACAGTCTTTCCTGATGAGAGCGTTATCTGCGGTCCTATTCCTCTCTATCTTCCTTATGACGAGCCTGGCCTTTCACTAGGACTTGGTTTCTACTCTGGTGCAATTAAATATAAGGAGCAGTACGGAATGAATCCGCGCCAAATCATTCTTGGCAATCACGGTCTATGCACATTTGGAAACGGTAAAGAGGAAGCACTTGCTACGACTCAAATTGCAGTAAAAGCTGCACGCATTCGCTTAGGTGCACTTACTGCAGGTGGCATCAACTTCATTCCTAATTCTGCCGCTCAGACAATTGCATTTCGCCCAGATGAGATTGCCCGCAGAGCACTTCTGACTGGTGACAAGTAGCCAATGAAAGCCCAGGCTGTCACCTTTGATATCGGAGGCATCATTTACTCAGATGATGTCTTTAAGAGATCAATTCATGGCGCCTTGGTCGAGATGGTTGGTGCAATCGATGGGCAAGAGTTTGAAAAAATCTATGTCGAGCATCTGAAATCTCAGAGCGGTTCTCTGCGCAGCAAGCTCTGTATTGCATTCTTGGGAACACTTGATAAGAAAGATGAGTTGATGGCTAAGGCCACCGAGCGTTGGATTTTTACTGAGAGCGATCTCTATCTGGATGCAAAGAGCTGTATTGAAGAGATTCGCGAGACTGGCGCAAAGATAGGCATCGTTGCAAACCAGGCGCGAACATCACTGGATGCTCTGAAGCGAGATGAGATTGCACCCCTCGTGGATTTCTTCGGCATCTCTGCAATTGTTGGTCTAGAAAAACCTGATCCACAAATCTTCTCACTTGCCCTAAAAGAGTTAGGCACAGCGCCAGAGCGCACAGTGCATATCGGCAATCGTTTAGATACAGATGTCTTGCCGGCTCAGGGGCTGGGAATGCGCACAGCATGGATCTTGCGCGGTGAAGCAAATCCAACGCCGAGCGATGCAGATTTAAAAGTTCCAGATATCGTATTAGCATCTCTCAACGGAGTACCTGAAGCGATTGCATCCTTGTAAATGAAAGAAGTATTCCTTGGTATTGATTGTGCAACACAGTCATCGCGTTCTGTATTGATTGATAGCGGTGGAGCTATTTATAGCCGCCACTCTATTGATTTAGCCCCCGTGCAACGTGGGGCAGATGGTCGCTTAACCCAAGATCCACAATCATGGCTTACCGCAATCGATGGCCACTTTTCATTTGCTCGCACTGAAGCAAAGAAGCAGAACTTGGTAATTGCCGGAGCTTCAATCTCTGCCACATCCGGCACATTTGTATTGACCGATAATTCTGGAAAGCCGATCGCTGATGCTGCAATGTATAACGATGGAAGAGCTGCAAACCCGCTAGCGCGAGCAGGGAAGATCATTGGTGAAATAGGTGCGGGAACTTATCTATTTGCCCATACCCCTGAATACATCGTTGCTCATCTGACTGGGCAGCCGCTGAACGCTGTTGCCACAGATTGGAGCCACGCTATGAAAACCGGCGTGGATTTACATACGAAAGATTGGGGCGCAACTGCCACCGATACAGCGAAGAGAAATTCAATCTCATTGCCAACAGTTGTTGCACCAGGTTCGCTTCTCGGACGAACAAGAGATGGAGATATTCCGCTTTATGCAGGCATGACCGATGGATGCACTGCGCAAATTTCCGTCGGTGCAACCAGCATGGGAAGTGCAGTTTCGACTTTAGGCACCACACTTGTTCTAAAAGTTGTCGGCAGTAAAGAGATTGCAGGGCCTGGCTTCTACAGCCACTTACTTCCTAAAGAACGTTGGCTTGGGGGAGCAGCATCAAACTTAGGTGGAATCTCTTTTGAGAAATATCAAAGCGAAATAAAGTTGTGGGATCAGAAAGCATTAGAGCATGGACCTGCATCATTTGCTATATACCCATTGGTCGGAACAGGTGAACGTTTCCCGGTTGCCAATAAAGATATGAAATGTGTAGCCACAGGAACCCCAATAAATGAGGCAGATGAGTACCGCGCAATCCTTGAAGGCATCGCATTTGCTGAGCGATATTCATTTGAGATTCTAGAGAGCGCCGGTGCTCATATCACTGGGGCTATCTACTCAGCTGGTGGAGGATCTCGTTCTGCAATCTGGTCTCAAATCCGCGCAACTGTTATGAATCGGCCTATTGCAACGGTAAAGGATTCAGGTTCTGATTTAGGTGCAGCGATGATTGCAGCGGCATCACATCGAGTCGAAAGTTCGGGCGGTGGCAATCTTGCGCAAGAGCTCGATAAATTTAACAGTTCAACAATCGAGGTTATTGAACCGAATAAGAAAGAGCGAGATGCACTTGAGAATAGATATCAAGAATTTCTCACCCTCGTAAAACCTTTTCAAAACGCAGGAATTAGATAAGGTAGCGACCTGATGAGAAAAGTATTGGTTTTAGATCCTCGCGACAATATTGCAGTCTGTCTTGTCGACCTGAATGTTGGCGATGTAGTTGAACAAGATGACTTTAAAATCACTGTTCTAAGTCGTATCCCACGAGGCCACAAGATTGCATCAAGTGATATTGCTAAGAACGATGGCATCATCAAATATGGCGAGCGTATGGGCCACGCAGTTGCACCGATTGCTCGCGGTGAACATGTTCATACCCACAATATTCTCGGCGATCGACTTTCATCGGAGCAGGTATGAGCCAGGTAGTTAAAGGATTTGCTCACGGCAACCGTGGCGCCGGTATCCGCAACCATCAACTGATTCTTCCATCGGTAGTTTGCTCTACCCATGTTGCTCGCAGAATTGCGACAGAGGTCAAAGGTGTGACTTTTGCTCACCAACATGGCTGCGGAATTATCGGCGATGATGTTGCTGGTATCGATAACTTCTTTATCCAACTTGCAGATCATCCCAATGTAAATTCAGTTCTGGTTATCGCACTGGGTTGCGAGACGATTCAGGGGCAAGAACTCGCAGCTAAATTGCTCAAGAGCAATGAATCAACGCAGTACCGAATCATTCAAGAAAGTGGCGGAGTCGAAGGCACTGTAGCTGCGGGTGTGAAGGCAGCCCAGGAACTCAATAGTTCATTTAAACCGGCCAGTGTCGATATTGCATCCCTTCGAATCGGAATAGATGTGGGGCGTAAATCAGATATCGTGGATCAACTTCAGAAGGTGCTTACTGGCGCTGGTCACACAGTTCTGCTTTCTCAATCCGAAGATTCATCTGCAGTCAGCTTCTCTCACTTAGCTCAAGAGAAGGCTCAACTCATTATTAGTTTGCCGAGTGAGAACCAGCCAACATCAGGTTTTCCTTTAATTCCAGTAATCAATGTGGCAAGTAACGGGGCTCTGCATCAGGCAATCCGCGCAGATTTTGATATCGATGAAAGCACATTGCTCGACGGAATTCTCGATCTAGTGCAATCAGTTGCATCAGGTACGCAGACAGTCGCTGAGAGAAATAACAGCGGCGAAATTCGTGCACCAAGAGTTGTCAGGAGCGTTTAATGAGCGATCAACTATTCGCCTATAAGCGCGAGAACGGACGTTGGGGCCTTCGCAATCACGTACTAGTTCTTCCGCTGCACTCAGCACTTGCTTCTAGCGCTCGTTCTATTGCTGATGCATCTGATGGCGCAGTCGCCATTAGCCACGATTGGTCTGGCGAAGTCGATAGCGATATAGCACGCATTCTCTTTACTCTGACCGGATATGCATCAAATCCAAATAACTATGCAGTTGTATTTCTGACTATTGGTGGCAAAGAGGAAGTATCAATCATTGAAGGCGCTAAGGCTCTGGGGCTGACTCGCTCAACAACGCTATCGCTGCCTGAACTTGGTTCACTTGAGAAGATGCAATCAGAAGGATTAAGAGTTGCCAATGCATTTGTGAAGGAAGCCGCAGCGCAAGAGCGAGTAGCTGCGCCATGGAGCGCAATTGTTCTGGGTCTTGAATGTGGTGGCTCTGATGCGCTCTCTGGAATTACAGCAAACCCTGCTCTGGGTGTTGCAAGTGATCGCCTCGTTGAACTTGGTGCAACTTCGGTCTTAGGTGAGACTACCGAAATTCTTGGCGCCGAACATTTACTTGCAGCTCGCGCAATTGATCCTGAAGTCGGTAAGCGAATCGTTGCGATGGTTGCACGCTATGAAGCATCGATTAACTATGAAGGAATTGATATTCGTGGCGCACAACCGTCTCGTGGAAATATCGAAGGTGGACTTTCTACTCTGGAAGAGAAGTCACTAGGCGCTGCGAAGAAAGCTGGCAATGCACCGCTTACAGGCGTTCTTGAATTCGGCGAGAAGCCGGTTACGCCAGGTCTCTACTTTATGGATACACCAGGCCATGACATCGAACAGTTAGCTGGATTTGGCGCAGGTCATATCAATGTCGTCGTCTTCACTTCTGGTCGCGGTACACCAACAGGATCTGCAATCATGCCGACGATAAAGGTCTCAACAAATACTCCGATGTATTCATCGATTCCAGATTTGATCGATCTCGATGCCGGCACCATCGCCGATGGAGTCGAAACTCTTGCTCAAGTAGGAGATCGCATTTTTACCGAAATCGTTGAAGTCGCTAATGGAAGGCTCACAAAAGCTGAACTTGGTGGCCACCACGAATTTGCCCTCTCTCGTATGTACAAGACGGTTATCAAGTAATTTCACCACTGGGTTGAACAGATTCAACCTCGATTTACGCTCAATTATTGAACGAGTTTGACTCTGCTCAATTGAACAAAGCATCATTAGATATGGCTATGAGTCTTCGAGATATCGCAAAACATGCTGGAGTATCGGTCGGCACTGCATCTAACGTGCTCAATCGCCCAGGCTTAGTCGCCCCTGAAACCGTTAAACGCGTTCAACAGGTGATCGAGGAGCTCGGCTATATCCCTAACGGATATGTAAAGCAGATGAGCGTCGGCCACAGTCGCACACTTGGCCTCGTTGTTCCCAATGTTTTTAATCCGTTCTTCGCAGAACTCGCTCACGGAGTTGAGGATGCTGCAGCTAAGAAGAATTATGCAGTTTTTATCTGTAATACAGATGAGAGTCGGGAACGCGAAGAGCGATTTATGGGCGTTCTCATTGAGCAGTTAGTAAAGGGTGTCTTGATTACCCCAACAAGCATGAAGCCAGGTCACATAAAGACTTTGAAGGAGCGCGGCATCTCTGTGGCTCTTCTTGGGGCACCAGGTAAGAGCTCCTCTGAATGTTCAGTGACTGTAAACGATGTCTTCGGTGCTGAAGTTGCAATCGAGCATTTAGTGGAATTCGGTCATAAGCACATCGCTTGGATCTGCGGACCGGAATCGATTCCGCAGGTTGTCGATCGGACCAAGGGCGTTGGAATTGCTGCAAAGAATCATAAAGTTCAGATAGATACGATTCACTCACCTTCTATGAAATTCGATGGCGGCTTGGCTGCAGCTGAAATATTCCTGGCGATGAACCCTCGGCCGACAGCAATTTTCTGCGCAAATGACTTGCTTGCACTTGGTGTGATGCGAAAGCTGATTGCAGCGGGAGTAAAGATTCCGGGCGATGTTTCCATTATTGGATATGACGATATTGAATTTGCACGAACTGCAGCGGTACCACTTTCATCAATTATTCAACCTGCATATCAACTTGGATATACCGCAACGCAGCTTTTGTTATCAGAGTGTGAATCAATAGAAACGCACGCCCATCAGGACGTGCGTTTCCAACCAGAAATTGTTGCTAGAGCCTCAACCGGTCCGGTTAAGTCCTAGCTCGTTACATTATCGTTGTGATTTGTGGCGATCTGCCATCATATCCATCAGCGCAAAGAGCACGCCTGAGATAACGAATGTCATATGAATTCCGATACGCCAGCCTTCGCGGTTGGCATCGAATGTTCCCTCTTTCATAAAGTCTTTCAGAAGTTCGATGACAGAGATTGCTACGAGTGAACCAATCAACTTAATCTTCAAGCCGCTGTAATCAACATGTCCCATCCAGTGTGGGCGATCTTTTGCACCCTCTGCAACGGTGATCTTCGAAACAAAGTTCTCGTAACCTGCGAAAAGCACGATGATGATGAGGTTACCCAGCAAGACGGTATCGAGAAGTTCTAGGACCTGAAGAGTTATCTCACCAGTTGATGCATCCTGGACATGGGTCATCATGTGCCAGAAGGCATGAAAGAAGCGATAGAGAATCGGCAGTAGCGCTAGGAGCAAGCCGATATAGAGAGGGGCAAGTAACCAACGACCAGCGAAGATTACTTTTTCAAGAAACAATTCCATTTTTTCCATGTTGAAAATTATGACAGGGCAGCGGATGAAAATTGAGAAAAGGGCTAAGAATTGCCGAGACAAGCGCCTAGAGTTGCCCCGTGCATCAATTCACCGCAGAAGTTGAAGAGCTTGCAAAGGCTGTCATGGAGTACAGCCTTGAACGTCTGAAATCTAATCCACCCCTTGATGGACCTCGCAGTGAAAAAGATCTCTATGAAGAACTGGGAAACACCATCACCCCTAAAGGTCTTGGAGGCAAGAAGACTCTCGAGATTTTTACCGAGACACTTGCACTTGCATGTATTTCAACAGATCACCCACGCAACTTAGCTTTCATTCCCTCTGCACCCAGTGAATACTCAAACCTCTTTGATCTTGTTGTTGGTGCCTCATCGTTGTATGGCGGCTCTTGGCAAGAAGGTGCTGGTGCAGTCTTTGCAGAAAACCAAGCCCTGCGTTGGCTCAGCGATATGGCCGGATTCCCACAAAGTGCCGGTGGAGTATTTGTGCAAGGCGGAACAATGGGAAATCTTTCTGCACTCGTTGTTGCACGCGACCAAGCTCGTAAAGCACACCCTGATGTAACTCGTTGGGTTATCGCGTGTAGCGCCGAATCACACTCATCAATTACATCCGCCGCGCACGTCATGGATGTAGATGTATTGAAAATTGATACCAATGACGAACTGCGCCTTGACGGTGCACATATCGGCGCGGCAATTGATCAACTTCACGCCACAACTTCACAGCGAGTCTTTGCAATTGTCGGAACCGCAGGTAGTACCAACTTAGGTGTTGTTGATGATCTTGCATCTCTTGCACAAGCGGCTTCGGAACGAAATATCTGGTTCCATGTCGATGGCGCTTATGGACTTGCAGGAATCTGCGCACCTTCTGTGCGACATTTGTTTAACGGAGTTGAACACGCAGATTCATTTATCGTCGATCCGCATAAGTGGCTCTTTGCACCTTTTGATGCCTGCGCACTTGTCTATAAGAATCCAGCACTTGCTAAAGAGACACATACACAGCACGCCAGTTACCTTGAAACACTCCATGATGATTCGTGGTCGCCATCTGATTATGCAATCCACCTAACACGTCGCGTACGTGGTCTGCCATTCTGGTTCTCACTTGCAGCCCATGGCAGCGATGCATATTCAGAGGCCGTAGAAGCTGGAATTCGCCTAGCTAAAGATTCAGCAGAGTTGATTAAGGCCCATCCAAGCCTTGATCTAGTGATTGAACCAGAACTCTCAATCGTCGCATTTACCCGCAAAGGTTGGAGCCCTGCGCAGTATCAACAATGGGCAGATGATTTACTAGAAAAGCAGATTGGGTTTATTCCACCATCAAAGCATGCAGGTGAAAGTATCTTGCGCTTCGCCTTTGTAAACCCATGGACATCTTTGGAAGATGTCCAAATAATTCTCGAAACTCTCTAGCTGAATTAACTAGCGGTCGAGCAAGTTCTGCTTTGGATCATAGGAAGATCCATTACGACGCTTGGCAATTGCACTTAACGCTTCAAGCACTACGCGGTTAGCCAAAATTGCGGTGATATCTGCGCTATCAAATGGCGGAGCCACTTCAACAACATCAATTCCGACAACTGGGAGCTCGAGACAAATACGACGAACAGCTTCTAGAAGTTCACGGGATGTCATTCCACCTGGTTCAGGTGTTCCCGTTCCTGGGGCCATTCCAGGGTCTACAACATCGATATCGACAGATAAGAAGACCCCATCACATTCGTTGGTAAGCGTTGCAAAAGATTCATCGAGCACAGCTTTAAGCCCACGGTGATGAATCTCAGTCATCTCATATGAGCGCATTCCTTGATCGCGCATCCACTCGAGAGTCTTGTTATCGGGCCAATAACCGCGAAGTCCAAGCTGCAAGAAGCGATCTCCGCGAACATAACCTTCATCAATTAATCGACGCATCGGTGTTCCGTGGCCAACAAGTGCGCCCCATTGATCTTCACCGGTATCAGCATGTGCATCGAAGTGAATCATCGAAACTTTTCCGTGGCCCATATGGTTTGCAATACCTGCAACATCTGCAGATGCAATCGAATGATCGCCACCGAGCACAACTGCAATCGCACCAGCACGTGAAATCTTCTCTGTTGCTTCGCGCAACACAGCAAGGGATGCAACCAAATCTCCACCAGGCATCAATAAATCACCAGCATCGAAAACTTTAAGATCTTTCAAGCCATCTGTGCGAAGCGCTAAATGTGGACGCTCTCCATCATGAGGCAGATAGTCACCACCACGGATTGCCTGCGGACCAAACTTTGCGCCAGATCGGTGTGATGTTCCGCTATCGATTGGAGCGCCAACGATGATGACATCTGCGCCCTTGTAGGTAGAAGGATCATCTAGATCACAAGCAGGAATACCAAGGAAGGTAAATGCTGGACCATACATATTGCCGTGGTTAGCCATGGCGTAAGGATATAGCCGAAAATCGCTTAACAGGCAGCTCTCCGAAATGAGGCGTACTATGAAGATGAGTCAAAGGGGATACAGGTGCAGATTAATATCGATAAGAAGACCGCTGTAATGCTGGCAGTTATTGTCCTTCTGGCGACAGCGCTTATCGGCCAAGCGGTGCGCAATGATTCTGATTCTAAGCACTCAAGGGATAAAGGGTCTTCCCATTCAATGGGCCACTCGAGTTCATCGAAAAATTCTGCTTACACCGGTGCTGACGTTATGTTTCTTCAGATGATGATTCCGCACCACCAGCAAGCAATTGATATCTCAAACCTCGCAATGAAGAACTCCACCAATAAAGAACTTCTAGCACTTGCAGAAATCATTGCCCGTGATCAATCAGCTGAAATTACTCAGATGAAGGCCTGGCTAAAAGATGCGGGCGCAAGTGAAGATATGGGCCACTCGATGGATGGAATGGGTGGAATGCTCACAGACAAAGAGCTCACCGCCTTGATCGCAGCGAAAGGTTCAACTTTCGACAGATTGTGGCTCGAAGGTATGACCGACCATCACGATGGCGCTATCCATATGGTGCAGATGATTGAAGATGCCAGCAATATGGAAATCAAAGCATTTGGGGCAAAGGTGATTACTGATCAATCTGCACAAATTGCGCAGATGAAGAAGATGCTTGCATCCCTGTAACTCGAAAGCGATATGGGATAATTGGGCCATGGCTACAGCGAAGAAGACAGCGGTAAAGAAGGCGACATCTGCAAAAGCTCCCGCAAAGAAGGCGGCTCCTGTCGAAGTCAGCGCAGGAATCGATTGGCGTTCGCTCTATCTCTACGCCGTCTGCCTGGTCACGCTTCTTGTTGTTCTCTTCTCAACTGTGGCCCTTGTAAATGCTTTCGTTAACTTTGCATTCCCAGATCCTGCTTACGTTGATCCATATGCAGCAAAAGAGAATTTGCCTGATCCCGCTCTGTTGCAGCAACAGGAAGATAACTCCCAGCGCCAAGCGCTTAAGAACATCTTCACCACATTTTCAACAATGGCGATAGCAACACCTGTCTATCTCTATCACTGGCGCCAAGCTCGCAAGACTTCTCGCTAAGGCAGCCGAACCACCGTTTCAACAATCGATTCGGAAGTCGCATTTGCGCCGAGTTCGATACTGACATTAGTTGAAAACCCACGCAACGTTGCCTCTGACAGCAAAACCATCTGCGCTGCAATATCTGTCATCCAGTAAAAAGCCCCAGGACCCACTTGTTCAATCAGATCAGATGCCTTCTCGAGCGCTTCATCGCTAAATTTCTCAACATCGTTCTTATTGGATTCCAGAACCCACAACAAGTAATCGCGGATATCGCTTGCATCCTGCTTTACTCGATCATGTTCATCGAGAATCTGCGCTAGCTCTGCATCCATCGCCCTGTGCCGCAACCATCGAAACATATCTACCCCCTAACTCAGATAGTAAAGACCCCCACCGACATCTATTATCTGTACATGTCGTTAGCACTTGTCACCGGAGCATCACGCGGAATCGGTCGCGAGATCGCACTTGCCCTCGCTAACGCCGGGCACGATGTCATTGCAGTTTCACGCAATCCAAACCCCGATGACACACACCCAAAGATCACTTCCATTGCAGGGGATATCAGCAACCTCGCATTTGTTTCCGATCTCCAAAAAGAAGTCACAACCAAATTCGGCACCGTACAAATTCTCGTCAACGCCGCCGGAATCTTTGGCCCAATCTCGCTCATCAAAGATAGCGACCCAGAACAATGGCTCGAGACAATCATGATCGATGCAATCGCGCCGTATTACACATCTCACGCATTCTTGCCTGCAATGCTCGATGCTCGCTGGGGTCGCATTATCAACTTAAGTTCCGCCGCAGCACTGCATCAACCAGGCAAACTCAATAGCGCATATGCAACTGCGAAAGTTGCACTCAATCAATTTACTCGCCACATGGCTGCAGAAATTAGCGGCAGCGGCGTTACTGCAAACGTTATTCACCCCGGTGATGTTCGCAGCGAAATGTGGGCAGATATCCGCGCAAAGGCAGCATCCCTTGGCGAAGATGGCGCCGATTACACATCATGGGTTGAATGGGTAGAAAAGACCGGGGGAGATGACCCCACAAAAGCTGCAGATTTAATAATGAAATTAGTCAGCGATGAAGCCACAAGTATTAATGGCCGCTTCTTATGGATTGATAACCCGCTTCAAGCACCTATCGAAAGCTGGGATGAACCAGTGGAATCTCCACCCTGGTTGTAAAAGCTAACCGATAACTACACGCCCGCCGCTCATACGTGATTTCACGCGTGGCAGTCGCGTTGTTGCAGGCCCGAATTCAAGATCACCATCAGATTCAAATTTGGATCCGTGCGCATTACAAACCCAACCTGTCTCACTCTTTTCAACAGGAGCACCCTGGTGGGGACAAACAAGGGAGAAAGCGATGAACGATGAAGGGCCAGTTCGCGTTAATGCAACTGACTGACCCTTCAACATTCCTACCCGAAGAGAACTTCCGACCTCTTTCAAGGCTGGCAGCGCTTTTACATTCACCGAAAGTCGACCATCTGCCAATTTCCTTACCGCGCTAGCTGACGCTGCAGGTAAACCTGTAACGGTAAGTGCTGCAATGCCGCATGCACCAGCAAAGATTGCACGACGTGAAACTGGCTCCATGGTGACCTCCGATTACTTCTTCTTGATCTTGCCGTAAATGCTCACATCTGCACTTCCAAATGCTGCGCCATCAGGCAACGCACCCGCAGGAAGTCCGAGAAGTGAAACAAGTGCTGCAGCAATTCCTGGCGCTAGTGAAAGCGTTGCACCTTCGTATTTAGTTGTGCGAAGTCCAGCCTTGCGATCATTGGTCTTCTTCGCCTTGAGATCTGCTGCATTTGTAATTGTTAGTACGGCCATTGCATCAGCTGATGCCTGAGGAATCACTGCTGTGATTTGACCCTTTGCAAGATCAATCACTGGATTGCTCAGTGTTACCTGTTTGTCGTTAGAGGTGTTGAAAAATACGATATTGCTTCCTGTGTGCTGAACACCTGACTTGGTGCTGGTTACTGGAATATGGAATACAACCTGTCCATTTGCAGATGCGATTGAATCGCCCATTACTGCAGAAGTTGCTCCACCTTGTACATAGAGAACTACTCCAGCGCCTTCTAGTAGTGATGAAAGACCAGCTCCGGTCTTCATATGAGTCATGCTCTGACCTGGCTTTGCAGAATCAGCTACTGCGTACCCAGCAGATGTTGCACTAAGAAGTGCTGCTGCCAAGGAAGTTGCGATTAACTTTGAACGCATTTCAAACTCCATTTCATGTAAGGTGAAATAGAAGTTAAGTCATGCCACATACCCCGGCAACTTGAACCCTGATTGACCCACGCTCGGCTCTTAAACCCACAGAGAACTCACAATATCGCAGTGCGTAGAAATAATGAGCCCATTACTCTGAAGTCATGAAGGCAAAAACCAAGAACGGATTCCCGCCGAAGATCTGCCTTCGCTGCGAACGCCCATTTGAGTGGCGCAAGAAATGGGCACGCGATTGGGAGAACGTGAAGTACTGCTCAGAAAAATGTAAATCTGGAAAATGACTTACATTCATTCTAATTACTGAAGGTCAGCGCAAGCCTTAGCTGCCATCTCATTGGCATAGTCCAAGTTTGAGCCTGTCTCATCAAGTAACTTCGCCGCTTCTGTCTCAAGGCATTGCGAATAAGTCTGAACTGCCTTGGAATCATCAGCTTTCTCTTCGCCGCAGGCGGTTAATGTCAGGCCAGCAGCGATTGCAAGAATCAGCAAGTATCTAGATTTCATGAATAAAGGGTATAAGGCATTCCAGAAGAATCAATACCCAGAACTAATTCAGCTTGCTGTAACCCCAGCTAATAGTTGAAGCAACCGTTACCCACACCTGATACGGCACCAACGCAAGTGCCATAGGCACCGAAACGGTAAACAAGATAACAACCATCGGAACTGTCAGCACCACAGTTCCCGTCAGAGCAATCGATGCCGCAGTCAGATCATGCGGACGATAGAACTGATACGCCCACAGAAGTGCCGCCACCACCGAGACCGTAAAGAAAGCCAAATACGTAAACACAACCGGCTTACTCGCACGCTGACTTACAACGACAGCGGCAATTCCCAGAACAATAAAGTTATATGGCCAAATCAATCCAAATATGAAATCCGGCGGCTGCAACGATGGCTTATTAAGGCTTCGATACCAACCATCTCCCGTATTGACCCACAGTCCCGAACCCACGACATAGACCAACACCAGCAAGATACCAACTACGGATGCAACGGAGCGAAAGTTCATGACTTTAATTCCTTAAGTTAGTTGCTTAGTAGGAGCCATAACTAGTTCCCAGACGCAAAGATTTTGTGGCTGCTGATAAGCGAATAGTATCCCTCGCGCAATATCGTCACCTTGTAAAGCCCCACCAATGCTTTCGCGATATATCTCCCGGGCTTCCAAAATCTGCGTATTTGAAGTTCCATAAGTCAACTCGCTATCAACTAGACCTGGTGAAACCATGATCACTCGAACGTTGTGGGGAGAAGCTTCACGCCTTAAACTCTCAGACATCGCTTTAACGGCGTATTTAGTTCCGTTGTAGGCAGTGTGATTCTCGTAAATATTACGCCCAGCAGTGGAACCGATATTTACAATTGTTCCAGATTTACGTTTGATCATCTCTGGAAAAATTACAGAAGTGCAATTGAGCAGACCAATACAGTTAACTTCAAACTGTTTTTGCCATTCTTGAGGCGACTGTTGGGCGGTATGTTCTAAATTCATGTATCCAGCGTTATTCACTAGCAAATCGACTGGCCCGTACAAAGTTTCAGCCTCAGATACAGCTTCTGCAAAGCTCTTAACATCTAAAACATCAACTGATCTAGCCAGAGAATTAGGAAGTTTAAGATTTTCCATTCGCTCCAACCTTCGCGAAACAAGAAGTAATGGATGACCTGCTTCGCTAAATGTATTAGCGGTCGCAGCTCCAATCCCTGAGCTTGCCCCAGTGATCACAACTAGAGGTTTCATCACTTACTCCTCGTTTTCATGGAGATCTTGGTAATCAATTGGAAGCTGTGGGATTCCATCGAGTATCCACTGCTTCAAAATTGTCGGAGAGAATAGCTCTGAGATAACCATCTCGGCAGCACCCATAAGCCCAGTCGAATCGGATTCTGTTCCGATTCGAATTTCTAGATCTCTTGTTGCTAAAGGTAGAGAACGCTTGAAAACAGTTTCGCGGATAGATGCGAGCAAGGCATCGCCAGCCTTGCTAATTCCTCCACCAACAACCACTAGCGAAGGATTATGAAAATTAACTAATGTTGCGAGGATTTTTCCAACCTGCTGACCAGCCCCGTTGATGGAATCCACGCACCATTTATCGCCTCTCTTCGCCCCTTCGATAACGTCGCTGGCTTCTATTTTCTTAGTCGCCTTTAAACGTTCACTTAGGTACTTACTCTCCCCATTTTCTGCTGACAAAAGCGCGTCACGTGCAATTGCGATTCCTCCTGCCAAGGCTTCAAGGCAGCCAACGTTCCCACATCGACATATAACATCTGTCACGCCCGCAACCGCAATATGGCCGATATCGCCAGCGCATCCTTGAGCACCTCGGTGCAAGCGACCGTGCGTGAGAATTCCCGCACCAATACCACTTCCAATTTTAATATAAATTAATTCGTTGTATTTCTTCTCTTGATTTTTTGCAACCTCACCAAGCGCCATGAGATTCACATCATTATCAACCCACACAGGGACGTCGAATTTCTTGGAGAGACGTGCACGAACTGGATACTGATCCCAGCCGGGCATGATTGGAGGTGACATTGGAATGCCTGCTGCAAACTCAACGGGGCCAGGGAGGCCTATCCCGATTCCCCAAACTTCCTTCTTCGTCTTGGCAATAATTTTTTCGAATGCATTTTCAATCTTATGTAGAACTTTCTCTGGGCCAAGTCCAATGTCGCCTTCCAGTTCGACAATCTCTGAAAGCTTTCCACTCAGATCCGAAAGAGCAATGCTCATTCCACTTGCACCTAATTCAGCTATCAAGATGACGCCAGCATCTGCATTGAATTTCAATAGTCGGGGAGCTCGCCCACCTGTTGAAACTCCGATCGTTCCTTCTTCCAAGAGGTTGAGTTCGATGGTCGAATCGATGTACTTAGAGACCAGCGTTCGGCTAAAGCCAGTTATACGTGCAACTTCTGGGCGAGAAGTAATCTTCTTGCGCCTGACCGTCTGAATAACCCGCGCTAATGCTTCAGCCTCGTCGTATCCGATCGAAGTCTCACTCACAACTTCACCCCTACAGATTGAGCGTACAAATGGTGGACCTTTCCACGAGCCTGCCTTTGAGCGTAACGGGCAAAATGGTAGCAGAATCTTTCATAACATTTGTATAACAAACCTAAAGTTTAGTCAAAAATGACTTGACTAATGTTTAAAAAAGCATAAGTTACACCTATGCAAAAGCTACTCACTCAGGGGCGCACAATCCCTTGCCAGGAATTGACCAGGAAGTGGTCATCGTGAGCACCCATACCTTTTCTCACTTCACTCCAACCAGTTCTAAAGGAGCGAAGCATAATGCAGGGGTTATCGGCATGGGATTCATTGGCGAAGTCCACATTCGTGCGATTCGAGCTTCTGGAAATAACGTACACGCCGTTTCAGCGGTCACTATTGATGAAGCCCAGCTAGCAGCCGAAAGAGGCAATATCCCTAAAGCCATGACTACTGCAGACTTGATGGCTGATCCCAATATAGATGTAGTCCATATTTGTACACCTAATGTTTTCCATGCAGAACTAGCTGAGATGGCTATCCGGAATGGCAAGCATGTAATCTGCGAAAAACCTTTAGCAATATCTGAATCTGATGCACTGCACTTAACCAACCTTGCTCGCGAAGCTGGCGTAGTAGCCACCGTCCCATTTATCTATCGTTTCTATCCTTCGATTCGCGAAGCACGAGCTCAAATCCAATCAAGCGGTGTGTCTCCAAAATTGATCCACGGCTACTATTTGCAAGACTGGCTGGCATCTGTAGGAACGGATAACTGGCGCATCAATCCAGCTCTCGGTGGACCTTCACGGGCATTTGGAGATATTGGCGTTCACTGGTGCGATCTCATCGAATTTGTTTCAGGCCACAAAATTGTCCGAGTTAATGCTCAATTGCTCAAAGTTTTTGAGACACGCGGAAACAATACGTCGGTCAGCACGGAAGATGGTGGTTGCATACTTTTCCAGACAGATAAAGGTGCGCAAGGGTCGTTAGTTCTTAACCAGGCATCAGCAGGCCGTAAGAATAAGCTCTGGTTCTCGATTGAAGGTCCTGAGTATTCCTATGTTTTTGATCAAGAAAATCCGGATGCCCTCTGGCGCGGTGGGGTAGATGTAAACGAAACCTATATGCGAGCAACCCAAGGGGAGTCTTCTTCGGCGAAACGTTACTCATTCCTTCCCGCAGGCCACCCTCAGGGGTACCAAGACTGCTTTAACGCCTTTGTTGCAGACACATACGAAGCCATTGAAGGTGGCGAGATCGATGGATTACCTCGCTTTGTAGACGGATATCGCGCCAGCCAGTTGACTGAGGCGGTGCTGCAATCTGCAGCATCTCAACGATGGGTGGAGATTAAATGAAACTAGGATTCTTGACCGCATGCTTACCTGATTTGTCACTTGAAGAAATTGCAGATTGGGCTGTGAAGAGTGGATATCAGGCGCTAGAAGTAGCTGCATGGCCAGATCTCGGTGCTAGACCATTTGTTGCTACTCACGTTGATGTGAAGAATAACGAAGCTCAATATCTCGCAGGCATAAAAGAGATATTTGTTTCTCGCAAAATTGAATTGTCATCAATCGCTTTCTATGACAACAACTTGCACCCAGATCAAAAACAACGTGATGAAATCAATGCTCATGTCATTTCCTGTATCGATGCTGCTTCAGTTCTAGGCGTGCCTAGCGTTGGAACATTTATTGGTCGAGACTGGAATAAACCAGTCAAAGAGAACTTGGCAATCGCAAAAGATGTATTTGCGCCAATTGTGAAGCATGCAAATGCAAAGGGTGTGCGTGTAATTATCGAAAACTGCGTGATGGAAGGGTGGCACCCTGATGGCTATCCCGGAAATCTCGCTTACTCCCCAGAACTTTGGGAGTGGATGTTTGAGCTCGGACTCTATTTGAATTTTGATCCATCGCACTTAGTGTGGATGGGAATTGATCCGATCGCAGCGGTAAAGCCTTATGTGAAATATATCGAGCATGCACAGGCTAAGGACATAGAAGTCTTCCCAGAAAAACGAAACCAATATGGATATCCCGGCAAAGCAATTGGCCGAGAGAATCCATGGGATGTCGGTTGGTGGCGCTACCGAGTACCCGGCCTTGGAGAAGTTGACTGGCGAAGGTTAGTTGATGCCCTTTACGAGGGGGGTTTCAGCGGTGTGCTTTCAGTAGAACATGAAGATCCGATATGGGGTGGAACTGAAGCCAAGGTAAAGACGGGGTTAGAAATAGCACACAACACATTACGTCCTCTAATAATCAGTTAGAAGACAAAACTCATAAGAGTTCAATTAAGAGCAATAACAACCAGAGGGGGAAACATGTTACACATTAAGAAAGAAGGGAATGTCTTCGGTGCCAAGCTTCGACTAGCAGTAGTCGCAGTGATGGCAATTGGCCTAGTAGCAGCAATGACTCCAAGTAACGCTGCTCAGAAGGCTCCAAAGCAAATTCGTATTCTCTATGCAACAGCAGAGGCTAACTCTGCTGCTGTACAGGCAGTACTTCCAGCATTCAACAAGAAGACCGGCGTTAAGTTGGTTATGGACACAATGCCTTACGGCGCTCTGCAGACTAAGGTTTTTGCAGAATTTGCGGCAAAGAGTTCTTACTATGACGTAGTTATCGTTGACACACCTTGGTCACCGGCACTTGCGCAGAACCTAGAGCCACTTAGTGGTTACATGACTAAAGCGTCGCTAAATAATCTCGCACCACTTAACGCAGCTGATTTCATTCCAAAAGTTTTCTATGACACAGCTGTCTACAATGTGAAGAAGCCTTCACAGCACTATCCAAAGCCAACTGCCAGCGTAGATCCTGCAGCAATTAAGAAGGCTGGATTTGATGTGTACGGCTTACCAATCCAGGCTAATGCACTCGCATTGGCTTACCGCAAGGATCTCTTCGAAGATCCAGCACAGAAGGCTGCATTTAAAAAGGCAGCTGGCCGTGCACTCACAGTCCCAAAGACTCTCGATGAGTTCGCTGAAGTCGCTGAATTCTTTACTCAACCAGAGAAGAATCTCTACGGCACAACACTCATGGCGGGCACAGGAGACTGGGCAACCGATGACTTCAAGACTCTTCTTGCAGCATTCGGTGGCGACGGCTACATGGTTGGAAACAATCAGGAGTTGAACTTCAACTCTGCAGCTGGAGTCAAGGCTCTTACTTACTACCGCAATCTCATCAAATCTGGATTTACACCACCAGGAACTACATCTGCTTCATGGGATGAAGTTGCAACGATGTTCAATAGCGGTCTTACTGCTATGACCATGAACTATCATGATTTGAAGTTGGATGACACTGTTAAAGGTGGCGTAATTGGATATGCAAAGGTCCCAGCTGGCAACTCAGAGGGTCCACACTTCGGAACTTGGATGCTCAGTGTTAACAAGTTCTCTAAGAACAAGGAGTGGGCATATCGTGCAGCTCAGTGGCTCACATCAGCTGAGCAATCAACAGCTATGTTGAGTAAGGGAATTCACCCAGCACGTAACTCTGTTTACGCAGCAGCGGGGAAGCTTCCAGATGCAAACGTAGCTGCCTACTACAAGACCTTGAAGCAGGCATTGGCAGTTGGTGCTGGTCGACCACGTCTTACCAACTACGGTGAAGTCGATGCGGTGATCTTTACTATGGTCAATAACGTTGCAACAGGTAAACTCGAACCAAAGCCTGCACTTGCTGCAGCGGCTATTGAGGTTACGAAGTTACTTGAATCAGCAGGCTACAAGGTTCCAAAGTAAAAAAACTATAAGCACGTTAAATACCTAGCGATAACGAAGGGGAGGCAGCCGATGGAAAACGAGACGATTGAGCTTGTTGATGCATCGGCTGCCAGCAGCCTAGAGCTGGCTCGGAGAAATTCCGAGCCAGCTCTCCCCAATAACAAGAAGAGCCGAAACGGCATCTACTGGCTTCAAATGTCTCCAGCTCTAATCATCCTACTTTTGATGACAATTGCTCCAGCAATATTTCTAGTCCGCAAGAGCCTCACCAATGATTCTCTTTTAAATAGTAATTCGAATTTTGTCGGACTCGATAATTATCAAGCCATTCTTACAGATGCTTCTCTGCTTAACTCGGCGCGGGTCACGGCGACCTTCGTTGGAATTGTTGTACTTGTAGAGATGGTCGCAGGACTTTTCTTTGCACAATTCCTGCACAAGAAGTCACGATCAAATTCTGTTGCAGGCGCCTTACTCATTATTCCCTTTGCGGTAGCTCCTGCAGTTTCTGCCATGGTCTTTCGCGAGCTACTCAATCCCAATTATGGTTGGGTAAATTACTTCATGGGCCTCGTTGGCCTTCCAGATAAAATTGATTGGCTTGGTAATTCGACCACCGCATGGATTGCGCTTATTGGTCTTGATGTATGGCAGTGGACTCCCTTTGTCACCCTAATCTTGATAGCTGGAATGTCATCACTTCCTGCTGAGCCTCTTGAGGCAGCCGCTGTAGATGGTGCGAATTCTTGGCAGATCTTCCGCCATATTTCATTTCGCCTCTTAGCCCCATTTATCGGTATTGCGCTGGTACTTCGCACAATCCAAGCATTTAAGACTTTTGACTCATTTCTTATCCTTACAGGTGGTGGTCCGGGAGATTCAACATCACCAATCAATTTAGAAATCTATCGTGTTGCACTTCAAAGTTTCAGAGTTGGTTATGCATCTGCCATGGCAATCATTTTGTTGATTTCAATATCTATTCTTACTCCGATACTTCTGAGAATCCTACGTCGAGCTACACAGAACGAAGAAGTGTGATAGCCCGATGAGAAAGTTACTCAATAAGCGCATCAAGCCACTTTCGCTCCTGAGCAAGATACTGATTTGGGCATGGATCTCAATCAGCATGATGCCAATCTTCTTTATGATTACAACATCACTCAAGGACACAGAAGTTGCTCGCCAAATGCCACCTAAGTGGTTATTCATTCCCAAGATTCAGAATTTCTTAACAGTCCTAGTTGGTGGCGAAGGCTATTCCCAGGGCTTTGATCGCCTTATGCTCAATAGCATTATCGTCACCTTGAGTTCAACGATTCTCTGTCTATTCGTGGCATTTCCTGCTGCATTAGCGCTAAGTCAACCAAAATTTAGAAAACGAGAGTTCCTTTCATCATGGATTCTCTCGACCTATATGTTCCCGCCGATTGTCGCGATTATCCCTATATTTATCTTTGCTGGGAAAATTCAAGCGCTTGATACTTACCCAGTGCTAGCGATTCCTTATGCTGCCTTTAACTTGCCGATAGTTATTTGGATTCTCAAAAGCTCCATCGAGCAGATTCCAAAGGAGATTGAAGAAGCTGCTCGCGTGGATGGCGCCAATGGTTGGCACTATGTATCAAAAATTCTCTTCCCCTTGACTGTTCCTGCGCTAGCGACAGGTGCGATTCTTAGCTCGATTCTCTCTTGGAATGACTTCCTATTTGCACTGGCACTGACTAGATCTGTTGCAAAGACAGCACCAGTTGGCATTCAGGAATTTACGGGTATGTACGGAACGGACTGGGGTAGCCTGAGTGCAGCATCAGTAACGATTATCGCTCCAGTGTTGATTATCTCCGTCATAGTCAGAAAACGCATCGTCTCGGGCCTAACTTTTGGAGCTGTTAAATAATGAAGAGTTACCTCACGCTAAATCAGGATAGGAATAAATAAATGAAGGCAGTATTATTTCCAGGTAATCGCCAAGTTCAAATAGTTGAGCGCCCGACTCCCACGATTGGCTATGGCGAAGTCCTCATGAAGAGTCGCGCATCAGCCATCTGTCGCAGCGATATGGGTCTTTACTCAGGTGATTATGCGGTTGTGGGCGGTGATGGCGCGGGCAAGGGACAGATCATCCCTGGACACGAATCTTGCGGTGAGATTGTAGAAGTCGGACCAGGTGTTACTCATCTTAAAGTCGGCGATCGAGTTGCAGTACATCTTGCATTCGGCTGTGGCCATTGCGAACACTGCCTTAGCGGATTCACAATGCTCTGCCCAACATGGAAGTGTCTTGGTTTTGATGTTGACGGCGGGAACGCTGATTTCGTTAAAGTTCCTGCTGCAAATGCGCTCTTGTTGCCTGATGAAATCTCTTATGCAGCAGGCGCAGTTATGACTGACATGATTGGAAGCCAGTACTTCCTGCAGCAGAAATTACACGTTGCAGGAAATAAGCGCGTTGCAGTTATTGGTCTTGGCCCTATGGGAGCTGCTGCAACCTTAATTGCCCATGGGCTAGGAGCAGAAGTTATTGCCATCGACATTATGGAAGAGCGTCTGAAGTTTTCCAAGACTCTCGGGGCGGATCACACACTCAATTCAAAGAACGAAAACATCAAAGATGAGATTTTGAAAATTACTAAGAATGCGGGCGTTGAAATTGCCATCGATTGCTCAGGTTCTCCAATAGGTCAAAATCTCGCACTTGATATTGCTGGAAAGCATGGTGCGGTTGCCTTTGTGGGAGAGTCCAGCAAGACTGAAATCAATCCAAGTGACCAGATTATTCGCAAACTACTAACAGTTGTCGGCGGATGGTATTTCCCACTCGGCGCATGGAGTGAGATTTGTGACTTCATCGTTTCTCGAGGGCTAAATGTCGAAGCACTGATTTCTCACCGTTTCTCACTTGACCAAGCCGAAGAGGCTTTTGCCAAGTTTGATAGACGTGAGACCGAAAAAGCTGTTTTCATTTGGAACGACTAAACCAGGAATAGAAAGGTAAGAAAAATGAGATATACCGCAGAGATATTGCCTTATCACGATTATGACTTTGAAACATCTATCAAAGAGCTAGCTGGCCTTGGGTTCAAAGAGGTTAACCTCTGGTCGAGCGCCAAACCTCTAGCGCATCACGTTAACCCTGGAGATGATCCAAAGAAGATTTTGGCAGTCCTTGATAAGTACAAGATGAAGCCATGTGGGTTAACCATGTACGGCAAGAATCAACAAGAGATGTTAGAAAGAATTGATTTCGCTGCAGATCTCGGAATTGATACAGTGATTTTCGATTGCGAAGCCAATTACACAGACTTTGTTTCAACTTTTCTTCCCCCACTCATTGAATTAGGTGCAAAGCGGGGCGTTCGTATTGCAGTTGAAAATCACCTCACTGTGCCATTCTCAGCAGACTTCGAGTCAGGGATCAATGAAGATAAGCGATGGGATGAGGGAGTCGATTCACTGGCACAGATCAAACGTCTAGTGACCGATATCGATCACCCAAATCTAGGAGTATGTCTTGCGCCTCCTCACCTCTGGGTCATGAACGACTCAATCTCAGAGGCAATAATCTTCCTTGCAGAGCGCAAGCGTCTCTATTACTACTACATCTGGGATATTGATCGCGCTTATCGCCATGGAGTTGATGGACTCAACTTTGGTCCTGGAGAAATGCAGTTGCCAAGAACAGATGGCACTCTTGATCATGCTGTCCCACTCTCTACCTTAAAGAGAATTGGCTACGAGGGCGCCGCAAGCCTTAAGTGCCATGGCACCCATGGTTGGTCTCTCGAGAAAATTACTTCGCAGTTGAAGACTTCGGATGCATACATCAAGGATTGCTTACGGAGAATAAGTTGACCTTAGATTCTCGAATCTACATGTTCGCTAAATTTCACGCGAAAGCTGGGAAAGAAGCTGAACTGAGAGCCAGACTTCTAGAGATGGTTGCCCACACCACCAAGGAGGAAGGCTGCGTTTTCTACAACCTACATGTCGATTTCGAAGAGAGCGATATCTTCTACTTTATGGAGTGTTGGAGAGATCAAGCGGCTCTTGATTTCCACATGGATACGCCATACGTCAAGGCAATCCTTCGAGATTCGGATGAACTCACCAGTGATGGAATTGGGATTTCCTACATGAAGTCAATCGGCGCTTAACTAAGGGATCTTCTCTTCAAAATCCTAGTAACCATCTTTCATTTCATTGCTACCATTTTCTGCATGAAGAGAACGTTCGCACTTGCTCTCGTAGCAACTCTTGCTCTCTCACTTCCAGTATTTTCAACATCTGCATCCGCTTCGGTCAAGCCAGGCACGGCGTGCAAGCAGTTGAATCAAATGAAAACCGATTCAGGGCTGAATTACATCTGCGTACAAAAAGGCAAGAAACTTACTTGGGCCAATCTGACAGTTCATTACGAACAGACCAAGTTGAAGGCATATTCGCAAATTCGCGCCGGGGCTGATTCAGGAAATCTCGATAATGTGACTCTGGTTTATCACGCAAGCAGCAGCTTCCCTAAAGATCTTAAGAAGCTCTACACATCCCAAGTCGAGTATGCATCAAAACTATACGGCTCATTTTTCAGCAAAAAAGAAGTAATGAACATCTACATGTATACCGAGAAAGATGAAAAACTCTTAAAGCCTCACAAGATTTTGGGTCGCTACTTGGAAGAGCACATTCCATGGTTTGAAGCGTGGCGCCAAGGCAGGGATCAAGAACATAACCTTGGCCTTGCCGCTTGGTATTTGGAAACCACACCCGGGGTTTATGAGGGACATGCAGGCGTGCTGGTTTCAAGTGAAGCCAATGCTAAATCTCTC
Source organism: Candidatus Nanopelagicaceae bacterium (assembly GCA_965267735.1). GTDB lineage: Bacteria > Actinomycetota > Actinomycetes > Nanopelagicales > Nanopelagicaceae > Planktophila. The sequence continues at coordinate 477,709 of OZ254138.1, forward strand.
CGCAAGTACGCAATTCAAGTGATGCCTCACGAGTATTGGCACGTTGTTCAGGATTACTTCTTCAGATCAAACTTCGATGCCCTCTATCAAAAGAGAGCCGATAAGAAGATGGATGGCCAAGATTTTTACTCGATGTATTTCCCCACCACGTTTAGAGAAGGATCAGCTAACACCATTTCTTTCGCCTTGGCTTCAAATACCAAGAAGGAATATCTAGATTTATATCGCGATTTCATTCAAGAGAAGAAACGTCAGACTGATGTAAAGATCTTCGCAACCCTGACTTCAACAGCGGCCGTTGAAAGCGCGTTGAAGAAGATTGAGGACAAACGCAAATTCTCTGAGGCACATGAGGCCTCTTACTCCCTCGGCTCACTTCTCTATGAGTGGCTCATTGCTGAATACGGGTTTGATGCCTACAAGAAAATCATTGAGAATCAAATGATCGGAAGCAAATTTGAGGACAACATCAAGGCTTCCCTAGGTATGCCGGTTAGCGAGCTATACAAGAAAGCAGCGCCTCACATACTGGCAGCTTTTAATTCCAGATAACTTCAACTGAAATTTTCACTCCTCAAGTTCCCAGTAACGTTCCCCATCGCACTCAATAATCTTGCGACACATCGCATTTAAAGACATCGCCCCGTTGTACTGCTCTTCCATATGCCCCCAACTGGTCGTTCCAATAACTTTGCCCTCATTATCAACAAGTGGCCCGCCGCTATTGCCATGCGATGTATTTGCCGTAATCAACACCTCAGACTCATTGGTATTAAGCACCGATCCAAATGCAACCGACCCTTCATACCCATCTGCGCTACCCAAAGCCATTACCCAATAACCCGGCCACGGTTCTGCATTAGAAAGCTCCAGTGTCTTTAACTTCAACCCCGTCGCCAACACAGCCAAATCATTCTTCTTATCCCACTTAACAATCTCTGCGGGAACTTCCTTCTTAAACAACTCAGCCACAGTTAACTTCCCACCCGCCGGAATGCAATCCTCAATCACATGATGATTGGTAATCAGCGATGTCGGATACTTCTTATCCTGGCCATTCTTCAAATCAATCGCCCACGCAGTTCCCAGCGACATCGAATCCTTGCCCGTCCTACAAAAAACAGTCACCGTCGAATCTTGCGTACGCTCCACTAATTTCTCAATGCTCCGAGGTTGCACATAACCGTCGTACTCGGGATCCGAATTCTCATATTGCGCAGCAGGAGACCACGCTAGAAAGAAGGCACCCATTGCAAATGGAGCAGCAACGATGACAACGGCGGCTATGAACTTATTGGCAGGTGTTTGGCTCATGTCCCGAGACTAAGGGAGAGGGGTGACAAATTAGCGACCAGACCACTTTGAAACATCAAAGTGGCTAGCCCAGTTAAATGCATTGTCATAAAGGGATAGAGCTCCGTGAAAATCTCGCACGCGCCCCTTCCAACCACAAGTGCACTTCTGGTGAATCACTCTTGCCTTGGTATCAGTTTCAATTCCCCAGGTGTGGGGACTAAACGTGGTTTGCCCGACAGGATAAGCGCTCATATTTGGATTCTAGCGATGGCCACTGACAATCAACCGGTACTCGCTGATGGTGAAATGCTTCGGAGCCGACCAGATACGGATCGCGAGCATGTCAGCCGGAGTAGCTACCTTTGAACCATGGATGAAAAGTATTGCCCAGGATGTTTCTCCAGCACCGGCCTGCGCAAAATTCTCTACGGAATGCCCGCAAGCGAACCAGATCCAGATATCTACGTAATGGCCGGCTGCACTCCCGAAGATAGAAGTGCACAGATGCAATGCATTGAATGCGAATGGGAAGGAACGACAGCTGCGGTTCGTAAAGCAACAAGAGCACGCAGATTCATTTAAGTTCCTCGAAATCATCCACCCGCAAGTAATCCTTAAACGCCTGCACTGATCTACTTGTGGCCTTCACCTTCGAGAGGTGAAACTTCGCCTCCCACGTACTCAGCAAAATGTATGGCTCCTTTCGCCACATCGGCACTGATTCAAAGAGCACTCGCGCCTGAAGCTTGCCCCAGTCGCTGATGCTTCCTGCGACATCAATGAAGTGAAGGAGATCCTTAGTCGCCTCTTCCTTAATTCTCTTTGTTGCGTTCAAAGGAACGCCGAACCCATTCATGAGTGAATGTCTTCCCAGCGGAAGATTCACACCGTAAGTACTTCCCATCTTGCGATTGAACTTCAGGCAAACCTCGCAGACATTCCATGAGTATCGCCCTGTTCCACCTGCAACAGATGACGCGCACATATCGCATAAGTGATATCCACTCGGGCAATCAATACCTGGATACGGTTTATAAACTTCACATTTGCAAACCTGCATTCCTTGCCCTGCAGATGTGAGACCGAAACATGTTGTGCATACCAACAGACCTAAATGTGGCATGAGAAGTAGTCCTAACTGGACCTCATATGAGACCCGCTCTTCCAGCGGTGTCTTTCATCGCTGGCAGGTCTTCCTTTAGAACCACCGTGCGCGAGTTATGCGCGGATTGGTACTAAGCAAGCTAAAGGGCTTAACGCTTAGTTCTTGACCTAGGGAAAAGGTAGCACGGGGGACTGACAATTACATTACAGAATAAAAGTCGTCATGAACTTTCTTAGGAGTGTTTGGATGCTTTGCAATTCTTCGCCTAATATCGTCTAGGAAATAAGCTTCTCCATTTTCAAATCCATACAGATATTCCAAGAATTCAGCTGAAATTTCTGGACTACTCTCAATCAGAGCCGGCAATTTCCTCATCACCGAGCCGTGCAGCATGGCGTCAACTAAATCGAAGTCGTAGTAACCGCGATCAATGAATTCAAGCGCAGCGGCTGTGCATTGAAAATACTCAGCCTCCCCATGCATAGCCTTTGAAATGAACTCTGAATATTTCCGTCCAGCAGCCACGGGGCTATCCATAAAAATGCCAACAAATTCGTCGAACAGTGGGGATCCATACTTTGCAAAAAACTCTAAAGCCACCTCCGATGAAACTTTGGCAGGCGTTCTAACTAGTTGGATCAACAGTCCGTCGTCAAAAAGTGATTCTGATTCCACGCTTTGTATTTCTTCTGAGAGTTGAAGTAGAAATTCCGTGAGACCGTAGCTCTCAAGAATATTTCTGAAGACACTCATGTCGTATTGCGGCCAGTAAGTATGCAAATCAATAGCAAAGATAAGAAGGAAATGTGGATCTTCCCACCGAGCATCGTATGATTGAGTGAGTTCCTGAACGTATTCTGGGAAAGTTTCAAATCTCCTCATGCTCATATCAAGGTAATACTTTAAGGAGTGAGCACCTGAGGCGATAGCTTCTGCTCCCTGATCAAGCAGAGCACCCAGGTATTCAAAATCGTTTTTGTCTAGAAAAGGATGTTCGCGAGCTCCCGAAGAATCCTCATCCAAGTTTTTCGGAATTTCCTTGAAGTTCGCCTTAACCCCGTTGAGAATTGGCAGCTTTCCCTGCTGCTTGCGCATTGCGTCAAATTCTTTTCGATATTCAGGGCCTTGCATAATGAAGTTCACCATTTCGCACTTGGCTAAAGGGTTTCCTAGATTAATCAACTGAATCATGAGGCTCAGATACTCTTTAACATCCCGATCTTCACGTGCGATGCGCATAAGGCCAAGAAGTACAGATTGATTTTCCTCATCGACTGCACTTTCAAGATTCTTCTTGAAAAGCTTGATATCTGGATGACTGTAACGAAACTGATCATTAAATCTAATCAACCACGGCAGTGCTTGCATATCTCCATCATCAAGAGCAGCACTCAGAGCTCCAATTATTTCACTGGGAGACCCCCCTAAATCTTTTATGATGAATGGAAGCTGTCTGCGAGCATTGGGAAAATCATCAGCCTCAATAAAGGCGGCTTTAGCGGCAGCCGCGTCCCGTCTCTGTAGGTGCATTAACCCTTTGACGTAGTTACCGTGCTTGACTTTTATTGGATCAGACATGGAGAGCCTTCCTTATGATTTGAGAAGGCATATTTTCCAACTGCTCGCGCATTTCCGTAGAGAGGGATGGATTGAGCACAAGTAATGCCCCTAAATATTCAGCAAACTTGAAGTGCTCTTCGTCCCTGTCCTGTAACGCGGATTGAATGACTTCCAAAATAGCTTGCTGCCTAGTCGCATCGAGCTTGCTCCAAACCTTCTGCGAAGGATCCGGCTTAGTCTCAGCAAGATATGTAATGTCATCCTCGAACCAGTCATTTCCCGCATCATGAATGTATTGCTTGCCCTTTTCAGTGATGGAGAACAATCCATCGTTAGCTCTCTCAGTTAGGGCTGCAGAGATGATTATTTCCTCAGTAGGTTCACTTTCAAGGATGTCCGTGAACCCTCGCTGTGAGAGTTCTTCAGTAACTTCTTCAAAGCTAAGAGTGTTGCTGGAGGTAATCCAATTCTCAGTTCCATGGACTTTATTCTTGAAATCGTCATCAGATAGATCTAAATCACCAACAATGCCGACGTAGGCATGGTCTCCTTCCCAACTGCTAGCACTGTAGAAGAAGTTCACTTGAGGGTTATCCGCTAAATCGGGCCAAAGGCATTTATAGATGCGTTTATTTCTATCTGAAATCCAGTATTGCAGGACCGTTTTCGAACTGTACTTAATCTCTGCCGTCTTCTCGCGGATATCCAAGATGCTTTCAGGATGAGCCATGCTGCTAAATAAATCCCTATATTTCTGCTGAACATCTCTTGCACGATAAACATGGTTACTTGGCCATGAGGAAATAAGTTGCTGAACATCAATTTCAGTTTCAGTGAACTTCTTCTCGACACCTCGTTGCGCTAGGAGGGCCTTAGTCTCATCGCTGACCCCAGGGTTTTGAATGAGCAATTCACCTAGCGTTAATTTACCGTGAAGAACTATATCGAGTGGATACTTCATTATCTCCACGATCAGTTTCTTAGGAATATTTGGATTTCCTGCAATATTCGTGAAGGCAATATCTCGATTATTTTCAAATAATGAATCTTGCGAGAAATCAGAGTGCCAGGTATCCATCAGAATATCTGTAGGGCAGTCATGCCTTGAAGTGAGTGCAACTCTCTGGCCAATTTCACTCTTTGCCCAGATAGCCGCAAGTTCATCTCCAGATATCGAAAGTGGTGATGCAATCAAGGCGCTGATTGACTCTTCGGTTCCCTCATTAATTGCCCAATCGACTAATTCTTGAGGGCAGTTTCTATGCTGGAGAATCTCCAGGCGCAGCGCAGGATGCTTCTTTGCGACAGCTACTAAGATTTCTTGTGGAGTAAATTGATAGTAAATCAATACTCTGGCGGAATCTAGTTCACCAACTAAAGAGTTCAGATACTCGTTATAGATATCAATATCTACTACTTTTAATTCTTCTAGATAAGGATCTAGCTCCCACTTCTGCGCGCTCGTCATGCTTCAACAATTTCTATTAGCTTTTCTTCCATAGCCCGGAAGATGGGAATTAAAGCTGCGGTGGGTTCAATCAATCCTTCAACAATGGCAGTTGCAAGAAGTGCCACCTGTAACTCATCTTCACCGCCCAAATCTGAAGCGATCTCGTCGTAATAAATTTCCTCTTCATCACCAGCAAACTTGGACATGAGGACATGAATCCGCTTAGCCAGCGCGAGTAACTCATCCTCAGCCATGGCCCGATGGTAGTAGCCAAGTGCGTCAAACTAAAGGGTTTTTTACTCAGTTCTTTAACTTGGGGCGGTTTAAAGCTTCCTATTTAGACTCGATGGCATTAAGTAATTTAATCAAATCTTTAGAAAACTTGCGCAAGTCCGATACCTCAGTCTCAATTTCATCTCCCCCCGTGTAATTATTGTAGGAACCGTTTGAGTCACCTAAATCCAATTCAATTTTTCCTGTTTTAATGTCCTGACATAGACGAACTTCTATTCGCGCCAAACCCTGATTTGAATATGAAGCTGAGAACATGTGCCAGCCCTCTTCACAGTCATCTTGGTCGCACCAACTTGGATGTTTCATCACGCCTCCTTTTTCCTAGAGATAGTACCTTTCTAGCAACTCAAGGAAAAGGGTGACTCGTAAACCAAAGGACAAATGTGGCTTTCTTGAGACTTTACGGTTAATTTACTTTCATGGCCACCATTCATACCGAGCTTCCAGAAGACCGACAAGGTCATCACGGTGAGTATGTTGTCGGCCAAACCTTAAAGTCATTTTCTAACCCAGGCCTGGAACTCTGGTTCGATATCAATTACATCGCCGGAATTACTGACCTTGATCTCATCCTGCTTGATAATCAAGTTGGTCTCTACCTCATCGAAATTAAATCGATGCCTATTGATTCTATTGAGACCTTTACGATGACAGATTTTGTCATCAAGGAAGGTCAGAAGCGTCAGCATCCAAAATCTCAATTACTCACCGGCTCACTCAAGTTACGTGATCACCTGCGACGGTTCCCAAAACTTAAAGATAAGAAGAAGATGCCATTCTTGCAATCTACGGTCTTGTGGTCCGAAATTACTCGCAGTGATTGGAAACAAAGGTTCACCGACCCTTCAATCGTCGCTTTCGAAGAGATGTGTATTTTCAAGGATGATTTGGGCAGCTACAACAAATTGATCAGCGCTCTCCAAAGACTCTGGGATCGCCCATTGCTTGGTACCGCAACTCCGCTTCTTGCTCGCTCTGAACATGGAGAGATGGAGGAATTCCGAAAGGCGATTGCGCCGGGAAAGCACAAAATCGAGATCTCTAAATCTATGTCCTCCGAGTTATCTCGTCCGGTTAGGGATTCCCAGAGAATTGCAGATAAGTACGAACTAGGGAAACCCCATAAGGTTTCGATTCAAGGACCTCCAGGTACCGGAAAGACAACCATCCTTCGTGAGATTGGGCTGAGAAACCTAGCTGCTGGAGCTCGAGTCCTTCATGTCTGTTTCAACAAAGTGCTTGCAGCAGACCAGAAGCGTGAATATCAGATACTCCGCAAGAGTATTGAAGAGTACGGATTTATCGATGTTTTTGATATTTGGGAACTCTATAAAGAACTCGGTCATTCAACGGGTATCAACGGCGAAGAACAAGTTGTAGAGAATGTCCGTGCATTCTTGGAAACAGAAGATGGCAAGAGTTTCCTCAAATACGATGTGATTCTGATAGATGAATCGCAAGATCTTCGAGATGGCTTCTTCAAGGTTGTGGAACAAATCGCACGACCAAATGCAGCTTGGTTTATTGCTTACGGGAAGGGCCAAGAAACCAACAACTTCTTTAAAGATGAAACACATCCAAGCCCATGGCTGAAAGAGTTCCTGGCAATTTCTGACCCGAATTACTTAAAGCGCTCCTTTAGAAACTCGACCAAGGCATTCCTCTTGGCTCAATCGTTCTGGGAGAAGTTTCCTAACCTCGAAGAGGCGAAAGAGTGGCTCAAAGGAAAATTCTCGCAACAACCGGCAAGTGATAATCAATTTGAACTTGATTTAGAGATTCCGCAAACCAAAAATGACTTTAAAGTCGAACTTCTCCCTTCAGAACGCAAACGTAAATCGGCAATCAAGAACTTAGTTTTATCAGCAATCGAAGATTCTCGTCGGGCTAATCGCGGAGAAGACCTGCTGGTTGCTGTTCTTGCACCATCTACAAAGAAGGCCGAAGAAGATGAGGCTCCTATCTCAAGTGGGTACGAATTAGTGCGCGAAGTATTAGAGGAAGTCGCTCAAGAATTCTCTCTTGATTTTCATGATCTTGTACCGAAAGAGAACCGACGAGATGTTCCAAAAATAGGCGCAATCCGGTTGGTCACTTTGCAAGGAATTAGAGGCCTCAGCGCATCGCACGTCATCATCTTTGATTTACTGCAGCTCGAAAAATGGGCGAAGCGAACAGGCGGATCCATTAAGCCGCCGATAGTAAATCTCACCTACATTGCCCTTAGCCGTTCAAAAGCTTCAACAATTGTTGCCATTGATGACACAGAAGAATCAGAGATTGAGCCATTCCTTATGGATATGTTGGGATATGCAACAGAGTTAGCGATAAAACAGGGGGATAAGTGAGCCAGGCAGCCGGAGAGATTTACTTTATTGGCGAGAAGGATCTTCGCACCAAGCAGATAACCCCTTATTTTAAAGTCGGAATCGTGCGCGAAAATGCGGATAACGCTGACCGTGACTCCACTCAACGTTTACTTGAGCACCAAACCGGTAATCCTCGGGAGCTTTACATTGAAAGCGTCGTGAAGACAGATCTTGTTGAATTAGTCGAGACGCTGCTCCATAAGAAGTTTGCACCACTAGGAGTTCGTGGCGAGTGGATGCTTCTCACCGCCGAAGAGTTGGCCCAGGTTCAGAAAGAGGCGAGTGCTCTGGCCAAAGAAGCCGCTGAGATTACCGCTGACCTGCAGAAAGCTGAGAAGTTAGCGAAAGAGAAATCTGATGAAGCGCTGCTCCCCGCGACAGATGAACTAAAAGCACTCAATGAGATTTACCTTGAGTCCAATGCCAAGTTGAAGTCATGTGATGACATGTTTGATGTCATCAAAGAGATTTTTGCCGAAGCCCTTGAAGATGAAGATGAGGAAGAAGAAGTTGAAGCCTTTGTGAAGGTTCAGGAGAAGAAAGGCAAAGCTGTCTTTGATGAGGATGCATTTAAAGCTAAATACGAGAAGATTTACTCAAAATTCGTAATCACCAAATCCACGATTAAAGGAACAGCATCTTTCTCTGGCTCCCGAGGATTCAAAAAGGAATTCAAAGAGTTTGATCCCGCCTTTGCAACCATGGTCGATGGATTTGATCCGCTCGTTGAGAAAATCAAGGCTGGCAAAGAGAAGAAGGAGTCACTCCATGGATTCAGTTTGGAGCTTCGTCGTGTATCTGCTGAAGCCACTTGGTCGAAGATGAAGGCAGAGAGCAAGATCAAGGTTGCTTGCGGTACTCACGCAGGAATTGATGGACTCTTCAAATGGGCTCGTACAGAGAAGGTAACCGAGTCACTGGATCGCAAAGGGCTGAAAGAGGCCCATCCAGAGTTATACGCCGAATTCACCACCCAAGGCGAAGCCACTAAAGCGGTCATCGTCGACCCTAAGAAGGGCTACTAAAAACGTCTTTTTATCTGAAACTATGGAATTTCGTTACAGTAAACAAATGGAGGAAAGATGCAAATGAAAAAATGGAACAACCTCGCAAAGAAGATTCAGGATAATTTTCGAGTCATCTACTCTGATGAAGAATCCTTTGGAATTTATGTTGACCTTGATGGAGGGCGCCAGCAAAATGTGGGTTTTGTTCTAACCGGAATTGGCAAGCGCCAATTCGTCCATTTGGATTCAATCATTTGTGATCGCAAACAAGTCGATATTGATAAGTTGATGAACTTAGTTTCAGGCATGGATATCGGTGGAGTATCCCTCGCGGATAACCTTGTAACTCTTCACCACTCTATTGCTCTCGAAACCCTCGACGAAGCTATCTCTTCCTACAGCTCTTTCGACACTCTTGTTTATGCGACGATGTTTCTTGCGACTAAGGCAGACGAGATACAAAAAGCTTTAAAAATTAAGGATGACTCTTACTAGGTCTTACTCAGACTTTCCTAAAGCATCATCCATTAGCTTCTTGATCACAGCACACTCCAAAGCAACTCGATTATTCTTATTGGGTCCTAATTTCGGATCATGAAATTTCGCCATCTCGAGCATGAATGCCTGAGCCAATAACCAGAACTCACCTTGCATCCTCATTGAGGTATTACTCATCTCAAAGGCAAAGTTATTTTTGTCTGCGCGAATATCTGAGAGCCAATCTTCAATTTGATTGACCAAATATTTGCCGTCGTACTTCTCGATCTTCGCCATTGGGGCCTCCTTGGATAGTTAATCCTCTAGACCAAGTTTGCCCTCGACCTCCGACAAATCTCGCGACTATTCGGACTCTGGCGTATACAAGATGTCGTACTCTCCGCAGGCTAAATCCACAGCTTCATTGAGAGCCTCGATCAAGGTACTGATTTCATCATCGCTCAAAGCCGAAACCATTTTCTCTGTAAGGGATGATTCCCAAATAACCGGACTTGTGTCTGACATGTGCGCTCCTTTGCCCAGTAGGCAAAGTATTGCTCTCTTCAGGCCAGCTCTCGGTTCAAAGCCTTCCCACGCTCAACCGTATGATTATCATACGAACACCTGTTCGAATTCTATGTTACTCTCCGCTTCCCCCAAAAACTCCGCCCCGAGCACAAACCCCCGGCCGAAGCGAAGATGTCAGTGACGGTCTGTAACTTCTCCATCTGTCAGAAGCACCAGTCTCTATAGGAAAGGAAACGGTGAGCACAGAACCAAACAATGGAAAAGCCCAAGAGCAAGAACTCTGGGATCGCGTTAGCACGACTGAAGGTGCAGAGCGTGCTGAAGTTCTCGATGAACTCAGCCACATTGCATACAAGAAAGATAACTTCATCGAATGCCTACATTTAGTAGATACATCAATTGAGATCTACTTTAAACACGGCGGCTTAGATGTCTATCTTTCAGAGTTGATTCACCTCTATCACGGCAAAGTGCATTGCTTTGAAAACCTCAAGCGGCATGAAGATGCAGCTAAAACTCACGAAGAGTTAGCAATGATGAAGTTCGCTGATAACGACTTCGAAGCACAAGCTGAAGAACTACGTGCGGCAGGACGTGCGTGGTATCGGATTGATGAGTGGCGAAAGTCCCTCGACAATCACCTCGCCGCTAAGGCAGTTACATATCCAGATATCTCGACCATCACAATGGGAATTGATCTCCTCAATATTGGAATGGCGCTAGCGAAGCTAGGAAGTTATCAAGACGCAGTTGATAGCTACATAAGCGCTCGCTCCCTCTGCAAAGAGGCAAAGAATCCAGAATTTGTTGGATGGTGTGACAACTATCTAGCACTCGCATATATCGCCTTAGAAAACGGCCCCGAAGCAAAGTTCCACGCACTGCATTACTTCAACTACACGAAGGTAGCTGAAGATCTCGGAATGGAAGCCTACGCACGTTATCGTCTAGGAGCAGCGCTACTTCTCTGCGAAGAGTACGAAGAAGCAGAGAAGCACTTACTTCGATCACTCGAACTACTTACCCTTGATGAGGACAAGGATTGGGAAGATATCGTCGCGGTAAATAAGCAGCTTGCAAAAGCTCTTACAGCCCTCAATCGCGAAGAAGAGGCCCACAAACGTCTTGAGCGAATCAAGACCATCGAAGAGACCATCGCTGCGTGATGAACTCTCGGACAATCTTCGTAGCAGGTGCGGTGTTCCTATCCGCCGCACTTGCTACGAATTACCTCGTAACGCAACCAGAAGAACCAGCTGCAATTAAATTAAAGCCAACAGAAGTTCTCACGTGGGATTGCGAATATCCCGCGTACAAACCCAAAGCCATCACCTTTACCTGCGCAGATGGAGGGCTATATGTAGACAAGATCCAATGGAGCTCTTGGTCCCAAAATGGAGCCACCGGCACGGGAATCTTCTACGAAAACCTCTGCGAACCCAGCTGTGCCGAAGGCAAGCAGGTCAGCGAAGCCGTGAATGTAAAACTCTCGAATCTCACCCCACGCAAAGGAAAGTATTACTTGCGAACCCTAGACATTGAAACAGTTAGCGGTAAAGATTTCACATGGGGCAAACCTGGCACTTACCAGTGGGATGTCATGGAATTTATTGAACGCATGAATTGGGATAAATAGATGAATACAGTAACTGATCTCAATTACTACCCATTCGACAGGCTGGCTTTAGTTGTTAGCGGCCGCGATTATTCAGTTCAGGAGCTTGTGCTGCTTTCGAGCCGATGGGGTGTTTACTCCTATCGAAATTCCAACTGGGAGATGCTTGTTCCAAATCACTTTAGATTTAAAGGCAACCTTTATGCCCATTTAGATTCTAGTAAGTATCACGAAATTCTCGCAGAGTTTAACTCGCTTACTTCTGATTCAACTTTGTCAGATATGGCCGATTTTCAGATCACTTATGATTTCGAAGACCACGTTTTCTACGATTGTCTTGCTTCTGAAAATCTGAGAGATGCCTACGAGATTGCTCGCTGGGTAAATGAATTCACTCTTCCATCGTTCGAAGAGTTGGAGCCATCCAGTTACCATGGTGCCGATGAGTATCACTACTACGTGACAGAAGTGGTTGAATTCGAAGAAGCCAGAGTTCAATACGAGGAGATTATTCTCTCCAGAAGGAGGAAATCGGTTGAAGAGAAGAAGAAGGAATCTCTCTTTTGGATTGAAGGACTTCCGCCTATAAATCGATACTTTCAAGACTTGTATCAAATTGCCTATGACAGAGATTTTATGCATGAAATCGGCAGTGGATATGAGAGCGACTGGGATATTGATGCGCGAGTAGGTAGCTATCACAGTTATATCTCTGGCAAAAAGAGGCTCTCAATCGAGGATCTTGAATCAATCAGCGAGTTTCTCAAGACAAGAATTTATCAGGGCATGAGCCCCTTGAGCGCAGAATCAATTTCCTACATTGCAGAGATTGAGTGAGAGATGAACAGGCATCCAATCGAAGTTAAAGTTAATGTCTGTAACTGTGAGGGTACTTATCAGCATGGTGCATTCTCCATGTCGGAGTACGTATTCCCAGATGGCTCCACTGAGCTTCTTCCTGAGCTATGTGCTGAGAATGACCAGGTATCTTCAGAGCTCTTTCGGCAGTACAAGCCGATTTTGAAGACTCTTGAGTCTAATGAGAATTGGACTATGTTCTCTTGCTACTCCGGCATGATCGCGGAGATCTCTCCGGGTTTGTACTTCTATTCCTTCGGAGATGTCGATGAACTTGGAGAGTCCAATTTCTACTTCAAGTCACAACTGAGCACCATACTTGAAAGGCTTCTTTCTGACTGGGGAGAGCTAGCTCCGCCTTGGAGAGACTTTCTACGATCTGTAGGTGAATCTGGGTACCCAAAGGATTATGAACCAGGATCGATGGTCGACCACAAAGTATTTTTCCCAAATTTGGATGAAGAAGGTCTGTCAGTGGGTTTCACGTATAACCCAGAGAAGGAAGAATTAATCAACTGTTTGAAGACCTTGTAGAAGTTTTCTTTGCGGAATGAATCGAGATTTCTAATGACTACTTCAGATGAAGACGATCCATTTGATGATGATTTTGTCCAGGAGTATGTCCGGCAAACATGGCTCGCGGATTATTTTGATGGAGATGAAGAGAATCCAGAAGTCGATGGACTAATCCTTGAATCTGCGGGTATGCACTTTGTCGAATTTGATGAGTTTGGAAATGAAATTTACGAAGAAAATGATGAAAACGATACAGACGTTTATGAAGAAGATGAGTTTGAAATCTTTGCAGATCTTGAAGAGGAAGAAACGTATGAATCTCGGGTAATGAACCGATTGTATGGTCAAATGCATACTTGGCAGAACGATGCGCTAGAAACTTGGGAAAGAAACAATTATGTTGGAATTATTGAGGCAGTTACAGGTTCAGGAAAGACTCTTCTCGGAATACTAGCCGCGGCAAAAGCGCTAGATGATGGATATGGTGTTGTAGTTGTTGTACCGACGCGAGTATTGCAAGAACAATGGATTAACGAGCTAGATCTTTACCTTGCCAAGAATGATGAGGAGGAATCTGTGGTCGTGGGCGGCTTGGGGGGCGAATATGGAAGTGATGTGAAACGAGGAGCATCCAGACCAAAACCACGAAAAGTTGTCGTATCGGTTGCAGCTACTTATTCTGCGAAGCCATTTTTTCATCCAAGTCTGAATGAACCAATGCTTCTTATCGCGGATGAAGTGCATCGTTATTCGGGGGACAGCCACTCACAAGTGTTTCATCCCAATTTCGAACGCCGGATGGGCCTCACAGCGACTTTTGAACCGGTGTTAGGTAGGTACTCTCTTTACGAAAACTATTTCGGAGCATCTCCGCTCTTCACCTATTCATTCAAAAAAGCAATAAAGGATGATGTTGTGTCTCAGTATGACGTGGTGCTTATAAGAGTTTTACTACCTCCACATGTCAGAATTGAATACGAGAGAATTTGGGGTCGCATTAGAGCGGTCGAAGATAAACTTCGTTTTTATACGAAAATTTCATTCAATTCCGAGAAGGTGCACCGCGATATCTCCACGCTTAAAGAAAATGACTTATATCTGCCTTTGGTTAAGGAATGGGAATCTTTAAATGAGGAGCTCGATTCGCTACTGAGCAACAAGGCAACCAAGGAGTCGACTGTAAAACTTCTAGCTCCTTACATCAATCGTTGGGGTCATACTGTTGTATTTACGGATTATCTTGATTTGGCGGAGCAACTGCAGTACATACTGACAACTAGTCGGGTTTATAGCCAGCTTCTCGATTACAGAGTCAAACAGAGTGAAAGGTCGCAAGTTTTTGATTTCTTTGAGGAAGGCAGAGTTCGAGCACTTGTTTCCCCAAGAGTTTTAGATGAAGGCGTCAATCTCCCTCTTTTATCCTTCGGAATTTTTGCAGGTGTTAGGCGCCGCCGTTTGCAGCTAGTTCAACGTCTTGGTCGCATTCTGCGAAAGGCGCCTGATAAGGCTTGGCCCGTTGTATGCATCCCAGTAAATATCGGAACAATCGAAGACCCGAAATTAGAAGGAAATGCTGATTTGCCATACTCACCTTTAGGTATCGTTCTCGAAAATGCGGCCAAGAGGGAGATTGTTGATGCCAGAGATGAAGAGGAGATCAAGAGAATTTTTGATCAATACGATGCTAGGAAAAATGGTTCGTTGAAGGGCGTGAATCCGATATGACTTGGCAAGATGAAGTAAGCGCCCGCGAATGGGATGAATGGCAGAAGCTTGCCCGCAAACTTTCAAAGTCAAAGAAGCAAGCCACTAGCCTTGGCCCAGAAGATTACGCAGCGCAGGCTATAGAGAAACTCCTGCAACAAGAGAACCGCCCCGTAAATGTTGAAGGCTGGCTAGCGTTAACGATTAAACGTCAGTACATCGATAGATTTAAGAAGATTCAAGCTCGTGGCGGCGGCTCTAATAGAGACCTAACGGATGAGCAATGGGAGATGGAGATGGTCAGCCATGCTGTCCGTTCACCAAGCCTCATGATCCAACGAAGAGATCAAGTTGAAGAAGTGCTCTCAGTTCTCAATCAGAAAGAGAAGGAGATTCTCATCCTCTCTGCCGCTGGATATGACAACCACGAGATTGCGATGTACCTCGACTACCGAACAAACAAGATTGTGGCTACTCGCTTGGGACAGATTGCAGAAAAAGTCCGCAAATCTCTAGAAGGTATCGCTAACCCCAATCACTCCCAGTAACTTGTCAGTGACCCTTGGTATAATTGCTACATACAGAGAGTAAGGGGGATTAAATGATGTACACGCTCATTTCGCCCGTCTCCGCCCGCATCTCAAGCCTGATAACCGGCTAGCCCGCTACTCGCAAGGCCGCCAAACCAGGCCTTACCTCCAGCTTCACCCTCACTGTACGGATTCCGTACACACCGTCTCGTTCGGATTCCGAACGCATCTCATTGACTTTTCACCCCTTTTTTCGTTTACCAATACAGAGGGTTAAAAACCTACAAGGAAGCCCTCAGAACTGGAGATTCACATGCATGTAAAAGCTCTGCTCGATGTCGACATGGTCGCAATGGAAGCCACCGACAATCTCACGCTGATGCTCGACCTCACCGCACCAGCAAACCCAAAGCACGTAAGCCGCCCAGGCCAGGCCGTACAGGTTGTTCTCGATCGCTCGGGTTCAATGGATGGCGAGCCACTGGAAGCTGCCAAGGGTTCACTTCTTAAACTCATAGAACGCCTTGCGCCACAAGATTCATTCGGCCTCGTCGCCTTCGATGACACAGCGCTCGTCGTTGTTCCAACTCGCACAATGGCTGATCACAATATGCCCGCACTTCGCAAAGCTATTCGCGAGATGCGCACAGGCGGATCAACAGATATCTCAGCCGGTTACCTTATGGGTCTACGCGAACTCAATCGCGTGCAAGCAGCAGGCGGTTCAACGCTGCTTCTGATTTCAGATGGCCACGCAAATGCCGGCGAGAAGGACCCACAATTCTTCACCGACGTCTCAACAAAGTCAGCCGGTGACAAGGTCACTACTTCAACTATCGGACTCGGCAACGGTTACGACGAAACGATTCTAGAAGCGCTCGCACAAGGTGGCGGGGGAGCACACCGCTTCGCCGGAACCATCGACGAAGCTGTCGGTGCAATCGCTGCAGAAGTCGATGACTTACTCGACAAGACAATCGTCAACGCAGTTCTTCGCTTAACCCCAACTGCTGCAATGACATCAGCGCCAGCTATCGAAGTACTGCAACGTCTTCCATATTGGAAAGATGGCGAGGTCTACGTCGTGCAGCTCGGTGATCTCTACAGCGGTGAAAACCGTCGCTTCGTTATCAATATCGAAGTACCTGGCATTGCAGCTCTCGGCCTTTGCAAGATTGCAGATATCACTATCGAATATCTCGATCTCGCACAGCGCCAAGAAATTTCCGTCACTATGCCGGTCAACGTCAACGTTGTCCCTGGTGATGTCGCTGCTGGTCGGATCGCCGACCCAATCGTTCGTGCCGAGCGATTGATCCTCGAAGCTCAGACTGCTAAGTCGTTGGCAGTTGAAGAACTTCGCAGCGGAAAAATCAAGGAAGCCTCAGGCCGCCTCAAAGGCACAGCGGCCAACCTTCGTCGTGAGGCTTCTTTGATCCCCGCAACAGATGAACGCAGTGCAGAGTCACTCGCAATCATCCGCGCAGAAGCAGATGAGATCGACACCTTGGCACAAACTGCCGAGAACGAAGATATTCACTACTCATCAAAGCGCATGACCGAGTCTTATTCTCGAAAGACTCGTTCACGCAATATCCGCAATGAGGACACCACAAACACCATCGCCGATGAAGATTACTTAAATTAAGGAGAACCATATGTACCCGCAACTATTTTCAATGATTGCACCAAACTTGTTCCAAGGTGGAACAGATGACCTTGATGTCATCCACCTACCTGTAACAAATAACCGCAAGCGCACCGACCTTCCCTTCGATGCAATCGTCACCATGTATGCATGGGCCCGCCCAGCTGACTGGAACGTTCAGGAATTTCGCTACGGAGTCCCTGACGCTTCAATCACCGACATCGATCTGCAACGCCTCAAGCAAGCAGTCGAATTCGGATACGACCGATGGAAGCAAGGCGATCGCGTTCTGATTCGTTGCCAAGCTGGTCTTAATCGATCAGGGCTCGTAACAGCTCTCATTCTGATCAAGGATGGATTGTCACCAGAGCGTGCAATCTCTCTAATCCGCGAAGGTCGCGGAGAAGATGCGCTCTTCAATCAGAACTTCGCTGATTGGCTCCTCGCAGATGGCCTGCGATTCCTAGGCCTATCGCCTTCACAACAAGCTGCTTAATACTCGATACTTCGAACACACTAACGGAAGGATCCAAATGAAGACCACCCACAACTTTGAGGAGCGTGTAATTCAGCGCGCAATGGAAAGCTATCCAACCATCGAAGAACTCGTAGTCGGTTCAACTCCGGTGGTCTCATTTGGAAACCCTGGCTTAGCGAAGATCATTACTATCGGAATTAATCCAAGCAGTAGTGAGTTTCAAGTGTCAGGGAAAAGTAAGAATTTACTTCCTTCCGGTAAGAAAAGACTTATCGATCTGGAAACCTTAGGCATCGAGAACCCTAAGTCGCTCAACAGGGAGCAGGCGATTCAGGTTATCGAGGGATGCTATGACTATTTCAATAAGAAGAGTCACAACCCGTATATGACTTGGTTTAAGCACTTGAATGACAACATCAATGACCATTTTGGACTGGACTATCTCGATGGAAGTGCAGCTCATCTGGATCTTGTCCAGTGGGCGACAGATCCTGTCTGGGGAGGCATTGACTCGAATGTCATTAAGGATGAACTTCTGAAATCAGATGCAGAATTCCTTCGGTATCAAGTGGCTTCAAAAAAGTATGACATTGTCTTTATGAACGGACGTGAAGTAAAGAATCAGCTTGAGAGCACAGGCATAGTTGAAGTGACCCTAACTAAAGCCACCAGTTACCAGACGAAAACTAAGAAAACCAAGCCACTTGAATTTTTCAAAGGCACCACCAGCAATGGATCGCTTGTACTCGGTTGGTCAAAGCCATTTCCGGGGCATTACATCTGGTCAGAATCGCTACCGAAAGTAGTCCAGGAGCTGCATCAGTTCATGGATGAACAAACCAAGTAAGGAGAACACCGCAAAAACAGCATACCTAATACACACAGAGCAGTACGCAAACTGGGTCTTCGATCCATCCCACCCAACTCAGGGAAGACGCTTCATCAACGCCCGCAATCAATTCATCGATTCGATGCAAGCAGCAGGCGATGAAGTAGTTGAAATAGAACCTCGCATGGCAACAAGAGCAGAGCTCGAGAGAGTGCACTCATCGCAATACCTAGATGAGGTCCTCAATGAACACAGAACCAGTCAATGGTCAGGGCCTCGCCCTGATCTCGCAGAGCTCGCTGCCACTTTCGCAGGTGGCACGCTCACTGCACTGGAACTTCTCTTAAGAGGAATCACCACAACAGCAATTCACTTCCCAGGTGCAAAGCATCATGCGCAGTACGACCACTCATCAGGTTTCTGCATCTTTGCCGACTTTGCACTAGCTGCAGATATCGCCACAAGCGACTTCGGTAAGAAGGTAGCAATCCTCGATATCGATGCACATCACGGAGATGGAACTGAGAACCTCACCGCTGATAACCCCAACGTAATGACATTCTCAATCCACGAGAAAGGAATATTCCCTGGAACAGGTAATGAAGATCAAGAAGATAAGAAAGTATTCAACTTTCCACTTCCAGCAACGGGACTCGATGGGGAACTCGGTAAAGGTGACTTTGCACTTGCATGCGGAGTCAATCTATTCCTGCAACGAGCTCAAGAGTTCAACCCTGATCTCATATTCATTGCATGTGGAGCAGATGGGCATCAAGAAGATCCACTCTCATCACTTCAGTACTCAGTCGCTGGATACACATCTGTCGCTGAGCAAATAAGGAAGATCTATCCAGATATGCCAATTCTCATGGGCGGCGCTGGGGGATACCTACCTGATTCACGAACACCAGAAGTCTGGTCTTCATTCGCACAACAACTTTCACAATAAAAGGAGAACAACTATGTGGCTATTTACCAATACCGGATTCGTTAGCGCCGTCAGCAACGGCCAAGACCTAATGGTCCGATCTCGCGATCGCGAATCTCTTGAACCACTTGCAGAATCAGTAAAGACCGAGATCCTCTCAACACCTCAGAACGACTATCCCTACCGGGTTATCGTCACTCACGAGATCTTCTCTCGCTGGGTAGGTCACATGGCAACAGGGATTACGTACAAGAACTTCAAATCTGAAGTCGCCGCTACCCGTGGCTACGACTTCGCTCACCCATTAATGAAGGTCTGGAGTGCGATGCACGAGGTTGAGGATTCCGATGCGCGCTAGTGTGCAAATCGAAAGTTTCTGAAAGACTTATGTAACTTGACGAGAGGAACAAATGAAATCCTTAGTGGTTCTAGATTTTGAAGGAACTTCCAAGCTTTCTAGCGCTCGAGCAACAGAGATTGGATTGGTGAGCATCTCAGAAAAATTTGAGATTCTTTCTGAGTTTGAAAGTGTAATTCAAGCCCCTATAGCACCATTTAAAAGTGCATTATCTGTCTCCAGGCTAAGTAGAGCTGAGATTTCTTCGGCCCCTACATTTGGTCAACTCTGGCCATTACTCATTCACCAGCTAAGTGAAAAAATTCTTGTATCCCACAATAAGATTTATGAGATAAATGTTTTGCAAAATGAACTGAGAGATATTTCCATTAAGCAACTTCCACCGTTTATTTGCACATTGGAATGGTCACGCAAAATATTGGGACTGAAGGTCAAGAATCACACCTTGCCAACCCTGTGTAGTTTCTTTGATATAGAGCTAGTTCAAGCGCACGAAGCATTGTCTGACGCTAGAGCTACTGCAGCGTTGCTTCATGAGCTAACAAAGTTAAGCCCAGCCTTGGTAGATGAGATAGATGCGCTGTCTTCGCAAGTCGTTAAGTACCCAGAACTACCGATTAATGCCATAGAACCCCAGGTACGAGAAAGGTTCCATGCAGAAGAAAGTAATGAAGATTTACTGGCATTAGCGTTTCAAAGAGTGACAAAAAAGAGAAAAACGCTTGTCGTGGTGACCGGTACGCCAGATGAAGGAAAAGAGGAGTTCCGTGTTGTGATGGCAGGTGTTGGCTTGGAGTACCGGGAGACTCCTCCCACATTAGGAGCAGCCTTTGTGGTTCAGGCAAATATCAGTCCCGGAATGTCCAAAATTCGGCGGGCTATCGAATTAGGAGTGCCAGTATTGTCAGAGAGTGATGCTTTACTACTTGTCGAGAAACTGAAGGGTCTTTGATTGTGCCAGAATTAAATGAGCTTGCTATTGAGGATAGCCGAAATACCCGTGGAAGATTTGAGCAGTGGGTGAAGAATCCCCAATGCGAGGCAAACTCACTTAGCGCGGTGCTAAATGTCAAAATGAGTGAAGTAGCCAAGTCGATTGGTTACGACCCGGAATTTGGACAGTCGCCTTTCGCAATTACTCGTGGATTTCAGTTTGAAGCGTGGCTCTTCAAGGAAGATGCCAAAGTTCTACATTCCTCGCTGGTCAAAACTGGAATGCTTAAGGAGGAAGAGTCTGGATTGATTGATTATCGAATCACCATGAATGGTGGCCCAAAACTAAAGTCAATTGATCAAGCTATCGAAAGCTCAAAAAGTCTTTTGTTGTCCCTGACTTCGAAGCACTCCGCAAAGCAACCAGCAATCGTTGCAGGATTAACAGTTAGAATCCCCAAAGGTGTAATGCTTCCTGAAGCTACACTGATTATTGATGCAGCCTTGATTACACGCGTCGAAAATGGTTTCCTCATTCGGGTTGGCGAGATTAAAGTTTTCCCTGACAGAGGTGGTCATACAGACCCGGCTGAAATCTCAACAGCACGTGCACAGGCTGGTGTCTACCAACACGCCTTGGCACTTGCCGTGGAAGATCTGAAATTGAAAGATTCAGTGAACGTCGATACGACTGGATTTCTAGTTTTTACATGGCCCGGATCAAATAGCCCGGTAATTCGACCAAACGAAGACCTTACATTCCAAGCACTGCGGGCAGAACAAGGTTTTGAGAAGTTAGATCAAATAGCCTCTGGCATTGTCAAAAATCGCCCCAAAGACGTCTCGGACCATCTTGAATGGGTAGCGCACTCCAAAACTGAGTATCGGGAAGCCTGCTGGGGCTTTTGCGATCTTGCAGCCCGCTGCCAGGATCTCGCAATTGAACAAGATAGAGCAATCGTGCTTGGTCGAGATGCAGCTAGAGCACTCGGGACAGTAACTGTTTCGCGGGCCATCGAATTGATGGATGGCGCACAGCCAAAGACCGAATTTGAAAAGTCTTTGCAACTGCAACTCCAAGATGCGAATTGGGAGGCCCTTAACAAATGACTATGCGAGAAATTGTTCGACAATTAAGCGCAGCAAAAGCGTGTGCACCAATTCATCGCTACTCAACAATTCACATGCGCTTGGAAGAAAATCCTATGATGATTTCATTTGTTCGTATGGCGGGAGAATCACGACCTTGGGCTATGGCATATGGAAGATTCCTGGATGAGGAGCCAAAGATTCTCTCGGTCCCAGATGGAAGAAATAAACTTGCCGTAGGAAAGATGTGTGAAGAATTAGCTGAGGATTTCTTGGAGTACTTTAGGGTTACAGGCTACACATGGGATCCCATCACAAAAGAAAGTACTATCGAAGAAACCATCCCACAACTTTGGGTTCCGAGTGCGCGCCATGTCGAAATGTTCCATCATCTTCAGTACGCATTCTGGCGTGTACGCAAAGGCGATGACAGAACTCAACCGTTAACTGTCTTTGCGCGATTAAGTGGCTGGCTCTTCAGAGAAAGCACTCGACTTGGTCAGCAGGCTGTAGTTGACGCCTCCAAGTTATTTCGTGACTCTTATGTGTTCCCGACTGATAACTCAAGTCTGGGACACCTGGGAGCCTGCCTTGAATGGTTTGGCAAGCATTCAGATTTGAAAGAATCGCGCCTAGCTGTACGCAAAGCGTCAGAGCTCCGTGATTCACCAACTTTAGACCCAGAACTGGACAACAAAATCTTTGCACCGCTGATTCAAAAGCGAATCGATGTAGTTGCCGAAGGGAAGGAGACAGATTCGATAGATTTACAGATTGCTAAAAATCTTGCACCTGAAGTGCTTCGACGATGGGAATTGGTAAAGCGTGCTTATCAGGTTGTCTCCAACGATACTCGGGAGGTCAATCCAGGGGTTGATGACTTAACAACCGCAACTTTGCATAGCTTCTACTCACAATTCCAGAGAATTGAAGAGAATATGCAAGATCCTGATATGGGTCCCGCGTACACACAACATCCGGAGACTGACTTTCATGGTTCAGCTGCTGCATCAAATTATTTCGTAATGACCGCTGCAGATACGGCCTACATTGCCAAGCTTGTTCACTATGACGAAGAACTTCAAGCAGAAGCCCTGGCTTCTGGAAAAGCTTTTATGGCTGATGTTATCTCAGTGCAAAATACAGGTACTGGACGTACAACCACACCAATTTGGCACCTTCGCGTTCAAGTTGGAGAGAAACTCCGAATTCGAGAAGGAGAGAGATATTCACCTCTCGCTGAAGCGCTTCACGGAATTCTAGTTCGATCCGTTGACATCATTGATGCAGCCACATTAGAAATTGTTGTCGAATGGACAGAGAGAAAAACGGTCCCGCTTGAACATCCAATTTCGGCTCGCCCAGTTGATCCCGAATGGGTGGGTCATCGCCTCATGTTCGTTCCCAAGGATGGCAGCGAATTCGATAAGAGTAAGAGCAGAGCTGTTTGGAATGCTGCTGGCGGACCAGGCGCTTGGCTCACACACGGTTCCGTTCCTGCGAAAATTGAACCAACAATTGTTGATGACATCACCCAATTAACTGGTGGCAAACTATGAATAATTTAGACGAGATGTATAAATCTCTTGAGAAAAGTCTCGTCAGCGAATTACTCTCGGAGCGAAAACTTGCTCTTGTTCAAGCCCCTCCTGGCTCGGGAAAAACTCACATGCTTTTAACTGTGGTAGCTCAATTAGTGCAAGCAGGCAAGTGCGTGGCACTAGCGGCACAAACTAACCGTCAAGCAGATGACATTGCTCATCGGTGGTCAAAAGACTATTCAAATCTGCCAGCCACTCGATTAGGAAGCAAAAGCAGTGTTGCTCCTGCAGATTTTCCATCTTCTATTTATTGGGAAACAGATGCCAATAGTCTCGGACGAGAACCAGGACTCTATATTTCAACAACCGCCAAATGGACTACTGTGCGAGAACCTGAACCATTCGACTTACTGGCAGTCGATGAAGCTTGGCAGATGGCCTGGGCAGACTTAATGCAGTGCGCAAATCTAAGTGAAAAATTTTATTTGATTGGCGACCCTGGCCAGATTCCTCCAGTCGTGACGATTGATGTTCGACGTTGGCAGACCGCGCCAAGGCCACCACATAAACCTGCACCAGAGGTAGTAATGAGTGATCCAGATTTGCTCAAAACCGCTTTTGTTGGGGCACTTCCAGCTTGTAGGCGTCTTCCATTTGAGTCTGTCGAGTTTGTAAAGCCCTTCTACTCATTCGATTTTCAGGCGTACGCAAAACCGGGTGAAAGAAAAGTAATCTTTAAAAATTTAGTGGTAAACCAACCAATGGCCAAGCTTTTTTCAAACCTAGAGAGCGGCCAACCAGCCATTGCAACATTGCCAACCCCCGAAGATGGTCCTGCACTGGAAGTAGATACTGAGTTGGCGATAAAGGTAACCAAAATAATTGATGCTCTTCTGGAATCTGATACCGAAATTGACCTAGGTGACGGTGCATCCAGAAAACTTTTGCCGACCGATATTGGCGTTTGTGCGACTCATAGATCAATGAATGGTGAAATGTCCAGAAACCTCAGTCCTATGAGTGCGGGCGTCTCAGTAGACACTCCTGAGCGATGGCAAGGTCTTCAACGTCCAATAATGATTGTTGTTCACCCATTGTCGAGCGTTATTGATCCAAGTGACTTCGATTTAGAAACAGGTCGTCTCTGCGTGATGGCGTCTCGACATCAGGTATCCCTCATTGTTGTGACTCGCGATCATGTCGGCGAAACCTTGTCTGGATTTATCCCGGAAGCATCGCAAGCGCCAGGCCAGCCAGATGTAGTCGGTAGAGGCCACGCTGCCCATTCTCAATTCTGGAATGCACTTCAGAAAGCTAATCGAATTTTCCAAATAGATTAAATCTTTGGGGCAGCTTTACAGATAGCCCGCACATCACATCTTCCACACTTAGGAATCGTCGGCTTCGGATCGAAAACTCTGTTTTTTATACCTTCAGCCGCAGAAATCACAATGTCGACTGCACTATCCAGTGCTTTCTGTGATGTATCAACAGCCTCACGATTCGCGCTACCTAAATCATGAACGAATGCACCCTTAATATCCAAACCTTCTCGAATGCCCGCCAGTGTGTAAATCTGCAACTGTAAATCAAGTTCTTTTCCATCAGTACTTGTTTTGTAATCAACAATTGCAAGACTGTCTGGTTTGCCCTCATGCTTATCAAGAATCACATCTGCGCGACCAATCACTACTACTCCCGGCAAGGCAAGCTCGAAGGGCCTCTCCACTTCCCAAACTCGGTTCATATCGTCCGAATGATCTTTCATGTACTTCAGCACAAGCTTTCTCGCACTCTCTCTAAACCGGGTGGCAATAGCCTTATTCGCAAATGGAAGGAAGAAATCAGTGGCAAGAATTCTGTCGATGTCGATTGGCTTCAGCGGCCTTCCTTTTGCGGTGGTTTCCTCTGCAATCGCACGCATAAGGTGATGGATTGCCTTCCCGTACCCGATTTCTTCGATGATGGCTGGAGGGAACCCAATCAGATTTCTTAGCCAATAACTGTGGCCACATTCGAGATACGTAGCAATCTCACTGTAAGAAATCTGCAAATCTTCACTTTCACCTTCTTTTTTAGCATCAGTCCACTTTTTGGGATACCCCAGTTCCTCGTTGTACTTGGCTTCAACAAATTCAATGTATGGAGAGGGCTTGGAAGATCCAGTCTTCACCTTCAAATGGGCAGATAGAGATAACCATTCTCTGGCACGAGTCATTGCTACATAGAACAAACGTCGCTCGTCCGCATCCGATCCTTCATATCTATATCTGTCGAATAGATCCGTCGGGACCAACCAATCTTTCGATTGACCTGATCTGCTGCTAGGAAATCTCTTTTTGGTAAGAGACGGTAAGAAAACAGCATCCCATTCGAGCCCCTTCGAGGCATGCACTGTCATCAACTCCACGGAGTTAGTCTTGACGTCATCTTCGCCTTCAAAATCAAGATAATCATCAACCGCGATATTGACCATTAGTGATGCCAAATTCTTGAAGTAGTAAGCACCCTGGTCCGCAGCCCCAATTTGTTGCGCTGGGTCCTCGGGGTTCTGACGGGAGCGTTTTTGAACCGATTCAAAGTCTGCAACAAATCCTTGGAATCTAGCTATTGTTCCGAGTCTTGACGCAAGCACAGGGTCTTTAACGTCCCATTCCGCGACACCAAGCAGCGCGGTGATTTCATAAATATCTGTAATCAGAGAAAGTTTTCTCGAGTCGGTGCCGACAAGCTTCTTCAAATTAGTGAGATAACCTTCGACAGACTTCCATTTACTGTCGTTAAGCTTGTAAACATTTTTAGCCAGAATCTCAAGATCTACAAGCGTGACTTTTTCTCTTGTGAACTCAAATCGCTTACGCCATTCAAAGTCTGCAATCCAAGCAAAGATTCTTCCTAAGAAATCAGCATCTGGCTGATCAAACAATCCTGTTCGTCCTCCAGGTTGCACCGGAATCGCATGAGCTTCAAATGCTTTGAGGATGGCTGGATACGAGGCACGTCCACGCACCAATACGGCTATGCGGTTGTAAGCGAATCCTCTCTGAACGAGCTTGTTAATTGCTTCTGCCAGGTCAAGCGCTTCACTCTCTTCATTTTCATGGTCAGAAATAATGTCTAAAGCTGGGCCATTATGAGCTCGAGCTGATGACATTTCCTTATCAAGTCGCCCTGGAATTGTCTTTGCGAAACTATCAGCTATTTCTACTATGGGAGGTCTTGAGCGACGGTTGGCAAGTAACTTAAACTGGGTAACATCTTTGTATCTATTTGAGAATGTAGTTATGTTCTCAACTGTAGAACCGCGCCACTGGTAAATCGCCTGATCGTCGTCGCCTACCACAACAAGCTCGGCAGAGCCCTTTGGTTTTGCCAGGAGCTGAATAAGACGCTCTTGCGCCGGATTCACATCTTGATACTCATCCACAATCAAGTGCTTTATATCGGCACTAACTTTTTGATGAATGTGTTCATCCTCAAGAGCCTGGACAGCTCGCGCAATCTGTTGACCGAATGTGAGTAAACGATACTCATCAGTCATCTCATAGAATCGATTTATGCTAAATCGAAGGTTGTCAGGTAGAGAGTCAGTGGACAGCATTTCATTCTCAACGACATCTAGATTTTCTCTGAGTCGTGCAATTCCTTTAAAAAGTCGCTCATCGGGGTCGAGTTCCTTAACCTTTAGGAAATGGGACTGTCGTTGAATAAAGGCTGCAAGTTGGTTCTCATCCATAACGTCATATGACTCGTACTTTCCTACATATTTAGTAAGAAGCTGAAAGCAAAAACCATGGATGGTTCCAACATACATATTTCCTAGTTTGTCAGCAGCCGCTTGACCCGCGAAAATTTCGACCCTATCTCTGATTCTCGACTTAAGCTCGGCAGCGGCCTTCTCGGTAAATGTAAACGCAACAATTTCAGCAGGATCCACACCCTCTGCAACAAGCGTCGCAATTCGCTGTGCGACAGTCTCAGTTTTTCCAGAGCCGGCACTTGCAATTATTTGAATATGCCCACCACGGTGGCTTACAGCGGCTGCTGAATCACCCTCAAGGAAGGGGATGTCAGAATTGGCTGGGTTGATAGTCACTAGATGATTCTGCCTTGGTTGTGCTCACTCTGGAACCCATTGGAACCTATTCACTCGGGAATTGCTGGCAGATGTCAGATAGCTTGATTAAGCTGCGACCAATAAACAAAGGGGAAAAGCTCCATGTCCGAGGTCGAAAGAATGAGCACGGAGACCGAAAGCCCTGACAAGGCAAAACTTGAGCAACTCAAAACCATACTTCCTGGAGTATTTGCGGATGGAGTTGTCGATGCCAGTCGCTTGTCCGCGGAAATCGGAATACCTGTTGTAGGAACCTCGGCAAGCGAAGAGGGATTTGGTCTAATTTGGGCTGGTAAAAAAGATGCCATAGCAGCGACTCAGCTGAAGTCTATGGCCGCATTAGCACCCCAACTCAACGTGTCCTTGAATTGGGACAGCGCTCAGAACGTCTTTATCGAGGGCGATAATCTAGAAGTACTTAAATTACTTCAAAAAGCATATAACGATCAAGTAAAACTTATTTATATCGATCCTCCTTATAACACCGGAAATGACTTTGTTTACAACGACGATTTTTCTGACCCTGTTAGGCACTATCTTGAAGTAACGGGTCAATTGGACCAAGATGGTAATCGATTAAGGGCTAAGACTGATTCAACTGGGAGAAAAAGTAGTAAATGGCTCAGCATGATGTACCCGCGAATGCTGTTGGCGCGTAATTTACTAACCCAGGATGGACTGATATTAATCCATATAGACGAACATGAGCAGGCTAACTTACAACTCTTGCTAGATGAAATCTTTGGAATGGAAAACTCGCTTGGTGTTCTCGTCTGGGATAAGAGAAACCCTAAAGGTGATTCCAATGGCATTTCGTCTCAGCATGAGTATGTACTTGCATATGCAAGAAATATCGATGTTTTTCTGGAAAAACAAGGATTTTCAATCGTCAAATCATCTGCTCAAATAATGTTGAATAAGGCAGCAGAGTTATTCAGTACTATTGGCAAACCATCAATTCCAGAAGTGGTAAAGACTGCAATCACTCAATTCAAGGCGAAAATAGCCAATCTAGATGAGGTCACCCGAGTAAATTCCATTGATGAAGTCCGAAGTGAATATCGAGAATGGCTATCAAAGCAACCTTTCAGTGGAGGCGAGCTGGCCTATAACCAAATTGATGAGAATGGAAACGTTTATCGACTAGTTTCTATGGCTTGGCCCAATAAGAAAACGCCACCATCGGACTATTTGATTCCCTTGATTCACCCCGTAACAAAAAAACCATGCGCGATGCCAGAGCGTGGCTGGAGAAATCCAAGTGAAACGATGAAGAAGTTGTTGGCAGCTGGTGAGATTGCTTTTGGCAAGGACGAGAGAACCCAGCCACAAAGAATTTATAAATTGAAAGATTACATGTCTGCGGCACTTTCCTCGATATTTCCTTATGGTGGCAGTGATGATGCTCTCTTGACCAAAATGGGTGTTCCCTTTGATACCCCTAAACCTACTGAACTTGTACGTCAACTGATTGCAAGTTGCACCTCAGATGGGGATTTAGTCTTAGATTTCTTTGCAGGATCGGGTACCGTTGGACATGCGGTCGTTCTTCAAAATGAACGAGACTCCTTGAATCGAAGATTCCTACTTGTCAATATTAATGAGGAAACTAATCTGAATTCTGAAGCTCGGAAAAAGGGGTTCACCACAGTTTCAGAAATCACTAGATATCGACTAAATAAAGTATTTGAGGAAAACGCGACTGCCCAGGCTGTGGGATTGCGATGTTTTTCCCTCGGCGTCTCGAACTTTATTAACCACGATATCAAAACCAAGGAAGAGCAAAACCTACTATTTTCAAAAACCCTGGATTCAGAATTGAATGTTGAAAACATTGCTGCTGAAATTCTCTTAAAGAATGGGGTGAGGCTAGATGCCCAATGGAAACGCCAAGCTATTAGTTCACTGAATCTCATCATTGCTGACAACCTAGCTATTGTTATTGGTCTTGAACTAAATGAAGAGTCCGTCAAAGAGATTTTGAACATTGGAGAATTTCATACAATCGTTTTTCTTGAGGATGGATTCGAGGGTAGAGATGCCCTAAAGGCAAACACTTACTTTGCCTGTAAGAAGGCTAACATCACGATGAAAACCGTTTAGATGTCTGTTGAAATTAAGTTTGACTCGAGTCAACCTTTTCAGGAAGAGGCTATCGCTTCAGTTATAGATCTTTTTGTGGGAGCAAATGAGGGATCAGTAGCAGTCATCGACGACACTTTGGATTCTTCCTTATTTGAGCAACTTCTTTTCTCCAATAAATTAGATATTAACCGTGAGCAGCTAATCACTAATTTAGACAAGGTGCAGCGGAGAAAGAGAGTCAAAACTAATGGGGAAATTAGTGAAGTAATCCCTTCTGAGCTAGTGGCTAAAGTCGAACCCGAAGAGTGGCCCATTGATTTTTCGATTGAGATGGAAACTGGAACTGGTAAAACTTATGTTTATATCAGAACTGCGATTGAGCTCTATTTGAAATATGGCATGAGTAAATTCGTGATTGTGGTACCCACGATAGCTATTCGAGAGGGAGTAATCTCAACTTTAGATTTGACTCGCGAGCACTTCAAAGAAATCTATTCTGGAATCCAGTACGACAGCTATGTGTACGATTCAAAGAACGTAAATCGACTTCGACAATTCGCGAGCTCTTCGCATTTACAATTTTTGATTATCAACATTGCTGCTTTCAATAAGGATGAAAATATCATTCATAAAAAAGTAGATTCTTTAGGTGGTAAAGCCCCTATTGATTTCATCAAAGCAGTTAGACCTGTAGTAATTATGGATGAACCGCAAAAGTTGTCATCTGAATTGGCGAAGGAGTCAATTAAAGAATTGAATCCACTACTGCGTTTAAGGTACTCGGCGACCCATAAAGAGCTTCATCATCTTGTTTATCGATTATCGCCACTCGACGCCTACGAACTCCGTTTAGTCAAAAGGATAGATGTTCTATCAATGAAGGCAGACCTTAACCTCAATGTCCCTTATGTGGAATTGAGAAAGATTACTTCTACCTCTGGTTCTGTGACTGCGACCTTAGGGCTATCAAAAAACGGAGCAATCAAGCAATTCACTGCATCTCGAAATTCTGATTTGGAAATTATTGCAGGCTCAAAGATCTACGAAGGTTGGGTGGTCGAGGATATTTGCGCACAGACAGAATATGAGCCTGCCAAGATTCAATTTTCTAATGGAAGAATTCTGAGAGTTGGTTCAAGCACCGGTATTGACTCAGATTTAAGGCAGAGAGCTCAAATTAGGTCGACAATCCAAGACCATTTCGACACTGAGTTACTCTTGAAACAGAAAGCTGACTTAGGTGAGATTCATCCTACAAAACCATTGACCCTGTTTTTTATTGATCGTGTAGCTAATTACGCTGAAAAAGAGTCCAAATTTCGAGTTTGGTTCGAGGAAGAGTATGAAAGTGTTTCAAAGATTCGAAAGTATAGAAATCTTGAGATGCCTCAAGCTGTAGATGCTCATAGTGGATATTTTGCATCAACTAAACAGGGTCTAAAAGACTCTAAAGAAGGAAAAGGCAATAAAGAAGACGAAGAGGCTTATGACCTAATCATGCGCAGCAAGCAGAAATTGCTGTCATTCGATGTGCCAGTCCGTTTTATATTTTCGCATTCAGCTCTTTCGGAAGGTTGGGATAATCCAAATGTCTTTACTATTTGCAACCTCCAAGAGACCCAATCCGATGTACGTCGCAGGCAGCAGATTGGACGTGGATTACGATTGCCGGTCATGGCAAATGGTGAGCGCTGCAGAGTTGAAGAAGTAAACCACTTGACGATTGTCGCAACAGAAACTTTTGAGGAATTCGCGGCTTCACTTCAAAAAGAATTGAGAGATGAAAATGGAATCGAGTTCGAGGGCATTGTTAGGAATAAGCGTGAACGGGTAGATTTAATCCCGAAGGATGACTTTTGGAATATTCCTGGTTTTGAAGATCTCTGGAAGAGAATTTCTCCTCGCACGCACTACAGGCTTAATTTTGATACTGCTGTATTCATCGATGAAGCTGTTCGCCGGTTGAAGAATTGCGAACCCATCTCAGAGCTTAAGTTCAATGTGTCTAAGCACGCTATCGGGGAAATCTCTAAAGAGCAGGGGATTGTTCAGGGTAGCGTGAGCGTCAAATCTGCTAAATCCTTGAATATTCAAATCAGTTTTCCTGATATTTTGGGGGACTTGTCATCAATTACACCATTGTCACGTTCGACAATCTCACGGGTAATTCAAGAAAGTGGAAGGCTGCAAGAAGCTCGAAAAAATCCAATTCAATTTGTTGACCAAGTGAAAACATCGCTATTCGGCGCACTAGCGGCAACCTTGAAAGATCACGATGGCATCGAGTACAAGCCAATGCCTGGAAATGGGGATGATGCCAAGTGGAGTATGGAGTTTTTCAAGAGCAGAGTTTCCAAAGCTTATGAAAGTTCACTAGAGAAGGTCACAAAGAGCATTTATGATTACATTCCAGTTGATTCCGAGATTGAACGTGAGTTTGCAAGAGGCTTAGAAGCGCGCGAGGACGTGGAACTATTCATCAAATTACCAGGATGGTTCAAGATTGATACGCCGGTTGGAGGCTATAACCCCGACTGGGCAATAGTGCGTACTAATGAAGAGAATGAGAAGTCTGTATATCTGGTCCGAGAGACAAAAGGAACGACCAATCTGGATGAGCTATTCAGAGAGTCGGAGGTCTGGAAAGTTGTTTTTGGTGGGGAGCACTTCAAAGCTATTGGAATTGACTACAAGATGGTCAAGCAAGCCAGCGACCTCGATAAAGACGAGTATTTGGTTCTTCCAGGACCCGAGTGGCATGGCTCGCTAAAGTCGGATACTAATCAGTGAGACCAATTCAAAATTCAGACAATGCGATTTTTTTGAAAGAGCTTTGTGTCTAGCATCGAGCCAATTCCATTTAACGCTTACTCGAAGTGGCTCGAGATAGCTAAATCGGCTCAAAGCCAACTGGTTATTTTCTCCCCGTTTCTTGATGAAATGGTTGAGCATTTGTTTGAAGAG
Source organism: Candidatus Nanopelagicaceae bacterium (assembly GCA_965267735.1). Classification (GTDB taxonomy): domain Bacteria; phylum Actinomycetota; class Actinomycetes; order Nanopelagicales; family Nanopelagicaceae; genus Planktophila. The sequence goes on from OZ254138.1 coordinate 509,988, forward strand.
TGTCCATTGGAGTGGAGTAAGTTGGGGCTAGTCACTCAAATGGATTGGCAAGATTTGAGTATGCAAGGCATCACTAAAAAGGTGGTGATTAATAACCTTATCGACCATGGCGTAGATGTGCGCTACTTACCGAGATTGCACGCGAAGGTAATAGTCTCCGATTGGGATAGGGCAGTAATTGGCTCACAGAATTTCACGTATTACTCGCAGGGAAGTTATGAAATCTCCTTTGAATTAGATAGGTTTGAAGAAGGCGCTGATTTAGACGAGGTCTTTGAAACTCTAAACGAATGGTGGGATTCGGCCGGGGAAGATGAAGATGACTATGACGATGACGATGAATGACCTTCCATTCTCGAGCGAGGAAGCCAACGCGTAACGCAGCTCGCCCCTAGTCTCTACTTTTGAACCTCTACTTTACTTTTGTTCCTAATTTATCATTTGATGGTTTTGAGGACTTACCATTCCTATTGAGTGGCCTTACTATTGGGATTATGAATTCCATCGAGGCTGCCTATGAGAAAAAATCTGTCGAGTCAATTTACAATTTTGCTCTTTTGCTCACCGGCAAGTCCCTTTCGGAGGCCGTTGATTTGCCCGAGAATCTGGAAAATCTGAAGGATAGAGGAAAACTAGGAACTCTTGTTGAAAAGTACTATTTCAAACACGAGCCACCGAATGACCACAATCCCGACTTTCCAGAAGCAGGTGTTGAGCTCAAAGTAACTGGGGTAAAGAAGAACAAATCTGGCAAGTATGTTGCGAAAGAGCGACTCGTGCTGACAATGATTAATTACGAGCATATAGTGAAAGAATCTTGGCATTCAAATAATTTCTACAATAAATGTAAGCGCATGCTAATCATGTTCTATTTATTTACTAAGGATGTACCTGTTGTTGAGCGGAGATTTGTTCTTGACCCTCTTTTATATGAAATCCCTGATAGTGATTTACCAATAATCAAGTCAGACTGGGAGAAAATTCAAGGGAAAGTTCTTAAGGGAAAAGCGCATGAAATCTCTGAAGGAGACACCTTCTATCTAGGGGCGTGCCGAAAAGGTGCAGGGGGAATAAAGGAAAAGTTAAGGTCTCAACCATTCTCAGAAGTTGGTGCTCCAGCAAGAGCCTTCTCCTTCAAGCAAAATTACTTGAATCAGTTAATACTCGGGAGTCAGGCTGTTTCACTCCTCGGAGCCAGCCCCAAGCTATCGATTGAGGAGGCCACGCAAAACAGGTTCGCTAAGTACCTTGGAGCTAGCATTGAAGAGCTTTCTCTAGCGATGAATCACTTCAAGAGAGACAAAAACCACAAAGGCTTTCATCGTGAATTAGCCACGAAAATTTTGGCCAAAGGTGGATCTTCGGTATCTGAAATTGAAAAAGCAGGAATTGAGATGAAGACTGTTCGACTCCAAGTAAGCGGCAAGCCCAAAGAGTCGATGTCATTTCCTGCCTTTGACTTTCTGAAGATTGGAAGTGAAGTCTGGGAAGAGTCTTCATTCTTTGAAAAGGTAGAACGCAAGTTCCTCTTTGTCGTGTTTAAGGTTGACAGGGACGGAATCGAAAGATTGGAAAAAGTTGGCTATTGGAATATGCCTTATGAAGACAGATTAGAAGCTGAACGAGTCTGGCGCGATACAAAAAGGCGGGTGGCCATTAATGCACATGACCTACCTGGCATGACAGAAAGCCATGTCGCACACGTACGACCAAAGGCTAAGGACGGGAACGATAAGGGTCTAACACCTCAGGGCGACATGAGGACAAAACAGTGTTTCTGGCTTAACGCCTCTTATATAGCGGATGTTGTTTCTACTATTTAGTGCTGATTTCTGCCGCAATTACTTTTCCTACTTTTTCAATTAAGCCAATGACCAGTGCATTGCCCATAAAAAAAGCTCTCTTCGCATCTGAAATCGTTTTTCCGTCCGAACCGGTGAGACTCCAGTTATCCGGGAACCCATTTAATCTCTCTAGCTCAGTTGGAGTAAGTCGTCGATAGCCATTCTTTGTTTTAATTATGTGCTTGAAACGTGAAGGCGTCGTCCCGCCTTCACCGGTAAGAATTGTTCTACTTGGATTTGTTAAAAGGTCCGGGAAGGCCATCTTCCCTTCGGCATAGTTATATGTAACCCCGCTAGCTTTATGTGTGCGCTCAATGCTTTTTGCACCTTTTAAGTATTTCCATTCTTTCAGCCTTTTTTCTTCGACCCAATATTCATCTGGTACCTGAGAGTCAGATTGCAATACATCGCCAAGAACCTCAACTGTGTCAGACAATTTTGCTTGAGTTTTTACAGTGTAAGCAATTCCGTCAATCATCACGCCTGCATTGAGGAATGGGCTCTTCTCCTTACCTTTATTGAAACTTGCGCTAATTTCGTCTGCATCTTGAGTTAGGTCAATCTCGACTAGCTCTTCAATGATTTTCTCAATCGGGAGGGCGCGAGCCAATATGCCTTTTCTCGCAATTAATTCACGAGGATTCAAATTCTTAGATGACTTTTTCTTGGTTGCAACAATGAAGACTCGGATACGTCTTTGGGGGAAACCGTATTCTGCTGCATTCACAACTCGCCATTCAATTGTGTAGCCCTCATCTCCAAGAGTTTTGAGCATCACCGCAAAATCTCGACCCCGCTGATTTGATGGAGACTTTAGTAAACGATCCACATTCTCTAGAAAAATGAATTTAGGTTTCTGGCCATTTACTAAGCGGAGAATTTCCCACCAAAGAACGCCTTTTTTACCCTTCAGACCCTTTGAGGAATTAAGAGTTTTTGCCACCGAGTAATCCTGGCAAGGGAATCCACCGACGAGTAAGTCAATATTTTTTGGGAGAGATTTGATTTTGGCGATATCAATATTTGTATGGCCTTCTTCACCAAATCTTGCAACGTACACGTCTGAGGCGTGTTGGACTTTAGTAGAGGGTTCCCATTGATTCGAAAATGTTGTTTTCCATCCAGCACGAGCTAGGCCAATACGGAATCCGCCGACACCGGCAAATAGTTCTGCCACATTTCCTACTGGTTTCGCTGGTTCTTTGTAGCCTTTTGATTTGTAAGTCACTTATTGCCTCCGGGGTGAAGCATATGAATAAGCACCGACAAGGTGTGGGATCGACTCGCGATTTCTCTAATCAGCTTGGGGAGTCAGCACCCACCCATATCCTTGAGCCATGAACACCTACTTCGCCTTCATTCCCCTCGTAGCAATCATCGCCTACTTGGTTCTCCGCAATCCTTCATCTCGTAAGGCATCGAAGAACGAGCGCATCGACTTCATCAAGCAGGCATCTGATTCGATTCATGAAGATGAGATTTCAGTTGATGAAAGACCTGCACTCGATTCTGGGGGATATGAGTATGAGGTGGTGGGGGAGAGTTTTCAGAGAGAAAACTTGTTGAAGCTGATTCGAGCACATGAAGCATTTGATAGTGGGCAGATAGTGGCAACGGCGGTGTTGGAGCCGGAGCCGACGAATGAGTTTGATTCGACTGCGGTGAAGGTTGTTGTTGAGGGTGTGCAGGTTGGGTATATCGCTGCGAGTGATTCGGGTGTGGTTACGGCGATGATTAAGAAGAGTGGGAAGAAGAGCTTTGAGGTTCCGGTGAGGATTGGTTTTGATCCGAATTCGCCATCTCCGCTTATTGGAGTGCGGTTGATGTTTAAGGTAGCGCCATGAGCAGGTCCAAACACATTATCTTGCCGAACCTCCGAGGGTTATGGCAGAGGGGTTATTCAATCAGCCTTTACTCCCGTGCTTACGATTCTATGACGGGTACGCAAGAGTTTACTGATCTTGGAAGATTGGTTCACGAGTATAAATATTTCAAGGGGCTATCGGATTCTAGGAGAAATGAGATAGTCCAACTTTGCGCAGAGGCCATTTCTAAAACGTTGAAGCTTGATGAGGACGTTAGAGAATTCAAATTCAATAGTTGCATTGGAGTGATTCCAAACGGAACAACAGGACATTCACTTCCGCGAGATCTTGCTGCTTATTTATCAAATAAGTACGCATGGTTAAGAGATGACTCTGATTTTGTAACGAAAGTTAAGGAGCTTCCGCAAATGAAGAACTTAACCAATTATGACCTGAGACGAGAAACGTTAAGTGAGGCCTATGTGGTCGATAGCAATCACGAATTAACTGGAGTATCTGGAATCTTGGTTATTGACGATATTTACGAGAGTGGCTCCACCCTTCGAGAATTTTGTCGGACTTTAAACCGCGCATTGCCTGAGATTCCTAGATATGTGATTACCCTTACGCACTTGCGAGCAGTTTGGAGCGAAGCGCGATGAAAGTTGTTCTTGCGGGCTCTCGCAAACTCGCCTTTATTCCTGAGCCTGTGAGCTTCATGCTTCAGGATCATGTCCAAGCCGGCGATATTTTTCTGATTGGTGATGCTCCTGGGATAGATTCAACTTTCCAGAAATTTATGGTGCAAATTGATTACAGAAATGTAGAGATTTTCTCGAGTGCCGGATACGTGCGAAATAACCTTGGGAAATGGCGGGAAGAGCAAGTAGAAACGACCTTGAAGAGCAAATCAAATGCCCTGCACGCATTCAAGGATCGGGAGATGTGCAAGCGTGCTGATTTAGGAATCATGGTTTGGGATCAGGAAAGCGCTGGAACGCTTTCTAATGCAATTGACCTGCTAGACCAGGAGAAAACTTGCATGATTTATGATGCCGTGGAACAAGAGTTCATTCGCTTTGAAACTAAAACAGATTTAAACAAATGGCTAGAGAAATATAGAGAGGTGGCTGCAGAGGCCCATTCTCGGTTGAATCGATTTAGGAATCGGATGAAGATTGGTTCTCCCCTGGATTCAATCCAGTCCGAACTTTTCTAGATTATCCAGGTAGGCTCATCCTTCAAAGAGCTAAGGGAAGAGGGAAATCATGGGAGCTTGTCAGTGCGGTTACACAACGGATCCAGAGAAGAACTGCAATGGAACACATAAAGTAGTTCAGGCAGTGAAGGCTGATATGGCTGAGAAGTTAGAGGCTGCGGGTTTTCCACATGCATCTGAGTTTGTGAAGAACAACTAGAAGATTTTTACTGGGGCGAGCGGATAGTCTGCGCCGGTGATGAGGCGAATATCTGGGTTGCTAAGGGCTTCGCATTTGGGGCCGAATCTTTTGGTGACTTCGCTGAGTGGTTTCTTTGCGCAGTTGTATTGGTGGGAAGGTCCGGCGCTGGTGATTACGGTGGGTGTCTTTTGCGGACAGCTGGTAGTCGGGTGGAGTAACGATCTGATTGATTATCAGGATGATCTCTTTCATAAGCGGATGACGAAGCCATTGGTGGCAGGCGATATTTCGGTGGCGTTGTTGCAGAAGTGTTTAAAGGTGATGGTGCCGATTGCGTTGGTGTTGAATTTCTTTGGGCCGCTGGGGTTTGTGGGTGGCGGGCTTTCGGTAATGGCTATTGGTTGGGCGATTGCCTATAACTTCTACTTTAAGTTCACTTTGTTCTCGCCGCTGCCTTTTGCGATTGCCTTTGGATCACTTCCATCATGTATGGCGTTATCTAAGGGGCAGATGCCACCGGTGTGGATGTGGTTGGGCGGGGCGATGCTGGGGATTGCGGCGCACTTTCTTAATGTGATTAAGGATATGAAGCAGGATCATGTCAGTGGAATTAAAGGGCTGCCGCAGAGATTGGGTACGCGGGGTTCAGTGGTTGTGGCGGTGGGGTTGATTGTTGGTGCGGTTCTTTTATTGCTGAGCTCGGATCTTTCGCTTACGTAAGTTCGGCACGCTCTGATGCAATTGCTAGTTTTGGTTTGAGTTCGATAACTTCTTTTTCAAGTTTATGTAGCTCTTTTAGGACTGCGTCGTAGCCGCTTTCATGTGCTGATGTTGCAGAGCCCAGGAAGCGGTTGAATTCGCGGCCGACGGTTGGGTGGAAGCGGACTCCGGAAGTTTTCTGGCGGTTGGAGACGCTGATGAAGTAATCGGATTCGTCTTCATTGGTGGAGAGCATCAAGAGTTTGTCGAAGTTCCATTCGCGAGTGTGGTTGGGGCCGCTGAAGATGAGGCGTTCGGTGGTGAGCATGACGACGCCTTGATCTTTATCTACTTGGAGTTCTTCACCGGGTACTACTTGGCCTTTCATGGCGCCGACTCGGAAACGGATTCCGCCGCCGATGGGGATAGAGACACCAGATGATCCGCCGACATAGGTAGATGCGGTGCGACCGGTTTCGTGGAAGATGCCTTGGCCAGACCAGAGAGTGTGTTCGCCGGCTTTTTGCATCAGTGAGTTAGGGACAGAGTCTTCGCCTTTAGATGCGGCGGTGATGGCGTCGATGATCTTGCGCAGGCAATCGACATCTTCTTGCCAGATTGCGTGCAGGGCGTCGTGTTCTTTCTGGGCGCGCTTTGCGGCGCGATTGGCTTTGAAGTTTGCGAACCAGCTCATGGGTAAAGGGTAGTGACTGTCGGTGACATTTATTGGTTTGAGCAAGAAAAAACCCGCAGATTGCTCTGCGGGTTTTTCTCTGTAGCTCGCGCTAGAGACCTCTATGACTAAGTGCTAAAACCTTAGCATCAGATGATGAGTTTTCTCTAGAGCTTGCAGCGCAATGACTAAGTGGCGAAAGGCTATCAATTCAATCCACATCATTGGAAAAATTCTGAACATCCACAGGAAGAAAAATTCCTCAAGCCAACTGTGAGTAACGCATTTACCTTCTGCTCGTGTCTCGCTGTAGCTCAGCGGATAGAGCGCCTCTATGACTAAGAGGTAGGTCGCGGGTTCAAATCCCGCCAGCGAGGCACACACTTAAAGGCCCCGGGATTAGTCACCTAGGGCTTTTTTGTTGCAATAGGTAGATAATGGGGCATGAGTTTTATTAGGCGTATTCCGCAGAGCATCTTGGGGATCGCACTGATCTTTACTGGCGTCAGTCACTTAACGACAAGGCGTCTTGAGTTTCAGGCTCAGGTGCCGACGCAGTTGCAGCAGTGGGCTAATGAAGTTGTGTTGGCATCGGGCGTTGTTGAGATTGCCTTGGGTATTGGATTGCTTGCCTTGTGGAAGTACCGAGTTGTAATTGGATGGCTGACTGCGATCTTCTTTGTTGCAATCTTCTGGGGCAATATCTCGCAATTTGTTAATGGGGTAGATGCATTTGGGCTCGATAGCGGTACTGCGCGATTTGTGAGACTGCTATTTCAGCCGTTGCTTGTGGCGTGGGCGCTGCTCAGTACAGGTGCCTGGAGTACCGTTAGACATGGCCGAAAAGGATAAGGAACGGGTAGAGACATCGATCCTGCCGCTTAAGTATGTTGATCTCGTCGAGGATGTTTTCCATGCGGTCCTTGCGATTGCGCTCTTTGTCATTGGTGTTGGTGCATTTTTCTATAGCATCAAACGCCTTATTGAGACTGCGCCCTTCTTCCCAAATGGAATGATTCAAGGCGTTAATGACATTCTCTTTATCGTCATTATTCTCGAGATTCTGCGAACAGTAATTTCTCGATTCACCGATGGCGTGTATCAGCTCGATAAGTTCTTAATTATTGGAGTTATTGCTGCGGTGCGACATATCTTGACTGTGGGTGCATCGCTAACTCTTGAAAGTGGAAAGAGCGACACTGCATTCGAGCGAGCGATTTACGAGATGGGGCTCAATGCTCTGATTGTTGTTGCCTTGGTCTTTGCGATCTTTATGTCAAAGAGCGCGCATAGACGCAATAAGTAGCTTTACTCGAAGTCACCGCCGCGCCCCGTAAGGCGCTGGCGGTTCTTCGCAGGCTTATCAGTGCGAATTACAAGGGTAAGGATTGCTACCGAGTAAATCGCAATGAGGATGAGACCGACTTTCATGGTTATCCGAGTACTGCCCAGACAACGAGTGCGAAGATTGCAAGGTCAAGTCCGACGATTGCAATCGCTGAGAGTGAGAGTAGGCCGCGAGAATCTGCGATCTTCTTTGAAAGTGCTGAAGGGTTTGAAACTTTTTTCAGGTCGATAAGAAGCGCTTCGCCTTCGCGAACTGCTGCGTACTGACTGATCGTTGCAAGGATTCCTGTAGCTGCTGCGGTTCCGATTGCGAGGAACTTTGCGCCATCAGATGCATCGGCGAATACGCCGTAGCTTGCGATGACGAAAATTGCGATAAGTACTAGTGCTGGTGCGACCTGTGCCTGAATGATCTGGGCGCGCATTTGGTTCCACTGCTTAAGTAAGGATTTTTCATCCATGGTGGTGCCTCTCCGTTTAACTGCAGTCCGCATTGGACCTGCACAAGGTTACGGGCAGGTGCGGGTTGGCACTAGTTGAAATGCTGGGGATTTGAAAGCAAAAACCCCGCAGATTGCTCTGCGGGGTTTTTCTGTAGCTCGAGATTTAGAGCCTTACTGTGACGCGTTGACGAAGCCAAGGCAAGAGTAACCCTTAAATCCACAAATTTTCTATGATGAGTCTTATCCCCAAGAATAAATTTTTCGCTCTGCTACTCACAGTTTCAAATCTATCTTCCGCTTGTGTCTCGCTGTAGCTCAGCGGATAGAGCGGCACTCGTTATTTGGTTTCGGCGATTCGGGCTTTGACCATCGCGAGGATTAACTTCTCTTCGACATCCCAGTCGTTGGGAATGCCGATGGTTTTCTTGGTGACTCTGAGGTGAGTTAGCTTGTCGCGGAATGCGTCGAGGACATCATCGCTCCAGCAGGCCATTGAAATGTGGTTGGTAGAGGCGGAAATGCCGAAGATGTAATCGTCGCCGAGTTTGAGCATCGGTTGGTTCCAGGCGATAACAAGTTCAGTCTTTGGGTGTTTGGTCATGATGGCTTTAAAGATCTTCTTCATTGTGGTGGCCTGTTGTGGTGCGATTGTTTTGTAGTACTCAGCCGGTGTGTTAAATCGCTTTGAAGATGTTGAGCCGCGGGAATACATAACGAGTGCATTGGCGTGGGCCTGAGAGAAGCCGTAGTTCTCGCGCAAGTGTGCGATCTGTTCTGGGTATTTGAGGTCTTTAACTTCCTTCATGACCTTAAACCAGTAGCTCATCTTCTCGCCGTAGCGCTTTTCGATAGCGGGGAAGTGCGCCTCGCGACTTGGATCTTTAGGCATGGTTAAATTCTAAAGGATTAACCAATGGAATTACATGGCGCAATTAGATACTGCGAAGGACTGCTGTAACTTTTCCGAGGATCTCGCAATTATCGCCATCGATTGGTGCGAAGTCATCGTTTGCAGGAAGCAACCAGATGTGGCCGCCCTTGCGTGAGAAAGTTTTTACAGTTGCTTCGCCATCGATCATCGCGGCAACGATCTCGCCATTGTTGGCATCTTTCTGTTGGCGGATAACTACGTAATCGCCATCGCAAATGGCGGCATCGATCATTGATTCGCCTTTAACTTTGAGCATAAAGAGATCGCCCTTGCCCACCAGTGATTCAGGAAGTGGGAGAGTCTCTTCAACTTGTTGATCTGCAGTAATTGGAACACCAGCTGCAATTGAACCAACGAGTGGAATGAAACGTGTCTTATCTGTCGATGCGCTCTCGCCAGTCATGTGATCAGGGAGAACGACCTCCATGGCGCGGCCACGGTTTTCATCGCGGCGGATGAAGCCTTTTTCTTCGAGGATATCGAGCTGGTACTTAACCGATGCGGGGGAATTCAGGCCGGCAGCATCGCCGATCTCGCGCATGGATGGGGCATAGCCCTGGGAATCTGAGGAGCTCTTGATGAACTCGAGGATGGTGAGCTGGCGGGCTGAGAGCTCAGCCTTGCCTTCGGGGGAGGTTGCTTTTTTGGCCATACACAGATGATTCCACAGGTTGGGGATAAATTCAAACAAATGTTCGAAATTAACTTGCGGGTGTCGGTGGGGGGCTGTATGGTTTTCCTATCGAACAAGTGTTCGAAAACCTTCCCCAAGGTTTTAGCAGTTGCAGGAGCAGAAGACCATGAGCGCTATAACCAGTGTAAATCAAGGCTTTTACGTAGGTTCATCAAACGTCCGTCCGTCTGGCATTGTTCTCAATCGCCGTGGTCGTTTGGCTCGTACCCTCGTGGTCCTCTCTCTTGCGATCGTCCTTGGCTCACTCGTCAGCGCCAATGCGGGGGCGGGCACCGATGCCGGCCCATCTAAGGCAGGCTCATTTATCACCGTGACCGTGGCGCCAGGCGAGACAATCTGGTCGCTAGCTACACGTATGAGTTCTGATAGCGGCGATGTACGCGGGCTGGTCTCTGAAATCCTCGAGGTCAACTCACTTGCCTCAGTAGACGTTGCAGCAGGGCAGAAGATCCGCATTCCCCTTAGCTAAATCCCTAGAGCTAGCCACTTAGCTCGCGACACGCCTTCACCTTCACGCGTTTCATCCTGCAAACTCTCAAGATTTGCTTTACAGTTCACACTATATGTAGGGGTCGAAACGGTAAAAACTTCCATAAGTAGTGTTTTTACGGTAGTTTAGCCAATTCGCCAATACACCCGATTTTGGGAAAAAGTGAGCATTCGAAGGGAGACACGCCGAAATGATTTGTCCGTTCTGCAGACATGATGATTCTCGAGTCGTCGACTCTCGTCCGGTTCTCGATGGCACAGAAATCCGTCGTCGCCGCGAATGCCCTAAATGTGGACAGCGCTTTTCTACACAAGAGGTAGCGCTTCTTAACATCATCAAGCGATCAGGTGCTACCGAGCCATTTAGCCGCGAGAAAGTTCTTGTCGGCGTGCGCAAGGCGTGCCAAGGTCGCCCAGTAGATGAAGATGATTTGGTCCTCCTGGCCCAGAGAGTAGAAGAGACCCTTCGCTCAACAGGTCAGGCAGAAATCGAAGCTCAAGAAGTAGGGCTGGCAATTCTTGCGCCACTCCGCGAACTCGATGAGGTGGCTTACCTCCGATACGCGTCTGTGTACCGTAACTTTGCCTCCCTTGAAGATTTCGAAGGTGAGATTGCACTTCTCCGCGCCCTTCCTTCGAATGCAAATCAGGCAACACCAGCAACATCAGCAGTAAAAACACCAGAAAAATCAACAGCTACAAGTAATCAGAAGACGGGGAAATAAAACATGTCAGATACGGTCATCAATCGACCATCGTCGAAAGCTAAGACAGGCAAGGGTCTTACTATCGAACGCATTTACACAACAGAGGGCATCCACCCATACGACCAGGTCACCTGGGATCGTCGCGATGTCGTACAACAGAATTGGAAGACAGGCGAAGTTGTTTTCGAACAACGCGGTGTTGAGTTTGCAGACTTCTGGTCAGTAAACGCATCAACAATCGTTACAACCAAGTACTTCCGTGGCGCAGTAGGTGCCGACAACCGCGAGTGGTCTCTTAAGCAGGTCATCGACCGCGTTGTACTTACCTACACAAAAGCAGGAAAAGAATTTGGATACTTTGCAACTGATAAAGATGCAACTATCTTCGAACACGAACTTACATACATGCTCTTGCACCAGATCTTCTCATTCAACTCCCCAGTCTGGTTTAACGTAGGAACAGCTGCCCCACAGCAAGTTTCTGCATGCTTTATCTTGTCTGTTGATGACACTATGGATTCAATTCTTAATTGGTACCGCGAAGAAGGAATGATCTTTAAGGGCGGATCTGGTGCCGGCCTTAACCTTTCACGTATTCGTTCATCAAAGGAACTTCTAAAGTCAGGTGGAACAGCATCTGGTCCAGTTTCATTTATGCGTGGTGCTGATGCATCTGCAGGAACAATCAAGTCAGGTGGCGCAACCCGTCGTGCTGCAAAGATGGTTGTTCTAGATGTTGATCACCCAGATATCGAAGAATTCATCGAGACAAAGGTTTCAGAAGAGCAGAAGATTCGCGCACTTCGCGATGCAGGCTTTGATATGGACCTTGGTGGAAAAGACATCATCTCTGTTCAGTATCAGAATGCAAATAACTCAGTCCGCGTAAGCGATGAGTTCATGCGTGCATACGAGAATGGTTCAGAGTTCGGCCTCAAGGCTCGCTCAACTGGTGAAGTTATCGAGACAACAGATGCTCGTGGCCTCTTCCGCAAGATGGCAGAAGCTGCATGGGCATGTGCTGATCCTGGAATCCAGTACGACGACACCATCAATGATTGGCACACAAACCCAGAGACAGGTCGCATCAATGCGTCTAACCCTTGCTCTGAGTACATGTCACTTGATAACTCATCATGTAACTTGGCTTCACTTAACTTGATGAAGTTCCTCAAGTCAGATGGTTCATTTGATGCAAAGACATTCGGCAAGGCAGCAGAGATGATCATCACCGCGATGGATATCTCAATCTGCTTCGCAGACTTCCCAACAGAAGCAATTGGCGAGACAACAAAGGCATATCGCCAGCTCGGAATCGGTTATGCAAACCTCGGAGCGCTTCTTATGGCATCAGGTCTTGCATACGACTCAGAGGGTGGACGCGCACTTGCTGGCGCAATCACATCTCTTATGACAGGCATTACCTACAAGCGCTCTGCAGAACTTGCAGCAATTGTTGGTCCATACGACGGCTTCGCACGTAACGCAACAGCACATGCTCGCGTTATGCGTAAGCACGCTGCTGCATCATCTGCTGCTAAGCAAGAGACAACTCTTGATATCGATGTATGGGCAGAAGCAAATAAGGCGTGGGATGCATGTCTTTCAACAGGCGATAAGAACGGATGGCGCAATGCGCAGATCTCAGTTCTTGCACCTACAGGAACAATTGGTCTGATGATGGATTGCGATACAACAGGTATCGAGCCAGACTTCTCACTCGTTAAGTTCAAGAAGCTTGTCGGTGGCGGATCTATGCAGATCGTTAACCAGACAGTTCCACAAGCACTTCGTAAGCTCGGATACACAGAAGAGACAATCGAAGCAATTGTTGAATTCATCGCTGCAAACGGTCACGTCATCGATGCTCCAGGACTTAAGCAGGAGCACTACGACGTATTCGATTGCGCACTTGGTGCACGATCAATTGCTCCAATGGGCCACGTCCGCATGATGGCTGCATGCCAGCCATTCCTATCGGGTGCAATTTCAAAGACAGTTAACCTCCCAGAGGATGCAACTGTTGAAGAAGTTGAAGAGGTTTACTACGAAGGTTGGAAGCTCGGTCTTAAGGCGCTCGCTGTTTACCGCGATAACTGCAAGGTCGGTCAGCCACTTTCAGATGGCAAGGCGAAGAAGAAGGATGCTCCAGTTGAAGCTGCAGCAACTCCAGTTCGTAACCGTCTTCCAAAGTCACGCCCAGCAACAACAACATCATTCTCAGTTGGTGGAGCAGAGGGTTACATGACAGCGGGTGCCTATGCAGATGGCGCACTCGGCGAGGTCTTCTTGAAGCTTGGCAAGCAGGGTTCAACTCTTGCAGGCGTCATGGATGCATTCTCAATCGCAGTATCGATCGGACTTCAGTACGGAGTACCGCTTGAGACATTCGTTGAGAAGTTCACAAACCTTCGCTTCGAACCAGCAGGTATGACAGATGATGCCGACATCCGTATGGCACAGTCAATGATGGATTACATCTTCCGTCGCTTGGCACTTGATTACCTACCATTCGAACAGCGTTCAGCAATGGGTCTCTATACATCAGCAGAGCGTGCAGCAGCTCTCGATAACGGTGGCGAATATGCACCAATCGCGAGTGCTGATACCCCAAAAGCACCGACAGCAGTTGCTGCGGCGGCTCCTGCTCCTGCAAAAGCTGAAGTAAAGCCAGTTGCAGTAAAGATTGAAGCAGCACCAGCTGCTCCACTTGCTTCAACAATTGGCTCATCATCTGATCTACTCGAGTCAATGGGTATCAAATCAGATGCACCACTATGTATGACATGCGGTGTAAAGATGCGTATGTCAGGTGCATGCTTCGTCTGCGAAGGTTGTGGAAATACATCTGGTTGCAGTTAATTCTTTAACCACCCCGTTCAAAAACCCCGCCGATTAACTTCGGCGGGGTTTTTGCATTCCACAATATTTTCGGTCGATTCATTTGGGGCTACCACTCACACCATTGATTTATGCGCGGTTCACAGGAATTAATCAGCAACCGTTACATAAATACTCTGCTTGATATCAGAACCTTCTATTGAAGGCGAAAGAGTTCCAGATAGGAACAACAAGAAGCGCTTTCGAAGGAAGTAAAAATGTTAAAAGTTAAGAAGACATCAGCGCTCGTTACAGCATCACTTCTCGCTGCTCTAGCTTTGGCACCAGGTGCTTCCGCTGCAACACCCACAACATTGACCACTACGCAAAAGGCGCAGCTTAAGTACCTAATCGAAGAAGAGAAGCTCGCTCGTGATGTGTATGCATATCTTGCAACCAAGGTCACAACACGCAAATTTTCAAATATCACTCGATCAGAGCAGACACATATGGATTACATCGCCGCGCTTCTTAAGAAGTACAAGCTGACCAATCCAACTACAGGTAAGGCAGCTGGCGTCTTTGTAAATAAGGATATTCAAGCCCTTTACAACACACTGACAAAGCAAGGGTCTGCCGGAATTCTCGAAGCTATGGAAGTAGGTGTAAAGATTGAAGAAGTTGATATCGCTTCACTAGAGAAGTTACTAGCAAAGGCGATGCCTGCAGATGTTAAGGCAGCTCTTGACCTCTTGCTCGCAGCTTCTAATAACCACCTTGAGGCCTTCTCAATGTAAGTAATCAGGCAGTTAAGGCCCTCGTTCCTGCAAAGGTTCGGGGGCTTTCTGCGTTGGCGAGAGGTGCAAGCGATGGCGTAGACTGTGCATCAGTTGTTATCGGGGTCGATGTAATTTCGAACCGGCGGTTATAGTCCGCGACCCGCACACATCCAGTGGGCGGTTGACTCAGTGAAACTCTGAGACCGACGGTTAAAGTCCGGATGAGAGATAACAGCGGAATCGGTGCACCATGTTTATCGATGACGCGTACGCGCATCTATCTGCTCTTTGCCAATCGGCACAAGGCAAGTCTTCGCCTAACCCAAATGTTGCAGCTGCAATCTATAGCCCGCAACGCGATCTCATCTCTGATGGAATCCACGATCGCACTCAATCTCTTGACCATGCAGAAGTTGTAGCAATTGCAAAGGCAGGTGCTGCAGCACGGGGTGCAACAATCGTTATCTCGCTCGAACCGTGTGCACATACAGGTGCAACGCCACCATGTACTCAGGCAATTATTGATGCCGGAATTTTAAAAGTTATTTATGCAGTTAGTGACCCAAACCCAATAGCCGCTGGGGGAGCGCAGAAGCTTCGCGATGCAGGTATCGAAGTTGAGCATGTTGAATCAGCTGATCTTGAATTCGCACAGCGTGCATGGCTTCGTAAGGAAGCAATTGGTCGCCCATTGATGATCTGGAAAGTAGCGACAACGCTAGATAGCAAAGTCGCGGCAAGTGACGGAACATCACAATGGATTAGCGGTCCAGAATCTCGCGAGGATGTTCAGAAGCTTCGTGCACAATCAGATGCAATTCTCATTGGAACCAACACAGCCTTGGTCGATAACCCACACTTAGTTCCTAAAGGCCATGCAGAGCGTCCGGTGCGCATCATCAGTGGCGAACAAGTAGTGCCACCAACACATAAAGTTTTCGACGATGAGGCTCGCACAGTGCTTGTGAAGTCAAAGTCGATTCCTGAACTGATCTCTGTATTGAAGGAAGAGAAGTTCAACCAAGTGCTTGTAGAAGCAGGTCCAACTCTTGGGTCAGCTCTGATGGCAAGTGGCAATATCGATGAACTGATTGTCTATCAGGCGCCGAAGTTACTGGGCGCAGGTAAAGAGTTTGTCAGTCACCTAGGAATTTCAACGCTGAAAGACCATATCGAACTCGAACTTATCTCATCGGTTGTAATGGGTTCAGATATCAAATCCCACTATCGCATTGTGAAGGGGCGCTAAATGTTTACAGGCCTAGTCACAGAGCTTGGAAAAGTGGTTGATATTAACCGCGGAGAGAGCTCAGCGATCTTCACAATCTCAGCACCTGAATCGACCTCAGAACTTTCAGTCGGGGATTCAATTGCAGTCAATGGCGTGTGCCTCACTGCAACTTCAATTACAGATGGTGCATTCACAGCAGATGTCATGGTGCAGACGCTGAATCTGACATCTCTTGCTCAGGTTGAAGTTGGAACACCTGTAAACCTTGAACTCGCGGCGCAGATGGATATGCGTATGGGTGGCCATATCGTGCAGGGCCATGTCGATGGAGTGGCAACTGTTCTGCAATCAGAGCCAGGTGAAAAATGGGTGCAGTTCGATATCGCAGTTCCTGAACATCTCATGAAGTATGTAGTCGCACAAGGTTCGATTACTGTCGATGGCGTATCGCTGACAGTTGGCGCACTCGATGATGCAAAGAACATAGTGACTTTATGGTTGATTCCAGAGACCCTGGCGAAGACCAATCTTTCAACAAAGAAGAGCGGCGACCTGGTAAATATCGAGGTCGATATCTTGGCTAAGTACGTAGAGCGCTTAATTTCTAAGGGAGTGAAGAATGCTAATTAATTTTGCAGATGCTCTCGATCGCTTTAGACGTGGTGAAATGCTTATCGTTGTCGATGATCACGACCGCGAGAATGAGGGAGACCTCATTATGTTGGCAGAACATGCAACGGCCGAGAAGACAGCGTTCATTGTTCGCCACACGACCGGAATCCTGTGCGTTGCAATTACAGCCGATCAAGCACATCGTTTACGTCTTCCTTATATGGTTGAACAGAATCAAGATGTTCGCAAAACCGCTTTTACCGTCTCTGTTGATCTTGCAGAAGGCTTAACAACGGGTGTCAGCGCAAAGGAGCGCACAGCAACGATTCGTGCGCTGGGTAGCGCAACTTCTCGTGCAACAGATTTCATTCGTCCCGGCCATATATTTCCGTTGATTGCACATGCACAAGGGCTTGCAGAGCGACAAGGACACACTGAAGCAGGTGTTGCTCTTGCCGAACTCACCGGCGCCTATCCTGCCGCGTTGTTATCTGAAATTGTGGCGGCAGATGGTTCTATGGCACGCGGGCAAGAACTTCTTGATTTCGCAACAGAACATCAGATTCCCGTTGTATCGATCGCAGATATTCGCAGCTACCAAGAGCGTCTTGAGCAGCCAGCAACTGTTGCAACATATCCGCGCTATGAATTTGAATGGGTACCAGTTCAGTTAAAGAGTCAAGAGTGGGATATTGCAACGTATCCTTCACTTAAGCATCGCGAACAAGTTGTGATGCGCTACTGCACAACCGAGAAGACTCCGATGGTCCGCATTCACTCAGAATGCTTTACCGGCGATGTGGTGCACTCGCAGCGCTGTGATTGTGGTCAACAACTCGATGCATCCATTGAAGCGATTGAAGCCTATGGCTGCGGATACATTCTCTATATGCGCGATCATGAGGGTCGCGGCATTGGACTCACTGAGAAACTCAAGGCTTATCTTCTGCAGAATTCTGGGCTTGATACAGTCGATGCCAACGTTCAGCTAGGCCACGAAGTTGATTCCCGTGATTGGTCTGAAGCGATTGCAATCTTGAAGAACCTAAAAGTCTCATCAATCAAATTACTCACTAATAACCCATTAAAGGTTGAAGCCGTTACGGATGCAGGAATAACATGTGAGCAAATTTCACTTGTCATCGCGGAGAATGAATTTAATAAGAAGTACCTTCAGACCAAGGCAGAGCGCTTGGGTCATGTACGAAATCTCGGGGGTAAGTAATGGCCGGCCACGCACCAGATATCTCAGTTCCGCAGATGCCACATTCTCGGTTTGCAATCATCTCTTCTTCTTGGCATCTAGATATTTGTAATGACCTTATCGCCGGAGCTCAGCGAGCACTTCTGGAGGCTAAAGTTCCTGAAGCAAAAGTAATTTACGTACCGGGTTCATTTGAGATTCCACTTGCTGCGCAGAAAGCTTTCGAAAAAGGTTATGACGCAGTCGTTGCAGTGGGCCTTGTCCTTAAAGGTGAGACACCGCACTTTGATTATGTCTGCCAAGGTGTGACGCAGGGCGTTATTGATGTACAGCTGAAATTCTCAAAGCCAATTGGCTATGGCGTATTAATGTGTAACGATCTCGATCAAGCAATCGATCGCTGCGGTCGCCCCGAGAGTAAAGAAGATAAAGGTTACGACAGCGCCATTGCTGCTTTGAAATTACTTGAGCTATGAAGAAAATTGCATGGAGCCAAGGAACCTGGAGTCGCCAGCCAGCCTCTATCGTTGAAGTAGATGGTTCAATAAAGGTTGAGTCCGTTGAAGGCAGCGATTGGTGGCGCACTACTTCTTATGGATTTATCCATGACGATGGCCATGCGCTGACAATTGATTTTCCTAACGAAAGTGCGATGGAAGTCAGCTTCATTCTGGATTACACAGAACAGTTTGATCAATGTGGAATTTTCATTACAGCCGATGACGAAAATTGGGTGAAAGCGGGAATCGAATTCTGTGACGGGTATCCACAAGTAGGAGCAGTAGTAACGCGCACAACATCAGATTGGTCTTCATCTCGCATCTCTGAGTGGATGGGTAAAGAGGTAACGGTTCGCGCAAGTCGTTCAGGCGATGCCGTCACTATTCGAGCTGGAATCAAAGGTGAGTTACAACTAGTAAGAGTGGCGCCACTTGATCCATCTCGCTCTTGGAACGCTGGTCCTATGGCTTGCGCGCCAACACGTGCGGGTTTGATTACAACAATCACGGGCTGGAGTATCGGCGAACCCGATCAAGAGTTGCACCAATAGTTATGCTACAAGAAATGAACGCTTAGAAAGTCCCATCCAGAAACCTTCTACGAGCGTTTCTGAAATACTCTCAGGATTCGTTGCCGCTCCAAGGGTGACAAAGAGCGGCGTGAAGTGCTCAACCGTTGGATGGGCATACTGCACAGCAGGTGCTAAATCTTTATAGGATGCCAGTGCATCAACATCTCCGCGAGATAACGCATCTGCAGCCCACTGATCGAAATCAGATGACCACCCCGGAACTGCTGCGTTTATTGAAAAATCGCGCAGGAATGGAAGACCGTGTGTCATAAAACCAGAGCCAATAATCAATACCCCTTCATCGCGAAGAGGTTGCAAGCGCTTTCCAATCTCAATGAGCTTGCCAGGATCTGATGTCGGCATCGACATCTGCAGTACGGGAATATCAGCATCGGGATACATAATCTTTAAAGGGACCCATGCGCCGTGATCGAGTCCACGTCGTGATTCATGCAGCGGTTCGTTATCGGGCATCATGGCAGCGATACGCGCAGCAAGTGCTGTTGCATCAGGAGTTTCATATGTCATCTCGTAGAACTTCTGAGCAAAGCCGCCGAAGTCATAGACAAGGGGAGTGCCAGCTGTTGCAGAAGAAATCGAAATAGGCGCTGATTCCCAATGAGCCGAAACAATAAGAATTGCTTTTGGTTTTTCAAACTTCTTACTGATGGATGCAATCTCTGTTGACCAGATTGGATCATCGAGCAGCAAGGGAGCGCCGTGGCCCATGTAGAGAGCAGGCATCTTCGTCATGAATTGAGACTAACAGTAAGTAGTTGAAATTTCAACTACATTTAGATTAGTCACGGAATGGTGGTTGAGGCACCAATTCATCAGCAAGTGGTGGGTTAGGTGGCAGAGATGCATTAAGCATGTCGAGTTCTGCGGCACTTAACTTCACATCAAGACCGGTCATAGAATCAAGAATCGACTCTTTACGAGTCGCACCCGGAATAGGAATTGCAACAGGTGATGTTGCAAGATGCCAAGCAATAGCAATAGCAAACTTCGAGACGTTGTGAGTCTTAGCAACTTCGGCAAAGGCATCGTAGGCGCCATTTTCGAGGCTATCTTTAATATCAATTCCACCGAGTGGTGACCAAGGCAAGAAAGCAATGCCATGTTCGATGCAGATATCGCGGACATCGGCCCATGCGCGTGATCGCGGTGACCATTCATTTTGAATTGATACCAGTCCACCTTGCTTTGGTGTTCCACCAATTTTGATTGCACGGCGCAGCTGTTCAGCTGTGTAATTACTAACGCCAATATTCTGCACAATTCCATGAGCCTTGAGTTTCATTACATTTTCAAATTGCTCTTCAAATGGCATGTGATGATTAAGGCGATGGTGCTGCCATAACTTGATTGTGCTCACGCCCATCTTTGCAGCAGATGCTTCTACTGCGCGATACAAGTAGTGCTCTTGCGCATCGCGACCTGCGATTCCAAACCAATCGCCATCCAAAGGTGCACGAGTAATGCCGCCCTTTGTTGCGATAACAATTTCTTCCTTTTGAGCCGCAGTTCCGCTCCAGGTGCGAACAGCTTCAGCAACAAGAATTTCATTGTGGCCAACAGAGTTCCATGTTGGAGCATAGATATCTGCAGTATCGAGCAATCGCACACCAGCATCGAGTGCAGCATGGACCACGCCAATTGCTGTATCGCGCTCATTGAGGATCCATTGTTTGCTCGGTGGCATTCCAGATAACGGCATACAGCCAAGGCCGATAGCAGGAACGGTAAATGGGCCAATCACACGTGTGGATGTCATGTCCATAAGTATCGCGATTGAACCGTTAAAGTGCCACTCATGAGTGAGCTATCTGCGCAGGTGAGAAAGGCCCTCGATGCTGCAGTAGAAGCTATTGGTGGCTCAACCCGCGAAGGCCAGATAGAGATGGCCGAAGCTGTCGCTAACGCCCTGACAGATCGCCACCACCTGATGGTTCAGGCGGGAACCGGCACGGGAAAGTCTCTTGCGTATCTTGTTCCAGCTCTGGTTCATGGGCGGAAAGTATTGGTTGCAACGGCAACTCTTGCACTGCAGAGACAACTCGTAGAGCGAGATCTTCCGGCGGTTGTCCCCGCACTTGAAAAAGCGTTGGGTCGATCAATTACCTATGGAATTTATAAGGGCGTAGGCAACTATGTATGTCTGCAGAAGATGAATGCAGACGATACTGATCCTGACGGCGAACTCTTACTTGAATCTTCTTATCTTGAAAAAGATGCAAAGCGTCTTATTGCATGGGCGAAGACTCCGGGAGTATCCGGAGATCGTGATGATGCACCAGATGTCGATCGCAGAGTCTGGGCCGCCAATTCTTTATCGGGGCGCGAATGCGTAGGGGCAGATTCATGTGCGTGGGGTGCACAATGTTTTGCTGCCAAGGCTAAGGCGCGAGCACAAGAGGCAGATGTTGTTGTTACAAACCACACCCTGCTTGCAATTGAAATCGTTGATTCACATCCCATCTTGCCTGAACGCGATGCTGTCATTCTCGACGAGGCGCACGAATTTATGGATCGCACAACGCAGGCGGTAACGGAAGAATTGACTTCAGGTCGTGTGCAACGAGCCGCGGCAATGGCTCGCAAGTACATGCCGGGTAAGCCATCAGATGCACTGACCAATGCAGCAGATAGCTTCCACGATTCGATGGCCGACTATGGCGAGATCATTAAGGGAGATTTCGCAGCGCAAGGTCGTCTCGAAGAGATTCCAAGTGTTCTTGAGGCGCCAATCAGAAAGCTGAAAGATGCTGCAACAACATTTGTGCAATTGATTTCTGCAGATGATGAAATCATTGACCCAGATGAAAATGCAGAACGTGCGCGAGTAAAAGGCGCAGTACAAGAGATTGCAACAACTGCTGGCAAATTGCTCAAAATGGGTGACGAACATGTGCTCTGGTACGAACCTACATTCTCAACTCTGCATTTAGCGCCGCTTTCTGTCTCGCATGTTCTGCGCAGCAATTTGCTGACTAAGACGCCGGTAATCGCTACCTCTGCAACTCTGACGGTAGGAAATAACTTCGATGCGATGGCGCGCAGTATTGGCTTCGTAGTGGGCTCTGATGTTGATCAAGAGTCAGGCGATGGCGATATCGATCCGGCCAATGTGCAGATGCTCGATGTGGGTTCACCATTCGACTTCGCCAATCAAGGCGTTCTCTATATGCCAAAGCACTTACCAGAGCCAGGTCGTGATGGCCCAAGCCAAGCCGTCCTTGATGAACTTGGCGAGTTAATTGATGCAGCAGGCGGACGCACCTTGGCGCTCTTTAGTTCATGGCGCGGGGTAGAGGCTGCAGATGCGCATCTGCGTTCTGTACTTGTTGATCTTCCCATTTCCATCATCACGCAGAAGCGCGGCGATGCAGTTGGTCCGCTGGTAGAACGCTTTGCAAAAGATGAGACATCAATCTTGCTCGGCACAATGTCGCTCTGGCAGGGCGTCGATGTTCCTGGAAATTCATGCATTCTTGTAGCAATAGATCGCATTCCATTTCCACGTCCCGATGAACCTGTGATGTCTGCTCGATCATCGCTAGCCGATGCATCTGGTGGGTCAGGATTTATGCAGGTCTCTGTGCCACGAGCTGCGTTATTACTTGCCCAAGGTGCAGGTCGTCTCATTCGAAGTATCGATGACCGCGGAGTCGTTGCAATCTTAGATTCGCGCATAGTTACAAAGCGCTATGGCAGTGTAATTTTGAATTCGATGCCACCACTGTGGCGAACAAGCGATGGAGAAATCGTTCGCGATTCCCTTAAGCGATTACGAGAAACTCTCTAACTCATCAATTAAGAGACGTACTTCTGGCCATGTCTTTGCAAAACTTGGATGCAGAGGTAGACGTGTTACATCATCGAATTTCACCCAACGAACTTCATGCGATTCATCATTGAGTTCGTGGCCTTCCAAATTCTTATTCGCTCGGGCAATCACGGTTGAATAACTCCAGCCATCGTGATCATCGGTAAAGGTGTGCACTGGCTCTAGATCCTCTGGGTTGATGCCAGTCTCTTCAACCGCTTCACGGATCGCACCTTCAATAACGCTCTCATGTGAATCGCGTGCACCACCTGGAATTCCCCAAGTATCTCCGTTGTGAACCCATGGTGCGCGATGTTGCAAGAAGATTGCGCCATCACGAATGATCAGAAGCCCTGCTGCGCCATGCTTGCCCCAATGTTTTGAGCCGCATCTGCACTCAATCCATCCATCACCATCGCGGGAAGCCATACCCCTAGAGTGTCATAACTATCCACAGTTCGCTTTTTCACTTCGTTCTGCATAAAGGCAACGACCTACCCTGCCGCGCATGAAGAGAAGCTTACTTATTGCAGTAATTGTTCTTTTAGTGCCAGCGCCATCCCATGCCCAAGAGTGCATCGAGAAAGCGTGCATCGAGGTTTATACCCAAGATGGAAAGATCGTTATTGAAGGGCGCAAAGGCACAGGGCCGGTACAGAAGAAGTCGGTGACACCTGCGCCAGTTAAAAGTCCCAAAGCAGTTGTTCCCAAGAACGTTGCACCTGTACCGAAGATCACTGCACCTGCAAAGCCAAAGGTTCTGACCACAACCAAAAAGCCAGTTATCAAGACGCCGGTGCCGAAGAAAACAAGTGCCGCTGCAACTTCTTTGAGCGATAAGTTGGTGGAGATTCTGCCGACTGCAGGAATCGCATATTCGCCATCTTTTCAACCGTTGATCAAAGTGCCGGTCTTCTTCTGGTGCGATGTTCCGCCGATTGTCACAAAGAAGATTGCAATTGTTGGCGAAGTCGTTGAAGTATCACTTAAGCCAACATTTCTCTGGCATTACGGAGATGGAGTTATCTACCTAACGCACAAAGCAGGTGGGCCATATCCCGATGGCGAAATTCAGCATTCGTATTCAAAGCCTGGCCACTATCTCGTGGAGCTCATTACAAAGTGGGATGGCGAGTTCACGGTGCAAGGCGTTACGACAAAGATTCCAGGAAAGATCGAATCTGTAGCAATTATTCCTATTACCGTCGTTGCAGCACCTACCCGCTTCTCAGCACCCGTTCGTTTATCCCGCTAACTCAATAATCTAGAGAGGTTTCCCATGTCCACACTTACATCCCCACACGATCTCCTTGCCGCAGTTCCATTTCTGATTGGTTACCACCCCAGCAATTCATTGGTGCTCGTGGCGCTCAAAGATGACTCTGTCGGAATGGCGATGCGCGTAGATCTACCCATTGTAGATTTGATTGGTGATGCAACAAGTGCTAGCTATGACTTACTTGCATCACATTTCACTCGCGAAGAAGCAGATGGCGCATTCCTGGTCGCCTATGTTCCAAGTGAATGCCAGACAGGGGAGAGCGTATTAATCAACGCTAGCGCTGCTTTGATGCGAGCAGGTGTTGAAATCAAAGAGTCACTTCTGGTGCACGATAATCGCTTTAGATCTCTGCTCTGCATCGATGCAACATGTTGTCCACCTGAAGGCAGCCCTGTTCCAGAAATTGATTCATCTCGAATCGCCGCAGAACATGTCATTGCAGGACATCCGATGCCGTATCAGAACGTCAGCCAACTCATAGATTCGATTGCCGCACTGCCATCTTCTCTCGATCCTGATTGGCTTGCCGAGGTAAATTCTTATTGGGTAGAAAGTGATGCAGAAGAGCTCAATGATTTACAACGCGATGGTGCAACTGCAGTCATTGATCTAGCTGGCGAATTCGAAGCAGGTCGAGCCGGCGAAGATCGTGAACTGGTGGCCCGAGTCATTGGCCGCATGAGTGATATTCAAGTTCGCGATTTCGCACTAGGAAGTCATAGCCCCGAGAGCACCGACTGGTATTGGCAGATGTGGCGCGAACTTCTGTTGGCGGCGCCTCGTGGATTTGTTGCACCGATTGCATCAGTCTTTGCCGCCCTTGCCTACGAACGTGGTGAAGGTGCGCTGGCACAGAAGGCACTGGATCGAGCGCTGGCCGATGATGAGAAATACTCGCTAGCCCTGTTGCTGCGCCGCGTATTTACTGCGGGGTGGCCCGCCCAATCCTTCACTGCGATGCGCAAGGAGCTCCATCCAAAAGTCGTAGCGGGAATCTTCGGGTAATATTTACCCCGGTCACGAGTTCTAGTTGAAAGCCCCGGCTGACTAGACGGCAACCCTCCACCGCGGTGGGGTGCTCCGGGTGACGACCAGGCAGTTTTCCTACTTACATAGGCAACTGCAAGTGCGTGAAGGATTTATATATGAGCAAGCGACCTACAACAGAAGTCACCGGTGCGTGGCTCGAGGGCGATGATCCAGGTGATCGTAAATTCATCAAGATCGGTTCACTCACTTTGGAAAGCGGCGAAGAGCTTCCTGATATCACCATCGCATATCAAACGTGGGGCACACTCAATAAAGATAAATCCAATGCAATTCTGATTAACCATGCAATGACTGGTTGGTCTGATGTCACTGGTTGGTGGCCACAGATGGTCGGCCCAGGACTTCCCTTTGATACAGATAAATACTTCATCATCTGTCCCAATGTCATCGGCGGTTGTCAGGGATCTACAGGACCTTCAAGTATTGCCCCGGATGGAAAACGCTACGGTTCGCGCTTTCCGATTGTCACGATTCGCGACATGGTCAGCGCAGAAGTTGCTTTCAGCGATGCACTGGGAATCGAAAAGTACCTTCTTGCCGTTGGACCATCACTAGGTGGAATGCGATCGCTTGAATGGGCAATCCAATTACCTGATCGCGTCGGTGCAATCTGCACCATCGGCTCTTCTGCCGTTGCAACGGGCGATCAAATCGGAACTGCAGCGATTCAAATCCGCGCCATTAAATCTGACCCGAATTTCAACGGCGGGGATTATTACGAGCAGAGCCGCGGACCACTCGATGGAATGGGAATTGCACGCAGAATTGCCCACCTGACTTACCGCACCGAATCAGAGATGGATGTGCGCTTTGGCCGCCAGCTTCAGGGAGATGAGACAGGCCGCTACGCAGTTGAGTCATACCTTGACCACCAGGCAGATAAATTGGCGAAGAGATTCGATGCCAATACCTATATCGCCCTCACAGATGCGATGAACTCACATGACGTTGGCCGAGACCGCGGGGGAGTCGCCAAGGCGCTCTCAGCCATCACTGTGCCCGTTGTAGTGGTCTCTATCGATACAGATCGCCTCTTCGTCCCTCGACTTCAGGTTGAGATATCTGAGTTAACGCCCACCGCGGCAGCTCCCATCGTGATTAGTTCAGACTTTGGCCACGATGGATTCTTAGTTGAGGCAGAAGCGATGGGCGATGCGATTCGGCACGCCTTGCAGGTTGCGGGTACAATATAGGTATTACCTCGAGCAGTTCGAGGAAAAACCAAAAAGGACAATTGTGGCTGGATTTAGTGCGCTCAAAAATAAGGCAAAGGGCAAGAAAGCTGCTCCTGCAAAGAAGTCCGTTGCGAAAAAGGCACCCGCAAAGAAGGCAGTACCTGCAAAAAAGGCAGTAGCCAAGAAAGCCGTTGCGAAGAAAGCTGCGCCAGTTAAGAAAGTTGCAGCAAAGCCGGTCAAAGCTGCAAAGCCTGTCAAGGTTGAGATTAAGAAAGATTTAACTGCGAAGGAAATTCAGCAACTTGTAGATCTTAAGAATGCGATTGCGCGTCAGAAAGAGATCGTTGAAACACTTGCTGCAAGCGGTATCGATAATTATCGCAAGGCTGTTAAGAAGGAATTTATGGCGCTCGCACTTGAGGCTCGCCAATTAGATGTAGAGATTCCAGAGGCAACAGAGAAGGCTCGCAAGGGCGGACTCGGCTCACCAAGTCGAATTCTTTCAAAGGTGCAGCTCGCACTGATTGCACCAAAGGAAGAGCCAAAGGCAGCTGCAAGTACAGCAAAGGCTGCAATTGTTCTCGATGAAGATGGCAATGAGATTGTTGTTGAAGAAGTCGAACTTGAAGATGTAGAAACTCTCATTGCAGAAGCCACAGATATCATCGATGCAGAGTCAGATGGAAAAGATCAGCCTCGCGTTGTAACTCTTTCAGATGAGACAAAGAATGAAGAAGGTTCATTTACCCTTCTCGACACAGATGCAGATGATGAAGAAGAAGATAAGAACGAGCGCGAGAAGCATAAGAAAGACCTCAAGAATGTAAACCTCGTTCTCGAAGCAATCAACGGCAAGATTCAGGGCGTTGAAGTTCCGCCTAAGCACAATATTGATCAAGCTGATGCAAAGGCTCTGACTTACAAGCAGATCCAACAGCAATTTGCGATGAGCACCTTCAATGAGAAGTCAGCGAAACTGATTGCAGAATCCATCAACCAGGGATATCTCAAGAACCTTGAAGAGCTTCAGTACTTCTTCAACGAGCAAGCTCGATTCATTCAGATTGAAATCAAGCGCCTCCCACCAGAGCAGACAGTTCTTACAGCAGGTGCTACAGCAGACCCTGTTAAGGATTACCTCAAGCAGATCGGTCGCGTTGCACTTCTTAATGCAGAACTCGAAGTAGAACTTGCTACTCGCGTTGAAGCCGGTCTCTTTGCTGAAGAAGCGCTAAAGAATACAAAGAAGATTGAGAAGAAACTTAAGCGCGAGCTCGAGTGGATCGTAGAAGATGGAAAGCGCGCGAAGAATCACTTGCTCGAGGCAAACCTTCGTCTCGTAGTTTCTCTTGCTAAGCGTTATACCGGTCGTGGAATGCTCTTCCTCGACTTGATTCAGGAAGGAAACTTGGGCCTTATCCGTGCAGTTGAGAAATTCGACTACACAAAGGGTTACAAGTTCTCTACCTATGCAACATGGTGGATCCGTCAGGCAATCACGCGTGCGATGGCTGACCAGGCTCGCACAATCCGTATTCCAGTTCACATGGTTGAAGTCATCAATAAGTTGGCACGTGTTCAACGCCAGATGCTTCAGGATCTCGGTCGCGAACCGACACCAGAAGAGCTCGCTAAAGAACTTGATATGACACCTGAAAAGGTTGTTGAAGTTCAGAAGTACGGCCGCGAGCCAATCTCGCTTCACACACCACTGGGTGAAGAAGGAGACTCTGAGTTCGGTGACTTGATTGAAGATTCTGAAGCTGTAAAGCCAGAAGAGTCAGTCACATTCACAATCTTGCAGGAGCAGTTGATGCAGGTTCTTGGTGGTCTCACTAACCGCGAAGCAGATGTGATCAAGGCTCGCTACGGACTTACAGATGGGCAGCCAAAGACTCTCGATGAGATCGGTAAGGTTCACGGCGTAACTCGTGAACGTATCCGCCAGATTGAATCTAAGACAATGTCGAAGCTTCGTCACCCATCACGTTCGCAATCACTGCGCGATTACCTGGATTAAAACCGGATTAATCCGTGACTAATCCAAAGGTCTTCATCAATCCCAAGAGCGGTTCTATTCGTATTACCGGAACCGTGGATATGGTTGATGCTGAAGGAAATCTCATTGAAACGCGTGAGAATCCAAAGTTCTGCGGTTGCGGTCAATCAAAAGAAAAACCCTTATGCGATGGTTCGCATAAGGGTCTCTCTCAATAAAAATTATTTAACTTCGACCAGCTTCTCTGATTCATCCTGAATCGCTGCAGCTACAGTCTTAAGCTTCTCGGCATATTCCTTACCGTGATGAGCACAGAACATGAGTTCGCCACCATTGAGCAGAGTTGCACGGACATAAGCCTGTGCACCACAACGATCGCATCGATCGAGGGCATTTAGAGGTGTGGATTCGAGGATTACTTGCTCGGTCATCGCGCTCTCCGTTCGCTTAAGGTAGGTAGGTAGTGCTGTACATCTATGGAACATCATGCCAGTTCTCTTTATTCCCCGCTCTTTATATTGATTTCAATTCTGTTACTTTTTATCGGTTTGAGCGCATAAATATCACCAAATTATCGATATTTGAGGTTCTTCGGCGCGCTTACGCAGATGCGAGGGGTTCGCTGGCTAACCTTTGCCACCGTGGCTGACGAATTGAACTTTACCCCTGAGACAGATTCTAAAGATAGCTATACCGCAAAGGATTTAGCTGTCCTCGAGGGCCTTGATGCAGTTCGTAAGCGCCCAGGTATGTATATCGGCTCCACAGATTCTCGTGGATTGCAGCACTGTCTCTGGGAGATCATCGATAACTCTGTAGATGAATCTCTTGCTGGCCATTGTAAGAAAATTGAAATTAATTTAGAGGCAGATGGTTCTGTTGAAGTTCACGACGATGGCCGCGGTATTCCTGTCGATAAGGAACCAAAGACCGGTCTTACTGGCGTTGAAGTAGTTATGACGAAGTTGCACGCAGGTGGAAAGTTCGGTGGCGGTTCTTATGCCGCATCTGGTGGTCTCCACGGCGTAGGCGCATCAGTTGTAAATGCACTAGCAGAGCGTCTTGATGTTGAGGTCGACCGTAACGGCAAGATTTATTGGATGTCATTTAAGCGCGGAGTCGCGGGAATTTTCGATGGCGATGGACCAAAGGCAGAGTTCACTCCACAATCAGGTCTTCGCACAATTGGAAAGATTTCTGCAAAGGTAACTGGCACACGTACAAAGTGGTGGTCAGATCGCCAGATCTTCCTTAAGGATGCAGAGCTCGATCTTGAAGATGTCTATGCACGTGCACGCCAAACATCATTCTTAGTTCCAGGGCTCTCAATTACTGTTAACGATAATCGCAAGAAGGAGAAGACAACTCAGGTCTTCTTCCATAAGGGCGGAATCTCCGAATACTGCGATTTCTTACAGCCAGATCAGCCAGTAGGCGAAGTAATTCGCATCTACGGCTCAGGCCACTACCAAGAGACTGTTCCGGTACTTGATGACAAGGGCCATATGGTTTCAACAGATGTTGAGCGCGATATGGAAGTTGA
This sequence comes from Candidatus Nanopelagicaceae bacterium, assembly GCA_965267735.1. GTDB lineage: Bacteria > Actinomycetota > Actinomycetes > Nanopelagicales > Nanopelagicaceae > Planktophila. The sequence goes on from OZ254138.1 coordinate 539,616, forward strand.
TATTGCGATGAAGTGGGGCGATGGTTTCGATACAACGCTTCGCTCATTTGTGAATATTATTTCTACCCCTAAGGGTGGTTCGCACGTCCTTGGATTTGAGCGCGCAATCACCAAGGCATTTAACGAAGCGATGCGCAGCGCTGGAATTCTGAAGAAGAATGAAGCAGATGTCATTAAAGATGACGTGATGGAGGGCCTCACAGCTGTTGTCACGGTTCGCATGTCAGAGCCACAGTTCGAAGGCCAGACTAAGGAAGTTCTTGGAACTGCTGCAGCAACAAAGATTGTTTCAACGGTCGTTGCCGATAAGTTGAAGGAGTTCTTCTCAACAACTCGTCGTATCGATAAGGCAAATGGCAAGTTGATCATGGAGAAGATTGCTGGCGCATCACGTACGCGTATCAGTGCACGAGCTCACAAAGATATTCAACGCCGAAAGAATGCACTCGAATCCTCATCGCTTCCTACAAAGCTCTCCGATTGCCGCTCTGAAGACGTGACTCGCACCGAACTCTTTATCGTTGAGGGTGACTCTGCACTTGGCACAACAAAGGCAGCACGCAACTCTGAATTCCAGGCAATCTTGCCGATCCGCGGAAAGATTCTTAACGTTCAGAAAGCATCTCTTTCCCAGATGCTCGATGATAAAGAGTGCGGGTCAATCATCCAGGTTATCGGCGCAGGCTCCGGAAAATCTTTTGAACTCGAAGAAGCTCGCTATGGCCGCGTAATCCTGATGTCAGATGCGGACGTTGACGGCGCACATATTCGCTGTCTTCTACTCACTCTCATGTATCGCTATATGCGCCCAATGCTCGATGCTGGTCGCGTCTTTGCCGCTATCCCACCTCTGCACCGCATCGAAACAATGGGTGCGGGTGGTAAAAAGGGCGAATACATCTACACATACTCAGATGATGAGATGAAAAAGGTCACTGCAGATTTGAAGAAGAACGGTAAGCGCTGGAAGGAACCAATTCAGCGTTACAAGGGTCTTGGCGAAATGGATGCAGATCAGCTCCGTGAAACCACAATGGATCCAGATGCACGCACGCTTCGCCGCATTACTGTTCCTGATGCAGAGGCTGCAGAGAAGATGTTTGAGCTTCTAATGGGTTCAGATGTTGCGCCGCGTAAGGAATTTATTGCAACAGCTGAGATCGATCGCGAACAGATCGACGCCTAAGCATTTATCACCACGTCTGGGGCGAATGTCGTTGAGAGTTTCGACAAGTACTACTTAGCTTGTTTTGAAACAATTTCGGCAAGGATTGGAGCTGCTGAAGTCCACTCAATGCCATAAATGTTCTTAAATGCTTGATTAAATGGAGTGCCATTCACAGATTGATTAACGAGGGTCATAGTCGAATCGATTCCTCCAATTGCAGTAAGGGCCTCAACAGTTGCATAACCCAATGAAAAGACATACCTATAAAATGAAGGATTGGAGATGTACACCTCAGGATTTTTTCCGGGTGTTAGGAGATCATAGAATCGTAAAATTGAATCAGCAGAGAAATCTTTCAATGTTGCATCGGGTGCAAACTTCCTAATTTGATTTGCCTGATTTGATTGATAAGAGTACAACGTCATATTTCCACCTAAAACTTGAAAAAGTGTCGCCTGTCCTTCAGAAAGCCACACAGGGATCGTGCTTAACCAATCGCCCGTCAACGGTTTTTGTTGATATGACTGAACAACGTGTGTGAATTCATGAATGTCTTGTCCAGCATATTGACTTCGATCTGTCCACCAAGGATTTTTCGGCACAGCAGTCTCAACATAACCTTGCCAATTTCGTAAATTACCTCCGCCGGCGACTTCACACTCATTTTCACTGGGACATGAATAGTCAATCTTAGAACTCAAATATGGTGCTCCATCTTTTTCTTGAAAAAATTTCTTGGCCCAATCCTTATCAATGAAATTGAAGTAAATCGCATAAACTTCTTCAGGTTGTTTAAAGTTCCGAAGCATATTTGCTGCCAGACTAAAAGCGGCAGTGGGATTAATGACGCTTGGTTTCGTATTTGGCCCCACTAAAACATTTAACTTGAATTTTGGTTGAAAATTAATATCTATGTGAATCTGGCTTTTGTTGTAGACATCTGTTGAAATCTCACGATAGTTATCGGCAATATTGTCCCAAGTTAAGACTATGGGAGTCGGAGTCGGGCTTGGAGTCGGGCTTGGGGTCGGAGTAAGAGTCGGGGTTGGGGTCGGAGTAAGTATTGGCTTCTTTAATATCGCACCCTTGTTCCAAGTTAATTTCTTGCCTGATTGAGTACAGGTAAAGGTCTTATTTTGGTAAACAACCTTTTTATTCAAGACTTTGCATGTACTTCCGGGAGTCACTTTCTGCGCAGAAACAGCGCTAACCGGAATGAGGGCAATAGCAAAGGCAATAAGTAATCCCTTAGGAAGTGGCGACTTCATTCTCACTCCAAAAGGGTAATGGTTAATCAATACTTACAAGGTCGAAATATTCATCTTTCCAGATATCTTCATCGCCATCAGGTAGCAGGATCACGCGCTCTGGCTTAAGTGCCTGAACAGCACCTTCATCGTGTGAGACCATGATGACAGCGCCCTGATATTCACCGAGTGCTCCAAGGATTTCTTCGCGCGATGCAGGATCTAAGTTGTTTGTAGGCTCATCGAGAAGCAGAACATTTGCGGCAGATACAACCAGTGTTGCGAGTGCAAGACGAGTTCTTTCGCCACCGGAGAGAACCTTGACTGGCTTATGAACGTCATCACCAACGAATAAGAATGAACCCAGAACGTTACGAGCTTCTGGTTCGCGAAGATCATCTTTAGAAGACATCATGTTCTCGAGAATGGTGCGTTCGAAGTCGAGCATTTCATGTTCCTGGGCGTAGTAGCCAAGCTTTAAGCCATGGCCATGTTCAACTTTTCCGGTATCAGATTCAAGTTGGTTAGCCAGAATTTTAAGAAGTGTTGTCTTTCCAGCGCCGTTAAGTCCAAGGATTACAACGCGAGAGCCCTTATCGATAACGCACGAAACGTCGGTAAAGATTTCAAGTGAGCCGTAGTTCTTTGAGAGTTCCTCGCCAGATAGGGGAGTCTTGCCACAAGGAGCAGGTGTTGGGAATCGCAACTTCGCGACCTTATCCTTTACGCGAACATCATCGAGTGATGAACGAAGTTTCTCGGCGCGACGTAACATGCCTTGAGCCGCAGTTGCCTTAGAAGCTTTGGCGCGCATCTTCTCGCCTTGCTTCTGCAAGATCTCAGCCTTCTTCTCAGCGTTTGCACGTTCTTTCTTGCGGCGGTGCTCATCTTGTTCGCGCTGTAAGAGGTACTGCTTCCAGCCCAAGTTATAGACATCGATGACGTTACGGTTTCCATCGATGTAGAAGACCTTGTTGACGACAGTTTCGATCAAGTTAACATCGTGAGAGATGATGACAAGCCCACCTGCGTAGTTGACGAGGTAGTTTCGAAGCCAAACAATGGAATCAGCATCTAAGTGGTTAGTTGGCTCATCGAGAAGAAGCGTTTCTGCACCCGAAAAGAGGATACGAGCGAGTTCAATTCGACGGCGCTGACCACCGGATAAAGTGTCGAGCTGGTTGTTAAAGACCGATTCCGATACTCCAAGAGAATGTGCAATTGCTTCTGCTTCAGCGGTAGCTGCATATCCACCTGCTGCGTTAAATTCAGCATCGACTCGTGTGTAGCGCTCAAGAGCTTTCTCTAGCTCTGCACCTTCGGTCGTAGACATTTCATGTTCTACCTGCGCCATACGAATAGCAATTTGGTCTAGGTCGCGTGCAGATAAAATTCTGTCTAGCGCAGTTCCTTGATCTTCACCCGTGCGTGGATCTTGTGGAAGGTAACCAATCTTTCCTGTGCGCTGAACGCCGCCACCTGCAGGCAGTGTTTCACCAGCGAGAACCTTTGCGAGAGTTGATTTACCAGCGCCGTTACGGCCAACGAATCCGATGCGATCGCCACTGTTGATACGTACATTGACGCCCGAGACCAGAAGGCGCGCACCGGCGCGAAGTTCAAGGGCAGTTGTAGCGATCATTTGGCGAAGTCTCCCACAGTGTGCGTGGGATAAGAAATTACTCCTTGCCGATACGTGTTCGGCGAGGAGTTGCGAAAGATTTACTTGCCGCTGTGAGCTCTTCAGAAACTTGCTTGCGGATTGCATCTTCGCTCTTAAGAAGAGTCACAAGTGCTGCAATTACTGCCTTTAGTTCCTTAGATTCTGTCTCAAGTTCAAGCTTGCTCATCTTGGTCAAGCGACGAAGTGGCATATCGAGAATATATGTAGCCTGTTCATCATTGAGTTTGAAATCCTTAATCAACTTCTCTTTAGCAGCTGCTGCATCATCGCTTCCGCGAATGATCTTGATGACCTTATCGATATCGATAATTGCCTTAAGAAGGCCATCAACTAGAGATAGGCGATCTTGAGCCTTTGCCTTGCGGAATTCTGAGCGGCGACGAACAACTTCGATACGGTGATCGATAAAGACCTGTAGAAGTTCCTTTAGACCAAGTGTCTGAGGCTTTCCCTTCACAAGTGCCACTGCGTTAATAGCAAAGGCGTCTTCCATAGGAGTTAACTTGTAGAGCTTTTCAAGAACATCTTCTGGTTCAAAGCCATTCTTGAGTTCGATAACGACGTTGGTGCCTGTCTGGCCATCTGTAAGGTCGATGATGTCTGAGATTCCCTGAAGCTTCTTCGCCTTTGCAAGATCTGCAATGCGCTCAACAACCTTTTCAGGTCCGATATTAAATGGGAGCTCCTTAATGATGATTCCCATTTTGCGTGAGGTAACTTTTGAAATCTCAGTTGTTGCGCGGACCTTAAATGAACCCTTACCGGTTGCATATGCCTCGCGTACGCCTTCAAGCCCAACGATTTCTCCACCTGTAGGGAAATCTGGCGCAGGAATATGCTTCATCAATTGATTGAGAGTCGCCTTAGGGTTATCGATGAGGAATTTAGTTGCAGCGATTACTTCGCCCAAGTTATGTGGCGCCATGTTGGTCGCCATACCAACGGCAATTCCTGAACCGCCGTTTACGAGCAAGTTTGGAAATGCTGCAGGAAGAACGAGTGGCTCAGAGAGCTGACCGTCGTAGTTTGGTCCGAAGTCAACAGTGTTCTCGTCCGCTTCTGCAACCATCGCCATCGCAGTTGGTGCAAGGCGCGCTTCTGTGTAACGCATTGCGGCAGGACCAGCATCGAGTGATCCAAAGTTTCCGTGGCCATCGATAAGTGGCAATTGCATTGAGAATGATTGCGCCATGCGAACGAGCGCATCGTAAATTGCAGAGTCACCGTGCGGGTGCAACTTACCCATAACTTCACCGACAACACGTGCACTCTTTACATGGCCGCGCTCTGGTCGAAGACCCATATCGGCCATCTGATGAAGGATGCGGCGGTGAACAGGCTTTAGACCATCGCGAGCATCAGGAAGTGCACGTGAGTAAATGACTGAGTACGCATACTCGAGAAATGATTCAGACATTTCTGAAGAGACATCGATATCGACGATCTTGCCTGGATATTCACCAGGCTTGGGTCCTACGACCTTCGCCGACTTCTTGGGAGCTGCTGTCTTCTTCGTTGCCATGGCGCGTATTCTGCCAAGTGAAGTGGTTAAACCTCGGTACCTACACGCGGTCTGGCGCCGATGATTGCCACACATTTAGCAGCAATTGCAGCCCCTGCCGATAAAGAGCGATGCAAATCATGAGATTGTGCGAATTCAGATATAAATCCTGCCGCGAAGGAATCTCCGGCACCTGTTGTATCTACGACTTCTGTATGAACTGCATCAATTGAAATCGATTGACCACCACGGATTTTTCCAATGGCACCTTGTGAGCCTCGTTTTATGACAACTGTTGAACAGCTGACGAGAAGTGAATTTAGCGCATTCTCTAGATCGCTCTCGCCAGTTAAGTAGATTGCTTCCTCTTCATTAAGCAGCAGACAATCGAAAAGTGGAAGCCAGGACTTTACCTCTTGAACATCTACCTCTTTCATCGCACCGACAGACGCTGGGTCAAAGTAAATCGGAATCTTTGCTGCACGAATTTTAGTAATCATCTCTTTAATTCCGGGGAGAGATGACGGATCCAAAGGAGAGTACCCAGAGAGATAGATCGCGTTAAACCCTGCAAGATCTGGAAGATCGCCGATATGTAGCCCTGAATTAGCACCATTATCGGGAAACATTGTGCGTTCACCTGTTGGGTCAACAAGGACTACGACTACACCTGATCGCGCACCTTCAATTATTAAATTTTCGTGATGAACGCCAAGTGCATCAAATTCACTGATGAGGGCGGCTCCAGCTGCATCATCTCCAACGTGTCCAACGATTGTCGCCTCCGAATTTGTGCGGGTAAGCCATGAAGCGACATTTCCTGCAGCGCCACCACCATGAGTTGATATCTCAGAAGCTGTATCGCTTCCGTAGTTAATTGCTGATGGCAGAACGGCAATCTTGGTCACTACATCGAGCATCACATCGCCGATACAGAGAACCTTCGTTGCCATCTATTTATGCTCGCTACTTCTGAGAAGCTACTGCGATATCGGCAGCAAGAGCAGAGTTGGATTTAATAATTTCGATATTGACCTTGAGCGATTCACCCTCTGAGGCAGTATGGAAGTGCTCGAGCAAGAATGGCGTAACGGCCTTACCGGTAATTCCATTCTTTGTTGCGCCCTCTAAACCGCTCTTAAGAATTGCGTCATGTCGCTTGCGATCCATCTCTTGTGCAACAGGGTTAGCAACGATCAGAGCATGGATATCTGTCTTAAGTCCATGACGCGCAGCGATGATTGCTGCGATATCTGATGCACTCTCAACCCGATGTTCGAGAGTAAATCCAGAATCTGTTAGATAGAAACCAGGGAAGGCGTTGGTCTTATATCCAACAACTCCGATTGCAAGTGTTTCAAGGCGTTCAAGTGTGGCTGCAACATCGAGAATAGATTTCACTCCTGCACAAACTACGGTGATATCGAGATCAGCAAGCGCTGTTAAATCTGCTGATTCATCAAAAGATTCATTTGCACCGCGATGGACTCCGCCTAATCCACCTGTTGCAAATACATGAATGCCGGCGAGAACCGCAAGGTGGGCAGTTGCGGCAACAGTTGTTGCCGCACTCTTTCCAGTTGCAGCGATGATTGCTAAATCGCGACTTGAAGCCTTGGCGATGTCATCACGATTTGCGATGGCAACGAGTTGATCGTCGGTAAGTCCGATACAGACCTTGCCATCGAGAATTGCAATCGTTGCAGGCGTTGCACCATGTGTGCGGACAATAGCTTCGACTTCACGAGCAACATCGAGATTAGATGGACGCGGAAGGCCATGGCTAATGATTGTTGATTCAAGTGCCACGACTGGTTTGCCGGCGGCGAGGGCGGCTGCAACCTCAGGGGATGTTACGAAAGAATTCATAGCCGCAACAATACTCGTGAGACCATAGTGCTGTGCACCTGTCGCAAATCATGCCCTCGATCTTCTCGAGCCTCGGATTAGCAACAGCGTCAGATTCAATTAAATGTGGTGAAAGCCCCAACGGCCGCGAACTCTTATTTCTTATCGATGGATTCGGTGCAGATGTATTAGGTGCCTACGCATCGCATGCACCTAACCTGGTCTCACTTGCATCCCACGGAACTGTGCAGACATCTTTTCCATCAACTACAGCTACAAGCCTTGCAACGCTAACGACAGGTGTCATGCCAGGTGCGCACGGAATGCTTGGATACACAGTTCAAGTGCCGCGCAGTGGGGGACGAGTACTTAATTCATTGAAGTGGGATGAGCGCGTTGACCCATCAATCTGGCAACCAGTGCCGACTCTCTTTGAACGTGCAATGGCTGCAGGAATTACAACAACACACATTGCTGCCAAGCGCTATGAGAATTCAGGATTTACTCGCGCAGTCTTTAGAGGTGCCAATTACAAGGGTGCCAATATCGTCTCGGATATGTTGTCTGAAACTGTGACTGCCCTCAGTGCAGCACCATCTTTTATCTATCTCTACGTCAACGATTTGGACTCTGCGGGACACTCAGATGGCGTTGGTTCAGATAAGTGGATTGCAGCTCTCAAGGGCGTCGACTCACTTGTTGGCTCGCTTATTGAGAAAGCACCTAAAGGCACACGTATCTGGGTCACAGCAGATCACGGGATGATCAATGTTGAAGAGAAGATAGTTATGGGCGTTGATAACGATTTACTAACAGATATCTCAGTCATTGCGGGTGAACCTCGCGCACGTCATTTATACCTGGGAGAAAAGTCATCACCTGCCGCCGTTGAAGAAGTTCTACATCGCTGGCGCCAGGCGCTTGGAGATAAGGTCTTAATGCATTCACGTGCAACTGCGATTGAGTCTGGGTTATTTGGTAGCGATGTTTCACTCGATGCTTCAGAACGCGCAGGTGATGTAATTGCTATTGCTCGCGGTGGAGTTGTATTACTGGATCCAGAACGTGCAGATAAAGAGGGCGAGATGGTTGGCCATCATGGTGGAGATTCAGATATCGAAAGTTCCGTACCGCTACTTAGCCAAACTATCTAAAACTTTGACGCTCTAGTTATCTTCTGGGTTCTCTTCACTTTTGTGACCAAACATAATTTCATCCCATGAAGGAACCTTGGCGCGAGCGGTAATTCCATCTTGTGAATCAGCTGCCGTTGGTGTCTCGCGGATTACAGCAAGTCGTGGAGTCTCTGGCTTCTCTTCAACAACTGGTTCAAAAACATCGGCTACTCGCGGAGTTTCAATACGCGATGGATGAGTTGGCTCTGAGTGAATGATTCCGGTTGAAACTGGGCGAGCAGGCGCATCTTCGTCGATGAGCCAAGCGCCGTTGTCATCTGTTGCACCCAATGCGCGACGAGAGAGATCAAAGTTCCATGTAGCAACACCGCTGCCATCACGATTTGGGTAGTGCAATTCGATATGCCATGTGCCATCAGCAAGGCGCCATGTATTCCAGCTGACCTCATCGGTATCAACGCCGCGTGGAGCAAGCTTTGCAAGAACAACATCGCGGAAGGTCATTTCGATGCGATGAACATCCTTACGCATCACAAGTTCGCGTGCGCGATCGAGGATGTATTCACGCTCTTGCATGATGGGTCCAGAGAAGCGCTCAACTTTCTCAACGGTGATCTGACCATCGCGAGCGATTTGTTCGAAGCTATCTCCTGCGCGAAGACGACGTTGAATCTCTTTGACGGAGATTGTCTCGACGGCATCGATAGATGGAACTGAACTTAAACGTGGCTGGTTAACAGTCGCACGCAAAGTGTCGCTAATGCGAAGAGAGAACTCTGTGCCATTGTTATCGACAAGGTTGATGTGGCTTCCATCGTCACTCTTGCCTGTCAGGCGAAGCTCAGTCATGGGGTGAGAATAACCGATTGAGCGCGAATTTTGCGAGAGTTCGACCCTCTAGGATGAGCATATGTATAAAGATTTGTTGACCTTGGCCCAGAAAGTTGGCACAGAGGCAGGCGCTCTGCTCATGGATCGCCCTCTGGCCTTTGAAATTGAATCCAAGTCAACGGCAATCGATATCGCAACACAGATGGATACAAAGGCAGAGAAATTCATCGTGGAATCACTCTTAGCGGCGCGACCTGATGATGGAATCATCGGTGAAGAAGGTGCATCTATCGAGAGCAAATCTGGAATCACATGGGTAATTGATCCGCTCGATGGCACAGTTAATTACTTCTACGGACTTCCGGGATGGAATGTCTCGATTGCTGCAAAAGATAGCGAAGGCGTAATTGTCGGAGTTGTTACTGCGCCAACTATCAATTCAACATGGTGGGCAACTCGTGGTGGCGGTGCTTTCTACAATGGGCACGCAATTAAGTGCAATGACCCAGTTGAATTAGATCGCGCGCTGATTGCTACAGGTTTTCAATACGATGTTGCTCATCGCGTTACTCAGTTAGAAGATTTCTCAAAGCTCGTTCCTATCGTTCGCGATCTTCGTCGCAACGGAGCTGCAGCGGTTGACCTATGTCATGTCGCAATGGGCGCACTTGATGGTTACTACGAAGCAGGACTTAAAGAGTGGGATTGGTCTGCAGGGGGATTGGTCGCAACTGAGGCTGGCGCCACCTTTAAGCAATATGGCCAAAATCCAATGCGGATCTCTATGGCGGCCGGTCCGCACCTGCATAGCCAGCTCGAGTCCCACCTCGGATTTAGAGACTAGGTTTTCTCGCGTAATTCCTGGGGCTCAAAGCCCGATTTACGCTCAAGGCCCCTTCTGTGGCAAGATACGCAGTCTGCACGGCGTTACCTCGCAGTGCCTAATAGATAAGTAATGAACAGGACCAAAGATGAACATTCTCGACGTAGTAGATGCTGCCTCACTCCGCAAGGACATTCCACAGTTCCGCGCAGGCGATGAGCTAAAGATCCACGTCCGTGTTATCGAAGGTAACAAGTCACGTCTTCAGGTCTTCCAGGGAATCGTTATCGGTCGCCAGGGCGACGGAGTCCGCGAGACTTTCACAATCCGTAAAGTTTCATACGGTGTCGGCGTAGAACGTACATTCCCAGTTCACACACCAGTTATTGAGAAGATTGAACTCGTCAAGAAGGGCGATGTTCGTCGCGCAAAGCTTTACTACCTACGCGATCTTCGCGGTAAGGCTGCAAAGATTCGCGAAAAGCGTGATGGCGTTGAAGGTTACGGTGATGGAATTCTTTCAACACCTATTGCAGCTGTGGTTGAAACCCCAGTTGTTGAGGTGTCCGAGCCGGCTGCGGTCATTGCTGAGTCCGAGGTTCCAACTGAAGTTGTGACTACAGAAGAAGTCGTAGTAACCGAAGTTGTAGCAGAGGCTCCTGTTGCTGAAGCAACTCCAGAAGCTGCTGTAGACGCAACACCTGCAGAGTAACTTCACACTTACTTATGTCACGTAAGGGCTCAGTCCTTCGTGAGTTCCCGATTCTTGTAATCGTCGCGCTCGCAGTCTCACTTCTTATCAAGACCTTTATCGTTCAATTCTTCTATATTCCTTCGGGCTCTATGGAGAACACTCTTCAGGTTCAAGATCGCGTTGCCGTGAATAAACTCCCATTCATCTCCAAGAGTATTTCTCGCGGGGATGTTGTTGTCTTCAGAGATCCAGCTAACTGGCTTCCAGAGCAATATGTTGATGAACAGAACAAAATTGTTACAAAGATCAAGGAAGGTCTCGTTCTCGTGGGCGTACTTCCTAACCCGGCTAAGCAATTCTTAGTGAAGCGTGTCATTGGTGTGGCCGGCGATAAGGTCGTCTGCTGCGCTAAAGATGGCAAGCTGACAATCAATGGCAAAGAGACTGATGAGCCATATATCTTCAAAGGCAACAAACCAAGTGAACTGAAATTTAACGTTACCGTTCCTGAAGGAAAAATCTGGGTAATGGGAGATCACCGCGGATCATCTGCTGATTCTCGTTATCACCAAGATGATGTCAATAATGGATTTGTCCCGGTCTCTAAAGTTACTGGCCGCGTCTACGCCATCATCTGGCCATTTAAGAATTTGAGTTTCGTTTCATCTCACAATCCCATTAAGTAATTCACCGCATGAAAGCAATCGAGGAACTTCTCCATAAAGCAGGAATTTCACCTATCGCCGGCGTCGATGAAGCAGGTCGAGGTCCATGTGCGGGTCCACTCGTTATTGCAGCAGTCATACTGAAAGATCCCTTTGCTCCGGAACTCGCACAGGTACGCGATTCGAAAGAGATATCTGAAAGCAAGCGCGAAGAGTTATTCGATGTCATTATGAAAATCGCGATGAGCGTCAGCGTTACCCGAGTATCAGTTGAAGAAATCGATGCACGCGGGGTACATGCAGCTAATCTCGATGGAATGCGAAGAGCAGTGGCGGGGCTCAACATTGAACCTGCCTATGTTCTGACTGATGGTTATGCAATCGAAGGTCTAGCGGTTCCTAACGTTGCCGTCTGGAAAGGTGATCAAGTTGTTACTGCAATCAGCGCCGCATCGATTATCGCCAAAGTGACTCGTGACCGCGAAATGATTGAGCTAGATAAGAAGTTCCCACAATACGGTTTTGCAAAACATAAGGGCTATATCACGGCAGCCCACACTGCAGCACTTGCAGAACATGGGCCATGTGTAGAACACCGCACATCGTTCTCAAATATTGCAGCTCTCCTCAAGTAATTCGCACCAGTAGTTTTGCACAGCCACAATTAATTCTTCTCCCGAGCAGGCTGCCAAAATTTACTCTGCGCGGATGTCTACACCAGTAAAAAGACCAGGGGCCAAACAACGTACGGGCGCATTTGGCGAATCAAAAACTGCAGAGTTTGTTACTGCTCGGGGCGATGAAATTCTCGATCGCAATTGGCGCATTAAGGAGGGCGAGATAGATCTTGTCTCGTTGTCTAGTGATGGAATTTTTCACTTTATCGAGGTAAAGACTAGAAGTTCACTCGCCTTCGGCCATCCCTTTGAAGCCATCAATCGCGATAAGGCGCACCGAATGCAACGCCTTGCACTAGCTTGGCTTGCAACGCATGGCTGCCTAGGGTGCGAATATGCAATCGACGTTGTCGCAATACTTATCGCAAGCGATGGTTCGCACACCCTCGAATATCGCGGCGGGATTTTATGAGTATCGGTCACACACAGAGCGTGGCACTTCTCGGGATCACCGGAAGTCTCGTTGAGATCGAAGTCGATATCTCGGATGGAATTCCAATGTATTCACTTCTTGGCCTACCCGATGCAGCGTTGCAAGAATCGAGAGACCGAGTACGGGCGGCGATTACCAATTGCAGTGAGATCTGGCCCAATCGCAAAGTGACCGTCTCTATGTCACCGGCCTGGTTACCCAAGAGCGGATCAAGTTTTGATCTATCGATTGCACTGAGCATCTTGATAGCAAACCAAGTTCTTCCACAAAATTGCATACAAGAAACAGTTGTATTAGGTGAGCTCGCACTCGATGGAAAGATTCGATCCGTGCGCGGAGTACTGCCCGCACTGATTGCTGCCTACAAGAGCGGCATTACCCAGGCAATCATTCCCTTTGCCAATCGCGATGAAGCACAGTTGATGCCGCAGATGCAGATACTGGCCTTCGAAAATCTACATGATGTTTTGCAGTGGATGCGCACTGGAGTTAAACCTGAAGCGCAAGAGTTGGATCTCCAGTGCGCTACAGAAGATGGAGATCTTGATTTTGCAGATGTTGCAGGCCAGAGCAAAGCGCGCTTTGCCGCCGAAGTTGCCGCAACAGGCGGACATCACTTACTTCTCGTAGGCCCACCTGGCGCTGGAAAGACGATGATTGCATCTCGGATACCAACGATCATGCCTTCATTAACTTTAGACCAGGCACTTGAAGTTACTGCAGTACATTCAATATCTGGATCGTTTATTCAACGTTCGCCGATGTCACGAATCGCTCCAATAGTCTCGCCACATCACACAGCATCACGCGTTGCAATTGTCGGTGGTGGCTCCCACGTCATTAAACCTGGTGCATGTTCGCTCGCCCATCACGGAGTCCTCTTTATAGATGAAGCACCAGAGTGTGCAACAGGTGTCCTGGATTCATTACGACAACCACTGGAATCAGGAACAATCACAATCACTCGAAGCGTTGGGAATATAACTTTCCCTGCAGAATTCTTACTGGTCCTTGCAGCCAACCCATGTCCATGTGGAAAGTTCAGCGGTAAAGGACGAGGATGCGAATGTTCATCCCTTGCAGTGAGACGTTACTTGGGCCGATTATCCGGACCGCTGATGGATCGCATCGATATGCGAGTCCAAGTAGAACCTGTCTCTCGCGTTGAAATGGCTGCAACGGAACTCGGCGAAACGAGTGCACAGATTCGAGAGCGAGTCATTGCAGCAAGAGCGGCAGCGAGTAAACGCTTTGCCCACAAGACATGGAAACTCAATGCCCATATTCCAAGCCGTGAGCTACGAACAACATATCGCCCAGAGAAAGCGGCAATGAATTTTCTCCATGATGAACTCGATCGCGAGAGGCTTACTGCGCGAGGGCTTCACAAAATCATTCGCCTTGCATGGACCTTGGCTGATTTAGGACAACGCGAAGTTGCAACTCTCGGCGATGTACAGCGCGCTTACTCTTTAAGAGAGGGTTCTGATCTATGAATGAATCGCAGAAACGTCACGCTCTCTTTGCCTGCATCGAACCCGGCATTGCTTTCTGGGGGCGCGAGATTGCAGAACGTGGTGCCAGTGCAACATATGACCGATTACTGGATGGCAGATATGACACGATCAAATACGGCCACCTCATCGAGAAGATTTCTGCATTTAATTGCGATGAAGGTCTTGCTTCAATTGAGAAAGCCGGCGGAACTTTAATTACGCCAGAAAGTATCGACTGGCCGAAATCAGTTGATGATCTCGCGGTACCTCCGATTGCGCTGATTGTGAAAGGCGACTGCAAAATCTTGTCGGAACGCTCACTTGCAATTGTTGGCACCAGAAACCCAACCCCTTACGGAATCCGTATAGCTGGTGATTTCGCTGCAGGTTTTGTTGATCGCGAGTGGCAGATCATCAGCGGAGGAGCTTACGGTGTTGATACTGCAGCACATCGTGGTGCACTTGTTGCAGAAGGTCGCACCATTGCGGTGATTGCATCAGGAATTGATATCCAATACCCAGCCGGAAATTCTCGACTCTTTGATGAAATCTGCGAGAGCGGTGCAATTGTTAGTGAAGTTATGCCTGGAGTAGTTGCAATGCCGCATCGCTTCTTAACGCGCAATCGCCTGATTGCAGCAATGTCTGTCAGCACACTCGTTGTTGAAGCAGCTTTTCGCAGTGGATCACTTCGAACCGCACGTGATGCAGCCGAGTTAATGAAGCCAGTGATGGCTATACCTGGGCCCATAAATTCCCCATCATCGGAAGGCTGTCATCGCCTTATTGGTGAGAGAGCGGCAGAACTTGTGACATCAGTTGCAGATGCAGTGGAGTTGATCTCGGCCCTTTAGGTAAACACCTCATGTAATGAGAGAATGGGGGTATGAGTGAATTCCGTTCGGGCTTTGTCGCAATTGTGGGACGCCCAAATACTGGAAAATCAACTCTTATTAACGCACTCGTTGGCCGAAAGATTGCGATTACTTCACCGCATCCCAACACTACGCGCCATGCAATTCGCGGAATCGTTAACAACCCAGAGTTCCAGGCAGTTCTTGTCGATACACCTGGAGTTCACAAGCCAAAGACTCTTCTTGGTCATCGCCTCAACGCTGTCGTCAACGAGAGTATGGATTCAGTCGATATCGTAATGATGTGCTTGCCTGCTGACGAAACATCAGGTGCAGGAGATATCTTCATCGCAGCCGAAATCGCAAAGTATCCACGTGCAAAGAAATTTGCCCTTGTGACAAAGACTGATTTAGTCTCAAAGAAGAATATTGCTACACGTCTACTTGGAATTTCAGAGCTGGCACAGGGATTCACTTGGGATGAAATCATTCCAATCTCGGCTGCAATTCACGAGCAGATTGACCTGCTGGAAAAGTTGATTGGCGATAACTTGCCGGCGGGACCTGCTTTCTATCCTGACGATATGAAGAGCGATCAAGATATTCAGCAACTTATCTGCGAACTCATCCGCGAGGCCGCTATGCGCGATGCCCGCGAAGAGCTTCCACATTCAATTATGGTGACCATCGATGAGATGGCAGAGCGTGAAGAGAAGGGCAGTCGCCCCTTCTTTGATATCCATGCAACTATCCACGTCGAACGCGATTCACAGACAGGAATCATCTTGGGCCACCAAGGTGAACGCCTCAAAGATATTGGAATGCGTGCGCGTAAAGATATCGAGCGCGAACTCGGCGCAAGAATTTTCCTGGGCTTACATGTGAAGGTCTCTAAGGAGTGGCAGAGAGATCCAAAGCTTCTTGAACGTTTAGGTTTTACTGAGCGTTGATTGATCCAGTTGCTAGTGCAACTAGGAGAGCGGTACCCAAGACAACGCGGTAGATAACAAATGGCGTGAATGTCTTCGTTGAGATGAACTTCATCAGCCAAGCGATAATGCTGTAGCCAACGATAAATGCCACAACTGTCGCACCGAAAGTTTCACTTAATGAAAATGCATTGGTGCTTGATTCACCTAGTGCGCTCTTAAGTTCATATAAACCGCTGCCAAAGACTGCAGGTAGTGCAAGCAGGAATGAGTATCGAAGAGCTGATTCACGGGTGTAACCGAGTGTTCGCCCTAACGCGATTGTTGCACCAGATCGAGAGACGCCAGGAATCAGGGCGAGAGATTGGGCAAAACCATAGAGAATTCCATCGCCCTTATTTAATTTATCTAGCGTCTTCTCGCGCTTGCCTAACTTATCTGCTGCACCAAGAAGAAGACCGAAAAGAATCAACATCGTTGCAACAATCCAGAGAGATCTGAAGTTATCGCGGATGTAACTCTGACCAAGATAGCCAAGTGCAACTATCGGCATGGTACCGATAATGATGAGATTTCCTAGGCGAGCATCGCTTGATCCATCACGCTTTAACCACGATGTAAGAATTCTGAAGATATCTTTTCTGAAGTAGAGCAGAACGGCTAGCTCTGTACCTATCTGAGTAATTGCGGTAAATGTTGCACCTGGATCTTTAGCGCTAGGCAAGAACTCGCCAACAATGCGCAGATGTGCACTGGATGAGACAGGGATAAATTCGGTCATACCTTGGATCAATCCCAGAAAGAGCGCTTCAAGCATTGAGCAAGTATCGCAACTATTTAGCTTCTGCGGGCTTTCGGCTCGCGAAGTATGAGCCAATCAAAACAAGTGGGAGACCGAGAGCCATACCTGTTGTAAATGGCTCGCCGAGGATTATTACTCCTAAGACAACAGCAAATGCGGTATTTAGGTAAGTCACAAGTGAACCTCGGGCAACTCCGATAATTGCAGAGAGCGTGAAGAAGGCGACAAATGCTGCGCCCGTTGAGAGAACGCCGAGTCCGATAATTGCATTAATTGCATCACTTGAAATCTGATGAGTTGGCCACTGTATAACTGTGAGCGGCAGATAGAAGATTGCAGTGATCGCCATCGCAACAGCGTTAATTGCAATTCCTGAAACATGAGGGAGAGCGCCCTGAACCATCATGACTGCATATGAGTATCCGATTGCTGCGACAAGCACCATAGCAATCGAAATCGGATCAGAACTTCCCTTGATGCTCTCAAAACCAACAACTGCAATAAGACCAACGAAACCAACAACCATCCCAAGAAGACGAGTGTGATGCCAGACAGTCTTATCACCGCGCATAGATGCAAATATGGTTGCCCAGATAGGAACAGATGCAATCAGAAGACCTGCAAGACCAGATGAAATTTTCTGTTCTGCTGTACCGATAAGGATCCAGGGACCAATCATTTCAAGAAGTGCATACGGGGCAACATATTTAATTCCGCGGATTGCAGCACCTAATTGACCCTGCCGAATCGCAAGAGGAATCAAAATAGCGGCGCCAATTGCAGTTCTTAGACATACAACAGCTGCAGGAGAGAAACCGTTGTCGGGATCAACTGCAATCTTGATAAAGAGGTAAGGCACACCCCAGAGGAAACCTACGAGAATAAAGAGGAACCAACTGCGGCGTGACATTTATTTGATGACGCTTCTATATAGCGAGATTGTTTGAGCAGCGACTGCATCCCATCCAAATTCGCTGATCGCACGTGTGCGTCCAGCTTCGCCATATTGTTGTAACAGTTCTGGTTGGCTCATTAGAGATGAGATTGCTCCAGTGAGATCCGATTCAAATTTCTTGTGGTCAGATGTGTAATCAACAAGTTCGCCAGTTACCTTATGCGAGACAACTTCTGGAATTCCGCCTACGCGTGATGCAAGAACTGCTGTCTGGCATCCCATCGCTTCCAAATTAACTATTCCGAGCGGTTCATAAATTGAAGGACAAAGGAATAAATCTGCCTGCGTAAGTGCTGCAGTTAACTTATCGTGGGGGAGCATCTCCTTAATCCACCAGACATTTGGCCTTGTTGCCTGGAGCTCGGCAATCAGCGCAGCAACTTCATTGCCGACTGTCTCTTCATCCGGACTTCCTGCAGCCAGAACAAGTCCATATTCAGCGGGAACGTTCTTCCATGCACGAAGTAAATGTGCGAGCCCCTTTTGGCGAGTAATGCGACCGACAAACATCGCATAGCGCCCAGTGATTCCAAACTCCTTAAGAACTGAGTCATCGTGGTTGGGTGCAAATTTTGTTGTATCAACACCATTGCGAATAGTGAGAATTTTTGCAGGATCTACATCAGGGTATGCGGCTATGACATCTGCTCGCATGCCATCGCTGACCGCGATGATTGCTGCTGCAGATTCATACGCTGTCTTTTCAGCCCATGAAGAAATCTTGTATCCGCCACCTAACTGTTCAGCTTTCCATGGACGAAGTGGCTCAAGTGAGTGGGCGCTGACAATGTGGGGAGTTCCGTAGAGAAGAGAAGCTGTATGACCTGCCATATTTGCATACCAAGTATGAGAGTGAATCAGATCGACCTCACCAAGATTTGCTGCGATTGCAAGATCTGTAGCAATGGCTTGAAGGGCAGGATTACTTGAAGCGAACTCCACTGGTGTCTCATACCCAAAAGAGCCATCGTTTCGCGACCCACCAAAGCAATGAACATCGACTGCAATGCCTGAAACTTTACGAAGCGCTTCTGTCAGTTGGACGACATGAACACCGGCTCCGCCATAGACCGCAGGTGGCCACTCTTTAGTGACGATTCCAATGCGGGTTGTACTCACCGGGCAAGAGTAACGCTCTCTCTAGATTGATTGAGACAACTTAGGTAGCCTTCTCACATGGCCAGATACGAAGCTCCCCTCGGAATCGTTCTTGCCGGCGGTGAAGGTAAGCGTTTGATGCCACTTACTGCAGATCGCGCAAAGCCTGCAGTGCCATTCGGTGGTTCTTACCGCCTCATTGATTTTGTACTTTCCAATCTCGTCAATGCGCAGATGCGCAAGATTGCAGTTCTGACTCAATATAAATCTCATTCACTCGACCGCCACATCACTACAACATGGCGCATGTCGACTCTCCTTGAAAATTACATCACTCCAGTGCCTGCGCAGCAGCGTCTTGGACCACGTTGGTATACCGGTTCTGCCGATGCAATCTTGCAGAACTTCAATTTAATTCAAGATGAGAATCCAAAGCACGTCTTGGTATTCGGTGCAGATCACGTTTATCGTATGGATCCAAGCCAGATGTTTGAACAACACCTCGAAACTGGTGCTGGAATTACCATCGCTGCAATCCGCATGCCACGTGCAGAAGCTCACGAATTCGGTGTTATTGAATTAGCTGATGATGGAATCACGATTAAGGCATTCCATGAGAAGCCATCTAACCCCCCTGCAATGCCGGGACATCCTGATCTCTCACTCGTATCAATGGGCAACTACATCTTTAAGCGCGATGTCATGGAAGAGTCACTCATTCTCGATTCAGAAGATGTCGAATCACGCCACGACCTCGGTGGAAATATCATTCCTATGCTTACAAAGGCGGGAGTTGCAAAGGTTTATGACTTTGAAAATAACGTTGTGCCAGGTGCAACCGAACGCGATAAGGGCTACTGGCGCGATGTGGGTTCAATCGATGCGTATTACGACGCGCATATGGATTTAGTTTCTATTCACCCAATCTTTAATCTCTACAACCGCGAGTGGCCACTGCTGACCAATCCACCATCACTGCCACCTGCAAAATTTAGTTCAACAGGTATCGCACAAGATTCAATCGTGGGAGCTGGGTCAATCATTGCTGGTGGACATGTGAGTCAAACAGTCACTTCCTACGATGTACATGTAGGAAATGGCGCCTTTGTTGATAGTTCTGTACTAATGCCAGGTGTAAAGATTGGCGATAGAGCTGTCGTGCGCAGAGCGATTATCGACAAGAGCGTCATTGTTGAAGCTGGGGCTCAGATTGGCGTTGATCTGGAGCGCGACCGCGAACGCTTTACCGTTACAGAGAGCGGCATCGTCGTTGTCGGAAAAGGTATGCGCGTTACTCCGTAATTGCTTGGATCTGATCTGTCACGAAGGCAATTGCATCCATCGCCGTTGGCGTTACCGCTAAGTTGGTAAAGAAGCCATGAATCATTCCCTGGAATTCGCAATAGCGAACATCTACGCCATCTGCCTTCAGCATCTCTGCATAGTTTTCACCATCTGAAAGAAGCGGATCGTATTGCGCAGTAAGAATAATTGCTGGGGCCAGATCCTTAAATGAATCTGCACGAGCAGGAATCGCATAAGGATTCTGATCGTGGCTTTCACCTTGCAAGTATTGATCCCAGAACCATTGCATCGCCTGTGTTGAAAGACCGTATCCGGTTGCATTTTTGATGTAAGAAGAGCTCTCAAAATTTCGATCGTTACATGGATAAATCAGAATTTGATAAGCAATCTTGATCTTCTTATCGCGAGCTTTGAGGGCAACTGCCGAAGCTAAATTGGCTCCTGCGCTATCGCCTGCAACTGCCACGTTCTGCGGATTTACCTTGAGCAAATCTGCATTTGCCAATACCCATTCCAGAGTTGCATAGCAATCATCAAAGGGGATAGGAAAAGGATGTTCCGGCGCCTTCTGATAGTTGACGCTAATGATTGTTGCACCCGTTCGATTAGCCAAGGTAGTCAGTGATGCGTCATAGATATCTAAGAAGTTAAGTACCCATCCGCCTCCGTGAAAGTAAACGATTGCAGGAGCAGTTGGATTATTAGTTGGTCGATAGATGCGGATTGGAAGATCTGCAGTGGGTCCCGGAATAAATCTATTTTCGATTTCTAGTATTGGTTCTGCGGGTCCTGCAAGTGCCGGTCTTGTTTGAGTGTTACGTCGAATGACATCAAGCGGTGCTTCCCAGACTTGCGGCAGCCCAGCCTTTGCTCCAGCCTCAAGAAATGCTTTGATTTCTGGTGCAAGAGTCATGGTGTTATTGAATCAGAGCTCGCCACGAGAGAGAAGTTCTAGAACTTCCTGAGCGCGTTCCTTTAATTGGGGAAGATCGCTTAAGCGATTGATTCCAGCCAGCTGTTGTCCCATTCGATGATTCTTTGCAAAACGTTCGCGGTTTCTCTCTAAAAAATCCCAATAAAGAGTTGTAAATGGACATGCATCTTCTCCGACTCGCTTCTTCGGGTCGAATTCACACCCTTTGCAGAAATTGCCCATCTTTGAAATGTATGAACCACCGGATGCATATGGTTTTGTAGCAAGTCTTCCGCCATCTGCATGAAGGCTCATTCCGATGACATTGGGAACCATCACCCAATCTGCTGCATCAATGAATGCCCGGCGCATCCAATCGAGAAATTCTTGAGGTGATGTTCCTGTAATCAATGCAAGATTACTCAAGACCATTAGACGCGGAATGTGATGCACCCAAGCGCGGGATTCGATATCTCGCACCTGAGTTGAAACACAATTCATCTTCGTTTTGCTGGAATCTTCAAAGAGGGGCAGGAGTGGTCTATTAGCGGCGAGTGCATTTTCATCGCGGTAGAGATCACCGAAGTGCCAGTAGAGACCGTTGATGTACTCGCGCCATCCGATTATTTGTCGAATAAAACCTTCGGCGCCCGACAGTGGAATTCCACCTTCTGCATACTTTTTCAAAGCTGCCTCAACGATTTCATCAGCATGCAAGAGTCCAACGTTGAGATATGGACTCAAGAGTGAGTGATTAACTGCCCAGCTCTCATTGGGCATTGCATCTTCGTAAGCACCAAATTCAGCGAAGGCGTAATTGAGGAAGTGGTCTAACTGCTTCAGCGCACCTTCTCGCGTTGTTGCCCATGTGCCATCAGGATCATCACCAAAAGTATTAAGACCTCGTTCTTTAATCTCTTTCAGGACTGCTTTATCAATCTCATCCCGTTGATGTTCTAGATACTTTGGCCACGTATGTGCACCTTTTGGTGGTGGCAAACGATTATCTGCATCGTAATTCCACTTTCCACCAACTGGCTCGCTTCCTTCTACCAAGATATCTAGCCGCACTCGTTGTGCTCGATAGAAGTTCTCCATCACCAAACTTTTCTGTGCGCTAGCCCATTGAGCAAAGAGCTTGCGAGTAGTGAGGAAGAAATCATTCTCAATAAACGTTACTCCGCACTTCTTGAGATCTTCATACTGCTTATGCGAAGAAGGTTCTGCAACTTCAATCTCTATCCCCGGGTTCTTCTTACGAAACTCTTCGAGACCAGAGCGAGTATCTGCACTCTTAATAAATGTGACGGTAAATCCTTCGCCCTTAAGCTCCTCAATAAAATGATCGCGTGCAGCAAGCAGGAAGAAGAGTCGCTGAATATGCCACTTGCGGGTCTCCAGCATTCGCGCACTTTCGATAACGAGTATCTGGTGGGTTGCTGGAGTCGCGCCTTTGAGAACTCCTCGGTAGCGATTGAGGTGGTCATTGAGGATGAGGGCGGCCTTCATAAATTAAGGCTAGACTGTCCCCGTCAATGATGACCACAGTGCGGCCCATTTACTTGGCCGATATCTCACTTAATTTTGGAGCATGTAATGCGTATTGGAATTCTTACAGGTGGCGGAGATTGTCCTGGACTTAACGGTGTTATCCGCGGAGTAGTAACAAAGGGAATCAAAGATTACGGATACGAGTTCGTCGGTTTCCGCGATGGCTGGAAGGGTCCACTTGAGGCTCTTACGATGCCTCTCGACCTCGCCACAGTTAAGCCAATCCTTGCTAAGGGTGGCACAATCCTTGGATCATCACGTACAAACCCTTTTAAGATTGAAAATGGCGTAGAGCGCATCAAGCAGAACCTTGCAGATCAAGGAATTGATGTTCTTATCGCAATCGGCGGAGAAGATACTCTCGGCGTTGCTACAAAGCTCGATGCACTTGGCGTAAAAGTTATCGGCGTTCCAAAGACAATCGATAACGACCTTAACAACACGGATTTCACATTCGGTTTCGATACTTCAGTAAATATTGCAATGGAGGCAATTGATCGCCTTCATACAACAGCTGAGTCACACCACCGCCCATTAATCGTTGAGGTCATGGGTCGTCATGCTGGATGGATCGCACTTCACTCAGGTATCGCAGGCGATGCAGCATGCATCTTGATTCCAGAAGTTAAGTTCTCAGTTGAGAAGGTCTGCGACTACGTCAAGTCTCGCTTTGAAACTGGCACAGCGCCAATCATTGTTATTGCAGAAGGTGCAATCCCACAAGATGGCGACATGATCACAAAGGATCAGCCACTTGATGCATTCGGCCACGTTCAGCTCTCAGGAATCGGCGATTGGCTTGCAGCAGAGATCGAAACAAAGACTGGTTATCAGACTCGCTGCACAGTTCTTGGTCATATTCAGCGCGGTGGAACACCATCAGCTTTTGACCGCGTACTTAGCTCACGCTTTGGTCTTGAGGCAATCACCGCTGTTCACGAAGGTGACTTCGGAAAGATGATGGCTCTTCACGGCACAAAGATCGCCCGCGTTCCATTGGCATCAGCAACTGATGTTCTCAAGACTGTTCCAATCGAGCGATACGAGGAGATCACTTCGTTCTTTGGTTAATCTCCCCGCGAGATCAGACCTGAACGCTCTACCCTTATGACTATGACATCTGCTATCGGCACAGAGAATCTCTTCGACCCTGCCCTCGTTGCTGCACAGCAACCAAATTGGCCAGGCGGAAAAGATGGCGCACCACTTGCCAAGGCAGTTGCAGATCTCAAGGCGTTACCTCCACTTGTCTTTGCAGGCGAGTGCGATGATCTCAAAGCAAAAATTGCAGAGGCTGCGGCTGGTCGCGCATTCTGGTTACAGGGTGGCGACTGCGCCGAAACCTTTGCATCTGCAACAGCAGATTCAATTCGCAATCGCATCAAGACAATCTTGCAGATGGCTGCAGTTCTTCAGTACTACTCAAGCCTTCCCGTGATCAAGGTAGGGCGTATGGCTGGCCAATTTGCTAAGCCTCGCTCTAACGATATGGAGACTCGAGGAGATGTGACTCTTCCTGCCTATCGCGGAGATGCCGTTAACGATATTGAATTCACTGAAAGCTCGCGTACACCGGACCCACAACGTCTTGTACGTGTCTACAACACATCTGCTGCAACCCTCAATTTAGTTCGCGCCTTTACTCGCGGCGGTTTTGCTGACCTTCGCCAAGTTCACGAGTGGAACAAGGGATTTATCCGCGATTCACAGTTCGGCGAGAAGTACGAGCAGATGGCAACTGAGATCGGTCGCGCATTGGCATTTATGGCATCTGCCGGAGTAGATCCAGAACAATTTAAAGCTGTTGATTTCTATGCAAGCCACGAAGCGCTGATCATTGAATACGAGAAAGCCTTAACTCGCATCGATTCACGCACGCAACTTCCATACGATGTATCTGGTCACTTCATCTGGATCGGCGAACGCACACGTCAGCTCGATGGTGCACATGTTGATTTCGCTTCAAAGGTACGTAACCCAATCGGTGTAAAGCTTGGGCCAAAGTCCACAGTCGAAGATGCACTTGCTCTTATTGCCAAGCTCAATCCAGATAACGAGCCAGGTCGAATTACTTTCATTACGCGCATGGGAGCAAAGACAGTTCGCGAGGCACTTCCTGCTCTCGTTGATGGCGTCACCAAGAGCGGTGCAAACGTTCTCTGGGTCTGCGATCCAATGCATGGCAATACCTTTGAATCTAAGAATGGTTACAAGACCCGTAATTTTGAAGATGTTCTCGATGAAGTACGCGGATTCTTCGAAGTTCATAAGAAGCTTGGAACTCACCCAGGTGGAATTCATATCGAGCTCACTGGCGACGATGTCACCGAATGCCTCGGCGGCGGAGATAAGGTCTCTGAGAAAGATCTCGAGTCACGCTACGAGACAGCATGCGATCCACGCCTGAATCATTCTCAATCACTTGAGCTCTCATTTTTGGTTGCTGAAATGTTGCGCGACCGCTAATTTAGCGAGCGTGACGTTACTCCTTTCCAGCCTCGATACACCGGTCGGAACTCTCAATCTCATCGCTGATGAGCAGCTACTACTTGCAGCAAATCTCTCAAACTTAAAAGCGCTCCAAGAGAGCCTTGATTCTCGCTATGAGAATCGTGAAATCAAGAAAATAAAGAAGATTCCTGTAATTTCAGATCTCATCAGCGATTACTTCGATGGAGATATCTCGGCGCTCAACGCAATCAAGGTAAGCCAGCCCGGCGCTCCATTTTCACAAGAAGCTTGGAAGGCGATGAAGAAAGTTCGTCCAGGATCTGTGATCTCTTACGCAGATCTTGCAGATCGAGCTGGAAGTCCTAACGCTGTTCGTGCTGCAGGAAGTGCATGTGCAAAAAATGCGATTGTCATCGTTGTGCCATGCCATCGCATCGTAAAGACCGGGGGAGCGCTCGGTAATTACGCCTACGGTTTAAATAAGAAAGAGTGGTTACTTCGCCACGAGGGCGTGCTTTAAAATTTCAATCGCTTCATCGCATTGCACATCTGTGAAATCCAAATGTGTCACAAGACGCGCATAGTGCGGACCCAGTGCGCTAATCCAAAGTCCCGCATCCTTACAACGAGCAGCTAGATCAGCAGCAGTGATTCCGACCTTCGATAGTTCAAGTCCAACGATATTTGTCTCAACCTTTGCGGGATCTACAAGTGATGAATCTACGGCATGCAGTGCCACAGCAATCTTTTTTGCACGAGCATGATCTTCAGCTAAACGATTAATGTTGTTATCGAGTGCGTAATGTCCGGCAGCAGCCAAAATTCCTACCTGTCGCATTCCGGCGCCGTATCGCTTACGCCAGATGCGAGCTTCTGCAACCCGTGCCTTTGTTGAAAGCATCACTGAGCCAACTGGTGCGCCTAAGCCCTTAGAGAGACAGACGCTGATGGTGTCGAAGTGCTTTCCAAATTCTAGAAAAGAAGTTCCAGATGCAACATGAGCATTCCAGATTCGAGCGCCATCAAGGTGCATTGCAATCCCACGAGCTCGTGCCTGCGTTGCAAGTTTTTCGATTTCTATGATTGGCTGAACAGTTCCGCCGCCGAAGTTATGGGTGTTCTCCACTGCAATGGCAGCGGTAGAAACTAAGTAAGGCCCTGCATTTTCATGAGCAATTGCCAGCGCATCCTCTGCAACTAAGAGCCCATCTCTTGACGGCCATGTACGTGTTGTAATTCCGCTAAATGTTGCTGCTGCACCAAGTTCTGCCCGGACAATATGTGAGCGAGTTTCAACCAGTAACTCTTCTCCTGGCTTTACCAATGTGCGAATAGCTAATTGATTTGCAAGAGAGCCAGTAGGGCAGAAGAGGCCTGCCTCTTTACCGAAGAGCGCTGCTACGCGTTCTTCTAGAGAATTAACAGTTGGGTCATCTCCATAGACATCATCGCCGACAGGGGCAGATGCAATTGCAGCGCGCATCGCATCACTTGGTTGAGTGACGGTATCGGAACGAAGATCAATAGCCATGATTATTAGCCCTCCTTGAGGACAATCATAAACATAGCTGCCATCACTAGAACGCCACCGATAAGAGCGCGAAGCGAGAGGGTTTCACCGCCAAAGATCACGGCAAAGAGCGCTGCGAAGACAACTTCCATCGTCAGAATAACTGCAACCTTTGTTGCAGACATATGTGCCTGAGACCAGGTCTGCACAACGAAGGCAACTGCAGTACAGATGACAGCTGTATAAATAACTACGAGCCAACCTGATGTATCGGCAGGTGCTTCATATCCTTGAGCAAAGGAGATGACTCCGGTTGCAAGCGCGCATGTTGCAAGTTGCACGATAGTCATTGCGTAGGCATCGAGGCCGTTGCTCCAGCGACTAAGGGCGATGATGTGCGCGGCAAATGCGATGGCACATAAGAAGACAAGGAATTCGCCGAAGCCAAGGTTCCATCCCTTGAGAGAAAGAAGAGCTAGACCCACTGTTGCAATCGCAACACAACCCCAGGTAAATCTTGTAACTCGCTCTTTGAGAAGAAGAGATGCAAGCAATGGAGTGGCAACAATGTAGAGGCCAGTTATGAAACCGGTGATTGCTGCACCAGTAAGTGCTAATCCCAAGGTCTGAAGGATGTAGCCAGCTGCAAGAAAAAGTCCTGCAATAAATCCTTTTCGTAATACTTCGCCGTTGATTGCCTTGAGTACCGATGGCTTAATCAAGAGCATGACGAGAACGGCGAGCAAGAAACGTGAAAAGAGGAAGCTATTGACGCTCTGTCGTTCGATCGCATCTTTCATGACAACGAATGCAAGACCCCATGATGCCGAGACCGCCAATAGCGCCCATGGTGCAAGGCGCATGCGAAGTGCGTGAGCTGAACTCATCCACGCAATTTCTTCAGTAGCGCGATTTCTGCTCCGTGTTCTGGCTCCATACCTGGAGTCTCGAGAATCAAAGGTGCATTGGCAACTGCTGGATGATTCAACAACTCTTTAAAGGGATCGACTCCGATAAATCCTTCGCCGATATTTTGATGGCGATCTTTAAGAGCGCCGCACACATCCATTGAATCGTTTGCATGAATCAATTGGATGCGCTCTACGCCTGCGACTTCAACGAGAAGATCAAGAGTCTCTTTCATGCCGCCCTTCTTTGCAATGTCATGGCCTGCAGCAAAGACATGGCAGGTATCCAGACAGATGCCAACCTTTGGGTGATACTCAAGTGCTTTGAGGTAATACTCAAGATCTTCTAGCCGCTTTACAAGTGATTGCCCTTGTCCCGCAGTTGGTTCAAGGAGCAAGTAAGGAGCATCATCTGTAAGGGCTTCAAGAATTGGCATCATTCCCTTATTGATCTGCTTCCATGCCTTATCGATGAAATCTTCATTTACCGCAGAACCGGTATGTACGACAACGCCAAGTGCACCAATCTCTTTTCCGCGCTTGAGTGAATACTCTGTTGAAGCAAGTGAGTTCTTATATGTGCCTTCAGTAGGTGATCCTAAATTGATAAGAAACGGTGCGTGTACATAAGTTTCAAGATCAAGTGCGGCAGCTTTCTCGCGGAAGATTGCATCTGCTTCATGGTTTGTCTCTGGCATCGCCCAACCACGTGGGTTAGAGGTAAAGACCTGAATCGCTTCGGCACCGGTGAGTTCGGCATATGCAATCGAACGCTTGGCCATTCCACCAGAAGTTGGAGTATGGGCACCGATACGTGGTTTCTTCATTGGCTTACCCTACTGTGATGGTCACGGTGCTGCCACGTTTAACCTTGCTGCCAACCTTCGGTGAAACTGCAGTTACCTTCTTTACCGCCTTCTTACCAATCTTCTTTACAGTGACCTTGAGTCCTAGATCTTTCAGAGTCTGAACTGCCTTTGCCTCTTCAATCGAGAAGATATTTGGAATATATGCAAATTGAGATCCCTTAGAAACTATTAACTCGACCTTTGAACCTAGATCTGCATCTTTACCACCTTCAGGGCTCTGAGAAATTACTTCACCCAAAAGTCTCGTCTCGCTAAAGTCATATTTCGTTTTCACGTCAAAGCCTGCCTCGGTAAGTTCATTGAGAGCTTGCTCTGAACTCTTTCCTACATAGGAAGCAAGAGCTACTTGTTCAATTCCTTTTGAGACAATGATGATCAACTTTGAATTTCTCTTGACCTTTTCTCCAGCAGCTGGATTTGAGCCAATTACATAGCCCTTTGGAATTTCAGCGCTGAATTCTTCGATAATCGGTTGCACAGCGATGGGGAACTTTCCGATAAGAGTTTTTGCAGCAGCAGGCTTAAGTCCGGCTAATTGCGGAATCAGATAACGCTCAGGCCCCTTGGAAATAATGAGATTGATATTGCCACCTTGTTCAACGCGCTTTCCAGCTGCCGGGCTCGATTCAATGACATAACCCTCAGGAATATCCTCGCTATATCGCTTCTCCTGCACAACAAAGGTAAGGCCGAGAGGATCGAGAACTGATTTTGCCTCAGCTTGCGTTGCTCCAACAGTCGAAGGAACAACAACGCGAGAACCTGGCCCGATCAATGCATACCAACCGAAGACACCTACAGATATTGCAAGTGCAAGTGCAATCCATCGATTTCGACGTACACGCTTGCTTGCCTTCTTGCGTTTGGCAACTTGAGCAGTGCTCTCTTTCTCTTTTGGAACAGGAATCGACGCTGTGAGTTCTTTAATCTTTTTTCTCAAGTTTTTAGGTGCTTTCTTTGGTCGCATTGGGGCAATTGGAATATCAAGTTCAAGGCTCAATTGCTTCTTTTGTGGATTCAGTGATTGCAACTCTTGGTGAAAGATTGCTGCATCACGTGGTCTTTGATCGGGGTCTGCACTGGTTGCTCGATAAATCAATTCATCAAGTGCTTCCGGTACGCCTTCGACAAACTCGCTGATACGAGGAACACGATTATTCACATGCATAAATGCAATCTGAATCGGTTCGGCGCCCTCGAAAGGTTTCTTGCCGGTAAAGATTTCAAAGGCTGTAATGCCGATTGAGTAAACATCGCTGCGCGAATCCGCAATTCCTCTTTGAACTTGTTCGGGGGAGAGGTATGAGACGCTTCCAAGGATGACGCTAGATTCGGCTGTCATTGTTGAACCAAGAAGCGGTCCTTTAGCTAGACCAAAGTCAGCAATCTTTACGCGACCTTCTTTAGAGATCAAGATATTTTCAGGCTTGATATCACGGTGAACAATTCCGAGCTTATGAGCAGCTCCTAGTGCGCTTAAGACTGGCAGAAGAAATTTCACGCCATCGTTGATAGAAAGTTTTCCTTGTTCATTGAGATAGTCGCGAAGAGTATGTCCTTCAATCATCTCCATCACAAGGAAG
Source organism: Candidatus Nanopelagicaceae bacterium (assembly GCA_965267735.1). Lineage (GTDB taxonomy): Bacteria > Actinomycetota > Actinomycetes > Nanopelagicales > Nanopelagicaceae > Planktophila. The sequence continues at coordinate 569,547 of OZ254138.1, forward strand.
ATTGCTGGAGTACCGCTCTGATTCCATCCTTGATCTTGCACCGCAACGATGTTGGGGTGCGATAAGGCAGCTGCAGCTTTCGCCTCTCGAATAAATCTCTCTACAAATTGTTCATCTTGAGCAAGGTGCGCGTGCATGATTTTGACCGCAACTTTTCGATCAAGGCGAGTATCAATGGCTTCGTAAATGCTCGCCATTCCGCCGTTGGCCATCTGGCGGATGAGCTGATATCGCCCATCTATAAGCTCGCCGGTCAGGTCAGACATATCGCGAATTCTATGTAGTCAGTATGAAATCGGCTGCCTTCTGAGTACCTTCGCGGGCAAAGTGTTGCTCCTGTAGTGCAAGCCACATCTGCATCTGAGCTTTTATTGATTGCCCATCTCGTGAAATAACTCGTTCTAACCCTAGAGATTCTTCGATATCAATCCAGATCAGAGCTGCTAACTCATCTCGAATTGCGATTTGACCGCTGCCGACTCCTTCAAGAATTATGAGATCAGCTGAGGGAATCTCTTGCACCTCTTGAAAGGCAGATTGGTTCCAGTCGTACTTTGAGAATTTTACATTCTTGCCTGACTTATGGGATGCAACGATAAATTCGAGAGTCTCTGAAAGCTGTGGACTTAGCGCATTCTGCCAACCGTCATACAAGTCATCCATATGGATAACTTGTGCGGAAATATCTTGAGATAGCGCTAATGCAAGATTATTTGCCAACGTTGTCTTCCCAGCACCAGCTGGTCCATCAATTGCAATAACTGATTTAGGGTTACCTTTACAGAGATCTAATAGCGCTGCGGTGAGCTGCATACCATTTACTCCATCCAAGTGCTGCAAGCACTGTAAAGACTACATAGAGCAGGGTTGTAAAGAGAAGCCCTTGAGATGCATACAGTGCAACATATCCGGCATCAACTACCAACCACAGAGGCCAGCTCTCATACTTTTCGTAGACCATCAACATCTGAGCTGCGAAACTTCCGAAGAATAGAATTGCATCCACATATGTTGAGGCTGCTCCGATTGATTTCAACACTGGAGCAAGTGCGAGGGTTGCAACGAGAATAGAAGCAATAATTGCAATCCGATATTTATTTGTAACAGGGCCTGGCTTTGCACCTGTTGGTTCCCATCCATACCATCCAAGAATTGCGGCGATGATGAAGATAATTTGAAGAGCTGCACTTGCATAGAGATCAAATTGCAGGAAGAAAATTCCATACAGCGCACTGCTTAGCGCCCACCATGGCCAGGTAATTCTCTTGCCGGTGATGCCGAGTGCGACACCTATAAAGGATGCGATTGATGCAACAAACTCAAGATAGGAAACTTCATAACTCCATGCGGTGAAAAATGTGGAGAACATATCTGAACCTCGATTTCTAGATCCGCATTACCGGACCAGTCAGACGGTCGACTTCTATGAAGTCCTCTCAGCCACCTTGGCTCCCGTTATTACTACTTTAGCGAATGCGCGCCGCTATTGCTTGCAGATACGCCGCACCTGCCACACGAGCACGTCGTGCAGTAGATGTCTTTGCTCGCTTATTGAATATGTCATACCCAATCGCTTCGACTTCATCAACGATTCCACAGTAGAGCTCGCTAGCTGCTCGGATACAAGGACGTGAAGTTTTATCAAGATAAGCGATACCCGCATCGGCCTCTGCTTGCAGTAAGCGAACGCGAACTATTTGGAACTTCAGAGCCTCAACAATTTCAGGAGTTAATACTCTGCGCTCTAGCATCGCACGATCGACTCCAAAACGAGCGAGCTCATCGAGCGGTAGATAAACACGTCCTCGGTCAAGATCTTCGCTTACGTCGCGAATGAAATTGGCCAACTGAAATGCAATTCCGAGCTTCTTCGCCGCCTCAAAAGCACGTTGATCTGAGTAACCCAAGACTGGAACCATCTCAAGTCCAATAACTGCGGCGGATCCATATACGTATTCGAGAAGAGCTTCATAGCTCTGATACTCAGTAATTGTTAAATCCATCTCCATCGAATGTAAGAAATCTACAAAGTGTTGATGGGGGATATCAAATTTGCGAGCTGTATCGACAAGTGCGCGACCAATATGGTCGGTACTTGTACCTTTCTTGAGATCCTCTAGAACACCGCTAGACCAACCGCGAAGAGCGTCCGCCTTCTCTTGTGGGGATAACGTGGAGGCAAGATCATCAACAATCTCATCGGCATAGCGAGCAAATCCATAGAGAGCGTGGACGTAAGGTCGTTTGCTCTTTGGAAGTAGAAGTGTCGCAAGGTAATAAGTCTTGCCATGCAGAGAGTTAAGTCTCTTGCACTCTTGATACGACTCTTGTAACGCTTGGTCCATTTACTTAACCGGACCCACAATGCGCTCTGCTGCTAGTCGACCTGAGATTAGAACCATCGGAACGCCAACACCAGGTTGTGTTCCAGAACCTGCAAAGACAACATTTTCAAAACCTGCCGCCATATTGCGTGGTCTAAATGGACCTGTCTGGAAGAAGGTATGAGCACTTGCAAATGGTGCGCCGCGCTCCATGCCTTGTGCCTGCCAATCAAGTGGAGTCGTCATTACTTCGGTTTCAATTGCATCGCCGAAACCTGTGTAGCCACGATCTTCTAGAGTCTTAATCATTTGATCGCGATATGGCCCAGCTTGTTTCTTCCAATCGATATCTGCATCAAGGTTAGGAGTTGGATACAAGACGTAATACGACTGCTTTCCAGCAGGCGCCAGAGATGGATCGTCATGAGTTGGCACAGTTACCAACACTGATGGATCTGACATCAACTGCTTCTTATTGATGAGTTCATCAAATACGCCGTCCCACGATTCACCGAAGTGAATATTGTGATGTGCAATGTGGTCGTATTTCTTTGACGAACCAATCAGAAGAGTTGCACATGATGGTGAGTAATTAAGGCGCTTGATATTAAGTGGTGTCTTACCCAGCAGATCTCGCCAAACGACTGGCAAATCTGGGTTCATGACAACAACGTCACACTCAATACGTTCTCCGGCATTTGTCAGAACAGCCTTAACGCGACCATTCTGCTTATCTAAACCGGTAACGGTTGTGTTGTATTTAAATTCAACGCCATACTTAGTTGCAGCTGCCGCAAGTGCGCGTGGAACTGCATGCATTCCGCCCTTCGGGAAGAAGACGCCATTGACTGAGTCCATATATGCAATAACTGCGTAGATTGCCAACGCTTGCTGTGGGCTAACTCCTGCATACATCGCCTGGAATGAGTAAACCTTCTGTAAGCGAGGATCCTTCAGATATTGATTGACCTTTGGCTGTAGATGTCTAAAGCCGCCGATAGCAATTAACTTTGCAAGGTTGGGAGTCAACAAATTAAGTGGTGAATCAATGTTCTTATCAATGAAGTCGTTCATCTCATACTTATAAAGCTTTGTTACGAAATCTACATACTTTCTATATCCTAGAGCTTCTTCAGCAGAGACTTTGGTGCGAATCTCTTCTTCCATCTGAGCGGTGTTTGCATGGACATCAATCTGAGAACCATCTGCATAGAAGGCGCGATAGAGAGGTGAGAGCGGCATGAGCTCGAGCCAATCTTTCAGATCTTCACCCACACAACTAAACGCATCTTGAATAAGCGATGGCATCGTTAAAACCGTTGGACCAGTATCAAATGAGTATCCATCTTTATTGAGTAAACCGTTTCGTCCACCCGGAACCGCTTCACGTTCAACAACAGTTACTTTGCGTCCAGCACCTGCAAGACGCAGTGCAGCACTGAGCCCACCAAGTCCTGCACCTACAACTACGACGTGATCGGTTGGTCCTTTAACGCGTTTTGTCATTAATGACTCCTACGGATTGCGGTCTCGGCGAGTGCCAAGAGAAATGGACGTGCTTGTGAATCAATCGCAGCAGAGTTAGCTGCATCAGATGATTCCTGTGCCAGGCGATCAATGAGTTTCTCAACTTCATCAACTGCGCCTGTCTCCTTGATCAAAGTACGTAGAGATTCAATCTTCTCAGGGGTCAGATCAGGCTTGCCAAGATGGGCAACGAGTTCTGCGCGAGCAGAATCTGATGCTGCATCCATCGTCATCGCCATCAATACTGTTCGCTTACCTTCGCGAAGATCGTCTCCTGCTGGCTTTCCTGTAACGCTAGGGTCGCCAAATATTCCAAGAAGATCATCACGTAACTGAAATGCTTCACCGAGTGGAAGTCCATAAGCGGAGAGCAAATTAAGAAGCTCTGAATGTTCGCCAGCTTCTGGTCGGGCCATAACTGCGCCAAGATGCAGAGGGCGTTCGATCGTGTATTTTCCAGATTTGTAACGAGCGATGCGAAGCGATCTTTCAACGCTATGTTCTTTCTCGCCAGCTTCTCGAACATCGAGGTACTGCCCTGCCATCAATTCAATGCGCATTTCATCATGAATTCTCAAGACAGCTTTGAGATTGAGATCAGCAATTCCAGAGTTATGGAGCATGTGATCAGACCAGACAAGCGCTAAATCTCCGAGAAGAACCGCTGCTGCTTCGCCAAATTGAGTTGCAAGCCCCGCCATTGAATTTTGGCGATGTAAATTCTCGAAGTGGCGGTGAATTGCAGGTTTGCCTCGACGCGTATCTGAGCCATCCATCAGATCGTCATGAATAAGTGCACATGCTTGCAGCAGTTCAAGGCTGGCCATTGCTCGGATTTCATTACGTTCTGGAACGCCGCCAGCACTCAAGAATCCGGCATAGGCGAACAGTGGTCGCAAACGCTTTCCACCTTCAAGGAGATAATCTTCAAGAGCATCACAGACCGGAGTTAACTCAGATGCGATACTGGTCAGATAGTCGCGTTGCTCGGCGAGATATTGAGTAAGTTCATCTTTAACAGCATCGCGAACGGCAGATGCGCTCTCCATGACCTCTTTATCCACGGCGCAACGGTACCCTGAGGCAGTGGAGATACGCAGCGCGAAGTCTGGCGATAATTCGAAAGTGACGTACTCCTTTGAATTCTTCCCGCCAAAAGACCCCGAAGGCGAAGAACGTCTCTGGCAAGCGATGTCACAACTGGAATCGATCGCACCCGATTTCATCTCCGTGACCTATGGAGCAGGTGGCTCTACTCGCGACCGCACAATTCGAATTACATCAGAAATTACAGCGCGAACACACATTCCAACCGTCGCACACTTAACATGCGTGGGTTCTACCCGCGAAGAATTAGTAGACATTCTAGGAAAGTATCGCGATGCAGGAATTAAAAGCATCCTCGCACTTCGCGGAGATCCCACCGGTGGTCCACGTGCACCATGGAGTCCAACTGCGGGCGGTTTCAACCATGCAGATGAACTGGTAACACTTGCAGCGGAATTCGGTGGATTCACAATTGGTGTTGCAGCTTTTCCTGACGGACACCCGGCTTCCAATGGTGACATTGATAAAGATGTCAATGTTCTGATTGAGAAAGAGCGACGCGGTGCAACATTTGCAACAACTCAATTCTTCTTTGAATTCGATAAGTGGAAGATGCTTGTAGATAAGTTGGAAGCAAAAGGTTCTGCGCTACCCATCATTCCTGGAATTCTGCCTGTCACAAATGTAAAGCAACTCAATCGCATGGCAGAGCTCAGTGGAACTCCGATTCCAGCGCATATCTCTGAAGCCTTCTCGAAGGTTGAAGATAACCCGGATGATGTTCGCAAAGTTGGAGTCGAGATCGCAACGAAGCTCTGCCAAGAGTTACTTGATGCGGGAGCACCCGGTCTTCACTTCTACACAATGAATACCTCATCTGCGACTCGAGAGATTTACTCTCAAATCAAGGATGTGCGATGAATGTTTTAACTCAAGACGAATTTGAATCGCGTTGGAGCGCACTGCATGGTGGAGCAGAAATTAAAGGCGCGGTCGCTTGGTGGTTATCGATTTCATATCAGATGGCGCGAATCTGTAGTGCGCTACGTATTTCTCCCAACTTCTTAACGCTCTTGGGGTTATTAACTGCTGTGGCAATGGCTTTCTCAGATTATGCAGAGATTGCGCTGCTACTTCTACTCACTTCACTTATCTTCGACGGCATTGATGGCAGCGTTGCAATAGTGCAGCAGCGCGAGAGCAATTGGGGCTCGCTCCTTGATTCACTTGCCGATCGAATATCTGAAGCGTTCTGGCTCTATATGGGATGGAAGATTGGGATTCCTGCCTGGATAGCGATTTCTATGTGGACTATTGCATCGACACAGGAATATGCACGCGCACGTCTGGCATCTCTTGGTCATCATGAAATTGGTGTTGTTACCCCAACAGAACGTCCAGTGCGTGCAAGTTTTATGGCGATTGCGTTGCTTATCTTTATCTTTGAGCTGCCTGGGCTAGAAGTGATTTCCTACGCTTTTTTCGGAGCGCTTATCTATAGCTTCCTTCGCGTTATGCGCGTTACTTTTCTAATATTGCGTTAGCGACAATCTCAGCGCTCAAACCAACGAGAGGCAATCCACCACCAGGGTGTGCCGAACCTCCAACAAGATAGAGACCCTTTATCGGCGAACGATTCTTTGCGCGGGCAAATGCCGAACGTGCGCCATTGCTCGATGAACCATAGATAGAACCACCAGGTGCGTTGACTGACTCTTGTAAATCCAGGGGAGTGCGAATCTCAAGTACTTCAAGACGTTCACGGATTGGAATTCCCGCCGATTCAATCTGCGAAATGATCTCTTGCGCATATCGATAGTTGAAATCTTTATCGCCCCAATTAAACCCATCGCCGGCAGTGCTATGGCGCGGTGCATTAACAAGAACAAACCACGCTTCATGGTTGCGATCTTTCACCATCAGTGGATCACGTGGTGCGCAGATATATATCGTTGGCTTCTCAACCGGAGTCTTGCTACTAAAAATTGCCTCGAATTCAAGATCGTAATTTTCTGGAAAGAGGATGGTGTGGTGAGCGATTGGTTCTGCACTACTTGGCTTAAGGCCGAGTAGGAGCGAGAAGCCAGCAAGCGAAGGTTCCGATTTAGCGAGCTGTTTACGGACCTTTACAACTGTATTCGTTGGTGCGAGTAACTTGTTATAGACAAGTCCAGCATCGGCATTTGCAACAACTCGATCGAAGTTCTCGTAATGACCTGCAACGTGAATTCCAGTGACTTTTCCGTTTTTGGTTGTTATCTCATCCACCCGAGTATTGAGGCGAATTACTACACCTAACTTCTCGCAGCGTTCAGTGATCTTCTCCGCAAGGGTTCCGATTCCACCCTTGATATGCCATGCACCGAAAGCCTCTTCTACAAATGCGATCGTTGAAAGAACTGCAGGTGCAGAGCGCGGATCAGATCCGCTATAGGTTGCATAACGATCCATAATCTTTGCAAGGTAGGGGCTCTTAATGCCAATGGCGCGAAGTGATTTCCAAGGCGCAATAGTCTTTAGGTCACGAATCAAGCGTGGACGCTTTAAGAGTGATGCTGGTGACTTCAGTTCGGATTCAATAAATGGCTCTCGCGAAACATCCCACATCGCCTCGGCCTGCAACATGACGCGATCCCATTCATCAGATGCATCTTTACCCAACGATTCCTCAATTGCAGCAAGAGTTTTTTTGCGCGAGAGGTTCGAGAACTTAACGCTCTTTCCGTCGTGGAATCGGTAATCGAAAGATGGATTGACTTCTTCAATCTCTAGTACGCGACCCATCACATCACCTGTGCGCTGAAAGAAATCACGGTAGACGGCAGGAAGAGTGAGCAGTGATGGTCCAGTATCAAATGCATAACGGCCAATCCATTCAGTTCTGCACTTTCCACCGGTGCGATCAGAACTTTCGAAGATTGTGACTTTATGTCCAGCCTTTGCAAGGCGAGCTGCCGTACAGAGTCCGCCGATTCCTGCACCAACTACAGCAATGTTCTCGGGGTTCTTAACTTTTCCCACATGGCCGGTCATACAGTGCGACCTTTCCATTGGATCTTTCCACGATTCTTCCATGAATAAGCGATCAGATAAATCAGAATCAATGATGAGACTGGATGCAAAAGAGCGTAGAACGAATCAGATTTGGAACGAGAGTCACTTAGCAATCGAGTAAAGACAATTGATGAATAGAGAAGCCAGCCTATGGGTGAACCTAGAGCGATAAAGATGACCGGAAGAACTCCGGTCAGAAAAATGAATATAACTGCGACCAGTGAACCAAAAGCTCCACCGAATGCTTTGTGGAGGGATTTTCCGTATCCGTCCCTAATTTCGCCAAAGTTTTCATACATGCGAGTCTGGGCCAATTCGGAACCTTCAACTACCGCCCCACGAAATCCTGTAGCAATGAGCGTTCTAGCAATTTCAATATCATCAAGTATCTTGTTTTGCACTGAAGCAAAGCCTGAGACTTCATCAAGAGCTAACTTCCTTGCGACAAAGAACTGCCCATTTGCAACTGCTGTAGATGCATGTGGCATCTTCTCCGCAAGCCGAAGTATCACAGTTGTCATCCATGACCAATGAAGAAGAGGTTGAATCAATTTCTCAGAAAAACTCTGAGCAATTTGTTGAGGGTAAGGTGATAGAAAATCCAAGCCTGTATCTTTCAACTGGTTGATTGCAGAAGCTATTGCGTTGGATTTGAGGGTTACATCTGCATCTAAAGTGACGAGAAAATCTGAACTGGATTCAAGATAACCGGTTTGCAGAGCTGAGACTTTTCCAAGCCACCCCGGACGAGGACCAGCGGTATTGAGAACTGTAAAACGGCTATCGCCAGCTATCGCTGAGGCCAAAATTTCTGCAGTCTTGTCCGTAGATTGATCATTAATGACAATAAATCGCACTTGGGGGATTGAGATTTGAGTCTTGAGCGCCTCTATACATTGGGCGACATTCTTCTCTTCATTTCGAACAGGCAACAAGACTGAAATTGATTCGGAGATTTCGCGTGAATCACCAGGTGTTCGAATTGTGAAGTAATTGATTATCGAGATCATCAATAGAAGATAGAAAAATCCGAAAAGCGCTAACTCCATCTTTATGAGTCTTTATTGCCGAGCCAGCTAGAGAAGAAGTAAGGAGTAAGGAGGGCGCCAAGAATAAATCCGCCGAAGACAGCAAGACCTGGGCGATCGAAGAAGAAGAGATTCCCAACTATGCCTGAGAAAAGTGTCCAGACCAAAAGTGCGTCAACGGCCGCCAGAGATGCGGTCTCTTTACGTCGTTCACGTGGGAGAACTAAATGCATCATCGCGACAATTGTGATTCCTGCAAGTAACCACCCAAATAAATTAGAGAGAGGAATTTCTGGAGTAAATGGAACATGTGAACCATTTACTTCCCAGGTCCAACGACCTGCTCCGACCATTAGCGGATCAAGGAATAAATCCCATGCCGCCATGATTGCCCCGCCATAAAGCCATACCCAACTATTTGAGACACGTCTTGCTGCGGTGAGTGCAGGATGAATCATCATCACCCAAGCAAATGGGACAACTAGTGGAACGCCAAAGAGATCAGGACCCAGTGTTGGGGAATACTCATAAACACCAAAGGGCCAACCCATGTGCAGACCAAGCGCTTCGATTCCTAATCCAAAGAGAAAAGCGATTGGCAGATAACGAGAAGAATATTTCAATCCGTAAGACAAATGCCCATGTAAAACCATTGCAAAAGCGCCTGCATAAATTGTTGCGATGGTGACAACGCGAAGGGCTTCACCCTCAATCAGCGGATATGAAATCTGCAGCAAGATTGTGAAGATGACGGAGGCGTAGAGAAAGTTTCTGGCCTTAGGCGTGATTCCACCACGGCGCTTGCGACGCGGGTTGTAGTGGCGAATCGACATGGCGTAAGTCTGCCCTACAGAAGGGTTTTCGCAGAAATCTCACCACGAAGCTCGAGTACTTCAAAGCGGGAGAATAATTCTTCGCTATACCAGCCGATTTTCTGGGTCTGTTTGATTGCAACTTTGTGTGCTTCACCCTTGTATGCAAAGTCTCGTAGCGCAGATGCAGATTCCCATAAAGAGAATGTTCCCTGCAGGCCGATAGGTGCTTCACCAATACCAATGGCAGTAATCAACCCGGGGGATTGATGCAAATCTATAACTACTGGTGGTGTTGATTTCCAGAAGATCGGATTCTTATTCCATTTGATGCGCGCTCGGGTGATTGCAGCAATCTTTGAATTCGGATCACTCTGTTCTGAAACAAAATCAAAAGGGTTCTGCTTCGCCCATAAGCCATGGGATGAAAGAGGTTTTAACACTGCACGGAATTCACGTGTCGAGCGTTTGCGCCAACGAGCAACAATGGCCGAGCGGTCGAACTCTTCAAGACGAGCCTTGTCGATAACCACGACCATTCCCCAGCGAGTCAGATCGGCATCGCTCGGCGTAAATGTCTCGCCAGTTCCGGTACCCAATAGCTTTGAAAATGAAATTCCGGTGAACTTTCGGCTACGAACTCTGTCGATAGCCATACTCCAGAATGCGAAGGCAATACTCTTGCGACCAATAGAGAAGAAGTAAGCGACTGTGACTTTCTCATTGTTGGTCACGTCGCTCATAGGCAAAGGATACCCAGCATCATGTTGCGCAGAAAGTTAGCGAGTGAATTTCTAGGAACTGCCACCCTAATTGCCACGGTTGTTGGATCAGGCGCCATGGCCACATCGCTCAGCAGCGATATCGGAATCCAATTGCTTATCAACACAATTGCAACGGTCTTCGTTCTCTACATCATTATTACCTTGTTGGGTCCAATCAGCGGCGCTCACTTCAACCCAATTGTCACAGGCGTTGAGCTCTTCACAAAGAAGATTAAGCCAAAGTTATTTGCCTTATATGTTGTAGCCCAATTAGCTGGTGCAGCAGTCGGCGCAATTGTTGCAAACCTGATGTTTGATTTCTCAGCAATCTACATCTCGCAGAAAGAGCGCACGGGAGTCAACCTTCTTCTCGGCGAAGTAGTCGCGACTGCCGGGTTAATCCTGATCATTCTCTTAGCTCTCAAGCAGAAGCAAGATAAGAAGATTGCTCGCTTAGTGGCAGCCTGGATTGGTGCGGCGTACTTCTTCACTTCCTCAACATCATTTGCTAACCCTGCCGCAGTATTTGGTCGCATGCTCTCAGATACTTTCTCAGGAATAGCCCCAAGCTCGGCTCCACTATTCGTACTTGCTGAAATCGCAGGCGGAGTACTTGGTTATCTTGGATTTAAAGCCCTCACCGCTAAGTCAAAGTCAGGAAAGTAAATGAGTAAGCCAACAGTTCTCTTTGTCTGTGTTCACAATGCTGGTCGCTCTCAGATGGCAGCAGGATTTATGCGCGAGCTCGGTGCCGGTCGCGTAGAAGTTCTCTCTGCAGGATCTGCACCTAAAGATTCCATTAACCCAATCGCAGTTGAAGCGATGGCTGAAGTTGGTATCGATATTGCAAATAACACTCCAAAGGTTCTAACAACTGAGGCAGTGCAAGAATCAGATGCCGTTATCACCATGGGCTGCGGCGATGTCTGCCCGTTCTACCCAGGTAAGCGATATGAAGATTGGGTTCTTGATGATCCTGCAGGACAAGGCCTTGAATCGGTGCGCGTTATTCGCGATGAAATCAAAGTACGCGTTGAAAAGTTGTTAGCTGAACTTCTTTAAACGATAAGGCCCGTAATTTTAGTTTCCGTCAGTTTCTTTGCCTTGGCATCACTAATACCAATCATGCTCAAGGCTGATCTGATTGCCTTATCTGCATCGGCGATAGTCGCCTTCGGATTTGTAGTTTGATCCATTAAAGTAAATAGCATGATTGCAGAGATATTATTTGCAGCAGCTGCAGGGTTTTCAATATCAAGAACCTTCATTTTGTTGAGCAGCAAAAGGTGATTTTGCAGATTCATTCGCACCTCAGGAGCGATGTTCTTTGTGATGTTGAAGAAGTTGACAACCGAATGAGCATGGTGAGGATGAGTCTCGTTTACTCTCACAAAGAGGCGCATCGGCATCACGAGTTGCTCTAGGGGATCCGATATATCTGCGACCTGATTGAGCGCCCACTCTTCCCAATTTTTAAATCCCCAGAGAATCGTCGCCTCAACAAGGGCATCTTTATCTTTGAAATGTTTATAGATGGTGCTGACCGCGATCTCGGCATGTTCGGCGATATCTTCAATCGTTACTGCCTGGCCCTTGATGCCCAGAACTTCCTGTGTGGACTTCAAGAGGGCGGCTCGATTTCTGGCCACGTAGGCAGCCTTACGCCCAAATTCTGGAGCTGCTGGCTTTTTAGCGCTTCGAGGCATACCTAGATTCTAGGTGAGGGGGCAGGAAATCGAGAAGGGCATTTTAATAAAAGAGCGCTATCCCTATAAAAGAATAGTATTCTTTTATTCATTGTCGACCACGATATTGACCAATGGAGTATTCATGAAGAACCGGATCGCATCCTTGCTCTGCGCTGTAGTTTTTGTGACGGCTTTTCCGATTATTGCTCATCCAACAACATCAGCGGCAGCGACTCAGCAGTCACTCACCCTGCTTGGGGGACAGACCGATGCAACCCATCCCTTCGGAGGTTACTCCCAAGAAGCGGATGTTTCGTCTGATACTGGAACCACCTGGGTTCCTGCATATTTAACCAATTCTCATCCGTGGACAGTTGTTGCTGGGACAAACGCGTGGTTGAGCGGCTGTCCAAGGACTGATGACGCCGCCTGCTTAAACCGTAACTTTATATTTCGACATAGATTTTTTGTCGCTTCCGACTTTGAAACCGCAACTGTTACATATGAAATGAATGTCGATGATGTTGGACAGTTTTTCCTAAATGGGCTCACGAGTGCCAATCAGCTTTTTTCACCGCATACCGGAAACTCAACTTTTGCATCTCATAAATTTGGAACTAATCAAAACGTTCAAAACCTACTAGTTCCTGGATGGAATACTTTTTATGTAGTTCTCACCGGACTAAGTGGGCATGTTGGAATCAACTATAAGACGGTTCTAAATTATTACTCAGTTGAACCACCGATCTATCAAGCACCGGTGGGCAGGCCGGGAACTCCAACAATCGGAACCCCAACAATTGTTGATTCAACGACGGTAAGCGTTCCATTCTCACCTCCGGCAAGTGATGGCGGTTCGCCAATAACAAGTTATCGAGTTACTTCGTATCCACATGGCAGGACCGGGACTTCACCGACATCCCCAATTACAATTTCCGGTTTAACTACAGGGAGTCCAGAAACATTTACGGTAGTCGCAATTACAAACTTTGGAACTTCTGATTCATCGACGGCAAGCTCGGTCATTACTCCGAGAGATCGGTTTACGGTTTCTTTCAACAGTCAGGGTGGCTCATCCATCTCGAGTGCCTCGTATTTCACAAATGAATCTGTCACGGCACCTAGCGCACCAACCAGAGGGGGTTACAATTTCAGGGGTTGGTTTGAAACTGCCACTGCAACCAATCAGGTTTCTTTCCCTTACTCATATTCGATACCGGGGGACTTCACTCTCTATGCTCAATGGGAAGCTTCAATTTCATCCTCTCCTGATGTCATCAAGGTGCAGCCCTCATCAATCAAGATGATTGCGCGACCAAGAATCTCTCGTAGCGATTCCTTCATCACTTGTAACTCGGGCGAATATAGGTTCACCCGTAACGCTCGCTCTGAGGAGAGCCTTACGGCCACTTCCCAAGCCATTCGCTTGCTTTCTAATGGCTTGGTAGTTGATTCAAGTACCGCCATTTCTCAACTCGCTCAATTCAGCAAGAGTGAGGCTTATGAGAACTCAACGCTGAGCTGTGAAGTGGCGATCTCTCAAGAGGGAATCACTTCAACACAATCTTCGATTGACAACGATTCAATCAAACTCTTAGAGTCTGCGAAAGTTAAGCAGATTTCACAAGCCAATTACGACTATTACAAGGCTCGCGATAACGCCTACCTCAACAGAATCGAAGGCAGTGCAACAAGTGCTGCTACCTGGAAGAAAGCACTAGAAAAAGCAATTAGTGCTCGTGAAGCCCAGAAAGTGAAAGCCTCTAGCGACTTCATAGCCTCACTTGAAGCGGATGGCATATCAATTCTGTACATCACCAAAGCAAAGGAAGTCACTCCGGAGCCAGCTTTGCCAGTAGTTGAGAAAGAACCCCCTGTTGCCAATGTTCAACCTTCTAAGGCGATGAAGAAGATCGGCACCATCTACTTCGCAACAGGCACATACTTCATCAACGATGCCTCGAGGAAAGTTCTAAAGGAGTTGGCTTCGGTTATTGCTGACTCTGACCCATCAACACTGTTGAGTTACGGGCACACCGATAGTAAGGGCGGAACCAACAATTTATTGCTTTCACAGAATCGAGCCAAAGCCGTCGCGAGAGTAATTCAATCATTCCTTCCTGATCAAAAGATTAAGACAGGTTGGTATGCAGCTTCTAAGCCAGTATCTTCTGGAAGTTCAAAGGCAGATCTAGCGAAGAACCGACGAGTCGAGATTTACATTAACTAAGTCTTAATCGCCAACGACCATTGGTGAGGCACCAGTGCACCCAATGAGTTCATCAAAAGATGTTGGGTAGACAGCGTGAGGATGTCCTGATGCTGCCCATACGACGGGATAGTCATTGAGTGCCTGATCGATAAGCGTTACTTCAGGTTGTGAGGTCCAGCCGATGGGGGAGACGCCACCAACGGAATAACCAGAGACTTCTTTTACATAATTGGCATCTGCGCGGCCAAGTTCTGTAATTCCTAAATTCTTTGCAACGAGATCGGTATCTACGCGATGGCGACCACTTGTGATTATCAGTAATGGATTACCGGATGGAAGTTTGAAGATCAGTGATGATGCAATTTGGCCAACTTCGATTCCAAGGCCATTGGCCGCATCGACAGCGGTACGTGCTGTTTCAGAGAGAATATTTACCTGACCTTTAACACCGAGCTTTGTGGCTGCTTCCTGAAATCTTTTAACTGCAGCCTTCTCGAGAATTCCATCCATATGCGAACTTTATGAGATATCGTCGCCAAATGTCTTCGGCCTCACTGAGTATTTATCAACGTGGAATTCGTGCACGTAACTCCTTGTGGGCAGCCTTCTTCCTCCTTGGCTTTGCAGGCCTTGCTTGGGTTCCACGTATCCCAGAGATTAAGGATTCTCTGGGATTAAGCGATGGTCAGTTTGGACTCGTGTTGCTTGGAAGCACGCTGGGTGCGATTCCAGGGGCTCAGATCTCTGGTCGCGTTGTTCATATGCACTCGTCGAAGTTAGTTATTCAGATTTCGGGATTTCTATTGCCAGTCGGTGTTGCAATCATGGGCGCGGCAAATAGCGTGACAGTTCTATTGATTGGAATGTTTATTACTGGCTTCAACGTTGCATTTATGGATATTGCCATTAATGCACAGGCTGTTGAAATTGAAAAACACACCAATGGTCGTTGGATGTCGACCTTTCACGGGCTCTGGTCGGTGGGAGCATTTAGCGCAACGCTCATTGGTGGCTTGATTGCAAACCTTGTCTCGCCTCGAACAAATTTGTGGTTGATTGCTGGTTTAACTCTTATTGCCTTTCTTATTTCGAATCCGTTCTTGCTTTCGGCAGATATCGATGGACATCTTGGTGAGCCTGATGAAGTTACAGAATCTAAAGTTCCACTCTTTGGCAAAGAGTCGATGGTCTTGTGGGCGCTCGGCATTGGGCTTATGGCATCTCTGATTCCTGAAGGTGGATCCTATGAGTGGAGCGGAATACTTCTTCAGGACCATATGGGAATTGGCAAAGGCCTTAACGCTGCAGCTGCAACAACTTTCTCACTTGCAATGATTGCCAGCCGCTTGCTCGGTGATAAATCATTTGAACGATGGGGCCACGTCAACACCGTTAAGTACGGCGGCTACATTGGCGGCTCTGTATGGGGTGGATGTCTTGCCATCGGAATTCCGCTCTCAGATTCCCACCAGATCTGGGGACTTGTCATTGTCTGTATCGGTTTTGCAGCAGCGGGCATCGGAATTGGTCCATTCTTCCCTGCATTTAATTTAGCGGCAGCATCAATTCCGGGAGTTGCGCCATCTGTGGGTCTTGCACGAATTGGATTAATTGCAATCGCTGCATATTTTGCTGGTCCTACCTTGATGGGTGGAATTGCAGAAGCGACATCACTTCCTGTGGCATTTGCATTTCCTGTAGCGCTCTTCTTCGTTGCAGGTCACCAGTCAAAGTACATCAAGGTGCGCGAGCTTAAATAGTATTTAAAGCCAGGTCTGCAGCACTGTAAATGCTGAAATAAGAAAGAGCAGATAAGCAAAGGCTTTTCGTAGCTTCTCTGGATTTGTGTAATGCGAGAAGTGTGAAGCGATTTGGGCGGCAACGATTGCAGATCCGCCGATAAATATTGGAATATGCCACTGCACATCGTCCCATTGTGAGTTATGGCCGATAAAGGCAGTCAGCGAGTTAATCGAAATAATGAGTAGCGATGTACCTGCAGCGATATTTTGAGGAGTACCGAAGAAGAGAACTAGAACAGGGATCGCTAGGAAGCCGCCGCCGATTCCAAAGAGTCCGGTAATTGATCCGATGACAAGTGACATCACAATAAGAACAGGTATCGGCATCCGCTTATGTGCATCGAGCTTTGGTGGGCGAAGCATCGATACACCTGCAAGAATGAGAATGACAGCAAAGCCAGTTGTAATGAAGGCATCTGGCAGACTTTCAACAATCGATGAGAAGCCTAGGTTTGTCACTAATCCGATAGCCCAGATAACAAAGGCGTCACGATAGAGAACTTGTTTCTTCCGTGCCTTGGGAATCAACCCAGATGTAGCTGCGAGAAAAACGATGGCAAGGGCTGCAGTCGTAGCAAGGTTGGGATCGAAGTCAAAGCCGTAGATTAGAATCGGCACAGAGAGCATTGCTCCACCTGCACCGACAAATCCAAGAACCGCACCGATTGCACAACCTGCAATCAGGGCGCCCAGTATTTCCATAGCCTTATCTTCTCAGGGAAATGGAAAAGCCCCCCGATTTCTCGAGGGGCTTTTCGTACGGATTGTTTAGAGGTTAAAGAATGCAAGAGTTCCGACGCTTGGGCCGAAATCTGTAAGCGCACCTGTTGCAACGAGTGCAAAGAGGATAAGTGCTGCGCCTGCAAGTGAGAGATTCTTGTTAAATGCGATCTGCTCGTTCTGCTTTGCAGTTGCATCAGTCTCTTTCCAGAAGTTGTGGAAGATGATTGCTGCAAGGATGAGTGTTACAGCGAGCATAAGCGCGCCAAGGTCAACCCAGAATCCAGCTGCGATGTATACGCCGCCTAGTAGGAAGAAGAGACCTGAGATAAGTACACCGAACTTCGCTGCTGGAAGCTTCTTGTACTTTGCATAGCCTGTCATCGCTTCAAGCTTTGCGAAGTGAGCTAGACCTGATGTGATGAATAGAAGGGCGAAAAGGATGCGCCCGATAACTAGTACTGCGTTCAATTGTTTCTCCTAAGGTTTAAGCGGATTCTTACCCCCTAAGAGTAGTTGAAATTTCAACTATATTTACCGTTCGACACGCTCAAAGCCCTTCTCGATCGAGCCTGGCTGAGCGTGACCTGCAGGGGGAGTTGCCCTTGTCAGAGGTCTCCGTTACTTTTCGAACATCTGTTCGAATTATGCACAAGCACCAGGGGAAGTAGTAAAAAATGGCAGCAGAAGTAGTAAGGCCTCACGAGGTCATATCCGATGGCGGCTTAACGCCGATCGAATTCACATTTAAAGGCAGGCGCTTTCGTATCCACTCAGTTCTATCTAGATGGTGCGAGGCAGGTGGATGGTGGAACCGCATTAGCGATGGAATCTTCCGCCCCGATGATCAAGCACGCGCCTTATGGAAAGTTGAGGCAGCTCCTATTGGGGCGCTAACAACATTTGAACTCGAGCGCGACGAGACAACAGGGCAGTGGATCATTAGGTCGTTGTGAGTTTTATCCATCTGCGCACAGCAAGTGCATATTCACTTAAGTACGGAACAACGCAACCACGCGATCTTGTGGCACGCGCATCTGAATTCGAGATGCCAGCGCTCGCACTCACAGATCGCGATGGCCTAGCGGGTGCTATCCGTTTTACCAAGGCATGTGTATCTCATGGCGTTGCACCAATTCTCGGAGTCAACTTGCCTATTCAGCTGGGCGATACCTCGGGCACCTTGCCGCGCCTAACGCTCTTGGCTCATAGCGATGGTGGGTGGCGCAGTCTTGTCCGTTTGATGACAGGGCTGCATATGAATGTAGACGATCGTAAACCGATATTGACTCTCGAACTCCTCGAAAAATTCAGCAGCTATACCTCGAACCTGCATCTACTTCATGGCCCCGAATCACCTGTATCGCAAGCCATTGCTGCCCACCGCTTTGATGCAGCACTTGAAATCTTTAACCGTACCCGCGACTTATTCGCAGACCATGCCATCGAATGTGTCTCGCACCTTGTTGCAGGCAATGGGCCGCGCTCTACTGCCCATGCTGCGCGCTCGCTGATCTTTGCTCGCGATAACGATATTGATGCAGTCATTACCAATGCAGTACGTATGCGCGATCGCGCCGATGGACCAGTTGCCGATGTCCTCGATAGCGCTCGCCAATTGGTGCCGCTGCATCCACGTAACGTCGAACGTCGTAACGCCGAGGCGTATCTGAAAGATGCACAAGAGATGTCGCTACTTGCTGCAGAGATTGCACAAGCTGCCGGCGAACGCACAGCGCGTGCACTGCTAAAGACAACCAGGCAATGGGCAGAACGCGCAGTCTTATCACCGCAACGCGATATTGGTCTAGGTGCAATTCATTTACCAGAAGCCCATGTTGTTGGCGCAGATTCTCCTGCCGGCATGCGCACCTTGCTCCGTGCTCGCTCTGAAGCAGGTATCAATTGGCGCTATAACGATGGCGCAACAATCGCTAAGGCCCGTGCACGTCTTGATGATGAACTCGCAACTGTTGCAACTCTCGGATACGAGTCTTACTTCCTTACCGTTGCAGATATCACCGATATGGCGCGAGCTGCCGATATTCGCGTAGCAGCACGTGGCAGCGGTGCAGGATCACTGATCTGTCACTTGCTCGGAATTTCAGGTGTTGATCCGATGCAGCACGGTTTATTGATGGAGCGTTTCTGTTCTCCACTTCGCCGCGCACTTCCTGATATCGATATCGATGTCGAATCTGCACGGCGCCTTGAGATCTACGAGATGGTCTTTAAACGTTACGGCGCCCAAGATTGGAGCAAGCCGGGTGCCCTCTCGCGATGTGCAACTGTTGCAATGGTCGATACCTACCGGGCGCGTAATGCGATTCGTGATGCAGGTGCAGCGCTAGGCATGCCTGCAATGGAGATAGATCTGCTGGCAAAGTCGATGCCCCATATTCGCGCAGGCAATATCGATGCAGCGCTTAACTCACTTCCTGAACTTAAAGGGCTCAATACATCTGCACCTTTAACTCGCGCAACGATTGCACTTGCTGCACGCCTTGATGGTCTTCCGCGACATCTTGCGATGCATCCATGCGCAATGGTCTTATCTGATGCAGCTTTCCTCGACCGTGCACCTATTCAACTTAACGCTGGTGGATTTCCTATGGTCGAATTCGATAAAGATGATGTCGAAGATATCGGCCTACTGAAACTCGATATCTTGGGTGTGCGCATGCAATCGACAATCGCTCATGCAGTGCACGAGATATCGCGAGTTGATCAGAAAGAGATTGATATCGATGCAGTGCCACTCGATGATGCAGATACATATTCACTGATTCAATCAACGCGCACCTTGGGTATCTTCCAAGTCGAAAGCCCCGGACAACGTGAGCTTGTTGGCAAACTTCAACCACGCACCTTTAGCGATTTAATTATCGATATCTCTCTCTTTAGACCAGGGCCAGTAAAGAGCGACATGATCCGCCCATTTCTCAATGCGCGACATGGCTGGAACCCAGCGCAGATTATTCATCCTGATTTACTGCCCGTCTTATCTGAAACAGAAGGCGTTGTTGTATTTCACGAGCAAGTAATTTCAATTATCTCCATCATGACTGGCATATCGCTCGCCGCCGCCGATGAAAAACGACGTGCGCTGGGGGATAGGGCTGGGCAACAAGAGGTCTGCGATTGGTTCTTTCCTGCCGCAACAGAGCGAGGTTACGAGTTAAAGGTAGTTACCGAAGTCTGGGATGTCTTACGCGCCTTTGCATCCTTTGGTTTCTGTAAAGCACATGCTGCAGCATTCGCGCTTCCCACTTATCAATCTGCATGGCTTAAGACTCATTACCCTGCAGCATTTATGGCAGGTGTACTGACACACGATCCTGGCATGTATCCAAAGCGGTTGATGCTCGATGAAGCGCGGCAGATGGGTGTTGGTATTGCACCTCTTGATATCAATAAATCATCTTCCGACTATCGCGTCGAACGTACTCTCGATGGAGATGCGATCCGCATTGCACTATCTACAGTTGCCGGAATATCTGAAAAAGAGATTGCATCCATTGTTTTGGGTCAGCCATATATAGATCTCGCCGATTTCTATCGCAGATCAGGTGCATCGACTCCTGTTATCGAAAACCTTATTCTCACCGGTGCCTTCGATTCGATTCACACAAACCAACGAGATCTCTTGCTGCACTTTACTGATCTGCAGAAATCACCTGTTGCCCATCTTCCAGGCTCGCAAATGACATTTGGTTTTGCAGCACCTGCGCTGGAAAGCAGTGGCCTTGCACCTATGAACTCTGCAGAGAAAGTACGTAGCGAAATCGAGAAGTTAGGCATGGATGTCACCCAACATATGCTCAGCTTCTACTCTGAATTTCTCAATGCAATCGGCGCCGTTAAATCATCTGATCTTCTTGCCCTTCGTTCTGAATCATCCGTTCTTGTAGCTGGAGTAAAAGTTGCCCTGCAGACACCGCCAGTTCGCTCAGGTCGCCGCGTTATCTTCTTAACTCTCGATGATGGATATGGCTGCAGCGATTCAACTTTCTTTCCTGATGCGCAAGTCGACCATGCATCAACCTTGTATTCGACATCGTTGTTGCTTGTGCGCGGACAGACCCGTCGCACCGGAGAACGTGGAATATCAATACGGGCAACTGCTGTATGGGATCTCCGCCTCGCCTACGAAAAATGGCGTGCACAAAGAGCACAAACAGCCGAAAGAGAATCAGATAGTGTGGCGATATGAGTACGGCAGAGGAAGAGTCAGTAATTCTGCATGTGGATATGGATGCCTTCTACGCATCGGTCGCCGAACTCGATAATCCGCAATATAAAGGTAAGGCGCTAGTCGTAGGCGCTGGCGTTCGAGGCGTTGTTCTCTCTGCAAATTACGAAGCGCGTAAATTTGGAATCCGCGCAGCGATGCCGGTGGGGCGAGCAAAGCGAATGGCGCCGCATGCAATCTTTATTGCACCCGAGCATCACCGCTATGCAGAAATATCCGAACGCGTGATGCAGATATTCCATTCGTATACGCCGCTGGTGGAACCCATCTCACTCGATGAAGCATTTCTCGATGTCACAGGCTCACAGAAACTTTTTGGCGATGGTCGCGAGATTGCACAGAAGATCAGGGCTCAGGTTGAAAAAGATGAGGGAATAACCTGTTCTGTTGGAATCGCCCAATCTAAATTCATTGCAAAGCTTGCATCACAACATTGCAAACCAAATGGAATGCTCGAGATCAAATCAGATCGAATCCTTGAATTTCTCCATCCACTTCCTGTACGTGCAATATGGGGAGTCGGACCGAAGACAGCTGAATCACTCGATCGCCTTGGGCTCCACACAGTTGCAGATATCGCTAATACTCCACGATCAACATTGATTCGCGCACTTGGGGATGCAACTGGTGAATCTCTCTATGAACTTGCTTGGGGGCGCGATTACCGCGACGTCATTCCTGATGAACCCGAGAAAAGCATTGGCAATGAAGAGACCTTTGCTCGCGATATCGATAGCCCTGAAGAAATATTGCGCGAATTTCTGCGCATGAGCGAGAAAGCAACTGCGCGTCTTCGTGAAAGAAATCTCTATGCAAAGACGATCAGCATCAAAATTAAGTTTGCAGATTTCACATCAATCACTCGTTCAAAAACTGTGCCGCTTGCTATTGACGGAACACAAGAGGTCTATGAGATTGTGAAGAAGTTATATCTGGCCCTTCGTAACGATGGAGCGCGCATTCGCTTGGTGGGCGTCTCACTCGGGAATCTCACTGAAGCATCACCTGTGCAGCTTGAATTTGGGGCTCGCGAGAAGGGGTGGCGCGATGCCGATACCGCTATCGATAAGGCAAAGGCCCGTTTTGGCCGAGAAAGTGTCCGTCCGGGGCGTTTGATCGAGCCTGAAGAGTCCAACTAGCGCTGAAATTAGAAGTGTTCTACAGTGTGTTTATGTCACTTTCCGATCGCGAGCGTCGCTTGCTAGCTGAGATGGAAGCATCTCTGGCTGCCGATGACCCACGCCTTCAGACAACCCTTGCGGGTTCAACAATGTCTGCAACAAAGCCCCGCGTATTTCTAGGCGCCGGTCTTGTACTCCTCGGAATTGCTGTCATCTTCGCGGGGTTGGTCGCTAAGAACACCCCAGTCGGCGTATTGGGCTTCCTCTTCGCCCTTTCTGGCGTATTGACCCTCGTACGCTCGATTTCAGCTATCGCTAGTGGAGCAATCAAGGGCGCTGCCCGCCCAAAGGGATCCCGCACATCATTTTCGGACCGTATGCAAGAGCGCTGGGATCGCCGTAACTTCGAATAAAAAATAGAATAAGTAGCCCGATAAAGCCAAGCCCTGACCACCTGGTCGGGGCTTTTTTCATCGCTGAAAACTGTGGGGGGGGCAAGGGGGAGAGGCGGGGAAAATAATGGCTCAGAGTGGTGAAAAAAGGAGGAAAGTGGTGTAAAGTGGGGAATTGAGCGGGAAATTCACGCTCAATGACCTTGGGGAAGGTGGTTAAAAGATGTTTCTCGGAACTCATGAGCCACGCCTTGATGAAAAAGGTCGCCTCATCCTTCCCGCGAAATTCCGCGAAGAGCTCTCTACCGGCCTTGTCATTACCAAGGGTCAAGAGCGATGCCTCTATGTATTTCCAGCTACTGAATTTGCAACGATCACTGAAACTTTGCGACAGGCGCCTGTCACAGCAAAGAGCGCTCGCGATTACCAGCGCGTGATGTTTGCCGGCGCACACGATGAAATTCCTGACCGTCAAGGTCGCGTCACCATCCCACAAGGACTTCGCACATATGCAGGTCTTGAAAAAGAGTGCGTCGTTATTGGCGCAAATACCCGCGTTGAAATCTGGGATAGCGCTGCATGGAGCGAGTACCTCGCTGATCGCGAAAAGAGTTTTGCTGATGTTTCTGAAGAAGTTTTTCCGGGACTTTTTTAAACATCAGCAAAAAACATTTATACAAATAAATAAGAACTGAATAGCAAGAAAAACTACATAGAGCGCTCATTTGTGGCCACCGCCGACCTCTCCTTAATTGAAGGGCCGGCAGCGACGTCCCTTCCCCGGCGTCGCTATCGCAATAGATCCGTCGGCCGGCGGTGACCAGAGATGAGCGCTCAGAAAAAAGAAGTTAGTTACAAGAGAAGGGGGAGAAGATGGAACATATATCTGTAATGCGCGATCGCTGCGTCGATCTTCTCGCTCCCGCAATTCTTGCATCTGAAAATCCCGTGATTGTTGATGGAACTCTTGGACTTGGCGGCCATACAGAAGCTTTGCTACAACGCTTTGAAAATCTCACTGTAATCGGAATAGATCGCGATCAGATTGCACTCGAGCGCGCAACGAAGCGTTTGGCGCCATTTGGTGATCGACTAAAAACTGCGCATTGCGTCTTTGATGAAATCTCAGATGTTGTCTCCGAATTGGGCTTTAAGAAGATTAATGGCGCACTCTTCGACCTCGGCGTCTCATCGATTCAACTTGATGAGACCGATAGAGGTTTCTCTTATTCACAAGATGCGCCCCTAGATATGCGCATGGATCGCAGCCGCGGAATTACAGCCTCTGAAATTCTCAATACGTACGAACCTGGAAAGCTCGTGCACATTTTGCGCGCCTATGGTGAAGAGAAATTCGCAACTAGAATTGTTGAAAATATTGTTAAAGCTCGCGCAAAAGCTCCGCTGAACTCCACAACAGAGCTTGCAACCTTGGTTAAAGAGAGTATTCCTGCAGCTACTCGTCGCACTGGTGGAAACCCAGCAAAGCGCACATTCCAGGCCCTTCGCATCGAAGCAAATGATGAACTTGGCGCGATTTCACGTGCACTGCCAGAAGCTCTCGATCTACTTATGGTCGGCGGACGCCTTGTCGTTATGTCATTCCAATCACTTGAAGATCGCATTGTAAAAGAAATTTTCACAGAAGCATCAACATCGAAGAGTCCACGTGATCTGCCGGTAGAACTTCCAGAATTTGCAGCAAAGTTCTCACTTGTCTTCCGCTCAAGTGAGACCCCCACTGCAGAAGAACTTGAAAGCAATCCACGTTCAGCATCAGTTCGCCTTCGCGCAATCGAGAGGGTGGCTGCTTAATGACAACAGCAATTGCTCGTAAGAGCCAGGCGCCTCGAACTTCTGCGAAGCCAAGAGAACGCAAGGCGGTGACCGAACGCACTGCAGAGATCATCCTGGGCCTCTTCCCAGATGTAAATAGCAGCAGTCGTGCAACACATAAGTACTTTGCAAAGTTTCTGACCATCGTAAGCCTTGTCGGATTTCTTGCTCTACTTGGAATTAACACATTGCTTGCCCAAGATGCATTCACGCTCTCCAATCTGAAATTGGAAGCTAAGCAAGTAGCCGACCAGAGAGATGCTATTACTCGTTCCATCGATACTTACGCAGCACCTGAAAATCTTGCTGCACTAGCAACTGAACTTGGCATGCGCCCATCAGAGACCCCAGTATTTCTAGACCTGACAGCAAAGACTGAGTCAGGAGTGAACCGTGGGTAATCTGCGTTTGGCAAAATCTCGAATTGGAATTCTTGTCACTGTGATCTTCGGCGTTCTTATTCTCTTTGCCTGCCAACTTGTGAGAGTTCAAGTAATTCAGGCAGGGGAGTATCAAGCAAAAGCAGCGTATGAAATGAAATCCACTCGCGTGATTCCAGCTCCACGAGGAGAAATCACCGATGTCAACGGAGTCTCATTTGCGCGTAGCGTTTCTGCAATCAACATTGTGGTCGATCAGACTCAAATTACTGATCCTGCACGAGTTGCTGAATTTGTTGCTCCAATTCTTAACGTCCCTGCACTAGATATCGAGCAGAGCATTACCGGTACGCGCAAATATGCAATAGTTTTGAGAAATGCCCGCCCGGCGATGTGGGAGAGCCTCACAAAGGCGCTTTATGAATATAATAAAGTTCTTGAAAATAAAGATCTTGATAAGCGCATCATCGGCTTCTTCCCAGAGCGTGTATTCATCCGTGAATATCCATCAGGAGAACTCATCTCATCACTGATTGGATTTGTGAGAGATGATGGCGTTGGAGCATCAGGAATTGAGTCAGGAATGAACTCGCTCATTACTGGCACAGAAGGTCGATACTCCTATGCACGCGGATATGGCGCAGAAATTCCGGGTTCTCAGCAAGAACTCGTTGCAGCTAAAGCCGGAACAAATATTCGTTTAACTATTGATCGTGATGTTCAGTGGGTTGCCGCAGAGGCAATCTCCAAAGCAGTAAAGCAGTACGGAGCTTCAAGTGGAACTGTGATTGTTATGGATCCAAAGACTGGCGCTGTGATTGCCCATGCAACTGCACCTACCTTTGATCCAAATAACACTAAGAAAGTTGCGCTTTCTTTGATGCGCAATCCATCGGTTCAAGATGTCTATGAGCCAGGTTCGACAGGCAAAGTTATGACGATGGCCGCGGCACTTGAAGAGAAGGTGGTTACTCCAACTACAGTGCTTAACGTTCCTTACAAGATTAAACGTGGTGGCTCGGATTTCCATGATCATGAACGTCATCCAGTTCAGCAGCTGACCACATCAGGAATTCTTGCTGTATCAAGCAATACCGGCACAATTATGATTGGTGAGAAACTCAGCAACGACACACTTCACGAGTACCTCACAAAATTTGGAATTGGCATCAAAACAGGATCTGGTCTTCCTGGTGAATCAGCAGGGTTACTTCGCCCTGTATCAAATTGGTCAGGAACTACAGCGCCAACAGTTGCATTTGGTCAGGGATATTCACTTACTGCAATGCAAGCCACAAGCGTCTTTGCAACGATCGCAAATAATGGAGTTCGCGTATCACCAACTGTCATTGCCGGTACAAGTGATGCATCTGGACACTTCACTCCTGCAGGCAATCGAAGTACCACCCGCGTTGTGAGTGAAGATACAGCTGTAAAACTCCGCATCATGATGGAGAGCGTTGTTACCGCAAATGGAACAGCGCCGAGCGCTGCAATTCCTGGCTATCGCGTTGCTGGCAAGACCGGTACAGCGATGCGCTATGAAGATAAAACGGGACGTTACAGTGGATACACCGCATCTTTTATTGGTTTTGCACCTGCAGATGCACCGCGATATGTCATGAGCGTCACGATTCAAGATCCAAAGAACGGTCACTATGGCGGTGCACTTGGTGGTCCAGTCTTTAAGAAGGTCATGACCTTTGTACTTCAATCAAAACATGTTGCACCAACGGGCACAAAAGTCTTACCTGTGGCTCTTAATAAATCTGAGCTTAAGGGAACTCGAGCAACTTCGATTTCGGTGAAGACACAATGATTCGCCCGCTCGCAACTTTCTCCCTCTCACTTTCTGAGGTTGCACACCTTGTGGGCGCTGAATTTGAATCAGATCTTCACATCACTGGAGTTTCACATAAGGATTCAGAGATTGAGGCAGGAGACCTCTTTCTCGCGATTCCTGGTGCAAAAGTTCATGGAGCGAGCTTTGCAGACTCTGCAGCAAAAAATGGCGCGGTTGCGATTCTTACCGATGCAGAAGGCGCGAAGCTTGCATCTAACCTTCCAGCGATACTTCCAGTAATAATTGTCAGCGATGTAAGAAGTGCCGGTGCAATTATTGCTTCAGCTCTCTACAAAGACCCAACTCGCGATATACACTCGATTGGAATTACTGGAACTAATGGAAAGACAACGGTTACGACGTTGCTCCACCAAATTTTTCAGGCTGCAGGTCACGAATCAGGTCTGATAGGTACGGTAGAAACTCGAATCGGTAGTGAAGTTATCCCGAGCACACGTACTACTCCTGAGGCGGCAGATCTCCAGGCGCTCAGCGCTGCGATGCGCGAACGACATATGCGTCATTTGGTTATGGAAGTCTCAAGCCACGCAATTACTCTCAAGCGAATTAAAGGCTCTCACTTCTCGATTGTTGGCTTCACGAACCTTTCGCAAGACCACCTTGATTTCCATGGCGACATGGAGTCTTACTTCGAAGCTAAAGCCGAGCTATTTACCTATGAATATGCAGAGTGCGGATATATCAATATCGATTCTGCATACGGCGAAAAAATCGCTTCACGGTGCGATATCCCTGTAGTAACGATTTCTCGATTAGATAAGAGTGCGACCTGGCACTTCTCAGAAGTGCATGCCGGTGCGAGTGGAACTCAATTTAGTATCAGAGGAGTCGAAGGAATCTTGATTGAATCCAAGACTCAACTATTTGGTGGCTATAACTTAGATAATCTTCTTATGGCCGTTGCAATTGCACATGCATCCGGTGTGGATCCAATAGAACTTGCGACGATCATTCCTCATCTGACTGGTGCACCAGGGCGCCTTGAACCTGTATCGATTGGTCAAGATTTCACAGCGCTCGTGGATTATGCCCATTCACCTGATGCGGTAATGAGCGTTTTGGCGGCCGCTCGCGAATTTACTTCAGGACGGGTAATTGCAGTTCTTGGGTGTGGTGGAGATCGCGATAAGAGCAAGCGTCCTTTAATGGGTGGTGCGCTACTCAAAGGAAGCGATATTGCAATTTTTACTAGCGATAACCCTCGTAGTGAAGATCCTTCGGAGATTCTCATAGATATGACAAGTGGGCTCGCACTGGCTGAAAGTTCGCAGATTATTTCTGAGAGAGATGAAGCAATCAGATATGCAGTCTCTCAAGCTAAGACTGGAGACACAGTTCTCATCTTGGGCAAGGGGCATGAAGTTGGTCAGGAAATCAAAGGGACCACAACGCCATTTGATGATCGGCTACAACTAGCTCGAGCAATCGAGGGCAGAAAATGATTCCACTGCAAGCATCTGCGGTAGCAAAGATTGTTGGGGGAGAACTTCACGGAGAAGATCTCCTCGTTACTCAAGCACCAGTCCTCAACTCAGCTGATGCGATTGATGGATCTCTCTTCCTCGCGCTTAAAGGCGAGAACGTTGACGGTCACGATTTTGCCGAAGATGCATTTACCCGTGGCGCCGTTGTCGCACTTGTCAGTAAGCCAATAAAAGGAAATTACATTCTCGTTGATGATGTAACGAAGGCGCTCGGTGCGCTAGCGCATCATGTGAGAATCACCCTGAAAGACCTTATTGTTATCGGCATTACTGGCTCTCAAGGGAAGACCACTACGAAGGAACTCCTAGCCTCGGTTCTCTCAGGTGTTGCAGAAACTGTTGCACCATCTGGAAACTACAATAATGATCTTGGAGCACCAATTTCTCTCCTTCGTTGTACAGATAAGACTCGCTACTGCATCGTTGAGATGGGAGCCCGACATCTTGGCGATATTGCAAAATTAGCAGAGATGGCTCAACCAAATATCGGAGTCGTACTTAAGGTTGGTTCGGCTCACGTCGGTGAATTTGGATCGGTTGAACTTATTGCAAAGACCAAGTCAGAGATGATCTCCTCTCTCAACGAGAGCGCAGTAGCGATACTTGGAAATTACGATTCTTACACCCCCGCAATGGCGGCGCTTCATAAAGGAAAGAGCGTTCTCTTCGGCGAGGATGTTAGTTGCGCAATCCGCGCAACAGATATCGAGTTCCGCGAAGGTCGTGCCCACTTTGATTTGGTCACCCCGGAAGGAAGAAGCCCAGTTGGGCTTCGCATCATCGGACTTCACCAAGTTGCAAATGCTCTGGCAGTTGCAGCAATTGCGACAGAGCTCGGGCTCTCACTCGATCAAATTTCAGGTGGACTCTCCACTGCAGAATCCAATGCACCTTGGCGAATGGAAATTACAGAGCTTCCAGGCGTGCTGCTGATTAATGATTCATATAACGCGAGCCCAGAGGCTATGTCTGCAGCGCTTTCAACACTTACTCTCTTTGCGCAGGAGAGAGGCGGACAATCGTGGGCATTTCTTGGAAAGATGCATGAACTCGGCGAGTCATCCCAATCCGACCACGCCGCTATTGGCACCCTTGCCCAAGAGTTGGGTATCGACCATCTCGTCTGCGTTGGCGCTCCAGATTATGCCGCCGCGATGGATAAGAACGGTTCTACATCAATTCACATCTGTGACGATAAGGCGCATGCCCTCGCGATTGCAGAGAATTTACATCATGGCGATGTACTTCTCATTAAGGCATCTCGTTCCGAGAAGTTAGAAGAACTAGCTGATGCAATTTCACAGCAGTGGAGAAATGGAGTGAGTGAAGAGTGAAACTGATCTTGATTGCTGGAGCTCTCGCACTGATGCTCTCACTCTTTGGCACTCCTGCCCTTATCAAGGTACTTGCCCGCCGAGGTTACGGCCAGATCATTCGTGATGATGGTCCTATAACCCACCATACAAAGCGTGGAACGCCAACTATGGGTGGCATCATCATTATCTTCTCAGCCCTCTTTTCCTATCTGATTGCTCACTTGATTTTTGGTGGTGCAATTTCGATGTCTGCAATTTTGATTCTAGGTCTTGTTATTGCCCTTGGTTTAGTTGGATTTATTGATGATTACCTCAAAGTCTCAAAGCAGAATTCAGCAGGAATTTCAGGCAAGCAAAAGATTTTCGGTCAAGTGCTCTTTGCATCAATCTTTGGTTACCTTGGAACCCATTTTCCAGATAAGGATGGCCTCACTCCAATTTCGCTACAACTCTCAACTGTTCGTGATACAAGTATTACTTTGGGTGTAGTAGCGGTAGTGATTTGGGTTGCCTTTATGGTTACTGCAACTAGTAATGGCGTTAACCTCACCGATGGATTAGATGGACTTGCAACTGGCGCATCGGTGATGACTTTCTTGGCCTTTGTTCTTATCGGTGTCTGGGAATTCGGCCAGAGCTGTGCCGTAGTTGCAACTGAAAATTGTTACAACGTTCGCGATCCACTCGACCTTGCAGTTTTAGCGGCAGCATTTGCAGGTGCATGCACGGGATTCCTTTGGTGGAATGCATCTCCTGCCAAGATTTTTATGGGCGATACAGGTTCACTTGCACTTGGCGGAGCACTTGCAGGGCTAGCCACATCACTGCGCGTAGAGTTACTGCTGATTCCACTCGGCGGACTCTTTGTCATCATTACTCTCTCCGTTGCACTACAAGTTGCCTACTTTAAAATTACCGGCGGAAAGCGCCTCTTCAAGATGGCGCCTCTTCAGCACCACTTCGAACTGTTGGGATGGGGAGAAGTCACGATTGTGCTGCGCTTCTGGATCATCGCTGGCTTAAGCGTCGCACTTGGCCTTGGCCTCTTCTACACACAGTGGGTCGCTAGTTAATTCCTAGAGACAATCATGAATCAGAACCCTTACTTAAACCTCAGCGAGATGAAGATTCTCATCGCTGGTGCCGGTGTTACCGGAACTGCATCGGCTAGAGCGCTCAATAAGCGCGGGGCAGAGGTTCTTTTGGTAGATGAGAAGATTACTGAGAACTCTGAATTTAAAGTCGCAAAGCCTGCAGATGTTGATTTCAGTTCATTTGATGCGCTCTTAATTTCACCGGGTTGGCGAGAAGATCATCCACTCGTGGTTGCTGCTCGAAAGAGCAATATTTCAATTATCAACGAGATTGATCTTGCGTGGAGCCTCAAGCCTGCCTCACAGAAGTGGCTTGGCCTAACCGGAACAAATGGAAAAACTTCCACAGTAGAACTCGCTGCGCACATGATTCGAACAGGTGGCCACTCAGCTTTGGCATGTGGAAATGTTGGCACGACCGTCATTGAAGCAGTTGAATCGGCTGAGAAGTATGAATATCTCGTTCTAGAACTCTCATCTTTCCAGCTCCATTGGCTTCAAGATTCCAATTTTGTTGCTGGTGCAATTCTTAACATCGCAGAAGATCACCTCGATTGGCATGGATCCTTCGATGCATATGCTGGTGCAAAAATCTCACTTCTCGATAAATCTACTACTGCAATTCTCAATGGTGATGATTCCGAGATTGTTTTTCGGGCAAACCACTGGCTGGGTAGAAAGGTCTTCTTCTCCCTCGATACACCTGCTCCAGGTGAAATTGGTATCGTGGAGGAACTTCTTGTTGATCGCGCCTTTGTCGCAGACCCAATGGAAGCATCTATGTTCTGCGAGTTAGCTGAGGTCACACCAACAGTTCCTCACAATGTTGCAAATGCACTTGCCGCTGCTGGCTTAGCTCGCGTGATAGGAATTGATCACGAAAAAATCCGTGAGGCGATTAAGAGCTTTACTCCGGGTCGCCACCGAATAGAAACTGTATTACTTAAAGATGAGATCACCTGGATTAATGATTCGAAGGCGACAAATCCTCATGCAGCGGCTGCATCAATCATGTCTGCGCTCTCTGTTATCTGGATTGCAGGGGGATTGGCAAAGGGCGCCACTATGGAAGAACTTGTCATGCGCGTAAAGAGCCGTCTTCGTGCAGCGATACTTATGGGTGAAGACCGTGAGCTCATTGCACAAGAGTTGAGAACACATGCACCAGAGGTGGAAATTGTCTTTATTGATTCTCCAGCAGATTATGTAAAGGGCGCAGCCAATAACTCATTGATGGAATCCGTTGTTGAGGCAGCACGCACCCGAGCGCAATCGGGCGACACCGTGCTTCTGGCACCGGCTTGCGCATCGATGGATCAATTCCTTTCTTACGCAGATCGCGGAGATAGGTTCGCAAGTGCAGTAAAGAAGGTAATCAACCATGAAGAGTAATTCCCCACAGACTTTGCTATCAAAGCCAGTCAACCACCTCTACCTGCTACTTATCAGTGCTGGTGCGTTAAGTTTTCTGGGACTCATCATGGTCTTCTCCGCCTCTTCTATTCACGCCATTGACACACGAGGTTCTGCGCTCTCCATTGTTATTCGCCAATTTGTCTTTCTCTTGGTCTCAATTCCCTTTGCGATGTATCTCTCCAAGTTGCCTCTCTCTACATGGGAGAAGGTAGCCCGACTCGGTTTCATTATCTCCACTCTCATTCTTGCCATTCTTATCATTCCTGGGGTTGGAAAAACCGTGCATGGAAATACCAACTGGATCGACTTTAAACTCTTTGATGTACAGCCAAGTGAGTTTGCAAAGTTCATGATGATTCTTTGGGCAAGTAATCAGTTATCTCGACGTGAGCTCAATGGTCGATTTGATACCAATGTTATGAAATTAATTACGCCAGCTTTTGTGATAATTCTCTTCCTGGTCATGATGGGAAATGATCTTGGAACTGCCTCTGTTATCGCAATGATTCTCGTCGGTCTTCTCTTTGTCTCAGGAATCAAGCTGCGAATTCTCGGCTCGATCACCGCACTTGGAGCTGTTGCACTCACTGCGCTCATCGTGACATCGGGATATCGCTCCAAGCGATTCCTCGTATTCCTTGATCCATTTGCACCAGAAGATTACAAAGATCTCGGATGGCAACCAGCCCATAGCTTGCTTGGATTAGCTAGTGGCGGACTCTTTGGAGTTGGACTTGGCGGAAGCCGTCAGAAGTGGGGAAATCTGCCCGAAGCTCATACCGACTTTATCTTCTCGGTCATAGGCGAGGAACTTGGTTTAGTTGGAACTCTTGCAACTCTTATTCTTATCGGCGCTCTTGTCTATGCAATCTTTAGAATTGCACTCCGGGCACAAGATCCGATGAGTCGTTATGCATGTGCAGGAATTGCGACATGGATTGCGGTTCAATCATTTCTCAATATCGGATCAGCGACGAGCGTCCTTCCCGTTGTTGGGGTTACTTTGCCGCTGGTCTCCTACGGTGGATCTGCACTCGCAGCGATGATTTGTTCTCTCGGATTTGTTGCAGGTACTGCTTTGCGTGACCCCGAAGTTCGCCGCGAGATTGTAAAGAAGAGAAGTAAATGACTCGAATTGTCTTTGCCGGAGGTGGAACAGCAGGGCATATAGAACCGGCTCTCGCTGTTGCTCGTCATTGGATAAAGAGCCACCCAGATTCCGAACTTATCTTTCTTGGAACATCATCTGGTTTAGAGAATCGTTTAGTACCTGAAGCTGGCTTTAAACTCTCGCTGATCACCAAAGTACGAATCTCTCGAAAACTTTCTCCATCACTTCTTGCAACTCCCTTCACGCTCGTCCGTTCGATTTCGCAGGTTTATAAGGTGCTTAAAGGCGCAGATCTTCTCGTGGGATTTGGGGGATATGTATCAGGTCCGGCTTATCTTGCGGGGCGAATTCGTCGAATCACTATCGTGATACACGAAGCAAATGCTCGACCAGGTATCGCTAATCGACTTGGCGCGCTCTTTACTGAGCATGCAGCGATTGCATATCCAGTTGCAAGCGGAAAACTTTCAGGTGCACTACTAGCAGGACTTCCTTTACGTCCTGATGTCGATATCGCCTTTCATAGCGCAGAGAGCGACTGGGCAAAGGCGCGAACAGATGCAAAGGTTCGAATCGGATTTAACCCTACACAACCTTTAATTTTTGTCTTTGGTGGCTCCCAAGGATCTGTTGCTATCAACTCTGTCATCGAATCTGCGCGTGTTCAACTGGGCAAGGATGGCTTTCAGATTCTCCACTCTGTCGG
The DNA here is from genome assembly GCA_965267735.1 of Candidatus Nanopelagicaceae bacterium. GTDB lineage: Bacteria > Actinomycetota > Actinomycetes > Nanopelagicales > Nanopelagicaceae > Planktophila. Next base: position 603,497 of record OZ254138.1, read on the forward strand.
GGCTAATAATCACCTGCCAGAATCAGATAGTAATTACAAGGCGGTTTCTTATATCTCCGATATGGCAAGTGCATATTTAGCTGCAGATCTGATTATCTCTAGAAGTGGCGCAGTCTCTTGCTCCGAGATTAATACTCTCGGTCGCTATGCACTCTTTATTCCTCTACCTGTTGGAAATGGCGAGCAAGAGCTCAATGCAATGACTTTGGTAGCAGATTCTCGGGCCGAGATTGTGATGCAGAGAGATTTCACATCTTCTTGGCTCACAAATAATATTTCACGCCTACTGAGTGCAAGCCAAAAGGCTCCAGTTGCCGGTTCACGAAAAGATATCGATGCGTCATCTAAGATGGTTGCACTTATGGAGTTTGCAATAGCTGGAGGTAAGTAAGTGCAATCACTGGTCGGCCAGAAGATTCATTTCATCGGCATCGGTGGTTCTGGCATGAGCGGATTGGCACGTATCGCACTGTCTGATGGAATTCAGGTAAGCGGTTCTGATGCAAAGGATTCAAGTGTTCTTACAGCGCTTAGAGCTCTCGGTGCAACTGTTTATAGCAACCATGCGCAAGAAAATCTTGCAGATGCAGATGTCGTGATTTATTCAACTGCAATTTCCGCTAGCAATCCCGAGATGGCCTATGCGGTACAGCGATCAATACCAATTCTTACTCGCGCTCAAGCGCTAGCTCTCTTGATGAAGGGTTCAAAGAGCATCGCTGTCGCTGGTACTCATGGCAAGACAACAACATCGTCGATGATGACTGTGGCTCTTCAAGGATGTGGCGTTGATCCGTCATTCGCAATTGGTGGAACTCTGATGGCATCTGGCTCTAATGCCCATCGCGGGACAGGAGATTTCTTTGTCGCAGAGGCCGATGAATCTGATGGTTCATTTATTGAGTACAAGCCGCTTGCTGCGATCGTCACAAATATCGAGCATGATCACGTCGACTTCTTCGCAACAGCCGATGAAGTCACTGCTGTCTTTGAAAAGTTCGCATCCACAATTGCATCCGATGGTTTTCTTGTTTACTGCGGCGATGATGCAGGCTCTGCAAAGCTTGGTTCGCAGAGCGCGTCATACACACGAATTTCTTACGGCATCCTTGAAGGTGCCGACCTTCGGGTAGATCAGATTTCTCTGCTTCCGATGGGCTCTACCTCGCGAATCCTCTGGAAGGGTCGAGCAGTGGGAACGCTAGAGCTACAAGTTCCTGGACATCACAACGTTCTCAACGCTGCAGCATGTCTTGCTATGGGACTTGCACTTGGATTACCTGCACATCAATTATTAGAGGGACTTCATAGCTTTAGAGGTGCAGGGCGTCGCTTTGAACTTAAGGCCACAGAACATGGGATTCGCATCATCGATGATTATGGCCATCATCCAACTGAGATTCAGGTGACGCTAGATGCTGCTCGCAGATATGCAGGAGATGGCCGTCTTCTAGTAATTTTCCAGCCACATAGATATTCACGTACACAGGCATTCCTCGACGATTTTGCAAGAACGCTAGACCTTGCCGATGATGTAACGCTCCTTGAAATCTATGCTGCAAGTGAGAAACCAATCCCTGGAATTTCATCCGAACTCATCGCAGAGAGGATGAAGCGCGGACACTTTATTCCCAACTTCGTAAGCGCTTCCGAAAGAGTAATTGAGCTGGCAAAACCAGGAGATGTCATCATCACACTTGGTGCTGGAGATGTGAATTCGCTAGCACCAATTATCGCCGAAGGGCTGCAGAAACGTTTTGCGTAACTCACATCGCTTGGCTCGCTCTGTAATTCTCATCGGGATCATCTTTGCTGGATTGATCTATTTACTTGCCTGGTCAAGTGTCTTCACTGTGAAAGAGATCAAGGTTTCGGGTGCGCCAACGAAGGTTTCCGAAGATCTGGTCCTAAAAACTTCCAAGATAGTTGTGGGGCAGAAGCTTGCACGAATTGAACCGCGATCTGCAGAACATAGAGTGCAATCACTCGCCTGGATTAAGGAAATTTCAATCTCTCGAAATTGGATTTCCGGGCAGGTAGATCTCGTAGTTACACCTCGAACTCCTAAGGCATATTTCAATGGAAAGACTCTTGATGCATCGGGGAAGATATTTGAACTTCCTGGCTTCGATGGAGGTGATCTCCCGAAGGTATCTGCTGCAACTCCGGCCCTTGGAATTCAGGCAGTTGCACTCTTTCGTGCTTTACCAGTCGATTTTAGAGATCAGATCACTTCGCTGACCGGAGTCAATGAAGCTAACTTCTCATTAGCGGTTACCCACCTGGGGCGGAATCTTTCAGTGAAGTGGGGTGCAAATATTGAGAACCCACTTAAAGTGCAGGTATTTCAAGAACTTCTAGAACGGCCCGAGAATAAGCGAATTAAGAGAGTTGATTTATCTGCACCGCATGCACCAATAGTTAAATAATTAATCTCTCTCTGATTGAAAAAATGTATCAATGTGTAGTTGAGAAAATAGTTCGTGGCGGTCTTTGATTACTACTACCTAACCCCATACCTTCAGCGCCAAGATAAATGGTAGAAATGTAATTCTCAAGTAGAGGTTTACAGTTCTTAAGGGGGACTCACGTGGCTGCACCACAGAACTACTTAGCTGTCATCAAGGTTGTCGGTATCGGCGGCGGCGGAGTAAATGCAATCAACAGAATGATTGATGTTGGTTTAAAAGGCGTTGAGTTCATTGCAATTAATACTGATGCACAACACTTGTTAATGAGTGATGCAGATGTGAAATTAGATATTGGTCGCGCATCTACAAAAGGTCTCGGTGCAGGTGCTGCACCAGAGAAAGGTCGACAGGCAGCTATCGATCACACAGAAGAGATTGAAGAAATTCTTCGTGGTGCAGATATGGTTTTTGTTACAGCAGGTGAAGGTGGCGGTACAGGTACAGGTGGCGCACCTATCGTTGCAAAGATTGCACGCGATCTCGGTGCGCTAACAATTGGTGTAGTTACTAAGCCATTCTCATTCGAAGGAAAAATACGTACACGTCAAGCAGATGAAGGCATCGAACTTCTCCGCGAGCAAGTAGATACTCTTATTGTTATTCCAAATGATCGCCTCCTAGCAATTTCTGATCGCGCAATCACCGCAGTCGATGCATTTAAGAGCGCTGATCAAGTTCTCCTTTCTGGTGTACAAGGAATTACAGAGATCATCACTCAGCCAGGTTTGATCAACCTCGACTTCGCAGATGTGAAGACCGTTATGACTGATGCAGGTTCAGCGCTGATGGGTATTGGTTCTGCGCGAGGCGAGAATCGTGCAACACGTGCTGCAGAACTTGCGATCTCAAGTCCTCTTCTTGAAGCATCAATCGACGGTGCGATGGGAGTCTTGCTCTCGGTCGCTGGCGGATCAGATCTTGGACTCTTTGAAATCAATGAAGCATGCGAACTGGTACAAAGTGCTGCTCACCCAGATGCACGCATCATCTTCGGAACAACTATCGATGATGCCCTCGGGGATGAAGTTCGAATCACTGTGATTGCCGCTGGCTTTGCAGGTGGCGAGCCAAAGAAGGTAGATATGCCGGTCATCAATGCGCAGACACTCGGTGGCGTCGCAGATCCAATCCCATCTAATGACCCACTCTCTGTCGCACTTGATCTCGACTCATCTGCCCCCCGTAAGCGTGTGACATTTGAAGAGTTGGTCTCTGAAGATGAGATTGATGTCCCTGACTTTATGAAGTAGTTCTATGAAATATAGCTTTACCAATCGCACCGGAGGCGTCAGCACCGGTGCTTTTGCATCTCTTAACTTTGGTCTCCATGTTGCAGACGATCCGGAGAAAGTCATTGCCAATCGAGAGGCTCTCAAGAATCGCCTAGGTCCAGTTCAATTCATGTCACAAGAACATGGGAAGAGAATTGTTCTTGTTGAGGAAGTGATCGATGAAGATCCCATCGCAGATGCTTTGGTATCTGGAATTCCTGGAGTAAACCTTGCCGTGCAAGTTGCTGATTGCATCCCACTCTTGCTCTCATCCGATCACGCAGTAGCTGCTGTTCATGTTGGTCGAAGAGGCTTAGTTAATGGAGTTGCTCTGGCCACCATCGAGCTCATGAAAGAGATGGGCGCAGGATCAATTTCGGCAATTATCGGTCCATCTATTTGCGGTAAATGTTACGAAGTCACTGAAGAGATATTCAACGAGGTAGTTGCGCTTCACCCACATGCTGCAGCAAAACGAGGCGATGGAAGTTTCGCACTCGATCTCCCGGGTGCCTTAACAAAAATTCTGGAAAGCCATGGGGTAACAGTTTTGCGAGAAGGCAATTGCACAGTTGAGGATCCTCAATTGTTCTCTTATCGCCGCGATGGCGTGACCGGACGCCAAGTTGGAGTCATCTCACTATGACGCGCCTAGAAGAAATTACTCAGAACCTTCATGACCTTCAAGCTCGGATTTCCAATCCTGATGTAACTCTGATTGCCGTCACTAAGACATATCCAGCAAGTGATGTACAGATACTTAAAGATTTGGGCATCAATAATTTTGGTGAGAATAGAACGGAAGAGGGGGCTGAGAAATCAGCTGCAGTGGATGGAATTTGGCACTTTCAGGGCGGAATACAAAGTCGTAAATTAAAAGAGATTGCCCTATGGGCCGATGTCATTCATTCCCTTGATCAGCTCTCGCATGCAGAGAAGTTACAGAGCCTTTTAGCTAAACCTATAGATATCTTTCTTCAGCTATCACTCGATGGTGACCCATCTCGCGGGGGAGTCCAGGAAGGTGATCTCCATCAACTTGCTCAGAAAATCAGCGAGATGGTTGATCTCAATCTTCAAGGCCTGATGTGCGTTCTTCCACTCGATGTTGAGGCAGATGATGGATTTCGAAAGGTAGCTTCAATTCGTAGTCGATTCCAGAGCGAATTCCCGCAAGCAAAATATCTCTCAGCCGGTATGTCAGGAGACTTTGAAATCGCCATTGAATACGGTGCGACACACATTCGTGTAGGTAGCCAAATCCTCGGTCCACGCACCGCCCGCCGGTAACCTAGGCACATGTCAGCACTCAATAAAATGATGGGCTTCCTTGGCCTCGTCGATACAGATGAAGAGTCACAAGCAATCGAATCACCTGCACGTCAGGTAGCATCTCGACCAAATCTCGAACGATCAAGTCGTGAACGCACAGGTGTCACAGTTCTTGGAACTCACGCTGCTACACAACCTGCAATGATTGAAGAACCAGCATCTTCATACAACATCATTACTCTTCAGCCACGTTCTTACTCGGAAGCTCGCAAAGTTGGCGAGTACTACCGTGAAGGAAATCCAGTCATTATTAATCTCGATGATATGGAAGAGAGCGAGCGAAAGCGCCTCGTTGACTTCGCAAGTGGACTCGTCTTTGGACTCCATGGCCGCATCGAGCGCATCAGCCTCAAGGTCTTCTTACTCTCACCTGCAAATGTAAGTGTGAGCAATGAAGATAAGACTGCAGCGCAGGCAACTTTCTTCAATCAGAGCTAAGTTCTTATCTTGATTACATCAATTCTTCTGCAGATTCTTGGGCTCTTTAAGCTCGCCCTCTTTGCTCGAATCATTATCGATTATGTGCGTATGTTTGCACGCAACTGGCGCCCGAATGCAATCTTCCTTGCATTCTTCGAATTTATCTATTCGATTACAGATCCACCCATGAAGTACGTGCAGCGCTTTGTTCCACCTTTACGACTAGGTGGAATCGCACTTGATCTCTCTTTTATCGTCTTGCTTATTGCAATTAATTTATTGCAAGGCGCAATTCGAGTAATTCTCTAGAGCTCTTACGCCTTACTTAGGACGATATTAACTCCGAGATCGCTCTCTACTTCAGGAACACTCGCATCCTCACTCATTGAGAGAGCAAGAACTTCCTCAGAGATATGCGCGATATTGGCAGTAATTGTTTTTGCTAAATCACTTGGCGCACTCCAACGCACGTTGATTCGGTCAGATATTTCAAAACCATCGCTCTTGCGACGCTCTTGAATTAATCTGATTACTTCACGAACGTGGCCAGATGCAATCAGCTCAGGGGAGAGAGCTAGATCTAGAGCAACGCTCTCGCCATCGTGGCTTGAGACCATCCATCCGCTCTTCGGAACCTCTGTTACGACTAAGTCATCGAGTGCTATTTCGAACTCACCAACTGTTGCAGCACCCGTTGAACGCAGCTGCTTCACAAGAGTCGTTGCATCAGTTGCCGCAATGAGCTTTGCAACATCTTGCACCGCCTTGCCGTACTTGGCGCCCAGAGATTTGAAGTTCGCCTTTACGGAAATATCTACAAGATCTCCATCGGCATCTGCAATATCTTCAAGGTCAAGAACGTTGAGCTCATCTGAAATCTGTTCTTTCATATCGGCAGGAAGTCCAGCCCAACCTTGCGCAGAGATCAGTGCGCGCTGAAGTGGTTGTCTGATCTTGATTCCTGATTCAGCACGAGCGGCTCGTCCAAGTTCTACAACTCTGCGAGTCATTGCAACCTGAGCATTGAGCTCAAGATCGATAAGGGCGCTCTGCGAGATTGGGAAATCAGTCAGATGTACAGAATCTGCGGCCTTTGGATCAGCAACGCGGATCAACTCTTGCCAAGTGTGTTCTGCAATAAATGGAACCATCGGAGCAAGTAGCTGAGTTAAGGTCAAAAGACATTCGTGCAAAGTCGCAAGGGCTGCGACATCGCCATCCCAGAATCTGCGACGTGAGCGACGCACATACCAATTCGATAGTTCATCGATGAAACGGGCAAGTTCTCTTCCTGCAATCTGTGAATCAAACTCTGTATATGACTTATCAACTTCTGCGATGAGCACGTTGAGTTCGCTCAGGATCCATCGATCCATCAGCGTACGATCTTTCAAAGCAGGGCTTTGAGAAAGTTCAAATTCAGAAGCCTGCGCATAGAGAGCGTGGAAAGAGATTGTGTTCCAGTAAGTCAGGAGCGTCTTTCTTACGACATCGGAAATTGCATCGTGGCCAACTCGTCGAGCAGACCAAGGTGAGCCTGCTGCAAGCATGTACCAGCGAACAGCATCTGCGCCATGTTGATCCATAAGCGAGATTGGTTCAAGAACGTTTCCGAGGTGCTTACTCATCTTTCTTCCATCTTTATCCAAGATATGTCCAAGACAGAGAACGCTCTTATATGAACTCTCATCAAAGACCAGAGTTCCTATAGTCATCAGTGTGTAGAACCAACCACGAGTCTGGTCGATTGCCTCGCAGATAAAGTCAGCAGGATATGCAGCTTTAAACTTCTCAACTGATCCTGGCTTATGCGGGTAGCCCCACTGCGCGAAAGGCATTGCACCTGAGTCATACCAGCAGTCAATTACCTCAGGTACTCGCACCATTGTTGATGAACACTCTGCGCATGCAAAGGTAATGTCATCTACAAAGGGACGGTGTGGATTTAAATTACTGAGTTCCTGTCCTGCAAGGCCACCAAGTTCCTTCAGCGAATCAACACAGATTTCATGTTTATTCTCGCAGCGCCAAATAGGTAGAGGTGTACCCCAATAACGGTTACGTGACAGGGCCCAGTCAATATTGTTATTGAGCCAATCACCGTATCGACCTGTCTTAATTGTCTCGGGGTGCCAGTCGGTCTTGGCATTTTCACGAATCAACTCATCTTTAATTGATGTAGTTCGGATGTACCACGATGGTTGCGCGTAATAAATAAGTGCAGTGTGACAGCGCCAGCAATGCGGATACTCATGTTCATATGGTTGGTGCTTGTAGAGGGCGCCACTTGCCTTGAGCTCTTTCACAAGAGGCTTATCTGCCTCCTTGAAGAAGAGGCCACCGACTACTGGCGTATCTGGCAAGAAAGTTCCATCGGGTGCAATGGGATTTACAACGGGAAGTCCGTATGAGCGACAAACCTGTAAGTCATCTGCGCCAAATGCGGGAGATTGATGAACAAGTCCAGTTCCATCTTCCGTTGTGACATATGTTGCCAGCACGACAAAGTGGGAATCTGGAATTTCAATGTAATCAAAAGGACACTTGTAAGTTACGCGCTCTAGATCGCGTCCCTTGAAAGTTTTGAGAATTTCTTGCTCGCCAGCGACCTTCGATAGAAGTGGTTCGGCGACAACGAGGATTTCAGAGAGTTCATCGACCGTCGCTTTCACAGCGACATAATCAACATCAGGATGCACAGCAATTGCAGTGTTTGATACGAGAGTCCAAGGTGTTGTTGTCCAAACCAGAAGCGATGCTCCTAGGTCTGCAAGATCACCAGAAGTCACAGGGAATCTCACGAAGACTGATGGGTCGACAACTGTTTCATATCCTTGCGAAAGTTCGTGATCTGAAAGTCCAGTTCCACAGCGTGGGCAGTACGGTGCAACGCGGTGATCTTGAACCAGCAAACCCTTCTTCCAAATCTCTTTAAGGCTCCACCAGACAGATTCCACATACTCTGGAGCCATCGTCCAATACGCTTGATCAAAATCAACCCAGAAACCCATACGTTCTGTCATTGTTGTAAATGCATCAACGTGACGTGTTACAGATTCGCGACACTTATCGTTAAAAGGTGCGATTCCATACTTCTCGATATCGCCTTTACCGTTAAAGCCAAGTTCTTTCTCTACCGCAATTTCAACGGGTAAACCGTGGCAATCCCAGCCAGCTTTGCGAGTTACATACTTTCCCTTCATCGTATGAAAGCGAGGGAAGACATCTTTAAATACACGAGCTTCAATATGGTGTGTGCCTGGCATGCCATTGGCAGTTGGGGGACCTTCATAAAAAGTCCACGGAGTTCCTTGCGAACGCGACTCTGTGCTCTTCTCGAAGATTTTATTCTCAGACCAGAAATCAAGGATCGAACGCTCCATGGCTGGAAGGTCGATCTGCGCATTGAGTGCGCGAAATGGTGATGACATAAAAAATCCCCCAAGAAGTAATGAACTCTTGGAGGGACGAACTCGATGTGAGTTCGCGGTACCACCCGCCTTATATCCACCACTGGCGCGGTCGATATCTCTTTATTTACTTGCTTTCGGCTAGGTCTACCCCGACCTCATATGAGGCGGATCTTCCAGCGTGCTCCCGAGGTGATGGCCTCTTCAACGCACTCTTCGCGCAAGGTATTGCAGGTTCAGAGTCTAAACCATGCGTGGCAAAGTTGGTTACGAGGAGAAAAACGCATAAGGTGCGCGGCGTGCCAGGTAAAAAAGTAGTTAAGAAGGCGGCCAAAAAAGCCCCTGCCAAGAAAGCTCTCGCTAAGAAAGCGGTAGCGAAGAAGGCGCCTGCAAAGAAATCTCCGGCGAAGAAAGTTGCAGCTAAGAAGACACCGGCGAAGAAAGCTCCGGCGAAGAAAGTTGCAGCAAAGAAGACTTCAGTTAAGAAGTTGCCTGTTAAGAAATTACCGGGGCGCCCATTTCCTTCAAAGGTTGGAAAGACAACTCTTACCGTCGATGAAAAGTCACAGACTGTCTCTGTTGCAACAGTGATGGCGCCAACGGCTGCCCCTGTCGTTGAAGAGCGTCGATTGGTGATGCCACCTCCACCACGGCCAGTAAAGAGCGGAAAGAAAGTTGCACCGCTGAAGCCAATAAAGGCAGCTCCTACTCCGGTAGTGGCATCCGAAGGTGAAGCCCCATGGACTGCGGCGGAGCTAAAAACAATTAAAGCTGAGATCACAAAAGATTTAGAGCGCCTACGTAAAGAGCTCGCAACTGTCGAAGCCGAGATGGATGATCTCATTGCAGATTCTGGCGAAGGCGCAGGCGATGATCAAGCTGATTCTGGAACAAAGACTTTTGAACGCGAGCATGAGATGTCTCTGGTCATCAACGCCCGCGATATGGTCTTGCAGACCGAACGCGCACTAGAGCGTATCGAGAATAAGAGTTATGGTCTCTGCGAAGATTGCGGTTCTGCAATCGGCAAGGCGCGCCTACAAGTTTTCCCTCGCGCAACTCTCTGCATGATCTGCAAACAGAAAGAAGAGCGGCGCTAAAGTGCGCCGAATTTTCCTCACCGCTTGGACTATCTGGCTCTTTGATTTTGCAACAAAACAGTGGGCTATCTCGTCTTTTGATTCTCAGCCGCAGAAAATTCTTGGCGATCTCCTCTCATTTACCTTAGTGAGAAATTCGGGTGCAGCATTTAGTTTTGCAACCGGTTTCTCAATCCTTTTTGCACTCCTTGCCCTGGCAGTTGTAATTGCTGTTATCTATTACGCCAAGCGAATTACCTCGTCTGGGTGGCAAATCACCGCAGGGTTGCTTTTAGGGGGAGTAATTGGAAATCTCACCGATCGAATCTTTCGCGAGCCAGGATGGCTCAGTGGTCATGTCATCGACTGGATTCAAATTCCCAATTGGCCTGTATTTAACCTTGCAGATTGCGCAATCGTCGTTGCTGCTGGAATCTCATTCACCTTAACTCTGCGAAATATCCCGCCAATAACACCGGTAAGGTAGGCAGCATGTCGAGAGAGTTAAGAACGCTTAGCGTTCCAGAAGGCGTAGAAGGTGAGCGCATTGATAGCGCGCTCACCCGTGTCTTAGGGCTTTCCCGCACTTCAATCGTAAAACTTCTTGAAGATGGCGATATCAAGAGCAATGGACACGCGATGCAGAAATCCGAAAGGGTTCTAGCTGGCCAAGTCATTGAAGTTCTGATGCCGGCACCACTCAATCAAGATCCAATCCCTTTAACACCGCTTGTTGGACTTACCGTCGTTTATAACGATGATGACATTGTGGTCATCGATAAGCCTGTCGGATGCGCCGCACATCCAAGTCCGGGTTGGATGGGTCCAACTGTTGTGGGCGCACTTCTTGCAGCTGGCTACACAATTTCGACATCAGGTCCAGCAGAGCGAGCAGGTGTTGTTCATCGCCTCGATGCTGGCACATCAGGGCTGATGATTATCGCCAAGACCGATGCGGCATACCTGAAGTTAAAAGATATGTTTAGAAATCACGAAGTAGAGAAGACCTATCACGCACTGGTGCAAGGTCATATGGATCCTTCAACGGGAACAATCGATGCACCTATTGATCGCCATCCCAAGGAAGATCATCGCTTTGCAGTCGTCGCAACTGGTAAAGAGAGCATTACTCACTACGAAGTTATCGAGTTCTATCGCTCTGTCTCCCTAGTAAAAGTTGAACTAGAAACTGGACGTACACATCAAATTCGAGTTCACTTCTCAGCACTCAGTCATCCACTTGTGGGGGATACGACATATGGCGCAGATCCAGTTCTTGGTAAGAAGATGCAGATGTCTCGACCTTGGCTTCATGCTTTAGAGCTGCGCTTCAACCATCCCGTTACTGGTATCGCCCTCACACTTCGCGCACCGTATCCGGCAGACCTCCAGGCTTCTCTGGCGTTGCTATCCGAGGCGGTCCTGCCTTAGGCGCTAATGTTGCGCCACCATGTCATCTGAAGATTTTTCAGCTTCACGGGCATCGACGAAAGACTCTTTTGTACATCTTCATGTACATACTGAGTACTCGATGCTCGACGGTGCCGCGCGCGTCGGAGATCTTGTAAAAGAAGTTGCTCGCCAAAAAATGCCGGCGATTGCAATGACAGACCATGGAAATGTCTTTGGTGCCTTTGATTTCTACAAACAAGCCACTAAAGCAGGCGTAAAACCAATCATCGGAATTGAAGCCTACGTTGCTCCAGAGTCGCGCTTTGATAAGAAGCGTGTGCAGTGGGCAGATGGTGGAGAAGATGATGTTTCTGGTGGTGGCGCATATACACACATGACAATTCTCGCCGAGAATAATCACGGTCTTTCTAATCTCTTTAAGCTCTCATCACTTGCATCACTTGAAGGCTATTACTACAAGCCACGTATGGATCGCGAACTCCTATCTCGCTTCGCAGATGGACTCATTGCAACTACTGGATGTCCAGGTGGAGAAATTCAAACTCGACTTCGCATGGGTAATTACAGAGAAGCGCTACGTGCTGCCAGTGACTACCGAGATATCTTCGGTGCAAATAACTTCTTCCTCGAAGTTATGGATCATCAGATTGATATTGAGAACCGAGTAAAGGCAGATCTTCTAAAATTAGGTAAAGAGCTGAAACTTCCACTTCTTGCTACCAACGATCTCCATTACACATTCCACGAAGATGCAGCTGCTCACGCAGCGCTGCTCTGCGTCCAATCCGGATCCACACTTGCAGATCCAAAGAGATTTAAATTTGATAACGATGAGTTCTATCTCAAAACCGCATCACAGATGCGCGAGATATTTAAAGAGATTCCAGAATCCTGCGATAACACCTTGTTAATTGCCGAGCGCTGTAATGTGAAACTCCGTGAAGATGAAAATTTGATGCCCGCCTTTGATGTGCCAAAAGGTGAGACGGAAGATTCATGGCTCCGTAAAGAATCAGAACGTGGCCTCCTCGAAAGAATGGGTGAGCGCGCAACACCGGATCACTTCTCTCGCCTAAATTACGAACTCGATGTCATGATCAAGATGGGATTTCCTGGCTACTTCCTTGTAGTTGCAGATCTAGTCACGCATGCAAAGAAAGTTGGGATTCGCGTCGGTCCTGGACGTGGATCTGCAGCGGGATCACTTGTTGCATTTTCGCTTGGAATCACCGGACTCGATCCAATCGAACATGGACTTCTCTTCGAGCGATTCCTTAATCCAGAACGTATCTCAATGCCAGATATCGATCTTGACTTCGATGAACGTAGACGTTCCGAAATGATTCGCTATGCAACAGAAAAGTACGGCGAAGACCGCGTTGCTCAGATTATTACCTACGGAACAATTAAGTCGAAGCAATCTCTGAAAGACGCGACGCGTGTACTCGGATTCCCATACGCAATTGGAGAGAAGTTAACTAAGGCGCTTCCACCTTCAGTTATGGGAAAGGACATCACGCTCTCTGGAATTTTCGATTCTAAAGATGCGCGTCACGGAGAAGCAGGCGAATTCCGCGGGTTATATGAGAGCGATCCAGATTCAAAGCGAGTAGTTGATCTTGCAAAGGGTCTTGAAGGACTAAAGCGACAGTGGGGAGTTCATGCTGCGGGCGTGATTCTCTCTCGCGAACCACTGCTAGATGTCATTCCTATTCATCGCCGCGAAGCAGATGGCGCAATCATTACCCAGTTCGATATGGGCGCTTGCGAGTCAACTGGTCTACTTAAGATGGACTTCCTTGGTCTTCGAAACCTCTCCGTTCTCGATGATGCGCTCCTAAATATTAAGGCTAATCAAGATATTGATATCGTTTTAGAGGATCTACCACTTGCAAATCAGAAGACATTTGAACTTCTTTCGCGTGGAGATACCTTGGGCGTCTTTCAACTCGATGGCGGACCAATGCGAGCACTTCTGCGCAGCATGTCACCAGATTCATTTGCCGATATCTCAGCTGTTATCGCGCTCTATCGACCTGGACCAATGGGCGAGAACGCGCACAACAACTATGCAGATCGCAAGAATGGAAGAAAGCCTGTCGAGCCAATTCATCCTGAACTCTCGGAAGCGCTGCAAGAAATTCTCGGAGATACCTACGGACTCATTGTTTATCAAGAACAAGTGATGGCGATTGCTCAGAAAGTTGCAGGATTTACTCTGGGTCGCGCAGATCTTTTGCGTAAGGCGATGGGTAAGAAGAATAAAGAGATCCTTGATAAGGAGTACATCCCCTTTGAAGCAGGTATGAAGACAAATGGTTTCTCCGAAGCTGCCATCAAACGTCTCTGGGAAGTTCTAATTCCATTCTCTGATTACGCATTTAACCGCGCACACAGCGCTGGATACGGTGTTGTTTCATTCTGGACCGCGTATCTCAAGGCAAATTTCCCAACTGAGTACATGGCAGCGCTTCTCACCAGCGTGCGCGATGATAAAGATAAATCCGCTCTCTATCTCTCTGAATGCAGGCGAATGGGAATCAAAGTCCTACCACCTGATGTCAATGAATCAGATGCTGAATACACCCCTCGGGGAAAAGATATCCGCTTTGGGCTAGCTGCAATTAGAAACGTTGGCGAAGGCGTCGTTGCTTCGATTAAGGCTTCACGTACAGCAAAAGGTGCATTCCAATCATTCGGTGATTTCCTTGCAAAGGTCGATGCAAATGTCTGTAATAAGAAGACAATCGAATCTCTTGTAAAGGCTGGCGCCTTTGATTCGCTTAACCATCCTCGTAAGGGTTTGATGGCGATTCACCTCGAGGCAATCGATTCAGTCATCGAGACAAAACGCGCAGAAGCGATAGGACAATTTGATTTATTCGGGGGAGACTCTGTCTCAACCGTCGTAGGACTTGATATCGAGATTCCACAGACTGAATGGGATAAGTCCACACTTCTCACCTTTGAGCGCGAGATGCTCGGCCTCTACGTTTCAGATCATCCACTCCTTGGTGTGGAACATGTTCTGCGATCACACACAGATATGTCGATCAGCCAACTTCTCGATGACAGTCCTCCCGAAGGCGTTGTCACCATCGGTGGCCTCATTACCGGAATCCAAAGAAAAGTTTCTAGACAAGGTGCATCGTGGGCAGTCGTTAACGTTGAAGATCTTGAAGGTGCAATTGAAGTCCTCTTCTTCTCCAACACATACAACCAATATGCGCTCTCACTAACCGAAGACCGAGTAGTTGTTGTACGTGGTCGCTTCTCTCGCACCGATGAACAAGTTCGTTTTACTGCACTCGAGATGAAGATGCCAGATATATCAGCAGCGCCAACGGGACCACTACTTATATCGGTTCCTGCAGCACAGGTAACTCCACCGATTGTGGAACGCATCAAAGAGATTCTTCGCTCGCATCCTGGTAAGCGTGAAGTTCACTTACAAGTCATCGATCAACAGAAGTCAACGACACATAAAATTGACGCGCTAGTAACATCTTCACCAAGTTTGAGCGCAGACCTTAAAGCAATTCTGGGACCAGACTGCCTCGTTCGAGTTTAAAGACGATAATCTCGTCTCGCGGGTTCACGCGAGCAAAGTAGAATACGAAGGTGATTCGTACTGTAGACCTACGTGGAAAATCGCTCGATAAAGCTGGTTATCTCGAGCAACTTCCACGTGCATCGTTAGATGTTGCACAGGCAATGATTGCCATCGAACCAATCTTGAAGCGCGTTCGCGAAGGGTCTGAATCTGATCTCATCGCACTTGCAGCGCAATTCGACGGAGTTACTCCACCATCTATCCGAGTCCCACAGAGCGCTCTCGACTCAGCTCTAAATGAGTTAGACCCAAAGATTCGAACCGCACTTGAAATCTCAATAGAACGAATTCGTAAAGTTCATAACGATCAACGACGCAATGAGACCAAGACTGACGTTGTAGATGGTGGAGTAGTCACAGAGCGTTGGATTCCAGTTGATCGTGTAGGCCTCTATGTGCCGGGTGGTCGCGCTGTATATCCAAGTAGCGTCATCATGAATGTTGTACCTGCGCAAATTGCAGAGGTTCCGAGCATTGCAGTTGCATCACCGCCGCAGAAGGAGTTTGGCGGACTGCCTCACCCAACAATTCTTGCAACATGTGCACTCCTTGGAATAACCGAGGTATATGCAGTTGGGGGAGCGCAAGCGATTGCACTCTTTGGTTATGGGATGAAGGACCTATGCCAGAAGTGCGATCTTGTCACCGGCCCTGGCAATATTTATGTAGCTGCTGCCAAGCGTGCTTTGCGTGGAATTATCGGTATCGATTCAGAGGCTGGCCCCACCGAGATTGCAATCTTGGCCGATGAGACGGCGCTAGCGGCTGATATTGCATCAGATTTGATTAGCCAAGCTGAACACGACGTCATTGCAGCAGCGATTCTGGTGACAACATCAGAGAAATTAGCTGCAGATGTTGAGAAGGAACTTGCTCTCCGTGTTGCCACAACGAAGCACTCAGCTCGAATTAGCGAAGCTTTAGGTGGAAAGCAATCTGCAATTGCGCTGGTTGACTCGATTGATCAAGGCCTTGATGTCGTTAATGCCTATGCGGCAGAGCATTTAGAGATTCAAACGAAGAATTCAGCAACAGATGCCCGTAAGGTGCGTAATGCGGGAGCAGTTTTCATTGGTCGTTTCTCACCAGTATCACTCGGTGATTATTCTGCTGGCTCTAATCACGTGCTGCCAACAGGTGGATGTGCATGTCACAGCAGCGGTCTATCTGTGCAAACTTTCTTACGCGGACTTCACTTCATCGAATATAACGAGGCTGCCTTCCGCGATATTGCACAGACAGTCATCACTCTTGCAAACTCTGAAGATTTACCAGCACATGGCGAAGCAATTACTGCACGCTTGGAGAAACCATGAGTCAGATGAATTGGCCAGCCTGGTTGCCTCTACGTGATGATCTTCGCTCTCTTTCACCATACGGAGCCCCACAACTTCCTGCGCAAGCAGTGATGAATACAAATGAGAATCCCTACGCGCCATCTAACGAATTAGCCGAGGCGATTTCACTGCGCGTTGCAGAAGTTGCAAAGACTCTCAACCGCTATCCCGATAGAGATGCCACAGCGATTCGCACGAAGTTGGCCGAGTTCATCAACTCACTCTCTAAGACAGCGCTCACCCATGAAAATATTTGGGCTGCAAATGGCAGCAACGAGATCATCCAATCCCTCTTCTTAGCTTTCGGAAAGTCAACAGCTCTTGGCTTTACTCCGTCTTATTCGATGCACCCTTTGATTGCGAAGGTCTGCCAAGTTCCTTGGGTTGCAGGTACGCGAAATTCTGATTTCTCACTTGATATCGATCGCGCAGTCGAGCAAATCAAGAGCGCGCAGCCAGCACTTACATTTATTACAACTCCTAATAATCCAACGGGTGGATCAATTACTATTGAAGAGATTGAGAGATTAGCGAAGGCCGTTCCCGGACTTCTCGTTATTGATGAGGCCTATGCCGAATTCTCCGATGAAGTTTCTGCTGTAACTCTCATTGAGAAGTACCCGCAGATTGTTGTTATTCGCACGATGAGCAAGGCCTTTGCTTTTGCCGGCGCACGAGTTGGATATTTAGTTGCCAACCCTGCTGTAATTAACGCGCTCTTCTTAGTCAGATTGCCGTACCACATCAGCGCACTTACCCAAGCAGCGGCAGAGGTGGCACTTGATTATCAAGAGGAACTTCTTGCAACAGTGTCGCAACTTCGCTCTGCCAGAGAGAAGATGGTGAGCGATCTTGCACACCTTGGATTGATGGTTCTTCCAAGTAGCTCAAACTTCTTACTCTTCACCGGATTTAAGCCCTCCTCTGAAGATCTCTGGCGACGCCTTCTCGATAGAGGAGTTCTTATCCGAGATGTGGGATTATTGGGTCACTTAAGAGTCACCATTGGCAATGAGGACGAAAATAATAAATTTATTGATTCATTATCGGCATGCCTGGGGGAGATGAAATGAGAAAAGCACGCGTAGAACGCA
Source organism: Candidatus Nanopelagicaceae bacterium (assembly GCA_965267735.1). GTDB lineage: Bacteria > Actinomycetota > Actinomycetes > Nanopelagicales > Nanopelagicaceae > Planktophila. Next base: position 620,937 of record OZ254138.1, read on the forward strand.
GAACGAAGGAGTCAAGCGTACTCGTTGAGATCAATCTCGATGGAACTGGCGAAATCTCAGTTGAAACTGGTGTTCCCTTCTTTGACCATATGCTCTCGCAATTAGGAAAGCACTCTGGTTTTGATCTCACCGTGAAGACAACTGGTGATGTCGATGTCGATTCACACCACACTGTTGAAGATACCTCTCTTGCTTTTGGGCAAGCACTGCGCGAAGCCCTCGGAGATAAAGCAGGCATTCGTCGCTTTGGCGATGCGATGGTTCCGCTCGATGAAGTCTTAGTACAAGCTGCAGTAGATCTATCTGGTCGACCATACCTAGTTCACCGCCAACCAGAGATTGTTGAACTTATCGGAACTTTCGATACAACTCTTGGTAAGCACATCTGGGAATCAATTGTTGCTGAAGCTCGTATCGCACTTCACATCCGCGTTCTTGAAGGACGAAATGCTCATCACGTATTTGAAGCACAATTTAAAGCGGTAGCCCGCGCACTTCGCGATGCTGTTGCGATCGATCCACGAGTTGCTGGAATTCCATCAACAAAGGGTTCACTGTAAATTCGTGATTGCAATTCTCGATTACGGATCAGGAAATCTTCGTTCAGCTCAGCGTGCATTTGAAACTTCCGGTAAAGAAGTACAGATAACCTCAGATTATGAAACTGCGCTCAATGCAGAAGGTCTCGTTGTTCCTGGAGTAGGCGCATTTGCTGCCTGCATGAAAGGTCTTCAATCTGTTCGCGGTGATGCACTTGTACGAGAGCGAATCTCGCTGAAACGTCCAACTCTCGGTATTTGTGTCGGAATGCAGATTCTTTTTACATCAGGTGTTGAACATGGCACACATCAGGGTGTCGGAATTTGGGGCGCAACGGTAGAGAAGCTGAGCGCTCCGATATTGCCACACATGGGATGGAATACCGTCTCAGCACCAACAGGCAGCACACTTTTTGCGGGTGTTGAGGATCAATCTTTCTATTTTGTTCACTCATACGCAGTCAAAGAGAAGGTGGGCTCTCTTTCGACGATGACGAATTACAGTGAAGATTTCCTAGCAGCCCTTGAAGATGGCGCGATAAGTGCAACGCAATTTCATCCAGAGAAATCTGGAGATGCAGGACTCGCCTTAATAAAGAATTGGACTTCAACGCTATGAGTTACCTAGAGCTATTGCCAGCAGTTGATGTCAAGGATGGAAGAGCGGTTCGATTAGTGCAGGGCGAACTCAGTGCAGAGACTGCTTATGGGAATCCATTGGAAGTTGCACTCGAATTTCAGTCAGCAGGAGCAGAATGGCTCCACCTTGTCGATCTCGATGCAGCATTTGGTCGCGGAGAAAATAGTGCGCTCTTGGCAGAGGTAGTTGGCAAACTCGATATCAAGGTAGAACTCTCGGGTGGTATTCGAGATGATGAATCTCTTGCCCGCGCCCTTGCAACAGGTTGTCGTCGCATCAATCTAGGTACTGCAGCGCTTGAAAACCCAGAATGGACATCGAAGGTCATTGCAGAACATGGCGACAAGATTGCAGTTGGTCTCGATGTGCGTGGCCATGTCTTGGCAGCCCGCGGATGGACGCAAGAAGGCGGCGATCTCTTTGAAACCATTAAACGCCTTGATCGTGATGGATGTCAGCGTTATGTCGTTACAGATGTAACGAAGGATGGAACTCTTCAAGGGCCAAATCTGACTTTACTCCGTGAAGTCTGTGCAGCTACCAATGCACCAGTGATTGCATCTGGTGGAATTTCGAGCCTCGATGACATTGCAGCCCTTGTTTCATTGCGCTCGAGTGGAGTCGAAGGAGCAATTGTCGGTAAGGCGCTCTATGCGGGTGCGTTCACGCTGCAAGAAGCTCTGGAGTTAACGAAGCGATGAGCCTTTCCGTAAGAATTATTCCTTGCCTCGATGTCACAGATGGCAGAGTTGTAAAGGGAGTTAATTTCACAAATCTTCAAGATGCAGGAGATCCCGTCGAGATGGCTGCGCTCTATGGAGCAGAAGGTGCAGATGAACTTACCTTCCTCGATATTTCTGCAAGCGTTGCAGGTCGCGAGACGACTCTCGATGTTGTTCGCCGTACAGCGGAACAAGTATTTATCCCACTGACAGTTGGTGGCGGTATTCGTTCCGTAGATGATGTCGACCGATTGCTTCGAGCAGGAGCCGACAAGGTAAGTATCAATACCGCTGCAATCGCTCGCCCTGAACTCATTGCAGAGATTGCAGATCGTTTTGGTTCGCAAGTTCTTGTTATCTCCATCGATGCACGCAGGGCCCGAACAGATTCAGGTTTTGAAGTTACTACTCATGGTGGCAGGCAGAGCGCTGGCCTCGATGCACTTGCGTGGGTTGAGAAGGCATGCGAATTAGGTGTCGGAGAAATTCTCCTCAACTCGATGGATGCAGATGGCACTCGAGCCGGATATGACATTGGAATGATTACCGCCGTACGTGCCGTCTCAAAAGTTCCCTTGATTGCTAGCGGTGGAGCTGGTTCACTCAAAGATTTTGCGGCGGCTCTTGATGCGGGTGCGGACGCGTTATTGGCGGCCAGCGTCTTTCACTTCGGAGTTCACCGCATAGGTGATGTGAAGATGTACCTCGGTGATCACAATTATTCAGTGCGCAACGCACGTACTGCGTAAGGCAGAATATGAGTATGAGCCCAGAACTTTCGCCAGAAATTGTTGCGCTCCTGAAAGACCCTGAAGCGCTTATTCCAGTTGTTGCTCAAGATGTGAAGAGCAATGAAGTTCTGATGCTCGCCTATATGAATGCAGAATCACTTGCAATCACTTTATCGACTGGTAAAGCCACTTACTTCTCTCGTAGTCGCAATGAGCTCTGGGAGAAAGGTGCTACATCTGGCCATACCCAATTAGTTCACTCCATTGATATCGATTGCGACGGAGATTCGCTCTTGATGAAGGTAGAGCAGGTGGGCGCTGCATGCCACACAGGCGATCGCAGTTGCTTCCATAGAAGGATTACTTTAAGTGACGGGCAATCTCAATGAAGATAGAAGAATTTCGAGAGTACGCCAAGAGCAATAACGTTATTCCGGTTTACCGCAAACTCTTAGCCGATGGCGAGACCCCACTTAATATTTATAAGAAACTAGCTAAGAACAAAGCTGGAACATTTCTCCTTGAATCTGCAGAACATGGGGGAGTCTGGTCTCGTTACTCATTTATCGGAGCCCATAGCAAGACTTCACTGACGGAAAGAGATGGTCTTGCTACTTGGCTTGGTACGCCACCTGCAGGTGTGCCAACGGGAATGGATCCACTCACTGCGCTGCGCATGAGCGTTTCGCATCTGAAATCTCCAAAGATTGATGGGTTGCCAACACTTACTGGGGGCCTCGTTGGATATATGGGATACGACGCAGTGCGCCGTTTGGAAAAGTTACCTGAACTCGCTGTGAAAGATTTAGCGCTTCCCGAAATCACCTTCATTCTTACCAGCGACCTAGCTGTGCTCGATCACAGTGATGGAACAATTATCTTGATTGCCAATGCAATTAACTGGGATGGTTCCAACGAACGCATTGACGAAGCTTTCAAAGATGCGCAATCACGACTCGATCGAATGCAGAACGAGCTGATGCAGCCAATTACAGGTAATGTCACCGAGATTCCCGCACCCAAGAAACCTCTCTTTGAAATCAATATGAAGGAGACAGATTTTCTCTCCAAAGTCGATCATGCTAAGGAAGAAATCCGAGCAGGCGAAGCTTTTCAAATCGTTCTCTCGCAGCGATTTGGGATAGAAACTAAAGCCGATGCTCTCGATATCTATCGCATGCTTCGCCTGAATAATCCAAGCCCGTATATGTACCTCTTCAGATTCGAAGATGGTTTCGATGTGGTGGGTTCAAGTCCAGAAGCACTGGTTAAAGTCACAGGCACGGAAGTGATGGTTCATCCCATCGCAGGTACACGTAAACGTTCAGCATCTGTTGAAGAAGATATCCGCTTAGGTGAAGAACTTTTAGCTGACCCCAAGGAACGTGCAGAGCATCTGATGTTGGTAGATCTTGGTCGAAACGATTTAGGTCGTATCTGTACCGCCGGTAGCGTTGAGGTTGTCGATTTCATGCATATCGAACGTTATTCACATGTGATGCATATTGTTTCCACGGTTATTGGAGAACTTGCAACCGATAAATCGCCCATCGATGCACTCTTCTCGGTATTTCCTGCCGGCACACTCTCTGGTGCACCCAAGCCACGTGCAATGGAGATCATCGAAACGCTAGAACCAACACGTCGCGCACTCTATGGCGGCGCGATTGGATACTTTGATTTCACAGGAAATATCGATACATGTATCGCAATTCGCACGGCGCTGATACATAAAGGTAAGGCCTACGTACAAGCGGGAGCAGGAATCGTTGCAGATTCTGATCCACGCTCTGAATACGAAGAGACTCTTAATAAAGCGGCAGCTGTCTTAGGCGCAATTGCCGCTGCTAATGAGATGAGCTCTCAGTGAAGCTCTTTATCTCACTCGTGATCGTCGCGGTCATTGCTGTAACACTTAGTCGTTCTCTCAAACTCTCATCCAGGTATGAGCGCACACCAAAAGAGCATCCGGATAAGAAACTCTCCGAGTGGAGCGCATTGGATAACGGAATCGACCCAACTGATGAAGTAGGGGAAGATAAATGACCGTTCTTGACTCGATCATCGAAGGAGTCCGCGAAGATTTAGCAGCGCGTCGTCTGCCACTTTCACAGATTCATGAAGCGATGGAGAGAGCGTCTACACCCATCGATGCTTACGCATCTCTTTCGCTCAACGAGATGAACGTGATTGCCGAAGTAAAGCGATCTTCCCCGAGCAAAGGCCCCCTTGCGGAAATCGCTGATCCCGCATCCCTTGCAGAGCAGTATCAAGAAGCTGGCGCAGGTGCAATCAGTGTTCTTACTGAGAGACGTCGCTTTGGCGGCTCCCTTGAAGATTTAGATGCCGTAAAGAAGAGAGTCTCACTTCCGGTTCTACGTAAAGATTTTATGGTTGATGAGTACCAATTTCTAGAAGCACGTGCACATAGCGCAGATATCGTCTTGCTCATTGTTGCTGCCTTGTCGAAATCACAATTGAAAGATTTCTATGATTTATCGGGTGAACTCGGAATGGCATCGCTGATTGAAGTTCACACTGCGCAAGAGCTTGAGAGCGCGATGGATATTTCACCGAAGATGATTGGTGTTAATTCACGAAATCTGAAGACTCTCGATGTTGACACGCAAGCATTCCAAGAGCTCATTCCTCAGATTCCATCAGAGATCATCCGAGTGGCTGAATCTGGAATCTCGACCCGCACAGATGTTGAAAGGGCAGCATCGGCTGGGGCAACTGTGATTTTGGTCGGAGAAGCGCTTGTGAAGTCGGGCGATCCAATTTCTGCCATGCAGGAATTACTAGGTCGCCGGTAGTCTTTACGTATGACGACCGTCGAAGATCTAGCGGGCCACTTTGGCCAATATGGTGGTCGCTTTGTTCCAGAAGCCTTGATTGGCGCACTTGAAGAGTTAGATGCAGCGCGCATAAAGGCCCAGACAGATTCCTCATTTATTGCAGAACTTGCTGAACTTCACCGCACATATACGGGTCGCCCAAGCATCATCACCGAAGCAAAGCGTTTCTCTGAATACTGCGGTGGTGCGCGAATCATTTTAAAGCGCGAAGATCTCAATCACACTGGCAGCCACAAGATCAATAACGTTTTAGGACAAGCGCTGCTCACTAAGCGAATGGGCAAGAAGCGAATCATCGCCGAGACAGGTGCAGGTCAACATGGCGTTGCATCTGCGACAGCTGCGGCACTTATGGGTCTTGAGTGTGTTGTGTACATGGGTGAAGAAGATACAAAACGTCAAGCTCTCAACGTTGCCCGAATGAAATTACTGGGCGCTGAAGTTGTGCCTGTTACCTCAGGTTCTCGCACATTGAAAGATGCCATCAATGAAGCGATGCGAGATTGGGTAACAAATGTGGAAACCACACATTACTTACTGGGCACAGTTGCAGGCCCACATCCATTCCCATCGATGGTCCGTGATTTCCATAAGATCATCGGCGAAGAATCTCGCGAACAAGTTTTGGCGCTGACAGGAAAATTGCCAGATGCAGTTCTCGCCTGCGTTGGTGGCGGATCGAATGCAATCGGAATCTTCCATCGTTTTATCGGCGATGAATCTGTAAGGCTAATTGGACTCGAGGCAGCAGGTGATGGCGTTGAGACAGGTCGCCACGCTGCAACGATCACCGGCGGATCCCCAGGCGTTCTGCACGGAAACCGAACTTACGTATTGCAAGATGAGAACGGTCAGACAATCGAGTCCCACTCAATCTCTGCTGGTTTAGATTACCCAGGCGTTGGACCCGAGCATGCATACCTTCACGATATTGGTCGCGCTGAATACCGTGCGATTACAGATGCGCAAGCGATGGAAGCTTTCTCATTATTATCAAAGACTGAAGGAATTATTCCTGCAATCGAGACTGCGCATGCACTGGCAGGTGCAATGCAGATTGGTCGTGAACTTGGGCCAGAAGCAATACTCTTACTGAACCTCTCTGGTCGCGGCGATAAAGATGTACAGACAGCAGCTGCCTACTTTGGAATTCCTCTGTAAATGGCTACTCCGCTCGATAATCTCTTCTCACAGGTAAGAAGTGAAGATAGAGCAGCACTGATTGCATATATTCCCGCAGGATTTCCGACACAAGCAGGATGCAAGAAAGTAATCGATGCATTTATCGCAGGTGGCGTCGATGCTATCGAAATTGGTTTCCCCTACAGCGATCCGGTGATGGATGGCCCAACAATTCAAGCTGCGGCTGACCGCGCTCTTTCTCAGGGCACAGGTGCTGCAGAAGTTTTTGATGCTCTTAAATATGCAACCGATAAGGGTGTCCCATCAGTTGTCATGACCTACTGGAATCCGATCGAAAAGTACGGTGTGGAAAAATTTGCGCAAGCAATCCATGACAACGGCGGATCTGGTGTGATCACCCCGGATCTCACAATCGAGGAGTCTTCTCGCTGGAAAGATGCCGTTGAAAGTAGCGCAATCAATCCAATCTACGTTGTAGCGCCAAGTACTACCGATGCGCGACTGGAGAAGGTCACATCACGGTGTGGTGGATTTATCTATGCTGCAAGTTTGATGGGAGTTACCGGAACGCGTACGAGCGTTTCAACTGGCGCTGCGGATTTAGTTACTCGTATCCGCAAGAGCTCAAAGACTCCAGTAGCAGTAGGTCTTGGAGTTTCAACCCGCGAACAAGCAAAGGGTGTTGCAGCCTATGCCGATGGCGTGATTGTCGGCTCAGCATTTATTAATAAATTGTTAGAAGCAAAGGATGAAGAGAGTGGTTTACGGGCAGTGAAAGAACTTGCAACTGAACTTTCAAAGGGAGTACGTGAAGGACGATGAATAAAGTAACTTTCGAAAAGCTCGCCCCATGGATTGGGCTCATATCGCGCCTCACACTGGGCGGAGTTCTTTTCCTCGCCGGATTCCTAAAATATGATGCACTTGATAAATCGCAGATGGCTGTTCGCGCATATGAGATGTTGCCGATCTCAGTGGCAAATATCATCGGAATCATCCTTCCCTTCGCTGAGATCTTGATGGGGCTCCTATTAATTCTCGGTGCCGGAACTCGCGTTATGGGAATATTGAGCGCACTTTTGATGTTGGTATTTGTCATCGGCATCTCTCAGGCGTGGGCTCGCGGTCTCTCAATCGACTGCGGCTGTTTCGGCGGGGGAGGACAGGTTGAGCCTGGCACTGCCAATTATCTTCCTGAACTCATACGTGATGCAGGCTTAGCCGCACTTGGGATTTACCTTTTTCTCTTCCCACAAAGTAAATTTGCACTCGATAAGACGTCAAAAGAAGGAACCACTTCCACGGAAAAGGATATGTAGATGAGCTCAAAGCAGAAGCCAGGGAAAGATAACTTCACTAGAAATTTAGTGATTGCCGTCGTTCTCGGAGTCACCTTAATCATGCTTGTTCCTACCTTGCTCTCAAAGCAGACCAACTCTGATGCGAAAATTCCTGCCAGCGTCTCAGCTGATCGTGGTTATGGAATCGTCTTTAACGGAGAACTCACTGGTGTTCCGGTTATCGACATCTACGAAGATTTCCAATGCCCAGTCTGTGCGCAATTTGAAGCTGCTCAAGGAGATTACCTAGAAGGGCTTATTGCAGATAAGAAGGCGACAGTTGTCTATCACACTCTTTCATTCCTAGGTCCAGAGTCAATCGCAGCAGCAAATGCAGCTGCATGTTCTGCAGATGAAGGAAAATTCTTGGATTATCACAAGATGCTTTATGTAACGCAGCCAAAGGAGAACACTGGCGCGTGGACAAATGATTCTCTTGCAGCAGCAGGACAATCAGTTGGAATCTCATCACAGAAGTTCACAAATTGCGTAACAAAGGGTGAATATGCTGATTGGGTTTCAAATGTTGCTGCAGAAGGTGCAAAGGCGAATGTGAATTCAACTCCGACTGTATTTATCAATGGTAAGGAACTCACCCGCGGAAACGCATACTACGATCGCAATCAATTCCAGGCTGCCGTAGAAAAGGGTTAATCCTTGCGCTTTGCAATTCCAACGCCGACAACTTCGGCCTTTGCAATTGGCCCGCTCACTATCCATATGTATGCACTGTGCATCATTGTGGGAGCGGGCTTTGCAATCTGGATAAGCAATAAACGTTTCGTTGCCAATTTTCCGCAAGGCAAGAACGTTGTGGGTGATGTCGCAATCTATGCGATTCCTGCTGGTGTTATTGGTGGACGTCTCTACCACGTACTCACAACTCCAGATAAGTACTTCGACTCAACTTCATCACTTCTAGAGATTTTCAAAATCTGGAAGGGCGGTCTTGGGATCTGGGGTGCTATCTCACTTGGGGCACTAGCTGCTCTCATTTCATATAAGAAAATTTCACAGAGCCATGATCTTCCGAGCTTTGCACATTTTGCAGATGCAGTTGCACCGGGGTTATTGATTGCGCAAGCCGTAGGTCGCTTTGGTAATTGGTTTAATGCAGAGCTCTTTGGCCGTCCTTTAGATGCTGCATGGGCACTGGAAATTCCTAGCTATGCAAGGCCCGAGGAATTTCTCTCTTTCTCAACCTTCCACCCAACTTTCTTATATGAATCACTGTGGTGTTCTGCCGCAGCAGCAGTATTGATTTCTCTCAATGGGCGCTACAAAGCTGGTGCAATTTTCGCTCTCTATATCCTTCTCTACAGTGCAGGACGCTTCTTCATCGAGGGCCTTCGCGTAGATCCAGCACACACTCTTGGGGGATTACGTGTTAATCAATATCTCGCCGCGGCGCTTTTTCTCGGCGCAGGTACGTACTTCCTCAAAAATTCCCGCTCCAAGCGGTAGGCTTGAAATATGGCTTTAGAGGATGTCTATCAAAGAAACCTTCATCACCGCACACATCGTGCCGGTTGGTTGCGCGCTGCAGTTCTTGGAGCAAATGATGGATTGGTCTCTACTGCAAGTTTGATGATTGGTGTTGCTGCAGCGAAAACTGGCGAACAAAGTTTCCTCGTCACAGCTGGAGCAGCAGGAATTGTTGCTGGCGCGATGTCCATGGCTGTTGGCGAATATGTCTCAGTTCGCTCTCAGAACGATATTGAAGAATCCGATCGCTTACTTGAAATCGAGCATCTTGCTATAGACCCTGAAGGCGAATTTGAAGAGCTCGTTGAGATTTATGAGAAGCGCGGACTTTCTCGTGAGCTTGCTGTACAAGTTGCTGATGCAATGCATAAGAGGGATCCACTCGAAGCACACCTTCGCGATGAACTTGGTCAATTCCCACATACAAAGGCGCGCCCTGTTCAGGCGGCGATTGCATCTGCATGCGCATTTACCGCTGGCGGCCTCATTCCATTTGCTGGAGCATTTGCACCAACTCCGGGTGCGGCAGCGACGAGCATCGTGGCCTTCACGATTGTGGGTCTAGTCGCCACTGGCTTGATCAGCGCTAAGACCGCCGGTTCAAAGCTACTTATTCCTACGTTGCGCGTCATCGGCGGCGGAATTCTCGGAATGGCCATCACGGCGGGTATTGGCCAAGCCCTGCATGTGAGTGGCATCTAAACCACCCCCTTGCTACGCTTCTCCACTCAGCATTAAAGATTTCTTCGGGCCAAAGTTGTCCCTTTTGTAACACTAAAAAGGAGATAGGGCTCAATATGGCACTCTCATCTAACTACCCTGCAGCGCAAGGGCTCTACGATCCTGCGCAAGAACATGATGCATGCGGTGTTGCGATGGTGGCCACCCTCAATAAAGTTGCAACACACGAGATCGTTGAAAAAGCGCTGACTGCACTTCGTAACCTTGAACACCGTGGCGCATCGGGTGCAGAGCCAGATAGCGGAGATGGCGCGGGAATTCTTATCCGTGTTCCGGATGCTTTCTACCAAGCTGAAACACAATTTGATCTTCCTGCTGAAGGTTCTTATGCAACCGGAATCGCATTTATCGCACAAGGCGCGGATGTTCGTGCAGATATTGAAAAGCTTGCAACTGAAGAAGGTTTGAAAGTTCTCGGATGGCGCGAGCTACCTATCAACGCGAAATCTCTCGGTAAGACTGCGGTATCTGTCATGCCAAAATTTGAACAACTCTTTATCAGTGGCCTCAAGAATGAATCAGGAATCGTCCTGGATCGTTTAGCTTTTGCACTTCGTAAGCGTGCAGAGCATGGTCTAGATCTCTACTTCCCATCACTGTCATCACAGACAATCGTCTACAAGGGAATGCTTACAACAGGACAACTAGAAGAGTTCTTCCCGGATTTAAGTGATGAGCGAGTTGTCTCTCCACTTGCTCTAGTCCACTCACGTTTTTCTACAAACACTTTCCCATCGTGGCCGCTTGCTCACCCTTACCGATTTATTGCACACAACGGCGAAATCAATACCGTTAAGGGAAACCGCAACTGGATGCGTGCCCGCGAATCTCTTCTCGAGAGCAATCTGATCCCAGGAGATCTCAAGCGACTATTTCCAATCGTAGAAATGTCAGGTTCTGACTCTGCATCCTTTGATGAAGTTCTCGAACTTCTTTACTTAGGTGGACGCTCACTCCCACACGCAGTTCTGATGATGATTCCTGAAGCGTGGGAGAACCATGCAACGATGTCTGCAAAGCGTCGCGAGTTCTACGCATTCCACGCATCTCTGATGGAGCCATGGGATGGCCCTGCATGCGTAACTTTTACAGATGGACATCAAGTTGGTGCAGTACTCGATAGAAATGGTCTTCGCCCTTCACGTTTCTGGGTAACAGATGATGGAATTGTTGTCCTTGCATCTGAAGTTGGCGTTCTTGATTTCCCTGCAGAGAAGATTGTCCGCAAAGGTCGTTTGCAACCAGGAAAGATGTTCCTCGTTGATATCGAAGCAGGACGCATTATTGAAGATGATGAAATTAAGGATTCACTTGCAGATTCTGCTCCATATGGAAAGTGGCTTGCAGATGGAATGATTAAACTCTCTGATCTTCCTTCTCGCGAACACATTATCTATCCGCATAAATCTGTTATCCGCCGCCAGAAGGCATTTGGATATACAGAAGAGGAAATCAAAATTATCGTCACTCCGATGGCAAAAGGTGGGGGAGAAGCTCTCGGTTCAATGGGAACCGATACCCCTATCGCTGCGCTTTCCGCAAAGCCACGCCTTCTCTTTGATTACTTCACTCAGCTCTTTGCTCAGGTAACAAATCCTCCACTCGATGCCATTCGTGAAGAGTTAGTTACAAGCCTTGGCGGCTCAATTGGACCAGAGCATAACTTGCTCGATCCAGGCCCAGAATCTTGTAAGCAAATCTCATTGGCATTTCCCGTCATTGATAATGATGAACTTGCAAAGATTATTCACGTCAATGCTGATGATGACTATCCAGGTCTTCAGTCATATGTTGTCCGCGGACTCTTTCCTGTAACGGGTGATGGAAATACCCTGCGTATTCGTTTAGAGGAGATCAAGAAGGAAGTTTCGCAAGCTATTGCCGATGGCGCCCGCATCATCGTGCTCTCAGATCGAGATGGCGATGCCGAAGATTGCCCAATCCCTTCACTTCTACTTACAGCGACAGTTCATCATCACTTAATTCGCGAGAAGACTCGTACAAAAGTTGGTCTTGTGGTCGAAGCCGGAGATGTCCGCGAAGTTCACCACGTTGCACTTCTTATCGGATACGGCGCAGCTGCTGTAAATCCATATCTTGTTATGGAAACTGCGGAAGATTTAGTTAACCAAGGAATCATCTCGGGAATTACTCCAGAGAAGGCTGTTCGCAATGTTATTAAGGCGCTCGGTAAGGGCGTACTTAAGGTTATGTCCAAGATGGGTATCTCAACAATCGCTTCATACACAGGAGCGCAGGTCTTTGAAGCCATCGGTCTTGCTCAAGATGTTGTCGATGAATTCTTCGTCGGTACAACCTCTCGACTTGGTGGCGTTGATCTCGATGTTATTGCTGAAGAGACAATCAAGCGTCATCACTTTGCTTACCCTGTGGGCGGAGAAATTCCTGGTGCAAAGCGCCTCGCAGTCGGTGGCGAATATCAATGGCGTCGCGATGGCGAACCACACCTCTTCAATCCAGAGACAGTATTCGCACTTCAGCACTCAACTCGAAATAAGCGCTATGACATCTTTAAGCGTTACACAGATAAGGTCAACGATCAGAGTAAGACTCTGATGACACTTCGTGGGCTATTCCAATTCAAGGATGGTCAACGCGCCCCTATTTCTATTGATGAAGTAGAGCCAATCTCAGAGATCGTAAAGCGCTTCTCTACTGGTGCCATGTCATATGGATCTGTTTCGCAGGAAGTTCACGAGACTCTTGCTATTGCTATGAACCGCCTTGGAGCAAAGTCAAATACTGGCGAGGGCGGAGAAGATCCGGCTCGCTTTATTCCGATGGCAAATGGCGATTCAAAGAAGAGTGCAATCAAGCAGGTTGCATCTGGACGTTTTGGTGTAACAAGTAATTACCTCATCAACGCAACCGATATTCAGATCAAGATTGCACAGGGTGCAAAGCCAGGAGAAGGCGGACAGCTTCCTGGTTACAAGGTCTATCCTTGGGTTGCTAAGGCTCGTTACTCAACACCTGGTGTTGGTCTTATTTCACCACCACCCCATCACGATATTTACTCCATTGAAGATCTTGCTCAGTTGATTCACGATCTTAAGAATGCAAATAAAGATGCTCGCGTGCATGTAAAGCTCGTTGCTGAAGTTGGAGTCGGAACTGTTGCAGCTGGTGTCTCAAAGGCACATGCAGATGTAGTTCTCATCTCTGGCCATGATGGCGGAACAGGTGCATCACCTCTTACATCTCTCAAGCATGCTGGAGCTCCATGGGAGCTCGGACTCGCTGAAACACAACAGACACTTCTTCTCAACAACTTGCGCGATCGCATCGTTGTTCAGGCAGATGGACAGCTCAAGACTGGTCGTGATGTTGTAATCGCAGCGCTTCTGGGTGCTGAGGAATTTGGTTTTGCAACCGCGCCACTAGTGGTCTCTGGCTGCATCATGATGCGCGTCTGCCACTTGGATACTTGTCCAGTTGGTGTGGCAACTCAGAACCCAGAACTTCGTAAGCGCTTCTCAGGTAAGCCTGAATTCGTAGAAACTTTCTTCGAATACATCGCTGAAGAAGTCCGTGAAATTCTTGCATCCCTTGGCTTTAAGACACTTCTTGAAGCTATTGGTCGCGTTGAATACCTCGATACACGTGCCGCTGTGGATCACTGGAAAGCAAGTGGTCTCGATCTTTCGCCACTTCTGGTTCGTCCCGATGTTGATTCACCTCTTCACAACACAACAAAGCAAGATCACGGATTAGCTGCGGCGCTCGATAACAAGTTGATTGAACTCTCAAAGGCTGCGCTTGAAAAGAAAGAGCCAGTCCGAATCGATATGCCAGTTCGTAACGTTAACCGCACAGTCGGAACAATGTTGGGTGCAGAAATTACTCGTCGTTATGGCGCAGAAGGACTTCCAGCCTCAACGATTGATGTCACACTTCACGGATCTGCTGGCCAATCACTTGGTGCATTTATTCCGCAAGGTCTTGCACTTCGCTTATATGGCGATGCCAATGACTATGTGGGCAAGGGCATCTCTGGTGGCCGCGTAGTCGTGCGCCCCGATGAGAAAGCGACATTTAAATCAGAAGAGAATGTCATCGCAGGAAATGTCATCGGTTACGGTGCAACATCTGGTGAGATTTTCATTCGTGGCCTTGCCGGTGAAAGATTCTGCGTTCGTAACTCTGGCGCCCTTGCAATTACTGAAGGCGTAGGAGATCACGCACTTGAATATATGACTGGCGGAACAGTTGTAATCCTCGGTCGTACTGGTCGCAATATTGCAGCTGGCATGTCCGGCGGTCGCGCATTTGTTCTCGATCTCGATACTGCCGTAGTAAATGCTGAAATGGTTGATGTCTTAGCAGTACCTGCAGATCAGAAAGAGATCTTGCGTGGATATATCTCCTCATTCCATGTTGAGACAGGTTCCAAGGTTGCAGAGAACTTGCTCGCCAATTGGGATAAAGAGATTTCACGATTCTCATTAATCATGCCTCGAGATTATGCTCGCGTACTTGCAGCAATTGAAAAGGCGACTCGAGAGGGATTACCTGTCGATGAATATGTAATGGAGGTTGCAGCAAATGGCTGATCCAAAGGGATTTCTTACAACTCCTCGCGAGACTCCAAAGCGTCGACCTGTCGATGTTCGTATTCAAGATTGGCGCGAGGTCTACGAACCACAATCTATGGATCACCTGCAGAAGCAAGCTGGTCGCTGCATGGATTGCGGTATTCCTTTCTGTCACTCAGGTTGCCCACTTGGCAATCTCATTCCTGAATGGAATGACCTCATGTGGCGCGGTGATAAGAATGAGGCGATCGATCGCCTTCACGTCACCAATAACTTCCCTGAATTCACAGGTCGCCTCTGTCCAGCTCCATGCGAGACTGCATGTGTAGTTGGTATCAATCGTGACGCAGTAACTATTAAGCAGATTGAACTTCGCACTATTGAAGAAGCCTTCGATGCAAATAATGTAAAGCCACTTGCACCTGAACGTCTTTCAGGAAAGACAGTTGCTGTTATCGGATCAGGACCTGCAGGACTTGCCGCTGCACAGCAATTAACTCGCGCAGGTCACACAGTTGCCGTCTATGACCGCGCCGACAAGATTGGTGGACTTCTTCGCTACGGAATTCCTGAATTTAAAATGGAGAAGCACATCGTTGATCGCAGACTTGCACAGATGGAGCAAGAAGGAACTCGCTTCAGACCAGGTGTTAATGTCGGCGTAGACCTGACTGGTTCACAACTTCGCAGTAAGTATGATGCGATTGTTCTTGCAATCGGTGCAACACAATGGCGCGATCTGACAATCCCTGGCCGCGAAAACAAGGGCATCTATCAGGCGATGGAGTTCTTGCCGTGGGGCAATAAGCAGGCGCTCGGCGAAGTTGAAGTTTCACCGATTAACGTTGCTGGCAAGCATGTTGTCATTCTCGGTGGTGGAGATACGGGTGCTGATTGTCTTGGTACATCAGTTCGCCAAGGTGCGGCTAGCGTTACTCAACTTGAGATCATGCCTCGCCCAACTGAAGAACGTCCTTCTTCACAGCCATGGCCTACATATCCAATGATCTACCGCGTATCAAGTGCACATGAAGAGCTCGATAACCGAGTCTTCTCTGTCAGCACTCAGGAATTTGTCGGAGATGGAAATGGAAATCTGAAGGCCCTGAAGATCGTCGAGACCAAGTTTGAAAATGGAAAATTCGAACCAGTTCCTGGAACTGAGAAGGAAATTCCTGCCGACTTTGTATTCCTGGCAATGGGATTTACTGGGCCTGAAAAGTCTGCACTCATTGATCAGCTAGAAGTAGCTCTCGATGACCGTGGAAATATCAAGCGCGATGAGAATTTCCAATCAACAGAGGAAGGAATCTTCGTTGCAGGAGATGCTGGCCGCGGACAATCACTAATTGTGTGGGCAATCGCCGAAGGTCGCTCTGCAGCAGCAGCAGTTGATCGATATTTAGCGGGGGAGACTCAACTTCCAGCACCAATCGAACCTACAACTCGCTCATTAACAGTTTGAAACTCGTTAGTACACAACAACTAAAGATAAGGTAGTCATATGCGCCGCGCGAAAATAGTTTGCACCATGGGTCCTGCAGTTGAATCTCCAGAGAAAGTCAAGGAGCTCATCGCCGCAGGTATGGATATGGCCCGCCTCAACCTTTCACATGGTTCGTATGAAGAGCACCAAGGACGCCTAGACCGCGTACGCGCTGCAGCTAAAGAATCAGGAAAAGCTGTAGCAGTTCTCGTTGACCTTCAAGGACCAAAGATTCGTCTTGCTCGCTTTGAAAATGGTCCACACGATCTTGCTCGCGGAGATATTTTTACAATTACTACTGACGAAGTTCCAGGTACCAAGGAGCGCGTCGGTACTACATACAAGGGCCTTCCTGGAGATTGCAAGGCTGGAGATCGCATCCTGATTGACGATGGAAAAGTTACTGTTGAAGTTATTGAAGTCAAGGGCAACGATGTGGTCACAAAGTGCATCGAGCCAGGAGCAGTAAGCAATAACAAGGGAATTAACTTGCCTGGTGTTGCTGTCTCCGTTCCTGCAATGTCTGAGAAAGATGCAGATGATCTTCGCTGGGGACTTCGCGCAGGCGCAGATTTCATCGCGCTCTCATTCGTTCGTAATGCTGCAGATATCAAGGATGTTCATGCAATCATGGATGAAGTCGGTATTCGCATTCCTGTCATCGCAAAGATTGAAAAGCCACAGGCTGTCGAGAATCTTGTTGAAATTGTTGAAGCTTTCGATGGCATCATGGTTGCCCGCGGAGATCTTGGTGTAGAACTTCCTATCGAAGATGTTCCAATGGTCCAGAAGCGTTGCGTAGAACTTGCTCGTGATGCTGCAAAGCCAGTCATCGTTGCAACTCAGATGCTCGATTCAATGATTACAAATTCACGCCCAACTCGCGCCGAGGCTACTGACTGCGCAAATGCAGTCCTTGATGGCGCAGATGCGCTGATGCTTTCCGGTGAAACTTCTGTCGGAGAATTCGCTATTGAAGCCGTTCAGACAATGGCTCGCATCATTGTTAAGACTGAGCAAGATGGTCTCGATCGCATCCGTCCTTTGACACATGCTCCTCGCACCAAGGGTGGCGCTGTCACTAAGGCTGCTGCAGAAGTTGGCGCCATTGTCGGCGCTAAATTTCTCGTAACTTTCACTCAATCGGGTGACTCTGCACGCAGAATCAGCCGCCTTCGCTCAGCAATTCCAATCATTGCAATTACTCCAGAAGAAGGCACTTACAACCGACTTGCTCTTTCATGGGGCGTAGAACCGCTGGTAACTCCAATGGTTAAGCACACCGATGAAATGGTCTTGCAGGCTGACAAGATGCTTATCGATGGAAAGCGCGCTGCTATTGGCGAGCCTGTGATTATTGTGGCTGGCTCTCCTCCAGGAATTCCTGGCTCAACCAATGCGATGCGCGTACACACAGTTGGCGATGCCGTTAATGGCGTAGTCGCTGCCTATCGCTAAGCGTTAATTTCTACTATCTCTCGAATCTCTAATACGATTGGGGAG
The DNA here is from genome assembly GCA_965267735.1 of Candidatus Nanopelagicaceae bacterium. Classification (GTDB taxonomy): domain Bacteria; phylum Actinomycetota; class Actinomycetes; order Nanopelagicales; family Nanopelagicaceae; genus Planktophila. The sequence continues at coordinate 638,681 of OZ254138.1, forward strand.
TACGCCTCGGTACTCCAACGGTAGAGAGGGCAGTCTCAAACACTGCATAGTGTCGGTTCGAATCCGACTCGAGGCACATGAGTAATGAAGCGAAGGAAAAGTCTGCGATAAGAATCCTTGTCGCCGAAGACGAAGCTCTCATTCGCATGGACTTAGTCGAGATGTTGCAAGAAGCGGGTTATCAAGTCGTCGCTCAGGCAACTAATGGTGAAGAAGCGATTGCACTCGCCACAGAACATAACCCAGATCTAGCAGTCCTCGATGTAAAGATGCCTATCCTTGATGGAATTTCAGCCGCAGAAAAGATAATTTCGATTGCCCCTGTCTTAATGCTGACCGCATTTAGCCAACGCGAACTTGTAGAACGTGCCCGCGATGCCGGAGTAATGGCCTATGTTGTAAAGCCGTTTACTATCGGCGATCTCATCCCTGCAATTGAAATTGCAATTAGTCGTCACACCCAAATGCGCTCTCTGGCTGATGAAGTAGCTGATCTCCACGAACGACTTGAAACCCGCAAAGTTATCGATCGCGCCAAGGGCATCTTGATGAAAGCCCTCAATCTCTCAGAACCCGAAGCCTTTTCATGGATTCAGAGGGCTGCTATGGACCGTCGCCTGACCATGAAAGAGGTCGCCCAGGCCGTTATCTCGCCTGAAGCCGCCCTCGATAAATAGGGCTATTTCCTCTGTTTTTGTAATCAAAAAGTAACCATATATGCGGAGAAAATCCGCCTTCCGCCTTGTCTCAAGCATGGGTTGAGCATTACCCTTACGGCTTCCCTGTCCCGGGACACATGAAAGACAAAACAGGAAGGCAATACATGAACAAGAAGATCGTAAGCGGCTTCGCAATTGCCGCTGCTGCAACACTTGCACTTGGTGCAGTTGCAACAGCTCCAGCGAACGCAGCTACAAAGACAGTAAAGCTTGCATACATGGGCCCACTAACTGGTGGAGCTGCTGCACTAGGTCAGGATCAGATTCCAGGTGCTATCTGGGCTATTGATCAGTACAACCGCACAAACCCAAAGGTTAAGGTTGAACTCGTAAAGGCTGACGCTCAGTGCGACGGAACAGTTGCTGCAAACGTAGCTCCTGGTGTTGCTGCAGATAAGAAGATTATCGGCGTAATCGGAACAGCATGTTCTGGTGAAGCTCGTAACTCATTCCCTGCATACAAGGCTGCTGGCCTAACAATGGTTGCTCCATCAGCTTCAGCTGTTGACCTTACAAACCGTAAGTCAAAGTCAAACGGCTTCCCAATCTTCCACCGCGTCGTTGCTAATGACTCTTTCCAGGGTCCAGCACTTGCACGTTACGGTGCAAGCGGAGTTAAGGATCCTAAGTACTTCTTGGTTGACGATCAGTCACCATACGGTGCTCCACTTATCAAGAATGACGTAACACCAACAGCTAAGAAGCTTGGCACAATCGTTGGAACAGACTCAGTTGCTCAGAAGACTGCAGACTGGTCATCAGTTGTTGCAAAGATCAAGTCATCTGGTGCAAACATCGTTCTATTCGGTGGTTATGACTATGACGCAGGCCCATTCGTTAAGGCTCTTCAGGCTGGCGGATATAAGGGTGTATTTGGTGGCGGCGACGGAATCAACACATCTGACTTCGTTAAGCTTGCTGGCGGAAAGTCAATTGCTGAAGGCGTTCGTATGACTGCTGCTTCAGTTCCTTTCGCTACATTGCTATCAGCTGCAGAGCTTGCTGACTTCACAAAGGTAACTGGAATCAAGGTTCCAGGACTTTACGCTGAGACAGCATGGACAGCAGCAAACGTATTCATCCAGTGCATCAAGGGTGGATCACTTACACGTTCATCAATCCAGAAGTGCGTGAACTCAGGTTCATTCATAGCTGCAGACGGTTCAAAGTTCAAGTTTGACCGTTACGGCGACCCAACAACAGCAGCAGCTGTTGGTGGCTGGATCGTTAAAGACGGCGAAATCGTCTACGACAAGGTTGCTTAATAACTTCCTTCTCTGATTTCGCAATAAATATGTAGTAAACGTGGCCACTTCCAATTAAGTTTGGAGGTGGCCACGTTGCACAATCTTCGTCACATGACAGATGGGTACACATGAATTTTTCGGTTATCGGTAGCCAGTTCTGGTCACTTGCTTTTCAAGGGCTAGCACTTGGACTTATTTATTCTCTCGTCTCACTTGGGTACACGATGGTGTACGGAGTTTTGAGACTCATTAACTTTGCCAACTCTGAAGTGTTTATGGTCGGCACCTTCTCTGTTCTCTATTTACAGATAAACGTTCTTGGAGTTCCACTCGGCCAGCCAGCCCTCCATGGATTTAAATTGATCTCATATCTAGCAATCTCGCTTATTGGATCAATGATTGTTTGCGCTCTCCTTGCGATGCTTGTTGAAATTGTTGCCTATCGACGTCTTCGCGCACGTGGAGCCAATAGACTCGCATCACTTATTTCCGCAATTGGTGTTTCAATTGCTCTGCTCGAAGGTTTCAGCATGCTCACCGGCGCTCGTGGTCAGATTGCACCGCGACTACTTGATAAATGGAGCTTCGGGGAAGTAGCTGGCGCCAACTTTAGAATTGATCAAGTAATGGCCGTCGTGATGCCAATCCTGATATTCCTTCTTCTAGATCAATTTGTCACAAAGTCTCGCCTTGGAAAATCTATCCGTGCTGTATCTATGTCAGAAGAGAATTCAAAGTTGATGGGAATCAACATCGATCGAGTTATTACTCTTACCTTCTGTATCGGTGGACTCACCACAGGCGCAGCCGCATTCTTGTACACAACAGTCTACGAAAACACCGTATTTAACGTCGGATTCAACATGGGTATTGCTGCCTTCACCGCGGCAGTTCTTGGCGGAATCGGAAACCTTCGTGGAGCCTTTTATGGCGGCCTAGCTCTGGGCATGCTTGAGCAATTTGCTTCAGCAATTCTTGGTTCGCAATGGAAGGCAATTACTGTCTTCGTCGTATTAGTCGTAATCCTTCTATTCAAGCCTAACGGTCTCTTTGGTGAAGCTGTTCAGCAGACGAGGACATGATCATGAGTAAATTAATGAACGTCAATCTTCGCGACTTCGGTGCAGGAATTTGGGCGAATTGGAATCGACCAACTCGTACTCTCTTTGTACTCTCCGTAATTTCGCTTGTCTCACTTCTGCCCTTTGCTGCAGAATGGGGACCAACGAGCTTCCTTAAGACTCCTATTACATCTTTTGAAAATGTGCTCGTCTATCCAGTCGGAATGTTCGTCTTGATGGCCCTCGGTCTCAACATTGTGGTTGGAAAGTCAGGACTGCTTGATCTTGGTTACATCGCATTCTTCGCAATCGGTGCCTATAGCCAAGCCATCCTTTCTACATTCTTCGGCTGGAGCACTTGGGTAATTCTTCCATTTGGTATCGGCTTTGCGATGATCTCGGGAGTTCTCCTTGGATTACCGGCACTTCGCCTTCGTGGAGATTACCTGGCGATTATTACTCTTGGATTTGGAGAGATTGTGCGCATCGTTGCGCTCAATCTTGAGGTAACTGGTGGACCTAGTGGAATTGCAGGAATTCCCAATCCTCCTGGATTCTTTGGACTCAAGTTTGACATCATGCATCCTCAAAATTTCTTCTGGGTCGTGCTTGTACTCATTCTTTTAACAATTTGGATGATTCGACGTTTCACAGTACGTCGTCCAGGTCGCGCATGGGAAGCTATTCGTCAGGATGAAGACGTTGCAGCGCTTATGGGCGTCAACACACTCGTATATAAGCTCTGGTCATTCGTTATAGGTGCAGCCGTTGGTGGTGCAGCTGGTGTCATCTTTGCATCGAAGGTAATGGTGATCTCACCAGATATGTTCAAGTTTGATATCTCTATCTTCATTCTTGCTTGTGTCGTATTTGGTGGAATTGGAAATATCTGGGGAGTGGTGCTAGGTGCTTCCGTCCTTGCTTATCTTCCAGAACGTATCCGATTCTTAGCTGACTCTCGTCAACTGGTTTTCGGTCTTGTACTTGTTCTTATGATGAATTTACGACCAGATGGTCTGTTGCCTCGTAAGAAGCGAGAAAAAATTACAGAGAAGGGTTCAAAGTAAATGTCAAAGAAACTCCTTGAACTCAAGAACGTCACTATTAAGTTCGGTGGTGTAACCGCGCTTAACGAAGTTAACTTTCATGTTAATGAAGGTGAGATCTGCGCACTAATCGGACCTAACGGCGCGGGAAAGACAACAGTTTTCAACGTCGTTACAGGCGTCTATCCTGTTACTTCAGGAGACATCATCTTTGATGGTCAGAACCTCAAAGGTATGAAGCGCCACAAGGTGACTAAGGCCGGTCTTGCTCGCACATTCCAGAACGTTCGTCTCTTCGGAGATATGACCGCACTTGAGAATGTCATTACAGCGACAGATGTCCACAAGAAGACCGGACTCGTCCGCGCACTTCTTGGAACTCCGCTAAATCGCCGTGAAGAGAAAGAGAGTAAGGCTCGTGCCCACGAGCTCCTGGCTTTGATGGGTATCGATCACCGAGCAGATCAATTGGCGAAGAATCTTCCATACGGAGATCAGCGTCGTCTCGAGATCGCTCGTGCGCTTGGCACTGAACCAAAGCTCTTGCTTCTCGATGAGCCAGCTGCTGGATTTAACCCTGCTGAAAAAGTCGAGCTTGCAAATCTCATTAAGAAGATTCGCGATAAGGGATACACAGTGCTGTTGATCGAGCACGATATGTCACTGATTATGGGAATCTCAGATCGTGTTGCAGTTCTCGACTTCGGTCAAAAGATTGCAGATGATCTTCCATCAGTTGTTCAAAACGACCCTCGTGTTATCGAGGCTTACCTAGGAGTGCCTGCAGATGCGTCTTGAAATTAAAGATCTTCGTGTTCACTACGGCAAGATTGAAGCGATTAAAGGCGTATCAGTTGTTGTAAACCAAGGTGAGATCGTCACTCTTATCGGTGCAAACGGCGCAGGTAAGACCACAATCCTTAAGACCATCTCTGGCCTACGTCCCGTATCGAGTGGCTCCATCACATTCGACGGTGTGGATATTAACAAGGTGCCTGCACATAAGCGTGTAGATCTTGGCATCTCTCAGGTTCCAGAAGGTCGCGGAATTTTTCCTGGTATGACAGTTCTCGAAAACCTCGAGATGGGTAAGTTCAATCGTAAAGATCGAAAGCACGAGATGGATGAAGATCTAGATCGTGTCTACACATTATTCCCACGTCTGAAGGAGCGCGCTAGCCAAGCTGGTGGAACTCTTTCAGGTGGAGAACAGCAGATGCTTGCGATGGGTCGCGCTTTGATGGCGCGCCCAAAGGTTCTTCTTCTCGATGAGCCTTCAATGGGTCTTGCACCACAGATGATTGCAAATATCTTCCGCATCATCACAGAGATCAATAAGCAGGGCGTAACAATTCTCCTCGTAGAACAGAATGCACAGCAGGCGCTACAGCGTGCACACCGTGCATATATTCTCGAGACAGGAAATGTTACAAAGGAAGCTGCTGCTTCTGATCTACTTAACGATCCAGCAGTCCGCGAGGCATACCTTGGAACAGGTGCTCACTAACTAAGAAATTACGGATTAAGAATGAGGCAGGTTATGCGAGCTGTACAAGTTCGCTGACCTGCCTCGTTTGTTATTACGATCTCGTAGACGCATAGAGTTCTGCCTAGCGAAATTGGTGTTGCAACGGCTGTTACATAGCCACTTGTTGCTGACTTATGGTGAGTGGCATTGATATCAACTCCAACAATTTTGCGATCAGGTCCTGCGTGTAGTTGAGTTCCAATTGAGCCTAGTGATTCTGCGAGGACAACATTTGCGCCACCGTGAAGTAAGCCGATTGGTTGAGTATTTCCTTCAACCGGCATTCTCGCGACAAGGCGTTCGGGGGAGACTTCAAGCATCTCGATACCCATCTTGAGATCTAGGGCACCTTGTCCGCGTTCTTTAATGATTGCTAAGTAATCTGGCTGCGTCATAGTTCGAAATAGTAACTTGTTACCTAAGATGAGCGCCATGTCTAAGGGCAAGCGTCTGCTACTAATCGATGGCCATTCAATGGCTTATCGAGCCTTCTTCGCCCTACCTGCCGAGAACTTCACTACTGCGCAAGGTCAACATACAAATGCCATTTATGGCTTTGCAACCATGCTCATCTCGCTGCTCAAGGATGAGAAGCCAACCCACGTAGCTGTCGCCTTCGATGTCTCGCGTAAGACTTTCCGTACAGAGCTATTCCCAGAATATAAAGCCAATAGAGCAAAGACCCCAGATGAATTTAGATCGCAGATGTCCTACCTTCACGAACTTGTTAAAGGTTTTGGTATTAATCAATTCGAGATCGAAGGTTACGAGGCCGATGACATCATCGCCACAATAACTAAGCGCGCTGAAAGTGAAGGTGCTGAAGTTCTCATTTGTACGGGGGATAGGGATAGCTTCCAACTAGTCACTGATCAAACAACGGTCTTGTATCCAAAGCGCGGCGTCAGCGAGATGGCGCGAATGACGCCAGAGGCAGTACAAGAGAAATATGGAATGTCTCCCGAGCAGTACCCAGATTACGCAGCCCTGCGCGGAGACCCCAGTGATAATTTGCCATCGATTCCCGGAGTCGGCGAAAAGACAGCAGCTAAATGGGTCATCGAATATGGATCACTGGATGCGATCTTTGAAAACGTTGAGAAGATCTCAGGCAAAGTCGGCGAATCACTGCGTGCCAACGTTGAGAATGTAAAGCTCAATCGCAAGTTAACGCAGCTTCTTCATGATGCACCAATGGATTTCACGATTGATGCTCTCGCCTGGAGTGGTGTTGCAGAATCCGATCTGACCGAGCTATTTGAGCAACTTGAATTCAAAACTCTTAAAGATCGTCTCAAAGTTATTTCATCCGAGAAAGCTCCATCTAAATCTTCGAAGACAGACAAGAGTGCAGAGCCCGAATTCTCACTCTTCGGTTCTGATATTGAATCTGCAGTACTAACTCCTGAAGAGCTTGATAAGAAAATTGCAGATCACAAGGGTTTGATTTCAATCGCCTATGAATTACTTGATGACAAGGTCCATCGCTATGCGGTCGCGCTCACCAAGGGGACTGCTTACTTGGTTCACTCTGCTGAAATGGGCTCGTGGGCATCCTCTGAATCAGTACAGAAGATTGCACATGACGGAAAAGCGGTTGCACGTGAAGGAGTGCTGACAGGTGTTCTCTTTGATACATCTCTTGCCGCGTATCTCATTAATCCTGGCGTTCGTGCTCAAGAAGTTTCAGATTTGCTTGAACGGTATGGCGATGGAAGTCAGTTAGATCAATCAACTCCCGAGCAGCTACTTCTCACTACAGCAACTTCGCTCTTTGGGCTGAAGGATTCGCTGGAGAAGGAACTGGCCGATCGCGGGCTTGCTGATCTCTATAACAATCTCGAACTTCCAATTGCCGATCTTTTGGCGATCATGGAGAACCGCGGAATCGCTGTAGATAAGAAGGAACTAGAAACCCTTGCCGCATTCTTCGAGGCTGAAGTAAAGCGCGAGACAAAGAGCGCACATGATGCCGCCGGTCATGAATTCAATGTGGCTTCACCTAAGCAACTCCAAGTTGTTCTCTTTGAAGAGCTGGGCTTGCCAAAAACTAAGAAGATTAAGACTGGATACACCACTGATGCCGATGCACTTAATTGGCTCTTCGAGAAGAGTGGTCATCCTGTGCTGGCAGCGCTCTTGCGAATCCGTGAGACGAAGAAGCTTGCAACAACTATTGAAGGCCTTTTGGTTGAAATCCAGAAGGATAAGAGAATTCATACCCACTTTGCACAAACTGTTGCAGCTACTGGGCGTCTCTCATCTGTAGGTCCTAACTTACAGAACATTCCTGTACGCACAGAAGAAGGTCGAAAAATCCGCGAATCCTTCATCGCAGGCAGCGGGTATGACGCACTCCTGACCGCTGATTACAGCCAGATCGAAATGCGCATCATGGCGCATCTATCTAACGATGCACACTTACTTAAAGCCTTTGAATCTGGTGAAGATCTACATGCAACAGTTGCTGCAGAGGTATTTGGAGTAAAGCCTGCCGATGTAGATCCCGAGATGCGCAGACAGATTAAAGCTATGTCGTATGGTCTTGCATACGGCCTAAGTTCATATGGTTTAGCCGTTCAGTTGGATTTAACGCCACCTGCGGCACAAGATTTGATGGATAAATACTTTGAACGTTTTGGCGGTATCCGTGATTACCTAAAGACAGTTGTGGAAGATGCTCGCAAGGTGGGATATACCGAAACTGTTATGGGGCGCCGTCGTTACCTGCCCGATCTAATGCACGATAACCGTCAGCGTAGAGAAGTTGCAGAACGTATGGCCCTTAATGCGCCTATTCAAGGTTCGGCTGCCGACATCATTAAGCAAGCGATGCTCAATGTGCAGCGCGCACTTGTAGCAGGTAAATATAAATCACGCTTATTACTACAGGTTCATGATGAATTGATCCTTGAAGTTGTGAAGAGCGAGGTTGATGAAGTTTCAGCACTTGTTCGCACGCAGATGGGAAGCGCCTATCCGCTTAAAGCCCCACTGGATGTTTCAGTAGGTGTCGGGAAGAGTTGGAACGAAGCGGCCCACTAGCGAGTAGTTGGAGAGTTGTCTTCCATCGCAGCTAAATCCTCATCATCAGTCGGCATGCGATCAGCAGGAGCTAAATGTTTTCGACCTACTCCAAGAATAATGAATCCGATTCCAATGCTCATTGTTGTAATGCTTAAGGCAAAAGCTGGAGAAATTTTCTCAGAGATAACGCCACCTGCAACAGAACCCATCGACATCAAAGTTCCCTCAACGGTCCAGAGCCAACCCATCATCGCTGTGGGTGAACCTTTCGGCCTGATCGCTTCCATGACTTCCCAATAGAAGACTTGAATCGCGCCGCCAACTAATCCGAGAAGCGCCGCAGCAATTGCCATCGACCAACCTGGATATGTGAATGCGATTGGAATCGAGACTAAGAACCAGACCATATATGTGCGGCGCATGGCACGAAGCGAAGAAGTTCTCTTGGAGACTAATCCTGCAAGTAATCCACCAATAATGTTTGAGACTCCCATAGCGGTAAATATCCATGCAGTCAGATGCGGAACCTTTTCGATTGTTGTAAATGCAGGCACAGCCACATCAAAGACGCCCCAACCGAAACCGATAAAGCAACCCTCAATCATCAGAAGCTGAAGAGGTTTATGACGCCACAACGGAATGTGGTTTGCATCCTTCTTCTCGGGTACCCAACTCCGTGAAACTTTTGTGACAGCTAGTGCGCCACCACCTATCAGCATCAGAACTCCGCACGCATTGAGCGGTAACTCTGGATGCGATGACAGCGCAAGAGATGTTGCAACTACTGGACCTACAACACCAGCTGCCGACATAATCGCCGTATCAACGGCATAAGCAGTTCTGAGGAAATCTTCAGGCACGACAATTTTCCATAGCGGTCGAATCGATAAATTAATGGGGGGAGCGCTCAATCCCATGACAAATGCAAGAACCAACATCTGAGTCTTTGAATCAGATGCATTGAGAGCAAATGCCATCAGTGCATAACCGGGAACCATGATGCGAAGTGGCCAAGTTTGTCCGTACTTATCCATGATCGATCCACGAATTCCCGCTGTGAGCGATCCCGCTGCTGCGTTTAATCCGATGGCTAATCCTGCAACAGAGATTGATCCTGTTGATTGTTCGACCTTGAAAAAGATCGCAAGTGCGACCATTCCATATGCAACGCGAGCTGGAAAACATGCCAGAACGAGGACCCAGACATTCGGGATTCGAAATAGTTCGGCATATCGCTTCATAACTCTGAAATTCTATTGCTCGAGCGCCTTCTATATGCGGGGATTTGCCTGCAATTCACCCTCACGCGTATTCTTTGGCGTCCAGTATCGAGATACTGGCGAAAATTGAATAGTCCTTATCCCTACTACTTTCTATCCCTACGGAGCACCTTGACTACACAAATTGCAGTAAATGACATTGGTTCAGCGGAAGATTTCTTAGCCGCAATCGAAGGAACAATCAGAAATTTCAGCGACGGAGATCTCGTCACAGGCACAGTTGTACAAATTGATCGCGAGGAAGTCCTCCTAGATGTCGGTTACAAGACAGAAGGCGTAATTCCATCACGCGAACTTTCAATCCGTCATGATGCAGATCCAAACGACATCGTTAAGGTCGGAGATCGTGTAGAAGCTCTCGTTCTTCAGAAGGAAGATAAAGAAGGTCGCCTCATCCTCTCCAAGAAGCGTGCTCAATACGAGCGTGCATGGGGCGAGATTGAAGGCAAGAAGGAGCGCGACGAAGTTGTCGTCGGAACAGTTATTGAAGTTGTAAAGGGCGGACTCATCGTAGATATCGGTCTACGTGGCTTCTTGCCAGCATCACTCGTTGAAATGCGTCGAGTACGCGATCTCACTCCTTACATTGGTAAGCAGGTTGAAGCTCGCATTATCGAACTTGATAAGAACCGTAACAACGTTGTTCTTTCACGTCGTGCATTCCTCGAGCAGACACAGTCACAGTCACGCACTGAATTCCTTAATCAGCTACAAAAGGGTCAGGTTCGTACCGGCGTTGTCTCATCAATCGTTAACTTCGGTGCATTCGTTGACCTCGGTGGCGTAGACGGCCTCGTCCACGTTTCAGAGCTCTCATGGAAGCACATCGATCACCCAGGTGAAGTCGTTGAAGTTGGAGATGAAGTAACCGTTGAAGTTCTCGAAGTTGATTTCGAGCGCGAGCGTGTCTCACTCTCACTTAAGGCAACACAAGAAGATCCATGGCAGGCATTTGCTCGCACTCACACAATTAACACTGTTGTGCCAGGTGTCGTAACAAAGCTCGTTCCATTCGGTGCGTTTATTCGCGTACATGAAGGAATCGAAGGACTTGTTCACATCTCAGAGCTTGCAGAACGCCACGTTGAAATTCCAGAGCAGGTTGTTGCAGTAGATGACGAACTCTTTGTAAAGATCATCGATATCGATCTAGAGCGTCGACGTATTTCGTTGTCACTCAAGCAGGCTAATGAAGGCCAGGAAGTTGAGATCGAAGCATTTGATCCAACTCAGTACGGAATGGCTGCTCGCTATGACGCAGAAGGTAACTTCATCTACCCAGAAGGTTTCGATGCAGATACTCAAGAGTGGAAGCCAGGATTCGATTCACAACGTGAAGAGTGGGAGCGTCAATACGCTGTTGCTCAAGAGCGCTTCCTTGCACATAAGAAGCAGAAGGCAGAAGCGAAGGTAGCTGAAGAAGCTGCTGTTGTTGCTGAATAAATAGTTTAGTAAAAAGAGACTCATACGGGTCGCGAGCTGCTCCTTAACCTCGCTTACCCCGCATGAGTCTCTTTTTTATTCCCGTTTAAGAGATGGAGTAAAGGTAGAGTTAAGTCATGTTGGTAGTAGCGCTCACTGGTGGCATTGGTGCAGGAAAATCCACCGTCGCACAGAACTTTGCAGAGCTCGGTGCACTTGTGATTGATGCCGATCAATTGGCGCGCATGGCTATCGAACGCGGTTCAGATGGTTTTGCTGAGGTCTTACTTCGCTTTGGCGATGAGATCATTCTCAATGGAGATATCGATAGAAAGAAGTTAGCTGAAATTGTCTTTAGCGATGAAGCTGCTCGCAAGGACTTAGAAAAGATTATTCACCCACGCGTTCAGGCTACTTTCGCTGAAGTTGTTGAAGATCTAGAGCACGATGACATTCTGATCTATGAGATTCCACTCCTTGCGGAGACAGATGCAGCCGAGAAGTTTGATTACATCATTACCGTCGAAGCTGACATTGAACTTCGTAAAGCGAGGCTTTTAAAGAGAGGGCTCTATATCTCTCAAATCGAGAAGCGTATGGCGGCTCAAGCCTCTCAAGAATCCCGTGAAGCTATTGCAGATAGCGTTATTCGTAATGATGGCGATGAAGATTCCCTACTGCGTCAGGTGGAGAATCTCTGGGAGAGCGTTCTCCTACCACTATCGCTAGGCTAACTCCGTGCGCCCCGTAACTGATCTCCAGCGAAAAGTCGCACCCTTTGAAGTTATCAGTGATTACATACCTGCAGGCGATCAGCCAGCTGCAATTGAAGAGATTGCCAGAAGAATCACTGCAGGCGAACAGGATGTTGTTCTCCTTGGAGCAACTGGTACGGGTAAATCTGCAACGACGGCTTGGCTTATCGAGCGCCTGCAGAGACCAACACTTGTCTTGGCCCCCAATAAAACTTTAGCTGCGCAGCTCGCCAATGAATTTCGTGAACTTCTGCCTAACAATGCAGTCGAATACTTCGTCTCTTACTACGACTACTACCAACCAGAGGCGTACGTCCCGCAGACAGATACATTTATCGAGAAGGATTCAAGCGTTAACGACGAAGTCGAACGCCTACGCCATTCCGCAACAAACTCACTTCTAACCCGCCGCGATGTCATCGTTGTGGCAACCGTTTCTTGTATTTATGGACTTGGTACTCCGCAGGAGTACATCGATCGGATGATTCGACTCAAGGTCGGCGATGAAATCGAACGGAACGCGCTTCTGCGCAAATTTGTGGATGTTCAATATAAGAGAAACGATATGGCCTTTGAACGTGGCACTTTCCGCGTCCGCGGAGATACCGTTGAAATCATTCCGATGTATGAAGAACTGGCCGTTCGAATCGAGATGTTTGGCGATGAGATTGAAAAGATTATGACTCTCAACCCACTCACTGGTGAGATTGTCCATGACGAGACAGAAATCTACATATTCCCGGCAACGCACTACGCCGCAGGACCTGAGACGATGAAACGTGCGATGTCTGATATCCAGGATGAGTTACAGGTTCAACTCAACCTCTTTACCAAACAGGGCAAGTTGCTTGAAGAACAACGCCTTCGCATGCGCACAACTTTTGATCTAGAGATGATGGAACAACTTGGCTTCTGTTCAGGAATCGAGAATTACTCACGCCATCTCGACGGTCGTGGCCCGGGATCAGCGCCTAACTGTCTCCTCGATTACTTCCCTGAAGATTTCCTTGTTGTGATCGATGAAAGCCACGTCACCGTTCCTCAAATTGGTGCAATGTTTGAAGGTGATGCTTCTCGTAAGCGCACCCTGGTTGAACATGGTTTCCGACTTCCAAGTGCACTTGATAACCGACCTTTGAAATGGCCTGAGTTCCTTGAACGTACAGGTCAGAAGATTTATCTATCTGCAACACCAGGAAAGTATGAGCTTGAAAAAGTCGAGGGAGATGTTGTCGAACAAGTTATTCGACCAACGGGACTTGTTGACCCTCAAATCATTATCAAGCCAATTAAGGGTCAGATTGATGATCTTCTGCATGAGATTAATATCCGCGCCGAGAAGAATGAACGAGTTCTTGTAACTACTTTGACGAAGAAGATGTCTGAGGATCTGACCGATTACCTGCAAGAACGCGGAGTAAAGGTTCGCTACCTGCACTCAGAAGTTGATACCTTGCGAAGAGTAGAGCTCCTGCGTGAACTCCGCATGGGTGAATACGATGTTCTTATCGGTATCAACTTGCTCCGAGAAGGCCTCGATCTTCCCGAAGTGTCATTGGTTGCAATTCTCGATGCCGACAAAGAAGGATTCCTGCGTTCTGCAACATCGCTGATTCAGACTATTGGGCGAGCCGCTCGAAATGTTTCGGGTGAAGTACATATGTATGCCGACAATATGACGGCAGCAATGACAAAGGCGATTGATGAGACAAATCGCCGCCGTGCAAAGCAGGTTGCATATAACTTAGAGCGCGGAGTCGACCCACAACCACTTCGCAAGAAGATTTCAGATATTACCGACCTCATCGCCCAAGAGAGCGACGATACAGATGACATTTTGGCTGCCCTTAAAGGAAAGAAATCCGCCGCAGCCCTTCCATTTACCTCTAAATCATCGGACTCTATGCCGCGCCAAGAGTTAATTGCATTGATAGGCTCCCTCACCGAACAGATGAGAAGCGCGGCAGATCAACTCCAATTCGAACTCGCTGCTCGACTTCGAGATGAACTTAAAGAGTTGAAGCGTGAGCTTCGTGGAATGGATGAGGCTGGCACATGAGCATCGATAAGTTAGTTGTGCGCGGTGCTCGCGAGCATAACCTTAAAGATGTTTCGATTGAACTTCCACGCGATGCTCTGATCGTCTTTACCGGTTTATCAGGTTCTGGAAAGTCGAGCCTTGCATTCGACACAATCTTCGCTGAAGGTCAACGTCGTTACGTGGAATCGCTTTCGGCATATGCCCGCCAATTCTTAGGTCAGATGGATAAGCCTGATGTTGATTTTATCGAAGGGTTATCTCCGGCCGTTTCTATTGATCAGAAATCAACGAACCGAAATCCTCGTTCAACTGTAGGAACAATTACAGAAGTCTACGATTACTTTAGATTGCTCTTTGCGCGTGCTGGTAGGCCGCATTGTCCTAATTGCAAGAAAGCTGTATCGCGACAAAGTCCACAACAAATTGTTGACCAAATTCTCACGATGCCTGCCACTACGAAGTTTCAGGTCTTGGCACCGGTTATCCGCGAACGGAAAGGCGAATTCGTTGATCTCTTCGCCGAGCTTGTCACCCAGGGATATTCACGTGCTCGCGTTGATGGAGAGATCATCACACTCACCGAACCACCAAAGCTTAAGAAGCAAGAGAAGCACACCATTGAAGTCGTCATCGATCGCCTTACTGCGAAGGCTGAGAGCAAATCACGACTCACAGATTCAATTGAAACTGCACTCAAACTTGGAAATGGCTTAGTTCTCCTCGACTTTGTGGACGTTAAAACAGGGGAGAAGGAGCACACCTATAGCGAGCATCTAGCCTGCCACGATTGCAACCTCTCCTTTGAAGAGCTTGAGCCACGATCTTTCTCATTTAACTCACCCTTTGGTGCTTGTCCTGAATGTTCAGGTATTGGCACAAAGCTTGAGGTTGATGAAGATCTGATCATTCCAGATGATTCAATCTCAATTAACGAAGGTGCTATTGCACCTTGGGCCGGTGGTCAATCATCCGAATATTTCTTGCGCTTATTGGAAGCACTTGCAGCTGAACTTAAATTCTCAATGGATAATCCTTGGAAGAAGCTCTCAGTAAAGGCTAAAGAGGCGATCATCAACGGCTTTGATTATGAAGTACATGTTAAGTATAAGAATCGCTATGGCCGCGTTCGCAATTACTCGACTGGCTTTGAAGGTGTTGTTCCGTTTATCCATCGCCGACATTCAGAGACAGATAGCGATTACAGTCGCGATAAGTACGAGGCTTATATGCGCGAGACTCCGTGTCCTACATGTAAGGGTGCACGTTTAAAGCCAGAAGTTCTCGCTGTCACACTCGGCGGAAAGAGCATTGCGGAAGTCTGTGCACTTTCTATCGATGATTGTGCTGCCTTCCTTAAAGAGGTCACTCTCAATAAGCGCGAAGCTCAGATTGCGGAACGAGTAATGAAGGAAGTCCATGCCCGACTCGGATTCTTGCTTGACGTTGGACTTGATTACTTATCCCTAGATCGACCAGCGGCAACACTTTCAGGTGGAGAAGCCCAACGTATTCGCCTTGCAACCCAGATTGGATCTGGTCTTGTTGGTGTTCTCTACGTACTAGATGAGCCATCTATTGGTCTGCATCAGCGCGATAACCGTCGTCTGATTGATACGTTGACACGTCTTCGCGATCTCGGAAATACCTTGATTGTTGTAGAACATGATGAAGAGACCATCCGCACTGCGGATTGGATTGTAGATATTGGACCAGGTGCTGGGGAGCACGGTGGAAAAGTTGTTGTATCTGGTTCTTATGAAGAGCTGATTGCATCAGAGGAGTCGATTACTGGCGCTTACCTATCAGGTCGTAAATCAATTGAAATTCCAGATACCCGTCGGCCAGTCGATGCAAAGCGACAACTTGTGATTAAGGGCGCAAAAGAGAATAACCTCAAAGATATTGAAGTTTCTATTCCTCTCGGTCTCTTCGTCTCTGTCACTGGCGTATCGGGGTCGGGTAAGTCGACTCTTGTAAATGACATTCTCTATACAACTCTTGCCAATAAACTCAATGGTGCACGCTTAGTACCAGGTCGCCACAGAACCGTTACAGGTATCGATCAGCTCGATAAAGTTGTTCACGTAGATCAATCACCGATTGGTCGTACACCTCGTTCAAATCCGGCAACATATACAGGTGTCTTCGATAAAGTCCGCGCTCTCTTTGCAGAAACTACCGAGGCGAAGGTTCGTGGATATCAGCAAGGTCGATTCTCATTTAATGTAAAGGGTGGACGTTGCGAGAACTGTTCTGGTGATGGAACGATCACCATCGAGATGAACTTCCTGCCCGATGTTTATGTTCCATGCGAGGTCTGCCATGGAGCTCGCTACAATCGTGAAACTCTAGAAGTTCATTACAAGGGTAAGACAATCGCGCAGGTTCTCGATATGCCTATCGAGATCGCTCACGAATTCTTCGAATCTGTTCCAACGATTGCTCGATACCTAAAGACTCTCTGCGATGTAGGGCTGGGATATGTCCGACTCGGACAATCTGCCCCGACTCTCTCTGGTGGTGAAGCGCAACGCGTAAAACTTGCAACCGAGCTTCAGCGCCGATCAACCGGTCGCACTATCTACGTCCTTGATGAGCCAACCACTGGGCTGCACTTTGAAGATGTGAACAAGTTACTCGGGGTATTAAGGCGTCTCGTTGAATCAGGAAATACCGTGATTGTGATTGAACACAATCTTGATGTTATTAAATCTTCGGATTGGGTTATTGATATGGGCCCTGAAGGTGGATTCCGTGGCGGAACTGTTGTTGCCGAAGGAACGCCTGAGGAAGTTGCACTCGTTAAAGAGAGTTACACGGGTCAGTACTTAGCAGAGGTTCTTGCAACCAACCGAACTGCAGTAAAGAAAAAGCCAGCGAAGAAGTAGTTATGGCAGAACCATCGAGTTACCGCCCACGTGAAATTCCCGAAGAGCCTGGTGTTTACAGGTTCTATAACGGAGCCGATAAAGTCATTTATGTAGGTAAAGCGAAGAACCTCAAGAATCGCCTCACAACATATTTCGGATCAAACCTTGCACAGAAAACCTATCGAATGGTTCACGAGGCAGTTCGGGTTGATTGGACAATTGTTGCAACCGAGCTAGAAGCCCTAGCTCTCGAGTTTTCGTGGATCAAGCAGTATCACCCAACCTATAACGTGCAATTTAAAGATGATAAGTCTTATCCGTATTTAGCAATTTCTATGAGTGACGAGTTTCCACGAATCTTCATTACTCGCAAGGAGAAGCGTCCGGGGCTGAAGTACTTTGGCCCATACACAAATGCGTGGGCGCTACGAAATACGTATGAAGTTCTTCTGAAAGTTTTCCCTGTTCGTTCTTGCAGTGCAGGTAATTTTCAGCGAGCTCAACGCAGCAAGCGCCAGTGTTTACTGGGGGATATAGGTAAATGCGCGGCCCCTTGTGTCGGATGGGTAACACCTGAAGAACATCGCGATATTGCAGTCAAGCTCGACTCGTTTATGGAGAAGGGTATGGAGAATCTTCTGCCAACTTTGAGGCAAGAGATGGAACTCGCATCCGATATGGAGGAGTTTGAAAGAGCTGCGCGATTGCGCGATCAGATTGAATCTTTCGAAAAGGCGCAAAGATCGACGCAAGGAAATCTCTCCGACGATCTCGATGGCGACTTCATCTCATTGCATGAAGAAGGTCTTCATGCAGCTGGCTCAATCTTTATGGTTCGCCGCGGCTCTATCAAAGGATCACGTTCCTGGATAGTTGATCAAGAGAAAGCCCTTGAAGGTGATGACCAGATTGCATCTCTCTTCTTCTCAATCTACAGCCAGAGCGCTCCCACCGATATTCCTCATGAAATTTTCCTCAATCAAGAGCCTGTCGACCGCATTGCGCTAGAAGAGTGGCTCACATCTCTGCGGGGTGCGAAGGTTTCAATCAAGGTGCCACAGCGAGGTGAGAAAGTAGAGTTACTGCAAACTGTTGAACGCAACGCTCACTACGCCCTTGTTCAGTACTTAAGTAAGCGAGCCACCGATGCTGCTGTATCCGGCAAAGCACTTCTAGAACTCGAGGAAGAGTTGCAGCTCAGTAGAACACCGCTACGTATCGAGTGTTACGACATATCAAATATCTCTGGCACATCGGTTGTTGCATCGATGGTTGTTTTTGAAGATGGCCTTGCCAAGAAGAGCGAATACCGTCGATTCATCATCGATACAGATACCGCTCAAGATGACACTAGGGCGATGCATCAGGTAATTACCCGACGGATGAAGAGACTTCTTGCAGATAGAAACGTTAACCAGAGCGAGGTTGCCGAAACAGGCGGTCGTTTGAGTAAGTTTGCATATCCGCCTCAACTTATTGTTGTTGACGGTGGAGCTCCACAAGTAAGTGCAGCCCAAAGCGCTCTTGATGAATTAGGGATTACCGATGTTGCTCTATGCGGGTTGGCCAAGCGTCTGGAAGAAGTGTGGATGCCAGGCGATAAAGATCCCTTAATCTTGCCGCGGACAAGTGAAGGCATGTATTTGTTACAGAGAATCAGAGATGAAGCCCATCGATTTGCGATCACATTCCACCGAAGCCGTCGCTCAAAGGTAATGCTGGAATCTCTCCTCGATGAGATTCCACAATTGGGTGAATCAAGAAGAGCAGCACTTCTCGAAAGATTCGGTTCAGTAACGGCGATGCGAAAGGCAACAGTTGATGAACTCGCATCTACTCCGGGAATTGGCGCAACAATCGCCTCAATCATCTTTTCTCATCTCCAATCACTATCCACTCCGGGCGTAGATATGCAGACCGGCGAGATACTTGACAGCTAAGGCAGAATAAAGGCCATGACCACTAAGGAGCTTCTTGTACTCAGCGGAATGTCAGGTGCTGGGCGTTCAACAGTTGCGCATGCCCTCGAAGATCTTGGTTGGTATGTAGTCGATAATCTTCCACCAGCTCTTCTGCCTCAGTTAGCCGAGCAAGCGCTCGATACTCATGCTGCTCTCGCAGTTGTGGTTGATGTTCGTGGTGGAAAGTTCTTCGATGAACTTAGTAGCGCACTGGCGAAGCTGAAGAGCCAATCAGTTCCTTATCGTCTTCTCTTTCTAGATGCATCAGATACCGCGCTCGTTCAGAGATTTGAATCTACTCGTAGACCACATCCACTTCAGGGACAAGATCGCATTGTCGATGGTATTTCACGCGAACGAGCGAAGTTAGAAGAGATTCGTGCGCAAGCAGATGTAGTTATCGATTCATCAAATCTCAATGTCCACCAACTAGAGAAGCGCACAGGAGAAATCTTTGCAGCAGGTATGTTGCCGGCAATTCGAATCAACGTTCTCTCTTTTGGCTATAAGTATGGAATTCCCGTAGATGCAGATTTAGTCCTGGATTGTCGCTTCATCCCAAATCCTCACTGGATTCCAGAGCTGAGACCGCTTAATGGATTAAATGCACCGGTCTCTGAAAAGGTTTTATCCAGTGACGGAGTGGGAGAGTTCGTAAAGAGTTATGTCGGTGTTGTTCGCCAGATGACTCCAGGTTATTTCCGAGAGGGAAAGAAGTACGTAACTCTCGCTATCGGATGCACTGGCGGAAAGCATCGATCAGTTGCCATTGCAGAAGAAATTGCAAAACAACTCACATCATTATCAAATGATTTAGAAATTTCAGCTCATGCAACTCACCGCGATGTAGGACGTGAATGAGCTCCGAAAGAAAAGTAGTAGCACTCGGCGGGGGACATGGTCTTGCTGCGACTCTGACAGCTCTTCGCCAATTTACGACTGAGATCACAGCGATAGTTACAGTTGCAGATAATGGTGGTTCAAGCGGCCGCCTTCGCCAAGAATTTCCCATCTTGCCACCGGGTGATTTACGTATGGCACTTGCTGCATTGTGTGGTGATGATGATTGGGGCAGAAGTTGGGCCGAGATCATGCAATATCGCTTCACCAGCGAAGGCGAACTCAATGGTCATCCCGTAGGCAACTTACTTCTAGCTGCACTTTGGGATAAGGATGGAGATACCGTCGCAGGTCTTGATCGCGTAGGTTCGCTTTTGAAAGTTATTGGACGAGTCTTGCCGATGGCCGATCAACCGCTAGATATCGAAGCTACCTTTGAAGACAATTCTGGAGTTCAAAGTGTTCGGGGTCAGGCAGAGGTTGCAACTGCAAAAGGTCGTTTTAAATCGATTCGCATCATTCCTGAAAATCCTGGCGCACGAAGTGAATCTCTAGCTGCAATTGCAGAGGCAGAATGGATAACAATGGGACCAGGCTCATGGTTCTCAAGTGTGATTCCTCATTTACTTGTGCCAGCACAGCGCGAAGCGATCATCGCATCATCTGCGAAGAAGATACTTTTACTCAATCTTGATATCTCAGATGAGTCTGCGGGGGAGTATGCAGGGTATTCTCCTATGGAACATCTTGCAGTTCTCAACGAATATGCACCATCCTTGAAATTTGACCTCGTTGTAGTGGATTCCACAACAGCTGACCAGGCGGAGTTAAAGAGCTATCTTTCAACCTTGGGTTCAGAGTTCTTATCGGCCGATTTACGCAGTAGCGCATCGCCTTTACATCACGATGTGAAAAAATTAGCCTCACTTTTCACGCACATTGATTCAGAAATACTGGTTGGATAACCCCATGGCAATGACGGCAGCGGTAAAGGATGAGCTCAGTCGACTCTCCGTCACAAAGCCATGCTGTCGCAAGGCTGAGGTTTCGTCCCTACTACGTTTTGCAGGCGGCCTTCATATCGCCTCTGGCAAAGTTGTCATTGAGGTAGAGCTAGACACTTCACAGAGCGCTCGTAGATTGAAGAAAGATATCGCTGACATTTATGGACACGATAGCGATCTTGCAGTTCTCTCATCAAGCGGACTTCGTAAAGGTTCGCGATACGTCGTTCGCGTCATTGAATCTGGTGATGCTCTTGCCCGGCAAACGGGTCTCATCGATGCAAATGGTCGCCCTGTGCGTGGTCTTCCACCACAAGTTGTCGCCGCAAATGTCTGTGATGCAGAAGCTGCTTGGCGTGGTGCATTTATCGCACACGGTTCACTGACCGAACCTGGTCGCTCATCTTCATTAGAGATAACGTGTCCAGGACCTGAGGCAGCACTGGCACTTGTTGGAGCTGCACGTCGACTTAACATCGTTGCGAAGGCTCGTGAAGTTCGTGGTGTCGATCGCGTTGTTATCCGAGATGGAGATGCAATCGGAGTACTACTTACTCGCCTTGGCGCACATGAAAGCGTTCTTGCTTGGGAAGAGCGACGTATGCGCCGCGAAGTGCGAGCTACTGCAAATCGCCTTGCAAACTTTGATGATGCAAACCTACGCAGATCTGCACGCGCTGCAGTTGCAGCAGCGGCGCGAGTCCAACGTGCGATGGAGATTCTGGGGCCAGAAATTCCCGATCACCTTAAAGAAGCTGGCGAACTTCGCATCTCGCATGGTCAAGCAAGTCTCGAAGAGTTAGGTTCTCTTGCGACTCCACCGATGACGAAAGATGCAATCGCTGGACGCATCCGTCGATTGCTCGCGATGGCCGATAAGCGCGCTGCTGAACTCGGAATTCCTGATACTGAAGCGGGACTTTCGCCAGATTTGCTGGGCGAGTAGCGCTCACTCGGCTGATAGACTTCAGCCTCAAGCCCCCAACGTTGTGGCGTAAGCGAAAGCCACCTTTATTGCAGGGCGCTTTACTATCTTAGAAGAGGTTTTTTCATGATTAATGTTGGAATTAATGGTTTTGGACGTATTGGTCGCAACTTTTTTCGCGCGGCACTGACTAACCCAGATATCAATATCGTAGGTATTAATGACCTTACAGATAACGCAACTTTGGCTCACCTTCTTAAGTACGACTCAATCCTCGGTCGTCTCGGCCTAGAGGTAACACACACAGATGACACAATCACTGTAGGTGGAAAGACAATTAAGGTATTCGCAGATCGCGACCCAGCAAATCTTCCATGGGCATCTGTTAAGGCAGATATCGTTATCGAATCAACAGGTCACTTTACTAAGGCTGCTGATGCTAAGAAGCACATCACAGCTGGCGCGAAGAAGGTCATCATTTCTGCACCTGCTACAGATGAAGACATCACAATCGTTATGGGCGTAAACCACGACAAGTACGACCCAGCGAACCACAACGTGATTTCAAATGCATCATGTACAACTAACTGCCTAGCTCCAATGGCGAAGGTCCTCCACGATAACTGGGGAATCGTTAAGGGCTTAATGACAACTATTCACGCTTATACAAATGACCAGGTAATCCTTGATTTCCCACATAAGGATCTCCGTCGTTCACGTGCTGCAGCTACAAATATGATTCCAACATCTACAGGTGCAGCAAAGGCAATCTCTCTTGTTATGCCAGAACTCAAGGGCAAGCTCGATGGATATGCAATGCGCGTGCCAGTTCCTACAGGTTCAGCTACAGACCTCACAGTTGAACTTGCTAAGGAAGCTACAGCGGCAGAGATCAACGCAGCTATGAAGGCTGCAGCTAGCGGTCCACTCAAGGGATTCCTTTCATACACTGAAGATCCAATCGTCTCTTCAGATATCGTTACAGATCCTTCATCTTGCATCTTCGACTCTGGCCTTACAAAGGTAATCGGAAACCAAGTAAAGGTTGTTGGTTGGTATGACAACGAATGGGGCTACTCAAACCGCCTCGTTGACCTTGTTGGTTATGTAGGTAAGTCTCTC
Source organism: Candidatus Nanopelagicaceae bacterium (assembly GCA_965267735.1). Lineage (GTDB taxonomy): Bacteria > Actinomycetota > Actinomycetes > Nanopelagicales > Nanopelagicaceae > Planktophila. Next base: position 661,529 of record OZ254138.1, read on the forward strand.
TAATGTCTTTATTGGCTGACCTAGATGTAACAGGTAAGCGAGTATTTCTTCGCTGCGATCTCAACGTACCTTTGAAAGAAGGAAAGATCACAGATGATGGCCGTATTCGTGCATCCTTGCCGACAATCAACGCCCTCCTTGCAAAGGGAGCAAGCATTGTTATCGCGGCACATCTAGGTCGTCCAAAAGGCGAAGCAAAGCCAGAACTTTCATTAGCTCCCGTTGCAGTTCGTCTTGCAGAACTCCTAGGAAAGCCAGTTCAGTTTGCTGGCGCAATTACTGGCTCAGATGTAACTGCAAAGGCAGAAGCACTTAAGAGTGGTGAAATCCTTCTGCTAGAAAATATCCGTTACGCCGCTGCTGAAACGTCTAAGGATGAATCAGAGCGCGTAGCACTTGCTACAGACCTAGCAGCTCTTGCTGATGCATATGTTGGAGATGGCTTCGGTGCAGTTCACCGCAAGCACGCTTCAGTATTTGATCTTCCAAAGTTACTTCCTCATGCAGCGGGAACGCTTGTTGCAGCTGAAGTTGAAGTACTCAAGAAACTCACCGTCGATCCAGTTCGCCCGTATGGAGTGGTTCTCGGTGGCTCAAAAGTTTCAGACAAAATAGGTGTTATCGCAAACTTGCTCGGCAAAGTTGATGTCATGGCAATCGGTGGCGGCATGCTCTTCACCTTCCTTGCAGCGCAAGGAAGAGAGATTGGTTCATCACTCGTTGAACGCGATCTCATTGACACAGTTAAAGGCTTGATAAAGCAAGCCGAGGATTCAGGTGTAAAAATCTTGCTACCAACAGATATAGTCGTAGCTCCAACTTTCTCAGCGGATGCAACGCCTACATTGGTAAGTGCCGATGCAATTCCTGCAGATCAGATGGGCCTCGATATCGGTCCCGAAACTGCTGCAGCTTTTGCTTCAGCCATTAAGGGATGCAAGACAGTATTTTGGAATGGTCCAATGGGTGTCTTTGAATTCCCTAACTTTGCACACGGAACCAAGGTGATTGCCCAAGCTTTAACAGAAGTTGATGGAATCTCTGTCGTCGGCGGGGGAGACTCGGCAGCAGCAGTACGTGCTCTTGGCTTTGCAGATAACCAATTCGGATATATATCAACCGGCGGTGGAGCTTCACTTGAATACCTTGAAGGAAAAGAACTTCCTGGACTTACAGCGCTCGATCTCTAAATTTCACGTAACTATTTTCTAAGGAGCAGATGATGCGTAAACCGCTAATGGCAGGCAATTGGAAGATGAACCTCAATCATCTCGAGGCGATCGCAGTTGCACAGAAGCTTGTCTACTCACTTGAAGATAAGGACTATGAAGCAGTTGACGTCGCAATCATCCCGCCATTTACAGATATTCGCTCAATTCAAACAATGGTCGATGGTGATCGCCTAAGGTTGCAATATGGCGCCCAGGATCTTTCACCTGAAAGCTCAGGAGCATTTACAGGTGATATCTCTGGCTCAATGCTTGCAAAGCTTGGCTGTACATATGTTGTTGTCGGTCACTCAGAACGTCGGGCTATTCATAAGGAAGACGATGCCCTTATCAATCGGAAGATTAAGGCAGCGCTTGCCAATGAACTCACTCCGATTTTCTGCGTCGGTGAAGAGCTCGCAATCCGTGAATCTGGAGCACATGTCTCTCATGTAATCCGCCAAGTTCGTGCAGGTCTAGAAGGTTTCCATAAGCCAGATTTAAAGAAAATTGTTATTGCATACGAACCTGTCTGGGCAATTGGTACTGGCAAGACTGCAACACCAGAAGATGCCCAGGAAGTTTGCGCAGCCATTCGCGAAGAGGTAGAACAGATTGGTTCTTCTGAAATCGCTTCAAATATGCGAATTCTTTATGGAGGTTCAGTGAAGTCTGCAAATATCGTGGAAATCATGAAGCAGGCAGATGTCGATGGAGCCCTTATTGGTGGAGCAAGCCTTGATCCTGAGGAGCTCGCTAAGATAGCTAAGTTCCACGCTCAGGCGTAATTCAGGAGTTTCCAACTGATTCGGGTATCCTGTACCCCTACCTCTTAAGGAGTTTTACCGTGGCTTTAGCACTCTCAATCTTCCTGATTATCGCCAGTATCGTGATGATCCTTCTCGTCCTCCTTCATAAGGGTAAGGGCTCTGGACTCTCAGATCTCTTCGGCGGCGGTATCTCATCTAACTACGGCGGATCATCTGTCGTAGAACGAAATCTTGATCGAATTACCATCGTTGTTGGTGGGCTCTGGTTTGCAGCCGTTGTCGGTCTCTCACTCGTTTTGAAGGGTTAATTCATGGCAAGTGCAATTCGCGGAAGTCGTGTCGGCGCTGGCCCAATGGGCGAAGCTGAACGCGGAGATCAGATTGAACGCGCAACAGTTTCTTATTGGTGCGCAAAAGGTCATGAAGTTCGCCCATCTTTTGCGGTAGAAGAAACAGTAGTCATTCCAGATTCATGGGATTGCCCTAAGTGTGGTCTTCCAGCAGGACGCGATAAGAACAATCCGCCGAGTGCAGTTGTAAACGTTCCTTACAAGACACACCTTGCTTACGTGAAGGAGCGTCGCACAGATAAGGAAGGCGAGAAGATTCTTGAGGATGCGCTGCGCAAGTTACGCGGCGATGATATCGAGTAGTTTGATTTATTAAAGATTCTTTGCAGCGGCAAGGAGTTGATCAATACCCGCACTTCGGTTCAAAAGGTTGAGACGAAGTAGCGGGTATTTTCTTGTCGCAAGAGCTCTGTTATCACCAATTGCTTGTGCAAAGAGGAGAGTCTTCAAAGTGAAGGCACGACCTGGGATTTCGTAATCAACAGTTGTATCTCCGGTAATTTGCAGGAATGAACCATTCTTCTGCCCACCCTTATGGAATTGACCAGTTGAGTGCAAGAAGCGAGGGCCCCAACCAAAGGATGTCGGTCTCCCAGATTTCTCAGAGAGTATCGAGCGAAGTTCAGCAATCTTGGCATCATCTCTGCGATCAAGATAAGCCATAATCGCGATATATCCGCCATCCTTAACATCTTCGATAAAGGTAGCAAGGGCATCCTTCAGTGATTGACCATCGCCGAAAATCTCAATCCCATTATCAACGCAATCTGGTGCAATAAATGGAAGTAGATTTTCCCACTCAGCGAGACACGCTGAAGTTTGTTCCTTTGCTTCCGTGACATTTGGTTGATTAAATGGATCGATTTTCAATCCAACTCCCAGAAGTGCAGTGACCCACTCCCAAAAAATAAAGTGCGCTCCAAGTTCGCCTTCAACTAGAAGATCGGTTCCCAGTCCTGCGAATGCAATGGTCAGTGATCCTCCAATCTTTGCTACCTGTGCGTTCTCTGTAGCAATTGGCAGTCGACCAACGGAATCTTTTCCTGTCGACTCAGCAATAAGTTGCTCAATCCAATCGGAAAGTCCTGGAACCTTGGAGTGGTTATCAGTGAATGCGATGTACTGCTTTGATTCGGCGATGAGTAGGTATGCGATATCTAGGATCGTCGAAGGGTTCGCTAGGAAGAACTCTTTCTCTTGTTGCGCATCGCGCAAGAGTTTCTCAATATCTACCCCGACAAGTGCAGAAGGAACCAATCCAAATGCACTCAGAACACTAAATCGACCGCCAACGCTCGGATCTGCATTGATGACGCTAAATCCTGCTGCTCGAACATCGATATCTAAAGGGGAGCCTGGATCGGTAACAAAGAGAATATGTTCTGTTGGATTCAGTCCAGCTTCAAGGAATTTACCTTCGAAGAGTGCGCGTTGCGAAGATGTCTCTATCGTTGAACCCGACTTTGAGCTAACGATGACTAGTGTGCTTGCCAGATCATCGCCTATTGCGTGCACCGCATAATGTGGATCGGTTGAATCGAAGATAAACAGTTCGCGACCATTGCTTTGAGCGATTACTTCGGGGCCTAGTGAAGACCCACCCATTCCACATAGAACGAAGCGATTACGACCTCTGAATTTCTCTTTAAGCGCAGATATCTCTGGCAACAAAGAGATCGAAGTTGCTGGCAGATCCACCCAATTGAGGCGAACGGCCGCTTCTGCGGAAGCTTTAGCGCCCCAGATATGTGGATCTTTCTGAGCAATTTTTGGATGGGCAGTGGCCAACTTCTTATAAAGATCGGAATTTCGATCAACCTTCTTAAGAAGCGGGCCAGATATCTTCATTAGGCAAGAGCCTTCTTAACATCTCCAACAACTCGCTCTACAGTGAAGCCAAACTCCGTAAAGAGTTTTGGAGCTGCAGCCGATGCGCCGTAGCGATCAAGTGAAATGATGACTCCGCTATCGCCAACGTATTCACGCCAACCGAGTGCGATGCCTGCTTCGATGCTGACCCGTAAAGAATCTCTTGGGATGACGGAATCTTGATAGCTCTTCGGTTCTTCGTTAAACCATTCCAGACATGGAGCGCTCACAACGCGAGTCGAAACCCCCTGGGCCTCAAGTGCTATCTGAGAATCGAGTGCAAGAGGAACTTCTGAACCAGTCGCAATGATTGTTACTTGCGGTTTAGCTGAAGCTTCTTTAAGGATGTATGCCCCCTTATTAACTCCAGAGAGAGCTCCATGAGTCGTGCGATCAACAGTTCTCAAATTCTGGCGAGAAAGTAAGAAACCAGCTGGCTTATTACGCTTCAAGACAGCCTTCCAAGCCTCAGCGACTTCATTGGCATCTGCGGGGCGAATAACTGCAAAGTTAGGAATTGCACGTAAGGCTGCAAAGTGTTCGATGGGTTGATGAGTTGGTCCATCTTCGCCAACACCAATTGAATCATGCGTCCACACGAATGTAGATGGGATGTCCATGATTGCAGCAAGTCGAACCGACGGGCGCATGTAATCACTGAAAACGGCAAATGTTCCACCGAACGAGCGAGAAAGTCCGTGAAGTGCGATGCCATTGAGAATTGATCCCATCGCATGTTCGCGGATACCGAAGTGAATAATGCGCCCATATGGATCTGCGTTTTTCATCTCACTCGTTGCCGGCAAGAATGAATTTCCACCTTCAATGGTTGTCATATTTGAATCCGCTAAATCTGAAGAGCCACCCCAGAATTCGGGTAGCACCTTGGCAATTGCATTGATGACATGACCTGATGCAGAACGCGTAGCCATATCTTTTCCTGCTTCAAATACAGGAAGGCTTGCTTCCCACCCTTGAGGAAGTTCGCGTGAAGTCAGACGCTTGAGAAGATCAGCCTTCTCAGGATTTGCGCTTTGCCATTGGGCAAACTTTCCATCCCACTCTTTACGAAGAGCAGCGCCACGAGTCTTAACCTCGCGAACATGAGCAAAGACTTCATCTGGCATTGCAAAAGTTTCTTCAGGGTTGAGCCCAAGTTCCTTCTTAGTTGCAGCAATTTCTTCATCACCAAGTGCTGAACCGTGTGACTTTGCAGTTCCGCGTAGTTTGGGTGCTGGCCATGCAATCACAGAATGCATTCGGATTATCGATGGCTTAGTTGTTTCTGCCTTTGCCTTAAGCATCGCCGCATCGAGAGCAACAAGGTCGATATTGCCATCGGTCTGCGCTGCAACTTCTTGTACGTGCCAGCCATATGCGCGATAGCGCGCTGCAACATCTTCAGTGAATGAGACGTGTGTATCGCCTTCAATGGAAATTCTGTTGTCGTCGTAAATCAGATTGAGATTTCCGAGTTGTTGAGTTCCTGCAAGCGAGGACGCTTCTCCCGAAACTCCTTCTTGCAGATCACCATCTGAACAGATCACCCATATTGAGTGATCAAATGGGGATTGACCCGGAGCTGCTGCAGGATCAAGTAGACCGCGCTCGTAGCGAGCTGCCATTGCAAAACCCACGGCTGTCGCAACACCTGCGCCTAATGGTCCTGTCGTCATCTCGACACCTGCAGTGTGACCATATTCCGGGTGACCTGGAGTCAGTGAGTCCCAAGTACGGAAAGATTTCATATCTTCCATTTCGAGCCCATAACCGCTGAAGAAGAGCTGAGTGTAAAGAGTGAGTGATGAATGTCCGCATGAAAGTATGAAGCGATCGCGTCCTAGCCATTGTGGATCTGAAGGGTCATGAATTAAATGACGCTGAAACAAGTTGTATGCAACAGGAGCAAGTGCCATTGCAGTTCCGGGATGGCCATTACCAACCTTCTGAACGCTATCCATTGCGAGTGCGCGAGCATAGGCAACTGCGCGATCGTCCAGCGCTGTCCAACCGGTAATCTGTGACATGGATACTCCCTTATTCGATTTCTATTTTTCTTGGAACTAAGCGGGCTTACGTATAACGGATATTCGGATACGCCACGCTGCGATCCAAACTAGTACTGAACCTAAGAGATGTGACGCGACAAGAAGTTCGGGAACGCCATTGAAGTATTGGATATAACCAATTGCTCCTTGCAGAAGTGCGATTCCAAAGAATATTTTCAGCCATTTCTTAGTCTCGTATCGCAAGTCGGGGGAGCGGAAAAAGTAGACGGTGATTGCCATTAGCAGCCACACCGACAAGCTATGGAAGCGAGTAATAGTGGTTATTGAGAAATTTAGACGAGGCGAATCAAGATCACCTGCATGCGGGCCTGACCCGGTGACGAGGGTACCGATTGCTATTGCAAGAAAAGTCATATTTACATGCACCAGAGAAACTCTCGAAATTCTTACTTTGGTTGAGGAAGTTCTCACTTGTGGTGCACGTCTACGAGAGTGCAGCGATGTAGCTGCGGCGATAAGAATTGTTGAGAGCAAGAAATGAGATGCAACAGAGAGTGGATTGAGGTCGGTGAGAACGGTAATTCCGCCAAGAACGCCTTGACCTAGAATCCCAAGAATTTGAGTTGCCGCTAAGAATCTCAGATCTCGTCTACCTGTTCGTAAGACTGCAATCAACGTTGCAACTGCTGCAAAGAAAAGCGCAAACGTTAAGAGGCGATTTCCAAATTCAATCCAGGCATGAAACTGTCCTTCGGCTTGCCCTTCTATTGGAAGATAGGAGCCCGGTACGCACTCAGGCCATGTGGGGCAACCGAGTCCTGAACCGGTGAGGCGAACGGCCCCACCTGTGATCACTAGGGCGCTCTGCAGAAAGAGAAGCAGTCCCGTGAGCGCCGGCAGTACTCGCCTAGATAGCCCGCCGTAATTACTCATGGCCTTAGCCTATGACCTACGGCTGGGTAGGACACGTTGCCCCAAGTGGCATGGCTGTGCGAATTAAGACACAATACTGTTGTGAAATTCGATGACCTCAGCACCCGAGAAGCGGTAGCTCGTTCTGTCCTCGAAAATGGCCCATCGACTGCGGTTGTTCTCGGAGAGCGACTTGGGCTAACTCCGGCTGGAATTCGTCGCCATCTCGATCTTCTAGTTGAAGATGGAATTTTGGAGGCCAGAGATCCACATAGCGCCCTATCTAGAGGGCGTGGGCGCCCATCAAAAGTTTTCGTTATGACCGATAGCGGTCGTCAACAATTTGAGCATTCTTATGACGACCTGGCAGTTGCTGCACTCAAATTTATGTCAGCGCAATCGGGCGAACATATGATCCAAGCCTTCGCAAATAGTCGCGCCGAAGATATCAAACGCAAAGCAGAGAAAGCGCTCTCCAAGCGATCACATAAATCAGAAGCACTTGCAACATTTCTCACCGAACAAGGGTATGCAGCGAGTATTGAAGTTCGCCCACAAGGCGAACAACTCTGCCAGCATCACTGTCCGATCGCTCACGTTGCTGCCGAATTTCCACAACTCTGTGAAGCAGAGACAGAAGCTTTCTCTCAAATTCTCGGTACTCACGTTCAGCGATTGGCGACAATCGCACATGGCGATGGCGTCTGCACAACGTACATCCCAAAGTTAAGTACCACAAAGATTTCCTCACAGAAGAAAGTCACAACAACCGCTGGAAAGGCGAAATAATGACAACAGCACATCCTGAACTCGAAGGCCTCGGAAATTACGAATACGGCTGGTCTGACAGTAACGATGCAGGTTCTAATGCCAAGCGTGGCTTAAGCGAAGAAGTTGTTCGCGATATCAGCGCTAAGAAGAGCGAACCGCAGTGGATGCTTGACCTTCGCCTTAAGGGTTTGGCTCTCTTCGATAAGAAGCCGATGCCATCATGGGGATCTGACCTTTCTGGAATCTTCTTCGACACCATTAAGTATTTTGTTCGCTCAACTGAGAAGCAAGCTACGACTTGGGATGACCTTCCAGATGACATTAAGAACACCTACGACCGTTTAGGTATTCCAGAAGCTGAAAAGCAGCGCCTCGTTTCAGGTGTTGCAGCTCAGTACGAATCGGAAGTTGTTTATCACTCAATCCGTGAAGATCTTGAAAAGCAAGGCGTCATCTTCCTTGATACAGATAGCGGCCTAAAGCAACATCCAGAACTTTTCAAAGAGTATTTCGGTTCAGTAATCCCAGTTGGCGACAATAAGTTTGCAGCCCTGAATACATCTGTATGGTCTGGTGGTTCATTCATCTACGTACCAAAGGGTGTGCACGTAGATATTCCACTGCAGGCATATTTCCGTATTAATACAGAGAACATGGGTCAATTCGAACGTACATTGATCATTGCTGATGAAGATTCATATATCCACTATGTGGAAGGCTGCACAGCTCCTATCTACAAGTCAGATTCACTTCACTCAGCAGTTGTTGAGATCATCGTAAAGAAGGGCGCACGCGTGCGCTACACAACAATTCAAAACTGGTCTAACAATGTTTACAACTTAGTCACCAAGCGCGCAACATGTGCTGAAGGTGCAACTATGGAATGGGTCGATGGAAATATCGGCTCAAAGGTAACCATGAAGTACCCAGCTGTTATGTTGATGGGTCCACATGCAAAGGGCGAAACTCTCTCACTCGCATTTGCAGGTCCTGGTCAGCATCAGGATTCAGGAGCGAAGATGGTTCACGCAGCTCCGTACACTTCTTCATCTGTTATCTCTAAATCTGTTGCTCGCGGTGGTGGTCGTACCTCTTACCGTGGTCTTGTTCAGGTTCAAGAGGGCGCACACCATTCAGCAAGCACAGTTAAGTGCGATGCACTACTTGTTGACACGATTTCACGTTCTGACACTTATCCATATGTTGATATTCGCGAAGATGATGTATCAATGGGTCACGAAGCGACAGTTTCAAAGATCTCTGATGATCAACTCTTCTACCTCATGTCACGAGGTCTCAATGAAGATGAAGCGATGGCGATGATTGTTCGTGGATTTATCGAACCAATCGCACGCGAACTTCCAATGGAGTACGCACTCGAACTCAACCGACTCATCGAACTCCAGATGGAAGGCGCAGTCGGCTAATGACAACCCTCCAATCAAATCTTCTAGAGAAGCACACCCCGACGGGTCGCGAAGAAGCATGGAGATTTACTCCACTCAAGCGACTTGGTGGACTTCACGATGGAACTGCAAAGCCAGTACTTCGCAATTCACTTGCAGCAAAGTCAGCTCTTCCTACAGGTGTAACATTGAAATTCGAAGAGATTTCATCTCTGACGGAAACTGATGATGCGATTGTTAATCGCGTTCGTGAATTCACAAAGACGGGCGCCGTTCTTACAATTGCGCCAAATACTGAACTCAGCGAACCAATCTTCCTCAATCGCTCTTCTTTCGGCACCGATGAAGCAGAGTTCTCTCGTGTACTTATCAAGGCTGGAAGTCATTCACAGGCAACAGTCGTTCTGGAAAATACGGGGGATACGCATCTTGCTGAGGATCTTGAGATTCTTGTTGAGCCAGGTGCACACCTCACCTTTATCTCTCTCCAAGAATGGGGCTCAAAGACCATTCATGCAGCGCGTCACCACGCCGTTGTAGATAGAGATGCAACTTTCAAATCAATCGTTGTAACAGTGGGTGGAAATTTGGTTCGCCTACTGCCAACGGTAGATTTCATCGCACCGGGCGCATCGTGCGATCTATCTGGCGTCTACTTCGCAACTGAAGGACAATTCTTTGAACACCGTATGTTCGTCGATCACAAGGTTCCAAATGCAAAGTCACGTGTTAACTACAAGGGCGCTCTAGCAGGGGATAAGGCTCACACTGTGTGGATTGGCGATGTCTTTATTCGCGCAGCAGCTGAAGGAACAGATACCTACGAACTTAACCGCAACCTCCTTCTCTCAGATGGCGCTCGAGCAGATTCTGTCCCAAACCTTGAGATCGAAACTGGAGAAATTGTCGGAGCGGGACACGCATCAACGACAGGACGTTTTGATGACGAACAGCTCTTCTACTTAATGTCACGTGGAATCAATATGGAAGATGCGCGTCGTCTTGTAGTGCGTGGATTCTTCAATGAAATTGTCTCTGAGATCGGAATTGAAGAGATTCAAAATCGCCTCATGGATCGCATCGATAATGAGCTTGCAAAGGCAGGGAAGTAAATGTCAGATATTTCATTGGCAACCCTTGCTGAAGGAAAGCCAGTTCGCATTGAGAAGAATGGCGAGGCTATCTGCGTCGCAAGAGTTGGGTCAGAGGTTTTTGCAATCGGAGATGTCTGTAGCCACTCTGATGCATCACTTTCTGAAGGCGATATTTCAAATTTCAAGATCGAATGTTGGCTCCATGGAGCTGAGTTTGATCTTCGTACAGGTGAAGCACTGACTCCGCCTGCTGTAGCACCTGTAAAGACATATCCAGTAACCATCGACGGAGACTCCGTCACGGTAGAGATGTAACGGAGAAGACAATGAGCACTCTTGAGATTCGTGGCCTAAAGGTTTCTGTCGATACAGAACAAGGCGCAATTGAAATTCTTAAAGGCGTAGATCTGACTATCAAGTCAGGCGAAACCCATGCAATCATGGGCCCAAACGGTTCAGGTAAATCAACTCTTGCATACTCAATTGCAGGACACCCTAAGTACACAATCACATCTGGCACAGTTACTCTCGATGGCGAAGATGTTCTTGAAATGTCTGTTGATGAGCGCGCAAAGGCTGGTCTATTTCTTGCGATGCAGTACCCGGTAGAAGTACCTGGTGTATCGGTCTCAAATTTCCTACGTACGGCAGCAACAGCCCTACGCGGCGAAGCTCCTAAGTTGCGCGAATGGGTAGGCGAAGTAAAGAGCGCAATGGAATCCCTCAAGATGGATCCATCTTTTGCTCAACGTAACGTCAATGAAGGATTCTCAGGCGGAGAGAAGAAGCGCCATGAAATCATGCAACTAGAACTTCTTAAGCCAAAGTTTGCCATTCTTGATGAGACTGATTCAGGTCTTGATGTGGATGCACTTCGTATCGTTTCAGAAGGTGTTGTTCGCGCAAAGGCTGCCAATAACCACGGGATTCTTCTCATCACTCACTACACAAGAATTCTTAAGTACATCAAGCCAGATTTCGTGCATGTATTTGCCAATGGAAAGATCGTTGAAGAAGGCGGTCCTGAGCTTGCAGATAAGCTCGAAGCCAATGGTTATGCGGAGTACGTCAGCGCCTAATAATGACTTTAAACGCTCTTGAAATTGCGAAAGATTTTCCGATTCTGAGTCGGACTATTCGTGATGGAAAGAAGTTGGTCTATTTAGATTCTGGGGCAACAAGCCAGAAGCCGAACTCAGTAATTGATGCCGAAAGCAACTTCTATCGCCAACATAACGCTGCAGCTCACAGGGGTGCACATCAGTTAGCCGAAGAAGCTACTACCGCCATGGAGAATGCGCGCCAGATCGTTGCGGATTTCATAGGGGCTGACGTTGATGAAATCGTGTTCACAAAGAGCGCGACAGAGTCACTCAACTTGGTTACATATGCGATGGGTAATGCATCTTCTGGTAATCGCTTCCACCTTGATTCATCGCATTCCATTGTGGTTACCGAGATGGAGCATCATGCCAATCTGATTCCTTGGCAGCAGCTAGCTGCTCGTACGGGTGCAACGCTCAAGTGGTTTGAAGTCACTCCAGAAGGTCGATTAGATCTGAGCAATATCAATAGCATCATTACTGAAGGCACAAAGATTGTTGCCCTCACACATCAATCAAATGTTCTCGGGACTATCAATCCACTCAAGGAGATCGTTAAGCGTGCGCACGAGGTTGGGGCCGTAGTAGTTCTAGATGCATGCCAATCTGTTCCGCACATGGGCGTTGATGTAAAAAAACTTGATATCGATTTCCTGGCTTTCTCAGGACATAAAACAGTTGGGCCTACAGGAGTAGGAATCTTCTGGGGGAGAGCCGAACTTTTAAAGGAACTTCCACCATTTCTTACAGGTGGCTCGATGATTGAAAGCGTCACAATGACTAGTGCTACTTGGGCGCCTGCACCACGTAAATTTGAAGCTGGTGTACCTAATATGGCTCAAGCTGTGGGCTTAGGTGTTGCTCTCCAGTATCTAACTTCAGTGGGTATGGATGAGATCCATAGGCATGAAGTGGATTTAACTCGCTATGGAATTGAGAAGTTGAGCGAAATCAAGGATCTAAGAATTATTGGTCCTCGCGATCTAGATATGCGCGGAGGAACTCTCTCCTTTACCGTTGGCGAAATTCACCCACATGATTTAGGACAATTCCTCGATAGCCAAGGAATCGCTGTTCGTACCGGACACCATTGTGCTTGGCCATTAACGAGAAAGCTAGGTGTGCCTGCTACAACGCGTGCATCGTTCTATCTCTACAACTCGCGCGGCGATGTAGATGCACTTATCGCAGGCATTCTTGGCGCACAGAAATATTTCGGATAAGAATGCAACTAGATAATCTCTATCAAGAAGTGATTCTCGATCACTACAAGAATCCTCAGAATAAGAAGTTAGCGGTTGAATTCGACGCTCAGGTGCATCACGTCAACCCAAGCTGTGGTGATGAGATAACACTCAATGTAACTCTTGATGGCGATCTCATAAAATCAGTTACATGGGAGGGCGTAGGTTGTTCCATCTCTCAAGCTAGTGTTTCCATCATGACTGATTTAGTTAAAGGTAAGAGCCTCACAGAGGCCGATTCGATTTCCGACTCCTTCATGCAGCTCATGCAGAGCAAGGGGGCAGATAAGGGAGATGAAGAGATTCTTGAAGATGCAGTTGCTCTGGCTGGAGTCTCTCAATATCCAGCGAGAATTAAGTGCGCCCTTCTTGGTTGGATGGCGCTTAAGGATGCAAGCATCCAGGCGATGGCGAAGAAGAATTCTTAAAAAGAAAGTAGGATGAGGATATGGTTGCAAAGGTAGAAGATATCAATGAGGCGATGAAGGATGTCGTTGACCCTGAACTCGGAATCAACGTTGTTGATCTTGGACTTATCTACGACATGATGGTCGATGAGAACAACATCGCTGTTCTTAACATGACTCTGACATCTGCTGCATGCCCGCTTCAGGATGTTATTGAAGACCAGACGAGACAAGCTCTTGCTCCCTTTACCGACGATGTAAAGATCAACTGGGTATGGATGCCGCCATGGGGTCCAGATAAGATTTCTGACGATGGTCGCGAACAACTTCGTGCTCTCGGCTTCACCGTTTAATTAGTTAGATAAACATGTCTCAACATGCAGTGTGGATGACCTTTAGGTCTATGACTGCTGACCCTTCTGTTAAATCGCAAAAGCTAAAGCCGGGGACAATCTCTCGAATCATTTCGTATGGAAAGCCCTACAAAACTCAGATTTCGATATTTCTTTTTACCGTCATTATTGAGGCTCTTCTAGTTATTTCATCGCCGCTATTGCTGCGCGAGTTAATTGATAAAGGCGTCATACCTAGAGATCCAGGTTTAGTAACCAAACTTGCGCTGCTCGTAGGACTATTGGCGATATTCGACGCGGCATTTAATATCTTCGGTCGATGGTTTTCAGCACGTATCGGTGAAGGTCTTATCTACGATCTACGCTCGCAGGTCTTTGCGCACATTCAACGCCAATCGATTGCCTTCTTCACCCGCACCCAGACCGGTGCGCTCATCTCTCGCATAAATTCAGATGTCATGGGAGCACAACAAGCGTTTACCGGCACGCTCTCCGGTGTTGTCAGCAACGTAGTCTCGCTCGTACTCGTTGTCACAACGATGTTGATTCTTTCGTGGCAGATTACTCTGATTTCGCTTCTACTACTTCCCATCTTCTTGCTACCAACTAAGTGGGTTGGAAAGCGGATTCAAGCTCTCACTCGCGATGCATTTAATCTCAATGCCACGATGTCGAGCACAATGACTGAGCGCTTTAATGTCTCGGGCGCTCTCTTGGTCTCTCTCTATGGAAAACCAGATAAGGAAGAGAAGTTCTTCAGGTCGAGAGCTCGTAAAGTGGCAGATATTGGCATCCAGACTGCGATGCTTAACCGAATCTTCTTCGTTGGAATCACCAGCGTTGCAGCGGTGGCAACGGCATTTGCATATGGAATCGGTGGACATCTAGCAATTAATGAAGAGATCACCGTTGGAACACTTCTTGCAATCACAGCGCTCTTGGCTCGCCTCTACGGTCCATTGACCGCTCTCTCAAATGTTCGCATTGATGTGATGACAGCTTTAGTCTCATTTGAAAGAGTATTCGAGGTACTAGATCTTCATCCGATGATTACCGATTCCACAGATGCGAAAAAACTGGAATCAAAGAAGTTGGATATTATTTTTAAGGATGTGAAATTCACATATCCAAAGGCAGAGGAGATTTCACTCGCGTCACTGGAATCGGCATCTCGTCCTGAAACTGTTGATAGCGGAGAAGTTCTAAAAGGAATCTCATTCGATGTTCCATCTGGAACCTTGACCGCCATTGTTGGACCATCAGGTGCGGGAAAGACAACTATGAGCGCTTTATTGCCTCGCCTCTATGACGTAACTGGTGGCTCAATAAATATTGGCGGTCACGATATTCGCAACTACACAGTGCAGTCTCTACGAGATTCCATCGGTGTCGTTATGCAAGATGCCCATCTCTTCCATGAAACAATCGCAGAGAATCTTCGCTATGCAAAGGAAGATGCGACAGAGGAAGAGATGATTGCTGCATGTAAGGCCGCTCAAATTTGGGATTTAGTCTCCACTCTTCCAAACGGCTTCGACACTATGGTGGGAGAGCGCGGACATAGACTTTCAGGTGGCGAGAAACAACGTCTTGCGATAGCTCGACTACTTCTCAAAGCCCCATCGATAGTAATACTCGATGAAGCAACTGCTCACTTAGATTCTGAGAATGAGTCATTAGTTCAAGAGGCGCTAAGTATTGCGCTCAAGGGCAGAACTTCTATCGTGATCGCACATCGACTGAGCACAGTGATGGAAGCGGATCAGATTTTGGTTTTGGAGAAGGGGATCATTGTCGAGCGAGGAACACATGAAGAGTTGATTTCAAAGGGTGGCTTGTACTCAGAGCTCTTCGCCAGACAAGACATCACGACGAATGAGAAACCTGCCGTAGATAACTAATCCACCAAAGAATATCCATTGCAAGGCATAAGCCATATGCGGTCCATCTGAAAGTTCGGGTAGCTGCGCAGGCACCTTTGGCGTTAGCAACGGACTATTTCCTGAGATTAAATCGAGATAGAAATTTTCCGTTGACGTTCCGCTTTGTGCATTGGCCTTTGAAACCAATCCCTCTGATTCTCCAGAAGGAATTGCGAAGAAAGCTCCTCGGGGAAGAGAAGTGTCTAGGCGCATACGTCCTGTAATTTCAACTCTTCCACTTGGAAGCTCGGGAAGTTCCGGCCGTGTTAACGCGCTCTTTCCAGCTTTAACCCAACCGCAATCAACCCAGAAGCTCGAACCTTCGGTGTTGGTAAATCTTGTTAAGAGTTCAAACCCGTAGACACCTTCAAAGTAACGATTTCGAAGGAGAATCTGGTTCTCTACATCGAATATTCCTGTAGTTGTCACTGATCTCCACTCATTACGTTCTGGATCAGATGCGACCTCATCAAGGGCTACTGAATTCATTGCCACATGACTTTCAATCTTTGAATTTCTCTCGCTTCTATCTAAGCCTCGATTAAATTGCCATTGCGAAGCCCAGAGGCAGAGAGCGATGAGAAGAAGAGCGATGAGCGATTTTAGAAGAGAGTAACTTTCTTTCTTAGCTAACTTACTCAATTCCTCGCGGCCTCTTCTTAAGGATTGCAGCACCAGGCACAACAGTCTCGCGTCCGGCATTGGCTACAACCACGGCAATATAGGGAAGAACGACCGCTCCAAGGAGTGCAAACCATCTATATGGGCTAGGTAATACAACGGTGAGAATAAAGCAGGCTGTACGCACCATCATTGAATAGAAATATCGGCGCTGACGTGCGCTCTGATCTGACGATAAACCCTTTGGCGCGCTTGTGATGTCGAATGCTGCATCCTCTTTAGCCATAAGCCAACAGTAGGGTAGTTTTATCTCATGAGCGACTCGACATCAATCGCACTGGTCACCGGCGGAAATCGCGGAATCGGTCTTGCGATAGCGAAAGCTCTCAAGGCAGATGGCCACAGAGTCATCGTTACCTACCGAAGCGGAACGCCGCCAACCGGTTTCGATGCCGTTCAGATGGATGTCACAGATAGTCAGAGCGTTGATGCGGGATTTACAAAGATTGAAAATGAATTTGGGCAACCAGAAATCATCGTGGCAAATGCCGGAATTACTAAAGACACTTTAGTTATGCGCATGAGCGATGAAGATTTTGAATCCGTTATCAATGCCAACCTCACGGGCGCATTTCGGGTTTCAAAGCGCGCCACAAAGGGACTTCTTAAGTTAAAGCGGGGACGTTTGATCTTTGTCGGTTCGGTTGTGGGAAGCGTTGGGGCAGCAGGCCAAGTTAATTACTCTGCTTCTAAATCTGGGCTTGTTGGAATGGCGCGATCATTTGCACGCGAACTTGGAAGCCGTGGTATCACTGCAAATGTTGTTGCCCCTGGTTTTGTTGAAACAGATATGACAGCAGACCTGGATGAGAAACGTCGCACAGATATTGCGGCGCAAGTTCCTCTTGGCCGTTTTTGCTCAGCAGAAGAGATTGCAGATGTTGTCTCTTTTATCGCATCACCCAAGGCAAGTTATATAACCGGTGCCATCATTCCAGTTGATGGTGGATTAGGAATGGGGCATTAACGTGGGAATTCTCGAAGGTAAGAATATTCTTGTAACTGGCGTTCTCACTGACGGTTCAATCGCCTTCCATATCGCTCGCCTTGCACAAGAAGAAGGTGCAAACGTTGTACTGACTGGATTTGGTCGAGGACTGAGTCTCACAACCCGAATTGCAGGACGCCTACCAAAACCAGCTCCGATCATTGAACTCGATGTTACAAATCAAGAGCATCTGGATGGGTTAGCCGCTGAGGTTAAGAAGCACCTTCCGCACCTCGATGGAGTTGTACATTCAATTGGTTTCGCACCCGAAGCAGCTCTCGGTGGAAACTTCCTCAATACACAGTGGGAAGATGTAGCAACCGCTGTACAGGTTTCAGCGTTCTCATTGAAGTCCCTCACCATGGCTTGCCATCCGCTTTTCAAAGATGGTGCATCTGTCGTTGGACTTGATTTTGATGCGCAGGTTGCGTGGCCAAAGTATGACTGGATGGGCGTTGCTAAGGCAGCTCTTGAATCTACATCTCGATATCTCGCTCGCGATCTTGGTAAAGATAATGTCCGTGTAAATCTCATTGCAGCGGGTCCGATTAAGACAATTGCTGCGAAATCTATTCCCGGTTTTCAAGAGTTTGAAAATGTTTGGAATGAGCGCAGCCCACTCTTCTGGGATATTGAAGATCCAGTGCCAGCGGCCAAGGGCGCAGTTGCACTATTGAGCGATTGGTTCCCAAAGACCACCGCTGAGATCATCCACGTTGATGGTGGCTTGCACGCCATGGGCTAAGGCCCTCTTTACGCACGGATTTCACTTATCCCAACCCATTAGGTAGCCTTTACCTCAGACCAGTAGCCCCGGCTGCTGCAAGAGGAGCTCACCGCTCCCACCTCCTTCACTTCAAGTGAACTGGTTTGTCGGAAGAAGAATTAGCCAAGAGCTATTTCGATCCTCCTATGCGGTGCGCGAATTCTGCGGCAACTTGGATACTCAAGTGAATACCGAACTTAGGAGCAGAAATCACAACAGAACCGCGCATCAATGACCGAATCCGCACACCCCAAATTCGTCTCATCAATTACACCGGTGAACAAGTTGGAGTTGTAGATATCGAAGCAGCGTTAGCGATGGCAGATGAAATTGGACTCGATCTCGTAGAGATCGCACCCGAGGCAACTCCGCCAGTATGCAAGATCATGGACTTTGGAAAGTACAAGTACGAGATTGCGCAGAAAGCTCGCGAGGCACGTCAGAACCAGACCCACATTGTGGTGAAGGAAGTGCGATTGACGCCAAAGATTGAGAATCACGACTATGAGACAAAGCGCTCAGCGGTCGAGAAATTTCTCAAGGGTGGCGACAAGGTGAAGATTACGATGAAGTTCCGTGGACGTGAACAAACTCGTCCAGAACTCGGATTCAAGCTCTTGCAGCGTCTTGCAGAAGATGTGAAAGAGATCGCTTTCGTTGAATTCGCCCCAAAGCAAGAGGGACGACAGATGACGATGGTGCTCGGTCCTACTAAGAAGAAGACCGAGGTAGTTGCAGAGCAGAAGGCGGCGAAAGCTGCGAAGGAGAAGGCAGCCGAAGCGGCTGCTGAATAGTTTTTAAACAAGACGACGAAGTAACAGGAGAAGATAAATGCCAAAGATGAAAACCCACAGTGGTGCGAAGAAGACTTTTCGCGTCACAGGATCAGGAAAGATCATGCACGAGCGTGCAGGCAAGCGCCACCTTTTGGAGCACAAGTCATCACGCGTTACTCGTCGTTTGAGCCAAGAGTCCTCAGCTAAATCAACCGTCACAATGACAGCCAAGCGCATGCTTGGTCTCAAGTAAGGGAGCGTGACTAAATGAGAGTCAAGCGCGGAGTACACGCAGCAAAGAAGCGTCGCACAACCCTCGAACGCGCCGCCGGATATCGCGGACAACGTTCACGTCTTTTCACAAAGGCGAAGGAGCAAGTAACGCACTCAATGGTCTACGCCTTCAACGACCGCAAGGATAAGAAGGGCGATTTCCGTCAGCTATGGATTCAGCGTATTAACGCTGCAGCTCGTGCAAATGGAATGACTTACAACCGCTTCATCCAGGGGCTTAAGGCTTCAGGTCTTGAAGTAGATCGTCGCGTTCTTTCAGATATCGCAACAAACGATCCAGCTGCATTTAAGGTTCTCGTGGATGTTGCACGTAAGAACCTTCCAGCAGCTTAAGTAATTCAAAAAGAGTTACAGAGTCCAATGATTGAGAGCCTTCACTCGCCACATGTTGCGCGAGTGAAGGCTCTTATTGGTTCTAAGGGCGCAAAAGAGCGTCGCGAACAAGGGCTATTTGTTGCAGAAGGTTTGCAATGTGCCCGTGAAGCGCTGACTTCAAAGAACGGTCCTGAGATAAAGATTCTCTACGGCACCGAAGCTGGTCTAAGCAAAATCTCTGAATTCGACCTCAACGATATTGAAATTGTTGAAGTCTCCGAAGCTGTCATGAAAGCAATGTCAGATACCGTTTCGCCTCAAGGGTTAATCGCTCTTTGCTATAAACCAGAATCCGATATTTCAGATTTATCAGCAACGGGTTCATCGACCTTTATATATCTCCATGAGATCCAGGATCCAGGTAACGCGGGAACTATCCTGCGCACTGCAGATGCGATGGGGGTTTCAGCGATAATCACATCGCCGGATTCAGTAGATATGTTCTCACCGAAAGTCGTTCGTTCAACAGCCGGATCGCTCTGGCATATTCCAGTCATTGAAGGCATTTCCTTTAGCGAGATTGATCATCGCTTTCCAACAATTCAAAAATTCCTTCTCTCATCTCACGCAACTACTTCAATACTCGATCTTGAAATTCCAGGAGATTGCATCGCCATCTTCGGAAATGAGGCCAGGGGAGTAGATGCAGCCTCGCTCGGTACATCATTGGGAGCTTCAGTTACCGAGATAACAATTCCTATGGCTGGGCGCGCTGAGAGTCTGAACTTATCGGCCGCCGCTTCTATCGTTATGTTCACCCTTTCTACAAAGGTCGCAGGTTAGAATTACCGCCATGAATCCGGCAGAAATAGCATCGTGGATAAGCGATGCCCAGAAAGCATTTTCTGCCGCATCTGATCTTGAAGCGCTCAAGGTTGCTCGCCTTGCCCATACAGGAGATAAGGCGCCAATCTCACTTGCTAGTCGCGGTCTGGGTTCTCTTTCGCCAGACGAGAAGGCAAGTGCAGGAAAGTTAATCGGCGATGCCAAGGCAGAGATCGCTAAAGCACTTGCAACTGCAACCGAGAAACTTGAATCAGCACGAGATGCAAAAGTTCTCTTAGAAGAAGTTGTTGACATTACCTTGCCTGTTCAGCGCACTCATCGTGGTGGACTGCATCCGATATCAATCATCAAGAATGAAGTCTCCGATTTCTTTATCGAACAAGGTTTCTCAGTTGAGGAAGGCCCAGAACTCGAATCGGGATGGCTCAACTTCGACGCTCTCAATATTCCAGCTGATCATCCTGCTCGCACAATGCAAGATACATTCTTTATCGAGCCGATTGATTCTGGCGTCGTATTAAGAACTCAAACGTCTCCAGTGCAGATTCGCTCGATGCTCACTCAGGAGCCACCGATTTATATGATCTGTCCTGGCCGCACATTCCGCGCTGATGAACTTGATGCAACCCACAGCCCGGTATTTCATCAAGTTGAGGGACTTGTGATTGATAAGGGCATCACGATGGCCCATCTCAAGGGAACTCTCGATAACTTTGCTCGACATATGTTCGGTCCTGATGTCATCACACGTCTTCGCCCATCATTCTTTCCATTCACTGAACCGAGCGCTGAAGTGGATATCTTCTTCAATGGTCGCTGGATTGAATGGGGCGGCTGCGGAATGGTAAATCCAAAGGTTCTCGTAACATGCGGAATTGATACCGATGTGTACACCGGTTTTGCATTTGGTATGGGTCTAGAGCGAACTCTTATGGTTCGCCACGGAATCACCGATATGCACGACATTGTTGAGGGCGATCTTCGATTCACCCGCCAGTTTGGAGTTGGACTCTAAATGCGCGCACCTTTATCGTGGATTAAAGAATTCGTTGATATTCCTGCAACAATTTCGGCGGAGCAAATCTCAGAAGCACTTATTCGCGTCGGTTTTGAAGTTGAAGAGATCGTTAAGCAAGGTGCAGATCTCACTGGACCACTGGTATTCGCAAAGGTTTTGAGCATTGAAGAGCTCACAGAATTTAAGAAGCCAGTGCGCTATGTGGGCCTCGATTGCGGGGAGAAAGAGACCCGCTACGTAATCTGCGGAGCAACCAACTTCGTTGTAGGTGATTTGATTGTTGCAGCGCTACCTGGCGCAGTATTGCCGGGCGACTTCGCAATTGGTGCCCGTGAAACATATGGAAAGACTTCCAACGGAATGATCTGTTCTGCCCGCGAACTCGGTCTGGGCGAAGATCACTCTGGAATCATGACTTTCGCAGAAGACACAGTAAAAATCGGCGCTGATGCCATTGAAGGGCTGATGATTAACGATGTCATCTTCGATATCGCTGTTAACCCAGACCGTGGTTACGCCTTAAGTATTCGCGGAATTGCTCGCGAGGTAGCTGGTTCACTTGATCTGAAATTCACAGATCCGGTTGATGCTCTTCGTAACCTTACATTCGCCGAGACTGGGAAAGGCGTAAAAGCGAAGATTGCCGACCCAACAACGGCATCTGTCTTCTACTTGCGAACTCTCTCAAACTTTGATCCCGCTGCAACTACGCCGCTCTGGATGCGTCGCCGCATTGAAAAGATGGGAATGCGTTCTATTTCGTTAGTTGTGGATGTAACAAACTATGTAATGCTCGAACTTGGCCAGCCGCTACATGCATTTGATAAATCAAAGATTAAGGGTGGGCTCACAATTAAGCGCGCAGGCAAGGCGCAACCATTTACAACTTTAGATGGACAAGTTCGCCAGCTAGATGCCGATGACTTGATGGTCTGTGATGACGATCAACCGTTGGCCTTGGCCGGAACAATGGGGGGAGCTTCATCTGAAATTTCAGAGACAACAACTGAGATTGCACTGGAGGCTGTTCGATTCGATCCTGTCTGCGTGGCCAGGAACTCTCGTCGCCATAAATTATCTTCCGAAGCATCACGTCGCCTCGAGCGCAGTGTTGATCCATCTCTTGCTCAATTCGCTTCTGCACGCTTTGTTCAATTACTGACTGAAAATAGTTCTGCTCAGCACGTTGCAACTGTCGTCGACGGCGAGCCTCGCTTCGCACCTGTAGTGAAGGTTGACCCAGCTTACATTTCACGGATTCTTGGTGTTGAGATCTCTCCAGCAGAGATTGCAAAGATTCTTCAAACTATTGGCTGCGATGTAAATGAGAAAACTTTCGAGGTAGATCCACCGGCTTGGCGTTCAGATCTCTTAACTTCAGCAGACTTTGCAGAAGAAGTCGCTCGCATGATCGGATACGACAAGATTCCATCAATACTTCCTCCACGTCCAAAGCATGCCTCGTTGACTCCGACACAGAAGCGTCGCCGTGCAGTTGCTGCGATGCTAGCAAGCCGTGGTCTTGCAGAAGTACAGACTTTTCCTTTCACCAACAAAGAGACAATTGATTCGATGGGATTCTTGGGCGAACGTGCTTCGACATATCGCATAGCTAATCCAATGTCTGAAGAATTCCCGTTGATGCGAGTCCATCTAGTCCCGGGACTTATCGAAGTAGCAGCGCGCAACATCAGTCGTGGCGCAAAGGATTTCGCAATATTCGAGATGGGCTCGATTTTCCGTAGCTCTCAGAAGTTGGTGCCATTTATCTCTCCCGATCTTTCCAAGCGCCCAGATAAGAAAGTTATCGATGAAATTTTTGCTAGCGTCCCACCACAGGCTTACCATGTTGCGGGTTTGCTAGTTGGAAAATCTGAGAGTGAAGATTGGCAAGGCAAGGCTCGCGCCTATAACTGGCAGGATGCAATCGCATATGCACAGGACATCTTGCAACTCTGTAATCTTCAATGGTCTGTTAAGAGATCTGATTTCGCTCCTTGGCATCCAGGGCGTTGCGCCGAATTAATTGTTGATGGAAAGGCAGTTGCGCATGCTGGCGAACTCCATCCACGAATCATTTCCAAGTACGGATTGCCTGAGCGATCTGTAGCTTTCGCAGTCGGACTCAGTGCTCTTCCAGAATCAGATTTGGTTCGTCCAACCACGGTTGGAACAATGCCAGCTGCACTGCAAGATGTTGCACTCATCGTCGATGCAGGCGTTTCCGCTGCTGAGGTTGAGTCCGCACTTCGCACTGGGGCAGGCGAACTCCTTGAATCAATCACTCTCTTTGACCGCTACGACAAGCTAGGTGATGGAAAAATTTCACTTGCCTTCTCACTTGTCTTCCGTGCGCCAGATAGAACTCTGACTGGGGTAGAGGTCTCTGAGATGCGCGAATCCGCTGTTGCGGCTGCCGTGAAGGCAACAGGAGCTATTCTCCGAACTGCATAAATATGCACCTAATTGCATAATTATGCTATTCTAAGTCCATGAAAATCGGATTAGTTGGAGCAAGTGGTTACGCCGGTGGCGAGTTATTGCGCCTTCTGGCCTTCCATCCTCAATTCACAGTCACTGCAATTACTGCCCACTCAAATGCAGGGGAGCAGATAACTTCAATCCATCCTCAACTACAGAGCTATGCAGGACAGAAGTTCAGCGCTTTTCATGCAGATGACTTTGCTCAATGTGATCTGATTTTCTTGGCGCTTCCTCATGGAGAATCAGCCAAAGTTATTGCACAGCTACCACCGACTGCGAAGATCGTAGATCTTGGTGCTGATTACAGATTAGAAGATGCATCCCAGTGGGAGAAGTATTACGGCGGAGATTATGCGGGAGCGTGGACATATGGTCTTGCCGATATTGAACCCTTTAAATCTAAAGTTTCACAATCTACAAAGGTTGCAAACCCTGGCTGTTATGCGACATCTATCGCACTTGGTGCCGCACCAGCATCAGCAATAGCAGACCTAACCGATGTTGTCGTTGTCGCTGCATCCGGAACCACCGGAGCTGGAAGAAGTGCCAAGATTAACTTGATTGCTAGTGAAGTAGCTGGCTCTCTATCTTCATATAAATTCGGGGGAGTTCATCAGCACACTCCAGAGGTAGAACAAGCGCTCTCCAAGATATCTGGCGTCAAAGTTAAGGTTTCATTTACTCCGATTCTTGCGCCAATGCCAAGAGGGATCCTCTCCACGATTACTGCAAAACTAACAAAAAAAGTTTCTACTGAAGAGGCACATGCAATCTATTCGTCGTACTTTGCAAAGTCCCAGTTCGTAACCGTTTTACCTGTAGGAGCTATGCCTAAGACTGCAGCCTTGACAGGTTCTAATCATGTTCAGATTCAGGTTGCCGTTGTTGATCACACTTCACGCCTTGTAATTTCGGTAGCGATAGACAATTTAGGTAAAGGCGCTGCAGCACAAGCAATTCAGAACGCTAACCTGATGTGTGGTTTAGATGAAGGCACTGGCCTAACCTTCGATGGGCTTGGAGTATGAGTAGCCTTCCTAAGGGTTTTAGGGGAGCAGCGATAGCTGCTGGATTGAAATCAAGCGGCGCACTTGATCTAACGCTCATCGTAAATGATGGCCCTCGTTTTGATGCTGCAGCTGTATATACAACTAATAAAGTAGTTGCAGCTCCTGTTATCTGGTCGCGAGAAGTAACAAAGGGAAAATTAGCACGCGCAGCAGTGCTCAACTCAGGTGGGGCGAATGCCTGTACAGGTCCACAAGGGTTTTCAGATACACATCAGACAGCAGAGAAAGTCGGAGAACTTCTTGATATTTCTTCCGGCGAGGTCGTAGTTTGCTCGACTGGGCTAATAGGCGAACTTTTGCCGATGCCAAAAATCATTTCTGGTCTTGAATCTATCTCAATGAAATTATCGATTGATTCACTCGATGATGTCTCTCGTGCAATCATGACGACAGATAGCGTTCCGAAGGTAGCCACCTCATCGATTAATGGTGTTGATTTTGCAGGAATTGCAAAAGGTGCAGGAATGCTCGCACCAGCTTTAGCAACGATGTTATCTGTCGTTATGACCGATGCGGTACTTCCCGCGAACGCTCAAGAGATTTTTACCAGAGTCACCAACCGAACATTTAACCGCATCGATTCTGATGGTTGCACATCAACCAATGACACCGTTCTCCTGATGGGAAGTGGGGCCTCAGGCGTTGCGCTGGTGGAATCGGATCTAGAAGCGACTCTTATGGAGATTTGTGGATCCTTGGCCTCACAGCTAATCGCTGATGCAGAAGGTTCTACAAAGACCGTTGCAATAACGATCAAAGGTGCTGCGACTGAAAGTGAAGCGGTCGAAGTAGCTCGTGCATGTGCTCGCAATAATCTCTTGAAGTGCGCAATCTTTGGCGCCGATCCCAACTGGGGTCGCGTTCTGGCAGCAGTTGGAACGGCTGATGCCGAGATGGATGCCCTCAATATTGATGTCTTCCTCAACGGTGTCCATGTTGCTAAGCAATCAGCGCCATTTGAAGATAAGAATTTGGTTTCCTTCGAAGACCGTCTCGTTGAGCTGGAAGTAAATCTCAACGTGGGAAGCGCTACTGCGACTGTAATGACTAATGATTTGTCCCATGATTATGTTCACGAGAATTCTGCGTACTCGACATGATTGTCATTAAATTTGGTGGTCACGCCATGACTGATGAACATGGAGCATTCGCAAAAGCGATAGCTGAGGCAATTTCATCTGGAGTTACTCCAGTAATCGTGCATGGAGGAGGACCGCAGATTGGGGAAGCTCTGAAAGCTTCTGGGGTTAAATCCCACTTTGTAGGTGGTTTTAGAGTCACAACACCCGAAACCTTTACCGTTGTGGAACAAGTGCTGGCTAACGAAGTTGGTCCTGCAGTTGCTGATTCACTCATTGCTCAAGGCGTAAATGCTGTCGCGGTATCTGGCAGAACTTCGGGCACCTTGATTGCAGAACCACTTACAACTCTCGTTGACGGAACACCCGCAGATCTTGGTTTAGTCGGAGTAATTGCCTCGGTAGAGACGAAGGCGGTTAAGGAAATGGTGGCGGCAGGAAAAGTGCCAGTTATTTCTCCGATTGCAGTAAGTATCGATGGTCTCCTTGGATATAACGTAAATGCCGATCTTGCAGCAGCAGCTATTGCCGGCGCCCTCGATGCTCAGTGGTTAATCATCATGACTGATGTTGAGGGGATCTACAGAAATTGGCCAGATAAGAGTTCACTGATTTCCTCGATTTCCGCATCAGAACTTGAATCGATGAAGGCAACTTTTGCAGAGGGTATGGCACCTAAAGTGCAGGCATGTCTGGATGCAATTGCTGCTGGTGCTAAAGCGGTAAGAATTATTGATGGAACAAATCCATCTGCACTCAAGAGTGCTCTCTTAGGCGAGGGCGGAACGTTGGTGGTTGCATGAAGCGATGGCAGAAGGCTCTCCAAGATAACTATGGAACCCCAACACTCGAATTGATCTCAGGTAAAGGTTCTTCGGTCAAGGCAAGTGACGGCATCATTTATCTCGATTTCCTTGCAGGTATCGCAACGAATGTACTTGGCCATGCACATCCTGCAATTGCAAAAGCTGTTACAAAACAGGTTTCAACGCTTGGTCACGTAAGTAATTTCTACGCACATCCCAACGTTCTGGAACTCGCGGAAACTCTTCAGAAGATGACCGGCGACAAGAGCGCACGAACTTTCTTCTGTAACTCAGGTGCCGAAGCAAATGAAGCTGCCCTGAAGCTCTCTCGTAAAACTGGCAAGGTTCGAATTGTTGCAACGAAAGAGGCTTTCCACGGTCGCACAATGGGAGCTCTCTCATTGACCGGTCAACCTTCAAAGAGAAATCCTTTTAAGCCATTAATCAAAGGCGTTAAGCACGTTCCCTTTGGCGATTCCGCTGCGATGAAGCGCGCAATCAATAAGAGAACCGCAATGGTGATTGTCGAACCCATCATGGGAGAAGCAGGCGTAGTTGTTCCGCCCGGCGATTATCTAAAGAACCTACGTCAATACTGCGACGACAACGGAGCGCTGCTTGTCTTTGATTGTGTTCAGACCGGAATGGGCAGAACTGGTGATTGGTTTGGATTTGAGTACTCTGGAATAAAGCCTGATGTAATTACCTTGGCTAAAGGACTTGGCGGCGGATTGCCACTTGGCGCGATGATTGCACTCGGTAAAGCCTCACATTTATTTGAAGCAGGAGACCACGGCTCCACTTTCGGTGGCAACCCAATTGCAACAGCTGCAGCCCTGGCTGTTATCAAAAGTATTGAGAAAGAGAAGATTCTAAAAAACGTCAATGTAATCTCTGAGTACCTTCTGACAGAGATTGCGCTTATCGAAGGAGTCCAGGAAGTACGTGGTGCCGGGTTACTGATTGGTGCAACGCTAGATAAGCCAGTCGCAAAGAAGGTAGTGAAGAGATCTCAAGAGCTTGGGCTACTGATTAACGCTCCAGGTGAATCAATTATTCGTATCGCACCAGCGCTCAATATTTCAATGAAGCAAGCAGAAAAGTTCGTAGCGATATTTACTCAAGCAGTGAAGGAGTCACAGAATGTCTAGTGTTACAGCACGTAGAGCTAAGGCGATTTCACTCATTAAAGCTGGACTCATTCACTCACAATCAGATCTCGTTAAACACCTGAAGAGAGCGGGATTCCCGGTTACTCAAGCAACTGCAAGTCGCGACCTTGAAGAGATCGGCGCAGTTCGTGGCAGGAATTCTGCAGGAGATTCGGTCTATCGAATTTCAGATTCAGATGATGAATCAATATCCCGCACTATGCCCGTTCCATCCGATCTCATCATCTCCGTTGAATCCAGTGGAAATCTTGCAGTAGTCCGCACGCCACCTGGGGGAGCCCAACTACTTGCTAGCTCTCTTGATCACTCGGGAATTTCGGAGATTATCGGCACGATTGCCGGCGATGACACGGTTCTCGTTGTATCGAGAAAAGCCACGGGTGGAGCCCAATTAGCGAGAGAATTACTCGCTTACGGACAAGTCAAGAAGAGTAGAGGTAAGAAGTAATGGCGCTATGGGGCGGACGTTTCTCTGAAAGACCAGCAGATGCTGTCTTTGCGCTCTCTCGAAGCGTTCACTTCGACTGGCGTCTTGCACCTTATGATTTGCGTTCATCGCTGGCACATTTATCAGTCCTTGAATCTTCAGGACTTCTTGATTCTAAGGTTGTTTCATCAATCCGAGGAGCTCTTAAAGAGTTGCAGAGTGAAGTTGACTCTGGAAAGTTCGTTGCGATTGAGAGCGATGAAGATGTTCATAGCGCTTTAGAACGTGGCTTAACTGAGAAGTTAGGTGCGATTGGTGGATCACTTCGAGCTGGTCGTTCTCGTAATGACCAGGTCGCAACTGACCTCAAGTTATTTGCAATAGATCATATGCTCGAAGTTGCTTCGCAAATCTTGGCTCTTCAGGAGGCCCTTATCTCTAAGGCCTCCGAATATGGCGATGCGCCGGCTCCGGGATTCACGCATTTGCAGCATGCGCAACCAATTCTTTTTGGACATGAGATTGCAAAGCATGTTCAATCATTCGAGAGAGATTTAAATCGAATCTCTGATTGGCTCAAGAGAACTTCAGTGAGTCCACTTGGCTCGGGTGCGCTAGCTGGTTCATCGCTTCCGCTCGCTCCAGAAGTAACTGCTCGCGATTTAGGTTTCACCTCAAACTCTGCAAATTCAATCGACGGGGTTTCGGATCGTGACTTCGTTGCAGAGGCTCTCTTCATTCTCTCTATGGTGGGAATCCACCTTTCGCGCATAGGAGAAGAATGGTGCATCTGGGCAACAACAGAGTTTGGTTGGGCAAAGGTTGCTGATGCTTACTCAACTGGTTCTTCAATCATGCCGCAGAAGAAGAATCCTGATATGGCTGAACTCGCTCGCGGAAAAGCAGGAAGACTTGTTGGAAATCTGACCGGTGTTTTAACGATGCTTAAGGGTCTGCCATTTGCTTACAACCGCGATCTTCAAGAAGATAAAGAGCCACTATTCGATTCAATTGATACCTTGCTTCTCGTTCTTCCAGCAGTAACAGGAATGGTTGCAACAACAGATTTTGATCGTGACAAAATGGCACTTGCAGCCCCACTCGGTTTCTCGCTAGCGACTGAAATTGCGGATTATCTTGTTCGCGCTCATGTTCCATTTGCGCACGCACATGAAGCGGCAGGAAAATGTGTAGCCATCTGTGAAGCATCGGGCCGACAACTGCATCAACTCACCGATGAAGAGTTAGCATCCGTGCACCCAGAACTCAAGGCGAGCGTTCGCGACGTTCTCACTGTTCATGGCGCTCTAGATTCTCGTACAACAATTGGCGGAACATCCCCGGCCTCTTTCAAAGCCCAAATACAGGGCGCGCAGAATTCACTTGCTGCGAGTCGTAAGGAATTCCAGAGCAAGGCGAAGGCATTCTCAGAGATGATGGGCCAGTGAGTACACCAGTGAAGAACGAGATGACAGATCTATTAGATGACCTCAAGTGGCGTGGGCTCATCGCGCAGACCACCGATGAAAAGGCGCTCCGTGAAGCTCTGAAGAAGCCCATTACGCTCTATGTCGGCTTTGATCCAACAGCGCCAAGCATTCACGTCGGAAACCTCGTTGTTCTCTTCGTTCTTCGACGATTCCAATTAGCTGGTCACAATCCTCTTCCATTGGTTGGGGGAGCGACAGGACTTGTCGGTGATCCAAGTGGCAAGAACGAAGAACGCACACTTAACACGACAGATGTTGTCGCACAGTGGGTAGATCGCATCAAGAAGCAACTCTCAAAATTTATGGATTTCGATAGCAAGACAAACCCAGCGGTGATGGTCAATAACCTCGACTGGACAGCGCCGATGTCAGCGATCGAATTCCTTCGAGATATTGGAAAGCACTTCAGCGTAAACCAAATGCTCAATAAGGATGCTGTGTCTACGCGCCTTGAGAAAGACGGAATTTCATATACAGAATTCTCCTATCAGGTTCTCCAATCAATGGATTACCTAGAACTTTATCGCCGTCACAATTGCACTCTGCAAATTGGTGGATCAGATCAGTGGGGAAATATCACCGCAGGTTTAGATCTCATTCGTCGAGTTGAATCAGGTAGTGCGCATGCTTTGACTGTTCCATTATTAACAAAGGCAGATGGAACAAAGTTTGGAAAGACGGCGGGTGGTTCTGTCTGGCTTGATCCAGAGATGACATCGCCATATGCATTCTTCCAGTACTGGCTTAACTCAGATGATAAAGATGTTATCAACTTCCTCAAGGTCTTCTCATTTAAATCACGTGCAGAGATTGAAGCGCTCGAAAAATCACATAACGAAAATCCCGGTGCACGTGAAGCACATCGCGAATTAGCTCGCGAATTAACATCACTTGTACATAGCCCAGAGATTGCACAACGTGTTGAAGATGCTGCACGCGCACTCTTTGGTCAAGGAGATTTAGCAGAACTTGATGAAGCAACTCTTTCTGGTGCCCTCTCCGAACTTCCGCGAGTGCAGGTAAGAAAGGGTGAAGAAATTCCAACGTGGGTCGATCTCTTAACCGCAACTGGTGTCGTTGATTCGAAATCAGCTGCTCGAAGGATTGTTAAGGAAGGTGGCGCATATCTCAATAACGAGAAGGTCGCCGCCGAAGATTTCCGCCTCGAAAAAATCCACTTTTTATGCGGTAAATATGCAGTTTTGCGGAAGGGCAAGCGCGACCTTGCTGCAGTGGAGCTGATCTAACAGATTCTCAAAGGCAAAAAACCTCACTTTTTACGCATAAAAGTGAGGGTTTTTCCATTATTACCCGAAATCGACCCCTTTCAAGGGGTGGCTTCACCCCCGATTTGACCCTGGTGGGGGACCGCCCTATAGTTACGCTCCTTGCTGTGGAACGGACTTTTACGAGGCCGTACAGCATTCCCACCAGATCTAGGCCTTTACAGCCGTTTTGACGTGCGCGTAGCCATGGACTAGATTTGGCGGTCTGCCCTGAAAAGTGGAAGAAATTCCGCGATGCAGTGCGCATCCGTACCTTGAGAACTCAACAGCGTGCCATAAGTCAATGCCAGAGAATGGCTCTAGTAGTCATTCTCTAAATAAATACTTCAATGAAGTATGTACCAGACACTATTTATAGCGTCTGGAAATACTCGTTGATTTCCTTTGGTAAAGACAAAATAAACGACAGTTTGTTTGTCTCGTAAGCCATGAAAAAAACTTTCTATGGAGAGTTTGATCCTGGCTCAGGACGAACGCTGGCGGCGTGCTTAACACATGCAAGTCGAGCGATGAAACACCTTCGGGTGTGAATTAGCGGCGAACGGGTGAGGAACACGTGAAGAATCTGCCTTCAACTCTGGGATAACTCCGGGAAACCGGGGCTAATACCGGATATGAGCCTTGATCGCATGATCGGGGCTGGAAAGTTTTTCGGTTGAAGATGACTTCGCGGCCTATCAGCTTGTTGGTGAGGTAATGGCTCACCAAGGCGACGACGGGTAGCCGGCCTGAGAGGGCGACCGGCCACACTGGGACTGAGACACGGCCCAGACTCCTACGGGAGGCAGCAGTGGGGAATATTGGGCAATGGAGGAAACTCTGACCCAGCGACGCCGCGTGAGGGATGAAGGCCTTCGGGTTGTAAACCTCTTTCAGTAGGGAAGAAGCGAAAGTGACGGTACCTACAGAAGAAGCACCGGCTAACTATGTGCCAGCAGCCGCGGTAATACATAGGGTGCAAGCGTTGTCCGGAATTATTGGGCGTAAAGAGCTCGTAGGTGGTTCGATACGTCGGATGTGAAAATCAGGGGCTCAACCCCTGACCTGCATCCGATACGGTCGAGCTGGAGTTTGGTAGGGGAGACTGGAATTCCTGGTGTAGCGGTGGAATGCGCAGATATCAGGAGGAACACCGATGGCGAAGGCAGGTCTCTGGGCCAATACTGACACTGAGGAGCGAAAGCGTGGGGAGCGAACAGGATTAGATACCCTGGTAGTCCACGCCGTAAACGGTGGGCGCTAGTTGTGCGAACCTTCCACGGTTTGTGCGACGCAGCTAACGCATTAAGCGCCCCGCCTGGGGAGTACGATCGCAAGATTAAAACTCAAAGGAATTGACGGGGCCCCGCACAAGCAGCGGAGCATGCGGCTTAATTCGACGCAACGCGAAGAACCTTACCAAGGCTTGACATATACAGGAATACGGCAGAGATGTCGTAGCCGCAAGGTCTGTATACAGGTGGTGCATGGTTGTCGTCAGCTCGTGTCGTGAGATGTTGGGTTAAGTCCCGCAACGAGCGCAACCCTCGTTCTGTGTTGCCAGCATTTAGTTGGGGACTCACAGGAGACTGCCGGGGTTAACTCGGAGGAAGGTGGGGATGACGTCAAATCATCATGCCCCTTATGTCTTGGGCTGCACGCATGCTACAATGGCTGGTACAAACGGCTGCAATACCGCAAGGTGGAGCGAATCCGAGAAAGCCAGTCTCAGTTCGGATTGGGGTCTGCAACTCGACCCCATGAAGTCGGAGTTGCTAGTAATCGTAGATCAGCAACGCTACGGTGAATACGTTCCCGGGGCTTGTACACACCGCCCGTCACATCACGAAAGTCGGTAACACCCAAAGTCAGTGGCCCAACCGCAAGGAGGGAGCTGCCAAAGGTGGGATCGGTGATTGGGATGAAGTCGTAACAAGGTAGCCGTACCGGAAGGTGCGGCTGGATCACCTCCTTTCTAAGGAGCATCGAGAAGAGAAGCTAATAGTTAGCTTCATTCAACTTCTCGGCTCATAAGTGGAGCATTGACTTAGGTTTATTTAAGAATTCACGCTAGTACAACCCATTCGTGGGAGTGGAAAACCACTGATATTCGAATTTCAACTAGGCACGTTGTTGGGTCCTGAGGGGACGGCTAGCGCCAAACCTCTGGACTTAATAAGAAGAGATACTGCATATTTATATGTAAGTCTCAGCTCTTATTGAGTACCGCCCGTATTTTGAGAACTACACAGTGGACGCGAGCATCTTTGTGGAAAAATTATTAAGCGCACATGGCGGATGCCTTGGCATCAGAAGCCGATGAAGGACGTAGTAGGCTGCGATAAGCCTCGGGGAGTTGTCAAACGAACTTTGATCCGAGGATTTCCGAATGGGGAAACCCAACTGGAGTAATGTCCAGTTATTTCTGCCTGAATATATAGGGCAGATAAAGGGAACGTGGGGAAGTGAAACATCTCAGTACCCACAGGAAGAGAAAACAACCGTGATTCCGTTAGTAGTGGCGAGCGAAAACGGAAGAGGCCAAACCAATACTGTGCCAAGCCGGCAGGCGTTGCAGTATCGGTGTTGTGGGACCAGTTAGGTTGGACTGCCGTTCAACCAAAGAGTCAAAAACTAGCTAGGTAGATGAATGGCGTGGGAAAGCCAGTCAGAGAGGGTGAGAACCCCGTAGTCGAAACTTAGTTAACTCTTTATTGGTATCCCAAGTAATACCGAACTCGAGGAATTCGGTATGAATCTGGCGGGACCACCCGCTAAGCCTAAATACTCTCTGATGACCGATAGCGGACTAGTACCGTGAGGGAAAGGTGAAAAGAACCCCGTAAGGGGAGTGAAATAGAATCTGAAACCGTGTGCGTACAAGCCGTTGGAGCGACGTAAGTTGTGACAGCGTGCCTTTTGAAGAATGAGTCTACGAGTTAGTGTCGTGTTGCAAGGTTAACCCGTTGAGGGGAAGCCGTAGCGAAAGCGAGTCTGAATAGGGCGCTTGAGTAGCACGATCTAGACCCGAAGCGAGGTGATCTACGCATGGCCAGGTTGAAGCGCGGGTAAGACCGCGTGGAGGACCGAACCCACTAATGTTGAAAAATTAGGGGATGAGCTGTGTGTAGGGGTGAAAGGCCAATCAAACTTCGTGATAGCTGGTTCTCTCCGAAATGCATTTAGGTGCAGCGTTGCGTGTTTCTTACCGGAGGTAGAGCTACTGGATGGTCGAGGGGTCCTACAAGATTACCAACATCAGCCAAACTCCGAATGCCGGTAAGTGAGAGCGCAGCAGTGAGACTGTGGGGGATAAGCTTCATGGTCGAGAGGGAAACAACCCAGAATAGCAACTAAGGTCCCAAAGCCTGTGCTAAGTGGAAAAGGATGTGAAGTCGCATAGACAACCAGGAGGTTGGCTTAGAAGCAGCCACCCTTAAAAGAGTGCGTAATAGCTCACTGGTCAAGTGATTTCGCGCCGACAATGTAACGGGGCTCAAGCACAGCACCGAAGTTCTATCATTCAAGCACTATCC
This sequence comes from Candidatus Nanopelagicaceae bacterium, assembly GCA_965267735.1. Taxonomy (GTDB): domain Bacteria; phylum Actinomycetota; class Actinomycetes; order Nanopelagicales; family Nanopelagicaceae; genus Planktophila. The sequence continues at coordinate 695,960 of OZ254138.1, forward strand.
CGGTCGCAAGATCCAGGAGCTTGGATGGGTAGGAGAGCGTTGTGTGACTGGTGAAGCGGCAGAGGAATCTAGCCGTGGAAGTCACACAAGTGAGAATGTAGACATGAGTAGCGAGAGAGGGGTGAGAAACCCCTCCGCCGAAAGACCAAGGGTTCCTGGGCCAGGCTAATCCGCCCAGGGTAAGTCGGGACCTAAGGCGAGGCCGTCAGGCGTAGTCGATGGACAACTGGTTGATATTCCAGTACTCGCTTATTTTCGCCCAGAACGAGCCAACTAATGCTAAGGCCGTGAAGTTGATCTGGCTTTTGTCAGATTGATGGAACCGCTGACCCGGTGTTGTAGTAGTTCAGCAATGGTGTGACACAGGAAGGTAGTCCAACCCGGGCGATGGTTGTCCCGGGGTAAGGTCGTAGGGCGTTACGTAGGCAAATCCGCGTAACACATGCCTGAGAGCTGATGCCGAGCCGTAAGGTGAAGTGGATGATCCTATGCTGTCAAGAAAAGCATCTAGCGAGAAAATAAGTGACCCGTACCCGAAACCGACACAGGTGGTCAGGTAGAGAATACCAAGGCGATCGAGATAATTATGGATAAGGAACTCGGCAAAATGCCCCCGTAACTTCGGGAGAAGGGGGGCCCTTTAGCGTGTAGGAGTTTTCCTCCGAAGCGCTGGAAGGCCGCAGAGACCAGGCTCAAGCGACTGTTTACCAAAAACACAGGTCCGTGCGAAGTAGCAATACGATGTATACGGACTGACGCCTGCCCGGTGCTGGAAGGTTAAGGGGACTGGTTAGCCGCAAGGCGAAGCTGAGAACTTAAGCCCCAGTAAACGGCGGTGGTAACTATAACCATCCTAAGGTAGCGAAATTCCTTGTCGGGTAAGTTCCGACCTGCACGAATGGCGTAACGACTTGAGCGCTGTCTCATCCGTAAACTCGGCGAAATTGCATTACGAGTAAAGATGCTCGTTACGCGCAGAAAGACGGAAAGACCCCGGGACCTTTACTATATCTTGATATTGGTGTTCGGAACGGTTTGTGTAGCATAGGTGGGAGACTTTGAAGCGGGCACGCCAGTGTTTGTGGAGTCATCGTTGAAATACCACTCTGATCGTTTTGAACTTCTAACCTCGGTCCGTAATCCGGATCAGGGACAGTGTCTGGTGGGTAGTTTGACTGGGGCGGTCGCCTCCTAAAAAGTAACGGAGGCGCTCAAAGGTTCCCTCAACCTGGTTGGCAATCAGGTGTCGAGTGTAAGTGCACAAGGGAGCTTAACTGTGAGACAGACATGTCGAGCAGGTGCGAAAGCAGGAACTAGTGATCCGGCGGTGGCTTGTGGAAGCGCCGTCGCTCAACGGATAAAAGGTACCCCGGGGATAACAGGCTGATCTTGCCCAAGAGTCCATATCGACGGCAAGGTTTGGCACCTCGATGTCGGCTCGTCTCATCCTGGGGCTGGAGTAGGTCCCAAGGGTTGGGCTGTTCGCCCATTAAAGAGGCACGCGAGCTGGGTTCAGAACGTCGTGAGACAGTTCGGTCCCTATCTTCTGTGCGCGTAAGAAACTTGAGAAGGGCTGACCCTAGTACGAGAGGACCGGGTCGGACGAACCTCTGGTGTGTCGGTTGTTCCGCCAGGAGCACCGCCGATTAGCTACGTTCGGAAGGGATAACCGCTGAAAGCATCTAAGCGGGAAGCTCGCTTCAAGATTAGGTTTCTCATTGGTTTACCAAGTAAGGCCCCCAGGAGACTACTGGGTTGATAGGGTGGAAGTGGAAGAGTCGTAAGACTTGGAGCTGACCACTACTAATAGGCCGAGGATTTAACTACAAAGTTGCTACGCGTCCACTGTGTGGTTCTCGAGATACGGTCGAGAACCACAAATAAGAAGATCAAATTCATTTTTGATCAGACTTAATTTGTGAGTTCATGTCCAAAACTCAATAGCGTTTCGGCAACCATAGCGTGAGGGAAACACCCGGTCCCATTCCGAACCCGGAAGTTAAGCCTCACAGCGTCGATGGTACTGCACGGGTGACCTTGTGGGAGAGTAGAACGTTGCCGGACTTCTTTTATAAAAAGGGGCGCTTATTCGTAAGCGCCCCTTTTTTATTTCTCGATCTTTAATAGTTGCTGGGAAAAAGAAGTTAAAATCAGTCAAACAAATCGGAGTGTAAAAATGGAAGAGCGTCCACGTAACAATAGTGATCGGCCGTCATCGGGCCGTCCTTCAAGCGGTCGTCCCTCTTCATCTCGTCCATCAAGTTCTCGACCATCGTCTTCTTCTCGTGATGAGCGTCCAGCTCGCGGTGGAAGATCTGATCGCTCTGGTGCAACGCGTCAAGTCTCGCAAGGTCGTGAAGTCAGCGATCCACGCGGGTTTCGTCCCGCTCCACAGGAACGCGATCAATCGCGTATACGTCCACGAATCTTTGAACCTGACATTCCTGAAGATGTCACAGGTGAAGAGCTCGAGAAGAGCGTTCGTGCAGAGTTATTGAGTTTGTCGGCAGAGAATGCGAAAGTTGTTGCTCGCCATATGGTCTGCGTCAATCTATACATGGATGTAGATCCAGAACTCGCTCATAAGCATGCAGTTGCTGCAGCACATCATGCTGGTCGCCTTGCAGTTGTTCGCGAGACCGCTGGTTATGCCGCATACCGAGCAGGTCATTACGAGATTGCACTTAAAGAGTTACGTGCAGCAAATAGAATTTCAGGAGATGTCTCCATGTGGCCGGTTATGGCTGATTGTGAGCGAGGCCTCGGAAACCCTCTAAAAGCCTTGAATTTGGCTGGTTCTGCAGAGGTCAAGCGACTCGAGAAAGCGGAAGAGATCGAGATGCGAATCGTTGCATCTGGTGCGCGACGCGACCTAAAAGAATTTGATGCAGCAGTTGTCACTCTGCAATGTAAAGAGCTGAAGAATGAGACCGATGAATGGGCTCTACGTCTTCGTTATGCATATGCCGATGCACTGGATGCAGCTAATCGTAAAGAGGAAGCGCGTGAATGGTTTGCAAAGTGCGCGGAACTTGATGTTGATGAGGCGACCGATGCACAGGAGCGCGCAGACAATCTCTAATCCACAGATTGAAATCTAATTCCTTCTCGAAGTCAGCCACCTACTTAATCATCACCCTTTCATAACTACTAAAGGGGTCGAAGATGGCTGCTACAAAGAAGAAGGTTGAAGAAGAAGTTCAAGATTACTCACTCAATGATTTGCTCGTTAGGGGCAGAGTTTCAGCTCCTGCAAGGTCGAAGGAACTTCCTAGCGGAGATAAGGTCGTTGAATTCCGACTTATTGTGACCAGAAGCGAACGAGAAGGAGTCGATACCCTCGATATCGGTGCCTGGAGCGCGAAGAGCCGCAAGATTGCTCTTACTCTTAAGAGTGATGAATGGATTGAGATCTCTGGTTCTATTCATCGCCGCTTCTGGCAGGCACCTAGCGGTCTTGCTAGCCGGTGGCAGGTAGAGGCAGCTGAGATCTCTCGCATCTAGAAGCCCTAAATCTCGCCTAGTCGATACTCTAGGGGCATGGCTAAACCACAACCGTCAGAGATCTTCACAACCCTCAAGGGCTATGTCCAGAAGCTCTCCGATGGCGAACGTACTCCCGCCGAAATCGGCGCCGCCTTGAACGACTGGGCAAAAGAGAGTGCCGAATCTGTAAAGTCAAAAATCCATGAAGAGGTCGAGAGCGTTGTACTTAAGATGGGATTTATTAAGCGCGAAGAGTTTGACGCTTTGGCAGCCGAGGTTGCAGCCCTTAAGAAATCTTCTAAGAAAGTAACAGTTAAGAAAGCACCTGCTAAGAAGTCGCCGGTTAAGAAAGTTTCGACAAATAGAGCGGTAAAGAAATCGAGGGTTAGATAATGGAAAATCTCAATAACGAGACTGAAACCAACCTTGTTCAAGATGTTCGCACTGAACTTGAAGAGATCGATGCCAGTGATCTCTCTGAACACTCAGCGCGCTTTGAAGCGTTACACGAGAAGCTACAGAGCTCGCTAAAAGAGATCGACAACCTCTAAAGAGAATTTATGAAGACTCGACTCGATGCTGAATTAGTTCGTCGCGAACTCGCACGCTCGCGCGAGCATGCAGCAGATCTCATCGAGTCACGATCAGTTCTTGTCAATGGAATCCCTGCAACAAAGCCTGCTTCACAGGTAGATGCTGAAACGTCAATTGTCTTGCAAGGCGACCGCGATGACTTTGTCTCTCGGGGTGGTCATAAATTGGCTGGTGCACTCGATGCATTTACCGGGGTAGTTGTTGAAGGAAAAAAATGTCTCGATGCTGGTGCGTCGACTGGCGGTTTCACAGATGTACTTCTGCGACGCGGCGCACAATTAGTTGTTGCAGTTGATGTCGGTTACGGGCAACTTGCATGGGAACTTCGCCAAGATGAACGGGTAAAGATTCTTGATCGTACAAATATCCGACATCTGACAGGTGATCAAGTTGGAGAAGATATCGATCTCGTGGTCGCCGATCTCTCCTTTATCTCGCTCTCACTCGTATTGCCTGCATTGGCTGCAGTATCAAAGCCAAGTGCTGATTTTGTTCTGATGGTTAAACCGCAATTTGAAGTTGGGCGCGAAAAACTTGGTGCAGGGGGAGTCGTCCGCGATCCTCTACTTCGCAGAGCAGCCGTTCTCGATGTTGCTGAATCTGCATACGATGTTGGTTTAGGAACAATGGGCATTGCAGCAAGTCCTCTCCCAGGGCCTGCTGGTAACGTCGAATATTTCTTGTGGCTGCGACGTGGTGCACCTGCAATCGATGAAGCAGCGCTCGATCTAGCAATCGAGATGGGGCCTGCATAATGAGTATTAGAAGCCTCGCATTTCTTGTTAATCCTTCACGACCAGAGGCAATTAAGGCAGCGGGCGAATTAGCGCCGCTTCTTTTCTCGGCAGGTTTTAGCCTCTACACAATCTCCGACGTTTCCATCGAAGGAATCAAAAAGGTTGCAACGACTGAACTGCCTGAGATTGAGGTAGCAGTTGTCCTAGGTGGAGATGGAACGATACTTCGAGCAGCAGAAGTTACCCTTTCGCGAAATATTCCGCTTCTAGGAATTAATCTTGGACAAGTTGGATTCTTAGCAGAAGTTGATCGACCAAGTATTCAAGCTATCGCCGATGCAATTATCAATAAGAGTTACGTTAGCGAAAGCCGAATGGTTCTCAAATTCATCGTTGAGCGCGCTGGTAAAGAGATCTCCAACGGATGGGCGCTCAATGAGGTAACTGTTGAACGTGATGGCACAACGATGGTTGAACTCTTTGTTGAAATCGACCGTCGACCACTTTCTCATTGGGGCTGTGACGGCGTTATCTGCTCGACTCCAACTGGATCAACTGCCTATGCCTTTAGCGCTGGCGGTCCAGTCTTATGGCCAGAAATTGAAGCACTGGTGTTACTTCCGATTTCCGCACACGCACTCTTTGCAAGACCGATGGTGGTTTCGCCTAAATCAGAGATTATCGTGACAGTTGAATCTTCAGAAGCGCTGTTATCCGCCGATGCTTTACGTAAGATCCCACTTCAATCGGGAGATCGCGTCATCATCACTCGTGATTCTCAGACAATTAAGTTATCTCACGTATCTTCAACTCTATTTACAGATCGTCTCGTCGCAAAATTCAAACTTCCCGTTGAAGGATGGCGCGGTGAGTGAACGTTCTTATTTAGAAGAGATCTCAATTCGAAATCTTGGAATCATCGATCAATCAGAGCTCGAACTTGGTAGAGGACTCAATGTATTAACAGGTGAAACTGGCGCAGGAAAGACAATGATCCTCACGGCGCTCTCACTAGTTCTTGGTGGAAAGAGCGATAGCGCTCTCGTTAGACATGGCTCCGATCGCCTCGTTGCAAGCGCCACCTTCTCAATTCCAAAGTCTCTCCATAACGATCTTGAAGAAGTTGGTGCGGTAATCGAGGAAAGTTCCTTGATTATTACCCGAACAGTCAATGGGGATGGAAAGAGCAAAGCAATTTGTGGTGGAGCAACCGTTCCTGCGACAACGCTCTCCACCTTGGCTGATTCATTAATCGAGATACATGGTCAATCTGCAAATGCACAGATTGTTAAGCCCGCAAAGCAACGTGAACTCCTCGATCGGTTTGGGGGAGATGCACTTCTTAGCGCGCTAGATACGTATCGTAGTAATTATGAGAGCTACTTAGAACTCAAATCTCGAATTTCAACGATGAAGACATCTGCAAATAAGCGTGATGGAGAGATTGCTGAGCTTAAGGAGTTCCTGAGTGCCTGGACATCACTTAAGGCAGTTCGCGGTGAATGCAGCGCAACCGATGATGCGATTAATCGCCTTTCAAGCGTAGAAGATTTGAGAATTGCGAGTTCTACTGCAACTGATGCGCTCAATGGAGAAGAAGACGGCGCGCTGACACTTCTTCATGCAGCGCGAAGAGCGTTAGATGCGGCAAAAGGGAAAGATTCTCGACTTGAAGAAATCTCTGATCGAGTCTCTGAAGCGGTCTTTATTCTCGACGACGCCTCAACCGATCTTGCGAGTTACTCATCATCACTTGAAGCAGACCCTGTTCGGCTCGACGCACTTCAATCTCGAAAAGCCGAACTGTACTCATTTATCAAGAGATGGTCTTCGACCGAAGTTGGTGATGAAGCGTTAGTTTCGCTTGCTGCAAAGGCGAAATCCGGCAAGGAGTCAATCGCGGATTTAGAAGGCGGAGACGATCGAATTGCAGAGCTTGAGAAAGAGCTATCTGTGATCAAGAAGGAACTTCTCAAGAGTGCGCAGAATCTTACAAAAGAACGCGAAAGCGCAGCGAAGAAACTCTCGACTTCTGTCACCACGGAAATCAAAGCGCTATCAATGCCGCACACAACTTTCTACGCAGATGTGAAGAGCGCCGATTACGCGGGCACACTGAAAGAAAGTGACTTCACTCAGTTAGGTTGCGATGAAGTAACAATGATGATTCAGGCTCATAGCGATGGTCCGAAAATTGCGCTTGGAAAAGGTGCATCGGGCGGAGAAATGTCACGCATCATGTTGGCTCTTGAAGTTGTAATTGCTAAAACTCATCCAGTCGGAACATATATCTTTGATGAAGTAGATGCTGGAGTCGGTGGAAAAGCGGCAATAGAGGTTGGTAAGAGGCTGCACGAACTATCAAAGAATTCTCAAGTCATTGTTGTCACGCATTTACCTCAAGTTGCTGCCTGGGCAGATACCCACTTCGTAGTTAAGAAGAGCAGCGATGGCTCGGTTGTTGCCTCCGGCGTCTCCAAACTCGAGAGCTCTGAGCGAATTGAAGAGATCGCTCGAATGCTTGCTGGGCTCGAAGAGTCGGCTAGTGCCCGAGAACACGCGGCAGAACTCCTGGCCCTGCGCGATTAGAGCCCTCTTCGGTGATAGGTTCGTCTTCCATGAGCCAGCCGCATGTGACCAAGCATATTTTCGTAACAGGCGGAGTCGCCTCAAGTTTAGGTAAGGGGCTCACAGCCTCATCTCTCGGAAGACTTCTCGTAGCCCGTGGCATCCGCGTCACGATGCAGAAGCTCGACCCATATCTCAACGTTGACCCTGGCACGATGAATCCATTCCAGCATGGCGAAGTATTCGTCACCGATGATGGCGCTGAGACAGATCTGGATATCGGACATTACGAGAGATTCCTTGATCGCAACCTCGAAGGTTCAGCAAATGTAACTACAGGTCAGGTTTATTCCCGTGTTATCGCCCGTGAACGTCGCGGTGAATACCTTGGTGAGACTGTTCAGGTTATTCCTCATATCACCAATGAGATCAAAGAGCGCATGCTCGCAAATGATTCTGATCAGGTTGATGTAGTTATCACTGAGATCGGTGGAACAGTTGGTGATATCGAATCACAGCCATTCCTGGAAGCAGCTCGTCAGCTACGTCAAGAGGTAGGCCGCGACAATGTCTTCTACCTCCACATTTCGCTGGTTCCCTACATCGGACCATCAGGTGAGCTAAAGACCAAGCCAACTCAGCACAGCATTGCAGCCCTTCGTAGCATCGGTATTGCACCGGATGCAGTTGTACTGCGTTGCGATCGTCCCATCCCAGATGGAATCAAGAAGAAGATCTCTTTGATGTGCGACGTAGATGTTGAAGCGGTAGTTGCGGCAGTTGATGCTCCTTCAATCTACGATATTCCAAAGGTACTTTTCAGTGAAGGTTTAGATTCATATATCGTTCGTCGCCTTTCACTTGGCGGACACGAAGTCGAGTGGGGCGAGTGGGATGACTTGCTTAAGAAAGTTCACTCACCAAAGCATCATGTAAAGGTTGCTCTTGTTGGAAAGTACATCGATCTACCGGATGCATACCTATCAGTCTCTGAAGCTCTACGTGCCGGCGGGTTTGCAAACGATGCAAAGGTCGAATTGATTTGGGTACCAAGCGATAACTGCGAGACTCCAGAAGGCGCAAAGGAAGCTCTCGGTCATGTAGATGCAATCTGCGTGCCAGGTGGCTTTGGAATTCGCGGAATTGAAGGAAAGTTAGGCGCACTTAAATTTGCTCGCGAAAATAAGATACCAACGCTGGGTCTTTGTTTAGGTTTGCAGTGCATGGTTATTGAAGCTGCACGAAATCTTGCTGGAATAAAGGATGCGAACTCAGCCGAGTTCAAGCCCGACAGTGGAACACACGTCATTGCAACTATGGATGACCAGAAAGATATCGTTGCTGGTCAAGGAGATATGGGTGGGTCTATGAGACTCGGTCTCTATAAAGCCTCTCTCACTCCAGGTTCAATTGTTGCGGGCGTTTATGGGGCAACTGAGATTTCAGAGCGCCATCGCCATCGCTATGAAGTCAACAATAAGTATCGTGATCAGATTTCGGATGCGGGACTTAATTTCTCTGGCATATTTAAGGATCGTGATCTCGTTGAGTTTGTAGAACTTCCTCGTGAAGTTCATCCATATTACGTGGGAACTCAGGCTCACCCAGAGCTACGTTCGCGTCCAACTAGGCCTCATCCGCTCTTTGTAGGTCTCATCGCTGCTGCAATTGCTTCCAAGAAGTAAAAAATAAGTAGTTGTTTGGTGAACTTCGAAACTGCAAAGAGCAATTACCTAAACCACCTACGTATTGAACGTGGTTTAGCGGAAAATACCCTGCAGTCCTACCAGAGAGATTTAAGTAAGTTCGGGGAGTACCTACAGGCGAACCGGCTCAACTTTGACGAGTTAAAACCTGACGAAATCGTCAAATTCGAGGTCTCTTTAAAGTCCGCAAAGCTGACACTCTCAAGTATTAATCGTGCAATCTCTTCGCTCAAGGGATTTTACAAATATATGAGCATCGAGAGCTCAATTGAGAATCCGATGCTGGAATCCATTACCCATAAACTTCCAAGAAAGTTACCTAAGGCTCTGAGCATTGATGAGGTAACAAAATTAATTGAAAGCGCTAAACGCGAGGGCGATCCAATCTCTGCAAGAGATTACGCAATCCTGGAACTTCTCTATTCAACTGGAGGACGCGTCAGCGAGATCATCGGAATCAATACAACTGATATCTCAATCTCTAAGTTAGGCGATGACGAAGTCTCAGTACTGAAGGTAAAGGGCAAAGGTTCAAAGGAGAGGTTTGTTCCTCTAGGAAAGTATGCAATCTCGGCGCTCGACGACTATCTAGTTCGCACTAGGCCAGTTCTTGCCGAAAAGAACAGCAAGGGGACTACAGCGCTCTTTCTGAACTCTCGTGGTGGAAGGCTATCTAGGCAATCTGCATGGCAGATAGTTCTCGATGCAGCGGATGCAACAGGTTTATCTGGTCGGGTCTCACCGCACGTATTTCGACACTCTTATGCGACCCATTTATTAGATGGGGGAGCGGATATCAGAGTTGTGCAGGAGTTGCTTGGGCATAGCTCTGTTACAACGACACAGATTTACACACTTATTACGATTGATAAGGTGCGCGAAAGCTATAGCTCTGCTCATCCAAGAGCCAAGTAATTCGCCCTTTGTTAGATACCGCGAAGTCGGCGAGCAAGAATGCTTTGATCGCCCTTTGCTTCAAGGTCAGCAATGATGACTGCGATTGATTCACGAACAATTCGACCGCGATCGACTGCTAAACCAAGATCACCGCGAAGCATTAATCGTGCTTGATCGAGATCAAAGAGTTCATCAGTTGATAAGTAAACGGTGATTTTTTCTTCGTGTAGCTCGCGACCAGAAGGTGATTTTTCAGCCGCTGTTACTCGGCGACGAGAAATTGTTCGCACACCCTTCTTACTCTTTGGTGCGGAAGTTCCAATAGCTGGTGCAGGTACTGGCGCTGCCTGTGCAGGAGCCTGGGTTGCTTCACGGACCGCGCTGAGCGCCGGGGTATTAGCGCGGAAAAGTTCATCTGCTCCTGGCAGGCTAGCTCTCTTACTCATCGTGCTCCTCCTCGTGCAATTAGTTCTCGTGCAAGTCGTCGGTAAGACTGGGCGCCACCTGAAGATGATGCATAGGCTGTTATTGGTTCACCAGCAACAGTTGTTTCAGAGAAGCGAATTGTCTTCGCAATAATGGTTTCAAAGACATCTTCTGGATACTTCTCAAGAATTGCAGTAAGAACTTCTCGGTTATGAAGCGTTTTGCGATCATACATAGTCGCAAGAATTCCGATGAGTTTTAGATCAGGGTTTAAGAAGCTGCGCACCTTATCGATATTGCCTTTAAGTTCGATAAAACCGTGAAGCGCAAAGTACTCGCATTGCAATGGAACAATAACTTCATCAGACGCAACAAGCGCGTTGATGGTTAGCTGACCCATAGTTGGCTGGCAATCGATCAAGATAACGTCATACTCAGAACGAAGTCTTCCGAGAGCGCGCTTAAGGTATTGCTGTCCACCGATTTCGGCACCGAGAGTTGTTTCAGCAGTTCCGAGATCGCGGTTTGCAGGAAGAAAATCGAGATTTGCGACAGATGATTTCAAGACAATCTCATCGATATTCGCATCGGGTGTCATCAAGGCGTAATAGACAGTGTTCTCGAGAGGCAAGCTATGCGCATTGACACCAAGGCCCAGTGATAAACCTCCTTGTGGGTCGAAGTCGACGAGTAGAACGCGGCGACCGAGTTCGGCGAGCGCTGCACCAAGGTTGATAGTCGATGTAGTTTTTCCTACGCCACCCTTTTGATTAAAGATCGAGATGACCTTCGCCTCGCCGTGTTCAACAAGTTGTGCCGGGATGGGGAAGTTCTGAGGTTCAATGCCGAGTAGATTGGCCGTGGTGGCCACATCATCGTCAAATGTCGATTTAGCGTTCAAGCGAGAAACCTCTTTTCCTATTTAACCGACTCTACGCGCAATGCAAGGCGTTCTGCAAGTAAAGAGTTACTGTTCGCAGGTGGAAAATCTCCTTGATTCAGCAGCTGACTCAGCCCTTGAGGTTGCATCTGAGAGCGCGCCCGAGAAGGGTTTCAACGTCCACCTCACCAATTTTGATGGCCCCTTCGACTTACTCCTGCAGCTCATCTCGCGCCACAAGCTCGACATCACTGAGGTATCACTGAGCCTCGTCACCGATGAGTTCATCTCATTTATCCGCAGGCTCGAAGAGTCTGGCGAGGGCTGGATGCTCGACCAAGCCACTGAGTTCCTGGTCATCGCTGCAACTCTGCTCGATCTCAAGGCGGCTCGCCTGCTTCCAAGCGGTGAGATTGAGGATGAAGAGGATCTGGCGATCCTGGAGGCCAGGGATATTCTCTTTGCCCGCCTTCTGCAATACCGCGCATTTAAGGAGATTGCCTCAGATTTCCAGGAGCGAATCCTGGCAGCTGATAAATCCTTCCCACGCGTAGTTGCTCTCGACCCAGCGCTGGCTTCACTGCTTCCTGAGGTCTTGATCGGTGTTGGGGCCGTTCGCTTCGCAGCTATCGCTGAGCGTGTTCTTACCCCAAAGAGCGCCCCTGTGGTCGCTATTGAACACCTTCACAGCGCCCTGGTGAGCGTGGCAGAGGAGTCGAAACTGGTAGTCGACGCCTTGCGTAAGTCGAAGGTTCTCTCCTTTAGAAACCTTATCCACGGGGCCGACTCCACCCTTGTAGTTGTTGCCCGCTTCCTAGCTTTACTGGATCTCTACCGCCAAGGCGCTCTCCGTTTTGAGCAGGTAATGGCACTTGGTGAGCTCCAGATAAGTTGGATAGGCTCAGAAGAGGGCGAAATCCTAGTCACAGATGAGTTTGATATCCCCGTATCGTTAGAAAATGAGACAGAAGAGGTCGATAATGTCTAATCCAGAGGTTGAGAGCCCAGTTGAAGAGGTCGATTCCTCAGATCAACTTTCCCACGTTTTTGATCCAGCGGCTCTAGCCCGCTCCATTGAGGCAATCCTGATGGTCGTAGATGAGCCTGTTACAGAGCTGACCTTGGCATCCGTCCTCGAGGTTACAGTCGACCAGGTCGTTGACGCCCTTGAAGCGCTCGTCCCTACGTATGAAGATCGAGGTTTCGCCCTCAAGGCTATCAATGGGGGATGGCGCTTCTATAGCCATCCAGATTGCTCGGCGGTCGTGGAGAAGTTTGTCCTCGATGGACAGCAGAACCGACTTACCCAGGCCGCCCTTGAAACCCTAGCCGTCATCGCTTATCGCCAACCAGTCTCAAGAGCTCGAGTCTCAGCGATCCGTGGGGTGAATGTCGAAGCGGTCATGAAAACCCTTATCACCCGAGGCTTGGTCGAGGAGTACGGCGTTGAGAACGAGACCGGAGCTATCCTCTACAAGACGACTAGCTACTTCCTTGAGCGTTTAGGCCTCAACGCCCTGACCGACCTTCCACCTTTAGCACCTCATCTACCTGACCTCGATGGCCTAGATGAGATCCTCGATTCGCTTACTGACTAAGTAACGCCCTAGACTCTCCTCACCACCGGCGCCCTCATTACTGGGCGCAGTTGACTGTCGAGAATGGATAGCCACATGGCCGAGATGCGCCTTAATAAGATTATTGCCGATGCCGGAATCACTAGCCGCCGTGGAGCCGATGAGCTCATCATGGATGGCCGAGTAACGGTCGATGGACACCAGATAAGAGAGCTAGGGGCGAAGTTTGACCCTGAAAAGGTGAAAGTAGAAGTTGATGGCGAGACAATTAAGCGTTCTTTGTCTAAGACTTATCTTGCACTTCATAAGCCTAGAGGGGTTCTGTCGACTATGTTCGACCCAGAAGGTCGGCCATCTTTAGCTGACTTTATCGACCTCCGAACTGAGCGTTTATTCCATGTTGGGCGTCTCGATAAGGAATCTGAAGGCCTCATTCTGCTGACAAATGACGGCGATCTGACCTTCAGAGCGACCCACCCCTCATATGGCCTTGAGAAGACCTACATCATTGAGTTCGATGGCCGCCTTCCGGTGGGGGTCGAGAAGGTCCTTTTAAAGGGTGTTGAGCTCGAGGATGGAATGGGACGAGTTCTGGACTTCAAACACCTATCTCCTCAGTGGATAGAGGTAACCATCCATGAGGGTCGTTACCACATCATCCGTCGCTTGATGGAAGCTGTAGATGTCGAGGTCCTTCGATTGATCCGAACGAGATTCGGGCCGATCTCTCTAGGGGAGACTCTTGAAGGAAGATGGCGCGATCTCAATAGCGGTGAATTAATAAGCCTGCAAAACGCTTTAAATATTAAACCGTAAACCGACTTTCAATCAATATAACGATTTGTTAGTTTATCTATAATAATCTGTTGGTCCTTTATTGGTATCTACTTATCGATAATTCAACGCTCAAATAGATAGAATAAAAGTGGATAAATCGATATTTGGGAATCCGGCTCCAATGGGTAAGATCGAGGTGCTCAGGATTTAGTCTCGAAGAATTGTTATTAAGCATTTAATAGATATATCGGCAAAACGATGTAACCATTCCGCCCTGAATGTGAGCTGGGTTGTATGCTTGCCTAATGTCAGTGCGAGCGATACGAGGAGCGACCCAAGTCGCTGCCAATTCACCCGAGGCGATAGCCGCTGGGGTTAAGGAGCTCCTGACTGAAATACTCGAAGCCAATGCACTCACGCCCTCGAATGTCATCTCCGTTCTCTTTACCGCTAGCCCCGATCTCAACGCAGCTTTCCCAGCAGCATTTGCCCGCGAAGTTGGTTTTGAATCAGTGCCTCTCATCTGTGCTGTTGAGATCGATGTTCCAGGCGCCCTCGAGCGCACGATTCGAGTGATGGCACATATCGAGACGGAGAAGAGCGCAAAAGACGTCTCCCATATCTACCTTCATGGCGCAAAGGCTCTACGCCGAGATATTGCTCAGTAGGACCCTTCTATGAGCGTTCAACTATCGTTTTCTAGGGTCGAAATATACGGATCTGGCCTAATTGGCACCTCCATTGGGCTCGCTTTAGCCTCACTTGGGGTAGATGTGCAGATGGTGGATGCTGATTCCAGGGCAGAGAGTTTGGCCCAGCAACTTGTCGGCCCGGTAAAGAGTTCGCCCTTTACTCCAGAGCTCGTCATCTGCGCTGTGCCCATTTCATCCTTCTCATCAGTGATTTCAGCCCTGGAATCCCGAGACTATAAGGGTGCATTTATAGATGTAGCCTCAGTTAAGACTAAAGTTAAAGTTGAGGTATCGAGTTCTAACCTTCCCCAAGAGAGATTTCTTCCAACCCACCCTATGGCAGGTCGTGAGGTTGGGGGAGCAGAGTCTGCACGATCTGATCTCTTCCAGGGCCGAGCCTGGATTATCGATTCAACTGGCGTCGATGGAGACGTCCTTCTCATCGCCCGTGATCTGATTGCAGCCCTGGGGGCAGATCTCGTTGACCTTCCAGTCGAAGAACACGATCGCGCCGTTGCCCTTATCTCTCATCTTCCTCAGGTCATCGCATCGCTGCTTGCCAAGCAGTTATCTGGAAATCCGGAGAGTTGGCTTACCTTGGCCGGATCTGGCCTCAGAGACACAACACGTATTGCTGGCTCAGACCCCAAACTCTGGAGAGAGATCATCTCCGCAAATAGTCAAGCGATTAAGCCTCTCTTGAGGAATTTCGCCGAGGATTTAGCGAGCTTTATCGACTCGATTGGCGACGAATCCGCTGTTGAGAAGTTGATCTCTGATGGACAAATTGGTCGATTAGCTATTCCCGGAAAACATGGTGGAAAAGTTCGTGAATACACCTACCTGCCAATTGTTATTGAAGATAAACCTGGTCAATTAGCTGCAATCTTTAATGAGTGCGCTCGTGCCAATGTCAATATTGAAGATCTATCGATCGAACACTCACCAGGACAGGAGACTGGCCTCATAACACTCGCGCTCTCCGCTAGCGATTCAGTGAAGTTATCTGATCATCTATTGAAGGCAGGATGGAGTGTTCACGCACCAAGAGCGTGATTCACCGTTTTTTACCTTTACGCAATAGAATGCGTCAACTGAAAGATGGGCCTTTACGATGATTGTTGTTGCTCTAGATGGCCCAAGTGGCTCTGGCAAATCCAGCACATCTAAAAATATCGCAATTCGTGCTGGTTGGAATTATCTTGACACTGGCGCTCTCTATCGCGCAATTACTTTCATTGCTTTATCGATAAAGAGTGAAAATCCAAAAGATATTATCGCTGCAGTTATCGAGAGACCAATTTCGTTCATTTCAGATCCGCGAGACCCACAAGTTTTTGTGGGCGATAAGAATGTATCGGTCGAGATTAGAAGCAATGAAGTAACTGATCATGTATCGATTATCAGCGCCCTTCCAGAGATCCGTGCAGAATTATTGGATTTGCAGAGAAAGATCATTGCGAAGGCCGATCGCGGAATAGTTGTTGAAGGTCGCGATATTGGAACTGTTGTTTGTCCAGATGCGGCTTTGAAAGTGTATTTAACTGCAGATATATCGGCGCGAGCTGCACGAAGAGATGCAGAACAGAAAGAGGATTCTCGCGGTGTAGAAGCGGTGGAAGAGTCCCTAGCCAACCGGGATCAGATTGATTCAACCCGAACAGTTTCGCCATTAACAATGGCAACAGATGCAGTGCATATTGATTCGACAGAGCTGAATTTGGAAGAAACTGTGGAGCGAATCTGGGAGCTTCTATCCCAACGTTCTTTGCTGGGTCTACCTATCGTCGCAATTCTCGGGCGACCTAATGTTGGAAAATCAACACTCATCAATAGATTTATCGGCCGCCGTGAAGCCATCGTTGAAGATACACCTGGTGTCACACGAGATCGCGTTCAATATGAGTGCGAATGGGGCGGTCGTCGTTTCATCATTATGGACACAGGCGGGTGGGAATCAAAACCTGACGGAATTTCTGTGCAAGTAAGTGCAGGTGCAGAACTGGCGATGCAAGAAGCAGATGTTCTATGTTTTGTCGTAGATGCCCAAGTTGGAGCACTAGATGAGGATGATGTTCTCGTTCAAGAACTTCGCAAAGCGAAGAAGCCAACAATTTTGGTTGGAAATAAAGTTGATGGAGATAACGACGAGTCAGATGCACACGCCCTCTGGAATATCGGGCTAGGGGAGCCACACTTTGTCTCTGCGCTGCACGGACGTGGCAGCGGAGATTTACTCGATGCAATTGTTAAAGATCTTCCCGAAGTTGGTGGGGCGCAAGTTCAAGATGGTTATCGCAGAATCGCACTTATCGGTCGACCTAACGTTGGTAAGTCTTCTCTCTTCAACGCTCTCGCTGGCGAAAGTCGATCGATTGTTGATGACGTAGCGGGTACAACGCGCGACCCAATTGATGAGCTCATTGAATTTGGTGGCAGCATCTGGCGCTTTGTTGATACTGCAGGACTTAAGAAGCGCGCCAACCAGGCAAGTGGTACTGATTATTATGCAACTCTCAGAACGCAAACTGCGCTGGAACGTTGCGAATGCGCTGTGGTTGTACTCGATGCATCAGTTCCAATTTCGGAGCAAGATTTGCGCATCATTACGATGGTTGAAGAAGCAGGCAAAGCGATGGTTATCGTTATGAATAAGTGGGATCTCGTAGATGAAGATCGCCGCACTCAATTAGATAAAGAGATTGAACGACACCTTGATCAGGTGGAGTGGGCACAGATTGTAAATGTCGCAGCGAAGACCGGTTGGCACAGAGATCGCTTAGCTCCGGCCCTTCGAACAGCAATTGATTCCTGGGAACGAAGAGTTCCGACATCGAAACTCAACTCTTTCCTTGGCGCTCTCATTGGCGCAACCCCGCCACCTGTCCGTGGTGGCAAGCAGCCACGGGTTTACTACGCGACACAGGCCGGTATTGCACCGCCTAAATTCGTGGTCTTCTCATCCGGTTGGATCGAAGCTTCTTACCGTAGATTTATCGAACGCCGCCTGCGCGAAGAGTTCAAATTCCCAGGAACTCCGGTGCAGGTCGCGATCCGCGTGAAAGAACGAGATAAGGAGCAGTAGGTGTTGACGATTCCAAATGCGCTCACCTTTCTACGCTTTCTTGGAATCCCGCTCTTCGTAATCCTTGCGCAATCCGGGAACCACGATGGTTGGGCGATTCTAGTTCTAGCAATTGGTGGGGCGACAGATTACTTCGATGGGAAATTAGCCCGCGCTCTCAACCAAGAATCTAAATTTGGCGAGATTGCAGATCCAACTATTGATCGCCTCTATATCGCTGCAACACTTGTCGTTCTCTTCATGCGAGATGCAATTCCAGTGTGGCTAATTGCCGTCTTAGTTATCCGCGATCTTTCGATGGCAATTTTGGCTGCGGTACTTCAACTTAAGGGTCAACCACCTCTGACTGTGACTTATCTAGGCAAAGCCGCAACTTTTAATCTTCTCTACGCATTCCCATTCTTACTTCTCGCGCTCAGTGATAGCTGGTACGGAACCCTGGCTTTTATCTTTGGCTGGGCATTTGCTATCTGGGGAGTAGGCCTTTATTGCGCAACTGCGCTCGGATATTTCCAAACGGGGCTTCGAAGCATTAGGGTGCGACCTTCGAACCGAATTATTGAGAGCTTATAACTATGAGGAGTGTGTAGCGATGTCTAATATCCCTTCGGATCTGAGATATACAAAAGAGCATGAATGGGTAGCACCATCTGGCGCAGCTTTCACATTCCGAATGGGTATTACTGATTACGCACAAGGCGCACTTGGCGATATCGTCTATGTGCAGATGCCTAAAGTTGGAGAAGTTGTGGTTGCGGATTCTGTCTGCGGCGAAGTTGAATCTACAAAGAGCGTCTCTGAAATCTTTGCTCCTGTATCGGGCACTGTCGTTGCAATTAATGAATCACTCTCGCAGAATCCAGAAGTTATCAACTCCGACCCATACGGTGCTGGTTGGTTAGTTGAGATCGAGGTTGCCAACGAGCCTTCCGGGCTCCTTTCGGCGAGCGAATATGGGGCGATTACCGCGTAAATCTCGGCTTGATTTCTCTTGCCCAACTCTCTAGTGTCACCCTTAAGTTGACGTCTAATAAGGCGTCGAAGAAGGGGTAGTTCATGGCAAAGCCAGATTCACAGAATGAACTAACCACCACTCTTCATCTCGGTCTTCGATCAGTAGTTGGCGATTCCCCAGCCGGCCTCATTGAAGATTTCCTAGCGCAGGCAACGCAGCAGGAGCGAGAGATCGTCGAGAAGGCCCTTGCTGCAGATGGAAAATCGGCGATGGTCTTTATCCATCGTGGTCCACAGAAGGGCGCTCGTTTCTTAGTGACTTCAGAGGGAGTCACTATTGGAAGATCTCCTGAGAACTCAATCTTTCTAGATGATGTAACTGTCTCCAGAAAGCATGCATCTATTGAACTCACGAACGATGGAGCTAAGCCATATTTCACATTTAAGGACTCTGGAAGTCTCAACGGTTCTTACATCAACAATGAATCCGTCACCGAAAAGAAGTTAACTGCCGGAGACGAGATTCAAATCGGCAAGTATCACCTTTTATTCATAACAGCTGTTTCAACAGCTAATAACGCGGGGGGGAAGTAAGTTGAGCGTTCCAGCACGTGCCTATCTAAGTATTGGTGAAGTTCTGACAAAGTTGCGCGGAGATTTCTCCGACATCACAATCTCAAAGATTCGCTTCCTTGAATCTGAAGGTCTTATAGAGCCCCAGCGAACCCCATCGGGATATAGAAAATTCACAACTGCAGATCTCGATCGCCTTCGTTATGTTCTACTTGCACAGCGCGATCAGTACCTGCCACTTAAAGTAATCAAAGAGAATTTGGATGCGTTAGATCGCGGTCTTCAGCCAGCACCCCAAGGCGGAACGGCTTCTCCACGTCCAACTCTTGGGCTAGCCACGATTGATGGCGAATTCGCTCCGGCCACATTCGCTGAACAGTCAGAGATGCGCTTATCTCGCGAGGAACTTCTCAAGGCATCATCACTAGATGACAGCCAATTGGTAGAGCTTGAATCCTTCGGTCTCATCACTATTCGAGGACGCCATTACGACGGTGATGCGCTCTCAGTGGCGAAGGCTGTTGCTGAGATGGCTGGCTTCGGAATCGAACCACGTCACTTGCGTTCATTTAAATCTGCAGCAGACCGTGAGATCGGTTTGATCGAACAAGTCATCACACCCTTTACTCGTCAAAAGAGCACTGAGGCGAAAGCTCGTGCCGAAGAAGTTCAGAAAGAGATTGCATCTCTCTCAGTACGACTCCATGCCGCACTCGTTCGCGGCGGACTTAATCGCCCACGCTAATCGCTAAAGTTAATTGCGTAGGTAACTCTCCATGTTGATTCCAGCAGAAGTTGTTGGCGTTCGCATTGAGATGCCCAGTAATCAACCGATAGTTCTCCTTCGCGAAATTGAGGGGACCCGATTTCTGCCCATCTGGGTCGGAGCGGTGGAAGCAACATCGATCGCTTTTGCCCAGCAGGGATTAGAGGCGACCCGGCCTTTGACTCATGATTTGATTCGCGACCTCCTTGATCGTCTCGATGTGACTCTTACCGCCGTACACATCACCTCGATCGTCGACGGCGTCTTCTACGCAGAGCTACACCTAAGGGATAGCGAGAAGGCTCTTCCTGCATTATCAGCCAGACCATCGGATGCGATCGCAATTGCACTTCGAACTAAGACCAACATCATGATCGACAATGACCTTCTCGATGAGATTGGAATAGATATCCCCGAGCAGGTCGCGCAAGGGGCATCGGCTGCGGGGGACCAAGAGCTCGAGGCCTTCAGAGAGTTCCTGGACCAGATCAATCCCGAAGACTTTGCAGGTTAGGGGCTGAAAGCCTCAACCTCTACCTGAGGTTCTGTTCGTGTCGCTCAACCACTTTTACCCTCTACAGGCGTAACCTTGAGACAACCCCACAACGAAAGCGAGCCCCCTCTCGTGACTGAACAAGAATTTGAAATCGGATATCGCGGTGCAACTGCATGTTCAGCTGCAGGCATCTCATATCGTCAGCTCGATTATTGGGCACGTACAGGATTGGTAGAACCTTCAATTCGTACTGCTACAGGATCTGGAAGTGCAAGACTCTACGGTTTCAGAGATATCTTGGTTCTTAAAATTGTAAAGCGTTTATTGGATGCCGGAGTCTCGCTTCAAAATATTCGAACTGCAGTAGATCATCTGCGCAATAGGGGAGTAACTGAACTCGAGCGCATCACCTTGATGAGTGATGGCGCATCAATCTACGAATGTGCAAGTCCTGATGAAATCATTGACTTGTTAGCTGGTGGCCAAGGCGTCTTTGGAATCGCTGTCGGAAAGGTTTGGCACGAGGTCGAGGGATCTCTTGCAACCCTTCAAGGTGAAGTTAACGGTGAAACTGTAGGTGCTGAAAATAACGATGAACTCTCGCTCCGTCGAAAGGCGAAAGGCGCCTAGAACTCATATATTTCGCCTCTAGTAGTTCAACCCTGAACTGCTCGCAGAATCATGTGAGGCGATTTAGATATGAGCGATTATCAGAACTTTGAAGATCGTCATATAGGGCCGTCCAGTGCGCAAGAGAGCGAGATGCTCTCTGTTCTAGGTTATTCAGATATTAAGAGTTTTATCTCAGATGTAGTTCCAGAGAATATTGTTATAGAGAAGAAACTTTCTCAGGTACTTGATTCAGCAAAGAGCGAAGTTGAGGTAATTACGGAATTACGTGCAATGGCTTCAGAGAATGAAGTATTCACTTCGCTCATCGGTGGCGGTTACTACGGAACTATCACTCCACCTGTTGTTAAACGAAATGTTCTTGAAAATCCGGCTTGGTACACCGCCTACACACCATATCAACCTGAGATTTCACAAGGTCGACTAGAGGCGCTCTTCGCATTTCAAACTGTCGTCTGTGAAATGACAGCGCTAGCGGTATCTAACGCTTCGATGCTCGACGAAGGGACCGCTGCAGCTGAGGCGATGACACTTGCTCGTCGCAATTCAAAGAGTGATGACTCTTCGCTCTTTCTTATCGATAAGAACCTTCATGCTCAAACAAAGGCTGTTGTCATTTCCCGAGCAAAGCCATTAGGCATAGAAGTAGTTGAAGTCGATGCGCTCAATATTGATCAAAGTCTGGATTATTTCGGTCTACTGGTGCAATATCCAGATACAACAGGAACGATTAATGATTTCAGCAAAACTGCCCAGGATGCTCATGAAAAGAACGCCTTACTAATTGCAGCCACAGATTTATTGGCACTCACACTTCTTAAAGCGCCAGGGGAGTGGGGCGCTGATATCGCTATCGGTTCTGCTCAGCGATTTGGTGTTCCAATGGGATTTGGCGGACCGCATGCAGGATTTATGGCAGTTCGCGAAGGTCTTGAGAGGTCTCTTCCTGGCCGACTTATCGGACAGAGCGTGGATTCTCATGGAAATCCAGCTTTTCGTTTAGCGCTTCAAACTCGTGAACAACATATCCGCCGCGATAAGGCCACAAGCAATATATGTACAGCTCAAGTACTGCTTGCCAATATGAGCGCTTTCTACGCGATGTGGCATGGGCCAAAAGGTCTCACTGCGATCGCATCTCGTATTCAGGATTTCACCTCACAATTAGCAACCGTTACCGATGCTATTAACAAGAGTTATTTCGACACCTTAACAATCAAGGTTGCTGATTCCTCTGCGATTCACGCCAAGGCTCGTGCGGCAAGGATTAATTTAGGTGTTGTTGATCCGATGCATGTTCGAATCTCTCTTGACGAGACTATAACAACAGATATCTTCAACGAGATTCTTGGAATCTTTGGAGTTGAAGGTCGCTCAGCACAGGGGAGCGGTATCGCACCTTCTGTTAAGAGAACTTCCGAGTTCCTAAAACACCCCGTTTTCAATACCTATCACTCTGAAACATCGATGATGCGCTACTTGCGCACACTTTCAGATCGCGATCTGGCACTTGATCGCACAATGATTCCTCTGGGTTCTTGCACAATGAAGCTCAACTCTGTAACTGAGATGGAAGCTGTTACATGGCCCGAATTTGCCTCTCTTCACCCATTTGCACCGGCCGAACAAAGCGTTGGTTCGCGTAAGTTAATCTCGCAACTTTCACAGTGGCTAGTCGATATCACCGGCTATGACGCAGTATCTCTACAGCCCAACGCTGGCAGTCAGGGAGAATTCGCTGGTTTACTTGCGATTCGTAACTACCATGATTCTCGTGGAGATCAATCACGGAATATTTGTTTAATTCCATCTAGCGCTCACGGAACAAATGCAGCAAGTGCTGTGATGGCGGGTATGAAAGTTGTCGTAATTGCATGCGATGATCAAGGAAATGTAAGTCTCGATGACCTCAATGCAAAAATAGCAGAGCATGCAGGTGCTCTTGCAGCGCTCATGGTTACCTATCCTTCAACTCACGGCGTCTTTGAATCTGCTATCTCGCAAATTTGTGAAGCGGTGCATGATGCAGGTGGTCAGGTTTATGTTGATGGCGCAAATCTCAACGCTCTTGTCGGACTTGCACAGCCTGGGAAATTTGGTGCAGATGTATCTCACCTCAATCTTCATAAGACATTCTGCATTCCACACGGCGGTGGGGGACCAGGTGTTGGACCGGTTATTGCTCGTGCACACCTTGCTCCTTTCTTGCCTAACCATCCACTCGATGCAACTGCTGGTCCTGCAACTGGTCCTGGTCCGATTTCAGCTGCCCCATTTGGATCTGCAAGTATTCTGCCGATTTCATGGGCTTACATTCGCCTGATGGGGGGAGCGGGTCTTACTCATGCAACGGAGGTTGCAATCCTGAGCGCTAATTACATGGCTCATCGCCTGAAGAATTACTTCCCCGTTCTCTACACCGGTGAGAAAGGGCTTGTCGCGCACGAATGCATCCTTGATTTGCGCGAGATAACTAAGGTCAGTGGTGTCACAGTCGACGATGTAGCAAAACGATTAATGGATTTCGGTTTCCATGCTCCAACGATGTCATTTCCTGTCCCGGGAACTTTAATGATAGAACCGACAGAATCAGAAGATATTCTCGAGATGAACCGATTTGTCGATGCGATGATTGCAATAAAGTTTGAAATCGATGAGATTACTGAAGGCAAGATCTCTGTTGAGGATTCAGCCCTTCGCCATGCTCCACACACCGTTGCAGCTATTGCCAATACCAATTGGGATCGCAGTTATAGCCGGGAACGCGGGGCATTTCCTTCGACCTTCACAGGTCTGATTCCAGGTGAATTAATCGGTCAGAAGGGCAAATATTGGCCGACTACAGGGCGTATAGACGGGGCATACGGGGATAGGAACCTCATCTGCTCATGCGAACCAATCGAGAGCTTCGCCTGAGCAATTCTTCTTCACTTTACATAATGTAACTTATCGGCGTTAGGTCTAAAGGTACGAGCAAGGCCCCAGAGGGTTGTCTGCCATAGAGCCTCGATAACTATCGCTCTGCTCATCTTAGATACGCCGTTAATTCGCTCTACAAAGGTAATAGGAACTTCAATCTTTCTTGCACCAGCTAGATCACTAGCCATAGCCATTTCGATTTGGAAACAATATCCAGTTGCAAACATTTGGTTCAGATTTAGCGAGAGTAATAAGGTACGGCTATAGATGCGAAAACCCCCAGTGAGATCATTCAACGGAATTCGTAGCGCTAAACGAGCATATTTCGTCCCTGATTTAGAGAGTAATTGTCGACTTCGTGGCCAGTTAACAACCGATCCACCAGCCATCCATCTAGTTCCCAGAACGATGACCTTGGAATCACGATCTTGGCTTCGAGCAGCACTTAACATCGCGGGAAGATCTTCTACTCGGTGAGAACCATCTGCATCCATCGTAACGATGTATTGATATTGGTTATTGGGTAGAACTTCGCTAAATCCTGCCCGATATGCAGCACCTAGACCAGCCTTCCCAGGACGTCTCAATACTTTAACCCACGGTAGATGTAATGAATCGACAATATCGGCTGTGCTATCTGGAGAATTGTCATCAAGAATGACAGCGTCGAAATTCTCATTAGCTTGTATCGATTTCAGAGAATTCAAAAGTTCAACAATAGATGTAGCCTCATTATAGGTAGGAATTAAGATGACGGCTCTCATAAGAATCCCCCAACTTCCTACCATTTAAGCGCTGATATTAATCTATCAACGCTTGCGCCAAGGCCATGTTCGGCTTGCATGGCGTAAATTTCAGATAAATCATTGGGCCTCTTCGGCAGAGAGATATCCATTTTAGGTATCGCTACATCTTTTGCACAATGAACAAGTGTTGGTGCAATTTTGAGATACTCGGCTCCTTCTATGATTTTCTTCGCCAAATTGGGAGTAAGAGCATCATGTCCCGCCTTTGCGCCTTTCAGGGCTTCATCAACTGTCGCAAAATTATTGGCAATCAGTGCAGCTCCTTTCTCGCCGATTCCTTTCACACCTGGTAGACCGTCGGAAGGATCTCCTCTAAACATTGCAAAAAGTGCATACCGCTCCCCTGGTATCCCATATTTATCTGCAACCCACTTAATATCGACAAGATCATGCTGGGAAATTCCTCGGGCCAAATAGACGACTTTCACATCGCGCTTATCATCGACTAGTTGGAATAAGTCGCGGTCACCAGTTACAACTCGAATTGGCCCCTTCTCTTGCACTGCAAAAGTGGCCATAACATCATCAGCCTCGTAATCATCGACGCCTAACATCGGGATTCCAAATGCGTCGAGCAAGTCGAGAAGAATAGGAATCTGTGGAGTTAAAGTTTCTGGCTCTTCTTCGACATCGCTCTCATCTTCGAGTCGATTGGCCTTATATGCAGGAAAGAGATCCACTCGCCAAGAAGGGCGCCAATCTCCTTCAATGCAAGCAACGATTCGATTAGGTGAGTACATGCCAATTAATCGCGCTGTCATATCGAGATAGCCACGAATCGCATTAACGGGAGCACCAGATGGCGAGAGCAAAGTATCTGGCATTCCGTAATAAGCGCGATACCAGAGTGATGCGCTATCCAGGAGCATTAAAGTCATAGTTCGCCCAACATATAGGAAACAACTCCGCGGTCCAAACGCTTAACACCATCTCGGCATATAGGCCTTAGATGTTCAGCAGCTCCCCCAATCTGGGTAAGCAAATCAATCAACTGCTTAATGGAACGAACAAAATCTCCGACTGTCATATCTGTACCCTTGAGTACATTGCTAAGCGAATGACCGTTAGCCCATCTATAGGCGGCGTAGCAGAATCCGAAATCGGGTTCACGTTGTGTCTTAACATCAAATTCGTTCTCAATATCTTCAAGTTCTACCCAAATTTTGGCAACAGTGGCTAAAGCGTTTGCCACATTCTGGTGTGGCATCTTGGGCGCATAATTCTCAGAGCTTCGACTCTCAAAGATCATTGCAGAGGCAACCGATAAAAGTTCCGGCGCAGAAAGGTTATCAAATACACCCTTGCGAATAGATTCGGTTAATAAGAGATCAGATTCAGCATAAATCTTGGCAAGAATCTTTCCTTGTTCAAGAGGCTTCTCCCCTTCAATATAGCCAAGATGATCGAGGACGTTGCAAATACGATCAAAGGTCTTAGCGATAACGTGTGTCCGATTTTCAACGCGAGCACGAAGACCATCTGATTCTCGATTTAATCGATCAGCTCGCTCTGCAAACCGCGCATGAGTTTCGCGATCATTACATGCATGACAATCGTGCTTTCGAAGCGCTCTACGCATTCCATCGAGCTCATTCTCCATTCGTACGCGCTGACGTTGGTCAAAGGTCTTTCGTCCATCACGCTTACTTAAGATACGTTCAAGCTCTTTGATATCAATACGCATTCGAGAATATTCAGAGAAATCTCCGAGGTGACAAACTGCGGATTCACTCTGCTCTGCAGCCGCAGAATCATTCTTTCTGATCTGCCTAACTAGACCAACTACCGCTCTATCTGCTTGGAATTGTGCGAAAGAGGATTCAAGACTTCCACGCGCTCGTTCTCGGCCAAATCTAGCGATGAGATTAATAGACATGTTGTAGGTCGGAGCAAAAGAAGAGCGAAGCGGATAGGTACGAGTAGATGCAAGGCCTGCGACCATCGCTGAATCAACAGTCGGTGACCATTGCACAACGGCATTTCCTTCAATATCAATTCCACGCCGACCAGCGCGACCAGTTAACTGCGTGTACTCCCCTGGAGTGATAGGAACATGTCCCTCGCCATTCCATTTTGTAAGTTTCTCAAGAACAACTGTTCGTGCCGGCATGTTAATTCCAAGGGCGAGTGTTTCGGTAGCAAAGACGGCTTTCACAAGTCCGCGCTTAAAGAGATCTTCAACTGCTCCCTTAAAACTTGGGAGTAATCCCGCATGGTGGGCTGCGATACCTCTTTCGAGAGCGGTCATCCAATCTCGGTAACCCAGAACTTCCAAATCTTCCTCAGCTAAATTCTGGGTGTATCGCTGCGCAGTTGCAACTATCTCAATACGCTCTTCGGTAGTTGTTAACTTCACGCCCTCATTGAGGCACTGTTTAACAGCAGCATCGCATCCCGCTCTTGAAAATATAAATGTGATGGCTGGCAACAGGTTCTCTCGCTGCAACTTCTCCACAATGTCAGCCCGGGACAACCGGCTCTCGTTCTCCGCAAATCGTTCACGGCGATGACGCGGAACCTTGCTTCGCCTCATCGCTTCACGTTCGGCGGCAAGAATTTCGGGGTTCACACGAGTTGGCTCGCTAAAAAGATCAATCATTCGATCTCCGATAAGAACGTGTTGGTAAAGCGGAATCGGTCTAATCTCACTAACAATTACTTCGGTAGCGCCTCTAACTTCACCTAACCATTCACCAAACTCTTCAGCATTGGAAACGGTCGCTGACAAAGAGATAACTTGTACGCTCTCCATGAGATGAATGAGCACTTCTTCCCACACTGCGCCACGAAACTTATCGGCTAGGTAGTGGACTTCATCCATGACAACAGAACCAAGGTTTTTAAGAGTCGATGAGTTTGCATAGAGCATATTGCGCAGAACTTCCGTTGTCATAACCAGAATGTCTGCCTCAGAATTGATATTTGTATCACCGGTTAAAAGTCCAACTCGATCTTCACCGAATCGTTCCTGGAACTCTGCGAACTTCTGATTGGATAGAGCTTTAATTGGGGTTGTATAGAAGCACTTCTTACCTTGTGCCAGGGCGCTAAATGCGGCGAATTCACCGACCACGGTCTTTCCGGCGCCTGTGGGTGCTGCTACAAGAACACCTTTCCCATCCTCTACAGCTTGGCAGGCGGTGATTTGAAATTCATCGAAACCAAAATCAAATTGCTCAATGAATTTGATGGTTAGAGGATGGCTTCCCCTCTTCTTCGCCGCTAAATATTGCTCCGCCGGCGTGGTCATAGGGACCATGTTAGTCCAGCAGATGCAATACATTCTGCTGAAACTGGAGCATGACCGATGCGTTCTCCATCTGCATATGCCACGGCATCTGCATTAATAGATATCTTCGAAGTTCTATAGGTTTTTACAGCTGGATGTGAAATATGAGAGCCAGAGAACACCTTAGGAAAGACTTTCAGAAATTCAATCTTGCTTACCGGCTCAAGAATCATGACATCAAATAGCCCATCGTGGAGTTGTGCTTGAGGACAGACCAGCATTCCCCCGCCGTAAGATCTGCCATTGCCGACAGCTATCAACATCGCCTCAGTAGTTATTGTCGACGAATCCATGGTTATCTCGTATTCGATGGGTTGAAAATTTGGAAGCTCTAGTGCGATAGCAGCGTTATACCTCTGCGGACCCTTCGGCCATTTCAACGAATTAGCTCTCTCGTTGACGACAGAATCGAAACCGGTTGAAAGAATTGCGGCAAACCATTCAGAATCAACATTACCCAAATCAATCGACCTTGCAGAGGTGGAGAGAATTTGCCCTAAATAACTGTCGAGATCATCTAGTGACCAGCCGAGAGTACGAACGATGTCATTGCCAGTTCCCGCAGGAATTATTGCGAAGGGAACTCTGCGAGGAACCGCTAGCTGGAGAATGAGATGCGCAAGCCCATCTCCCCCAACTGATATGACGCCTTCAAATTCTTGCGAATCAAGAGCACCTTCAATCTCAGTGCGCAGTTGTTGTGCACTTTGCGCAGAGAAAACTTGGTACTTAACACCTTTTGATGAGAGATAGTCAGTTACTCGTACACCAAAGAGTGCGCCCTTGCCGTGACCAGATGTGGGATTTACTGCAACAAGCCACATCGTTCAATCCTGCTGGTTCTTCTTGGCGCGTCTGCGATCGTTGAGTAAGGCAAATCCTCCGGAGAACAGATAGAGCAAAATAAGAGGAATCGCCAAGGCGAGCATAGAGAGTGGATCCGCACTTGGTGTAAAGCCAGCTACAAAGAGCGTAATTCCGAAGACCCATCCACGCCAAGGTTTCAAGATTGCTCTGCCAGAAAGAAACCCAATGAAATTAAATGTGATGAGAAATACGGGAAGCTCGAAAGCGATTCCGAAGAGAAGGATTGCTCGCAAAACAAAGTCGAGGTAATCATCGAACTTGACTAGATTATTAAGCGCATCCGGAGTGAAGCCAAAGAGCACTTCAACCGCAATTGGCAGGATTGTGTAACCCAAATATGCACCAGCTGCAAAGAATGGGGTTGCGGCCACGATAAATAAGATTGAATTTCGCCTCTCTTTACGATGAAGCGCAGGTGCGATGAAAGCCCACAACTGGTAGAGCCATATCGGTGCCGCAATGATTACTCCAGTCAGGATGGCTACCTTGATTTGCAGGTTAAGCGGTCCGAGGACTCCGTTGATGTAGAGCGCTCCGCAATTATTTGCACCTGTAAGTTGAGCGGACTTTAAATCACAGACTGGTTCCGCTAGTTTGGTAATGATCTCATTATAGAGAAACCATCCGATGATTGATCCGAGAGCGATGACAAGAGCAGATTTAACAACTCTTGAACGAAGTTCGCGTAGGTGATCAATGAGCGGCATACGACCGCCAGTGGAGGTCGACATTCCAATCCTCTACTTTTCTACAGAGCCTGGATCTTTATCTTCAGGCTTCTTGCCATCTTCTTTCATCTCTTTCATTTCACTCTTAAAAATACGCATCGACTTTCCGAGCGAACGAGCTGAATCTGGAAGGCGCTTTGCCCCGAAGAGAATTACGACGACGATGAGAAGGAGAAGTATGTGACTTGGTTCGCGTAAGAAAGGCATGGGGAAAGATTATCGCACCAGCGAATATTCAGCGATATTGAAGGCTCATTGCCTGGCTCTGTCTAGCCACTTCCTCGCGAAGAGCCAGGGGCTCAAGGAGCTCGAAATCTCCTGCCGAGGCGATGACCTCTCGGATCAACCAACTCGAATTGAAAACCTCGACTAGGAAAGTCTTATCACCAAGGTCCTGGCATTTATCGAAAGTTTCTTGCAACAAGCGTGCATTTCCATGAACCTTTAACTTCGCTGAAATTCGCTTTTCGCTCTCATCGATTACAGGAAGTTGAGGCGAAGAGAGATCAACGATCTGGGGGTTGGATATTCGATCTAATCTAAAAGTTCTGCGCGAATCTGCAACGTTGCAGAATGCGATGAGGAAATCGTGACCATCACGACGAACCTTCTCTATCGGTGAGATAAGGCGCTTGGAGTACTTGTCATCTGCAACTGAGTGATACTCAATCTCCAATAAGGAGCGTGAAGCTATCGCCTTGTCGATCGCTTCAAGGAGCGAAGCAGATACTGCCGGATTAGCTGAAACTTTTGAAGAGAGCTCTGGGTTAATTTTGGATTTCAAAGATTCTATCTCTTTGATCAGATCAGGTCGCTGATTACCAAGTTCATCTCTGAGTAAATCTAGGCCGAAGAAGATTGAGATCATCTCTTGGGATGAGAGAGAGCGAACAAGGTTGATCGCCTGAGCATTTCTAATGTTGACAAATCCTGAATCAAACTCGAGCTCTATGAGGTCGAATCTTGTCTCACCGCACATCCATAGAGTGTTGAGATCAGAGAGAATCTCATCTCGATCTACATTGAATTCTTCAGCCAGTTGATCAATAGAGATTCCTTGATTTTTGTAGAGAAATGGGACGAGATCAAGCAAACGTGCCGCTTTCTCCATGGGAGTACTTCGCTTAACCATGAGCCGCCTCGATTCGCTCTAGTGCGCTTCGAAGAGCTGAAACTAAACCTTCAGGCTCGACTAATTCAACATCGTCTCGATGCCACAAGAGATCCCGAATTAGTTGTTCTTGAGTTGCATAACTCAGATCAACAAGATCCCAATCTTCATGGGTCGAAATGTTGGTAGAAAACTTCCGCAAAGCATGGGCTTTATCTGTCCTGAGCTTTATGTGACAGGAGTAAATTCGCTCTTGCGATTTGAGCAATTCGGACATGGAAAAGGCGGCTGGTGGCTCAAAGGCACCTGCGCGACCTTGATCCTTTACAGGCGATGAGAAACGATCGAGTCTGAAGAGTCGAATCTCCTTCTTATCCAAATCTTTTCCAGCTACATACCAGAAGCCGTTCTTTGTGCCCACCCCGAACGGTTCGATAGCGCGGTCTTGTGACTCTGAATCTCGATTGAAGTAACCGAATGAAATCACTTTCTTTGCAGAGATTGCATCGATGATATGCAATAGATTCTCATCGGAGACATCTAAGCGCTGCGGATGCAGTGACAAACCTTCGGAATCACTTTCAATTCCGAGCGACTTCAATTTGAGAAGAGCCGAGTTAGCTTGTGATCCAAGAACGGCGCCCCGCCACATCTGCGTGGCGAGAGAGATAAGCGAGAATTGGAGTTCAGAGAGCTCTGATATTTGAATTTTGTAATTCTCAGGTCGAATTCGATAGCCAACTTCGTCCTCAAAGAGCGGATCAAAAGAGCCAACTTCAATTTCAATTCCGAGATTTCGTAACTCTTCTTTATCTCGTTCGAACATTCTCTCTTTAGCTTCAAGCTCTCCCGAATATCCCTCAATTGTTCGATAGATTTCAGACTTAGTGAGCCACCTTGATGTAGCCAGTAGCGCGATTGTTAAATTAACTAACCGTTCACTCTTCCGGGACACCGTAGGCACCCTTTGCTGGTCTTCTACGTCGAGCAAGAACTTCGACTCCTGGCGCCATTCGTCTACTCTGAATCAAAAATCCTGTATGACCAATCATCCGTTGTTGAGGTCTCACCGCTAAACCTTCATGATGCCAGCCTCTTACAATCGTTTCGGAACTCTCTGGCTCAGTAAAATGCCCATCGGCCTTTAAAGCTTCGGCAATTGTGGAAAGCTGTGTAGTTGTCGCAACATATGCCAGGAAGACTCCCCCTGGACGTAAAACGTTGGCAGACATTTCAACGCACTCCCAAGGAGCTAACATATCGAGGACTACTCGATCGAATTTCTCAGTGAAATCTTGCTCTTGAACCGAGCCGACATCCAACTTCCAATTCTTCGGCAGACCTGAGAAATAATTTGTTAAATTAGCAGTTGCGTTATCTGCGAAATCCTGCCGTCTCTCAACCGAGTGTACAAAACCCTCGGGACCAACAGCACGCAAGAGTGAGAGTGTAAGTGCACCGCTACCGACGCCAGCTTCAAGTACCCGAGCGCCAGGATAGATATCGGCGACTCCAACAATCATGGCAGCATCTTTAGGATAAACAATCGTTGCACCACGGGGCATCGATAGAACGTAATCGGCAAGTAACGGAATGAATGCTGTGAATTTCAAACCGGCTGTTGTGCTAACGACAGAACCTTCGGGCAGACCGATCAAATCATCATGAGTTATCCAACCCTTGTGGGTATGCCACTCCTTGCCTGGAGTTATTGTGAAGCTGTAGAGCTTGCCTTTTGGGTCGGTGAGTTGAATGCGATCACCTGCTTTAAAGAAACCATCTTTAGACACAGGCGCATCCTAGGCGAGGAAGGCAATTTATGTCGGTATCGCGCTGTATCGTAACGATTTATGGAACGCTTACGCCTATCCCCGAGTCGGATGAATGACTTCACAAATTGCCCCCAACTCTATAAGTACCGTGCGATAGACCTGCTTCCTGAGCCGCCGAGCATTGATGCCGAACGAGGAAAATTGATTCACTCAATCCTTGAGGAAATCTTCGAGCTCGCTATGAACGAACGTACCTACGATAAGGCCGTTGAACTTCTTCCATCGATATGGGCTAAGCAATTAGAAGATAAACCAGAGCTTGGCACACTAGTTCTCGATGAGAAAGAGTGGTTCGACAGAGCGAGAACGCTGTTAACGAATTACTTCTCCCTGGAAAAGCCAGAGACCTTTGAATCTACATATCGCGAGCTCCATCTCGAGCGAGATATCTCCGATGAGATTTACCTTCATGGCTACGTCGATCGCCTCGATATCGCTCCAACTGGTGAAGTTCGAATCGTTGATTACAAAACTGGTAAATCACCTAAGCGCGGCTGGGAAGAGAAGGCGCTCTTTCAATTACGGGTCTATGCCCTGCTCTATTGGCAGAACCATGGAGTACTCCCCCGACTACTGAAACTGATCTACCTTGGAGATAGCAGAGTCGTTGAATCAACTCCGACTGAACCTCAGCTAAAGTCAACAGAGAAGATATTAAATAATATTGGCCAAGAGATTCTCACTGCGATCGAAAGTTCAGATTTCCCAACTAAGAAATCGCGGTTATGTGATTGGTGTTTCTTTAAAACGATCTGTCCTGCCCACGTTGGCTAGAAAACCATTCGTTAATTGGCGTTGAAGTACTTCGCCTCAGGATGATGAACAATTATCGCCGAAGTCGATTGCTCTGGGTGCAACTGGAACTCCTCTGATAGTTCAACACCAATTCGCTCAGGCTCGAGAAGTTCGCATAGCTGAACCTGCTGTTCGATATCAGGGCACGCTGGATAGCCGAAGGAATAGCGAGAGCCTCGGTAGCCCTGATCGAGAATTCCTTGTAAATCAGGTGAATCTAAGTTGCGTACCGATAATTCTTCGCGAACTCGTGCATGCCAGTGTTCCGCAAGCGCTTCGGTCAACTGCACCGATAATCCGTGCAGTTCCAGATACTCTCTGTACTTATCAGCTGCGAAGAGTTCGTTTGCCGCTTTACTTACGGTATTTCCCATCGTTACGACATGGAAGGCAACGACATCGATGCGACCGGAATCTTTGGGTGCGAAGAAGTCTGCGAGGCATAGTCGTCTATCTCGCGATTGACGTGGGAATGAAAAGCGCGTGCGTTCTTTACCTTTATCGGGACTTTCGTGGTGCAAAATAACTAGATCATTGCCATCGGATACGCAGGGGAAATAGCCGTAGACCACTGCAGCCTCAAGCCAGCCATTTGATTGCACTTCATTAAGTAGTTGGCGAAGACGCGGACGACCTTCGGTCTCCGCCATCGCTTCGAATTCTCCGCGGGCGCCTTTAAGACCCCACTGCCCGACAAAGAGAGCTCGTTCATCGAGCATGCCAACGTAATCGGCGAGAGGTATACCTTTAACAATTCTTGAACCGTAGAAAGGTGCCTCGGGTATATCGATATCGAGAGCAACATCGCTTCGCTGCGTATCGAGAACCTTCTCAACCGATGCGCGATCGACTCGTTTAACTTTTCGTTCGCGTAAAGCTGGTAATGCAGCTCCTTCATCTCCGCGCTTGACTGCCATAATCGCATCCATGAGACGTAACCCCTCAAAGGCATCACGTGCATAACGAACTTCACCTGGGAAGAGTTGAGCAAGATCTTCTTCGACATACGAGCGTGTCAGCGCGGCTCCACCGAGAATCACCGGCCACTTCTGATCTAAACCACGCGAAGTGATCTCTTCCAAGTTCTCGCGCATAATGACTGTGGATTTCACGAGTAGTCCGGACATCCCGATAGCGTCAACATCATTTTCAAGTGCACCATCAATAATTTGATTAACAGTCTGCTTGATTCCAATATTTACTACCTGATAACCATTATTAGAGAGGATGATGTCAACCAAGTTTTTTCCAATATCATGAACATCGCCCTTCACAGTCGCAAGAAGTATTCGTCCACGCCCTGCATCATCGAGTTTCTCCATATGAGGTTCGAGGTATGCGACGGCTGATTTCATAACCTCTGCGCTCTGTAGCACGAAGGGAAGCTGCATTTGTCCCTTCCCAAAGAGCTCTCCAACAACCTTCATACCTTCTAAGAGATGATCGTTGATAATCAGTAGGGGCGCGATTCCCTCTTGCATCGCTGCATCTAAATCGTCGGTGAGGCCCACCTTCTCGCCATCGATAATTCTGCGCTCCAGACGTTGGCGCAACGGAAGCGCCGCAAGCTCTGAGGCGCGAACATTTCGCGAGGCAGCAAGTTCAACGCCTTCAAAGAGTTGTAGAAATTCCGTCAGCGGGTCATAAGTGACATTCTCGCCATCGTATTTTCTGCGGTCATAGATGAGATCGAGTGCGACTTCCTTCTGACGTTCATCGATTCTCACCATTGGAGTTATCTTTGATGGATGAACAATCGCTGAATCTAATCCTGCCTGAACGCATTCATGTAAGAAGACAGAGTTCAGGACAACGCGAGCCGCCGGATTGAGGCCGAACGAAACGTTGCTGATTCCTAAAGTTGTTTGAACATCAGGGAACTCTTCTTTGAGGGTTCTAATCGCATTTATTGTCTCCAACCCATCGCGTCGAGTTTCCTCTTGTCCAGTTGCGATTGGGAATGTAAGTGCGTCGATCAAAATGTCGCCGACCTTCATATTCCAGTTATTCGTAAGATCCTCAATCAATCTGCGCGCTACTCGCAACTTCCACTCAGCGGTACGTGCTTGACCTTCTTCATCGATTGTAAGAGCAACAACTGAGGCGCCATGCTCTTTCACTAAAGGCATGATTCGCGCGAAACGAGATGTTGGCCCATCCCCATCCTCGTAATTAACCGAGTTGATAACGCATCGACCACCCAGGGCTTCAAGTCCAGCTTTAATCACCGCTGGTTCTGTTGAATCGAGAACGATGGGAAGAGTCGAAGATGTAGCAAAACGCGATGCGATTTCATACATATCTCGAGCGCCGTCCCGACCAACATAGTCGACAGAGAGATCCAACATATGTGCGCCATCGCGAATTTGATCTCGAGCAATCTCTACGCAAGTAGCCCAATCCTCAGCGACAAGAGCATCGCGAAAAGCACGAGAACCATTTGCATTGGTGCGCTCTCCTATGGCCATATAAGTTTTATCTTGTCTAAATGGCACATATTGATAAATTGAGGAAGCGCCAGGATCGATAGATACGTCGCGAGATTTGACGGCGTGGTGCGAAAGTTTCTTGACTACTGCTTGAAGGTGCTCTGGAGTTGTTCCACAACATCCACCAATGAGAGATATTCCATAATCATTGACGAAGGTTTCAAGTGCAACAGCTAATTCTTCGGGACCAAGGGGATATTCAGCGCCATTCTTACCAAGAATAGGAAGACCTGCATTGGGCATGACTGAAATAGCAACCTTAGAGTTCTTCGACAGATAACGAAGATGTTCCGACATCTCTGCCGGACCTGTTGCGCAGTTCAATCCGATGAGATCAATATCAAGTGGTTCAAGTGCATTCAGTGCAGCGCCGATCTCGGATCCAAGGAGCATCGTTCCAGTTGTTTCAACTGTAACTTGTGCGATAACCATGACATCTCGCAGGGATTCTTGAACTGCTTGGCGCGCTCCATTAACAGCAGCTTTCGCCTGTAATAAATCTTGTGTTGTCTCGATCAAGAGAGCATCTGCTCCAGAATCTACGAGCCCCTTTGATGCTGTGTAATAAGCATCCTTCAATTTTTGATAGGTAGTGTGTCCAAGGCTCGGTAATTTTGTTCCGGGGCCAAGTGAACCTAAAACAAAGCGTTGATGATCTGGCGTCGATGCTGAATCAGCTGCCTCTCGTGCAATTTTTCCACCGGCAAATGCCAATTCATAGATTCGATCTTCGATATCGTACTCAGCAAGGTTGGCCCAGTTTGCTCCGAAGGTATTGGTCTCGATTGCATCTACACCAACAGATAAATATTTGTCGTGAACCGAGCGGACAAGGTCAGGTCGAGTGACATTAAGGATTTCATTACATCCTTCAAGTCCCTGGAAATCTTCGAGTGAAGGATCTGCAGCCTGCAGCATGGTGCCCATCGCTCCATCAGCGATCACTGTGCCGCTAGCTAAGGCTCGACGAAGAGCCCCGTCGATAACTTTTTGCGGTGTTTTCTCACTCGTCACGGCGCTGAGGTTACCGTAAGGTGTCGATGTGGAGATTCATCAAATTCCAACCCTTCGCTCCCCTGTCATGGTTATCGCATTCACAGGGTGGAACGACGCTGCCGAGGCTGCTACAGGTGCGGCATCTCACCTCTTGGGCTGTTGGACTGATCCAGCCTTTGACGTCGTGCCAGAACTTATCGCTGATGTAGATCCAGAAGATTTCTATGATTTTCAAGTTAATCGACCAACAATTTATGTAGATGAATCCAGTGTTAGAAATCTAACCTGGCCAGGAACACAGGTCTTCGCTCTTCGCACCCCATCGCTTCCCCATGATTTCATCGTGGTCAATGGCGTTGAACCATCGATGAAATGGAAGAGCTTCACATCAGACCTTCTCGATCTTGCAGATGATTTAGAAGTTGAAATGATCATCACAATGGGGTCGATGCTTGCAGATACACCACACACCAGACCAATAACCGTCAGTGGTAGTGGCGCTCATCCAGATATCGCGAAGCGATTGGGAGTAGAGATAAGTAAATATGAAGGTCCAACCGGAATATTAGGCGTGATTCAAGATGCATGTCTTCGCAGAGGATTGGATGCAATTTCGTTATGGGCTGCCGTTCCACATTACGCATCAAACTCACCGTCTCCAAAGGCAATCTTGGCTTTAGTGAACGCTCTCGAAGATTTCCTCGAGGTTACTATTCCTCAAGGTGATTTGCCATCAGAATCAGCGCGTTGGGAAGAAGAAGTTACAGATATGGCAAAGGAAGATTCCGATGTTGCCGAATATGTGAAGTCTCTCGAAGAGAGCAAGGATGCAGCAGAGCTTCCTGAAGCGACAGGTGAATCAATTGCGCGAGAGTTGGAAAGATTCTTGCGCAGACAAAGTGGCGATTAGAGAGCTAATCCAAGAAGAGTATCCAGGGCGCGCGAGAGCTCTCCGGCTTCTCCCCCTACAGCTCCACTTTCGGTCTTATCCATCCATGAACGAATCAGTTGGAGAACCTTCGGAGTATCGAGATTTTCACTCAAGCTGTCGCAGATTGCCTGAATGAGATCAGAGGTAGGAGCGACATCTACCTTTGAAAGATTTACTCTCAAACGATCAATCTCTAATTGCGCGGAGTCAATTAGTTGAGAGCTCCACATCAAATCGTTCCGGTATGCATGTCCCATAAGAGCCCAACGAATAGAGACAGGCTCGACGCCCTCTGAAATGAGTCGAGAGACGAAGACGAGATTGCCAAGTGATTTACTCATCTTCTCTCCATCTAATCCAACCATTCCTGCATGCACGTAGGTGCGAGAGAATTTCTGGGCAGTGATTGCCGCAGATTGTGATGCAGACATTTCGTGATGAGGGAAAATCAAATCACTTCCGCCGCCTTGAATATCAATTGAATACTCTTCGTCAGGTGAAATATTTAGATACTTTAGGGCTATTGCGGAGCACTCAATGTGCCATCCAGGTCGACCAATACCGAATTCACTTGGCCAACCAGGCTCACCTTCGCGCTGCGCTAGCCAAAGCAACGCATCAAGTGGATTTTCCTTACCTGCGCGCATTGGGTCTCCGCCGCGCTCTTTAAAGATTGCAAGAGCTTGTTCATCACTGAGATGTGAGCGCGAACCAAAGTCAGGATCGCTATGAACTCTAAAGTAAATATCCTTATCGACAAGATATGTATTCTCTTTAGCCGCGAGATTCTTGATTGATTCAATGATGGCGGTCATAGCTTCAACCACGCCAATGTAACTATCTGGAGGTATTACATGTAAATCACTCATATCTCCTCTGAAGAGATTCACTTGCGATTGAGCAAGCTCTCTCCAATCGACCCCATCACGCTTTGCCCGTTCCAACAGCGGGTCGTCGATATCGGTCACGTTCTGAACAAAGAGAACTTGTGAACCTAGTGCGCGTAAATATCTATTTATCAAGTCGAAGGTTAAATAGGTTGCTGCATGCCCAAGATGCGTAGCATCGTACGGAGTAATTCCGCAGACATATAGGCGATACATATCTTTCTTAGGGAGCACCACCACTGCCTGTTTCGCAGTATCGTAAAGAGAAAGTTCCTTGAGCGAATAGACATTACTGAGTTCAGGGATATAGAGGGATGGCCATGAACGCATATGAGGACTTTACTTTAAAAGGGTGGCCAAGGCACCGCAGGCCATTGGTCACTCGGTTCAGGAAAAGCCCCTTCGACAATGAGGCGATCGATTCTGGCGAGTAAAGCTTTAAACTCGCCGATGGTGATAAGGCTTGTAAATAACTCTTCATCCTGCGAAAGCGCTTTGCGAAGATTCCTGAGCCGATGTAATTCATCTTGTGAGAATTCTTGAGAAGACCACTGCCACAAAACAGTACGCAACTTATCTTCTTCGTGAAAGGTCACTCCATGGTCGCATCCGTATAACTTTCCATCAGGAGAAGGGATGAGATGTCCGATTTTTCTATCGGTGTTATTGATTACAGCATCAAAGAGGGCCATCTCGCGAAGTGATGGCCGATCTTCACGGTAGAAAAGGGCAAGATCTACTTCCTCGTCGATATGGATCCATTGCTGGACCATGCCTCTGCCAAACGGTCCATCACGCAAAATTGTCAATGGAACGAGTTTCCACCCACCAATCTCGCTCACCATAAATGCGGCATATTCGCGTTGAGCAAGATTGCCATCAGGAAAATCCCAGAGTGGTCTCTCGCCAGCTATAGGTTTGTAAATTACTCGAACCTCTTCATCCTCATCAACGATAGTTCCAAAGAGTGTTGCATTCGATGCATCGACGAGTCGCCCCGTAACGGTGAGTGTACCTTCCGACATCACCTTATGGAGGTCGCTCATCTCCTGTACCCGTTAGCTCTCGGGCAGAGGTGACCTCGAGAATCAATTGGGCCTCCACAGAATGGGCAAGGAAGACGCCCTGCTCCAACGACAGTTATCGCACGTTTGGAAAATCGCGACGCTTCATCAGGAGTGATTGAAACTCGCAAAATGTCCTTATCGCTACTTAAGTCATCGACATCTACAAATTCGCTCTCAGAATCATCTTCATCCGAGACCGCTTGTAAATCGATTTGAATAAGACCAGTACTTTGGTCATAAGCAAGCCCAATAAGTCCAACTCGAAACTCTTCCTCGATAGGTGAACTAAGTGGGTTTTCATCACGAGGCAAAACTGACAAGGTGAAGGTGGGAAGAACCT
This sequence comes from Candidatus Nanopelagicaceae bacterium, assembly GCA_965267735.1. Lineage (GTDB taxonomy): Bacteria > Actinomycetota > Actinomycetes > Nanopelagicales > Nanopelagicaceae > Planktophila. The sequence goes on from OZ254138.1 coordinate 735,861, forward strand.
GCTTGATTTCTTTGAGCATAAAGATTAAGCGCTCCGCGAGAGCTTGCACTTGGCTCTTTTCAAGGGAGACCGAAATTAACCGGGCACCATCTTCTGCCTGGATGAAGAATGTTCTCTCCCCCGGTACTCCAACGGTCCCTACAGTAAAACGTGCAGGTTCTTGGAATTCAATGACGCGATGGTTCATTTACTCTTCTTACCCTTAACGCCAGATCCACCACCGAGAAGCGCCCTCATGGTCTTCGGGCTCTGCATAAATCTCGCGAACTCGCTTGTCTTGTCGTTATAGGCAATCAACCGAGCGGTCTGCCCATCAAAGTCGATGACTGTAACCGAGGCAGGATCGACAATGAGAGATTGAAAGTTATCAAGTTTCATCTTTAGTGACGAGGCAATTATCGCCTTGATAACATCTCCATGACTTACAAGAAGGTGGCTACTCCCCTTCTTGGATCGGCCTAGCTCTTCCAAAGTCTTAAAAGAGCGTTTCTGCATTGATGTGAACTTCTCTCCACCAGGGAATGTCACCTTGCTTGGGGAATTTTGAATATCTCTCCAGAGTTTTTCTCTAGATAGTTTCGCCAGTTTCTTTCCACTCCAACTGCCGTAATCCATCTCAATAATCTGATCATCGAGTATGTATTCACTCAAGCCTGACCCATAACGGGATTGAACCCAAGGCGCAATCGTTTCTTGACATCTCTGCATAGGACTGACGCGTAAAGAATCGAATGTAACCGCTCCGATTCTTTCAACAAGTTCCAGCGCTTGCTCTCTGCCTGACTTACTAAGCGAAATTCCCGGTAATTGGCCTGCCAAAACACCAGAGTCATTAGCCACAGAGAGGGCATGCCTTAAGAGAAAAATTCGACTCACAACACGTAGGTTATCGTGAAAATACTAATGAGCACTTTTTTAGTTATCCCTTGCTAGGGTGGTCATTATGGAGATGAGAAGAGTCGGAAAGAGTGGTCTCTCACTCTCGCGGCTCGGTCTCGGAACAATGACGTGGGGTCGAGATACCGATACCCACGAAGCTGCTGATCAATGCCGCGCCTACATTGAAGCAGGAGGGAATTTCTTTGACACATCCTCAACCTATGGCGATGGAGATAGCGAACGAGTTATCGGTGGCCTCATCGGCACCCTCTTTAAGCGAGAGGAAGTTGCAATCGCAACTAAAGCTGGAGTCTCATACTCAGAGGGATCTCGCAAGATAAATAACTCTCGACAATCACTCATTGCAGATCTTGATAAGTCACTTGCTCGCCTTGAAACCGATTATGTCGATATCTGGCAGATACATGCATGGGACTCAATGACTCCGCTTGAAGATTCACTTTCAGCACTTGATTACGCCTATACATCTGGAAAAGCCCGTTATGTTGGGCTATCAAATTTCTCGGGGTGGCAGAGTGCACGAGCGATTACGATTCAAGAATCAAATAGCGCAAAGGCGCCAATCATTTCAAACCAAGTTGAGTACTCACTCTTAAATCGAAGCGCTGAGTTAGAGATTCTTGAGTGCGCACAAGAGACAGAGACCGCAGTTCTTGCCTGGGCTCCCCTAGGCCGCGGCGTTCTTACCGGAAAATATCGCAAGGGAATTCCTAGTGACTCCCGCGCAGCCGCTCCTCATTTCGTAAAGCATGTAGAGCCCTATCTCAACGAGAAGTCAGCTCGAATTGTTGAAGCAGTTTGCGTTGCGTCAGAGGGTTTGGGTTACTCGCCGCTTGAAACCGCCCTTGCATGGGTACGTGATACACCTGGAATTACTAGTGCGATAGTTGGTGCCCGAACTGGCGCTCAACTGCGTGGAATTTTAAAGTCAGAAGAGATTGAACTGCCGGATATAGTACGGACAGCATTAGATGAAATCTCCGCTTAAGCGTTCTCCATAAAGTCTTTAAGAACATTTACTCCAAAATGAAGACCAGAGATTGGCACTCGCTCATCAACTCCGTGGAATAGCGCCATAAAATCAAGATCTGCAGGTAAGCGCAATGGACTAAAACCGTAGCCCACAATTCCAAGTTCGGATAGCGCCTTGTTATCAGTGCCGCCACTCATGAGATAGGGAACAGGAATTCCTTCGGGATCAAATTTAATAATCGCCTGACACATCGCATCGACGAGGTCTCCTTCAAAATCTACCTCCAGGGCGATATCTCTTGAGATTGTTTCTATCTCAATATCTGCTCCTATAATCGAGCGAATAGTTTCATTGAGCTCATGCTCATAACCCGGTAAGAAACGACCATCGATTACGGCAGAAGCTGAACCGGGAATCACATTCGCTTTATAACCTGCATCGAGCATCGTTGGGTTAGCTGTGTTCTGAAGGGTTGCCCCAATCATTCGTTCAGTCGGACCAATCTCTTTAAGTAGCGGGCGCAGATCGTTCTCGTCGTAAGGTTTTCCAGTTGCTTCTGCAATCTTCTTGAAGAGAAGTTTTACCGTATTTGTATAGCGTTGAGGCCATTCATGTCGACCAATCTTTGCGACAGCTTCAGTGAGTGAAGTTAAGGCGTTATCGTTATTCATCATTGAACCGTGTCCAGCGCGACCTTTAGCGGTCAACTTCATCCAGTGGATTCCTTTTTGTGCTGCTTCCACAAAATAGAGACGCTTTCCATCTGCGACGGTAACCGAGAATCCACCGACTTCAGAGATTGCTTCAGAGCACCCTTCGAAAACTTCCGGATGGTGCTCTGTCATCCATCGAGAACCAAAGGTCATTCCAGCCTCTTCATCGGCAAAGAAGGCCAGGACGATATCGCGTGTCGGGACAAAACCACTTCGCGACCAAGACCGAACAATTGCGAGGATCATCGCATCAACATTCTTCATATCGACTGCGCCTCTACCCCAAATCATGCCATCTCTAATTTCTGCAGAAAATGGATCAACTGACCAGTCATCAGCATTTGCAGGAACTACATCGAGATGACCGTGCACTATCAACCCAGCGCGAGTTGAGTCACTTCCTTTAATGCGAGCGACTACATTGCAACGATTTGGAGCTGATTCGAAGATAGTAGCTTTGATACCAACCTCAGCAAGTGAGTTCACTACGTAATCAGCAACAGCCTTCTCATCGCCCTTTCCTTCGCCGTAATTGACAGAAGGAATTCGAATGAGATCCTGACAGATAGAGACAGCCTCATCCTCAATCGATGGGAACTTATTAGCGGTCTCTGATGTGGCCATGGAGTTATTCTCTCGCTAATAGAGGCTCTTTTGCATACAAGGCTTGAGAAAGATATATTTGCCCCGCGGTACTCGTCCGGGTGGCGGAATTGGCAGACGCGCTAGCTTGAGGTGCTAGTTCTCGCAAGGGATTAGGGGTTCAAGTCCCCTTTCGGACACATTAAGGTGGTAAATCAGTGAGCAAAGATCTCGATATTGAGCGCTCTTTCTCATTGATTCGCGACATTCCAAATTACCCTAAAGAGGGAATTCTCTTTAAAGATATCACTCCATTACTTGCAGACTCTCAATCTTTCAACGTCGTTCTAGATGCTCTAAGTGCTCACACAGAAGGCGTTGATTTCATTGCAGGAATCGAAGCCCGTGGTTTCATCATCGCAAGTGCTCTTGCTCAGAAAACTGGAAAAGGTTTTATCCCGATACGTAAAAAGGGAAAGTTGCCCTCAAAAGTTTATTCCCGAAGCTACGGTCTCGAATACGGCGAGGATGTATTGGAAATTCATCAAGATGCATTTCCATCCGGATCGAAAGTGCTTTTAGTCGATGATGTCCTTGCGACAGGTGGAACAATCCGAGCTTCTCTTGAATTATTGGAAGAGGCTGGGGGTTCTGTCCCGGCGGTCCTAGTGCTCATTGAGATTGAAGGCCTGGATGGTCGTCAGAATATTGAGACAGGAAACTCCTCTGTCGCCATTCACTCCCTCATGCTCTCCTAGTACTTATATGGCAGGATTCCATCGTGGCTGAACTGGTGTACTACTGCGGAACAATGGATAGCGGCAAATCCACCCTCGCTCTTCAAACTGCCCATAACCATAAATCTCGTGGTCGATCTGGATTGATTTTCACTAGTAAAGATCGCGCCGGGGCTGGAGTAATTAGCTCCCGACTTGGGCTTCAATCTGAGGCTATAGAGGTAGAACCCACTCTTGATATTCACAAATTTGTTGTTGAACATCTCTCCATGGGCGATCGAATCGATTACATCATCTGTGACGAAGCTCAGTTCTACCAACCCGATCAGATAGATGGATTAGCAAAGATTGTCGATGGATTAGGTATCGATGTGTACGCATTTGGAATTCTCGCTGATTTCAGAACAAGGTTATTTCCAGGATCAGCTCGATTAGTCGAACTTGCAGATCGAGTAAACACTCTGCAAGTGGAAGCTCTATGCTGGTGTGGATCCCGAGCAACGCATAACGCCCGAACAGTAAACGGAGTAATGGTCACTGAAGGCGAACAAGTAGTTGTTGGTGACGTCGGAAAGAGCGAAGAGATTGCTTATGAGGTACTGTGCAGACGACACCATATGAGAAATGTGACTGCACGTGCATCCCGATCAGGTCATATGAGTTTAGATCCACTCCCCTTTACCGAGTAATCGCTTAAACCCAAGAGAGACAGGTAGAAGAATGAATACACGCGCCTATGCAGCTATGTCGGCAAAAACTGATTTAGTTCCATACCAATTCAATCGACGTGAAGTCGGCCCAAACGATGTCGCGCTCGAGATTGCATATGCAGGTATCTGTCACTCTGATATCCACCAAGTTCACGAAGAATGGGGTCCAGCGCTATTTCCTATGGTTCCTGGCCATGAGATTGCAGGCACTGTCACAAAAGTTGGTTCTTCTGTAACCAAGTTTAAAGTCGGAGATCTCATCGGTGTTGGTGTGTTTGTTGATTCATGTCGAAAGTGCGATAACTGCAAGGCTGGTCTCCAACAGTATTGTGCAGAGTCAATGACAGGCACTTACAACGGGTACGAGCGCGATGGAGAGACTGTAGCGATGGGTGGTTACTCAAATTACTTCGTCGTAAACGAAGATTACGCTGTCACAATTCCAACAAATCTTCCATTGGAAGGCGTCGCACCGTTACTTTGCGCGGGGATCACGCTCTACTCCCCCATCAAGCATTGGAACGTTGGCCCTGGAAAGAAAGTTGCTGTCATGGGGCTCGGTGGTTTAGGACATATGGGCGTTAAATTCGCCGTTGCGATGGGAGCAGAAGTTACTGTTCTTTCGCACTCTCCTTCAAAGGAGAAGGATGCTCTTGCTATGGGTGCACATCACTTCGTATCGACAAAGGACGAGAAGATTTTTGCTGACCACGAGAAGGAGTTCGATGTCATTCTCAATACAATTAGCGCTGAGATCGATATTAACTTGTATCTCAATCTCCTTAAGCTCGATGGAACCCTCGTTGTGATTGGCCTTCCCGGAAAACCATATGCCGTCCATGTTGGATCACTGCTTAACGGACGCCGTTCAATAGGTGGCTCCATGATTGGTGGAATTCCGGAGCTGCAAGAGATGCTCAATTTCTGTGGCGAACATAAGATTGTTAGCGATGTTGAGGTCATCAAGGCCGAATACATCAACGAGGCTTACACCAGAACAATCGCAAGTGATGTGAAGTATCGATTCGTTATCGATGCATCAACGATCTAACTTGTAAATCTAGATAAATGCGTTGAGGGCTGTAGCCAACACTGGTGCAATAAATAGCGCTGGCAATAGATTGCCCACTGCGATTTTCTTGATATCCAGTAACCTTAAGGCGATACCGACGAGCATCAAGCCACCACAGATAGTCATTGCATCTATTTGGTACTGATCTAGTACTGTGCCAAGTGAGAAACCAGCGAGAGTCCAAAGGCCCTGATAGATGCCTACTGGAATTATCGAAGCCATAACGCCCCAACCCAAGGTTGAGGCGAAGGCCATTGCAGCAAAGAAGTCGAGTGAAGATTTAAGGATCAATTGGTCGATCCCTTGTGAGGCACCATCACTGATGCTTCCGAGGATTGCTAGTGGACCAATCACAAAGAGAAGCGACGATGAGACAAAACCCTCAATAAAAGGGCTCTCCTCAGAGGCCTTAAATCTCTTTCGCAGATTTTCTCCAAAAGAGTCGAGCCTCTGCTCCAACTTCAGCGCTGAACCTATGAGGCCACCGATAAGCATTGATCCGAGTATGAGCAGTAGCGATGAACTCTTCGGAAGCTCTGCGTTAAATGATGTAGACCAGAGCGGAATGAGTGCAGATGCCGCTCCTAGTAATGTGACCAGTCCCAAAATATCTGTGATGAGTTTCTGCGTCTGTCCCTTGAGGCGATTTCCGAGAGTGATTCCAATACCAGAACCAATCGCAATTGCTACAACATTGAGCGCAGTACCAGAGCCGATAAACATACGTTAACTATAGACTGCGCCAATGAATTTCAACTCCCTCGCAAGTGCTCTGCGCCCTCATAAGACTGTCCCGGTTACTCCATGGACATCTTCGGGCAGATGGGATTTGAGTTTGTCGCGTGTAGCAATTCTCTTCCTTGGTTTAGCGATCTTTGGACTTGGAGACTCACTTCTCATTCAAGGAAATATTGGAAATGCTCCTTGGACAGTTCTCGCAGAGGGAATAACGCTCAAAACCAATCTCTCAATTGGTTGGGCGACTTTCTTTGTCAGCGTGGTCGTTCTACTTCTCTGGATTCCATTACGTGAACGCCCTGGTTTCGGCACACTTTCAAATATTGTTCTCATTGCTTTATTCATCCAAATAGGAACGCTTATCTTTCCTGAAGTCGACACAATCATCGCGGGAGTTGCCTACGATCTCATTGGCATCGCACTTGTGGGATTTGGATCAGCCCTCTACATCACCTGTGGTCTCGGACCAGGTCCACGAGATGGCGCAATGACCGGGATCCATCACAAAACTGGGGTCAGAGTTGGTCGCGTACGAATGGGGATAGAGCTCACGGTGTTACTGGCCGGTTGGAGTCTAGGTGGCACCGTAGGTCTTGGTACTGCGCTCTTCGCGCTGCTCATTGGCCAATCTGTGGCGATTTTTCTTGGGCTCGTGGCGCGTATTTCCCAAAGTAAGCCGCTGGCCTGAACTAGCCTTACAACACTTCCTTCGGTCTGTGAGCCGTTACTTCACACGGGGTCGCAATCACCCCCGTTAACAAAATCAGGAAGGTCCAACATGCTCGATAGTTACTTCAAAATATCTGAACGTGGATCAACGATCGGACGTGAAGTTCGCGGTGGTCTCGTCACATTCTTTACTATGGCGTATATCGTCGCTCTCAACCCGTTGATCATCGGTCTAGCAAAAGATGCCGATGGTAAGTACATCGGTGGCGGAGATGCACCGAATCTAGCTCTGGTAGCTGCAATGACTGCACTCATGGCAGGTCTACTCACTATTTTGATGGGCGTTGCAGGAAATTATCCTCTCGCTCTGGCAACAGGTTTAGGTCTCAACACCTTCGTAGCTGTTGGTATCGCCTCACAGATGACATGGGCTGATGCAATGGGTCTCGTGGTTCTTGAAGGCTTGATAATCACCGTTCTCGTTCTGACAGGATTCCGCACTGCGGTCTTTAAGGCTGTTCCTGCACAACTCAAGGTCGCTATCTCAGTAGGTATCGGTCTCTTCATCGCACTGATCGGTCTCGTTGATGCTGGTTTCGTTCGTCGTACCGGCACAGGTCCAGTCCCTGTAACTCTTGGAGATGGCGGAACCCTCGTTGGTTGGCCAATCATCGTATTCGCTCTCGGACTATTTCTCACCATTGGATTGATGGTTAAGAAGGTTAAAGGTGCAATTCTCATCGGAATCGTTGTAGCAACAGCAGTTGCTGTTGTAATCGAAACCTCATTCAAGATTGGTCCAAACTTCGATGGAGCAACTGGAAAAGTAAACCCAAAGGGTTGGGGACTTAACGTTCCTGCAATGCCAGAGTCAGTAGTGGCAACACCTGACTTCGGTCTCTTTGGTCAGTTTAACCTCTTTGGTTCACTTGATCGCATTCCATTGATCACCGTGATCCTTCTCGTATTTACTCTTCTTCTCTCCGACTTCTTTGACACAGTAGGAACTGTGACAGCAATCGGACATGAAGCTGGTCTCATCGATAAGGATGGAAATATTCCAAATAACGATCGCATCCTCTTGGTCGACTCTATTGCTGCAGCTGCAGGTGGAGCTGGAAGCATCTCTTCAAATACCAGCTACATCGAATCAGCTTCAGGTGTTGGAGAAGGAGCACGTACCGGTCTAGCTTCAGTTGTAACAGGAATTTGCTTCTTGCTGACAACATTCCTCGCGCCTCTTGTTGCAATCATCCCTTACGAGGCTGCAACCCCAGCACTTGTTATCGTCGGTTTCTTGATGATGACACAGATCAAATCAATTGATTGGGATGACTATGGAATCGCAATTCCAGCATTCCTCACAATCATCTTGATGCCATTTACTTACAATATTTCTGTAGGAATTGGCGCTGGATTCGTATCTCACGTAGTTATCCGCGTTATCCAAGGCCGTCGCAAGGATGTACATCCACTGCTTCTCTTGGTATCAGGTCTCTTCATGATTTACTTCTTATCTTCACCCATCAATACCTGGGTTGGTTAATTCACCCAACACTTAAATAAGGAATCGCCATCGTGCCTCAGGGTACGGTGGCGATTCCTATTTCATACGAAGAATTCTATAAACGCCAATCGATGGGCTCTCGACCCATTCGCATGAGAGCTTCGTTTACTTTAGAGAATGGTTTACTTCCGAAGAAACCTCGATATGCACTTAAAGGACTTGGGTGAACCGAGGAAATCGATTCCTTAAATACTGGAGTTAAATCCTGTGCCTCTCTACCCCAAAGAATCGCAACTGCTCCCTGATCTGCTGCCGCTTGCGCAATGCCCTTGGTGATTACCTGCCATCCGATATCGCTATGTGCATTGGAACGTCCTATTTCTGTCGTAAGAATGCGATTGAGAAGCAATACCCCCTGATCACGCCACTTCTCAAGATTGCCCGATTGTGGAATATCAAGACCGAGATCCGAGTGCAACTCCTTGAAAATATTCTGAAGAGATGCAGGAATCTTTCTCACTTCATCAGGAATTGAAAATGCAAGACCATGCGCATTTCCAGCTGTGGGATATGGATCTTGTCCGATAACCACGCACTTGATCTCATTGAGGGGAATTTCGAGCGCTGCAAAAACCTGATTGATTGCAGGAGTTACTGGTGAGCCCGTGAGGGAGTTAAGAATTCTGGAAATTTCCTCTGAGAAGGGTTCGAGTACAGGCTTCCAACTAGAGTGCACGCGCTGAGAACCGATATCCATCGAAACGCACTTCCATCGGCAGTTCAAAGATGTTGGACATATGTTCGCTAGTGATTACATCTACGATCGGCCCGGATACAGCAGCTTTTCCGTCTTTGAGAATCAGCGCATGAGTAGTCCCCGATGGAATCTCTTCAATGTGATGGGTAACTAAAATTGTGGCTGGGGCGCTTGGATCAGAGGCAAAGATTGAGAATCTTTTGAGCAAATCTTCACGTCCGCCTAGATCTAGCCCTGCGGCAGGTTCATCAAGGAGCAAGAGTTCAGGGTCTGCCATCAGCGCTCGAGAAATTTGCACACGCTTACGTTCGCCTTCGCTTAGGGTTCCGTACTCTCGATCGGCTAAATCTCGTACTCCGAATGTTGTCAGTAACGCAACCGCTCGAGATTCATCCCATAAATCATAGGCTTCATTCCATCTGCCTATGATTGCATACGCTGCTGTTAGTACTACGTCTCGAACCTTCTCTTCATACGGAATATCTTCAGAGACTAGCGCTCCGCAAATTCCAATACGTGTGCGTAGTTCCCAAAGATCTACACGTCCCATCTCCTGATCAAGGAGAAAGACTTTTCCGGACGTTGGAAAGGATCTTGTCGCAAGAATCTGAAGAAGGGTTGATTTACCGGCACCATTTGGGCCAAGTACTACCCACCGCTCCCCTGGCTGAATTGCGAAATTGAGAGGACCGAGAATTATTCTCTCGCCGCGTCGAACTGAGACATCTCTCAACTCAAGAACGCTATTGGTGCTCATAGGTGGAAAAGATATCTCCTTCACGGGAGAATCACTCGTAAATTGGCGACATCCAGTACGTGATTCGCGATAACCTCGCCACGTGAGCGATGAAAAAAGCCTATTTACAGGGCTAATTTTAGTATCCGGAGTAGATACTCCAGGAATTACCAAGGCTCTCTTTGACACCTTGGCGCCATTTGCGGTGACCGTCCTTGATATCGAACAAGTGGTTATTCGTCAGAGATTGATTTTGACTGTACTGATCTCGCTCAACCCAGATCACGCAGCTGCCATAGATGAAGATCTGACTTCATGCGCAGAACGTCTCTCTGTCGATATTGCGACATCCTTTAGTGAACAAGGTGGCTCCACGATTGCTGCCAAGAGCGGTCTCGTTCATGTTGTAGCTCTTGCAAACCCACTTATTCCATCATCCATTGCGGCGATAGCTGAAGCGATTGCAAATGAGAATGGGAATATCGAACGTATTCATCGAACGGCTAGTTATCCCATCACAGCCATTGAATTTATCGTCTCTGGCATTGATGTACTTACCCTTCGACATAACCTTGCCAAGGTTGCCGCTGCATCTGAAATCGATATAGCTGTCTCCCCCGGTGGGTTGATGCGTTGGGCGAAGAAACTTGTTGTCCTTGATGTCGATTCAACGCTGATCCAACAAGAAGTTATTGAGCTACTTGCAGCCCACGCAGGCGTAGAGGATCAGGTACGTCTCATAACCGAACAAGCAATGCGCGGTGAACTCGATTTCGCCGCTAGTTTGCAGGCCCGAGTTGCACTTCTTAAGGGTTTGCCAGAAAGTGTTATCTCTGAAGTTCGAGCCCAAATACTCCTGACACCCGGCGCACGGACGCTCGTTGACACCTTGAAAAAGCTTGGACATAGCGTTGCAGTTGTCTCCGGTGGATTTACCGAGGTGATTGAACCCATTCTTAAGGATTTGGGAATCACGCATTATCGCGCCAATACTCTCGGAGTCAGTGCTGGTGTTCTGACAGGTTTAGTGGATGGTCCAATCATTGATCGGGCTGCTAAGGCGCAAGCTCTCCGTGAATTTGCCGAACTTGAATCAGTTAATCTAGAGCAAACTATTGCAATAGGAGACGGTGCAAACGATCTAGATATGATTGCGATCGCGGGTATGGGAATAGCTTTTAATGCAAAGCCAGCTGTAAAAGCTGCAGCAGATAGCTCCGTTTCAGCGCCATTCCTGGATTCAGTCCTCTATCTCTTAGGAATTACTCGTGAAGAGATTGAAGAAGCTGGCGCGAGCCGAAAGTAGAGTTTTTTACTTCTTAAAGTCGACAGGCGTGAATATCGGTGACAAGAATTCCTCGTGCACCGAGGGCCCAGAGTTCATCCATTAAGCGGTTGGTATCTTTTCGAAGGACCATCGCTCTTACAGCGACCCAATCTTCCTTCTGAAGCGGGGAGATAGTTGGCGACTCTAAACCTGGAGTGATTGCACAAGCCTGCGCAACTTTGATCTTAGGAATATCGTAATCGAGCAGTACATATTGTCTAGCTGTGACTACGCCTTGTAGGCGTCTAATGAGGATTTCTAACTCCTGAGCGATTTTCGCGTTCGTTCCCTTAATCAATATAGCTTCCGATTGAAGTATTGGATCACCGAATATGGACAGACCGGCCTGTCTTAAAGTATTTCCGGTACTAACTACATCCGCAATAACATCGGCAACTCCCAAACGGACACTGCTCTCGACTGCGCCATCGAGTCTGACAACAGTTGCTGAAATTTTTAAAGATCTTAAGTAGTTCTCAACTAAACCGGGATAGGCAGTTGCAATGCGCTTGCCAGCTATCTTTTCAACTGTTAAATCCTGATTGGCGGGTCCGGCGAATCTAAAAGTTGAAGAACCAAAATCTAAGTTAAGAACTTCTTCAGCTGCTGCCCCAGAATCGATAAGCAAATCACGGCCAGTAATTCCAGCCTCTAGCTCACCCGATCCGACATAGATTGCAATATCCCTTGGGCGCAAATAATAGAACTCGACACCATTATCAGGGTCAAGCAGAACCAAGTCTCGCGAATCAACTCGTTGTCGATATCCGGCCTCCTTCAAGATTGCAATAGAGGATTCTGCAAGCGATCCCTTATTCGGAACGGCGATACGTAACATCATGACTCCCTATAGAAACTTGTAAATGTCAGTTGGGGTTAAGCCTCGAGCAAGCATCAGCGTTTGAAGGCGATAAATGAGCTGGCTTATCTCTTCTGCAAGAGCATCATTTGATTCATGTTCTGCAGCGATCCAAACTTCGCCAGCTTCTTCCAGAATCTTCTTCCCGATTTCATGCACACCAGCATCAACGGCCTCAACCGTTGCAGAGCCTTCTGGTCGATCTACGAGCTTCTGTTCAAGCTCACTCCATAGAGAGTCGAAAGTCTTCATGGGGGTACTTTACTTGAATTGCCTTACTGCTGACCCGTAATTATTTATGCGAAATCTTCTCTCGAAGTTGGGCGACCATCGCTGCTGGATCATCTGAGTTAAAGACAGCACTTCCAGCGACAAAGGTATCTGCGCCAGATTCTCGGGCAATCTCGATGGTTTCAAGCGAAATTCCACCATCAACTTGTAGCCAAATGGGACGAGAACCCATCAATTTCTTAGCTCTTCTGACTTTATCCATCATCTCAACCATGAACTTCTGTCCGCCGAAACCAGGTTCAACTGTCATGATCAAGACCATATCTATCTCGTCCAAAAATTCTTCATAGAGTTCAATCTGCGTCGCAGGCTTAAGCGCAATTGATGCCCTAGCTCCAAATTTGCGAATACCGGCCGCGGTGGTTCGGATATCACCACAAGCTTCTACATGAAAGGTGACGCTTGCAGATCCCGCTTCTGCATAGCTAATAGCAACCTGATCAACATCAGCGACCATGAGATGGCTGTCAACGGGTATAGGAGTTTCTCGAATTATCTTGGTGGCCGTATCGAAGTCAAAAGTAAAATTTGGTACAAAGATATCGTCCATAACATCTAAGTGAATGTAATCACTCGCCCCTGTAATCTTTGCAATCTCTGCGGCTAGATTTGCTCGGTCGGCGTTGAGAATGCTTGGCGTCATTCTTATATCGTTCACAATTGATCACCTAATCTTTCTAAAAATTGCAAGGAACATCGAATCAGTCTCGTGGCGACCTGTCCAGAGCGCGAGGTTTGAACCCCGAGTTGCATCGAGGAGACCTTCTGGTAAGTGTTGAGAAATTTCTAGCTGCTCTAGCTCGGGATGCAATTTGAGGATCTGCTGTACCTGTGCGCTTGTCTCAGCAAAATGTGGGCTACACGTTGCATACCCGAAGATTCCGCCAACGTTGAGAACTGAGATTGCTGCATCGGAAAGTTCGCGCTGCAACTCAGTAAGGGCGCGTAAATCTTGAAGGGTTCTGCGCCAGCGCACCTCAGGACGTCTACGTAGAGCACCCAAACCCGTGCATGGAACATCGGCGAGGATGGCATCAAAGCGTTCTGGTTGCGAAGCAATATCGCGCCCATCTCCAACGATGACCGGGAAAGAGCCGACTACCTTCTTAACGAGCGCCGCTCGTGGTTCAGAGATCTCATTGGCAAAGAAGTACTTTCCTTGCGCTCGGGCAAGATGTGAAATCAGCGCAGCCTTTCCACCAGGTCCCGCGCAGAGATCTAGAATATTTTCAGCACTGCCGGCAAACTTCATAAAGATATCTGCAACTAATTGCGATCCTTCATCTTGGACTCCCGCCTTGCGATGGCGAACAATTTCGAGCGTACCCGGTGAACCTTCAAAGCGGGCGCCGTAGGGTGAGAATCGAGTGGCAACTGCTCCGAGTTCTACAAGTTCTTCTTGGGTTGACTCCCCCGGCCACGACACAAGCGTTGGAGAAGCGGGCACATTATTTGCGACTAATTCAGCTTCAACCAGTGCAAAATCTTTGAGAAGATCGTAATACGCCGAAACTATCCACTCTGGATGAGAGTGCAGAATAGAAAGCTTTACAACAGGGTCTTTTACCTCCTCAAGAGGAGATAACCACTCTTCGAGGCTCTTCGCGCTCACTTTGCGAAGAATTGCATTGACATAAGAAGCTTTGGATTCGCCAATCACTTTTCTAGCAAGTTCGACTGTTGCACTTACTGCCGCATGTGTAGCCACTCGCATCTCAAAGAGTTGATGGACTCCGAGACGACAAATATCAACAATTCCAGGGTCTACCTCGCTGTTCGGTCTATCAAAAACTTGCTGCAAGATGAAATCGTGGCGACCTTGCATCCGAAGAGTTCCGTATAACAGCTCTGTTGCAAAACCTTTATCTCGTGTCTCAAAATCTGATGCACTGAGAGACTGCGGAAGAAGGAGATTGGAGTAACCACCTCGTCTATTTACTTCACTGAGGATGTCATAGACAAGAACTCGCACTGCATCTGGTTTAGGAGATTTAAACGAGTCACGACGGGCCTTAACCAAAGATTTCACCTGGCTGCAGACGCGCCCCATTTACCCAAGATTGAACAGCGGTACGCGACTTACCTTGTGGTGTTACGAATCCAAGTGAGATAGCAGTTGAAGAGGTTCCAACAAGTAACTTCTTATCCTGGTAAAGAATCTCGCCCGGCTTAAGTTTCAACTCCTCTATCACCGGTGTATCAATCTTTATTGAAGATCCACGTAGAGTTGTCCATGCTCCGGGGCTACTGGTGAAGGCTCTTATTTTTCGGGAAATTTCAATCGCTTCATCACTCCAGTTAATCTGAGCCTCAGCTTTAGTGATCTTGGCAGCCTTTGTTACATCGATCGAGCTCTGAGGAGTTGGTTTAACTCTACTTTGGATCATCTCGAGTGATTCAAGAAGAGCCTCTGAGCCCAACTCTGCTAACTCTGTAAACAACTCATCTGATGTAATGTCGTCATCGAGGGCAAATCTCTTCATCAAGTAAATAGGCCCCGTATCCATACCTTCATCAAGTTGAAAGATTGTTACGCCTGTCACCGAATCGCCCGCTTCAATCGATCTCTGAACTGGCGCTGCTCCTCGCCAACGCGGGAGAAGTGAGAAATGAAGATTGATCGAACCGTTGGTAGGGGAATTTAACTCATCCAATGTGAGGATTCTTCCGTAACCGATCGTAATCATGAGATCCACAGTTGATGCCAGCTTGAGAAACACTTCCCTTGATTCAGGTTTATGGCATTCAATTCCCGCGCCGTCTGCCCATGCACTGACTGCACTCTGGCTCAACTCTTGTCCTCGTCCGGCCGGTCTATCTGGTTGAGTGATAACGAAGGCCAAATCAAATCCAGAGCTCTGAAGAGCGTTAAGGGAATCGATGGCAACTTCAGGAGTAGCCGCCACTGCAATACGCAATTACTTACCTAAACCTGGTGAATGAGGTGAGACCTTAATTGTGGGTGTGAAACCATTCTGAGAATTCATTCCGAACCACTCGGAGTCTCGAATCTCCTTCATCGCAAGCTTTCTATTCTCCTCTGAAAGGCGATCGATAAAGAGAACTCCATCTAGATGATCTGTCTCATGTTGCAAAGCCCGGGCCAATAGTTCAGTTCCTTCAACAATGATTGGTTCTCCGTGCATCGTAAAACCTTTGGCAACTGCTCGAAAAGCACGAGGGGTCGGGTAGATCAGATCAGGGAAACTTAAGCACCCTTCATCCCCCTCTTGTTGTTCAGAACTGAGTTCAAGCGTTGGATTAATCAAATGACCGATAGCTTCATCGACATCCCAGACAAAGACTCTGAGCGGCACGCCAATCTGAGGAGCAGCGAGTCCTGCGCCTGGAGCTTCAAGCATCGTCTCAGTTAAATCCTTGACCAATACTCGTAACTCTTTATCGAAATCAATCACAGGCTGTGCAGGGGTCACTAATACGGGATCACCGAAATGTCGTATTGGTTGCACAGTCATGGGCTTATCTTACCTACTTGGTGATTGAATACGGATCTATACGCATTGCAAGCAAACTCTTCTTGGATGCACTCCTGCGCCGTTGATACTCATGCATCAGATCTACCATTGATTGGGCCTCTTCTAGTGGTCCTAATAAGAGAATCCTCTGCATCTCACCCTTTAGCTGGATAGGGCCAAGAATGCGCAGCGCTTCGGGCAATCGTCCATCATTTTTCGCCGCCTGAAAACCACGAATAAGTAATTGAGCTTCACTCGCTGCAACATCGACTGATACAGCCTTTGCATAAGGCGGAAGTTCTGTCTCTCTTCTCTCTTCAAGTTCCCTATGTGCAAGAAGGCTCGGCTTCCAGGCCGCCAGTGCTCCAATGATTGGACTCGAGTGAGAAATTACCAGAATTAACTTCCCATCTTTGGAGAGGAAACTTGCTTGAGAAAAGATTAACTGTTGTGCTCTCTCTAGCGATTTAAGATCGGATTCATTCAGTAGTGCATCAGCATCAAGTACAACGACTGCCGAATATCCCCCACGTACAAATGGAGCACTTCCGGGAGTTGCTATCACGAGACCTTGCGCGAGTGAGAAGTCATCGAGAATTGCTTCACCTTCTGAGAGTGTTACCTGAACTCCAGGAAAAGCCCTTCCAATCTCTTGGGCATATCTCGTTGTCCCACGAGAAAGAAGATAAGGAGTCTTACTTGAGCACCAAGTGCAAATCCAATCTGGATACTTTTCATCACACAGTGAACACTCGATTGGTGAAGTAGCTGTTCTCTTGAGTAATCGTGCGCCACAAGAGCAGAGTGAGAGATTTCTACACCTCGAGCAGGAAATTGCTTGAGAGTATCCCTTTCTTGAAGCCAGAAAGAGAACGGGGCCATTCTTGAGTGCGCTACGAATCGCAGGAATAATCCTTCCTGGAAGAAGTTCCTGAAAATCCTGTTGATAACTCTCAACATTTACTCGACTCTTTGAAGCTCGAAACTTAATCTCGCCAGATTCGATTTGTCGGGCTATTTCCGCGCTGGGTGCAAAACCGACCGTAAAGAAATCAATCTCCTGTATTCGGGCTCGAATAAGTGCGACATCTCGAGCATTCCAGCCGGGAGATCTCTGTTCGAAGAGATGTTCTGAGCCTTCATCAAAGACGATTACTTGTGCGAGATCTGGAATATCAGAAAAGATTGCACTTCTTGTGCCGATAATCAGATTACCCGCTGAGTATTTCGCACGAAGAAAGTTTCGATAACGCTCAGTCCTGTCTAAAGAAGAATCAATAACAATTGCTTCTGGGTGCAGGGCAAGAAAACGAGAGATTGAACGAGAGTCAGGAAAAATTATGAGTGTACTCACCCTGGTACTCCTCTTGCTTATCAGATCAGAGAGCGCCTCAAAGGGATTCCTATGTGATGGAAGCTGAAGAAATTCTCGACGCCCCTTAGTCAAAGCAGGATTGATGAGAATGGATGGCCAGCTCTCCTTATCAACCGATGCAACCCGTGGCGGAATCGCAGAACGAATAAGATCATAAGGATTTGAAGCCCACGCCTTTGCAACTTCGATGATTAAGGCTAAAGAGGTGCTTGAGGCAACCGATATTGGGGATAGCACTTTAGAGATGGCTTTTAGGCCACCCATCTCAGAGACTTTAGATACTGCAAGGACAAGACCCTCAACCTCTCGAGCACCGAATGGGATTTGAACTCGGATACCAGTAGCAACTTGATCGAGAATTTCTTCGGGAATCGAATAATCGTAGGGCTGGTCTAAATGATAGACACCCGTATCAACTTGAATACTTGCTACAAATCCCGACTGTTCAGATTTGAGAGACTCTCTCTTCGCTACTTCAGCCTTAAGTCGAAGCGGCTTCATGTCAAGTGTTAACTCTACGAGTTATTTAACTGCAGCTTGAAGTGCAGAGACTCTATCTGTTCGCTCCCAAGTGAAGTTAGGTAATTCGCGACCGAAGTGACCGTAAGCTGCTGTCTCCTGATAAATAGGACGCTTCAAATCAAGGTCGCGAATAATCGCAGCAGGACGAAGATCGAATACAGTTGTAACTGCATCTTGAATCTTCTGAACTGGAACTGTTTCGGTTCCAAAAGTTTCTACGAATACTCCAACTGGCTGCGCCTTTCCAATTGCATATGCCACTTGAACTTCACAGCGCTTGGCTAAACCTGCCGCGACAACATTTTTGGCGACCCAGCGCATTGCATATGCCGCTGAACGATCGACCTTCGAAGGATCTTTGCCTGAGAATGCTCCTCCACCATGGCGAGCCATTCCACCATAGGTATCAACGATGATCTTTCGTCCAGTAAGGCCAGCATCTCCCATTGGCCCACCGATAACGAATCGACCAGTCGGGTTGATAAGAACACGCATATCTTTACGCGGAAGATCTATCTTTGAAAGTACAGGATCAATAACTTGAGCGATGATTTCAGGAGTTAACTTCTTTACGACATCAACTTCCTCTGCATGCTGGCTAGAGATAACAACAGTATCGAGTGCAATCGCTTTATCGCCATCGTATTCGATAGTTACTTGAGTCTTTCCGTCAGGACGAAGATACCCAAGGGCTCCAGATTTACGAACCTTTGAAAGTTGCTGAGCTAACTCATGTGCCAACCAAATTGGAAGAGGCATAAGTTCTTTAGTGTCATCGCATGCATAGCCAAACATCAAGCCTTGATCGCCTGCTCCTTGTAGATCGAGTGGATCTACAGCTGATGCAACTCTATGCTCAAAGGCATCATCTACACCTTGGGCGATATCTGGTGATTGCTGACCGATTGAGATTGAGACGCCACAGCTATTGCCATCAAATCCCTTTACAGAAGAGTCATAACCAATTCCGATAACGGTATCTCGTACGATTCCCATTACATCTGCATATCCATTAGTCGTAACTTCCCCAGCAACATGGACTTGTCCAGTGGTGATAAGAGTTTCAACTGCAACACGACTTGTTGGGTCTTGCTCCAAGAGCGAATCTAGAATCGCATCGGAGATCTGATCTGCAATTTTATCTGGATGACCCTCGGTCACAGATTCTGAAGTAAATAGGCGCTTTGACATTGGGTTAACCTAACTGAATAAGGGCTGTACTAAGTAGTTCTCTAGCCAGCGTGTCTTTCGTGGTCTTCGCCACTTTGATCGAGCTTCCATCCCTCTTGAAGATTTCGCCGTATGTTGTCTCGCTATTAAAGATATCCCCGGCAGAGATGTCGTTGAGATAGAGAATATCGGCACCCTTGCTCTCGAGTTTCGCCAAAGCCGACGCACGATCATGACTTGTCTCTGCGGCAAAGGCGATGATCACTTGGTTCTTCTTCTTATCTGAAATCGATTTGAGAATATCGGCATTCTCAACCAATTCAATACTTTGATACTCACTCTTCCTTATTTTCTCAGATTTAGAATCTATTGGTCTTGCGTCAGCTACAGCTGCACTCATAAAAAGTGCATCACAGTCACTAAATCGCATCTCCACGGCGCTCAACATTTCTTGAGCAGTTTCGACATGGATTATCTCTACACCTTCAATATCTGCAAGTTGTGAGTTCGCAGCGATCAACGAGACCTTGGCGCCTCTTCGCGCTGCTTCACGAGCGATGGCGTAGCCCTGCTTTCCAGATGAGCGATTACCGATGAAGCGAACTGGGTCAATGGGTTCGCGAGTACCGCCAGCTGTAACCAAAACTTTTTTACCTGATAAGTCATTAGATGAAATTAAGAGCATCTGGATTTGATTGATAATCTGTTGAGTATCTGGCAAGCGACCTTTTCCAATATCTCCGCTTGTGAGCGAACCAACCTCTGGCTCCATTATGTGAACTCCCCTGCTGCGAAGAGTTTCCACATTGGCTAAGGTCGCAGGGTTACTCCACATCTGAGGATGCATCGCTGGAACTAAAAGAATTTCAGATGTTGATGCCAGAACCACATTAGTTAGAAGATCATCTGCTCTACCGGCAGCGAGCCTTGCAATCAAATCGGCAGTGGCCGGTGAAATAACGACGAAGTCGGAATTCTTAGCGAGTGAAATGTGGCGCACTTCTTCAACGCTCTCAAAGACCTCAGTCGTAACACTTCTGCCAGAGAGTGCTTCCCACGTTGCCTTGCCCACAAAATTCAAACTTGAAGGTGTCGGAACAACTGTTACGTGATGACCTAGATCAAGCAAGCGCCGCAATAAATCACAGGATTTATAGGCTGCTATTCCACCGCCGACACCGAGAATTATCTCCCGGCTTTTAACCTGCATTGTTAAAACTCTTGAGAGTTACGCAGTTGGTTCGAGATTCTCGATGGTGAGTAGACCCTCATTGATCTCACGGAGCGCGATTGACAGTGGCTTCTCATGAACATGGGTATCTACTAGTGGTCCTACATATTCAAGTAGGCCTTCACCGAGCTGTGAGTAATAAGCATTGATTTGGCGAGCACGCTTAGCAGCATAGAGAACGAGGCTGTACTTTGAACCGGCCTTATCAAGAAGTTCATCGATAGGTGGGTTTGTGATTCCATCCATATGAGCGCTCATTAATTACTCCCAAATATTTGTTGCCAATTAAGCAGAGGTGAAGTCTATCAGCCTTGCGACAACCTTCTCGACCTGGTCATTGACCACCACTTTATCGAAGAATGAGGCGGCGGCCATCTCCTCCTGGGCCAAGGCGAGGCGGGCTGCACGGCGTTCTTCACTGTCAGTGCCTCTGCCTTCTAGTCGAGAGACTAGCTCCTCCCAAGTCGGTGGTTCTAGGAATACCAAGATTGCCTCGGGCATCTTCTTCTTCACTTGTTTTGCCCCACTGATCTCAATTTCTAGAAGAACGCTATGTCCCTCTTCAATTGCTTTAACTACTGGAGCTGAAGGGGTTCCGTACTTATTCCCAGCAAACTCTGCCCACTCTAAGAACTCATTGCGTTTAACAGACTTTTCAAAATCCTCGTTAGATAAGAAGTGATAATCAACGCCATCAACCTCATTAAAACGTGGAGCTCTGGTTGTGGCAGAGATACTTACCAGAAAAGGAGAAGAGCGCTTAAGTTCTTTTGCAACCGTACTCTTTCCGACTCCACCTGGACCTGAGAGAACAACTAATCTGCCACGAATCGCCGAAGTCAGAGATGGGAATTCCTTCAGAATTTCTTCAATCTGTAATCGCCCAAGACCTTGAATTCGTCTTGTTCGCGAAATGTTTAACTTATCAAGAAGTGCTGCTCCCCTGATCTTTCCTACTCCCGCCTTAGACTCAAGGAGCTCTAACACGCGCATCTTCGCGATAACTTCATCGCTCTTTGCGAGGTCCAAAACTTGAGCGATACTTAACTTGCCGTTCTTAACCTGTTCCTTAATTAGAGCTCTTCGCTTCCTGGAGTGCTTCGCCTTCTCCAAGGCAGCACTTCGCGCCTCAGGAGTTAGCGTTGGAGGAAGGCCCATAAGAGTAATTTACTTGAGAATCTCATCTGCAATAGCCCGAGCTCGCTCTGACATTGCTACTGCGCCCTCTTTCCAAGCGCTGGTAATTGGTCTTCCAATGACGAGAAGTGATGCACCGGCAGCAATAGCATCTACCGGGGTCATTGTTCGCTTCTGATCATCGCCTTTAGATTCGGAGTGCGGGCGCACGCCAGGGGTGATGATCTCAATATCAGGACCTACCGCTGATCGAATTGCTGCTATCTCTAGCGGTGAACATACGATCGCTTTTGCTCCGGCGTCGACAGAAAGTTTTGCGAGAGCAACTGCGCTTTCAAGCGCCTTGTTTGCGTAACCAATTTCAAAGAGGTCTTCCTCAGACAGTGAAGTAAGAATTGTTACCGCGGTAATAGACGTTCCTGGTAACGCCTTGACTGCTGCGGCAACCATCTCCTTTCCACCCGAAGAGTGCACGGTTAGAAATCGAGGTGAAATTGATGTAATCGCTGAAGCTGCTCCTGCAACGGTATGAGGAATATCGTGAAGCTTGAGATCGAGGAAAATATCTGAATCCGTGACGCCTTGAATTGCGGCAACACCCTCCTGTCCAAAGTTAAGAAAAAATTCGAGACCTAACTTATAAACAGAGACACTTTCATAGGTCGCCTCTACCCATCGTTTAGCCGTATCTAGATCTGATGTATCAACAGCTAGAATTATTGGCGCTTTCATTAGATCTCATCCCTATGTGCGTAACCGACAGCATCCTTGAGCGTTGCAAATCCACGTGCAGCAAGTAAATCTCTCAATTCATTTTGAATCTTTATCAGCGCAGTAGGGTTTCCAAAACTGGCTGTCCCGATAGATACTCCTGAAGCTCCCGCAAGAATTAATTCGAGCGCGTCGCGACCGGATGAAACGCCACCCATTCCAAGTATCGGTGTTGATGGAAGGGCAGCATGTACTTGATAAATAGCTCGGACAGCCACCGGACGAATTGCTGGTCCTGACAACCCACCGGTTTTTCCACCCAGATGGGGTTTCATCGTATCGAGATTAATTACCATTCCAAGAACGGTGTTTATAAGAGCAAGAGAATCGGCGCCAGCTTCAACTACCCCGCGGGCAATCTCAGGAAGATTTGTTACATCAGGACTCAGTTTGGCAATAATTGGTAGCTCTCCCCCAATAGTTTTACGAACTCCATCAATAACTCTGCGAGAGGCATCTGGGTCGCAAGCGAATACCAAACCACGGTTTTCAACATTAGGACAAGAGATATTTACTTCTACTGCGCTCAAACCAGAGACGGATCTCAACTTTCGGGCAAGAGTTGAATACTCTTCAATAGTTTCACCGGCGATGGAAACAATAACCCTTGCTTTCTGCTCGAGAAGCCACGGAACATCGTTGGCAAGAAATGAATCAATCCCCGGCCCCTGAAGACCGATGGAGTTGAGCATTCCTGAAGGTGTCTCCGCCATGCGCGGTGTAGGGCGACCATGACGTGGCTTACTCATTACAGATTTCGTGACAACAGCACCAATGCTATTGAGAGGGAAGAATTGCGCTAACTCCTTGCCACTACTTGCACAACCACTGGCGGTAAATACTGGCGAAGGAAACCAAGCATTCCCAAGTGTGGTCGACATATCCACTGGAATACTCATTGCTGTGCCTCTGGTACTTGTCCGACTAGATCCCACTTCACGCGAGAGCCATCCATGACTGGGCCATCAATACATGAGCGAAGCATGGAGACTGAACCATCATCACCGATAACGGGAAGAACACATGTCATACAGATACCGATTCCACACGCCATTGATTCTTCAACTGCGCATTGATGGATTACATCGGTTTCAGCGACTAATTCAGTAATGGCTCGTAACATGCCCATAGGTCCACACGAATAGATAACGTCAATATTTCGATTCTTTATAATTTCAAGAAGTGACTCTGTAACTCTGCCTTTCTCGCCCATAGATCCATCTTCAGTGTAAATCTTGAGTGAATTCACTGAGCGCTTACCTTCAAGAGGTGCATAAATTTTTGATCCAACGCTTGCTCCTAGCAACATATCTACCTTGCAGTTACGGAGTTTTAACACATCGGCGAGACCAAATAAGGGAGCTGAGCCATATCCGCCACCAATGAGAAGGGCGTTAATCGGTTCGGTCGGTATTCCGAAGCCGGTCCCAAGTGGTGCAACAATATCGATATCACTTCCTTCAGGCAGCGAGCAGAGCCACTTAGAACCTGAACCATGAGGTGCCACGATCAGCTCCATTGTTCCGCCATATTGAGAACTGTCGGTGGTTCTGGAAATCGCAAAAGCGCGACGCAGAACCATTCGAGAAGAGTCTCCACCAACAGAAATTGCAACGAAGTTTCCCGGACGACAAGTTTTTACGAGGTCCCCAACGCTAATAAGTATTTGATGGTATGAACCTACTCGCTTATTAGAAAGTATCGTTGCCATCTGTTGCGCAGCATTGCGGTTAATAGAACTCATCAGCGCTTCAACCATTCTTGTATTGGTGTAACGCCCATATCGCCTCGTTGAAGTTCTTTGATTCCCTCGACGGCCGCACTAAATCCTGCAGTGGTTGTGATGATCGGAATTGACCTCTGAACAGATGCAGTGCGGATAGCCCACCCATCGGCGCGGGTGCCTCGACCTACTGGGGTATTAATCACCAGGTCAATATCTCCGCCATTGAGCATTTCGACAATAGTTTTCTCACCCAGCGGTCCTGTTCCTTGAGAATTCTTTCGTACGACAACAGTTGCGATCCCGTTTTCAAGGAGAAGTTTTGCAGTTCCATCTGTGGCTAAGACTCTAAATCCAAGCTCAATTAATTCACGTGCAGGGGTGATTCCTGATGCTTTATCTTTATCGGCCAAAGAGATAAAGACAGTTCCAGATTTTGGCAAAGGCCCGAAAGAACTTATCTGAGATTTTGCATAGGCTTCACCAAAATTATCCGCGATACCCATTACTTCACCTGTTGAGCGCATCTCAGGTCCCAAAACTGCATCTACGCCTCGACCATCTGCGCGCCTAAAGCGATTCCATGGAAGAACCGCTTCTTTAACGCTTACTCCCTTAGCAATCGCATCACCTGTTGCCGGAAGTAGACCCTCGGCTCTTAATTCTGCAATCGATGAACCGAGAGAGATACGAGCGGCCGCCTTAGCCATAGGAACACCGGTTGCTTTGCTAACAAAAGGTACTGTTCGAGATGCACGTGGATTAGCTTCCAATACATAGAGAATGTTCTCAGCCATTGCGAATTGAATATTGATTAATCCTCTTACTCCGACCCCTTGTGCAATTTTCAGAGTAGCATCTCGGATCGCGCTACGTTGATGCTCATTAATAGTCATTGCGGGTAGAACACAGGCGCTATCGCCGGAGTGAATCCCAGCCTCTTCGATATGTTCCATAATTCCGCCGAGTAATAAATCAGATCCGTCATACAACGCATCAACATCTAGTTCAATAGCTGAATCTAAGAATCTATCGACGAGTACTGGATGATCTGGCGTTATATCTGTTGCACGGGAAATAAAACCCGCGAGTGCCTGATCGTCGTAAACAATCTCCATGCCGCGCCCACCGAGGACGAAGCTTGGACGAACTAATACTGGATAGCCAATGCGTTGGGCAATAGAAAGTGCTTCCATCTCCGAAGAGGCCATTCCAAATTCAGGCGCCGTCAGACCTTGTTCCTTCAATACAGCACCGAATGCACCGCGTTCCTCTGCCAAGTTAATCGCATCTGGACTAGTTCCAAGAATTGTTACTCCAGCAGCTTTGAGACCAGCAGCTAAACCAAGCGGAGTTTGTCCGCCTAGTTGAGTGATAACTCCAAGCACCGGTCCAGCGAGAGTCTCGGCATGGACGACTTCCAGAACATCTTCGAGAGTCAAAGGCTCAAAGTAGAGACGATCACTGGTGTCGTAATCGGTTGAAACTGTTTCTGGATTGCAATTAATCATGACAGTTTCAAAACCCGCATCACGCAAGGTGAAAGAAGCGTGCACACACGAGTAATCAAATTCAATTCCTTGGCCTATTCGGTTTGGTCCACTACCGAGGATTATTACTGCAGGTTTGGTGCGAGCACGAACTTCGGTCTCTTCTTCATAACTTGAATAGTGGTAGGGAGTAAAAGCTTCAAATTCCGCTGCACATGTATCAACAGTCTTATAGACAGGTCGAACGCTAAGATGTTGACGAACCTTACGGACATCTTCCTCGGCTAACCCACGCAATCTTGCGATCTGAAGATCTGAGAACCCCATCGACTTTGCTGTACGCAAAATCTCCTCGTTGAGCTCTCCTGGCAGAGCAATCTCTCTGGCAGTCTCATTTATTGTTGCGATCTGTTGTAAGAACCAACGATCGATCTTCGTTGAAGAATAAACCTCTTCACTTGTAGCTCCCGCCCACATCGCAAGCTGTACCTGTTGCAAGCGATACTCTGTAGGGATCTTCATGGATTCAAGAAGTGAAGCCTTAAGTGTTGGTGCAAAATCTCTCGGAAAGGAGAAAATCGCTTCTTTCCGCTCAAGGGAACGAAAAGCCTTCATGAGCGCTTCTGGGAACGAACGGCCTATCGCCATCGCCTCACCCACGCTCTTCATCGTTGTAGTTAAACGTGGATCTGCATCTTGAAACTTTTCGAAGGCAAAGCGCGGAGCTTTCACGACAATGTAATCAAGAGTTGGTTCAAAGGATGCTGGTGTTACTTGGGTGATGTCATTCTTGATCTCATCAAGGGTGTAGCCAATGGCGAGTTTTGTAGCAATTTTCGCGATTGGAAACCCCGTCGCCTTTGATGCAAGCGCACTGGAACGCGATACTCGCGGATTCATCTCAATCACGATGATACGACCGTTATCAGGATTTACGGCAAATTGGATATTGCAACCACCCGTATCTACCCCAACTTCACGGATAATATCGATCGAAAGATTGCGAAGCTTCTGATACTCCACATCGGTCAGAGTAAGAGCGGGAGCCACAGTGATTGAATCCCCGGTATGGACACCCATCGGATCAATATTTTCAATGCTGCAGACAATCACGACGTTATCAACCTTGTCGCGCATTACTTCAAGTTCATACTCTTTCCACCCAATAATTGACTCTTCGATAAGTACTTCTGACGTTGGACTATGTCGTAGACCCGCACCTGCTATTTGACGAAGAGTCTGCTCATCGAAGGCAATTCCCGACCCCAGGCCACCCATCGTAAATGAAGGACGAATCACACAAGGAAAGTTCAGGTTCGCCGCAGCGAGGAGAACTTCATCCATTGTGTGGCAAATAATTGATTTCGCTGACTCTCCCCCAACTTTCTCAACGATTGCTCGAAAGAGTTCCCGATTCTCGCCTCTTTCGATAGCTGCAACATCTGCTCCGATGAGCTTTACATTGTATTTATCGAGAGTTCCAGCTTCATAAAGACCGATGGCTGCATTGAGCGCAGTTTGCCCTCCGAGAGTTGCAAGCACTGCATCTGGTCTCTCCTTAGCAATTATTCGCTCGATGAATTCCGGAGTAATTGGTTCGATATATGTGGCATCTGCAAACTCCGGGTCAGTCATGATCGTTGCTGGATTTGAGTTAACGAGAATGACTCTAATTCCTTCGGCACGAAGAACTCGACAGGCCTGAGTTCCTGAATAATCGAATTCACATGCCTGACCAATAACAATCGGACCAGAACCAATTACTAGAACGCTCTTAATATCTAAGTCACGTGACATTACTTTGTCACCGCCATTCGTGGGTACTTCTGCATCATCTCAACAAATTGATCAAAGAGGTAAGAGGCATCATGAGGCCCCGCTGCAGCTTCTGGATGATATTGAACGCTAAATGCTCCTCGTTCCAGAAGTTCAATTCCTTCAACCACGCCATCATTGAGGCAGAGATGAGTGACTTGTCCCGGGCCAAAGACTGTTGTGAATCCTGCATCTGTTGGTGCCTTAAGAGCAAAACCATGATTGTGCGCTGTGATCTCTACTTTGCCATTTCGCTTATCTATGACAGGTTGATTAATTCCTCTGTGGCCAAATTGCAATTTATAAGTTTCAAAGCCTAAGGCTCTTCCAAGAATCTGATGCCCAAAACAGATACCGAAGACCGGAATCTCTTCTCCTAGAATTTCGCGGACAAGATCAATAGTGGTGGTCATCGTTGCAGGATCACCGGGGCCATTCGATAGGAAAACTCCATCTGGTCTAATTGCTTCAATTTCTGCCAAGGTCGAGTTATGAGGCATTACATGAACTTCAATTCCGCGTTCGGCCATCAGACGTGGCGTAGCAGCCTTTATTCCAAGATCAATGGCTGCAACGGTGAATCGCTTTTCACCTATCGCTGGAACCACGTATGTTTTAGAAGTTGAAACATCATCTACAAGATTGGCGCCAGACATGAGTGGTTGTTTACGAACTTCTACGACCATTTCTTCGCGAGTAAGTTCTTCACCAGAGAAGATTCCAACTCGCATTGCGCCGCGATCGCGCAAATGTCGAGTAATAGCGCGACTGTCTACCCCTTGAATTCCCACGATTCCCTGAGAAATGAGCTCAGACTCAAGGTCACCTTCACTTCGCCAGTTGCTAGTAATCGAAGATGGGTTGCGAACTACAAATCCTGCCACCCAATACTTCTTTGATTCATTATCAAACTTGTTAACTCCAGTATTTCCAATATGGGGAGCCGTCATCACGACAACCTGCTTATGATAAGAAGGGTCAGTAAGTGTCTCCTGGTAGCCAGTCATCCCGGTCTGAAAGACAGCTTCTCCAAAGGTTTTTCCAGTTGCAGCCCAAGGTTTCCCTTCAAAAATGCGACCATCATCGAGAACAAAGAATGCTTTACTCATGACTGAACCGCCTTAAAAGTGAGCTCTCCGCGATAGATTGTCGCGGTAACCAATCCTTGTAACTCCATTCCATGGAACGGAGTATTCCTGCTCCGAGAAGCAACTCGGTCACGATCGACCCTATTAACTGCGGTCGGATTTATCACAGTCAGGTGGGCAGGTGCTCCTACTTCGATTTTCTTACCATGATTGCCATACCGCCCGATTTCTGCAGGCTTGCTGCTCATTCGATCCACAACTTGGTCCCAAGAGAGGAGTCCGGTCTGAACCATCGTCTGGTTAACGATTGAGAGCGCAGTCTCGAGACCCAACATTCCAAAGGCTGCTTCTTGCCATTCGCACTCCTTGCTTTCCGCAGCATGAGGAGCATGATCAGTTGCAACAATATCAATCGTTCCATCAGCTAAAGCCTCGCGCAGAGCCATAACATCAGATTCAGCACGTAGCGGTGGATTAACTTTAAAGATGGGGTTGTAGCTGCGCGCTAATTCATCGGTAAGAATTAGGTGATGAGGCGTAACCTCAGCAGTCACCTGCATCCCACGTAACTTTGCCCAACGAATTATTTCGACTCCACCAGCAGTTGTAACATGACAAATATGAAGTCGTGATTGGACGTGATCGGCCAAGAGAATATCTCTAGCGATAATTGCCTCTTCAGCGATCGCGGGCCAGCCCTTTAGGCCAAGTTGTGATGAGACAAATCCTTCATTCATCTGCGAACCAACAGTGAGTCGAGGTTCTTGAGCGTGCTGTGCAATAACTCCGTCGAACTTCTTCACATACTCGAGCGCGCGTCGCATAACCAAAGGATCAAATACGCAATTTCCATCATCACTAAATACTCGAACTTTGGCTTGAGAATCAGCCATCGCTCCGATGTCCGCGAGCTCTTCTCCGACAAGTCCCTTAGTTACGGCGCCAATCGGGAAGACATCGACGAGTCCAGCTTCACGTCCCAATCTAAATACTTGCTCGACAACACCTGCAGTATCTGCAACGGGTGAAGTATTTGCCATCGCACTTACTGCGACATATCCGCCTTTTGCTGCCGCTTGCGATCCTGACAGTACGGTCTCGGCATCCTCCTTACCGGGTTCGCGCAAGTGAGTATGTAGATCTACCAACCCAGGGATGACGACCGAATTTTTCGCATCAACTTCTTGGGCGCCATCAAGAGAGAGATTGACGCCAACTGCGGTAATCACACCATCGACGATTGCAAGATCAGCGGTCTCTCCGCTAGAGAGCTTTCCGCCTTTTACGAGAAATTTAGAACTCATAGTAAATCTCCAATTGGCGCAGCGCCTGCTAGTAGTAAATAGAGAATTGCCATTCGAACACTGACGCCATTCTTCACTTGATCAAGAATCACTGAACGTGCGCTGTCGGCAGATTCGGCTGTAATTTCTAGCCCTCGATTCATAGGACCTGGATGCATAATGATGGCTTTTTGTTTCATCATTTTCACTCGATCAGAATTGAGCGCAAAATATCGCGAGTATTCACGAGCATTAGGAAAGAAAATTTCCGACATTCGTTCCAATTGGAGTCGAAGCATCATGACTGCGTCAACACTTTCAATCACATTATCTAGACTGTAAGAAATATTTACTGGCCATGTCTCCACTCCGACGGGGAGTAAAGTTGGAGGGGCTACCAGGGTTACGGTCGCCCCCAGTTTTGTAAGAAGTAAAACATTAGATCGAGCTACTCGAGAATGCAGAACGTCTCCAACTATTGCAATGTGCAAGCCAGATAAATCCTCCGCACCATGACCTAAATGCTTACGGATTGTGAATGCGTCGAGAAGTGCCTGACTTGGATGTTCATGGGTTCCGTCGCCGGCATTGATAACTGAACCAGACATCCATTGATTGGCTGCGAGAGTGTGTGCAGCACCAGATGCATTGTGACGGATGATTACCGCATCTGCCCCCATGGCTTGAAGAGTCTGTGCGGTGTCCTTTAAGGACTCCCCTTTACTTACACTCGATCCCTTCGCCGAAAAATTAATGACATCAGCAGATAACCGCTTCGCTGCAGCCTCGAAAGAGATTCTCGTACGGGTTGAATCCTCGGCAAAGAGATTAACGATCGTCTTTCCGCGTAATGTAGGCAATTTTTTCATTGGTCCATCTGAAGCTCTGGATAGAAGTTCCGCCGTATCAAGAATATTTGTGGCTTCTATCTTGCTGATGTCGGCGATAGAGAGAAGATGTCTCATGATCGGACTCCTTCTTCGATTAACACTTCATCAATGCCATCTAGCTCAGCTAGATGCACTTTAACAATCTGATCTGATGATGTCGGGAGATTCTTGCCAACGTAATCTGCGCGAATAGGTAGTTCTCTATGGCCTCTATCAACAAGAACTGCGAGTTGAACGGTGCGTGGTCGACCAATTTCGCCGAGCGCATCTAGAGCCGCTCTGATTGTCCGACCAGAAAAGAGAACATCGTCGACGAGAACTACATCTCTACCTTCGATACCTAACGGTGGAACTACCGTTGGCATGAGAGCTTTAGGTGGGCGAAGACGAAGGTCATCTCTATGTAGCGTTATATCGAGGGTACCCACTTGGACATCAGCGCCATCGATGGTGCGAATACATTCAGCAATTCGAAGTGCCAAATGCGCACCGCGCGTAGGAATACCTAAGAGAGTAATATTTTTTGAACCTGAATTACCCTCGATGATTTCGTGGGAGATGCGCGTAATAGCGCGGCCAATATCTGGCGCAGGCAGGGCAAGACTCATGTAAATCTCCTTCCCCGCCTCTCAGGACGGGTCGTTAAAGGATGTTGGCGAATATTAGCAGTCCCGCCCACCTTCTGTGGATATCTCGAGTGCGTGTATCCCAAGCTCAACTACCGTTGTTAGATGTATACAGAAATCACCCCCGCCCAGGTGGGCTCGCGCTTGAGGTCCATTCGCCGCTCACGATCGCTCTCACTCAACGAGGTCGAATCTCTCAGCCATGGTTCCTTAAAGGCTGTCGTCCTTGGATCCTACGAACGAGGATCAAGAAATCTCACCATCAAGCGAGCGATCGAGATAGCGAAAATTTATAACATTCCTGTTGCAGAGATTGTGAGCGAAAAGACTCCTTCAGTTACGACGAGCGTTCCACGTCTCATGCTCGACATTCGGGCGCTTCAGCGAATTGGTCACGCTGAAAGTGAAGGAGAGAGACGATTTCTACTTTCACAACTACTGCGGAGAATCCTTGAGGATAGGCAAGATTGGAACGGTGAAATCATCACTCTTCGAGAGAGCGATTTAGGAATAATCTCGCTCCTTCTTACGATGGAGAAGGCGGAAATACTCGAATGGTTGGCTACTTCTGGAATCTTGCTCCAGAAGAAAATCCGTTAAATCGGAATGCTCTCCTTGATGGAAGATATCTTTCCAAGAACTCCATGGATATACCCTGCAGATTCATCTGTCGATAGCTCTTTAGCTAGGGTGAGCGCCTCATCAATTGCAATACCGTCAGCCAGCTCTGTTGACCAGACGATTTCATAGATTGCTAGCCGTAGGATATTTCGATCTACCGCTGGAAGACGATCCATATCCCACCCTTGAGCATAGGTAGTAATAAGTTCATCAATCTTGCGGGTATTAGCTGAAATCCCAGAAATTAACTCTTTAGTGAATTCACGTATTGGGCGCGCATCCGGACCCTCTTCTACAACATCCCGAGACTGCAACAGATCCAATGCAGATGCCCCACGAATATCTGCTTCGTACAGTAAGTCGAGCGCTTGTTTGCGGGCTTTACTGCGTGCTGACACTAGTTGGCGCGGCCTTGATACGAACCATCTCGAGTATCAACGAGGACCACTTCATCTTGTTTGATAAAGAGTGGTACTTGAATCTGAATTCCAGTCTCCACAGTTGCAGGCTTTGTACCACCGGATGAACGATCTCCTTGAAGCCCAGGTTCTGTATAAGTTATCTTCAAAGGAACTGATGCAGGTAGTTCGAGGTAGAGAGGATTTCCTTCGTGGATAGCAACAATTGCCTCTGTATTTTCAAGCATGTAATTTGCGGCATCTCCAACAGTTGCAGCTGAAATATTCATCTGATCAAAATTTACATTATCCATAAATACAAAATCATCGCCTTCCTTGTACAGGAAGTTCATTTCGCGCTTCTCGAGTATCGCAACTTCGATCTTTACGCCAGCGTTAAAAGTCTTATCTACAACTTTACCTGTCATAACTTGCTTAAGCTTGGTGCGTACGAAAGCCGGACCTTTTCCTGGCTTTACGTGTTGGAATTCAACAACGGTCCAGAGCTGACCCTCGATATCGAGCGTCATACCGTTTTTTAGATCATTCGTTGTTGCCACAATAACTCCAGTTCAATGCCCTCGTACTTCGAAGGGCGCTATGAGGAAAGTTTACCTCATCAAATTAAGCCGCTACATCAATTTAAGAGATGAGAGCCTTGAGAGCAATCAGCGCCAAAACATATGAGTTTGGACCGAAGCCACCAATCGTTCCATTAGCAACACCTGAAATCACTGAAGTGTGTCGAAATTCCTCACGAGACAACGGGTTAGAGAGGTGTACTTCAATCAACGGAGCCTTAACTAATTCAGCCGCATCGCGAATGGCATATGAATAGTGTGTAAAAGCAGCTGGATTGATAATGACTGGAGTATTTGAATCTGCGGCCTCATGGAGCCAACCAATTATCTCAGCCTCATCGTTGCTCTGACGAACATCAGCTTCAAAGCCATGGCTCTTAGCAGCGCTCTCAATATGGTTGACCAGGTTTGGGTAAGTCATATCGCCATAGATTGATGAGTCGCGAATATCGAGTCGTCCGAGATTAGGACCGTTAAGAACCAATACCTTCATGAACATACCTTCTCATATGCAGTTAGTAAGGCGCCTTCATCAGGACCTTCAACTCTCTGTGTCTTGCCGATTCCATCGAGCACAACAAAACGAAGGGTATTGCCTCTTGATTTCTTATCCAGGCGCATGTGTCCAAGTAGCACTTCCCAGGATGAACCCTTATAGGTAATTGGAAGGGCCAAATTTTGCAAGATTGCTTTGTGGGAGTTGAGAATCTCTTCCGAGATAAGTCCCAAAGAAAATGAGAGTTCTGCGATAAAGATCATTCCAATTGAGACGCATTCGCCATGACGTAGCGAATACTTTGCATCAATTTCGACCGCATGACCAAATGTATGTCCATAGTTGAGAATCTCACGTTCGAAACTCTCTTTAAAGTCAGTAGAGACGACTGCGCCTTTAACTTTGACAGACCTCTCAATGAGCTCAGTTGTTAAGGAAAGATTTCCTCTTACTTCTGAGAGCGATTTTCCTTCAAGCAAGTTGAGAATTTCAGCATCCTGAATAAAACCACATTTAACAACTTCAGCTAATCCTGCAGCGAAATCTCGATCGCTTAGCGATGTAAGCCAATTGATATCAATCAAGACAGAACGCGGAGAATGAAATGAACCAATCAGATTCTTTCCATACTCACTATTTATCCCAGTCTTTCCACCTACAGCGGCATCCACCATTCCAGCAACAGTTGTCGGTATC
Organism: Candidatus Nanopelagicaceae bacterium; assembly: GCA_965267735.1. GTDB lineage: Bacteria > Actinomycetota > Actinomycetes > Nanopelagicales > Nanopelagicaceae > Planktophila. The sequence goes on from OZ254138.1 coordinate 769,821, forward strand.
GCAATCCAATCAATACCCCTGAGCCACGTTGCAGCTGCAAAACCGGCGAGATCGGTAATCGCTCCCCCGCCAATGCCTACGATGAGATCAGAGCGAGTAAATCCAGCGGCTCCTAACCAATCCCATAGATGTAAGAGAGTTTGAGTGCTCTTCGCCGCCTCAGAATCAGGAACAGGGAAGTAAAAGAGTTCAGAGTCACCCAAATCAAGACCTTTAATCGCTTCCTTCATACTTTCGGAGAAAATGATTGCAACTTTATCTCGATTGTTGGAGAGTAAGCGCAACTCACTCTCATAGTTAACGCTGATGCGGACCTCATACTCGCGCTCGGCGCGAACTGTTACAACGTTCATGAAAGAACTCCTATAACTTCCGAGACAATCTCTTTCTGAGACTTTCCATTGACATCAATGACAAAATTCGCAATTGATTCGTAAATTGGTCTGCGCGCTTCCATCAAAGTTTGCCATTGACCTCGAGGATTTTGGAGAAGCAGCGGACGATCACGATTAAATCCAATCCGAGGTGCAACACTTGCAAGTGAGATGTCGAGATAAACCACAGGAGCTGCTGAAACTTTAAGGGCTGATTGTGCATCCACCGAGATTGGGGCACCACCTCCTAGCGCTAGGACAGATCCATCGCTGAGAAGTTCATCTCGAAGAACCTTCTTCTCAATAGCTCGGAAGTAATCTTCCCCTTTATCAATAAAAATTTGGGAGACAGGCATCTCTTCGAGCTCTTCAATGATTGCATCTGTATCTCGGAAAGTGGCACCTAAGGAGTTCGCCACAGCTTTGCCGATAGTCGTTTTACCGGAACCCATGGGGCCTATGAATATTGCGCGAGGAGCCATGATTGCCTACTTAAATGGGAGATTTTCGATATACGATTCAAAATTACGACGAACTTCTTGAACCGAATCTCCACCAAACTTTTCAAGAACTGCTTCTGCGAGAACCAGTGCCGCCATAGCTTCGGCTACAACTCCTGCAGCCGGCACAGCACAAACATCGGAACGTTGGTTAATTGCTTTAGCTGCCTCGCCCGAACGGACATCGATGGTGTCCAACGCCTTAGGTACCGTAGAAATCGGCTTCATAGCTATCGATACACGGAGAATTTCGCCATTCGACATGCCGCCTTCAGTGCCGCCAGCACGATCGGTGCGACGAACAATGCTTCCCGATGAATCGCGTTCGATTTCATCATGCGCGATTGATCCTCGACGCGTTGCAGTCCTAAATCCGTCGCCAATTTCGACGCCTTTAATTGCCTGAATTCCCATCATGGCAGCAGCTAGTCGAGCATCCAGTCTTCTATCCCAATGAACGTGCGAGCCGAGTCCAGGAGGCAAGTTGTAGGCAAGTACTTCACAAATACCACCGAGAGTATCCCCATCTGAATGTGCTGATTCAATTTCAGTGATCATTCGGGCACTTGTTGCGGGATCCGCGCAACGCACTGGATCTTCATCAATGCGATTCATATCGTCCTGAGAAGGAAGATCCAACTCATCCGGAATACGAACAGAACCAATCGAAACAACATGGCTAAGAATCTTGATACCGATTGCCTGCTCCAGAAAATTCCTAGCGATTGCACCTAGAGCAACTCGCGCCGCAGTTTCACGAGCACTAGCTCTCTCAAGAATTGGTCGCGCATCGTCGAAATCGTACTTCTGCATTCCAACTAAATCAGCATGTCCAGGACGAGGGCGTGTAAGAGGAGCATTGCGCGCTAATTTCTCTATCTCATCGAGTGGAACTGGATCGGCCGACATTACCTTCTCCCACTTGGGCCATTCGCTATTACCAACCTGGATTGAGATCGGGCCACCTTGGGAAATACCGAGACGTACTCCGCCAAGTATTGTGACCTTATCGGCTTCAAAATTTTGTCGAGCTCCACGACCAACACCAAGTCGACGACGTGCAAGGTGGAAATCGATATCCGCAGTAGTGATAGAGATGTGTGCAGGAAGTCCCTCAACGATTGCTGAGAGCGCTTGTCCATGAGATTCGCCCGCGGTGATAAAACGCATGAGCCTATTCTTGCAGATACTCAGAGTTTCATGCGACACATTTACCGTAAAGCTAGGCTCAAAAGCATTGGCGTACAGATTGTTGGGGCGAGAGCCAGATAACCAGAGAAGTTTCGATTTCTAAGATGGCTCATCAATAAATGGGAGCATCCCACGGCCATCGAGATTGCCAGATAGCGATCAATTGAAATTGCCACATCGCCAAATAGCAACAGCACCACGATTAGTTTTATATCGCCTCCCCCAATGCTTACCACCAATCCAAGTGCTGCGAAGATGAAGAGTGCGAGGAGACCATAAACCAGGTGAATCTCCCCATCAAAGGTCAGATAGAGAGAAATTGATAGCAGAATAAGGGAACGATTGGAGATGATATGAGTTCGAAGATCTTGAAGGCTTATGTAGATTAGAAGAGAGATAGTAAAGGCCACATTGAAGCGTAGCTCTCAGGAAAATTCTTTCTTAGGAGACTGTGTATAACTTATGAATTCAATACCTGGCGAAGATGCGCGGCGAGATCTTCGCGATTAGGAATGGCTCCAACAACTTTCTCTATCTGGTCAATACCTTGATAAAGAAGTAACTCCAAGCCATTAATCACTACACCACCTGAATCTTGCCATCGAGCTGCAAGCACAGTCGGCCAAGGCTTATAGATGACATCAAAGAGAGGCACAGTAAGTTTCTGGGGAACACTTTCAGCCAAGAGATCAGCAGCCCCTGCGGGAGTCGTATTCACTACCAAATCGAACTCTTCGAAATCTATATTTTGCTGCCATCTTCTATATGAAAAATCTGCCTTATTGATTGCTTGCGTTAAGGCATCTTCACGAGTTGAAGATCTACCTAGTACGGTTAACGATGCACTCGCGGAATCAAGTGCTCCAGCAACAGCCCGAGCAGTCCCTCCTGCGCCAAGAATCAGAACTGAAGAGAATTTTTGCAAACCTTTACTGGAAAGAGCTTGCAAGAAACCCGAACCATCTGTACTTGATAAAGTCCAAGAACCCTCTCTTTTCACAAGGGTATTCGCAGATTGAATTCTCTTCGTCGCTTCATCTACAGACACATTTAAGGTCAGCGCCTCTTCCTTAAGGGGCATTGTCAGCGAAAGATAATCAAAATCAATTCCGTGAGTCGTAAAGAATGTTGAGAGCTCCCCAGAACCTACTTCAATAGCCTCATAGCTACCTTCAATTCCCAAAAAGTCAAAAATCGCATTGTGCAAACGAGGAGATAGCGAATGAGTGATCGGCGAGCCAAGCACTGCGCCCTTAATCATCGTGAACTCCTAAATTTTCCTGCCCGTAGATTCTTCTTGTATTCGATTTTCCATTCATTGAACTGACCTATATCCGCTGTAAAGCGAGTATCGAATGGTGCTACAGTGATGAAATATAGCCAACTCCCTGGTGTCGGATTAGTTGCCGCACGCATCGCAGCTAGACCGGGGTTATTGATTGGTCCAGGTGGCAGACCATATCTTCGATAAGTGTTATACGGAGAGGAAATTAGGGTTGATTGCGTACTGAGGAAGACACTTCCACGGCTCTTCTTTATATAGTGAACTGTTGAATCAAATTGGAGCGGCATCCCAATCTTCAATCTATTACGAATTACTTGAGAAATCTTTCCAAAATCTCCTGTATTTCCTTCAGCTTGAAGTAGTGAAGCAATTATCAGAAGCTGTTGAGGGGAGAATTTCAACTCAGAACTAAAGAATCCTGCCTTCTGCATTGCGCTATTCGCGTTCTCGACCATGGAAGCAATTGCTGCTTCAGCCGAAGTGCCCTTGGCAAAGCTGTACTGAGCTGGAAAGAGCAGTCCCTCGGTATTAGTGAATCCATTTGGCTTCTTAATACTTCTAAGTGAGCTAGCAACATCTGCGGGCGCAAAGCCAGCCTTATACAACTGAGGAAGAATTTCACTAATCCAAGCTCCTTCAATGATATTCACCAAGCCAACTATCCGCTTGCTATCCAGAAGTTGATCAAGTGCATCTCGCGCACAGATATTTCTTTGGATCTGATGAGTTCCCGGCGCTATTTGTTCTGAGCGAGAATCACTCACTGCGACTTTGAAAAATGATTGCGAAGACTTTACGACTCCTTTTGAGAAGAGAGATGTAGCGATAGAAGAACCAGTCTCTCCCGCTTTGATTTCTATCGAGACATCCCCGGTCATCGATTTTCCACATGGGAAATCAGGCGAAGATCCAGAAACGCCTCTTATCTCTCGTATAGAAATTGTGAGCAAGAAAGAGAAAGCGAGTGCCATCACGACTCTCGCTTTCTCATTACGGAAGTTAACCTTCACTCAATAATCCTTGTTCCAATATTGAGACAGCCGCCATTGAATCAATGAAATCCTTGGAATCTCGAGATGAAACGCCCGCATCTTTCAATTTTCTCTGTGCTGAAACGGTAGATAGTCTCTCGTCTATAAAATGAACTGGGATTTCAAAGCGCTCACTAAGTTCTTTACCAAAAGATTTTGCTTTTTCTGCGCTATCTCCACTTACTCCAGACATATGTATAGGCAGGCCCACGTAAAGAGTTATCGGCTCATGCTCCGCGAGTAGATTGGCAATATCTGAGAATAGTTTCGGATCTCCCGTTCTCAGCGCTGGCATTGGGGTAGAGAGAATCCCATCAGGATCGCAGATTGCTAATCCGATACGGACATCTCCATAGTCAAAGGCGATACGGCGACCTCTCATGGGTTTAATTCCCTGAGATTAGTTTTGAAATAGCAACGAGAGCTTCTTCTGACTTACTCGCATCGCTTCCACCGCCTTGAGCGAAATCATCTTTACCACCACCACCGCCACCAAGAACTGTAGAACCAGCTTTGACGAGAGTTCCTGCTTTGATTCCTAGCGCACGGGCAGCCTCACTTACCGCAACAACTAAAACTGGTTTTCCGTCATTTTTACTTATCAACGCAATTACTGATTTTTCCGTGAGGTTTCTAAGATCAAGTGCAATTTTTCGTAAATCATCGCCAACAACGCCATCAGCGAGCACGGCAGTGACCGTGGAAATACCATTGATATCTTTTGCGCTCTTTGCAAGAGTCGAAATCTCACCCATCGCTTTGACAGATCTCACCTGAGCAAGTTCCTTCTCTATCTCTTTTACGCGATTAAGAAGGTCTGAAATTCTCTCTGGAAGTTCCTCTACCTTAGAACCCTTGACGATTTCGGTCAGTGAGTTGAGAAGTATGTGTTCTCGTGCCAAAAACTTATATGCATCTACACCGACTAGAGCCTCAACTCGGCGAACACCTGCACCAACCGATGATTCGCTGAGCAACTTAACAACACCTAGCTGACCTGACCGCTCAACGTGAGTTCCTCCGCAGAGTTCACGGGCCCAATCTCCGACGCTTACAACTCGAACTTGGTCGCCATACTTTTCACCGAAGAGGGCCATCGCCCCAATCTTCTTTGCGGCATCTTGTGTCATAACTTCAGCTGTAACGGCTAAGTTATCCAAGAGAAGAGTATTAACTCGGGCTTCAACATCATTGAGTACTGATGCGGGGACCGCACCTGTGCTTGGGAAATCGAATCTGAAACGACCAGGAGAATTCTCAGAACCAGCTTGCGTTGCAGTCTCTCCAAGTAACTCTCTAAAAGCTTTATGAACCATATGGGTTGCGGTATGCGCTCTTGAAATAGCATGGCGTCTTTCAATATCAATCTCTGCTAGCGCTTGGCTGCCGAGTGAGACTTCACCCGAAAGAACTCGGCCGCGGTGAACCGATAAACCATTTACGGGAGTTTGAACATCATCAATCTCGATTACTGCTCCTGTTGAAAGCGTGATCTTGCCGCCATCAGCTAGCTGGCCACCCCCTTCTGCGTAGAACGGAGTGCGATCGAGAACGATTTCAATCTCTTGTCCTGATTGTGCAGAGTCGACGCTGATTCCCTCGACGAGAATGCCATTAATCTTCGATTCAGATTTCAGGTCTGAATAACCCAGAAACGAAGTTGCTCCGGATTTATCGGCAATCTTCTTATATTCGGATAGATCAGTATGTCCACTCTTCTTCGCTTTCGCATCAGCCTTAGCGCGATCGCGCTGTTCGGTCATCAATCTGCGGAAGCCATCTTCATCCACATCTAAGCCAACCTCTCGAGCCATTTCGAGAGTGAGGTCAAAGGGGAAGCCATAGGTATCGTGCAATTTAAAGACTTCATCTCCGGGAAGAACCTTCTTTGATGATTTCTTAATTGCAGCAGATGCCGTATCGAATATCTGTGTTCCGCTCTTTAAAGTCTGAAGGAATGACTCTTCCTCAGAGACGGAGACGCTCAAAATTCTCTTCTGATCTGCATTCAACTCTGGATACTGAGGGCCCATCGCAGCAATTGCGGAGATCGTTAGTTCAGACATAATCGGATCATTAACGCCAAGAAGTCTCATATTTCGAATTGTTCGGCGCATCATCCGGCGAAGGACATATCCGCGTCCTTCATTTCCAGGAGTTACGCCATCTCCAATAAGCATCGCAGAAGTTCGTGCGTGATCTGCAATTACTCGAAGAGCAACATCTGACTTCTGAGACGCACCGTACTTAACTCCCGAAAGCTCTGATGCCCTAGAGAGAATCATCATGGTGGTATCAATCTCATAAATGTTCTCGACGCCCTGAAGTAGAGCCGCTGTACGTTCCAGACCTAAACCTGTATCGATACTTTTTGCTGGAAGTTCCCCGAGAATTGGATAACCATCTTTGCCCCCGCCAGCGCCTCGTTCATTCTGCATAAAGACGAGGTTCCAAATTTCTAAGTAGCGATTCTCATCGGCGATTGGTCCACCATCAACTCCGTACTCTGGACCTCGATCGAAATAAATCTCAGAACACGGACCACACGGTCCTGGAACACCCATCGACCAGAAATTATCAGCCATGTCGCGACGCTGAATTCGTTCACGAGGCACGCCAATTTTCTTATGCCAAATATCGGCTGCTTCATCATCATCTAAGTAGACGGTGACCCAAAGTTTATCTTCAGGAAAACCGTATCCACCATCTGCTATCGGTCGAGTTAGCAACTCCCAAGCGAGAGCTATTGCTCCCTCTTTAAAGTAATCACCGAAAGAGAAATTTCCACACATCTGGAAGAAAGAGGCATGTCGAGTAGTTTTTCCCACCTCGTCAATATCCAAGGTGCGAACACACTTCTGAACTGAGGTTGCTCTCTTAAATGGTGGAGTAACTTCGCCTAAGAAATATGGCTTAAATGGAACCATTCCTGCATTGACCAAGAGAAGATTCGGATCATCTGCGATGAGTGATGCGGATGGAACGACGGTGTGCTTGAGTCCTTGACTATTTTCACTCTCAAAGAAGCGCAGCCAGCGCGAACGAATTTCAGCGGATTCCACGATTAATTACCGGTCATCTCTGAGTTAAACGGTCTTCTTCTTTGACTTACGACCCTTACTCATCTGGGCTGCTCCAAGAAGTGCTCCTGCAACTTTCACAGCTGCTCCATTTTTATCGATAAAGCCAGTTGTTGCGTCGGTAACTTTTGTACTTACCTCTTCTACATTCTTCGTGATTTTTGCAAAACTTTCGAGAGGGCTATTTATGAGTTCGAGGGTCTTAGTAGATTCGCTCAATAAAGGTGCGGTCTCATCCGTAAATACCTTAAGAGATAGTTTCGCCTCATCTATAAAACGGCTAATGCGAAATACGGCGTAGGCCACGGCAAGAGCTAAGACAAAAAGGGATGCCGCAGCAATAATTGTTGCAATTCCGCCTGGACCCACGTCTCTGCTCCTTGTTTTATGTAAATAGAGTCAATCTATATTTAGCTAGCCTACCTGAACTACTCCTTCGGAGGGGTCCAATCGATTGCCGCTTCTTTTCGTTGCGCAGGAGTAATTGGCGTTGGCGCACCAGTAAGCGGATCTCCTCCGCTGGCAGTCTTTGGGAAGGCGATAACTTCGCGAATGGAATCCGAATTCGTTAGCAGGGCACAAACCCGATCAAGGCCGAGTGCAATACCACCGTGTGGAGGTGGGCCATAGTTAAAGGCTTCAAGCAAGAATCCAAATTTGCTCTGCGCTTCTTCATCGCTAAGACCAATAACAGAGAAAACATCCTTCTGAATATTTCGATCGTGGATTCGAATAGAACCTCCACCGAGCTCTGTACCGTTAAGGACGATGTCGTATGCGTATGCGAGAGCGCTTGCTGGATCGCTCTTAAATGTTTGAGCAAATTCAGGCTTTGGTCCTGTAAATGGGTGATGCACTGCAGTCCATCCACCGTTATCTGTTGGCTCAAACATTGGGGCATCAACAACCCATAAGAATTCCCATTTGCCTTCGGCGATTAAGTTGCCACGTTTGCCGATTTCAAGTCTTGCCGCACCAAGTAATTGCTGTGATGACGATTTTTCGCCAGCTGCAAAGAAGATCGCATCCCCGGCTTTTGCTCCAACTAGAGCTGAAATTCCTGCTTGTTCTGCATCAGAAATATTCTTTGAAACAGGCCCCCCAAGAGTCCCATCTTCATTTACCAAAATATATGCAATTCCTTTTGCTCCACGTGCCTTTGCCCAATCTTGCCAAGCATCTAACTCGCGGCGTGGAGTGCTCGCTCCCCCGGGCATAACAACTGCACCAACATATGGCGCCTGGAATACTCGAAATGGAGTCTCTTTAAAGAAATCTGTAACTTCAACTAATTCGAGCCCAAATCGAAGATCCGGCTTATCTGATCCGTACTTATCCATCGCATCTAGATAAGTCATATGGCGAATAGGAGTTGGAATGTCGTAGCCAACAGCTTCTTTCCACACCTTGACCAAGATTTTCTCCGCAACTGCCAAAATATCTGCTTGATCAATAAATGACATCTCGATATCGAGCTGAGTGAATTCTGGTTGTCTATCAGCTCGGAAATCTTCATCACGGAAACAGCGTGCAATCTGGTAATAACGTTCCATTCCCGCGACCATTAAGAGTTGCTTAAACAATTGCGGAGATTGTGGAAGTGCATACCAACTGCCAGGTTGAAGTCGAACTGGCACGAGGAAGTCTCGCGCACCTTCTGGTGTCGATCTTGTTAGGTATGGAGTTTCAATCTCTAGGAAATCCAAATCTTCCATAGCGCGGCGAATTGCCGAGGTGACTCTTGATCGGAGCCGTAAATTGGCAGCCGGTCCTTCTCGTCGCAAATCTAGGTAGCGGTAACGTAGGCGCACTTCTTCCGAAATTTCGCTCTCGCTACCTGAGTCAACCGGGAATGGCAGTGGAGCAGACTCACTCAACACAACAACATCATCGCCCATTACTTCAATTGCGCCAGTTGGAATATTTGGATTCTCATTGCCTGCAGGGCGTAGTGAAACTTCACCCGTAATTTGAAGACACCATTCAGCGCGGAGTTGGCCAGCCATCTTCTCGTCGCGAATAACGACTTGCACAGAACCAGAACCGTCACGGAGATCAATAAATGCGACTCCACCATGATCACGGCGACGAGCGACCCACCCCGCGAGTGTGATCACCTGTCCTGCGTGCGATGCACGAAGGGAGCCAGCATCATGATTTCTTAACATGTAAAAATTCCACCCTTAAAAATCGTAACTACTGCGAGCTTCTCTCGCCAAGTTCTTGTCGTAATTCGGTAATCTTAACGGAAGTTACTACCCCATCACTCATTCTCTTGAGCGAGACAGCGCCCTGTTCTAACTCAGAATCACCCAGAACAATCGCAAATTGGGCCCCAGATTTATCTGCAGCCTTCATAGCCCCCTTAAGAGACCTGTCACCAAAGGCTAGTTCGACAGAAATCTTCGAAGCCCGTAGTTCTTGAGCGATGCGAAGTGCATATTCCATCGCTGCATCTCCTAGTGGAATGATAAATAGATCGGAGACGAAGTCGGATTCAGGAAGAGTTTTCTCTGCAATAGCTGCAAGAAGTGCCCGATCAACACCTAATCCAAAACCAATTCCAGATAGCGCTTGTCCACCCAAAATTTCCATCAACCCGTCGTAACGACCTCCGCCACCAATTCCAGATTGAGCCCCTAGATCAGGATGAATGAACTCAAAAGTCGTTCCTGTGTAATAGTCGAGCCCTCTCACCATCCGCGGATTAATTGTGAATGAAATTCCCATCGCCGAGAGATATCGCTGAACAGAGTCAAAGTTAGCTTTAGATTCTTTTGAGAGGTAGTCAAGAAGTAGAGGTGCTTTCGCCATCTTCTCTTGCATCTCTGAACGTTTATCGTCGAAGAGTCGTAAGGGGTTGATTGCTGCGCGAGATTCAGTTGCCTCATCGAGATCTAGCTGTGCAATGTATTTCAGAAGGTCTACACGATGTGACGCACGAGATTGTGCATCTCCTAGCGAGGTAATCTCTAAGCGGTAATTCTTAAGACCCAAATTCTTAAATCCTTGATCTGCGATCGCGATAACTTCAGCATCGATTGCTGGATCATCTAGCCCGATAGCTTCGATTCCCACTTGGTAGAACTGACGATACCGACCGGCTTGAGGCCTCTCTGCTCTAAAAAATTGTCCCGAATACCAGACCTTCACAGGAAGTTGGCCACGATCTAAATTTTGCTCAATGACAGCTCGCATTACTCCGGCTGTTCCTTCAGGACGTAAAGTAATCGATCGCCCACCTCGATCTTCAAATGTATACATCTCTTTAGATACCACGTCGGTTGATTCACCGACTCCGCGGCTAAACAAATTTGTATCTTCAAATACTGGAAGTTCCATCAATCTGTAACCAGAAGCTTTGGCAGGAGCAATCAGATTCTCGCGGACCCATTCAAATGCGCTGGATTCTGGCGGCAGATATTCTCGAACACCCTTGGGGGCTTGGAGCTTCTCGTACTTCATACCTGTAATTCTTTCAGATATGGGTTGTTTTTTCTCTCGTATTTAATCGTTGTCTCAGGGCCATGTCCCGTCAAAACACGTAGTGAGTCATCAAGGGGTAAAACCTTCTTCCGAAGAGTCTCAACCATCTCCTTCTGACTTCCTGTGGGCAAATCCGTTCGACCGACTGATCCCGCAAAGACAACATCCCCGCTGATCAAGATCTCATCATTGAGAAGGTACATCAGAGAACCCTTGGTATGACCAGGTGAATGAATCGCTTTTACTTTCATTCCAAGTAAATCGAGAATTTGTTCATTGCGAAGTTCGCGCACATCATTCGGTTCAGCAAAGCTCATCCCACTTAATTGTTCATTGAATTGTTCTCCATGCAGGCCTGCTGGGTTTGCAACAAATCTCCGATCCTCTGAATGGATATAAGCAGGAATTCCATAACCATCTGCAAGCGGTTTGATTGAAAAGGTGTGATCCAGGTGTGCATGCGTAAGAAGAGCTGCAACCGGCTTGAGCTTGTGTTCTTCAATAATCATTGAGACTTCGCTTGAAATATCTGGCATTCCAGGATCCACAATGAGGCATTCACTTCCCTCACCGGGAGCAATCACCCAGCAATTGGTTGCAAACATCGGGGCTGGATATGAGAGAACAAGCATGAAAGACCCCTATTTCTTGCGTGGATTTACTACACCTGCGTGCACAGGGTACCTTTGACCTCTTCAACATTCGCTCACATTCAACGAAGGCCACGGCCGACGCGCAAAAGGGGAAATCATGACCGATATCAATCCAACATCTATGGCAAATACCCACGTAAGTCCAAGCGCCGCTTCTGCTCTTATTGGCGATCCTTCTCAATTCGGTCGTGTTGGTGAAGATGGAACGGTCTTTGTAAGAACTGTCGAAGGTGAAAAACCAGTCGGTTCATACCCAGGAAAGAGCGCTGAAGAAGCACTTGCATACTTTGTTAGAAAATTCGAAGCACTTGCATCAGAAGTTGCGTTGACTGCTGCCCGCATCACGAGCGGCGCCATGGTTCCTCAAGATGCATATGAAGCTGTCAAGAAATTGCGCCAACAAGTTCGTGAACTCAATGGTGTAGGCGATTTAGCTGCCCTTGCACAATCTGTCGAGCAAATTGAACCTCTCATTGAGGGACATCGCGAAGCCTATGAAGCGAAGAAGGCCGCCGAGAGTGCAGCAAAGGCTGCGCGCCGCGACCAGATTATTGTTGAGAAAGAGAAAATTGTGGCTGAAGCAGAGTCCCTTGCTCTATCTGAGAATTGGAAGGTGACGGGCGATCGTCTCAAGACTCTTCTTGAGGAGTGGAAGGCTGCTCCGCGTTTAGATAAGAAGATTGATGGCGATTTCTGGAAGAGATTCTCTGCCTCCCGAAATAAATTTGATAAGCGCCGTCGTACGCACTTCGCACAATTAGAAGCAACTTCTGAGAAAGTCACCACGGCTAAGAAGGCAATTATTGAAGAGGCCGAGAAGCTTGCAACATCAACTGATTGGGTAGCCACAGCTCGTCGCTTCAAGGTCCTGATGGATTCTTGGAAGGCTGCAGGCCGTGGCAAGAATAGCGATGACGCCAAGAACTGGGCGCGCTTTAAAGCCGCTCAAGATCAATTCTTTGCTGCAAAGAATGCAGACCTTGAGAAGCGTGAAGTTTCTATGGTTGCAAATCTTGCTAAGCGTGAAGAACTTATTGTTCAAATAGAGGCCCTGATCCCCTTCACAGATGTTAAGGCAGCTAAGAATTCTCTGCGTGAATTAATGCGCTCTTGGGAGAAGATTGGAATTACACATCGTGATAAGCGAGCAGCTTTTGATGCTCGGATCTCAAAGGTTGAAGAGGAAATCAAATCTGCTGAAGCAGAAATCTGGCGTAAGACAGATCCTGCAGCGAAGGCTCGTGCTGCAGAGGTTGTCGCGCAACTTGCAGAATCAATTGAGAATTATAAGAAGGCTGCAGCTAAGGCGACGGCCGCTGGGAACGAAAAGAAGGCTAAGGAAGCTCTGGAATCGGCGGAGGCTAGAACTGTCTGGCTCGAAGAAGCGAAAAAGCACCTAGCTGAATTTAACTAGGACTAAATTTAGCTAAGTTCTATAGACGTCGTACACGCCTTCGATATTTCGAACCGCTGCGAGTACCGAGTCAAGGTGTTTTGCATCAGCCATTTCGAAGGTAAATCTTGAGATAGCCACACGGTCCTTTGATGTACTTACTGCAGCGCTCAAGATATTTACATGCTGCTCTGAAAGAGTGCGAGTCACATCCGCCAAGAGTCGAGCTCTGTCGAGAGCTTCAACCTGAATATTGACGAGGAAGATACTCGCCGCTCCTGCTAACCATTTAACAACTACAACGCGCTCTGCCTGGTGTTCTCTTAAGTCCCCTGCATTGATGCAATCTTCGCGATGCACGGAGATACCAGAACCTTTTGTAATGAAACCCATGATTGGATCTCCCGGAACTGGAGTACAACATCGCGCCAACTTCGCAAGTACATCATCAACGCCTTCGACTTCAATGGCACTTGATGTTCTACGAGTTGTTTGTACGCCGGTCGGAATACTCTCGATTGTTGGTTGCGGGTGAGAATCCTCAGATCCAATACTCGCAACTAACTTCTCAATAATTGAGGAAGCAGATACATGTCCATCACCAACTGCGTTGTACAAAGCATCAATATCTGCATAATGCATATCGTGCGCTAATTCAAGAAGTGCGTGTCCGGCAAAAATCTTCTGAAGTGGTAATCCAGCTTTACGCATCTGGCGCGCAATTGATTCGCGGCCCGCATCGATAGCTTCCTCGCGACGCTCCTTACTAAACCACGCTTTGATTTTCGAACGCGCACGTGGACTCTTCACAAAGTTAAGCCAATCGCGGCTAGGTCCGGCGTGCTCACCCTTATTAGTGACAATCTCAATGACGTCACCATTGTTGAGTTTTGATTCCAGTGGAACTAGACGACCATTTACCTTTGCGCCTGCACAACGCAGACCTACATCGGTGTGGACCGAGAATGCGAAATCAACTGGCGTCGATCCACCAGGAAGTGCAACCACGGAACCCTTCGGCGTAAAGACGAATACTTCTGGACTTCCTAAATCAAAACGGAGCGCCTCAAGGAATTCTGAAGGATCTTCTGTCTCCTTCTGCCATTCGTGAAGTTGGCGTAGCCACATCATTTCGGGAGAGTTATTCTCCGGATCTCCCCCTTGCTTGTACTTCCAATGTGCGGCAATACCGAATTCAGCGCGTGAATGCATCTCATACGTTCTGATCTGAATTTCGATCGCCTTGCCAGTTGGACCGATAACCGTTGTGTGCAACGACTGATAAAGATTGAACTTAGGCATTGCGATGTAGTCCTTAAATCTTCCGGGAACAGGACTCCAGCGCGCGTGGATGGAACCTAAAACCGCGTAGCAATCCTTCACATCATTAACCAAGACCCGAATTCCCACGAGATCATAGATATCGTTGAATTCACGACCCCTAACAACCATTTTCTGATACACGCTAAAGAAATGCTTCTTTCGACCCGTGACGCTGGCATCAATTGAATCTGCCGCCAAATCAGATTCAACAGTCGAGATGACCTCTGCAGTCAAAGCATCTCGAGAAGGTGATCGCTCAGCTACCAATCGAGAAATCTCTTCAAATTTCTTAGGTTCAAGAACTGCAAAGGAGAGATCTTCTAACTCCCATTTGATTGCATTCATTCCCAAGCGGTGTGCCAAAGGGGCATAGATGTCGAGAGTCTCTCGCGCTTTCCTCTGGGCGCTCTCACTTGAAACAAAACCCCACGTACGGGCATTGTGCAATCTATCGGCAAGCTTGATGACCAAAACTCGAATATCGCGTGACATCGCGATCACCATCTTACGTACAGTCTCTGCCTCGGCAGTTGGGCCATAGGTCAATTTGTCTAACTTGGTTACACCGTCGACAAGGTTGGAAATCTCATCACCGAAATCACTACGAAGTTGATCGAGCGAATAAGGAGTATCTTCCACAGTGTCATGCAAGAGCGAGGCGATAATTGTTGTCTCATTGAGTCCAAGTTCTGCGAGGATCAAAGAGACAGCAACTGGGTGAGTTATGTAATCCTCACCCGATTTACGTAATTGTCCGTCGTGAGCGCGCACCGCAATAGCGAATGCACGACGAATCTCGGCCTCATGTGATTCTGGGTGATGCTCCTTAAGCGCGACAACAAGTGGCGCAATTAAGGTTTCTGTATCCATAAAGCTTAAGGTTATTTGCGACCCTTACGCTTTGGTTGGTTACGTGGGCCATTTCCTGCATTCGTGCGAGCAGCCTTAACTTCCGCTACAGGTACTGCTCCCCCACGTGCTGCAACTCGCTTTGCAAGTGCCTGCATCGCTGGCTCCTTCTCGCGAAGCTGTGCAAGGAATGGTGGCGCGATGAAAATCGATGAATAAGTTCCTACCGCAAGACCGATAAAGAGCGCTAACGAAAGGTCCTTCAGGGTTCCTGCTCCAAGAAGACCTGCGCCCACAAAGAGAATCGAAGCAACTGGAAGAAGGGCAATAATTGATGTGTTAGCAGAGCGCACGATAGTCTGATTGACCGCCAAGTTAGCTGCTTGAGAATAAGTCTGCTTGCTTGTCGCTGCAACAGACTTAGTGTTCTCACGAACTTTATCGAAGACCACTACCGTGTCGTAGAGAGAGTATCCCAAAATCGTAAGGAACCCAATCACCGTTGCAGGTGTTACATCGAAACCAACAAGTGCGTAAATTCCAACAGTAATAAAGACGTCGTGGACAACGGCAACAATTGCAGCGATCGCCATTTTCGGCTCAAAGGCCATAGCCAAAAAGAGCATTACCGCTATGAGAAAGGCGATAAGACCGTAGAAAGCCTTCTTCGTAATCTCTTTACCCCATGATGGACCCACGAGTTGAGTATCAATTGATTCGGTTGTGACGTCGAAAGTCTTTGTAAGGGCTGCTTCGATAGAATTTGATTCTGCTGCAGTGAGAGCACCTGTTTGAATCCGAACCTTTGAATCACCAATCTTCTGAACGATGATTTCACCCGGAATTCCAATACCTTCAACAGAAGCGCGAGCTTGCTCGATGGTGACATCCGCCCTATTTAGCGTATATGAAGCACCGCCCTTGAATTCAAGGCCAAGGTGTAGCCCTTGAAGAATGAGAGCTCCCATCGATAGGAGAATAAAGAGTGCAGAGATTGAGTACCAGCGCTTGCGATTCTCGACGATATTGAAAGATGTTTCACCAGAGTAAAGTCGACCGCCGAGACCAGATAATTTAGCCATTGTCTTATGCCTCCACAGCTGAAGTAGATGAATTCTTCTTAATTCCAACGCTCTTATCTGAGAACCCAGATAATGGGTGACCTGATGAGAAGAAATCCCATCGAGCGATAATTGTCACCATCGGCTTGCTGAAGATAAATACGACCAAAAGATCGACAAGTGTCGTAAGTCCGAGAGTAAATGCAAATCCTCGAACTCCACCCACTGCGAAGAAATAGAGCAGAACAGCAGCGAGAATCGAAATCATGTCAGCAACAATGATTGTGTGACGGGCTCTTGTCCAGCCACTCTCGACTGCCGAACGAAGCGATCGTCCCTCACGGGCTTCATCTCGAACACGTTCAAAGTAGACGATAAAGGAGTCGGCTGTAATACCGATAGCAACAATAATTCCGGCGATACCGGCCAAGGTCAATGTAAATCCAATTGCCTCACCAAGAACCAGAACAAGGAGATAAACGAGGGCTGCAGCAATAAGCAGTGACCCTACGGTGACAAATCCAAGTGCACGGTAATAGAGAACTGAGAAAATGATGACCAGACCAAGTCCGAGAACTCCGGCAATCAAACCTGCGCGAAGTTGCTCCGAACCAAGTGTTGGCGATACTTGCTGAATTTCACCACGGTCAAAGGCAAGAGGCAGCGCACCGTACTTAAGTACATTTGCCAAATCTGCAGCTTCAACTTGAGTAAATGACCCGGTGATCTGCGCATTTCCTGAAGGAATTGCTTCGTTAATTACTGGAGCAGAAACAACTAAACCATCAAGAACGATTGCTACTTGATTCTGAGGTGATGCAAGAGAAGTTACTCGGGAGGTGAGGGCACCAAAAGCTTTTGTGCCTTCTCCATCAAAAGTAAGCGAGACATACCAGGCGCTCGCACCTTGCTGATCGATTCCAGATGACGCCTTCGAAACTTGGCGTCCCAAAACTTCTGCCGGCGCAAGGATGTACTTACTTCCGCCCTCGCGAGAACAAGCAACAATCGTGTCAGTTGGTGCATCTGCACCAGTTCCTTGAAGACTTGATGGGTTGGTGCAATCAAGTGCCGCGAATTGCGCATTGATTGCAGCACTTACACCTGCTGAAGGTGTTGCAGTATCTGAGCCACTGCCACCTAGACCTGCAGATTCAGCTAATACTTGTCTGAAGCGAAGCTCTGCAGTTTGACCTACGAGATCTACGACGCGACGCCCTGAATCTCCAGGAACAGAGATAACAATCTGGCGGTTTGTTCCGCTGCCTTGAGCGGTAACTTCAGACTCAGCCACACCGAGTGAGTTAACGCGCTGGCGAATAATCGAGACAGCTTGGTCAATTGCTTCAGAAGTAATTTTATTTGAGTCATTAGATGCGCGAGGTTGGAGAGTAACGCTCGTTCCTCCGCGGAGATCAAGACCTAGACGCACAGAAGTCGCTCCCTGAATAAGCGCTGTTCCGATCAATCCAACGAAAATAACCGCTAGGAGGATTAGGGAGCGTAGGGGGCGACTCGAGGTCTTCACTGTTTTAGTAGGTGTGGACATAAGAGCAGAGTCTAGGCGTCAGGCGCTGGTGTGTCGAAAATGGTTGGAATTCCCGCAGGTGGTGTTCGTCCCACATGTTCAAAGCCAAGTGCTGTGGCAACTCTTCCCCTTGGGGTTCGCGCCATAAAACCATTACGGACCAGGAATGGCTCAGCAACTGATTCAACTGTCTCCGTCTCCTCACCTACGGCGATTGCCAGTGTCGATAGACCTACAGGTCCACCATTAAACCTCTCAATAAGAGCCAAGAGCACGGATCTATCTAGGCGATCTAGACCCTTCTCATCAACTTCATACATCAGTAGCGCCTTGAGAGCATCATCGTGGGTCAACTTATTGTCGCCTCTGACTTGCGCAAAGTCGCGCACTCTTCGAAGTAATCGATTGGCGATACGTGGGGTGCCACGTGATCGGCCCGCAATTTCTGCAATCGCTTTCTTATCAATATCTAAAGTCAGCAGTGCCGCGCTCCTTGAAATCACATCTTCAAGCTCGGAAGACTCGTAGAAATCCAGGTGTGCAGTGAACCCAAATCGATCGCGAAGTGGAGAAGGTAGAAGTCCCGCTCGCGTAGTTGCACCTACCAAGGTGAAATGCGGAAGTTGCAGTGGGATAGCAGTTGCCCCAGGCCCTTTGCCTACGACGATATCAACTCGAAAATCTTCCATCGCTAGATAGAGGAGTTCTTCAGCCGGTCTAGGTAGGCGGTGAATTTCATCAAGGAAGAGAATCTCGCCTTCAACAAGTGAAGAGAGAATTGCAGCCAAGTCACCGGCATGTGTGATCGCCGGACCACTCGTAATACGTATCGGTGTCTGCATCTCTGAAGCCAAAATCATTGCAAGAGTTGTTTTGCCCAGCCCCGGCGGACCGCTGAGCAAGATGTGATCGGCTGCAGAACCTCTTTTTCGTGCTGCGGAGAGAAGAACATCAATCTGCTCTCGAACTCGGTGTTGGCCGATGAAATCGTTCAGGGTCTTCGGACGAAGAGCATGTTCGATTGAAGATTCATCTCCGGAAGTTTCACTTGAAACTAAGCGATCATCACTCATTTAGCTTCTACGTCCAGACTGGAGAACTCTCTTTAAAAGTTCAGATAGTTCTAACGTTGGAGGATCTACGCCTTGTTCGCTGTACTGTGCAAGGACTTCATTGATTGCCGTATCAGACTCTTTTGAGGAATATCCAAGTGAGATGAGTGCAGACATTAATTGTTCACGCCAAACTGGTTGATGAATGTGAGATGCTGCGGCAGAACCAAAATCGGTAAGTTTGCCTTTCAACTCAAGGATTAGTCGTTGAGCACCCTTTCTTCCTATTCCAGGAACTTTCTCAATCGCCTTAATATCTTCTTGCGCAATCGCTTTTGCAAGTGATTCAGCGGTATGCGAACCCATTACCGCTAAAGCAACTTTGGGTCCGATTCCGGAAACAGTTTGAAGAAGTTCGAAAGTATTTCGGCTCTGATCATCGAGGAAACCGAAGAGTGTCAGAGAGTCTTCTCGGACGACTAGAGATGTAAATAGCTGAGCGCTGGCCCCGAGATGTAATTGAGAACTTGTCTGCGAGGTGATCGAGAGAGAAAGCCCAACTCCCCCAACCTCCACAACTGCTTTATCTGATGCAATTGAGCGAACAATTCCCGTTACAAGAGAAATCATTTCTTTACCAATTTCGCAAGACGGCTCTTCTCGCTCTTAAGCGCCTCTTCAATCTTGGAATTACCTGATCCTCGCCAGATATTGCAAATAGCTAGTGCAAGCGCATCGGTGCTATCGACAGGTTTTGGAATGCTTTCAAGGTTGAGTAATCGCTTAACCATCTCAGCTACTTGTGCCTTATTTGCCCGACCTGAACCTGTTACTGCAGCTTTAACTTCAGAAGGCGTATGCATCACTACAGAGATATTTCGGCGAGCAGCTACCAGTAAAGCGATACCAGCTGCCTGTCCTGTACCCATGACAGTTCGAACATTGTGTTGTGAAAATACTCGTTCAACTGCGATGACATCTGGTTTGTGAAGTGAGATCCACTCTTCGAGTTCTGCCTCAAGTTGAAGAAGTCGTCTCTCAAGAGGGGCATCTACCGGAGTAAGAATTACTCCAACACCTACCAGTGAGAGTGGTTTGCCTACTGAACCTTCGACAACGCCGATTCCGCAACGAGTGAGCCCAGGGTCAACGCCCAGAACTCGCAGATGTGGATGGCTCATAATTTCCAAGCCTAGGCGCTCGAGGCCCTTATGCCTATGAAAGGCTCGCCATAACCTCGTCTGATACATCAAAATTTGAGTACACATTCTGCACATCATCTAGCTCTTCAATTGCATCGATGAGTTCGAAAACTTTCTGTGCACCTTCGGCGTCGAGCGGAATCTGCATAGAAGGCAAGAACGAAGAATCAGCTGACTCGTAATCAATACCAGCGCTCTGTAGAGCGGTTCGGGCAGCTACTAGATCGCTTGCTTCGCAGACAACCTCAAAAGATTCACCAAGGTCGTTCACTTCTTCAACACCAGCATCAAGTGCTGCTTCAAGAATTGAGTCTTCAGTTGCACCAATCGCTTTGTTGACAATGATGACACCCTTGCGATTAAAGAGATACGAAACAGAACCGGGATCAGCCATGGTTCCACCATTACGAGTTACAGCTACACGTACTTCTGATGCTGCGCGATTCCGGTTATCAGAGAGACACTCAATCATGATTGCTACGCCATTTGGCCCGTAGCCCTCATACATAATGGTCTGCCAATCGGCGCCACCTGATTCAAGACCCGCACCGCGCTTAACTGCGCGTTCAATATTATCCGCCGGCATGGAATTCTTCTTTGCCTTAGCAATCGCATCAAAGAGTGTGGGATTTCCATCAACTTCTGGCCCACCATTACGAGAGGCTACTTCAATCGCCTTAATTAGCTTTGCAAAGTTCTTAGCACGACGACTATCGATGACAGCCTTCTTATGTTTTGTCGTTGCCCATTTGGAATGGCCTGACATGAAAACACCTCAATCACTTCGAGGGGAGCTAGCTCTCCCTAATGGGCAAACTTTATCTCGCTTTGCAGATCTCTTCAAAAAAGTAGCGATGAACGCTTAATTCGTCAGTTAATTCAGGGTGGAAACTCGTAGCCAGTATCTTGCCTTGTCGCACAGCCACCGGATGGCCGGAAGCTGTCGATAGAACTTCTACCTGCTTCGAGTATTCCTCAACCCATGGGGCGCGAATAAAGACCGCGTTGATCCTCTTACCGACGAATTCAAGTTCGCTCTCAAATGATTCCACTTGTCGTCCGAAAGCATTTCGACGAACTGTAATTTCGAGTCCACCAAAAGTCTTTTGACCTGGAGTTCCATCGATAACTTTCTCAGCCAAGAGAATCATTCCTGCACATGAACCATAAACCGGTAAGCCTTCGGAAATTGCCTTCTTTAACGGTTGGTAAAGTCCAAAGGTTTGGGCAAGATGAATAATTGTTGTCGATTCACCACCTGGGAGAATGAGGCAATCGATATCAGCAAGTTCTGATTCGCGGCGAATTGCAATCGCTTCGTGACCGCAATTCCGCGCCGCAGCTATATGTTCGCGGAAATCACCTTGTAAAGCTAAGACTCCAACCTTCATTATGAAAGTGGGGATTACCAACCGCGCTCAGCAAGCCGATGAGGAACCGGAATATCTGCAACATTGATTCCGACCATCGCTTCACCTAAACCACGAGATGCTTCCGCAAGAACTTTTGGATCTTCAAAGAATGTCGTTGCCTTGACGCATGCGGCGGCGCGATGAGCAGGATTTCCTGATTTGAAGATTCCTGAACCAATGAAGACGCCATCTGCGCCCATCTGCATCATGAGAGCGGCATCTGCAGGAGTTGCAATACCGCCAGCTGTAAAGAGCACAACGGGAAGCTTGCCAGTCTCGGCAACTTCCTTTACGAGCGCGTAAGGAGCCTGAAGTTCCTTTGCAGCTACATAGAGTTCATCTTCGCGCAATGATGTGAGACGACGGATCTCGCCACCAATGGTGCGCATATGTGTCATCGCATTTGAAACATCTCCGGTACCCGCTTCGCCCTTTGAGCGAATCATTGCTGCACCTTCGTTAATACGACGAAGCGCTTCTCCAAGATTTGTTGCTCCACAGACAAATGGAACCTTGAAATTCCACTTATCGATGTGGTTTGTGTAATCAGCAGGTGTAAGAACTTCAGATTCATCGATGTAATCCACACCGAGACTTTCAATAATTTGCGCCTCTACAAAATGACCAATACGAACCTTTGCCATAACAGGGATTGAGACAGCTGCTTGAATTTTCTGAATCATGTCGGGATCCGACATGCGAGCTACTCCACCTTGTGCGCGAATATCGGCAGGAACGCGCTCGAGAGCCATGACAGCACATGCACCTGCATCTTCTGCAATCTTTGCCTGTTCAACGTTGACGACATCCATGATGACGCCACCCTTGAGCATCTCCGCCATTCCGCGCTTAACGCGTGCAGTACCGGTTGCTTCAGACATATCGATTGCTCCTAATGTGGTGGGGTGTTATCTGGGAGCGTCAGTCTACTTTGAACCTGACTTTGTCGCATCCACAGGTGGTTCCGTGAAAATAGGCTCTTTATCCATGAGCGCTACCCAAATCTGACCCTTCTTAAAGGAGATTTCTGCGCCATCGAAGGTGGTCCATTTTGTACCGCTCTCTTCAGTCGGCCTGTTCCAAAGAGCTTTAAAGACTTTTCCATCGCGAGCGATATACCCCTCGCCAGTTCCTACCGTCGGAGAAAATGGGGTAACACCGCCGACTTTATCTTTATAAATTGAGTCAGTCATTTCTACCTTTTGAATAACAAGAGTAGATGCGCCAAGAAGAACTCCTGAATCTGCAAAATTGGGCGTGCCAGCATGGTCGAGGAGCCAACGATTCTCATCTTCCGACCAATGCGCATCGTAAGAACTTGCAGGCCATGAGAGGTGAATATCTGTAACTACCTTTCCCCCGTCAGGTGCATCTCCAAAGTTCCATCCCACAGACTTAGATTCAGCAAGCTTTACACCTTTAGCGTTGAGCGATTCAAGTAAGATATCTGCCCTTAAAACCATTGCATAGGGTTGAATTCGATTTGGATCGGTCGTATAAATCGTTGAAGAATTTCTCTCTGCACTTGCATTTTCAAGATTTGCAGCCGCCAGAACAGGCCTTAACTTGCTTTGAGCACCGCTGTAAGCAAATCCGACTCGACCAAACTGTGCCAGTAATTCAATATCGGAGACTCGAGCTGAACGAACAGGTCCGATCCGTCGAGGAATATTCGACGAGAAGACAGCGGCAAGTCGAGTGAGGCCCCCTTCAACCTGTTCGATGTAGACGATATCCGCGGCTTCAATTCCAATTTGAGGGTGAGCTGATCTCGTGTCATCCAGCTTCACGACAAGAATCGGCCCATCTCCACCTGGCAATCCGCTGAGAGAGTTAATGGGCTCGCTCTTAACAAATGGAATTTCCACTGATGTGAAAGTGTTTGGGCGGAAGAAAGCAATTGCCCCAATTAGAAAAATTGCAAGGGCAGCAATCTTCGTAGCGCGCTTAAAGAACATCGCCTTCAAATTCATAAACGACAGGAGCCGGAGCGTGTCCCGCTAAACGAAAGAGGCGGATAAGAAATTTCCCGCGAACCATCTGGGTGCGATCAACTGCCTCTACGTGCATAGCGATTGCTACCTTTATCTTTTTAGTCAGATCATCGAGTTCCCGAACTAAATCTAATTCGATAGGAGTCGAGATCTCTCCAGAACTTTCCAGCAGAATACCCAGAGCTCCGGTAAGACCTGTCTCTGCCTGAGATCTATCTCGCACGCTCGCTTCACGAGCTTGATGCGCGGCGAATGTCAGTAAGAGTGAAGATGCGGGATCTGAAATCTCAGATCGAGCAATTTCAATTGCGATGGCAGCTCTACGTTGTAAAAGCCCATCCAGGTTCGCCCAGCTCGTTTCAACTCGATTATGCAATCGGTCTAGTCGACCGGCAAGAAAAGAGAGATACCAAGCGAGAGCTGCGATAAATAAGCCTGCGATAAGAAACTTATTCATCAATTTCTCCCCAGTAACTTATTCCACGCTCGATTATCTGAAGATAGCGTAACTCCATCGTGGCCTACCATCGCCATCTCGTACACATCATAAATTCTCTCAGCCACAACGTCCCAATCGAAACTTTGTGCATATTCACGTCCAGCTCTTGCAATCGTGCGACGAAGTTCTGGATTATTGAATAATTCGATCGCCCTCTTCGCTAGATCATCTGAATTCTCGGATTGAAAGAGCGACCCATACTTTCCGTGACCGAGCAAAGAATCGAAGGCAGGAATATCACTAGCAAGAACTGATGCTCCTCCAGCTAGCGCTTCTGCAAGAATAATTCCGAATGATTCGCCGCCGGTATTGGGTGCCACATAAATGGCTACCGATGACATGAAGTTCGCCTTATCTTCTTCGGAAATTCGACCAAGAAAAGTAAATCTCTGACGAAGGTGCGGCTGCATCTGATCAAGAATTGTTGCTGGATTGCCAGGTCCTGCAACAATCACGCGAACATCTGGAATCTTCTCGATAATCGCCGGAAGAGCTTCAATAAGTACCGATAAGCCCTTCCGACTCTCTTCAAAGCGACCCATAAAGCCTATTGCGTTCCCACTCCAACGTGGATCGCTATGGGCATCGGAGAATTTCTTAGCGTAGATTCCATTCGGCACTACAACTGCATCGGTATCTAAATGAATTTGTAAGGTTTCACGTGCAGCCTCACTTACCGCAATTCTCGCAGTGAGCTTCTCGATGACAGGTTCGATAAAAGGTGTAACTGCGAATGCAATTTTCTGCTTCGTTGATGCGGCGTGAAAAGTTCCAACGAGCGGACCTTCTGATGCCCAGCATGCAAGAAGTGATATCGATGGAATTGCAGGTTCGTGAAGGTGAAGAAGGTCGAAATTTCCACTGCTAATCCATTGTTTGACTCGAGCAAAGGCAAGTGGTCCAAATAAAATTCTGGCGACTGCCCCGTTATATGGAATTGAAATTGGCCTGCCAGCGCTGGTCACGTAGTCAGGAATTCCTTCTTCATTGATAACCGGCGCCAACACTGAGACGAAGTGTCCTTGAGCAATTAGATACTCAGCCAAATCTCCAACATGGCTTTGAACTCCACCGGGTGTATCCCAGCCGTAAGGACAAACAATTCCGATGCGCTTTTTCGCTAGTGGCATTATTGGCGCTCCTTAAAATCTCCATCGGTCCAAATCCTTTGAAGCATATGCCAATCTTCAGGATGCTCTGCAATTCCTCGTGCGAAGAGATCGGCGCATTCCTGCACAATTTTAGAGATCTTCTCTGATTCGGAACCGCTTTGAGGAATCGAGACTTCTGAGAAATCAATGTGGATTCCTGTCGTTCTATATGAAACATGCGCAACAACCAGAGGGATACCAGTCTTTACTGCAAGGAGAGCTGGACCTGCCGGCATTCTGGATGGATGACCAAAAAAATCGACATCGATGCCTGAACGAGAGAGATCTCGATCAGCAACGAGTGCAATCAATCGCTTCTCACGAGCTCGCTTCACAAGTGTCACGAAAGATCGCGAATCCAAGGACAACACTTCAAATCCCATTGAAGTTCTGTACTCGAGAAATCTTTGGAATAGTGCTTCGGGCTTTAAATGCTCGGCAACAGTGACCAAGGGAATGCCAATAGAGCAGAAGTAAGCACCTGCATGATCCCAGTTCCCCGAATGAGGCAAGGCGATTACTACGCCTTTACCCGACCGCATTGGATCAATCAAGAGATCTCCATTGTTCAGGGTGACGCTCTCTTGAATGCGTTCTGTCGACCAATCCTGAATTCGAAAGGTGTCGCACCAATAGCGCATGTACGAATCGAAAGAGCGCGATACCAATTCGTCTAATTCACTCTTTGATAAATCTGGTCTTACGCGAGAGAGATTAAATCGCAACCGCTGAACACTCTTGCCATTGGCTTTAACTGCTCGAGTTCCGAGAAAGGTGAATAATCTGTAGGCGCTCTTTTCGGGAAGAGCTCTTACCAATCTCCACCCCGCAAAATATGAAAGAGCTGAAAGTGAATCTTTCATGATGAGTGAAGACCTACAAATACCGTTCTGACTCTTTGAATAACAGTGATGACTCCTAAAGCTGCTAGAAGCCAGAGTCCAATTGCCAAAGCATATGGAATCCCAAGGCCGTGAAAACCGATAGAGGTAAGAAGAATGATCAACCGTTCAGTACGTTCTGCGACTCCAACCGCGCATTGAATGTTGAAGCTCTCTGCCTTCGCCCGGATATAAGGAATAAGAAGACCAGTAACAAGAGTGGTTAACGCCACGGGAGTTAAAGCATTGTTTGATGCAGTGAGCGGAATTAATACTGCGATAAGGATTGATGAGTCGGTGACTCGATCAATTGTGGAATCTAGAAATCCGCCCCACTGGCTCGAGCCTTCTTCGGAAATTCTCGCCATCGCGCCATCGAAGAGGTCGCTCAAGGCAAAAAATGAGATAACTAGCGTTCCGATAAAATACTCTTCATTAATATAAAAGTAGAGCGCTGATGAGATAAGACCAACAGCACCCAAAACAGTTACTGAATTAGGGGTCAAACCAATTCGCAGGGCCAATCTAGCTACAGGATTTATTAATCGTGTAACTGCCGGTTTCAGTGCGCCACTAATCATCGGTCCCATCGTAGGCTTTACTACATGCCAACATCCAATTCCGGCGCTGTGAGACGCATCCATATTTATGGACATGTCTCCGCATCCCCTCAGGCCGTTGCCTCAGCGTTCGGGGGGCATATCGGCCAAGCTCCAGGATCGGAGACCGATGTAGCAATCTTTGCTATCAATCCTTCTGCAGGAGTTGATGCCGAAACAATCGCTCACTGGACCGCGTTTGATGATTATCAAACCCCGCGAATTGTTGTAGTCACGGGGCTAGATGGACAAGAGCTCGACTTTGAAGATGCTGTAATGGTCGCCAATCGAGTCTTCGACCAATTAGTAACGCCATATTTGGTATTGCACGGTGATGATGGCAATCCCGCAGCGCTGATTCGATTAGATGATTTGATGATTGTCGATTACACAACAGATCCTAAGACATTACGCCATTGCGATACAGAACATGAAGAGTTAGTCCGTGAATTTCGCGAAGAGTACTTTGATCAAATGTCTGAAATGGAAGATGGCGCTTTTGCTGCCGGGATAATCTTTCCAGCGATTCCAGTCAATCTCACTTCAGGACTTGGCGTAGATATTGTTCTCGACTATATAAATCAACTACCAAGCAGCAGCTAACTCTTCTCTCGTGATTGTCAGCAACTGCGGCAATACCTTCGTTTTTCCAATAATCGGCATGAAGTTTGCATCCCCTGACCAGCGCGGAACAATGTGCTGATGAATATGGTCGGCAACTCCGGCGCCTGATATCGCTCCCTGATTCATTCCTAAGTTGAATCCATCCGCTTTCGAGACTTTGCGGATCACTTTCATCGCATGGGCCGACAGATCTGTTATCTCATGGCGTTCTTCGTCAGTGAGATCAGTTAAATCCGCTACATGCCTAAATGCACAGACCAAGAGATGACCAGGGTTATATGGGTAGAGGTTCATGACAACGAATGCACTCTTACCGCGATGAACTATCAAGCCCTCTTCATCACTCAGTGAAGGAATCCGGCAG
The DNA here is from genome assembly GCA_965267735.1 of Candidatus Nanopelagicaceae bacterium. Classification (GTDB taxonomy): domain Bacteria; phylum Actinomycetota; class Actinomycetes; order Nanopelagicales; family Nanopelagicaceae; genus Planktophila. The sequence goes on from OZ254138.1 coordinate 797,353, forward strand.
AAAGGGCACTCAACTTCATTTCCTTCGAGAGGTCGATTTTCACCACGAAGATACTCCAAACGATGCGGCGCCCAAAGTCTCTGCCAACCATCTGGCATACCCGCGCCATCGATATTCGACATGAATTAAACCTGCTTACGGGTTGAGATAGTTTCTAGAATTTCTTCGATTGCTTGTGCGATCGGGATTCCGTTCTTCTGTTCGCCATTGCGATAGCGGAAAGAGACGGCACCTGAATTCATATCTTCCTCACCGGCAATAAGCATGTAAGGAACCTTCTGCATCTGGGCATTGCGAACCTTCTTCTGCATGCGATCATCTGATGCATCAACCTCGACACGAATTCCAGCAGCCTTCAACTTCTTTGCAACATCAAAGAGGTAATCGTTAAAGGTATCTGCCACTGGGATTGCGACAACTTGAACTGGGGCAAGCCATGGTGGGAATGCACCTGAGTAATGCTCTGTAAGTACACCGAAGAATCTTTCGATCGAACCGAAGAGCGCTCTATGAATCATCACGGGCCGCTGGCGACTTCCATCTGCAGCAGAAAATTCAAGTTCAAAACGTTGCGGAAGTTGGAAGTCAACTTGAATCGTCGACATCTGCCATGTTCTGCCAATTGCATCTTTTGCTTGTACCGAAATCTTTGGGCCGTAGAAAGCTGCGCCACCTTCATCGAGAACAAGTTCTAGCCCTTGAGCAAGTGCCGCCTTGCGAAGAGCCTCGGTTGCCTCATTCCAATCAGAATCTTCTCCAACAGATTTCTCTGGGTTGCGAGTAGATAGCTCAAGGTAGAAATCTTGAAGACCATAATCGCGCAGAAGATTCAATACGAAGGTAAGAAGAGAATCTAACTCCCCCGCCATCTGTTCTTTTGTGCAATAGATATGGGCATCATCTTGCGTAAAGCCTCGTGCACGAGTGATTCCGTGGAGTACGCCAGACTTTTCGTAGCGATACACAGTTCCGAATTCAAAGAGACGTAGTGGAAGTTCGCGGTAAGAACGCTGGCGGGCTTGGAAGATGAGATTGTGGAACGGGCAGTTCATGGGCTTCATGTAGTACTGCTGACCTGGACGCTTGATGGTTCCATCGGCATGAAGCTCTTCATCCATAATCATCGGCGGATACATGCCTTCTGAATACCAATCAAGGTGGCCAGACTTTTGGAAGAGGGCAGCTTTTGTTAAATGTGGCGAGTAAACGAATTCATACTCTTCTTCTTCATGGCGCTTGCGCGAATAATCTTCCATCGCTCTGCGAATGATTCCGCCTTTAGGATGAAAGACTGCTAGCCCTGAACCAATCTCCTCTGGAAATGAGAATAGATCAAGTTCTTGACCAAGCCTGCGGTGATCGCGCTTCTCTGCTTCTGCAAGAAGTTCAAGATAGGCATCGAGTGCTTCTTGCGAAGGCCACGCAGTTCCATAAATTCTTTGCAGCATCGGATTCTTCTCAGAACCTCGCCAATATGCCGCTGCACTGCGCATCAACTTAAATGCAGGAACGTGTTTTGTAGAAGGCAGATGCGGACCTCTACAGAGATCCGACCAAACAGGTTTTCCGTCGCGACCTAAATTGTCATAAATCGTTAGCTCTGTGCCACCAACTTCAACGCTTGCTTCGTCTGTACTTCCACCTTTGATACCGATGAGTTCACACTTATATGGCTCGTGTGCCAACTCCTTCAGTGCATCTGCTTCATTGGTTACACGACGCTTGAAACGCTGGCCTTCTTTAACAATTTTGCGCATCGCACTTTCGATCTTCTCAAGATCTGCAGGATTAAAGGCGTTCTCGGGGTCAAAGTCGTAATAAAAACCATCTGTTATCGGCGGTCCGATGCCAAGACGCGTTCCAGGAAAGACTTGCTGTACCGCTTGGGCCATCACGTGGGCAGTTGAGTGACGAAGAACTGAGAGGCCTTCAGGTGATGAAATCGAAATACCTTCGACTGCATCGCCATCTTTAAGATCATTCCATAGATCCATCAATACACCATTGATTTTGCAGACGACAATCTCTTTATTCTCAGCAAAAATCTGAGTTGGCCGTTGCTCGCTATCGATACTTACCTGTGCGCCATCCACGGTTATCGAGATCTGAGACATGGGGGTTAGCCTACCGAATGAGGCTTCGATGAAGCGATTATTTGCTCTCTTAACTCGAGGGATGGCTCACCTATCTTCAATTTCATATCGCCGATATATGAAATTGGCTGTGCCAACCGAAGGCTTGAGACCAAGAAAGCCGATTCAATTTCGGCAATCTCTGAGATATGGACTGGGCGCACCTTCACGCCACAATCTTCTATTGCGATTGCTCGTACAACGCCAGGTAGAAGCCCTGAAGTAATTGGCGGCGTTACCCATTGCTCTGAAATTCTCAGAATCAGATTTGAAATAGCTGTTTCAGTAACTTCATTCTTCTTGTTAAAGAGAATTGAATCATCAAAGCCCTCATCTCTGGCAGCTTCCAGAATTTCGAAACGATCGGCGTAAGGGAAGACTTTGTGAGTTAATCCTTGAACAGACTCGCTCTTGAAATTGACTCGAGCAGGTTCTGTCAGTTCTTCATATTCGTGATGTGTAATCGAAAAATTCTCGTTCCAGAAACAGATTCGAAGACGCCCTGTCGTATATCGGGTACTTGAGAGAACTTCGATTAACTCATCTCTCAAAGACTCTTCACCTGGCATGGAAATCCCTAAATCTCGCGCCGAGTCGAGTGCGCGTCGCATATGGCGATTAAGTGAGATCGGATCTCCGTCGATCGTCTTAATGGTCTCGAAAATTCCATTAGTTTTCGGAAAACCATATTTATCAAATTGAATAGTCATTTGATTTCGCCGCCTGCAATTGCAATCAGTTTCTCCGCCTTCAATTGAGTCTCTTCCCATTCACTTAGCGGGTCGCTCCCCCAAGTTATTCCAGCCCCAGTTCCGAAACGAACTACTGAATCAGAGCCCTTCCAAAAAGTTCTTATTCCCACTGCAAGTTCGGCGCGGTCGCCTTCGACCCAGCCAATTGCTCCGCAATACACACCTCTAGCAACACCTTCGTTATCTGAGATGCTCTTTAACGCCGAGCTCTTTGGAGCGCCACTTACTGAACCAGGTGGAGTCAGCGCCTCAAAAATTTCACGCCATGTAATTCCCTCTCGCAAAGTACCTTGGACATCCGAGACAAGGTGCGTCAATCCTGGATGAACTTCTAACCTAAATAGCTCTGAAACCTCAACAGAGCCATCAGCGCAGATCTTTCCCAGATCATTTCTCATCAAATCTACAATCATCAAATTCTCCGCTTTATCTTTCTCGCCAAAAGAAGCCTTATCTCCACGGATGGTTCCTTTAATCGGAGATGTAAGAACCAAATTTCCTGTTCGGCTAAGGAATCTTTCAGGCGACGCGGATGCAATCTCTAAAGATGGAATCTTCAAGTACTGCGCAAAGGGGGCAGGGTTTCCCTTCAAAAGTCGCGTAAAGAGGCCCGATAAATCGACTTGAGAATCTGCAGCACTGTTGACCATTTCGTAACAAGCATTGACTTGATAAACCGTGCCATTTTCAATCAGCGATCGAATCTCTTCAACATATTTGATATATCCATCCCTTGAAAGAGATGAGTTCCAAGAACTTGTAAATCCTTCCCATGAAGTATCAGGGAATGAACTTTCTAAGACATTTTCAAACCTAGCAAAGGTCATTGCGCCTTCAAAGGTAATGACAACTGCCCAAAATCTTCCATCATCCAGAACCGAAGGATCATCGCTAATCTCTTGGAGATTGGTCGCCAATCGACCACCCATCCAGAAGCAATCCTCTAAGTTCGACACCTGCCCAAGGCTACGCAGATAAGAGGGCAAATTCCTCTCATTCTTTTTCACGCTTTGGCAGTTGAGCCCTTGCTGCGCTAGATTTGCCCCTGCACAAAATGCGGACGTAGCGCAGCTGGTAGCGCGGAACCTTGCCAAGGTTCAGGTCGCGGGTTCGAACCCCGTCGTCCGCTCGGATTAACCGCCGCTTAGAATTTATTTTCGGGTGGCGGTTTGTCTATCTAGAAAAGTTTGGTCGGATGGCCGAGAGGCGAGGCAAGGGACTGCAAATCCCTCTACACGGGTTCAAATCCCGTTCCGACCTCCAGTTTCAAGTTAAACAAGAGTGAAGAAGCACATCAAGAAGACATCGGAGTGGATATGTCAGATAACGATTCAACGCGACCTTGGGGTCGATATGAAATCTTGCAGGACACTCCCACCTACAAAGTTAAGACAATCTGGGTGCAACCTGGACACCGTCTCTCTTTGCAGCGTCATCAAAAGAGGCAAGAACATTGGTTCATTGTTCAGGGTGTTGCTGATGTTGTTCTTGGTGAAGAGACTTTCATAAAGCGCCCTGGCGAAACTGTTGATGTGCAAGTTGGCCAACTTCACCGAATTGGAAATTCAGGAACAGAAGAGATGATCTTCATCGAGGTTCAGACAGGCACTTACTTCGGCGAAGATGATATTGAGCGTATTCAAGACGATTACGCGAGATAAGCACCTCGGCTATACTTTCTCAACAACTTCATAGATATACCGAAGCAAGACCTGGACGATTGGCTCAGCGGTAGAGCACCACATTGACATTGTGGGGGTCACTGGTTCGATCCCAGTATCGTCCACACAGAAGTGGGAGCAGTCCCACCACAATCAACATCAGCCACATCACTGACGCCTCCGATAGAAGAACAAGGGGCGTGTGTCGTCGCCGGGGAAAACGTCACTGTCGAAAACGTGAGACAGACACCCGCCTTCGTTCAGAAGATACGCGACGAAAACCATCGTCAAGCACTCGATGACCTACGTCCTCGCTTTGCCCCCATCGCACAACAACCAACAGCACCATCTGCGATAGCTCCTGTGCTGGCAGGTGTCATTCGTGACGCCTCGACATCGCGATCGACAATCGTGCCGGATTCGGTAGAGGTTGCAATCGTGGACCGCGGTCGCGTGGTACTCGCCAACGCAAACACGCTGGCCAACTGGAAGGTCGGCACAGCTGTTGCCTTTTCTATCCACTCCAATCTCATCACCGCGACTGCGTGTGCCGCGGATGACGAGAACGCCACCATCGTTGATGTGAAAGGTCGCGTTCTACTTCCGCTTGCAGCGCGCAAGCGAATGAAACTCGTTGATGGCGAAAGAGTCTTCGTCGTCGCGGTCTCATCACCAGCACCCCACGTGCTTTTCATTCCCGTGGCTTATGCCATCGACAAGCTTCTATCAGAGGAGAGCAAATGACCAACATCATCAACACCATCGCAGAACTGAAGGCGCAACTTCCGAACGCGAGCGATGAGACCATCGCGCAGCTGGCAGCAAAACACGAATCAGCACCGACGAGATTGGTGAACGGAAAGAAGGTCGATGTACCGACCATCGCGGCGATGCTCGATGAAGCACGTGAGAGAGTGATGGGAAAAGAACGCCGTAGGAAACGTGCGCGAGTCCAAGCTGATGGAAGTATGAAGGTGCGCGACACTTCAACGCTTCGCACTTACAGCTCTCACTGGACTGCACTAGAAGAAGCGCACGGCGACCTTCTCATCACTGACATCACGGAGAAGCAACTACTCGCTCTGGCAGAGCAAGCTCGACAAGCAGCTATCACGTGGGGTGTAAAGAGAAACGAGAAGCGTCGAAAGAAGCAGATGTCAGAGTTTGATTGGGATGGTTCTACTGCATTCAAATCTCGACTGACTGCATACGCCGCTGCCTTTGGCTTCGCCGTCAAGAGTGGACAACTGGAGAAGAATCCAGTGACACCGCTATTCGAAGATACACAACGACTTGCATCGTTCCGGTATGCACTCTCCCCAACCGAAGTCGATGAACTGATGCAGGTTGCTCAAAACGGTGGAGATGACCCAGTTCTCGACCACCTCATTCTCTGGACCTTGCTCGAAACCGCGTGCAGAGCAGGTGGAGTGATGAAGATGCAACTCCAAGACATTGACGTGGATCAGCAGCTTCTGGTCCTAAGCGAGAAGCGAAGCAAGTCTCGCTATCAACCAGTGACGAAAGAGCTTGCGAAAGCACTTGTTGATTTTGCGAAATCTCGTGGTGCTATCCGACCAACAGATGCTGTGTTCCGATTTCAACACACATCTCGAAGTGCGTGCTTGCCTATCAACCATCGCCGTCTCGACACGATGTGGGCACGTATCTACAAGCAACTTCGATGGGCTGAAGAGAAGTGCGTAACCGCTCACACTCTTCGTCACACGACATTGACCTACGTCGACCGCGCGGTCTCCCCCACCGTTGCACGTCTCTTTGCCGGCCACGGATTAGATACGACTACAGAGCACTACACGAAGGTGACAGTTCCAGAGGTTTGTCGTGCTCACGAAATCATCTTCGCGCGCCAGCATCCAAAGACTTCTGTGTGAGTTGTGCGTCGATGAATCAAACCACGGCTTGAGGTACATCTACTCGGAACGGTAGCCAGAGACAGCCACCCGGGTTGTCCCTAGCTTGGAGGTTCTAATGAACTGGAAATCAATCGACGAAACTGACGAGACATCACAGGATGCATTCGACAAGGCAGTCGGCTCTCTTATCGGTCAGCTCAACTACGTGCTGAACAACAACACCGCCATCGGTATAGATGGAGTGATGGACTTGCGAGAAGACGTTGCATTCGCGATGCGCTTCAATCACACGATGACATCGCCGGATGAACGACTCGATGCAAACACACTCATCGAGCGAAACAACGATGTCTACGCGACCATCCGCGAAATCAAGAAAGGACGAGCGCTACGAAAGAAGCTGAAGAAGTAACTCGAGACTGAAAGAAGGGGACGACCGTCAGGTCGTCCCCTTCGTCGTTTGTGAACAGACCTCATCTTCTATGAGCGAAGGAGAGTGCCGGCCACCAATCGGTAGTAACACTAGTAACTGGTGTTTTCGTGATACCAACATCGGATGCATCGACGATGCAGTGTCCGTCCTTTGTTCCCACACCGGAACGTCGAAGTCGTGTCGCAACTTCTTCGTCATCGACGATCCAAACGACTTCGTTCCACCATCCTGCATTCAGGGCGGCGTCGTGCTGTCGCACCTTTGCATCAAGAGCTGGTGTGCTCTTTGCACTCAACTCAACCTCGATGGCGGAGATGGTCTCCGGCCGAGACATCGAATCAAGGTCGTGCACCGAGTAGGACTTCGAGTGATACATCCGGCGAAAGTCAGCTCTACTTAAAACCTGATGGGTCGGGAGGGTGATTGTCTCCGGAAGGCTCGAGACCACAATCGCATCTGGATAGACACCGCCCAAAAGTTGAGAGTGAGAGACGATGGCCTCTGCGTTTGAGTTCATTCGAGCCAAGCTCCACGCCGTCTGCTTGTATGTTTCAATCAACTCGCGCGACTTGTTTCCTAGTGCCACGTTCCAATACAACCCAATAGCGGATGTCTTTGGTGAGACATCGTATTCAATCCAAGATGCGAATCGAGGAATCGCAAGACGATGCTGCACTCGAGAACTCGATGGTGGGGACTCGCGACGGTTAGCTTGTCCGACCGATGACCAACCACTACTCGTCAACCAAAGTAGTCGCTGCCCATCGATGACTCCTGCCTTTGCACGCGCTTTGCTTCGTCCGTCGTTACCCGGCGGAAGCAACGCGGCAGCGATCGCGGCTTCGCTATGTCCTTCGCGAACAAGTTCGGACACGACCATCAGTCCATCATTGTCCGCGATGCTTTGGACTACATCGAGTGCGCCACTTCCGTTCTTGCCGGTCGTTGCTTCTTCTTCTTCTATCCTCGCGAAGATGTCATCAAGCGAAGAGCTGTTGCTGTTCATCTTTACTCCTTTGCTGGTTGGGTTCGCGAGAACACGACCCGAAGAGGTGCGGAGTGGGAGGCTCCGCGCTTCTTCGTCGGCGACGGAGGTGAATCTCAGAGGCTCGTCATTGTGGGTGATGCACAATGAGGAGAAAGAGATGAAGCTCCACGCCGAGGGCCGGGGCCCCGCGACGATGTTGACAGTCCGTGCCAGCGCGGAACTGTCAACAATCATTGAGTCGTGGGGTTGTCCGCTCCGGGTCCCGCATTTACCTCGCTCGAATAGAGATGAGGATTGGGAACTGGAGCGGACAACCCCACGAGTAGTGCGGGTGCCCCGGCCGGGTGTGCAGAGGGGTATCCCCTTTGCCCTTCAGTTATGGCTGAATGACTTCTTGGCGCGTAGCTGCACAGTTGGCGTTATGAAACAACCAGCAAATCGACGGCTCGTCGGTGCAGATTGGTACTCTGCCTCAATGACTACTGAACGCTATTCAATACACGCGGCTCAGTTACTGGCAGAGAAGTACGCCAAGGTTACGAGCGAGAAGCAGTTCGCCCAGTCATTCTGGCGCGATCTGTTCGGCGAACTTTGTGCGATTCACGATTTGATTGCAACTGGCATTGAGTTTGAGTACCCGGTTCGCTCTCACGAGAGTGGCACCATCAAGTTTGTTGACGTCTTGTGGCCCGGTGTTGTTCTCATAGAACACAAATCTGCGGGAGAAAATCTCGACAAGGCTGAGCAGCAAGCTCGCGACTATCTCATCTCACTCGAGCCCGCTAAGCGACCTCCCGTCATCATCCTCTCTGACTTCACAAAGTTCCGCATCATCGAAGTCCTTGCTGGCAAGAGTGTCGAGTTTGGACTAGACGAACTGCCACAAAACCTTCAGCGTTTTGAAGCAATCGTTGGTGATGCTGGTGTTTCCGCTGCGCGAGTTGAAGTTGAAGCGGATACAAAAGCAGCTCAGTTGATGTCAGAGCTATTCATCGCTTTCGAGAAATCTGGTTACGCCGGACACGACGTCTCTGTTTTCTTAGTTCGCGTTCTCTTTCTTCTCTTCGGTGATGACACGGCAATGTGGCGTCGTACTGAACGCGGATTGTTCAGCGACATCATTCACAACTCTCCCGATGATGGAAGTGGTCTCGGTGCGATTTTGCAGGAACTGTTCCAGACCTTGAACACCCCGCGAGATAACCGACCAACGACACTCGCAGAGTCGATGTCAGGATTCCCCTACATCAACGGAGGAATCTTTGCGGAGACTTTGCCTAGCTTCTCCTTTAACAAGTCAATGAGGTCAGCACTAATCCAAGCGACTCTCTACGACTGGTCCACCATCAGCCCGGCCATCTTCGGCTCACTTTTCCAGAGTGTCCGCGACGCAGATACCCGTCGCCTAATGGGAGAGCACTACACATCCGAGACAAACATCCTGAGGTGTATCAACGATTTGTTCTTGAACGACTTCCACAAAAGAATGCACGAATCTTGGGATTCGCCACAGTTGCTGAAATCCCTTCGCGTTGAACTAGGGCAATACAACTGGCTCGACCCTGCCTGTGGCTCAGGAAACTTTCTCGTCGTTGCTTACAAGAGGATGCGAGACATTGAACTCAGAATCATCGCTCGTTTGCAAGAGTTAGAAAATCGCAAAACACAGCTCGAGCTCGATGGTTCTTTCGGGCTCCAAGTTCATCTAGGTCAGTTTCACGGCATTGAGATTGATGAGTGGAGTGCGTCTATCGCACGGGTTGCGATGTTCCTTGCGGACCATCAAGCAAACCTTGCTCTGGAACAGATCACAGGTGCTGCACCAAATCGTTTCCCTCTAACTGAGAGTGCCAGTATTGCAACAGCAAACGCACTTCAACTTCAGTGGAGTGACGTTTGCCCGATGAACGAGAAAACCTTCATCTTTGGAAATCCGCCATTCAATGGCGCACGTTGGCAATCCGATGAACAGAAGTCTGATACCTCTCGCATCTGGAAAGGCGTTCGCGGCGCCGGAGAAATGGATTTCGTATCTAACTGGTTTCTACTTGCAGGACGAATCGCTGCAACAAGTCGTTGCCAAATCGGTTTCGTATCAACGAACTCAATCGCACAAGGTGAACAGGCTTCCATTCTCTGGTCTCAGCTACTTCCCCTGAAGTTGCAGATTGACTTTGCTCATCGAAGTTTCACTTGGACAAATGGAGCACCGGGACAGGCAGCGGTGACTGTCGTGATTATCGGGTACTCACTCGGTGCGAAGGCTCGAAAGAAAACGTTGTGGAAGTATGAAACAACTAGAAGTGAACCAATGCCAGCACAAGTCGAGAACATCAACCCGTTTCTTCTCGCTGCGCAGGACGTGGTGATTCTCAGTCGCAGCAAACCCCTTGTGTCCGGAATCCCCGCACTTGAAAATGGAAATATGCCAAACGATGGAGGCTTTCTCTCCAATCTGTCCGATGATGACGTTGCTGCAATCAAGAAGTCAGACCCCATTGCCGCGAAGTACCTAAGGCGTCTTGTGGGTGCTCGAGAGCTTATTCACGACGAGATGCGCCATTGTCTCTGGTTGCAAGACGCTGACCCTAGTGACATCAAGAAGTCTCCGGAGTTATCGAAACGAGTTGGTGCAGTTCGAGAGTTGAGATTAGCGAGCAGGCGCGAAGCAACTCGCAAACTCGCAGATCGACCAAACGAGTTTGGTGAGATTAGACAACCGAAGAAGCCGGTTGTTGTAGTACCAAGAATCACTTCCGAGCTTCGAGACTACGTACCTATCGCGGTTGTCGATAACACTACGATTCTCAATGACAAAGTATCTTTCGTCGATGACGACTCATTCCTTATGTTCGCTTGGCTCAGCTCGAAGGTTTTCAATGTCTGGAACAAAGCGGTGTCCGGAAGAACGCGAAATGACACGCTCATCTCAAACACAATCACGTACAACAACTTTCCGTTCATCGGGTTGACTGACGAGGCTACCGACAAGATGAAGCAGCTAGCTCGAAACGTCTTGGATGCGAGAGCGCAGTATCCGAACAGCACACTTGCTGATTTGTATGACTCAACATCGATGCCAAATACTTTGCGCGCAGCACACAGCAAGCTGGACAGTGAATCCCTAGCCGCTTACGGATTAGCCAATACGACCAGCGACAGCGAGATTCTCGAGTGCCTCTTCAACCGCTATCAAGAACTTACATTGAAGGCTTGAGATACACCAATGCTTGCAATCAACTTCACAACCCAATAGGTTGCTGTTTTATGAAGCCACCTAGAGATAGGTGGGACTCATCCCACTCTGGTGGGGACGAACCCAGTATCGTCCACTTAAGTTACACCTCGAGTACCAAGAGAGTGAGCTAAGAAGTGAATTCCAATCTAGCCTTTCTCGATTTCAATCAGGCTGGCTTCTCGATTAGATCCGCTGAAGTAATGAAAGCTCGCTCTGAGCATTGGTATGCAAACACTCCATACAGCATCGCGATTTTGCGTTATGAAGATGCGAATACCCTTCTTAAGGACAAACGTCTCTACCAAGGAACTCGCCGCTGGCCAGAGCATTATGGAATTACAGAAGGCTTGCTGGCGAATTGGTGGCAGACCATGTTGCTCAGCGTCGAAGGTGATGATCACTTAAGACTTCGAAAACTCTCGAGTGCCGCCTTCTCCCCCAGAACTATTGAGCCAATGACTCCATTCTTTGCACGTCTTGCAAATGAATTGATTGATAACTTCTGTGAAAAAGGAAGTTGCGAGTTTATGTCGGAGTTTGCAGAGCCATTCTCAGCTCGCGTTATTACCGAACTATTAGGGCTTCCAAAAGAGCGTTGGCGCGAACTTGCAGATTACGCAACCGAGCTGGGCTATGTTTTTTCGGTAACAATCAAGAATGACCTACCTGTAATCGAGCATGGGCTGCAAGGAATCCTCGATATATCTCAGAAGCTCATTGATTCTCGTATTGGTACAGATTCAGATGATTTCGTTGGAACGCTGGTCAAAGCCAATCTTGATGGCCAGAAGATCACAAATAATGAACTGTTGTCGCTTGTCAGCATGATTGTCTTTGCAGGATTCGACACAACCCGAAATCAACTTGGATTGGGCATGCAGACCTTCTCTGCAAATCCATCTCAGTGGAAGAAGCTGGGTGATAATCCAGAACTCGGTCGATTGGCTGTTGAAGAGGTTATGCGCGTTAATCCGACAATCACGTGGGTATCTCGCGAAGCATCAGTAGATATCGAATATAAAGAAATCACCATCAAGCAAGGGACAACAGTTCATTTGCTAACGATTCCTGCAGGATCAGATCCAGCGAAATTCGAAAGCCCAGAATTTGATATCGAAAAGGAGCGCGCTCCGCACTTTGGATTCGGTGGCGGTATGCACCACTGCATCGGACACTATGTAGCGCGTCTTGATATGAAAGAGGCGTTTAAAGCACTTGCTGCTCGATTGCCAGATATGAAAATTGGAGAAGGTGCAACTTTCTTGCCGGACTCTGGGAACACCGGTCCAACCTCATTGCCGATAACTTTCACACCGACAAAAAAGTAGAGAGGCCCACCAGCTAGATTTACTAGCGGTGAGCCCCTCTTCTTTAGAACGGTTTATTCAGCTTTACCTGCAGCCTTGTTTAGTGCTCGAAGCAATTGATATCCAACTACTGCGACCAAAGTACCGTTGATGATTCCGCCGAATGAGTAATCTCCACGCTTCCATGTCATATCCGCGATACCAACAATAAGTGTTGTCGCCGCGATAAATAGATTTGTTGAGTTTCCGAAGTTGACCTTATTCTCGATCCAAATCTTTGCACCGAGAATTCCAATCATTCCGTACAGCGCTACTCCGACTCCGCCAAGCACTCCTGCAGGAGTTGCGCTTAATACTGCGCCAAACTTAGGTGAGAGTGAGAGAAGGATTGCTCCAATACCAGCTACCCAATAAGCGGCAGTTGAGTAGATTCGAGTTGCTGCCATTACGCCGATATTTTCAGCATAAGTAGTTGTACCTGATCCACCGCCAGCACCTGCAAGTGTGGTTGCCAGGCCGTCTGCAAAGAGAGCATTACCCATCTGATCATCGAGATCTTTTCCAGTCATTGCAGCAACTGCCTTTACGTGTCCAACGTTCTCTGCAATCAGCACCAGAACGACAGGAATAAAGAGCAAGATTGCATTGGTATCAAATGAAGGGGTTGTAAATGATGGCGCTGCAATCCACTTAGCTGACTTCACGCCATCGAAGTTAATGTCACCTTGAAGGGCTGCATAGGCATAACCAATAACGATTCCACCGAAGATGCTAATACGACTGAGGAAACCCTTAGAAACCGCTCCAATTATTGCAACAGATGCAAGGGTGATGATTGCAGTTACTGGGGCTGCTTTGAAATTATTGTTTGCCGCACCTGCGAGGTTAAATCCAATGATCATCACGATTGAACCCGTAACTAGCGGAGGCAAGAGCCAGTTAATCCAACCGATACCTACGGCATTTACGATCAGACCAACAATTGCAAGAAGAACGCCAGTTGCAACAACGCCGCCGAGTGCAACAGCAATTCCACCGCTTGCTTGAGCAGCAGCAATGGGAGCCAAGAATGCAAATGAAGAACCGAGGTAGCTAGGGACGCGATTCTTGGTAATGATTAGAAAGAGAAGCGTTCCAACACCTGAGAAGAAGAGCGTTGTGCTAGGTGGAAATCCAGTGATGATAGGAACCAAGAAAGTTGCACCAAACATTGCTGCAATGTGTTGAACGCCGACGCCGATTGTTAACGGCCAAGCCAAGCGTTCGTCAGGCTTTACTACTTCCCCATCTTTAACTGACTTACCGTTACCGTGGAGATTCCAGGATAGAAGCGACATTGAATTCCTTCCAGATGCGATCGAGTTGGGTTACAGAGTCCTGTAACCGGGGAAGGTTAGAAAAAGGCTAGAACTCAACTCGTGAGTAATGGAGTTCTAACACGCTGTCGGTGAGGTACTTTTCGGGGGTGATTGCGCTCCTACCTGGTTTCCTAACGGGACTTTCCCTGATAATCGCTATCGGCGCCCAGAATGCATTTGTCATAAGACAAGGGCTCTCTCGATCACATGTTCTGCTAGTTGTCCTCATCTGCGCGGCATCCGATGCCATTCTTATCTTTCTCGGAACCGGTGGGCTTGGCACTCTCATACAAGGCAAGCCAGGCCTATTGGAATTCATTCGTTGGTTCGGGGTTCTCTATTTAACATGGTTTGGAATCAAATCGATTCGCTCAGTTCTTTCAAATCAATCTCTCGAAGTTGGAGAGGGGTCATCGTCATCGAAGAAGACTGCAGTTCTCTCAGTTCTTGGATTTACTTTTCTAAATCCACACGTCTATTTAGATACGGTCATTCTCCTTGGCAGTATTGCAAATCAATTTGAAGAGAACCGCTGGTTCTTTGCTCTTGGCGCATCGATTGGAAGCATCCTGTGGTTCTCGGCAATCGGCTTTGGCGCTAAAGCAGCATCACGATTTATGTCTCGCCCAATATTTTGGAAGATATTGGATTCGATTATCGCAATTGTTATGTTCTCAGTCGCTCTCTTCTTAGCGATCTATGACTTCTAGACTTTCGATTTAGAGATATAGAGAATTCCTGCTGCAACAATTGCAATACCTAGGAAACTTTGTAAAACCAGGCTCTCTCCAATAATCAGCGCAGCCAAAATTGTCGCAGTTGCAGGTTCAGCCAAGACCACCGTAGCTGCGGTACTTGAATCAACTCTCTTGAGCCCGAAGGTGAAGAGAAAATATCCGATCGCTGTTGGGACTAGACCGAGCCATAGAACAGATAACCCTCCGTCTCGAGTCAGAATCCATTCTGGGTTTTGCGCAAAAAGAAAGGGCGAAGTAAAGAGCGCTGCGATCCCAAAAGATGTCGCGGTAAGCCAAATATCTTGCGCACCACGTGAAAGCGAACGACGACTGATGACATTAAATACTGCGAAGCCCAACCCTGCAATCGCTGCCAAAAGTAGCCCGAGTGGTTTAAATGAATCGACGCCATTTGCAGTTCCTACGAGAATAATTCCAAGGACCGTTACTGAAGTTCCGAGATACCAACTCTTCTGAGGCCTCTCCCCCAGTACGAAGTAAGCGACTATCGCTGAAAATGTTGGCACGCTACCCAGTGCGGTAACTGTTGAGATTGCTATCCCTGTGATGTGAACAGCTGAGAAGAATGTCAGTTGGTAAATAGCTACTCCGAGACCGCAGATTAAGAGATCTCGACGCGGGGCCCTAAAGGCGCCCCTGCTGCCCCGTTGAATAAATGCAAAGAGAAAGAGAAAAAGGGAACCACACAGCAGGCGCGCAGCGCCAACGGCAAGGGGTGAGATATCTGGAACGCCAAGTTGTTGCGTTGTGCCAGTGGTGCCAAAACAGAGAGCAGAGCCAAGGACGGCGAGAATTCCAATTTTTCGTGACGAGGTCTGCATTAGCCGAGAATACTCGTAAGATTCGCCTCATGACATTTAACGCCGTGCAGCCAGTTGATGGAAGTGTTTATGGAAGCGCTATCCACGAGAACACTGAAAATGAAGTTCGAGAAGCTATCTCTCGCGCCAAGAATGTCGCCAAGGAATTCGCATCTCTCTCACCACAATCAACGGCCGCCCTTCTTCGTGCGATAGCAGATTCCATTGAAGGCAAGCGCGAGGCGTTAGTCGCATCAGCGTGCGCTGAAACAGGTTTACCTGAAGGTCGTATCGGTGGCGAAATCACTCGAACAACTGTGCAATTTAAATTGTTTGCAAAGCTTGTGGAAACTGGTCGCCACCTAAAGGTTGTTATCGACAAGGCTGATCCTAATTACTCTCCGGCTCCTCGCCCAGATCTTCGTAAACAGAATCAACCTCTCGGCGTCGTTGCGATCTTTGCAGCAAGTAACTTTCCTCTTGCATTCTCTGTAGCGGGCGGCGACGCAGCATCTGCGCTCGCTTCTGGTAATCCAGTTGTTGCTAAGGGACATCCAGCGCACCCAAACACATGTGCAATTGTCGAATCAGCAGTGAAGGAAGCTCTCAAGAAATGTGGTCTCTCTGAAGATATTTTCACCGTCGTACAGGGTGTCAATCCGCAGATCACTCACTGGCTAGCATCCCATCCCGATATCCAAGCAATCGGTTTCACAGGTTCTGAAGCAGTTGGACGAATTCTGATGACAATTTCATCAGAGCGCGAGGTTCCAATTCCAGTATTTGCCGAAATGGGAAGCCTCAATCCCGTTTTCGTAACACAAGGTGCAATAACGGAGCGTTCAGCCGACCTTGCTAAAGGTCTTGTTGATTCGGCACTCCTAGGTTCAGGTCAGTTCTGTACAAAGCCAGGTCTTGTTTTTGTTCCAAAAAACGCAACTGGGTTTCTTGATGAAATCGCCACACATCTTGCAACTCTCAAGGTTGGCCCACTTCTCTCATCCTCAATAGCAGAGCGATATTCAAAAGCTATCGCGAAGATTTCATCGAGTGGCGCAGTGAAAGTTCTTTCAGGTCAGGAGAACACTTCAGGTTTCGGTGTAACACCTACCCTCTTCATTACCGATTGGGCAACCGCACAGAAGAACCATGAGCTACTTGAAGAGCATTTCGGACCTACATCTGTGATCATCGCGGCAGATGAAACCGACTATGTTGCAATCGCAGAGCAGCTTCAAGGTCAACTCACTGCAACTATTCAGGGGGCGGCATCAGATAAAGTCTCTGCACTTCTCTCGATTCTCGCAGAACGTGCTGGACGAGTAATTTGGAATGGATTCCCTACAGGAGTCGCAGTTACAGAAGCTATGCAACATGGCGGTCCTTGGCCATCATCTTCTACACATACAACATCCGTAGGTATTGATGCGATTTACCGCTTTATGCGACCTGTGGCTTATCAATCATTTGCACAAGATGTCTTGCCGCCTGCTCTCCAAGATTCAAACCCTTGGAAAGTCGAACAGAACATTAATTAAGTTCAACCGAACTAGACAATAAATCCATTTGGAAATGGATCGTTCTCATCGAGCATCCATGTGGATTCACCCATCACCCAAGCGCGACCTGTAATCATCGGAACGATTGCGTCAAAGGGACCAACTTTCGTGCGCTCTTTGAAGCGCCCTTCAAAGTGTGAACCGATCCATGACTCGTTCTTAAGTACATCGCCCTCTTTGAACTCTCCGCGAGCAACCATCTGAGCTAAACGAGCTGATGTGCCGGTACCGCATGGTGAGCGATCAAACCAACCTGGATGAATCGCCATTCCATTACGCCAATGGAGCGCTCCTTCAGATCCTGGTGAGATGAAATCAATATGGTGACAGATCGCAATATCAGGATTCTCTGGATGCACTGGTCGATTCTGTTCATTGATTGCATCCGAAATAATCAGTCCTAGATCGAGAAGTTTCTGACCATTCTCGCGCTTAAATTCGATACCAACGCGTTCGATCGGAACGATGGCGTAGAAGTTTCCACCGTAAGCCATGTCGTACTTCAACTTGCCTAAACCAGGAACTTCAACTTCTTGATCGAGCGCATAGGAAAATGATGGAACATTTGTCAGAGTTACATTCTTTGCGCGCCCATCAACAACGGCGACATCGACAACTACCAATCCGGCAGGTGTATCGAGTCTGATTGTCGTCACAGGTTCTACAACGTTGACCAATTTCTTCTCAACCAGCGCTGTTGCAACACCGATTGTTCCGTGGCCACACATAGGAAGGCAGCCTGAAACTTCAATATAAACAACTCCCCAATCAGCATCGGGACGAGTTGGTTTCTGCAAGATGGCACCACTCATGGCGCTGTGGCCACGAGGTTCAAACATCAACCACTGGCGCCAGTAATCCATATGCTCCATGAAGTGAAGGCGCTTATCGAACATCGTCACACCAGGAATCTCACCGATTCCGGATGTCACAACACGTGTTGGCATACCCTCGGTATGAGTCTCAACTGTTGTGACGGTGCGAATGCTCTTCATGAATTAACGATTCTTAAAGTAGGCCAGTGCAACATCCATCTCGCGATGAATCTGCTCTTGTTCGTGCTTTGGAAGAGGTAAACGTGGAAGACGAGTTGGTCCGCCATAACGACCAACGTGATCCATACCCAATTTGATCGCCTGGATAAACTCTTTCTTTGAATCCCAATGGAATACATCGTGGAGAGCTGCATACATAGGAGCTGCTTCCTTAAAGTTTCCTGACATTGCAAGGTTGTAGAGCTCCATAGATTCCTTCGGTAGCGCATTCGGGAATCCTGCAATCCAACCCGAGATTCCTGCAGTTGAAAGTTCGAGGAATACATCGTCGGCGCCCACAATGACTTCAATTCTTGGAGCAAGTCTCTTGATCTGCCAAATACGGCGAACATCGCCCGAGAATTCCTTGATTGCGATAACTTCTGGAACTTCATCTGCGATACGTGAGACGAGCTTTGGCGTTAAATCAACCTTTGTATCAAAGGGATTGTTGTAAGCAATAATCGGCATTCCGACCTTAGCAACCTCTTTGTAATGGGCTACAACTTCATCATCCGATGCACGATAAGCATTTGGTGGAAGAAGCATTACAGCTCCGGCGCCAGCCTTCTGCGCGTGCTCTGTCCACTTACGAGACTCTGATGCTCCGTAAGCAGCAACACCTGGAACGACGTTAAATCCCTTTGGGGCAGCAGCAACTGCAACTTCAACCATCTTTGCACGCTCTTCAGCAGTGAGAACCTGGTACTCACCGAGTGAACCGTTAGGAATAACACCGTGCGTGCCGTTCTCTGCAAGCCATGCAACATGCTCTGCATATTTGTCGTAATCGACAGAGAGATCGGATTTAAAGGGAGTTGCTGTGGCGGTAAGTACGCCATTCCATGGTTTAGTCATGGGAGAAAGTTATCGCCTATTGACCCTTAATTCCATCGGCTAGAACTCCAAGCGAGATAGGAGCTGCAATAGGTCTATTGCTATAGCTAATGCGTTCCTGGTCTAAGACTTTGCAGCCACTTTCCCCAGCAATAATCTCGCTCACATTTCTCGAGCAGACTCTGCCTTGGCAGAGCCCCATACCTGCGCGAGTAAACAGTTTCGAAGTTCTTGAATCTTGAGCAGAAAGTTCGGTAACAGATTGGCAAATCTCGGAAAGTGAAACTTCTTCACATCGACAAATATTTGTTTCTGGCTTTATCCAGCCTTGCCAACCATTCCCAACTGGGTAGCTACGCTGCAACGCAGTTGCGAAGAGTTGCAATCTAAATCTTTTGAATTTTAAGGAGAATGGTATTGAACCGTTCAGCGCAGAACGAGCAGCAATTTCACCTTCTGCGAGTGCAAGGTCAGCTCCTCCGATTCCGGTCGCTTCGCCGGCGATCCAAATATTGGCAACTGAGCTTCTCTGTTCTCTGTCGACAGAGAAAATCACTGATCCGTCGCGATCGACTCGTTGGTCACACCCGAGGATTCCACCGAGTGTGACATCAGGATTGAATCCCCAACCTGATGCGACAACATCACACTCAATCTGAGTTGCATCACCTTTACTCTCGAGATTGCTCTTCACCTTTGAGAGAGTTGCAGTACTTCCAGTAAATCCAATAATCGCTCTACCAAAATAAACCTTGAGTGAGTATTTCCTGATTTTACGAAGATAGTAGAAGAGTTCGAGCGCCTTTTGAGGATTGAGAATGAGCGCTAGCGGTGATCGAAGCCAGCGCAATGGCGAATGAGCTTCAACAATTCCAAGAACCTCTGCGCCAGCTTCAGCTAAGCCAACAGCTACAGGGAGAAGAAAAGGACCTGTGCCAGAGATGAGAATCTTCTTACCTGCAATAACTCCATGACCCTTAAGTAAAGCTTGCGCCGCTCCTGGTGTCATTGAGCCAGGTAACTCCCATCCCGTAAATGGAATCGAGCGGTCGTATGCCCCCGTAGTGAGAATCAATTTCTCAACTGTGATCGTTTTTTCAACTCCACTATGAAGGTAGTTCAGTGTTATTGGGCCAGCACTGTAAATAGCGCTCCACACTTGTGCACCTTGTATATAAGTAACGTTCTTAGAACTCAATACAGAATCAAAGTAATCACGAGCACGATGAGATTTGTACCCCTGAACTTCATTTCTGTGGCGCCAATACTGCCCACCTGGACGCGGTGCAGAATCTAAAACGATAACTTCTGTATTGCTTTCAGCGATAACTTTGGCAGCAGCAAGCCCCGCGGGACCTGCGCCAATAATCGCGATCATTTCTGGCTCTCAATCTTTGTGCCATCAGTAATCTCAACCAGGCAAGCCCTCTGATTCGCAACGCCATCGACTACAACTACACAATCAAAACAGATACCAATACCGCAGAAAATTAGCCTTGGTTCCTCGTCAAAGCGAGTCTTGCGTAACTCGCGAACACCGGTAGCCATTAATGCAGCAGCGATTGATTGTCTTTCAACCCCCTTAAAGGATTCACCGTTAAAAGTGAAAGTTACTTCTCTATCTGCAGCCGTGCTCATACAGATACTTCCGCAAATCGTTTAGGTGAGAAAGCTGTTGGGTCCATAAATGATTGACGTCCAAGAATTGCGTCAGTGATAAGTGCTGCCGAACCAGGTGCTAACCCAATTCCAGCACCTTCATGCCCAGCTGAATGCCACAAACCTTTGACTGCATAATCTTCACCGATCAACGGCAGATGATCAGGCGCATAGGGTCTAAATCCTCTATAAGCGCGGAGAAGTTGTACATCTCGCAAGACTGGAAAGAGAGATACAGCCTGCTGCGCAAGTTTTCTGAGAATTTCGTAATTCATCGACCCATCGAAACCAACTCGCTCGCGACTTGCGCCGATAAGAATTGTGCCGCTTCGGGTACCTTCAACAACTGTGCTCGTTTGTAAATCAGCATCACTGCTTGCAACATTTGCAACGTAGTCTGAGTCATACACTTTATGGAAGATGTATTGGGGCGCAGGTTCTGTAACCAGAATAAATCCTCGTCGTGGAGCTACCGGAAGATTTGAGCCAGCTAACGATGCAATCTCCCCCGCCCATGTTCCAGCAGCATTAATAACTATCGGTGCTGAATACTTTCCGGTGGATGTATTTATTGCGACCACAGCTCCATCTTTGATATCAAATCCAAGAACTTTTGAACGCGAGATAAGAGATCCACCTCGAGCGATAACGGTTTGAATGATCTTGGCTGCAGCAAGCATTGGTTGGCATTGAGCATCTTGCGGGTAGAATACGCCAGAGAAAATTTCAGGATGCAGATAAGGCTCGAGCTGATGAAGCTCTTTACTATCAACTACCTGCGCTGTGACCCCGTTCGCAGATTGCACTTTCGCAAGGGCCATCAGTTGCGAATCGTCGTTACGAGCAACGACAACACCACCCTTGGCTTCTAACTCAAAAGTGTCGCCTACATCCTCTTGCATCTCAAACCACAGATCTCGAGAGCGAAGTGCTAGTACGAGCTCTGGACCGGGATCTTTATCTGAGACAAGAATGTTTCCTTCACCTGCGCCAGTGGTACCGCTCGCGACTGTTCCGCGATCGATAATCATCACTCTCAACCCTGCATTTGTCAGCGAAAGGGCAGAAGATGCACCCACTATTCCTGCGCCTATAACAATCGCATCAGGGTTCTTCCCTTGATGGTTCATCAACGTTGAATCTTTCGAATGACTTCCTCAAGTTCTTCATCCGTTGCCGCCTTAATATCCCAAGGCTTATGAAGGCTATCGCCAGACCATCGTGGGATGACATGGATGTGTAGGTGGAAGACGGTCTGCCATCCCGCCTCACGACTCATCTGGAAAATGGAAGTTCCCTCTGATCCGAGTGACCTTTGCAGAAGATCTGCAACCTTCTTTGCAGAGCTAGCAACAACACCATAAGTTGCAGCATCAGTGTCATGAATATCAACCGAATGCTTCTTCGGAATAACGAGTGTGTGGCCACGGTTGGCCGGAAATATATCGAGAAAAGCCAAGGTCTCATCATCTTCATAAACTTTGCGCGACGGGATGCTGCCGTCAATAATCTTGCAGAAGAGGCAGTCACTCATGCGACAACTGTATTCTCTCGATTCTGGCACGGGCAATCTTCTGTGAAGGCGATTCATGGCCGAGCATGTATGAGAGAAAATCTAAGAGTAGGCGGCTTACTCGGAGCCAATTCTTTGAACGAGGCTTAAGGCCAAGAATCTTCAGAAACGGTTGATCGATAGTTGAAATAGCCGCATTGCGCAGAATTGTGTAGAAGAAGAGTCCACCCTTGCCGAAAGGTGGCTTCAGTATGAATTTTACAATCGGCGGAGTCATCGCAATTGCGCCTACTTCTTGAGATGCAAAGCGGGCCATCTCATCTCTCATCTCTTGACGCGAAAGTGGCGCCTTAGAAAGACCCAGAGGTTGCGCACTCTTCGCCCACTCGCGAATGTATTGGTCACCAAGATCAGAAATGTCATAACCAAGTTCCTCATAAGTGCGTAGGAATGAATCAGTAAATGCGCAATGTACCCACAACAAATAGCGCGGATCTGCTGCAGAGTACTGAGACTGATGACCTGACTTATCCTGAAAATCTCCACTGACTCTTTTGTGAATTTCATTCACACGCTGTGCTTCACGCGCTATCGCCTCTGTTGAACCGAAGGATGTAATCGTGAGCCATCGAGTTGTGCGCTCCAGACGTCCCAAAGGATCTGTGTCGTACTGTGAATGTTCGGCAACGCCTGTGAGCGCAGCGGGATGTGCAGCTTGCATAAGTAGTGCGCGAATTCCACCGACTAATGTAGAAATTGAACCGTGGACTTCCCAAACTGCGCTACCAGGTCCAAATAAACCAACATCATCACCGATTGCCATCTGTTGCGCCCATTGAGGTGCACCAGATGGATCGCCTGAAACTGTTTTTCGGAAAGCATCGGCTGCTCTATTTCCGCCAAGAGCTCCGATGATTTTGTGCACGAGTCAATTCTTAAGCAAGTGGGGGTTTACTGCAATTTCAAATACGGGTTGAAAGTCCGGCAATCGCTTCAAGGACCACGAGAGCTGCCAAGCGGGTTGTTCTCTCATCATCTGAATCTTTTGTGCAATCAATCTCTGTGATATCCATCGAAATTACGCTCTTTGAAGCACCGGCGAGAAATGCGAATTGGCGAATTTCATCAGCACTTATTCCACCAGGAGCGGCAGCAGGGCATGCTGGAACCACACTTCTGTCACAAACATCCATATCAAAATCGACATGAATGCGATCTCCAGCAAGTGCAAGAGCTCGACTCCAGATTTCTGGAAGATTGGCGCCTCTAAGTTCACTGCGTGGAATTACGGTAATTCCGTACTCCCTGGCACGCGCCGCATATTCTGGGGAGTTAGAAAAATCTGCGATACCGATTTGGACAACTTTCTTTCCTGAAAGTCCTGCTTCTATCAATCTTCGCACAGGCGAACCATTGCTGATGCCATCTCGAAGATCATAATGAGCATCGAGTGTGATCAAGCCAGTCGCTTCTGCGCCCATATGTGTTGCATAAGTAATTGAATTATCTCCACCCAGTGCAATCAGCAAGGTGCTCTTCAGATGGGCGCTTCGAAGGAGTGAAATCGTCGCGTCTTCATCAATATCTGGAGATATGACATCTCCTGCATCGGCAATTTTTAGCTTCGCTAGATCTACTGCACCATTTGAATGCGCGAGTGAATACCTAGCAAGAGCGCTTCTTATCGCACCGGGCGTTGCATCTGCTCCAGTCTCGGAGATACTTGTTGCAGATGCCGGAACTCCAACAATGAGTGCATCAACCTGAGATCCATCATGGGCTTCGATTACCGACGAAGCTCTAGGCCAGAGCGGATCGTGAGGTAAATTCATTCTCTAAGAGTATCCGCTCATTCTATTTTCAACGCCTTCGCTATATAGTCGCCAGATGACTTCCGGACCACGCCCAGTACGAGCCCCACGAGGAACAAGCAAAAGCGCAAAAGGGTGGGGACAAGAAGCGGCTCTGCGAATGCTGCAGAACAATCTCGATCCAGAGGTTGCCGAGCATCCCGATAAATTGGTTGTTTACGGCGGCACAGGAAAAGCTGCACGTAACTGGGCCTCATTTGACGCTCTCGTTAAGACACTTACCAATCTTGAAGATGATGAAACGATGTTGGTGCAATCTGGAAAGCCAGTTGGAGTTTTTCGCACTCACGAATGGGCTCCCCGAGTTCTGCTTGCTAATTCAAATCTCGTCGGCGATTGGGCAAATTGGCCAGAGTTTAGAAGGTTAGAAGATTTAGGTCTGACTATGTACGGTCAAATGACTGCGGGATCGTGGATCTACATCGGCACGCAAGGAATTCTGCAAGGAACATATGAAACCTTTGCAGCCGTTGCTGAGAAGCACTTTGGCGGAACTCTCGCTGGAACTCTTACCGTTACAGGTGGGTGTGGTGGAATGGGTGGAGCCCAACCACTAGCTGTCACCATGAATGAAGGCACATGTCTGATCATCGATGTTGATGGTTCTCGATTGGCACGTAGATTAAAGAAGCGTTACCTCGATGAGATTGCAGATAACCTAGAAGATGCTGTTGCTCGTGCGACCAAAGCTCGCACCGAGCGACGCGCAGTTTCAATTGGTCTAGTAGGCAATAGTGCGACCATTCTTCCCAAGCTGTATGCGATGGGAGTTCCTGTAGATATTGTTACCGATCAAACATCTGCTCACGATCCACTCTTCTATATTCCTGAAGGTGTCAATGTTGAAGGTTCTCGCGATTTAGCTGCAAAAGACCCTGTTGATTTTGCAAAGCGCTCAAAAGAATCTATGGCAAAGCATGTTGAGGCGATGGTTGATTTTCAAGATAGAGGATCCGTCGTCTTTGACTATGGAAATTCCATCCGCGATGAAGCGCGTCAAGGTGGATACCAAAGAGCCTTCGAGTTCCCAGGATTCATCCCGGCATATATACGTCCACTCTTCTGCGAAGGCAAGGGTCCATTTAGATGGGTTGCACTCTCTGGAGATGCGAAAGATATTCATAGAACAGATCAGGCTGTACTCGATCTCTTCCCTGAGAATAAACATCTTCATCGCTGGATCAAGATGGCGCAGGATCGCGTTGAATTTGAAGGACTCCCAGCACGTATCTGTTGGCTTGGTTATGGCGAACGCGATAAGGCAGGTCTTGCATTTAACGATCTTGTTGCACGAGGTGAAGTCAGCGCTCCGATTGTTATTGGTCGCGACCATCTCGATTGCGGAAGTGTGGCATCTCCATATCGTGAATCTGAAGCCATGTACGACGGATCAGATGCAATTGCGGATTGGCCCCTACTCAATGCAATGATCAACATTTCATCAGGTGCCTCATGGGTATCTATCCATCACGGTGGCGGCGTCGGTATCGGGCGTTCTATTCACGCAGGTCAAGTGAGCGTTGCAGATGGAACTGCACTTGCTGCACAGAAGTTAGAACGTGTTCTTACAAACGATCCAGGTATGGGAGTTATCCGACATGCAGATGCTGGATATGCGCATGCTCAAGAAGTTGCCATTGAAAAGGGCGTACATGTTCCGATGATGCAAGGTGTTACCGGCAAGTGAGTTCAACTGCATTTACCAACATTGCAACGCTTGTCACCAACGACCCGACTATCGGAGAAGGTGCACTAGGCGTTCTGCGTGGAGCAACTGTTGTAATTGAAGATAGCCAAATCAAGTTCGTTGGGAAGGGCGCGCAATCTGGCGTAGATACCGAGATTGATTGCTCAGGGAAAACTCTGCTGCCAGGTTTTGTTGACTCACACACACACTTAATTTTTGCGGGCGACCGCGCCCAGGAGTTCTCCGCCCGTTCTAGAGGTGAGAAGTACACAGCAGGTGGAATAACAACAACTGTGGAAGCAACGCGGAAAGCTAGCAATCTAGAACTGCAGAACAATGCACAGCGACTGCTTAATGAGGCGCTCTCTTTTGGAACAACCACAGTTGAAATCAAATCGGGTTACGGTCTCAATGAAGCAGATGAGGCACGTTCTATTGAAATTGCATCCCACTTCACCGCTGAGACCACTCTCTTGGCGGCCCATGTGGTTCCGCAGGAGTTCAAGAGCGATGTCGAGGCATATGTAGATCTCATCATCAACAAGATGATTCCAGTTACAACCGCTAAATGGATTGATGTCTTCTGCGATACAGGTGCATTCACGGAAGATCAGAGCAGAAGAATTCTTAAAGCTGGTATTGCACAAGGGCTAATCCCCCGTATCCACGCCAATCAATTGCAGAGAACTAACGCTGTGCAGCTGGCGATTGAACTAGGTGCAGCCTCGGCCGATCACTTAAGCAACTCAACTGATGCTGATATTCAAGCTTTGGCCGCAAGTCAGACTGTTGCCACTCTTCTTCCTGGAGCCGAGTTCTCTACTCAACATGAAGGGAAGTTGGGCAGAAAATTACTCGATGCAGGAGCAACTGTTGCAATCGCAACCGATTGCAATCCAGGTTCAAGTTATACAACTTCGATGCCATTTTGTATCGCGGCCGCTGTATCTCTCATGGGCTTTAACGTGGAAGAAGCAGTTCTTGCCGCAACGCTCGGTGGAGCCACGGCGCTACGCCGCACAGATATCGGAAAGATTGCACCAGGATTCCAAGCAGATATGGCGCTGCTGAACTCTGATTCATATATTCACTTGGCATATCGCCCAGGGGTAAATCTCATTTCACATACCTACAAATCAGGAAGAGCAGTCACAACATGGCAGAAGTAACAATCTCGACATCCGGAATGACATTTGAAGATCTCGTTTCGATTGCTCGCAGCGATGCAAAGGTGAAGATTTCACAGGAATCTCTCGCGGCAATGCAGAGCTCCCGCGACCACGTTGAGGAACTCGCAGCGAGTGAAACTCCCGTTTATGGAATCTCAACCGGCTTTGGTGCACTCGCAAATCGACATGTATCCCAAGAACTTCGTACTCAACTGCAACGTTCTCTCATTCGCTCTCATGCAGCTGGTGTTGGCGAACCCATCGAACGCGAAGTTGTGCGCGCACTAATGGCACTGCGTCTCAAGACTCTCTGTTCGGGTAAGACTGGTGTGCGTCCAGTTGTTGCAACAACAATGGCTGCAATTCTTAATGCTGGCATCACTCCCCTTGTACGTGAATTTGGTTCACTAGGTTGCAGTGGCGATCTCGCTCCCCTTGCGCATTGCGCACTTGTCTTGATGGGCGAAGGCGAAGCAGTTGATTCGCATGGAAATGCCAAACCTGTGGCGCAACTACTCAAAGATGCAGGAATCGAACCCGTTCTTCTTGCCGAGAAAGAGGGACTTGCTCTCATCAATGGAACCGACGGAATGCTGGGCATGCTCATTCTCGCACTGGAAGATTTGCGTATGCTTCTCGATTCTGCTGATGTAGTAGCAGCAATGTCGGTCGAAGGTTTGCTCGGAACGGATAAGGTCTTTATTCCTGAGCTTCATGAACCGCTACGAGCCCACCCAGGTCAAGCAAAGTCCGCTTCCATCATGCTTGAAACGCTTAAGGGTTCAGGAATCGTTGCCTCACATCTTCATAATGATGATCGAGTTCAAGATGCATACTCTCTTCGTTGTGCGCCACAAGTATCTGGTGCAGTTCGAGATACCGTCGATTACGCCGCAATTGTTGCGATGCGCGAACTTCGCGCTGTTATCGATAATCCCGTAGTTCTTGCAGATGGGCGAATCTCTTCAAATGGAAACTTCCATGGAGCACCCGTTGCCTACGTTCTCGATTTTCTTGCAATTGCTGTGGCAGATCTTGGCAGTATTGCAGAACGCCGAACCGATAGAGCTCTCGATAAGAATCGCAGCGCTGGACTTCCGCCATTTCTTGCCGACGATCCCGGAGTCGACTCAGGTCTCATGATTGCGCAATACACACAGGCCGCCCTTGTCAGTGAAAATAAGCGACTGGCTTCTCCTGCAAGCGTGGATTCAATTCCGTCTTCTGCAATGCAAGAAGATCATGTCTCTATGGGCTGGTCTGCTGCACGCAAATTGCGTAAGGCGGTTTCGAATCTAGCGAACATTATCGCAATCGAATTAGTGACAGCCTCTCGCGCTATCGAACTTCGCGCACCGCTGACACCGAGCCCTGCCTCCGCAAAGGTTATAAGCGCACTTCGTAAGAGTGTTCCGGGCCCTGGCCCTGATCGTTACTTATCTCCAGAGCTAGTAGCAGCAGGAGAATTTGTCGCAGCTGGCAACGTTATGAGTGCGCTTCGATAAATACTCTCGAATTTTCAAAAATAACATCTGCATCGTAATCAAGGGTTGCTACGTGGTAACTGTTTATCAGTTCGATCCGTTGCTTCTCGCGTGATCCGATTTCCTTGAGAATAATCTCGGTATTGGTCACAGGCAGAGTGTGATCCTCGACGCTATGAAATAGCTGCACTGGGACAGTTACATCATGCAATCTTTTTCGGGTGTAACTCAGCATCTTTAAGAGCTGGTAGACGCCGACAGCAGGAAGATGGTCATATCCGTATTCAGTTACCCCAGGTTTCTTAATGTCATCACCGACGGAATCCCGAAATTTTTGAAAGCGTGAAATAACCCAGGCAAGTTGGTGAGGAACAAATTTCACATGAATCATCGGATTCACCAGAATTATTCCAGCAAGTTGTCGCGAATACCGCGCCGCCACATTAAGAGTTGTGCCACCGCCCATCGAAAGCCCGCAGATGAAAACCTTCTCGCAGCTCTGCAACAATATTGTTAACTCTGATTCAACTTTTGCTGGCCATTCTTGCCACTTAACCACATTGAGATCTTCCACCTTTGTGCCGTGTCCGGGAAGCAATGCAACACGGACTGTGTAACCAAGGTTATTGAGATATTCGCCCCAAGGACGCATGCCAGCTGGCGAACCAGTAAAGCCATGCACGAGTAATACCCCAACGCGTTTCTTTGAACCTGATCCTGCAGCCTCCCAGTCACGAATCAATTCCAGCGGAGCACCGTCGAATCCCATGTAAGCGAGGCTATCGTTTCATCAATGTCGTAGCAATCATCTAATGTTCACGGCGTGGGCGACTCAACGTGGCAATCAACCTTTCAGGATTTAGGTCGCAAACTTATCGATACAACATTTGTTGTTATCGACCTTGAGACAACCGGCGGTGCTCCCCATTTGGGAGCTGCGATCACCGAAATTGGTGCTGTAAAAATCAAGGCTGGTGTTGTGATCCAGGAATTTAACTCCTTCGTTAATCCTCAACACCCCGTGCCGTCATACATAACCGAACTGACCGGAATTACCGACCAAATGCTCGCGGGCGCTCCTACAGCTTTCGAAATTTTCCCGTCACTGATGGATTTCTTGGGTGATTACCAATCAACGGTATTAGTGGCGCAGAACGCTCCCTTTGATCTCTCTTTTCTCAAATATGCAGCTTCGGTAAATAAGTTACCTTGGCCAAACTATCCTGTTCTAGATACAGCAATCATTGCTCGAAAAGTTCTCACTCGTGATGAAGTTCCCAATTGCAGGCTAGGCACACTTGCGGAATTCTTTGGAACTTCTACAACCCCAAACCATCGTGCCCTCGATGATGCACGTGCAACGGTAGATGTTTTTCATGGACTGCTTGAGCGGCTAGGTTCCCTCGATATCTATACTCTTGAAGAGTTACTCAACTTTGGAAAGCGAATTAAGAAGCCGAAATCTCCTGAGTCAAAGCAGCCCATTTCTTCAGCAGAGTAGATGCAGCTCCACTATCAACAGCGGTTACTGCTCGCTTTAGACCTTCTGTTATGCGCACCTTGATATCAGTTTCTAGATCTCCTTCGAAGGCGGCAATAGCCACAGCGGCATTAAGCAGAACTGCATCGCGAGGTGCGCCGCGTTCGCCTGAAAGGATTGCCAAACTGATGCGTGCATTTTCTGCTGCATCTCCCCCAGCAATAGCCGAAATTGGAGCGTTATCAATTCCAAAATCTTTAGCATCGATACGATCACTGGAAATCTGGGCGCGACCAATCGATAAGACAGATGTCGTTGTGGCCAAGGTAATTTCATCTAATCCATCATCGCCTCTAAAGACGAATCCATCGCACCCCTTTTCAGCCAGCACCTGTGCCATGACTAGATGCATTCGATCGTTTGCAACTCCAACTGCAGCCGCTTTAGGTTTTGCTGGATTGGAAAGCGGGCCGAGGATATTGAAGATTGTTGCTACGCCGAGCTCTTTACGAGCAGGTGCTGCAAAGCGCATCGATGGATGGAATACAGGCGCGAAACAGAAGCCAATCCCGAGCTCGCGCACGGTGCGTTCCACGCCTTTGCCATCAAGGCCTGGAACTACGCCAAGAGCTTCCAGAAAATCTGAAGCGCCAGATTTTGATGAGACAGCTCTGCTTCCATGTTTTACAACTCGGGCACCCGCAGCAGCGGTAATAATCGCAGCTGTGGTTGAAATATTTATCGTATTTGCGCCATCGCCACCGGTTCCCACGGTATCCACGGCTCGCTCCGAAATATGTATCGGCGCACTATGTTCGTACATTTCGGCTACTAGAGCGGCAACTTCTTCTGTCGTCTCGCCCTTCGCCTTAAGCACAAGGAGGAATTCTTTTATTCCTTCAGTATTTGCAGAGCCCGACAAAATCTCACGCATCACACTTTGAATTTCAAAGGCTTCGAGATCAAGTCCCGATTTCATCTTCTCGATATAGGCGCTCCACAACGGAGAATTTTCGGACATCGCCTCGACTGTCTTCTCTTACTGAACGGTGAGCGAGGTTGTTCGCGCACGAAGAAGATCGGCGACTGTGTGAGCCAAGGTAAATGGGTCTATAGGGTGGAGAACATTTGCTTCAGCGCGAGACCAAGCTGCTAGCCATGCATCAGCCTTACGCCCAGTAATTACGAGAACTGGAGGGCAATTGAAAACTTCATCTTTTAACTGACGGGCTACTCCGAGGCCGCCTTCAGGGACTGTCTCTCCATCCAATATAAATAGATCAATCGGAGTCTCAGAACCTGGCTTCTTCGAATCGACAAAGAGTCGCAGGGCAGGGCCGGTCGCAAATTCATGAATAACGTGTTCGGCCATATCGGCTGCAACTCGAGTGCCCAAAGCGCTGATGATTGATTGGCGAACTGAAGAATCGTCAGAGTAGAGAACGATCGAATATTTGCGCTCTCTGAGGGCCGAATTCTCTGACATGGCGATAAGTCTAATCCGGATGGCGGCTCTGTCGAACCTCATTTCTTGGTGACCCTTTTCACCTCATTTACGCGGGAAATCCTCGCTCTTTCAGGGGCTCTAAATAGGTTAGTAAGCCCCTTTTCGGGAATAATGCCACCCATGACAAGTACAAGTGTGAGCTCACACCACAAAATTACTCGCCCCAACTTGGTGGCAGTTGGAACGATTGTTTGGCTCTCGAGCGAATTGATGTTCTTCGCAGCTCTCTTTGCAATGTACTTCACAACTCGCGCTGTTCAAGGACCAGAGATTTGGACTGAGTCGACTTCAGTTCTCAATATTCCATTTGCAGCGCTCAATACAACTGTTCTTGTTCTCTCATCTGTCACATGTCAATTCGGTGTCTTCGCTGCTGAGCGTTATCAGGCGCGCAGAACTGGATCACTTCTCAAGATTTCTTCGTGGGGAATGCGTGAATGGTTCTCTCTCACATTTCTCATGGGTGCATTCTTTATCGCTGGTCAGATCTACGAGTACGCGCACTTAGTTGCTGAAGGGGTTGCTCTCTCATCTTCGGCTTACAGTTCAGTCTTTTATATCTCAACTGGATTCCACGGTTTGCACGTGACCGGTGGTCTCATCGCATTCTTGATCGTACTTGTCCGAGTTGCTAAAGCGCGTCGCTTTACACAAGGACAGGCAACTACAGCGATAGTTGTCTCGTACTACTGGCACTTCGTGGATGTTGTTTGGATTGCTCTCTTCTCAGCTATTTACCTCATTAAATAATTACCCACCCGACTGAAAGGATTACAGTGAAGCGTCTCTCGCGCCTACGCAGACATCGTGCAGCAGGACCAGTTCTTCTGATCTTTGCTCTCTTCACCATTGGAACAACATTTCAAGTTGCGAGTGCGGTTAACACCGAGAGCACAATTGTTGCCGATCGCTCTGCAACAATTGAAGAAGGTAAACAATTATTCCTAAAGGGTTGCTCGTCATGTCACGGGCTAAACGCTGAGGGCGCTGAAATTGCCCCGTCACTAATTGGTGTTGGAGCTGCCTCTGTGGATTTCCAAGTTGGTACAGGCAGAATGCCTATGGCTGACATGAGCACGCAGGCGATGCGTAAAGAGCCGGTCTACACACCAGAAGAGGTGCATGCACTTGCAACATATGTGGCATCCCTAGCTCCTGGCCCTGAAGTTCCAACTGACGAATCCCTCAACTACGAACGTGATGGATCAGTTGCTGAGGGCGGAGAGCTTTTCCGAACTAACTGCGCGATGTGCCATAACTTTGCCGCCCAAGGTGGAGCACTTACTCAAGGTAAATATGCGCCAACTCTTATGGGTGTAGAACCAAAACATATCTATGAGGCGATGGTTACAGGGCCACAATCAATGCCAGTCTTCAGCGATAAGACAATCACTCCTGAAGAAAAGCTCTCAATGATCAAGTGGATTAAATCTGTTGAAGCCGAACCACAGCTAGGTGGCGTAGCGCTTGGTCGAGTCGGCCCCGTTACTGAAGGACTTCTTGTATGGACACTAGGAATCGGATTGCTCATTGGTGTAGCAGTCTGGTTAGCGATGAAAGCGAGATAGGACAACATGCCTCAAGAGATGTCTAACGAGATCGAATTAATCAAAGATCCAGGACTTCCTGCTCACGTTCATCGCAGAGCAGATACAGATCCAAAGGCCGCAGCGCGTGCCGAGCGACAAGTTGCGATTCTCTTCGGCCTATCCGTCCTTGGAACTCTCACTCTCATATATTCATTTATCTTTATTAAAGACGATGTCTTTATCTTTATTCCCGTACTTGGTTCAACAAACTTGCATCAATTTGGCCTCGGCATGGGAATGGCGATCGCACTCTTCTGTATCGGCGCTGGTCTCATCCACTGGGCAAAGACTCTTATGCCAGATGAAGAAGTAATTGCGCAGCGTCATGAATTTAGATCCGAAGATGAAGATAGAGAAGATTTTGTTAAGACAGTAAAGGCCGGAGCATCCGCTGCCGGAATCGGTCGACGTCCTCTTATAAAGCGAACACTTGGAGCCGCGCTTGGATTATCTGCACTGACACCTGTTCTCTTACTTCGCGACCTTGGTCCACTTCCTGGAAATGAACTTACTAAGACTTCATGGAAGAAAGGCACACGCCTTGTGACAGATCCTGGCGATCGTCCGATTCGACCAGAAGATCTCGAAATTGGTGCCGTTGCACAAACCCTTCCCGAATTACCTGCTGGCAAAGAACGTCATCTAGATGACATTGCCAAGGATGCTGTTCTCCTCATTCGCCTGCGCCCAGAAGAGTTCAACCTCGATGCAGAGCGTTTGTCTTGGACACACGAAGGAATCATCGCCTTCTCAAAGATTTGCTCACATATGGGATGCGCCGTTGCACTCTATGAGCAGCAGACAAAACATTTGCTCTGCCCTTGCCACCAATCTACTTTCGATGTGACGCGTGCTGCCAAGGTTATTTTTGGACCTGCGGCGAGACCACTTCCGCAGTTAAATATCACCGTGGATGAGGAAGGCTACCTAGTAGCCAGAGCGCCATTTAACGAACCAGTCGGACCTAGCTTTTGGGAGCGTTCATCATGACAGCACGTGAAAGAGTTGCCGGAAACGTTGCCGGATATGTAGATGACCGTACTGGCGCTGCAAAGTGGATGAAGAAGAACCTCACAAAGGTCTTCCCTGATCACTGGTCATTTCTTCTCGGAGAAATTTGCCTCTACTCATTCGTTATTCTCTTGCTCTCAGGAACATTCTTAACATTCTGGTTTGACCCTTCAATGAAGGAAGTTGTCTACGAGGGTTCATACGAACCATTGCAAGGTATCAAGATGTCTGCGGCATATGCCTCGACTCTCGATATCTCCTTTGAGGTTCGTGGCGGTCTCTTAATGCGCCAAATTCACCACTGGGCTGCCTTGATCTTTATGGTGGGAATCGTTGTTCACTTGATGCGTGTTTATTTCACAGGTGCATTCCGTAAGCCACGTGAATTTAACTGGATTATCGGTGTAGGACTTCTTACACTTGGAATTGTTGAAGGCTTCTTGGGTTATTCACTTCCTGATGATCTTCTCTCAGGTACAGGTATTCGAATTGCAGAAGCGATTATTCAAGCCCTACCTGTGATCGGTTCCTATCTTGCCTTCTTTGCATTCGGTGGAGCCTTCCCTGGTGAAGCATTTATTCCTCGCATCTACACAGTGCATATCCTTCTCTTACCTGGAATTTTCCTTGCACTCATCACAGTGCACCTAATGCTCGTCTGGTACCAGAAGCACACACAGTTCCCAGGACCTGGGCGAACAGAAAAGAACGTTGTCGGTTATCCATTAATGCCTGTCTACATGGCTAAAGCTGGTGGATTCTTCTTCATCGTCTTTGGTGTCACTGCATTCTTAGGAGCAGTCGCATCGATCAACCCCGTCTGGCTCTATGGTCCATATACGCCAGGCCAAGTATCGGCAGGATCGCAACCCGATTGGTATATGGGATGGCTCGATGGTCTTGTTCGAATGGCACCGCCACTTGAAACACATGCCTTTGGATACACAATCTCGTGGAACATTCTCGTCCCAGGCTTAATCTTGCCGGGCATTATGTTTACTGGACTTGCACTCTATCCATTTATCGAGAGCTGGGCTACTGGCGATAAGCGCGAGCACCATCTCTTAGATCGACCACGTAATGCACCGAATAGAACAGCAATTGGTGCAATGGCACTTACCTTTACATTGGTCTCGCTTCTTAACGGTGGCAATGACATTATTGCGACAACTTTCCACCTCACCATCAATCAGATGATGTGGTTCTCTAGAATTGCAATTATCGTTCTGCCTCCTATCGCATTTGTCGTTACCAAGAGACTATGCCTCTCATTGCAACGTGCAGATCGTGACCTTGTATTGCATGGCCGCGAGACAGGACGTTTGGTACGTATGCCAAGCGGTGAATTCGTTGAAGTCCATGAGCCAATATCTGCTGAGAAGGCATGGCTTCTAACATCACACGAACAACTTGCCCCTCTTGAATTACCTGAACATGATGGTGCAGGCGTTCGACGTCCAGGAGCTCTCAAGAATAAGCTGCGCAATCGAATTTCACGCGCAGCAGCAGTTGCAGTTCCAAAGGCGACAGAGACAGAACGTCGCGAATTAGAGGGACATCACTAATCAGAGCGAATTAACTTCGTAGAACTAAGGCAACGCCCAGCGAGGTCATCACAATACCGATGATCGCCTGGGCGTTTACCTTTTCTCCAAACAGTACAAGCGCTTGCAGAACGGCCATCGGCGGTACGAGATAGAGCAAACTTGAAACCTTTGCGGCAGTTCCTCTGTTGAGCAACCAGAGAAGTAAGAGAACTGCGGCAATTGAAGTGACGAGCACCGCCCAAGCCATTGACCAGAATGTGGTTGTCGTTAATTCAAAGCGGGTTCGACCGAGCGCAAGTGAGACCCCCAGTAAGACAACTGCGGCGGCGCCAAATTGAATCGTTGTTCCAATCATCAGCGGAATTGAGTGGCCAATTTTCTTTTGGAGAAGTGTTGCCACAGTGCTTCCTAGCAAAGCCATAATCAAGAAGGCAAGTGACTCTGCTGTAAATCCATCGCTGGCACTGAGTTTTGGAAGCACAACCAGAAAAACTCCAATGATTCCAAGAACTAATCCAATACCTTGGCTCCTCGTCAATTTCTCCCCTAGTAATCTAATTGCAAGGAGTGAGACCAGTACTGGTTGGAGACTAGTTACTACAGATGAGAGCCCGGCTGGTGCATGGAGTTCGATTGCATACCAAACACCTGCCAAGTAGAGGCCATGAAGAGATAAGCCAATGAGAATGGATGCATAGAAATCTGATCGAGATATTCGCACCGGTTGTTTCATAACTAGGGTTAGCGCGAGGAGAATCAACGTTGCAAGAATTAATCTAATTGCCAGGAAGAAGAGAGAATCTGCAGATTCGAAAGCGTACTTTGCAACGACAAATCCCGAGCTCCATATAACGATGAAGATCCAAGGAGCTATCGAAATGGCTCTTCTCACTGCTCAGAAAGTGCCTTTAAGAGAACTAGCGACTTCGCCATCCACTTTCCGTTGCGCTCCAGTGACTTTGTTCTATGAACCCACCACTTACCCAGCGCTGGCGCGGGATTGAGATCAAAAACCTCAGTGACTTCAGTGAGGTTCTCCCCCACTGTCTTAAGTTGGTATGACCAGGTCCAGCCGCCGATATGGCGCCAAGTAATGAGACTGTTCTCTTCAAATACCACGACTGTATTTGTAATCCGATAGGGAATATAGATTTTCATTCCCATCCCAAACTTGGCTCCTAAATAAAGTCTCTCTGGTGCGCGCAAAGCTTTATTGACCGTCCCAGAACCATCAAAGTAGGCATGAGCGTAAGGATCTGCCAGATATTCAAATATCTTCTCTGCAGGCGCACTAATCGAGATTCGCGCTGCAGCGGTGAGCGGATAATCAACCTTGAGTATTTCAGCGCGAACCTTGCTCATGAACGAGTCAATCGCTACTTAATGATCTACAGAAAGTGATGGCTTCTCGTACTCGGTCACCATTCCGATAATGCTAATAACGAGTGCACCGAGTGCGATGAGAGTAAGCCACCACCCGATGATTAAACCTAGTCCCATTGCGGTAGCGCTCAGTGCAACCGGAAGAGGCCACCAAGAATGTGGACTATAGAAGCCGAGTTCACCGGCATCATCTGCAATCTCTGCATCATCGTTATCTGAAGGAATTGCAAAGCCGATTCGCTTCTGAGTAAACCAAAGATAGAAACCAACCATCCCAGCTAAACAAGCGGCGAGGATCATTCCTGTAATTCCTACAGCTTCTCCACCAACGTAGTAATAGACAATCGCCATGATGACGTAGAAAACTGAGAGACCAGAAAAAAGCTTCCAATTAGCGTTCATTACTAGTGACCTTCTGTCTTTATATGTGGGTGGTGCAGATCAAATGCCGGACGCTCTGAGCGAATACGTGGCATTGATGTGAAGTTGTGGCGTGGTGGTGGACAAGATGTAGCCCATTCTAGAGATGCTCCATAGCCCCAAGGATCATCAACATTGACCAGCGGTGACTTACGAGTAATCCATATATTGACAAAGAATGGAATCATCGAAAGAGCGAGCAAGAATGAACCGACAGTTGAAATCATATTCATTCCGGTAAATCCATCAGTTGCCAAATAATCCGCATAGCGACGAGGGAATCCCTTAATTCCTAGCCAATGCTGGATAAGGAAGGTTAGGTGGAAGCCGAAGAAGAGTGTCCAGAAGTGAATCTTTCCAAGGCGCTCGTTGAGCATGCGGCCTGTGAACTTTGGCCACCAGAAGTAGAAACCGGCAAACATTGCAAAGACCACCGTTCCGAAGAGAACGTAGTGGAAATGAGCTACAACGAAGTAGGAAGCAGAAACTGCGAAATCAAGTGGCGGTGAGGCGAGGATGATTCCGGTAATTCCACCAAAGAGGAATGTTACAAGGAAGCCCATTACCCAGAGCATTGGAGTTTCGAAGGTGACATGACCTCGCCACATTGTTCCAATCCAGTTGAAGAATTTAACACCGGTAGGAACACCAATAAGAAAAGTCATAAATGAGAAGAAGGGCAGGAGTACCTTGCCGCTTGCAAACATGTGGTGCGCCCATACTGCAACTGAGAGAGCTGAAATAGCAATCGTTGCAGCGATCAAACCCTTGTAGCCAAAGATTGGCTTACGGCTAAAGACTGGCAAGATCTCAGTTGCGATTCCGAAGAATGGAAGAGCGAGGATATAAACCTCAGGGTGACCAAAGAACCAGAAGAGGTGCTGCCAGAGCATCGCTCCACCATTTGCCGGATCAAAGATATGCGTTCCAAAGAGTCGATCTGATTCGAGACCAAGAAGTGCAGCAGCAAGTGGTGGGAATGCAAGGAGAACCAAGATTGAAGTAAGTAGGACGTTCCAAGAGAAGATAGACATACGGAACATCGTCATACCTGGTGCGCGCATTGTGAAGATTGTTGTGATGAAGTTGACGCCACCAAGAATTGTTCCGAGACCCGAAATAGCAAGACCCATTACCCAGAGATCTCCACCGATGCCGGGTGAATATGTTGAGTTAGCAAGTGGTGCATAGGCGGTCCAACCAAATGAAGCTGCTCCACCCGGTGTCAAGAATCCTGCAACTGCCTGGATTGAACCAAAGAGGAAGAGCCAGTAAGAAAGCATATTAAGACGAGGAAAGGCAACATCTGCAGCGCCAATTTGCAAAGGCATGATGACATTGGCAAAACCAACGAAGAGCGGTGTTGCAAACATCAGCAGCATGATTGTTCCGTGCATCGTGAAGATTTGGTTGTACTGCTCAACGCTCATGAACTGCATTCCCGGACGAGTAAGTTCAACGCGCAGAAGAAGCGCTAGTAATCCCCCGATAAGGAACCAAGCAAATGATGTACCGAGGTAGAGATAGCCAATGCGCTTATGGTCGGTAGAGGTAATGGTCTTTACAAACTGTGAACCGCGTGAAGTTTTTTGAACTCCCTGTCGTGGCGCTGCAATAGTGGGACGTTCTGCATATGTTGTCATGCTGCGCTCGCCTTCAGTGAGTCAAGATACTTCTGATAACGCTCCGGTGTTACAACTTTTACGGTAAAGAGCATCTGCGAGTGATTTCTTCCGCAGAGAATGTTGCAACGACCTGGGTATTCGCCAAGCTTATTTGCAGTGAATTGGAGATGATTTGTCTCCCCTGGAAGATTCTGCATTTGAATCATGAATGCTGGGATCCAGAATCCGTGAACAACATCGTTAGAGTCAATTGTGAAACGCACGCTCTCGCCCTTTGGAAGATACAGCGTTGGCGGATTAGCTGTTGTTCCAGTTACAAGAGCCTTCTCGCCTGCCTCTGGATATCCGAACTGCCAAGACCACTGAAATCCATTGACTGTAATTTCATGCTTTGTTGGAGTTGTTTTATCAACAATCTTTGTCTCTTTAATTGCTGTGAAGTAGAAAAGAACTGCAACGATAATAAATGGGATAACTGTGTAAAGAATTTCAACTGGAATGTTGTACTGAGTTTGCTTTGGAAATTCTGGCTGACCGACTTTGGCGCGATGAAAAACGGCTGGCCACAAAATTAGGATGAGGGTAATTACTCCAACTACACCGCCTGCTATCCACGCACCTTGCCAGAGCGAGAGAGAGATGTCATTGACACTTGAAACGCCTTTCGGATAACCCATTCCCGAAACATTCTTTAAATCAAATGAACAGCCTGTAAGTATCAGGAGAGCTGGGGCAACTAGCGCCGCGAAGCGAAGTGGGCGCCATGAGCGGCGAGCTTGAGAAGACATAGCGCAAGGATAGTGGCGAGATGTGCGTGCGTCTCTCAGAGCGAGTAGCGTTCATCCGGTGGTACGTGTCACAGGAAATTTCGCCTCAGAAGGCCCGCTTTCGCCACCCGTCCGCGAGGCGTTGTTGGCCGCCTTTGACCAGGGTTGGGCTGATCCGAAGAAGCTCTCGCAAGCAGCTTCGAGGGCTGCGATTCTTAGAAATCAATCCATCGAAAACATTGCGTCCAAGTTATCTATTCCTGCCGCTAGCGTCGAAATTTTGGGCGAACCCTCTCTTGGACACTTTCTGGCAATCGCAGGGTTTTTGCAAAGTGGTTCACCTTTTGCTTTCTCCTCTATCGATAAGGGAAAGGTCCGTGCGATAGCTCGCACTCAAGGCGTTCAGTCAATTGAAATTCCTGTCAGCCGGGATGGGCAGATTAACTATCCCGATTCTCTTCCCGAGCAAACAACTCTAAGTCTTCAATTAGCAAATGGTGAGACTGGAATTTTCCAGAGTAGTTCTCAAGGTGCCGAAATAGCTCGGATTATCTCGGTCGATGCAACTGCATCTGGAGGACGAACTCCACTTCCCGCCCGCTGGGATAGTGCACTTTTCGATGCGCGTTCATGGAACGGCCCTGCTGGGATTTCTATTCTGGCGATCGCTAATCGCGCTGACTTTACATACCCGCTCCCCCATATCGCTCCCATAAATTCACCAGGCTCTTACTCGCTGCCTCTTCTTATTGCCTCATCGATTGCACTAGATGTGTTCGAGGATGCGAATGCTCAGATCCGTCGTTATCTAGTAGATGGCTTGCAGAAAATTGAAGGTGTCGAAATCGTGGGACTCGACGCTCCATCTCTGAATCATCTTCTCTCCTGCGTTGTATCGGGCGTGCGAAATGAAGTTATTGTCCGTGAACTCGCGGCGCAAGGAATCGATCTTGATGCTGGTTCGGCATGTTCACCTGCTGATCTACAGCCGAGCCATGTCGTAGCTGCGATGGGATATCCAACAGATGGCCAACTCCGATTTACCTTACGTTCAGAGACCACACAGAACGATGTCGATCAACTACTCGACTCACTGAAGGTAGTAATTGATCGCGAGAGAAAGAGCTAAATTAAGCAGGTAGGTGCGCCGCAATATCTTGCGCAGCCTCTTGACCATAAGCAGAAGTAAATCGCTCTAAGAATTCTTGGCTGGTAAATCTGTATTCTTGCGTGCCAGTTGTTTCAATAACATAAGTTGCGATCATCGAGCCAAGTTGTGCGCATCGTTCGAGTGAAAGCCCCCAGGCAAGTCCTGCAACAAAACCAGAACGGAATGAGTCACCAACACCTGTTGGGTCAACCTTTGCCTTTTCTTGTGCGCATCCAACTTTGATAAAAGTACCGTCAACGCTCTCTACGCGAGCTCCTTCTGCGCCTAAGGTGACGATTCGGTATTTAACGCGTTGCAGAATCTCGTGATCGCTCCATCCAGTCTTCTGGATTGCTAGCGCGAGTTCATATTCATTCATAAATAAGTAAGTCGCACCATTGATAAGTTTCTTAATTTCATCGCCACTCATACGGGCCATTTGCTGAGATGGATCTGCAGCAACAGCGATTCCCATCGAGAGAGCAACCTCAGTGTGACGAAGCATTGCCTCTGGGTCGTCGGGTGAAACTACCAAAATATCTAGCGCGCCGACCTTGTCGATGATTGGTTTCAACTCAATGTTGCGAGCTTCTGACATCGCACCAGGAAAGAAGGATGCAATCTGATTAAGTTCAGTATCTGTTGTCACCGTGAAGTGAGCAGTATGTTGTTCTTTCGAAACAAGTGCATGTGAAGTATCGACTCCATGCCTTACAAGCCAAGCGTCGTAATCAGCGAAATCCTTGCCCACGGCTGCGATAAGAATCGGGTTGAGCCCTAAAACGCCTAAACCGAAAGAGATATTGGCAGCGCATCCTCCACGTCGTACATCAAGGCCATCTACCAAGAACGAGAGCGAGACCTTCTCAAGTGAACCGGCAACGAGTGAATCGGTGAATTTACCTGGAAAGGTCATGAGATGGTCTAAACCGACAGAACCTGCAACACCGATTTTCATGGTCGCAATCTATCTAGATAAAAGAAGAAAAGTTAACGATTAGTTAAATGAATCGCCGCATGCGCATGAACCTTGCGCATTTGGATTATCAATTGTGAATCCCTGCTTCTCAATTGTGTCGACGAAATCAATGGAAGCACCCATCAAATATGGGTCGCTCATCTTGTCAACGACAACCTTTACTGAGCCGAACTCGCGCGTGATATCGCCATCTTGATTTCGGTCATCGAAGTAGAGCTGGTACTTAAGACCTGAACAACCACCTGGTTGAACTGCAACACGGAGATAGAGATCATCTCGACCTTCTTGAGCTAGTAGCGCTGAGACTTTAGCCGCAGCTACATCGGTCAAGGTGATACCAGTTGTGATTTCGACTGGAGTGCTTGTTGTTTCAGTAGTCATGAGCAGAAGAATACCCTCGTCAGGTTGCCGTGGCTAACCGAAACACATGAGAATAGCCCCATGACCATCTCGCTCACTGACCTCCTCATCTTGGGGCAGGGCAAAGATCTCGCATCTGAGCGCGGTGTCTCTTGCAGTGGGACGCTTCCTGATGCAAGCGACCCTGCGCTAATCGAGAGAGCAACTGCCGCCCGTGCAGCCCTCGGAGATAGAGCCCTCATTCTTGGCCATCATTACCAACGCGATGAAGTCATTGCATTCGCCGACATCACCGGTGATTCATTTAAGTTAGCGCAAGCTGCTGCGCAACAGAACGAGGCTGAATTTATTTTCTTCTGCGGCGTTCACTTCATGGCAGAGAGCGCTGACATTCTGACATCGGCGAAACAACGTGTGATCCTTCCCGATCTTGCCGCTGGTTGTTCTATGGCAGATATGGCTACCGCCAACCAAGTAAATGAATGTTGGAGCCAGCTAGAAAAACTGGGCGTAGCTTCTCGTACTACACCCGTCACATATATGAATTCGTCTGCAGCGATAAAGAGTTTCACGGGCGAACATGGCGGAACTATCTGCACTTCCTCGAATGCAGAGAAAACACTTCGCTGGGCATTTAATAAATCCGAGAAAGTGCTCTTCTTACCCGACCAACACTTAGGTCGCAATACCGCAGTTCTCTCACTTGGACTCTCGTTAGATGATTGCGTTCTCTGGAATCCATGGAAACCAATGGGTGGCCTTACAGAAGATCAAATTCGTGGAGCGAAGATGATTCTATGGCGAGGACATTGCTCTGTTCATGGACGTTTCACGAAGGAGTCCATTGATGAACTTCGAGATCGAGTTGAAGGCATTCAAATTATTGTCCACCCAGAATGTCAGCATGAGGTCGTAACAGCTGCGGATGTTGTTG
This sequence comes from Candidatus Nanopelagicaceae bacterium, assembly GCA_965267735.1. Lineage (GTDB taxonomy): Bacteria > Actinomycetota > Actinomycetes > Nanopelagicales > Nanopelagicaceae > Planktophila. The sequence continues at coordinate 840,222 of OZ254138.1, forward strand.
GTAGTACAGAGAAGATTATTCAAACAGTCTCCAACTCCGCGCCCGGAAGTAAATGGGCTGTCGGTACTGAACTTAATCTCGTCTCCAGATTGGCAGCGCAAAACCCAGACAAGGAAGTCGTCTTCCTCGATAAGACTGTTTGTTACTGCTCGACTATGAACCGTATCGATCTGCCCCACCTTTTATGGGCGATGGAGTCAGTTGTATCTGGCCATATCGTGAATGAAATTAAGGTAGATGCCAGAGTTGCGAAGTACTCCAAGTTGGCTCTAGAACAGATGCTCGCTCTATAGTTGCGCCCATGACTGAATCTAAAGCTGATAAGACAGCAGGCATCAAAGGCCGACCAACTCCTAAGCGCAAGGATGCAATCGCAGCTCGCAAAGTTTCATCTCTTGCGCCTGCTTCCACTAAGGAAGAGAAGAAGAGAGCAAAAGAAGCAGCTCGCGTAGCTAGAGTCGCAAATCGCGCTGCGTATCTTCGCGGCGACGAGAACGCACTCCCAATTCGCGACAAAGGTCCAGTCAAACGTTACGTGCGCAACTACATTGATTCTCGTCGATCAATCGGCGAATACTTTCTACCAATCATCTTCATCGTTTTAATTCTCACTTTGATTCCATCTCCAATTTTTCAAATTGGTAGCATCATCATCATGTACTCAGTTTTGCTTACATCAGTTATTGATGGATTTTTCCTGGGGCGTAAGCTCAAGAAAGCGGTAGCTGAGAAATTCCCAGATGCTCCAACAAAGGGAATTGCTATGTACGGCTGGTTGCGATCAACTCAGATGAGAAGAATGCGTACACCCAAGCCATCGATCAATCGTGGGGAAGCTTTCTAATTTCCGCTAATTCCTAGGCTCTAGGGCGAGGGGTTCTATCGAGCGTGGCATCACGTTCAGGCAGATTTCCCAAGACTTTATCGATAGCCGACATCGCATCGCTTGTGAGTTTTACTCCAGCTGCCTTCACATTCTCTTTCACTTGAGAAGGTTTGGTTGCTCCCATGATTGCCGCTGCAACATTTTCATTCTGCAGAACCCATGCAATCGCCAATTGCGAAATTGTCAGATCATGAGAATCAGCAATAGGGCGCAAATTCTGAACTGCTTCAAGAATCTCATCCTTCATAAAGGTAGAGATGAAATCCGCGCCGCTCTTCTTATCGGTCGCACGCGATCCAGCTGGCGGTTTCTTTCCTGGCAGATATTTTCCGGTTAGAACCCCTTGCGCCATTGGTGACCAGACAATCTGGCTAATTCCCTCTTTCTTCGAGAGCGGAACGACTTGGCCTTCAATGACCCGCCAGAGAGCTGAATATTGTGGTTGGCTTGAAATAAATCTGTCATATCCGCGATCATCTTGGATCTTAAGCGCCTGTGATATTTGAGGCGCAGTCCATTCGGAGAAACCGATGTAATTAACTTTTCCTTGACGTATCAAATCATCAAAGGCGCGGAGAGTTTCTTCAAGCGGTGTCTCCACATCAAATCGATGTGCCTGGTAAAGGTCGATGTGATCGGTGTTTAACCGCTTAAGTGATGCGTGGCACGATTCCATAATGTGCTTTCGCGATAAGCCACGATCATTTTTACCTGCACCAGTTGGCCAGTAGACCTTTGTGAGCAATTCATATGACTCGCGCCGTACACCTTTGAGAGCTTTACCCAATACAGACTCTGCCTTTGTCCCTGCATAGACATCTGCAGTATCAAAAGTAGTGATGCCCACATCTAGCGCTGTCTTAACGCATTTAATTGCCGCCTCAGACTCGACCTGTGAGCCGTGGGTAATCCAATTGCCGTAGGCAATCTCTGAAATGTACATTCCTGAATTTCCAAGGCGGCGATATTCCATGCTGGCACTTTAGGTCCTAGCGTGGCTTGTTGCCAAGAGAGCTTGCCTATGGTTTGGTTGCGCCACAACCCAATACACAACTAAATAGACAAATCTAGAGATAGCTCCTTAGGGGAAGTTCGGTGCAAATCCGACGCTGACCCGCAACCGTAAGACGGTTAATCTCATTTAACTGTTCAAGTCGGATTACCTAATGAGTTATTTGCAATTGACCAACACCCGCCGAGGTTTGCGGGGTGTAGTCCAAAGGTCTTTGGTGCACTTTACGCACCGAGCGCTTGCGAGCTACCCCTGTGAGACTCTTCTATTAGGAGACTCCAGTAAATGAATAAGAGAATTAAAGGCTCATTCGCAGTATTAATCCTGCTGATATCAACAACAACTTCGATCGTTTCATCTGAAGCTGCTTCAAAAGGCTATCGCTATTGGGGTTATTTTCAGGCAGCACCTGGAGAAACTTCTTGGACTGCAGCAATGACAGGGCCAACGGTTGATATCAAAGATGGTGCAGTTGAAGGATGGTCATTTGTTTTCAGTAGTGATGACATCCCATCAGAAGAACCTTCAGTAAAACCTAACTTCGCCTCAATCTGTTCGCATATCAAGGCTGTCCCCGGAAAGAAGCGCATCGCTCTTGTGATCGACTTTGGTAAGAAGGCATATGCACCAGCTGGCGAAAAGGTTAAGCGCACAATGGTTCGCTGTGTAAGAACGGATAAGAAATCTCAAGGTATCGATGTACTTGGGCAAGTAGTCAAAGTTCGTGCAGAAGCATCCGGGCTCATCTGTGGATTCAATGGATACCCTCGCCAAGAGTGCGGTGTAGAAATTGAAACTCCGGCAGCTCTGCTTAAGAAGTAAATAAGCGAAATCTGAGTTCAATAATGAAGAAACCGCTACACCCATTAACCCTCTGGATTTGGGCACTTCTCACCACAATAGGTGTCGTGACTCTGGATTCAGCCTGGGTGGCACTTGCTGCGATGGGTGTAGCGATTCTCATTATGAAAGTGCGCGCTGATGGATCGCCATGGAATGCAACTTTCACCTGGTCGCTTCGAATTGCCACATTTATTATTGCGATTCGTGCAATTGCCGGAGTTCTCATTGGAGTTCCCATTCCAGGAACAGAACTCTTCCGTCTGCCGATTTTGCAGCTACCCTCATGGATGCCAGGTATTCGAATTGGCGGTTCGGTCACAGCTGAGCGACTTACCTCATCGCTGCATGAGGGAATCATCATTGCAACAATCATTCTTCTCTTCGGTGCCGCATCGGCGCTGACGAGTCCGCATAAACTCTTGCGAGTACTGCCCTTCTTCATCTATGAAATTGGAATCACTCTTGTTATTGCCTCTTCCGTCTTTCCGCAATTAGTTCAGAGTCTGCAGAGAATCAGAAAAGCACAGCGACTTCGAGGAATTGAAAAAGTCGGCATCAGAAATCTTGCACTGCCATTGTTAGAAGAAGCCCTTACTAGATCATTGCAGTTAGCTGAATCTATGGATTCGCGTGGTTACGGTGTCTCAAGACGGCGTTCACGTTACCGCCCCTCACCTTGGAATTTTCGTGATTCCGCAATCCTCGTTTTCGCGCTCTTAACTGCTGGTGTGATGGTGGCTCAATGATTAAATTCTCGAACGTTTCTTTGATCTACCCACAATCCACAAAGACCATCCTTGAAGATCTCACCTGCGAAATCGAAGAAGGTGAAATGGTCCTTGTGATGGGTCATACCGGATCTGGAAAATCTTCACTATTACGATTAATTAATGGCTTAGTCCCCCATCACACAGGTGGAATTTTGGCTGGCAATATCACTGTAGATGGAATCTCTACCCGTGAAGTCAAGCCTGGATCACTCGCACATCTCGTTGGGATTGTCGGACAGAATCCAATCAATGGCTTTGTCACAGATATCGTTGAAGAAGAGTTGGCATTTGGCATGGAAGCTCTTAACTTTCCGGCCGATGTTATGCGTAAGCGAATCGAGGAAGTTCTAGATTTACTCTCACTCAATGCCGTCCGTGACCGATCTATTAGAACCCTAAGTGGTGGTGAACAGCAACGAGTTGCAATCGCTGCAGCTCTGGTGATGCACCCCAAAGTTTTGGTCCTTGATGAGCCCACAAGCGCTCTCGATCCAATAGCGGCAGAAGAAGTCTTATCGGTACTCCACCGCCTCGTTCATGATTTAAGCGTTACGGTAATTATTGCTGAGCATCGCCTAGAGCGAGTTATTCAATTTGTGGATCGCATCATTTTGATTGAAGGTGACGGTGAGACCTCAATCGGAAGCGCTGATGAGATTTTGCAGAAGGCAGATTTGGTCCCGCCAATTATTCGCCTCGCTCGAGCCCTGAATTTAAGTGAAATTGGCAGAAGTGTTCGTGAGGTACGTCGATTAACTTCCGATGTGCGAGAAAAGATTGTTACCCCACCTACGATAATTCCAAATTCCAAAGCCACTGTTATTGAAGTGGACTCTGTAGTAGTCACTTATGATCAGAAGGATGCGTTGAAGAAAGTATCAACGTCAATTAAAGCCGGTGAAATAGTTGCTCTCATGGGGCGCAATGGCGCAGGAAAGAGTTCCTTACTTGAAACAATTGTCGGGGTAGCCTCACCGCAATCAGGCTCGGTCACGGTCAATGGAATCAATCCCACCTCCCTGCAAGGTCGCAACCGACGAACAGCAATTGGTTATGTCCCCCAGGAGCCGAGCGATCTTCTCTATCTGCAGAGCGTTGGCCAAGAGTGCGAGAGCGCTGATCGGGAGAATGAGATTGAAACAGGAAGCACCTACCAATTTCTTAATCGTTTAGTACCCAACATCTCCGCCGATACTCATCCACATGATCTCTCTGAAGGTCAGCGTCTGGCACTTGTATTGAGCATTGTCCTCTCCAGCAATCCTCACGTTCTCATCCTCGATGAACCAACACGTGGACTTGATTACCAAGCAAAAGCTCTCTTCTCTCTTGCCCTTCAAGAGTTCGCAACCAAATTTGATTCGCCCGTTCTTCTTGCGACCCACGATGTAGAACTCGTTGCAGAGCTGGCAGATCGAGTTATCTTCCTTGCCGAAGGTGAGATCGTTGCCGATGGTTCCACGCTAGATGTTCTTTTAAGCTCGCCAGCCTTTGCCCCACAAGTTGCAAAGGTGATGTCTCCACAACCTTGGCTCACCGTTGACGATGTTGTGTCGGCACTGGATATCTCAAGATGAATACTCAGTTAAAGACTAAGAACATAGTCTCATTCACGGCGACAAGCTCAGCCACACTTCTCCTCGTTAGCGCGGTAAGTCTTCTCGGTTTCCTATGGCCATTCTTCGTCACATCAAATTCATCAGCGCCACAATGGATATTTCTTGCCTGTACTCCCATCGCACTTATTCTCTTCTTTACCAAGGTGAGCAATGGTGATTTAGATGCTAAATCGGTTGCACTTCTTGCCCTTCTCTCTGCGCTGATTGCGGCAGTTCGCCCGCTAGGAACAGGTGCTGTTGGAATTGAACCGATGTGGTTCATCTTGATTTTAAGCGCCCGAGTATTTGGGCCTGCCTTTGGTTTTCTTCTCGGAGCTCTCTCCATGGTTCTATCAGCATTTATCACAGGTGGCATTGGCCCTTGGCTTGCTTATCAATCATTTGCGGCCGCTTGGATTGGATTAGGTGTTGCACTCATACCTCGCAAGCTGCGAGGTAGAAGCGAAATCTTGGCACTCATTATTTATGGAATTCTCGCAGCACAATTCTTCGGAATCGCAATGGATCTACAGTTCTGGCCTTGGTATCTCGGAGTGGATTCGCAACTTTCATATATTCCTGGTGGTGCGCTTGCAGATAACATCGATAGATTCTTTACATATCATTTTCTTTCAGCACTTGCGTGGGATATTCCCCGTGCAATCTTTACTTCAGTACTACTTGCAATCGCCGGTAAGCCGGTATTGGGCGCCTTACGAAGAGCGCATACCCGAGCCAGATTTATGACTCCAATTGAATTTAGAGATGCGCAAATAATTAGCGAACGTGAGATTCAACCATCGGCAGAGAGACGATAGTCGCTGATGAATCTCGCCCGCGCACATCGACGATTACCGATTGACCAATCTCATAGCCAGGATTAATCAGCGCTAGAGCAATACCTGTCTTTAAAGTTGGCGAGAATGTCCCACTTGTGACAACCCCAATTTCAGCTCCTTCAGAGTTGCGAATGAGCATGCCAGCACGTGGGATTCCTCGATCGCTTGCCTTGAGTGCATGAAGTGTTGGAAGTGCCTTCTCTTCCTTCTGGGTGCGAAGTGTTTGACTGCCCCTGAATTCATCCTTCTTCCAACCAATGGCCCAGCCTGCACTTGCCTGAACGGGAGTTATCTCAAGAGTTAATTCGTGGCCATGAAGCGGATAGCCCATTTCGGTTCGCAAGGTATCGCGGGCACCAAGTCCGCAAATTAATCCATCGAAGGGTTTCATCGCTTCAACAATTGCATCCCATACTCGTGATGCATCGGCCCACGAAGGAACGATCTCGTAGCCATGTTCACCGGTGTACCCAGTGCGACAGAGAATTACTTGTGATTCTGCAATCTCCACATGAGCAAAGGCCATGTAATTCATTGTCGGATTAATTCCAAAGCTTCGAATCACATCAACGGCCTTAGGCCCTTGCAGGGCCAATACAGCAAAAGAATTATGAAGATTGAGAACTTCAACACCTTCGGGCGCTTCTGACTTTAAGACTTCGACAACGGTGGTGGTATTAGATGCATTGGGGATGAGGAAGAAATCCTGATCTGAATTTCGATAGGCGATGAGGTCATCTACTACGCCACCATCTTCATTACAGAGCAAGGTGTATTGCGCTTTGCCATCGGTAATTCGATTGAGGTCGTTGGTAAAAGATTTATTTAAGAATTCGAGAGCTCCAGGACCTTTGACGCTGGCTTTTCCAAGGTGTGAAACATCGAAGAGGCCTACTCGTTCACGCACAGCGGTATGTTCTGCAAGAACACCAGCACCGGGATACTCGATCGGCATTAGCCAGCCACCGAAATCGGCCATCTTCGCCTGTAGATCGAGGTGCTTCTGATGCAAAGGTGAGTTTTTCACAGTGACAACTTACACTTGAGCACGACCAGAATTGCTCTTTCGCCATAGCAAGCCTTACAAGGGAGTCCGCACATGACAGCCATTCGCCTTTCCAATGGGATTGTGAAAGACGATGTACTTGTCGTAGGTCTTTCTGCCAAGAGCGCAAAGGGCGCATTACAGATTGAGGCAGGCGATATAGCTCTAGATACCAAGGCTTTGCTTCCACTGCTCAGCGATCTGGGTGCGACAGGAAAGGCTGATGAAGTAATCAAGATTCCTGGAACAACTACACGCCTCATCGTTTTCACCGGTCTAGGTAAGAGTGCAACGACATACAACAATGAAGTTTTGCGACGCGCAGCAGGTGCTGCAACTCGGGCACTTGCCGGTAATTCTTCTGCGACTATCTCATTACCTTCCAAAAGTGTGGCCGCAGTAAAGGCAATCGCAGAAGGCGCGGCGCTTGGAAATTACTCCTTTACCGTCTTTCGCGGCTCTACCAAGGCGGCGCAGAAATCTCCCCTGAAATCAATCACGATTCACGCCGAGCTCGCTGCATCTGCAGAAGCGAAAAGTGAAGTTAAGAGCGCGGATATTCTGGCGCGTTATACAAATTTGGTTCGCGACCTAATCAATACTCCCCCTAGCCACTTAACTCCCGAGACTTTCTGCAAAGCAATCTCCGATGCAGTCAAAGAGGCAGGCGGCGCATCAATTGGTCTCAAAGTAAATGTTATAAATGAGAGTCAATTGAAATCAAAGGGCTACGGTGGAATTACCGCTGTTGGCCAAGGTTCTGTTAATCCCCCACGCTTATTGAGCATCACCTACACACCAAAGAGTGGCAAGGCGAAGAAGAAGTATGCATTTGTTGGCAAGGGAATCACCTTCGATACCGGCGGACTTGCCCTTAAGCCTGCACTTGGCATGGAGGCGATGAAGTCAGATATGAGCGGTGCTGCCGCAGTCTGCGCTGCAACCATCGCAATCGCTCTCCTGGAGTTGCCTGTTGCAATCGAGGCATGGGCGCCTCTTGCAGAAAATATGGTCAGTGATACTGCAACACGTCCAAGTGATGTCATCACAATGTACGGTGGAAAGACCGTTGAAGTTCTCAATCCAGATGCTGAAGGTCGTTTAGTTCTAGGAGATGCTCTTGTGAAAGCGCAAGAGAGTAAAGATCTCGATGGAATTATTGATGTGGCAACTCTGACAGGTGCTCAGGTAGTTGCTCTTGGCACAAGAACATCTGCAGTGATGACAAATAATGAAGAGTTCTCGGCTGACTTTATAAAATTGACTCACGTTACTGGTGAATCTTTCTGGCCAATGCCGCTTCCTGTGGAACTTCGTGCATCACTTGACTCTCCGATTGCAGATATGGCAAATATCGGAGAACGAATGGGCGGAATGTTGGTTGCCGGGCTCTTCCTCAAAGAGTTCATTGAAGGAGACCTCCCATGGCTACACCTCGATATCGCAGGACCTTCATTTAATGAGGGCGCAGCCCATGGCTACACCCCTGTTGGCGGCACTGGGGTCGCAATGCGTTCACTAGTTGAGATAGCTGCCTCCCAGGTCTAAATATTGGGAGTATCAGCCCCGGTTCCCGCGTTAGTAATGAGGCGCGAAGGCTGGCAAGATAGCCCCGTTGATGAATCATCTTAACCAGGCTTAAAGGAGTCACTCGGTGTCGAATTTCGATCTTGTAGTTCTTGGCGGTGGCAGCGGCGGTTACGCGGCAGCTCTTCGTGGAGCTCAGTTAGGTCTGACCGTAGCGCTCATCGAGAAGGACAAGGTTGGCGGCACTTGCTTGCATCGAGGATGTATTCCAACAAAGGCGCTCCTGCACTCGGGCGAGATTGCAGATAGCGCTCGCGAATCTGCACAATTTGGAGTCAATGCCACTTTTAATTCGATTGATATGGCTGGAGTAAACAGTTATAAAGATGGCGTTATCGCCGGTCTCTACAAGGGGCTCCAAGGACTCGTTAAATCCAGAAATATTACCTTCGTTGAAGGTGAAGGTCGCTTAGTATCAAATAACACAGTTGAAGTAAATGGAAACCAGTACACCGGCAAGAACATTGTTCTTGCGACAGGTTCATATGCCCGCACACTTCCAGGTTTAGATATTGATGGCACAAAGGTGATCACTTCCGATCACGGAACCAAGATGGATTATGTTCCAAAGAGTGTGATCGTTTTAGGTGGCGGCGTTATCGGATGCGAATTTGCTTCTGTTTGGAAATCTTTTGGAGCAGATGTCACCATCATTGAAGGTCTACCACATCTCGTTGCCCTCGAAGATGAATCATCAAGCAAGCTTCTAGAGCGCGCATACCGTAAGCGTGGAATCAAATTTGAACTCGGCGTCCGCTTTAAATCACATAAAGTTGATGCAAATGGCGTCACAGTTACGCTCGAAGATGGCCGTGAATTCACTGCAGAAATCTTGCTCGTCTCTGTTGGTCGCGGACCCGTGACAGATGGCGTTGGATATCAAGAGGTTGGCATTGCTATGGACCGCGGGTATATCACTGTTGATGATCATTGCCGCACAAATATCCCTGGAATCTTCGCAGTCGGCGACATCATCCCAACTCTTCAGCTTGCTCACGTCGGCTTCCAAGAAGGCATTCTTGTCGCGGAAACAATCGCAGGGCTTAATCCTCGTCCAATCAATTATGACGGTGTTCCACGTGTTACATATTCAGAGCCTGAAGTTGCATCTGTCGGACTCTCAACAAAGCTTGCCAAGGAACGCGGTTACGACGTCGTCGAACTCGATTACAACTTAGCCGGTAATGGAAAGGCGCAAATTCTTAAGACTGCAGGTTCTATCAAGCTCGTTGCACAGAAGAACGGACCAGTTCTTGGAATCCATATGGTTGGCGCACGTGTTGGCGAACTATTGGCAGAAGCACAATTGATCTTTAACTGGGAAGCATCAGCTGATGATGTTGCTCCACTTGTACATGCACACCCAACACTGTCAGAGGCAATGGGCGAAGCTCATATGGCTCTTGCAGGCAAGCCACTTCACGCACACGGTTAAGTTAGAGGAGAAATAACTATGACATTCTCAGTCACAATGCCAGCTCTCGGTGAGAGCGTCAGTGAAGGAACAGTTACACGTTGGCTTAAGAACGAAGGCGATATGGTCGCTGTCGACGAACCACTCCTCGAAGTTTCGACAGATAAGGTCGATACAGAGATTCCATCACCTGTTGCTGGAGTTCTCTCAAAAATTGTTGTTGCAGTAGATCAAACTGTTGCAGTTGGTGCGGAATTAGCCGTAATCAATGATTCAGGTTCTGCAGCTGCTCCTGTCGCGCAAGTTGCACCCGTGTCCGAGCCAATAGCTCAGGTTCAAGTGGCAGATGTTCCAGCTCAACCCGTTACTCCTGCAGCTCCAACTCCCCCACCAGCACCTGCAACACCAGCTGCAAGTGGCGCCGGAACAGTCATCACAATGCCTGCTCTCGGTGAATCTGTCAGCGAAGGAACAGTTACACGTTGGCTTAAGAGCGTTGGAGATTCAGTTGCAGTAGATGAAGCACTACTCGAAGTTTCTACAGATAAAGTCGATACAGAGATTCCATCACCCGTTGCAGGAACTCTTCTCGCCATTGATGTTGCAGTTGATACAACTGTTGCGGTTGGAGCACGTCTAGGATTAATCGGTTCAAGTGGCTCAGTTGCTAGCGTTCCAGCACCAGTTGTGTCCGAGCCAATTGCTCAGGTTCCGGTGGCACAGGTTCCAGCGCAACCATCTACTCCAGTCGCAGTTCCTTCAACCCCAGCACCTGCGCCAGTAGCTCCAGTCGTTCAATCACCTGCAGCCCCAGTTACACAACCCGCTGATGCTTATGTAACTCCGATTGTTCGCAAGTTAGCTAACGATCTTGGTGTCAATCTTTCAACAGTTCGTGGCTCCGGAATCGGCGGACGAATTCGCAAGGAAGATGTCATGGCGGCAAAGCCTGCATCTGCTGCCCCATCACAGAGTGCACCACTTGCAGCTTCTGCTCCTGCTGCACGACCAGCAGCACCTGTTGCCTCTCCACTTCGCGGAACAACTGTGACCATGTCACGTCTTCGCAAAGTTATCGCGGCCCGCATGGTCGAATCTCTTCAAGTTTCTGCTCAACTAACAACTGTTATTGAGGTAGATGTCACCAAGATTGCTCGTTTGCGCGATCGCTCGAAGGCAACATTTGAAGCACGCGAAGGCGTCAAGCTCTCATTCCTTCCATTCTTTGCAGTTGCAGTATGTGAGGCGCTAAAGCAGCACCCAGTACTCAACTCATCAGTTGAAGGCGATCAAATTATTTATCACGGCGCAGAGCACCTAGGTGTTGCAGTCGATACCGAGCGCGGACTACTTGTTCCAGTTATTCATAATGCTGGCGACCTCAACATGGGTGGCGTTGCTCGTAAAATTGCAGATCTTGCAGCGCGTACACGCGATAACAAGGTAACTCCTGATGAGCTTGGTGGCGGAACATTTACTCTGACCAATACTGGTTCTCGTGGAGCTTTATTTGATACTCCAATCATCAATCAACCACAGGTAGCAATCCTCGGACTCGGAGCGGTTGTTAAGCGTCCAATGGTTGTTAAGGGTGAAGATGGTGGAGAAACTATTGCAATTCGTTCAATGGTCTATCTCGGACTTTCCTACGATCACCGCGTTGTTGATGGTGCAGATGCTGCACGCTTCTTGGTCACTCTTAAGGAACGTCTCGAAGGTGGCGCATTCGAAGCGGATCTAGGTCTCTAACTCGATGACGTCACCTCAACGTATCGCCATCACTGGCGCGTCAGGTCTGATTGGTACAGCACTCGTGGGCCATCTCAAAGCTGAGGGACATACAGTCCAACGTTTTGTTCGCAGACCAGTTGTTGCAGCAGATGAGATTCAGTGGGATCCACAGACTGGGTACGTTGATATTGAAGCTCTTCGCGGAGTCGATGCTGTTATTCACCTTGCAGGAGTTGGCGTTGGCGATAAGCGCTGGAGCAAGAAGTACAAGTCAGAGATTCTTAACTCTCGCTTACTAGGTACTACTGCAATAGCTAAGGCAGTTGCAGAAGTTAATCCCCAGGTATTTATCTCAGCAAGTGCTATTGGTTGGTATGGCGAATCCGGTAATCGTCCGGTTGTTGAAAGTGACCGCGTAGGAGATGACTTCCTTGCCGCTGTCTGTCGTGAATGGGAAGCAGCCGCTGATCTCGCTGGCTCTGTTCGCACAGTAAAAATCAGAACTGGCTTAGTGCTTGATCCAACGGGTGGAGCGCTCGGAAAGATGCTTCCACTCTTTCGTCTAGGTCTTGGTGGAAAATTGGGATCTGGAAAGCAATGGTGGTCTTGGATAACGCTCCACGATGTAATCCGTGCAATCTCATTCTTGCTTGATAGCAAGATATCGGGTCCAGTAAATCTCACAGCCCCAAATCCCGTAACAAATCAGGAATTCACATCAGCACTTGCTCGTGCCATGCATAGACCAGCGCTCTTTCCAGCTCCTGCACTTGGCCTAAAGATTGCACTTGGCGGATTCTCAAGTGAAATTCTTGGAAGCAAGAAAGTGATCCCACAAGTGCTGACAGATTCTGGTTTCACTTGGGATTACCCTCACGTGACAACCGCTCTGAGCGCTCTCATCGAAGAGTAATTTAACTTCGCAACAACTCCTGCGCCGCAAGGCGTCCAGAGAGAAGTGCTCCATTTTGTGAAGCTGCAGTACTGAAATCTCCAGCGATAAATACGCCATCACTCATTCTTGAAGTTGTTGCGAGCGAGCCCCCAGGAGAGAAAATTGGTAGCGCCTTAGGAATCTCGTACTTCGCTATCAAAGGCCATGACTGGGTTTCTTGCCCCCACAGCAGAGCTAAATGTCTACGAACTTCAGATTCGGATGTGTGCTCAATCGTTGTTGTCGAAAGAAGACTCCGTCCGATTGGCGCATAGGATGCAATAAAATTGGAAATCACAATCGAATTTACAACTGGGCCGCGTTTTTGACCATCAAGTAATAATCGATTCGACTCTGAAAAATCTCCCGGAACCTCGTGATACCAGGTGGTACATGGAGCTAATTTGGGAACGCTTGGAATATCCAAGAGTTGAGCCGATGTTGTGACATCGGTCGCGACAATCACTTGGCGATCTGAAAATTGAGCAAGAGAATCAATCTGAGAGTTGAGATGAATTCTCTTAATTCTTGCGGCAAGAAGTTGAGGAAGTGCACCTGCGCCCAATCGAGGCAATCCCGGTTTTCCAGAGATAAAGGAACGAATAAGTTCTTTCCCTTGAACCGCGCCAATCTGATGTGGATCTGAGAGAAAAACGCCAGTTAAAAAGGGTCGAAGAACTCGAGTGTAGAGATCCCCAAGATTTTCAAGTTCTTTCCCGACCGAGTTCTCATTGCGAGCAGAAGTAAAAAGGTATTGCGCAAATTTGACCTTCTCGGTAACAGTGCCCAACCTAGGGTTGAGCGCACTCAAGAGATTCTTGCGCGGATCACTGAGCGAGAATCGCTTCTCTTCGAAAGAAATATCTATAGAACGACTAGCAGTTTGGAATTCAAGTTCATCGACTACGTTAAGCCTTTGAATTTCGGGATATCGCGCATTAATTAACTGAAATCCCCGGTCAAGTGTGAAGCCATCAATGAGATCAGTTGCCACGCGGCCACCAACACGATCGCTACCCTCAAAGATTTCAACATCTCGACCAGCATCTTGCAGAGTCAGTGCAGCACTTAACCCTGCCAATCCCCCACCAATAACAACAACAGGTTTATCTGACATTGATTTCACGCGCATTATCAATGATCTTGGCAACTGCGATGATTTCGTCATGAGAAATCGGCCAGGCATTTTCTCCCGCTAATGCACCCTTAACTTGAAGATAGAAATTTCCATAATTGCCAGAAACTGCTTCAATCTCTTCTACAGAATCTCCTCGATGCAAGAATGCCGGTGAAGAAGTTGGGAGATTCCACATTCCATTTTCAGGTAATTGGCCAGATCGAAGTCGTGCTTCTTGCGGATCTAAGTCGTGAATGACAAGTGCACCTTCAGAACCTAGAAGTCGAATACGTGGACCAGGTGCTCCGGCAATAGCGCTAGCTGAAAGATATGAATCCACTCCCGAAGAATGTCGCAGAGTTAAGGCGACATCATCTTCAGAGTTACCGCGAATATCACGCACGCTCGCGTAGGTGAGTTCAGATTCTCCAAAGAGGTGGAGAGCTATAGATAGGAGATGTGTCTGGAGATCCAGAAGGAGTCCGCCGCCATTTTCTGGGCTTGTGCTCTCTCTCCATGACGTCGGTGAGATTGTGGGGCGAAAACGTTCGTACCGTGAATCAAATCGAAAAGGCTTACCAATCAGACCTTGGCCTAGAACTTTCTTAATTGTCAGAGTATCTGTATCCCAAAGCCGATTAAAGAAGACTGTGACAGGAACCGAGCGGGCTATCGATGCTTTCAGAACTTCTCTCGTCTCTCGAAGATTTCTGGCAAACGGTTTATCAACTACAACTGGAATGCCCGCTTTGATGCAAGAAAGTGCAAGAGAAGCGTGAACTTCATTTGTAGTAGCGATAACGACGAGATCAAGATCGCTAGCCAATAGCGTATCCATGCTTTCAACTATCTTAACTGCAGGAAAATCTTCCTTCGCTTGTCGAGCCCGCGTTGCATTCGTTGTAAGAATTGCACTGACATCGAAACCGCATGATTTAAGGAGCGCTCCATGAAATGAGCGCCCCGCCAAGCCATAACCTGCGATTCCAACTCTCATGAAGGCTTACTTATTTTGAAGCTTAGAAGGCCACCAGATCTTCGGACCAATTTCATGCACAAGTGCTGGTACCAAGATTGATCGAACGATGATTGTGTCGAGAAGAACTCCGAATGCAACTGCAAATCCAAGTTCTGCTAGTGGGACAAGTGGAAGCAAGCCCAGAACTGCAAATGTTGCCGCAAGAACAATTCCTGCAGAAGTGATGACAGCACCCGTCACAGTTACACCCTTAATAACGCCTGCTCTTGTTCCAATCTTCTGAGACTCCTCACGAACTCGCGACATCAAGAAGATGTTGTAATCGATACCGAGTGCAACCAAGAAGATAAAGGCAAAGAGTGGGAATGAGTTATCTCCTCCTGCGAAGCCAAAGACGTGGTTAAAGACCAATGCACAAACACCAAGTGTTGCGAAATAAGAGAGAACCACTGTTCCCAATAGAACTATCGCGCTGATGATGCTGCGAAGGAGCAATCCAAGAATGATTGTGATGACAAGGAGAATAATTGGGATAATTGTCTTGTTATCTCGATTATTCGCCTGACGAACATCGTAATAAACGGCGCTTGTTCCACCGACTAGCGCAGTGGAATCTGCAGCTTTCGCTAGACGCCTTAATTCTGGAACGTCATTTCCTGCCTCAACGCTATCTGGCGCTTTATCCAATGTAACGTTAAGGATTGCTCTGTTATTTACAATCTTGATAGCTGGTGCTGGCTTTCCTGGAATTGGAAGACCATCCATCATTGGAGTGATGGCTGAAACGCCTGGTGCGCCCGTAAGAGCAGTTGTCACGGCATCGATCTTGTCCGCGCTAACAACTACTTGAGTTGGATCTCCCTCTCCACCCGGGAAATGCTTAAGGAGTAATTTCTGACCAACAACTGACTCTGGCTTTCCAGTAAAGGTATCGACTGTTCCAATTCCATCCGCCTTCAAGGTTGTTGAAGCAAATGCAAAGAGGAGAAGAACAGTTCCTGAAATTACCCAAGCCTTGCGAGGATTGCGCCCAATTCCGTCGCCCACCTTCGCCCACATTCCCTCAAGAACATGATCATCACCATCGTTCTTTGGAACGCGTGGCCAGAAGACCCAACGGCCGAAGAGAAGAAGAAGTGCTGGAAGCAAGGTCAAAATTGTGAACATCGAAACAACAATTCCAATTGCACCAATAGGACCTAAGCCAGCTGTATTTGTTAACTGGCTGAAGAGCAGAACCAAGAGAGCAATAGCAACGGTCGAACCAGATGCAAGGATTGGTTCCCAAACTCCCTTGTAGGCAGCACGCATAGCATCGAAGCGATTCTCGTGATGATGTAACTCTTCGCGATAACGTGCAATGAGTAAGAGCGCGTAATCGGTAGCAGCGCCAATAACCAATACTGAGAGAATTCCTTGTGACTGACCATCTACATCGATGATGTCTGCCTTCGCGAGAAGGTACACAATGCCGCCTGCAGTTGAGAGTGCAAAGAGCGAAGAAAGAAGTGGAATGATCCAAAGGACCGGAGAGCGATACACAATAATCAGAATTACGGCAACGACAGCCAAGGTCGTGAGTAAGAGAGTTGAATCAAGTGTTCCAAATGCTCCGAAGAGGTCGCCAAGTAATCCTGCTGGGCCAGTTACATAATGGCTCACTCCATTTGCCTCAGCCAGTGGTTTGATATCTTCACGTAAAGTTTCGACAATTGCGGGAAGAACTGGCTCATCGTTAGGCAATAGTTCAGCGATTGAATTTCCATCTAGCGGAACATTTGCCAAAATCGCTTTTCCATCTTCGGATGGAAAGACAGTAATTGTCTGATCAGGGGCGATGAAATCTGAAATCTTGGCATCTGTGCCACCCAGTGTTAGATCTCCAACTCCGACCATGTGCTCATTAATGGCAGCAAGATTCTCTGGAGTTACTTTGCCTTCGAAGAGAATAAGAGTTGGGAAGCTAAATGAATCCTCGTTCGAGAAGGTTTGTATGACATCTGACGCCTGAGTGGCCTCTGCACCCTTTGGCAGGAATGAGGAGTTGTTGTTCTCTTGAACTGATGTGAGCTTTCCGAAGAGCGGACCGAAGAATCCGGTGATGATGAACCAGGTGATGACAACGAGCATCGCAAGGGCATAGGGCTTTCGGTTTGTTCGGGTTGAGGCAAGAGACATTGAGATGAAATACCTTTCAGAGAGACTATCGTGAGATGCGATTGGCTAGGCGTCAAGCCTACCTTTACGCTGTCCCTGTGCCAGTTACAAGCGTCCCCCAAGGAGCGAAAATTTCCGCTCATCCTCTGGAGGTGCAGCGCCTAGAAACAGTTGAATATCAATCCGCCCTTGATTTACAGCGAAAAATTCACTCTGAAGTAGTCAGCGGCGCTACAAGAAATTCTCTCTTGCTCCTTGAGCATCCATCTATCTATACAGCTGGAAAGAGAACCATGGCTGAAGAGAAACCAAGCGATGGAACTCCAGTAATCGACGTTGATCGAGGTGGAAAAATCACTTGGCATGGTCCTGGACAACTTGTTGGATACCCAATTATTAAATTGGCCAACCCTCATGAACTTGTGGGATTTGTAAGAGAGATTGAATCTGCACTCATCGAAGTTTGTGACCACTTTGGAATTCTTACTACCCGTATCTCAGGACGATCAGGGGTGTGGGTTCAAGACTCACAGGGCGATAGAAAGATAGCGGCAATCGGTATTCGCGTTGCATCTGGCGTGACGATGCATGGATTTGCCCTTAATGTAAATCCAGATTTATCGGCCTTTTCGAAAATCATCCCGTGCGGAATAAGCGATGCCGGGGTAACTTCACTGCGTAATGAGCTGGGGCGAGATATCGATATTATTGAGGTACTACCAGTTGTAGAAAAAATGGTTTCAGCAACTTTATCGAAGGTGAGCGCATGACTATCGCACCAGAGGGTCGCAAGCTACTTCGAATCGAGGCTCGCAATACCGAGACTCCTATTGAACGCAAACCAGAGTGGATTAAAACTCGCGCCAATATGGGTCCCGAATACACCCGTCTTCGCTCTTTGGTAAAGACAGAAGGTTTACATACCGTCTGTCAAGAAGCTGCCTGTCCAAATATTTTTGAATGCTGGGAAGATAAAGAAGCGACATTCCTCATTGGTGGCGAAAGATGTACACGTCGTTGCGATTTCTGCAATATCGATACCGGAAAACCAGAAGAGCTAGATCGCGATGAACCACGCAGAGTTGCTGAATCTGTGCAAGCAATGGGACTGAAGTACGCGACCATTACAGGAGTGACTCGTGATGACCTTGAAGATGAGGGTGCCTGGTTATATGCAGAGACTATCCGCAAGGTTCATGAGCTAAATCCCGGTACCGGTGTTGAGATGCTCGCCCCAGATTTCAGTGGAAATCCAATCCTTCTCAATGAAGTCTTTGAAACACGACCTGAGGTTTTCGCGCATAATCTTGAAACAGTCCCAAGAATCTTTAAACGGATCCGTCCAGCTTTCACCTACGAAAGATCTCTCAATGTCATCACTCAGGCGAGAGAATTTGGGTTAATTACAAAATCGAACTTGATTCTCGGTCTCGGAGAAACTCGAGAAGAAATCTCGCAGGCACTTGTTGATCTTCATGCAGCAGGATGCGACTTAATCACCATTACTCAATACCTTCGTCCTACAAACAAGCATCATCCTGTAGAACGCTGGGTTAAACCCCACGAATTCGTCGAGCTAGCAAAAGAGGCCGAAGATATTGGATTCAGTGGAGTTATGAGCGGTCCTCTCGTCAGAAGTTCATATCGTGCGGGGCGCTTATATAAGCAAGCCCAGGAGAAGCGTGGCTGATCTCGTTTATCCCCCGGTCATCGGCGCCATTAAATTATTTTGGAAATATCTAGGACTTAAATTTGATTTTGAAGGTGTAGAGAATATTCCACTTGAAGGTGGAGCAGTTCTATCAATTAATCACATTGGGTATTTGGATTTTGCACTGACAGGAACTGCGGCTCTTCCTGCCGGTCGCTACGTCAGATTCATGGCGAAGAAAGAAATCTTCGACAATAAATTGGCTGGCCCACTCATGCGCGGAATGCACCATATTTGTGTCGATCGCAGCAGCGGTACCGCATCATTTGTAGCTGCACTTCGCGCTCTGCGTTCTGGTGAAATCATTGGAATTTTTCCAGAAGGAACCATCTCGGTCTCCTTTGAAATTAAAGAGTTAAAGACAGGTGCCGTTCGATTAGCGATGGGCGCCGGTGTGCCAGTAATCCCAACAATCGTGTGGGGTTCGCAGAGAATCTGGACCAAGAAGGTCAAGCGCAATCTACGTCGTAATAAATTCCCGATTACGGTCTCTTTTGGTGCCCCGCTCTACTTCGATAAACAGAGTGATGTGGATGCGGGAGAGAAATTGCTTCGGGAAACTATGATCTCCATGCTTCATGAGGTTCAAGCAAAGTATCCTGATTCACACGAAGGCCAGCGCTGGGCGCCGGTTCGCCTTGGTGGTATCGCCCCTGCTCCCCTAAACTAACGCGCATGTTCAAGCGAAAGAAAAAAGAAGCAAAGATAAAGACTCCTAGATTTCAGACTTTCCGTGATGCGTACAAAGTCACCCACTCTGTAAAGCCTTGGATTGGTGGCGCACTTATCGCGACCTTCGTCCTGGTTCTGGTCATTGGAATCACGCTCGGAATTATCTTTGATCATCCCGTTTATGGAGGATTTGTAACAACGCCTCTTGCTTTGCTTGCTTCCATGTTTCTCTTTACCCGCGTTGCAGGATCTGCGGCATATGCAAATATCGAAGGACAGATGGGCGCTGGAGCAAGCGTTCTCATGGCGATTCGCAAAGGTTGGACAACAACGCCTGCAGTTGCTGTAAATCGCCAGCAAGATATGGTTCATCGCAGTGTGGGTCGCGCTGGAATCGTTCTTACCGGTGAGGGTGGATTTGCTGTTCGTCAGATGCTCCAAGATGAGAAGCGTAAATCAGAACGATACGCACCAGGTGTGCCAATTACTGAAATATTTGTAGGCGATGGTGACGGTCAAGTTCCTCTACGCAAATTACAAAAGCACTTAGCTAAACTTCCAAAGAAGTTAACCCATCATCAAATGAGAGAAGTTCGTGCACGTCTCAAAGCTGTCGGCGGAATGTCGCTTCCAATTCCAAAAGGTCCAATGCCTAAAGGTGTAAAGATCCGCTAAGAATTTCCTCTTGTTTGTACGAGAACAGTATTTGAAAGGCGCTCATTAACACCGCGCCCATTCTCGTCAAATGTAATTGCCGTAATCAGCGGTAGCAATAGCGCTGTGCGGATTAACGACTGTCTTGGCGTGACGGCTCCACCATCAGAGAAACGAACAACTTTTAGCCCCACGAGTCGATGGCCAAAGGATGCTCCCCCAAGAGCCACAAAGATTGAATATTGCGCAAAGAGCAGGATGAGGACTGGAATTCTCGCCTGAGGGACCCGATCTGCAAAAGATCCCCCTCCTGCAAAGAATCCGAGGGCGATTGCGTAGCATGCAAGCCAATCAATCGTTATTCCCAGAAGGCGCCGGCCCTGACTCACGCGTGGATACATGGGCCGAAGCCTAGTGGCGAGAGATTCCCCCTAGGGATGTAACACGGCTGTAACACGGCGATTATGACATTTTTACGCCGGCAAACTAGCCTTCACTCCATCAGCAGAACTCAGAGTTGAGTCGGCTGGGTTATAAACAGCCTCAATTGGAGTAAATATGTTTAAGAATTCATCAGAAATTTTTGCATACATCAAGAAGGAAGATGTAAAACTCGTCGACGTACGATTTACAGACCTTCCAGGTATTCAGCACCACTTCAACGTACCTGTTGAATCATTTGACGAAGCTGTATTTACAGATGGTCTTATGTTTGATGGTTCATCTATTCGTGGATTCCAAGCAATCAACGAATCAGATATGAAGTTGCTCCCAGTACCTGAGTCTGCATTTATTGATCCATTCCGTCTCGAGAAGACTCTTGTAATCATCTTCTCTGTACACAACCCAACTGATAACACACCATATTCACGTGATCCACGTGGAGTTGTTGCAAAGGCTGTTGACTACATGAAGTCAACAGGAATTGCAGATCAAGCATTCTTCGCGCCAGAAGCAGAGTTCTACGTCTTCGACGCGATTCGTTTTAAGACAGGTATCAACGAGGCTTACCACCACATCGATTCTTACGAAGGTGCGTGGAATACAGGTATCGTCACAGATCCAGATGGAACTCCAAACCGTGGATATCGCACACGTGTAAAGGGTGGCTACTTCCCTGTTTCACCAACAGATCAGTTCGCAGATCTCCGCGATGAAATGGTGATGGAGCTCGGTCGTGCAGGTCTTCTCGTTGAGCGTTCACACCATGAGGTTGGAACTGCTGGACAGATGGAGATCAACTACCGCTTCACAGATATTTTGAGCGCAGGCGATGAGCTAATGAAGTTTAAGTACATCATTCGCAACGTTGCTTGGGAAGGCGGAAAGACTGCAACGTTTATGCCAAAGCCACTCTTCGGAGATAACGGTTCTGGAATGCACGTTCACCAATCACTATGGAAGAACGGAAAGCCACTCTTCTTCGAAGCTGGCACATATGGCGATCTTTCAGATATGGCACGTTGGTATATCGGTGGTCTCTTGAAGCACGCTCCATCACTTCTTGCATTCACCAACCCAACAGTGAACTCATACCGTCGCTTGGTTCCAGGATATGAAGCTCCAGTAAATCTCGTTTACTCAGCTCGTAACCGTTCAGCATGTATCCGTATTCCAATTACAGGTTCATCACCAAAGGCAAAGCGCGTTGAATTCCGTTGCCCAGATCCATCATCGAATCCATACCTCGCATTTGCTGCGATGCTCATGGCTGGTATCGATGGAATCGTCAATAAGATTGAACCACCTGCACCAGTTGATAAAGACCTTTACGAACTAGAGGGCGAAGAAGCTGCTGCAATTCCACAGGTTCCAGGATCACTTGATGCTGTTCTCAATAGCCTTGAGGCTGATCACGAGTTCCTCACCAAGGGTGGAGTCTTCACAGAAGATCTCATCTCAACATGGATTGAGTGGAAGCGTAAGAACGAAGTTGATTACGTTCGTTTGCGTCCACATCCAGCTGAGTTCGAGCTCTACTACGACATCTAAAATAAGAGTTCCAGAGAAGACCCCGTCAGAGATGGCGGGGTTTTCTATTTCCCAAATCACACTCTTTGAAGTGGCAGTTACTCCCAATGTATAGAACGATCACTTTATGTCTCCGAAAATCTCCGCGCCTAGCATCCTCCAACAACGAGCTATGCGCCAGGAGCAGATAATTCAAACCGCCCTAACAATGGCGATTGAGGGTGGAGCTGAATCAATCACAATGAGTGCCGTCGCTAAAGCTGCCGGAATTTCACGATCTGCACTCTATGAATATTTCTCATCATCGGCTGATCTCATCTCTGATTTAATTCTGGATGAGTTGAATGACTACCGCTTACATTTAGCGCAAGCTATATCTCACTCAGATGATCCTTTAGAGCAGATCTCTATCTGGATTGCTGTATCCCTTTCATATGTTGTCGACGGCCGCCATATGTTGGCAAAGAGCCTCAACAGCATCTCTCCCCCAAAATTTCGCAGAGACGAGATACGAGCAGCACACCGTGCACTCATGTCCACGCTAAAAAACCCACTGGATGCACTCGGCATTCCAATGGGTTCGCCAGCGATATCTCTTCTACAGAGTGCTATCGATGTGGCAACTAAGCGAATCGAAAGTGGGAAAGATACTGAACTGGAAGTTCGTTCTGCTCAAACATTTGCCCTAGCCGGCCTGAAAGCTCTTTCGGAAGAGATTAAAAGGGAAGAATTCCTCCGAATTTAAATTTAATGGCCTTATCTGAACTTCTGTCATCTGGAGCGTTGTGATCATTGGTTACGTAAATTACACAAGTGGTATGAACGCAATCTCCATCTTTAAAATACTTGTCAACCTTAATCGATAGCTTTGAAGTGCTCGCCTTTGCTCCCATTTGCTGATCTTCTGCGCGATCAGATACCCAGAGCTTCGAAGCCTTCGATGGATTACATGCAGTTGGTGCACTTCCAGCAACCTTAGGGGCCATGCATTGGCTGATGTAGATTCCATTACCTTCGGGCAGGTCGCTCGCTTTGATCTTGAGAATCGGATTCTTCTTGCTTACCTTAAATTGTGGTGAAATTTTGACTTCAGTTGCAGATGCCGATGCGGTTGCACCGAGGGAAAAAAGTAGAGTTGTTGCAATAATCAGAATTTTCTTCATCGTATCTCCTGGATTTATCTGTAGTGATACGTGAAAGGGTAGGAGGTTTGCCAAATCTCTTTACCTCACAGTTAGAAGAAAGTTGTAAGGTAAAAAAGATTATCGACGAGTGAAGGCTCTAAAGAGAATCCAGCTTGAGATACCGCTCACTATTGATGCAGCTATCACTGCGATGATTGCGATATCGCGCTGAGCGGGATCAGTAAATGCCAGACTTGCGATAAATATTGCGACTGTAAATCCAATTCCAGCAGCACTGCCTGTCGCCAGGAGATCAGAATTTCGAGCGCCTTCCGGGTAGTCCCCAATATTTAATCTCTTTGCAGAAACCATCAATACAAGAACGCCAACTGGTTTTCCAACAACAAGGCCTGCAAAGATTCCCCAGGCGATTACCGAAGTTGATGCGTTCTTTAGCGCGTCAGCGGTGAGAATTACCCCGGTATTTGCGAAGGCGAAAATAGGGACAATCAAATAAGTGCTCCACGGATGAAGTTTCGCCTCTAGCCATTCGATGACAGAAAGCGTTCCATCCTCAACATCAAGATGCGTATCAACCTCTTTAGGAGTATTTGGCGTAAGGAGCCCGAGAACAACACCGGCGAGAGTCGGATGAATTCCTGTTCGGTAGAAGCTGTACCAAAGAGCTAGACCCAAGATGATGTAAACAAGGGTGTAGCGAACTCCAATTTTCTTTATCAGAGCGATCGCAAGAATCGAAGCTGCGGCAGCGAAGAGCCATGAGATCGCAACGCCACTGGAATAGATAAATGCGATGATCAAGATTGCGCCAATATCGTCAATCACAGCCAACCCCAATAAGAAGGTGCGTAACGAGGGTAGAACGAGGTTCCCTAATAAACCCAAGGCTCCCACCGCAAGAGCGATATCCGTAGCAACGGGGACGCCCCAACCGCGAGGCTCTTCGCCACCTGCAATCGCTAAGTAGATAAGTGCTGGCAGAGCCATTCCACCAATTGCTGCGATGAAAGGCATGATCGCATCTCTAAAGCGACTGAGGTGTCCTGATGTAAGTTCGCGCTTGATTTCTAAACCGACAACGAAGAAGAAAATCGTCATCAAAATGTAATTGATGACTTTGAGTATCGTGAAGTTAAGAAGGAAAATACCGGCGTTTACTTCAAAGTTGATCTTGAGAAAATCGAAGTACAGATCTCTGGCTGGAGAGTTTGCGGTTATCAAACCCAAAGTCGCAGCCAACAGGAGTACAACTCCACTTGAGGATTCGCGCCTTAGGAAATCTCTAAGTGGAGCTACCTTTTTGCGCATAACCTCACGATATCACGCACCTTATTCCTGACTGGCGATACTCTTTCGCGAAAGCATAAAATATCCGACGAATGCGATTACTAATGCAAAGAAAACTCCTAAGTTTGCGTAAGCCCACTCACCGTCTTTGCCCCCAAGGATCCCCAAAAAATAGCCCTGCCATGAGAGCCAACTTGCAAAACCATTGGTGACAAATCCCCAACCGACAATAGTTGCAACTGCGAGGACTGCGATTGATCGCAAATTCCAGGCTCCATATCTACCTTCACTTCGATATAGATCGCCTTCGTGATAACTCTTACGTAAGAGAACATCTGTAACAAATATCGCAGACCATGCTGCGATAGGAACCCCGAGGGTAATGAGGAACCCTTGGAAAGGATAGAAAAAGTCATCTGCAATCCACACAAAATAGATAGAACCAAACAGCATTATGAGGGCATCGATTGAGGCGGCGAAATGGCGTTTAACTGGAAAACCGATTGAGATAAGAGTTAAACCAGATGAGTAGAGATCAAGAATAGCTCCACCTACTAGGCCAAGGATTGCTACGAGTGCGAAGATCACCAAGAACCAAGTCGGAAGCAATGTGGTGAGTGCACCTATTGGATCTGTAGCGATCGCTTCAGAGAGTTTCTCGCTGCTCCCCGATAGCGCAGCGCCATAAATCACGAGAATGATGGGAACAATCGAAGCGCCAAAAACCGTCCATCCCACTACTGCTTTGCTCGAAACGTTTCGAGGTAAGTATCTCGAGTAATCAGCGGCGGAGTTAACCCATCCAAGTCCTATTCCGGTTGCACCAAATATGAGAGCGCCGACAAAACCTTGAGCGCTCCCTGTATTCATTTCAAATATTGCACTCCAATTAACCTCATCAATTGTGAGAACGATGTATGCCAGAGTCATGATGATTGTTATTGATGTGATGAATCTCTGAAGTTTCATAATTGCCGAGAATCCAAGAACGCCTGCAGAGACAGTTAGGCCCACGGCGATCAGAAAGCCTGCAACCATCGCAACATCGCGATCAAGATGTCCAACCCGAACAAAGACCGTACCTGTGGCAAGCGTGGCAAGGGATACGAGCACAGTTTCCCAGCCAACGAAAATCAAATAGGAAAGGATTCCAGGAAAAATGTTTCCCTTAACTCCAAATGTTGCGCGAGAGAGAATCATCGTTGGGGCATTTGATTTCTTACCTGCTAAAGAGCTGATACCCACGAGCGAGAACGAGAGAACCGTTCCGAGAAGAGCGGCAAGAGTGGCTTGCCAGAATGAGATTCCGAAGCCAAGGAAGAAGGAGCCGTACGAAAGCGCTAAAAGCGAAACGTTTGCACCACACCATGGCCAGAAGAGCGATGATGCCTTTCCTCCACGTTCACTCTCGTCGATGACATTTGTGCCGTTGAGCTCTAGGTTCATAGCGAGAGAGGTTACGCGGTTTTAACTATTTACGCGCAATTGATAGTGTTCGGCTCGGTCACGAGTATCAAATAAAGCACCGGCTATTTGATCGGCAACCCTCCAAGGCGGCGGGGTGCTTCCGGATGAAGACCAGGCCAACTGATGTACCAATTCGGTAACCATTCAGTGGCAAGCGCATACGAAAGGCGTGGAATGTTTAATACAAAAATCAAAGTTGCTCTTGTAGCACTCGTAGCAATTGTTGCTATTGCAATCCCAGTAATCAACGCTCAACAGAGCTCAGGTTGCGGTCAGATTAAGGAAGGCGTCCTCACAATAGGAACTGACGACCCTGCATATGGTCCTTGGTTTGATGACAACGATCCAGCCAATGGCAAGGGATATGAAGCTGCGGTTGCATACGCTGTTGCTGAAGAACTTGGATACTCAAAGGATAAAGTTGAGTGGGTAAAGGTTCCTTTCAACAAGGTTATCCAGCCTGGTTGCAAGACATTTGACTTCGATATCAACCAAGTATCAATTACAGATGAGCGTAAGAATGCTGTCGATTTCTCTTCAGGATATTACGATGTTTCCCAGACAGTAATCACTGTTAAGGGCTCAAAGATCGCTGGCGCAAAGAGCATCGCAGACCTTAAGGGCGCAAAGCTTGGCGCACAGGTAGGCACAACTTCTTACGCGACAATCACTGACGTGATTAAGCCGGATCAAGATCCATCTGTCTTCGATACCAATGATGTTGCTAAGCAAGCACTTGCTAATGGGCAGATCGATGGTCTTGTAGTAGATCTACCTACAGCTTTCTACATCACTGCAGTCGATCTAGAAGATGGACTGATTGTCGGCCAGTTCCCAGCACAAGCTGGTGGCGAGCAATTTGGTCTTGTTCTCTCTAAAGATAGCAAGCTCACAAAGGATGTATCTGCAGCGGTAGATGCACTCCGCGCAAATGGAACACTTGCGAAGATTGCTGACCAGTGGCTAGCTAGCACTGTCGGCGCTCCCGTACTCAAGTAGTTCTCAACCCTAGTTCGAGAAGCGAGAGGTCCGATGACTTATCAGCCATCTGCGTTGCAGTTGCAGCGCGAAGCTGCAAAGCGTCGGGCCTCTCGCCGTTCTATCTTGATTGCACTTGCAAGCACCTTTGCAA
The DNA here is from genome assembly GCA_965267735.1 of Candidatus Nanopelagicaceae bacterium. Lineage (GTDB taxonomy): Bacteria > Actinomycetota > Actinomycetes > Nanopelagicales > Nanopelagicaceae > Planktophila. The sequence continues at coordinate 867,173 of OZ254138.1, forward strand.
TGGGGTTGCTCATCACAATTCTCATAACGGGTGCGCAAGGTTATGAAAAGGTAAAAGAGTCCTTCTTTAATTGGGACTACGCACAGAAGGCGTTGCCGTCGGTCTTTGAGGGACTCTTGCTTAATTTGAGAGTTCTCATCATCGCTGAATTTTTTGTACTTCTCATTGGTTTGCTCATAGCTATCGCACGGACAACAACGTCACCAGTCCTGTACCCAGTCAGATTGGTCGCAACTATCTATACAGATCTCTTTCGAGGTCTCCCGCTACTTTTGGTACTCCTCTTAGTAGGACTCGGAATCCCAGGTTTGAGAATTTCGTGGGTCCCAAACTCTGCAGTTGTTCTCGGAACGGTTGCCCTCGTGCTCACATACTCTGCTTATGTAGCGGAAGTAATTCGTGCCGGAATTGAAGGGGTAAACCCCACCCAACGACAAGCCGCACGTGCACTTGGCCTTTCACAAGCCCAAACCCTGGAGCATGTTGTTTTGCCACAAGCCTTTAGAAATGTAACTCCCCCATTGCTCAACGACCTCGTCTCTCTGCAGAAAGATTCCGGACTCATCTCCGTACTCGGTGCAGTTGATGCAATTCGTGCAGCAGGAATTCAGACAGCGCAATCCTTTAACTTCACTCCATACCTGGTGGCAGGCGCACTCTTTGTTCTTCTCACAATTCCTCTGACGCGATTTACTGATTGGCTCACAAGACGCCAAGATTCAAAGCAACGCGCACAGGGTCAGTGGTAAATGCGATGAATCTCTTTGAAGTTAAACACCTACGTAAATCTTTCGCTGACAATATCGTCCTGGACGATGTCTCAATTTCATTTCCCGCTCAATCTGCAACAGTTATCATCGGAGCCAGTGGTTCAGGAAAATCTACGTTGATGCGTTGCATGAATCTCTTGGAAGAGCTCAATGATGGACAGATACTTCTCGAAGGTGCGGATATAAGTACCTATGGAATCGATCTAGATACAGTCAGAGGAAAGATTGGCTCAGTATTTCAAGCCTTTAACCTCTTTCCACATCTCAACGTGCTCGAGAATGTAACTCTGGCTCCACGGTTAGTTCATGGAAAAACAAAAAATGAAGCAGAGGCACTTGCCCACAATCTTCTTCAACGATTCGGACTTTCAGATAAAGCAATGGAATATCCAAATTTGCTCAGCGGTGGACAGCAGCAACGTGTAGCAATCATCCGTGCGGTGGCTACCAATCCGAAGCTACTTCTTCTCGATGAAGTAACTAGCGCTCTTGACCCAGTACTCATTGCTGAAGTACTTACTCTCATTGCTGAATTGAAACGTGATGGAATGACAATGGTTATTGCAACGCACGAGATGGGTTTCGCAAAAAAGATTGCAGACAACGTCGTATTTCTACATAAAGGTCGAGTTCACGAAACAGGTACTCCAGATGAGATTTTCAGTGCACCAAAAAGTTCTGAATTAAAGGCATTCCTAGGCGCACTGCATGAGGCCGGTCGCCTTTAATCTCCTACGATTTAATCCAGGAAGAAATCGAGGAGGAAGTCTTTGGTTCCTGGCACCACTGAATACTTCTCCAGATCAGTAATTCCTTCAGAGGCAAGAACTTCATCATCAACGAAGAAGTTGCCGGTGCACTCCTTCGAATTTCGATTAAGAATGATGTAGGCGGTATCAGAGAGAATTTCTGGCTTACGACAAGCTGCAGTATCTACGCCAGGAATCATTTGTAGGGCCGCGGTATCGATAGCGGTACGTGGCCATAGAGCATTTACGGCGATGCCATCTCGCTTAAATTCCTCAGACATGCCAAGTACGCACATGCTCATGCCGTACTTCGCCATTGTGTAGGCGACATGGTTCTTAAACCATTTGGCCTTCATGGAAAGTGGCGGGGAGAGAGTCAAGATATGTGGATTGCGTCCAGCTTCAGCAGATTCACGTAAATATGGAATGGCAGCCTGTGATGCGAGAAAAGTTCCGCGCACATTAACATCAAACATTAAGTCAAAACGCTTTGCGGGAGTATCTTCGGTGCGAGTCAAGTTAATGGCGCTTGCATTATTGATCAGAATATCGATACCGCCGAACTCGGCAGCTGCCTTTGCCACCGCCTCAGAAATCTGGTTCTCATCGCGTAGGTCGCACTGAATTGGAAGTGCTGTACCACCGGCTGCTCTAATCTCTTCGGCGGCTGAATGAATTGTTCCTGGCAACTTTGGATTTGGTTCTGATGTCTTTGCCGCAATGGCAATACTTGCGCCATCGGCGGCGGCTCGAAGTGCAATAGCAAGGCCAATTCCACGGGAACCGCCTGTAATAAAGATTCTCTTTCCGGCCAGTGTCATAGTCGCGCTCCCCTTATTTACTTTTCTTGGACATGAAATTCATAAATGCTGTTGCTGCCTCTTCGGATTCAAGCGCTAGCGCAAATATCTGGAACTCTGCTTTCATGACAGCCGCAACAGCATCATGCTTACCAGCCTTCATTAGTGCTTTGGTATTTATGATGGCTTGAGGTGGTTGATTGCCAATCTTCTCTGCAACCTCAAGAGCGTGCGCTTCTGCATCTGCGGTGATGGTTTCGACTAACCCCATCTCCTTGGCATCGTCAGCAGAAAATGAATCGCCAGTCATAAAGATGCGCGCCGCTCTCTGGTAACCCACAAGCTCAGGGAATAACTTAGATGAACCAGCTTCAGGAACAAGTCCGAGTGATGTAAATGGCATCGAGAATTTCGCACTAGGTGATGCGATCACAATGTCGCAATGGAGCAACATGGTCGTTCCTACCCCAATTGCATTTCCTTTAACAGCTGCGATGAGTGGCTTTGGAAACTCAAGTAGGGCGGCGAGAAAACGTGCTACATCCGAAGATTCCTCGGTTGGCGGATTTGCCATAAAGTCTTTAATATCGTTGCCAGCGGTAAAGTGCTCGCCTTCGCTGGAGAGAACCACGGCGCGTATAGCGAAATCACCCGCAGCGTCGTTGAGAGCGCCCGCCAACCCGGCATACATATCTCGGGTGAGGGCATTCATCTTCTCTGGCCTGTTGAAGCGAATCAGAAGTGTCTGGCCTTGGATGGATGTTGATATTTCCGTCATCCGGGCATCTTAAAGCGTGATTTGCCAGAATGAAAGGAGCATAATGACCATGAGCTACTGGAGAGGTCGCTAATTATGTCTAGGGATATCACCATCACAACTAGGGAGTTATCTCCCTTCGAGCAATTGGTCCTCGGACTCTTATGCGAAGGAAAAACCAATTCGGCGATTGCTAGGGAAACTAACCACACCGAGAAGGTAATCGAGAACACGATAAGTCGCTCTGCTAAAGCGTTTGGGATCTCATCTGATGAAGATACAAATATCCGAGTTCTCTTAGCCCTCGCCTTTAGAACTCATTTTGGAGATGCCGCATTTGATCGTCTCGGAGTCCCATGTTCTCACTTCGAATTAAATGGTGAAGGTCAACCAATTTGCAACAGAGAATTGCATTAAAGGTAAATCAGTTTGGTGCTAGCACTCAGCTAGCAACGTAAAGTGCCAGCACTCACTAAATCTAGCAAGCGCATACTTACTTAGGTATGTAATTCCTTTAGCACCTAACAAAGTTAGGTGGATTTACAAAGGAGAGATTTATGAAACGCAAAAATTTTGACAAGATTGTGACAGCGGTTGGATTCGGACTCACAGTATTCCTATTTGTTGCCGCCGGACTTCTCAACTGGGGAGCATCATTTGCATCCGACTCAGTTCAGAGTCAATTAGAAAATCAGAATATTTCTTTTCCGGCAGCAGAAACGATGCCTGAAGCAACTAAAGGTCAATTGGCTAAGTGGGCTGAGAAGAAAGTAACAACTGGCGAAATGGCCCGAGATTATTCAGATCTATACATCTGGGAACATATGAAGGGCTCTGCAATCGCAGCTGTCGGAAAACCTGCGACCTACTCTGAAGTTTCAGGCATGTACATGGGATTGGTCCGAGGTGGAAGCACCGATACCGAGCAGATTGCAAAACTTGGTGAGTTACGTCAAACACTCTTTATGGGAAACACGCTTCGAGGCATGCTCCTTGAAGCTTATGCGTTCGGGACTATGGGAGTTATCGCAGGTTACGGAGCGATAGCAGCGTTGGTCGGCGGAGTTGTAATGCTTCTGCTCTCCATCGCAGGGTTAATTCACATTCGTCGGACCCCAGAAGGTGCGACGATTTAACCCTCATACCCTCAACTCTCCGTGAAGGTTTGAGGGAAGTAAAAACCCCGACTCTAGAGAAATCTAGGGTCGGGGTTTTTCATCTTTATGACTTCTTTATTTAGTGAACGAGTACAGCAGAGATGAACTCTTCCACTGCATCATGTGCCTGCTCATCTGTGTACTGAACTGGTGGAGTCTTCATAAAGTAGGAAGATGGAGCAAGGAGAGCTCCCCCAATCTTTCGATCAAGTCCGAGCTTTGCACAACGTAGAGCATCGATAATGACTCCTGCTGAGTTTGGTGAGTCCCAGACTTCGAGCTTGTACTCGAGATTAAGTGGAACATCGCCAAAGGCTCTTCCTTCAAGGCGAACGTAAGCCCACTTGCGATCATCGAGCCAGGGAATGTAATCCGATGGTCCGATATGAACATTCTTCGCGCCCATATCGTGATCAAGCTGTGATGTTACTGAATTTGTCTTCGAGATTTTCTTAGATTCGAGGCGATCTCTTTCGAGCATATTTTTAAAGTCCATATTGCCACCGACATTGAGTTGATAAGTGCGGTCAAGGTGAACTCCTCTATCCTGAAATAACTTCGCCATAATTCTGTGTGTAATTGTTGCGCCGACTTGGCTCTTGATGTCATCACCGACGATGGGAAGACCTGCATCTTCAAACTTCTTCGCCCAAACTGGATCTGAGGCGATAAAGACCGGCAGAGCATTCACAAATGCACACCCTGCATCGATAGCGCATTGTGCATAGAACTTAGCTGCCTCTTCTGACCCAACTGGCAGGTAACAGATGAGAACATCTACCTGCTCTTCCTTAAGGCGCGCCACGATATCCGCAGGAGCAGCAGGAGACTCAGCGATTGTTTCCTTGTAGTACTTGCCTAGGCCATCGAGAGTAACTCCGCGCTCTACTGAGACACCAGTCTTCTCAACAACCGAAAACTTAATCGTGTTATTTTCACTTGCCCAAATTGCATCAGCAAGATCGAGCCCAACCTTCTTCGCGTCGACATCAAAGGCTGCAACAAACTTAATATTGTTGATGTGGTAATTTCCAATAACGGCATGCATAAGTCCAGGGATCTCCTGGTCCACTGCTGAATCCCTGTAGTAGGTAACTCCTTGCACCAATGAATTGGCGCAATTTCCTACACCAATAATGGCGACGCGGATATCTCCGGTCTCTGTCTTGATATTCATTTATTTCTTCCCCTCGTTCTTTATCATTCCCTCAAGCCATGTGATTTCACGTTCAAGAGACTCGAGAGAGAAGCGGCGCCACTCTTCGAGGTATTTATCAATTCCAGCGGGATGCGAGTTCAGTTCAGCTTGCATCGCTTGAGCTTTATCCTGCAAGCGCGACAATCGACCTTCAAGAATTCGAACACGATTCATCGTTGTAGTCGGACTAAAGAAGGCAAAGCGCACACCGAAACCTTCATCTTCCCAAGCTTGTGCGGTGACCGAACCGTTGAGTTCTGCGAAGCGCTTCAAGCCCTTCTTCGTAATTGTGTAGACGATTCGAGTTCTCTTAGAAGTAACGCCAATCTCCTTCGCTTCGATAGTCTCAGCGATCACCATCCGCTTAAGCTGCGGATAGAGCACAGAGAAGGAGAGGGCTCTAAAGGGGCCAAATATCGCTATCAGGCGCTTTCGCAGCTCATATCCATGGAGAGGCGACTCTGAGAGAAGCCCCAACAGGGCAAACTCCAGTGAATCCGAACGTGACTTCATCTGAGCTCCTCACTCCTGGCTATTCCTGGTAGATATATCGATTCGATATATCTAGGCGATAGTTAACCCCAGAAGGCCCGTACAGGCAAATCGACACACCTATTGGACTGTCGGCGTAACCTGAGCCAGTGATCCCAACGCGCCTACCTGAGTACATCGTGGCGGCGATGATCATCATTCTCGCACCCGGACCTAGCGTCCTCTTTGTTATTGCACGAGCAATCTCGTGGGGGCGAAAGGTCTCTGTACTAACTGTTGCCGGAAATGTCTCTGGCTCCCTCGTTCTTTCATCACTAGTTGCACTCGGCCTCGGTCCAATCCTGCAACGTTCACACCTTGCCTACTTAGCTGTGCAATGGGGTGGTGGTCTCTATCTGATTTATTTAGGAATCGATGCGATACGAAAACGATCTGCTGATGCTGCAGATATGACCAATCAAGGTCCTGTCGTTCCTACTGCAATGCGTTCTATTCGAGATGGATTCTGGGTGGGAGTTCTCAACCCAAAGGCGATCGTGTTTTTCGCCGCTGTCTTGCCACAATTTGTAGATATCGATGGTGGAAATGTCACCGCTCAACTACTTTTCTTAGGACTCGTCTTCTGTGTTCTCGCATTTATCTCTGATGGAACATGGGGACTCTTGGCAGGCACAGCTCGTCAATGGCTTGCAACAGATGCAAGTAGATTGGAGAAACTAAGAGCTTTTGGTGGATCGGTCATGATTACTTTAGGAGTTCTCGTTCTAATCAGCGCTATCCGCAGTCATTAGATATTAGAGTCATCCTATGAAGAAGCCAGAGATACCTGCCCGCGACACAATTGCTCCATCTGACTTGACCTTTGGTCTCTCAAACTGTCGCCGATGCCTCTGGCTCAAATACTGGTTTAAGTTAGATCTCAAGAAAGAATTCCCACTTGTAAAACCTTTGGCAGATTCGCAAGAAGAACATTTCCGCCGCGCATCGATGCAAGATATTTCACCAACGTTGAAGGCTGGAGTAGTGAAGCAATGGGGTCAATGGGTAAAGAGCTCCCCCATTAAGGTAAATGGATTTGAGACACGGTGGAAGATTCTTGGCATCTACGATCTTCTTGGCCACTACACAGATGGTTCCGTAGGAATAATCGATTGCAAAGTCTCCGATTCAGAGCGAGACAATGGTCCTTTCTATGCGCCTCAATTAGAGGCATATGCATATGCACTTGAGAATCCGGATAAAGGAAAGCCCTTTCCTGTTTCATCTATGGGGCTCTTGATTTGGAAGCTCGCAGGAGTTACTGAAACAAGCGCGAGCGAACTTGCATCGAATTCACATGGCTTCGGGGTAAATCAGCGCTACGTGCCAGTCGAGAGAGATACAGAGACCTTTTCTCAGTTACTTGAAGAGCTCATCACAATAATTGAAGGCGCAATGCCTGAATCGGGACCAGAGTGCAACCTCTGCAACTACCTTACTAAGCGCTCAGAGCTAGAAAGGAATTAATCGTTCTCGTCATCTACGCTATTTTTCTTCTGTTTTACAGCGTAGGTATCAACATACTCTTGGCCTGAAAGTTGCTGGATTCTCTTCATGATTTGATCAGTTACTTCACGAAGATATTGCAAATCTGTTGAATCGCCCTCAAAGTACATTGGTTCGCCAAAGGTAATTCCCACTCGCATCACTTTAGGTAATACCGTGCCACTCGGTTGAATCTTGTCGGTATTAAACATCGCGATAGGAACAACGGGTGCTCCTGATTCGATTGCTAAACGAGCAATACCTGTGCGCCCTTTATACAGTCGACCATCGGGTGAACGTGTACCTTCTGGATAAATCCCAAGTGAATTTCCGCCTGCCAAGACTTCAAGACCTGTAATTAATGCAGCTTCGCTACGGCGTCCACCTGAACGATCGACTGGTACTTGCCCAAGTGCGATGAAGGTGAGCTTCTTAATAAACCCTTTTGGTCCAGGAGATGTGAAGTACTCGCTCTTTGCCAAGAAGGTAACTTTCCGAGGAACAACAAGTGGCATGAAAATTGAATCACTAAATGAAAGGTGATTTGAAGCCAGAATCAGTGGCCCTGATGCAGGAACGTTTCTCAAGCCTTTAACTTTTGGGCGGAACAAAATCATTAAGAATGGCGTCAGAAATGCGCGCAACGTTCCGTACGGCAGGTTGTTCACGCCCCTAATTTAGCCTGAAAGAGGATATTTGTGCGAACATAAACCATGGCTAAGCGTGAGAATGAAGGCTCTGATGAAGAAGATCTCATTAAAGCTGAATTTGATTCGATAGTTGAGGGCCTCTCACTCGATGAATCGTCTCCGACAACCTACCTCGATGAATTAGATCGAAGGGAAGAAGTAAATCGGTTCACTCCCCCAGTAATTCCCAGAAAGAAAATTCGCGACCAGATCCGCGAGATGAAAATTTCCTTTAGGCGTTGGAGAAATAATTCGACAGAACTTCCACCTGATGACGGGGCAGATATTTAATATCTACCGATTAGATACGAGCTAAGTCTGCTACTCCGACAAGTCCCGCTTCATTTCCTAATGTTGCCGCAATAATTTCTGGGTATGGATGCTTTCCGGCAAATGGCATGTAGCGAGCTACACCTTCACGAATTGGTTTTAAGAGCAGTTCTCCTGCATCCACAACTCCGCCACCGATGATTACGCACTCGGGATCGAGAACAACTGAGAGCGATGCAATTCCGGCGCCGAGCCAATCTCCGGTTCGTGCAAATGCGGCAAGTGCGAGTTGATCGCCATCACGGGCAGCATCTGTTATCGAAGCTCCAGATAAACCTTCAATTGTTCCATCATCGCGAGACAAGAGAGCTTTACCTGCCGAAGGACTTTCAGCGATGAGATCTTTTGTATGTCGCATGAGAGCGCTGCCTGACCCGTATTGTTCAAAGCAACCCTTCGCCCCGCACCCACAGAGCAATCCATCTGGGACAACTCGAATGTGGCCGATCTCTGCCGCAATTCCAAATGCTCCGCGATGCAATTTGCCGTCGGCGATTATTCCTCCACCAATTCCGGTTCCGATAGTTAGCAACAAAACATTTTTCTTGCCGATACCTGCACCGAACTTAGCTTCTCCCCACGCTGCAGCATTGGCATCATTTTCGATAACCACAGATTTTCCAATAAGGCGAGTGAGTTCATCATCAAGGTTTACGCCATTCCATCCAGCAATATTTGGCGTTGCAAGCATCGTCTTTCGATCTGATGAAACAAATCCTGCTGCAGATACTCCAATAGATTCAACTGTGTAATCCGCCATTAACTCTTTGGCGACATCGGCTATTGCTTGATTGAGAAGAGCACCACCTTCGCGTGGGGTATCTCGGCGAGCCGTCTTAAGGACTTTTCCAGATTCATCAACGACGCCACCAAGAACTTTCGTTCCGCCGACATCGACACCGATCGTATACGCCATCTATGAAACTCTTGTAGCGAGTTCTTTGAGTGCCGCATCGATTGTCTGTTGCTGAGCTTTTGTAATCATCATTGCAGGAACTGGAAGAGATACAGCAACCGTGAGTTCATAGGTAACCTGCGTAGTATCTTCATCGATTGATTTGAGAGTGTAAGTTCCATCCATTTGTGTAAGTAGGTCGGCTTCATCCATTGAGAAAGATAGGGCGAGAGGGGCTGCGCTCCAGTCGTAATCGAGAGTCACGCGGTCTTTCATCATGCCAGCATCGATAGCGAGCTTCGCCTTAAGAACGCGCCCTGAACTATCGCTTTCTAGAACTTCAGACTTCTTTATGGAGCTAAGCCATTCTGGGTATGCGCCAACGGCAAAGAGCGCCTCTTGGACATCGGCTAATGGGGCATCAATCAGGACTGTGGCTGTGCTCTTCTCGGACATGGCAGAAGGTTATCAATTCTTAACGAAAATTCTTCCCTTTTCTATAACTCCCCCGCTAGCGTTAGCGCCATGAATGAGATCTCAACTCCAGCAATTGTTCCAACTGCAACAGCAGGTAACCTCACAAACCTCATCGCTGAACGCGCCTGGTTTGAGCCAGAGCGCATAACTATGTCGCGCCCTCTCGGAGACGGATGGCAGCCAGTTTCGGCACGTGAAGTCGAAGAAGAAGTTCGCGCAACAGCAAAAGGTCTCATCGCTGCTGGAATTCAAATTGGTGACCGCGTCGCCATTATGGCTCGCACTCGATATGAGTGGACAATCTTAGATTTTGCAATCTGGTATGCAGGTGGATGCGTCGTTCCCATCTATGAAACATCCTCTGCAGAGCAAGTGGATTGGATCCTTAATGATTCAGGATCCGTCGGCCTCATCGTTGAAACTCCAACACACAAGGAACTAGTTTCTACAGTTCTTCCTTCACATACAAAGCATGTCTGGGTAATGACTGAAGATGTCCTAGCAACATTGCGCAACGCTGGCTCAAATATCAGCGATGATGAGATTGAACGTCGCAGAAATGCTCTCGTTCCTTCTAGTCTTGCAACTTTGATTTACACATCCGGAACAACAGGACGCCCCAAAGGCGTTCAACTCACCCATTCCAACTTCTTATCTGAGTGCGGAAACGTTGTAGAAGGAGCAAGTGATCTCTTCTTAAAGCCTGGTGGATCAACTCTTCTATTCTTGCCCGTTGCTCACGTCTTCGGTCGCATGGTCCAAATCGGTGCTATCCGTGCTGGTCTCCATCTTGCGCACTGCAGCGACCCAGTTGGTCGACTACAGCCAGATTTAGCCTCATTTAAACCAACATTCGTACTTGCTGTTCCACGCATCTTTGAAAAGATTTACAACGGAGCAGAAGCCAAAGCTGAAGCAGCAGGTAAGGGCAAGATATTCCGCAAGGCTGCAGAGGTTGCGATCGCTTACAGCGAAGCACAAGATAAGCGCGGATTTAATCCGCTACTCACTCTGAAGCATGCGCTCTTCGACAAGCTTGTTTACTCAAAGATTCGCGCAGCCATGGGTGGCTCTGTAGAAGCGGCAATCTCAGGCGGTGCACCACTCGGTGTTCGTCTTGGGCATTTCTACCGCGGTGCAGGTATCACAATTCTTGAAGGTTACGGATTAACAGAGACAACAGCTGGTGCGACTCTGAACTTAACAAATCATCTTCGAGTTGGCTCAGTTGGACGACCAATTCCTGGAAATGCTGTCAAGATTGCAGAAGATGGTGAAGTTCTCCTCAGTGGGCCAATAGTTATGCGCGGCTACTGGCAGAACGATGCTGCGAATCAGGAAGTTTTTGATGGTCAATGGTTCAAATCTGGCGATCTGGGAAGACTTGACGACGAGGGTTACCTTTACATCACGGGTCGCAAGAAAGAACTTATCGTTACTGCAGGTGGAAAGAATGTTGCACCTGCTGTTCTTGAAGATCGCTTACGTGCACATCCGCTTGTAAGCCAATGCATGGTAGTTGGAGATAACCAGCCATTTATCGCAACTTTGATAACTATCGATCAAGATATGCTCAAAGGTTGGATTGTTGCTAACAATAAATCTGGCGCAACGTTGGATACCTTGCGAAATGATCCTGATCTCATCGCAGTTATTCAGACAGCAGTTGATGAGGCCAACAAGGCAGTCTCTAAGGCGGAATCGATTCGTAAATTCACGATTCTTCCAAGCGATTTCACAATCGCAGGCGGTCAACTCACAGCGAAGTTATCGCTAAAGCGTCACGTCATCGCCGAACAATATGCAGCTGAAATTGCTGCACTCTTTACAAAGTAGGAAGTGGTAGCCACAACTCCCGAGAGTCTGCGGATTGCTCGGGAGCTCCACGATGGAATTGCCCAAGATTTAGTGGGACTTGGCTATTCCCTCGATCTCATCTTGGCTGACCCACAGGTAGGTAAGTCATCTCGCGCAGCAATCAGAAAATCTAGGCTAGAGATTGATTTACTTATCCGTAAAGTTCGCCAAGAGATTCTCGAGCTGCGCCGCGATAGCGCTCCCCGATTTGATATCGCTTTAACTTCCTTGATTAACCAGAACTGCGCTGGCTTAGAACTCTCACTACAGATCGATGAAGTTGCTTTGGACCAAAGGGCATCCCATGAGCTGCTCCAGATATCTCAAGAAGTCCTACGCAATGTAGCTAACCACGCTAGGGCTACCCGTCTTGAAGTACGGCTTTACCTCATCAACACTCGAGTATTCATAGAGTTTTTTGATAACGGAATTGGTGGAGCACATATGTCTGCAGAGCGATGGGGATTAATTGGGGTGACTGAACGCATCGCCGCTATTGGCGGCGAACTCACTCTTGAAAGCAATGAGGGAACCAGGATTTCTATACTCCTGTGAAAAAGATTCTGATCATTGACGACCATGCGGTGGTTCGAGAAGGGATCAGATCGGCTCTAGAAAAGCGAGAGCGTTTTCATATCTTCCAAGCAGCTTCTAAATCAGAGGCGATTGCCCAAATCACCAAGATAGCACCCGACGGAATCATCGTCGATATCAACTTGCCCGACGGAAATGGTCTTGAGATTGTTTCGTGGGTTCGCTCAATCTCTAGCACGATTGCAATTGTTGTTCTAACCCTTAATGAGCAAACAGACTTTCTCCTGGCATCTATGAAAGCCGGAGCAAGTTCCTATATCAATAAATCAGCTCCGCTTAGCGAACTTCTTGCAGCTCTCGACTTTGCGCTATCTTCACCAAACTCTTTCGCTGCTAAAGAATTTTCACTGGCGGTCACCCGAAAGAGTGAACAATTCTCATTATCTTCACGTGAATTGCAAATAGTTACCCAACTCCATCGTGGGGAAACTCTGAAAATTCTAGCGGGATCCCTCTTCATCTCAGAGGCAACTTTGAAGACCCATCTTGCATCAATATATAGAAAACTTGAGGTGAAGAATCGTTTGCAAGCGATAGAAAAGGCGAGAAGCGCTGGAATTATTTAATTACGAGATTATTAAATCGTGCTGACCAAATTTCCCAACGCCATTCTTTGACAATCCACTCTCTGCCCTGTGCACCAAGTTTCGCTGCATATTCCGGATTACCAAGAAGGTGAATTGCTGCTTCTGCAATTGCTGTTGCCGACTTTCCATCCACCGAAAAACCCGTTTCGCCTTCAAGAACAGCATCCGGAGCTCCTCCAGAGACTCCCCCAATGACTGGTAAGCCACAAGCGCTTGCCTCTAAGTAAACGATTCCAAGGCCCTCAACTTCAAGACCTGCCAATCGAGAACGCGAAGGCATCGCAAAAATATCTCCTGCACAAATGTATTCAGGCAATTCTGCATACTGAACTCGTCCGATAAAGGTAATTCGTTCGCGCACACCAAGAGAGTTGGCTCGCTTCTCTAACTCGGATCTATATGGTCCCTCCCCAACTAGTAAGAGATGAACGTTTGGAATTTTCAGCGCAATCATTGGAAGTGCATCAATTAAGAAATCTTGACCTTTACGATGAACAAGTCGCCCCACACTGACAATAACCTTCTTATCTTCCAATCCAAGTTCACGACCAATTTTCGGGTTCTTCTTCGTCGGAGAGAAATGTTCAGTATCAATTCCCGGAGCAAGGTGGGTCATTCTGCTCTGAGAGTCCTTTGGGAGAGCTCTCGAAATAGCTCTCCGCGTGTACTCACCTAAATACGTGAGTGCGTCCACATTCTTTCCGATGTATTTAATTGCCCAAGAAAATGGCCAGAGTTTGGACCACCAAACTTCATGCCCATGTGAAATTGCAACAATATTCTTTGCACCAGCACGACGTGCGCTTCCAGAAAGCAGGCCAAGAGGCGCAGCGGCACCAAAGAAAACAGTAGAAATTTCACGGCGGGCAATGATGGAGCGAACGCATTTAAATACTCGAAGTGTCGGCAGCAAAATCTTTGATTGATCTCTTATAACTTCAACACCAAAATCATCATTCCAGGACTTATCAAAGGCTTCAGAATCTGCCTGCGAAGAGGTGTAGACAATGACAGACCCCTTAGGCAATCGTTCAATTAACCCAATAACAAAAGTCTCAATCCCACCAGCACGTGGACCAAAGTCATTTGTGATGCAGAGTATTTTTTTCGAATCTGATATCTGTGAGCTCATTAGAAACGGCGAACTGCTACCAATGGTTTACTGCCCAAACTGCCAGAAGCTGCAACCTTTACGCGCGAGCCTGATCGCGGCGCATGAACCATCTTGCCGCCACCTAGATAAATTCCGACGTGCGATACAGGTCGACCGAAGAAGAGGAGATCTCCTGGCCTCTTCTGACTGTAAGGAACGCTCTTTCCCATTCGAGACTGTGCTCGAGAAGAGTGAGGCAGCGAGACTCCAGCGCGTTGAAATGCGCGCATCGTAAGTCCAGAGCAATCCCAATTAATCATTCCATCGGCACCGAAGACATATCGATCGCCAATCTGGGCAAGTGCAAACTTCAAGGCTGTACCTGCTCGACCTGATACGCCAGCCGCCCCTTTAGCTGCTTTAAGGGAAGATGCTTGATCTGCATCTTCACGTTCTCGCGCAAGGCGTGCTAAACGCTCTCGATCTTCCTTCTTTAATTTAGATAAGAGAGACTCTGCCTGCGCTAACTTCTTTGTGGCGACTGCGCTTTGTGCCGCCAGACGTTTCTCCAAAACCTTAACTTGAGCCAACCGATCACTTACAGTTAATGATGTTGCATTGAGTTGTTGTTCAGCTGACTGAAATTTACGAAGTTGGATTCCCTTTTTACGTGTAATCGCTTCGAGAGATCCAGCTGCTGATAAATACAATGATGGATCGGATGAGAAGAGGAGTTCTAAGCTCTGACTTAGCGTTCCAGATTTATACTGATCAACTGCAATTGCGCCGAGTGTCTTTGAGATTGCATCAACTGTCTTACCCTGAAGAGCAGCCTTCGCCTGAATTCCCGCGAGACTTCGCGTAAGAGATGCAAGGCGAACCTTTGCTTCCTGCGCGCCCTCGGCTGCAGCTGTGGCCTCTTCTTCAAGGCGAATTACTTGAGCTTGAACTTGTGCCAGGGTCTGTGCCGCTTGTGCAGGAGGTGCAAGGAGAAGCGGGGCCGCTGTTGCCGCAGCAAGCAGCAAAATGGCGGCCTTCATTCGCTTTCTCATGTTTTAAGGCTAACGCCCGAAGTCATGTAATTTCAATTTGGAACGGGCAAATAGGCTGATAATTACGTGAGAAAAAGATTATTCTGAGCGTATGCCAGTTATCGGTACCTTAGTTGTAGGCGCAGATGGATCTACTTCAAAGAATGGAAACTCTGCCGGCGTTACCACTGCACTCGATCGCTCAGAGTTCCTACAACGACGTCGGAGCGCCGATTGCATCATCATCGGGGGAAATACAGCGCGCACAGAGCCATATCAACGAACTCCAGTTCCGGTTGTTGTTCTATCACGCGCCCTTATCAATCCACTGAGCGGAAATCGCTTAGCCCATTGCTGGAATCTCTCTCCCACAAAGGCTCTCGATAAGGCCCTTGAAACTTTTGGAGAAAGAATTCATGTTGAAGCTGGCGCTGCAATTTTTCAAGAATTAATTGGCGCCGGTCGAATAGATCAACTTGAATTAAGTATCACATCCATTACGGGCGGTGAAGATAAGCTCGATATCGAGAAGTTGCTCTCCAACTTTCTCATCACACGTGATGTGACCCTTGAGGGCACTCGCTTTATCTCAGCGGTAAAAAAGTAAGGTGCTTTAGAAAGCTGAAATCAAGCTGACACCAACAACTGCAAATGCAATTCCAACATATTGCACACGATGCAATCTTTCGTGAAGAAATACGTATGCCAGGACGGCAGTTGCTATTGGGTAGAGCGCACCCAGAACCATCGCTAGTGAGACCAATCCCTTTGTCGTTGCCACTCCCAGTAAGAGATTTGCTGCAAAATCTGCAACGCCGATAAAGATTAATAGCGGCATCTGGGGCTTTCCAAGTCCCCCAATATTTCTAAATCGCACCAACAGTCCGATACCGATGACGAGGGTTGTTGTTCTCATCGTTGTCATGGTCATCAGCGCGCTACTTTCAGAACCTAGCGCCATGCAGACGAGTGCGATTCCAAAGAAGAGCGCTGCACTGAGAGCTAAGAGAACTGGCTTTAGTGGCAAGCCCTGTGAAACTTCTGGGCCACTGGCGAGAAATCCACCGAGCATCGCGCAGATGACGCCAATAGAAAGAATTGTTGAAAGTTGATCACCTTTATAAGTAAGTGCAAAAGCTAATGGAATCAGAGCACTGAGCGAGCTAATTGGAGAGACAACTCCCATGCGACCAGTTGAAAGTGCAGCGTAGAGACTGATCAATCCCAAGTAACCCGCAAGTCCTGCAAGAATTCCGGGGATGAGATAGCCATCTGCACCGAACGCCTCTGCGTGCCATGCACCAGTTCCGACAACAAGAAGGAGGCCCGTAAGAAAACCAATAGCCTGGCTTACAGCGAGAACCGCAATTGCCGGGAACTTCTTGCTGAGATTTCCTGCGATGTAATCGGCACTTCCCCATAAGAGACTCGACAGAAGGGCAAGTGCGCTGGCCATAAGAGCAGACTCTACCTGCTGGAAGGTCTTAGCCTCCCGCCGAAAGCACCCAATGAACTTTAGAATCGACCAGTGAAGTCGCCATTCTCCTTTGATGAATTGATTGAACTTCTACGTACATTTACTCCACGCGCAGAGATAATCCTTGAGGAAGTTCCCGCACCGCAGAAGTTGGCCGCCTACTCCTTCGCTTTTACTGCAGATATCTCAAATGGGCTTTCAGGTGATGCTGAAGATGAAGTCGCATCAGGTCGTTTTGTCATTCTCCATGAACCCGGTGGGCAAGATACGTGGGAAGGTGAATTCCGTTGCGTGACATTTATGCGCGCCGATGTTGATAGTGAGATGCAAGAAGATCCGCTTCTACCAGAAGTCGGTTGGAACTGGCTTCTGGATTCTCTCCAAAGCACTGGCGCAATTTTTAGCGCACCAAGTGGAACTGTTACACGTGTCTCGAGCGCATCTTTCGGAAAATTATCTCCTCGAAGTGACGACTCTGAGATTGAGATTAGAGCTTCATGGAGTCCGCAGATTGAAAAAGTTGAAGATATCTTCTCTCACGTTCAGGCATGGTGCAATCTCATGACTGAAGTAGCAGGACTTGCACCTCTTCCTGAAGGTGTAGCAACTATTGGTTCAGCGCGACGACGTGTCTGAAAAAGTAGCAACTGAAGAGGCAGAACTTCCGGCGCCTATTCCCCTGCTCCATCCAGCTGCAGGCGTTCCCGAAATCATTGAAAGTGAGACAGCATTTGATGCCGCTCTTGAAAAATTAGCTTCTGGAACTGGTCCATATGCATTCGATGCAGAGCGTGCATCAGGCTTTAAATACAGCTCTCGCGCATATCTCATTCAGATTAAGCGAACTAATGGCGGGTTACATCTGATTGATCCAATTCCATTTGGCCCACACCATCGCTGCTTTCTAAAATTGAATTCACTGATTAGTAATGAAGAGGTAATTCTTCACGCAAGTACACAAGATTTGCCATGTCTTCGCGAGTTAGGAATAGAGCCACAAATACTCTTCGACACAGAACTTGGCGGACGTATTGCAGGGCTTCCTCGCGTTGGACTTGGCCCGCTCCTTGAAACGCTCATGGGCGTATCTCTTGCAAAGGAACATTCGGCCGCTGATTGGTCGAAGCGACCTCTGCCTGCGGAATGGCTCAACTACGCAGCTCTCGATGTAGAGCTTCTCGTGGAACTTCGTGACAAGGTTTATCAACTTCTGCTGGATGCCGGAAAGTGGGAGTGGGCGCAGGAAGATTTTGCCTCGATTATTTCTGCGCCACCGCCACCAGCCCGCATCGATCCTTGGCGACGAACTTCGGGAATGCATAAAATTAAGAAGCGTCTCCATATGGCTGTCGTTCGAGAGTTGTGGCAAGCTAGAAATATTCTTGCGCAAGAGTTAGATATTTCACCGGGCCGCTTATTAACCGATGCCGCAATTTCAGAGATTGCACTCGCCAGCGAAAGTACTCCGATGCTCAATCGCAAACATCTTGAGAAGGTATTGCGTCCCATAGGATTGCGAGCGCGCTGGTTTGAGAATTCCGAGCTCTGGATCTCCTCCATTGCGAGCGCTCTTGCACTCACTGAAGAGCAATGGCCAGAGGCTCGCTCCAAGAGCGATACCTTGCCTCCGATTAAATTGTGGCGCGAGCGTTTTCCCGAGAAATATGCACCGCTCACTCATGCCCGCTTCAACCTTCAGGTACGAGCCCAAGAGCTATCTATCCCCCTTGAAAACCTCATTAGCCCCGAGCTAGTGCGCAGGATCTGCTGGGCGCCTCCGCAAGGTTCCGTCACAGATGCCCTCCTGGCCATGGGTGCTCGCCGCTGGCAGAGCGCTATCGCTGCCCCCATCCTTGAGGCTGCCCTGCTGGAGCGTGAACCATTGGAGATTGCCGAGCCTGAAGAGGCCGCCCAACCTGCTGCGGAATAGTGATGAATTACGCAACACCGGAGTTGCGTAATTCAGATACCTCAATTACTCTCAGCCCATGCTTAGTACATTCATCATCGCCCTGCGTGAAGGGCTAGAAGCTTCACTCATAGTCGGTATTTTGGTTGCCTACCTTGTAAAGACAGATCGTCGCCAACACCTGCGCTCCCTATGGACCGGTGTCGCCGTGGCAATCGTTGCGAGCCTCGCCTTTGGAGCCTTCCTGTCATATACATCGGCAGAGCTCTCAGATCGTGGTGAAGAACTCTTTGCAGGCACAACATCTTTTATCGCTGTCGGATTTGTAACCTGGATGGTCTTCTGGATGAAACGTACTGCACGAAATCTTAAGAACGAGCTCCACTCGAAGGCTGAATCCGCAGTCGGATCAGGGCCGATAGCACTAGCTTTAGCTGCCTTCTTCGCGGTTGCTCGAGAGGGGCTTGAAACCTCACTCTTCCTCTATACAAACTTTAAGACAGTCGGCGCGGTCTCAACTGCAACTCTCGGACTTCTTCTTGGGCTTGCACTCGCTGTAGCTATGGGGATTGGAATTTACAAGAGCGCGATCAAGATCAATCTCGGTAAGTTCTTTACATATTCCGGCGTTGCCCTCATCATCGTTGCAGCCGGCGTTCTTTCATACGGAATCCATGAGTTCCAAGAGTTTGGAATTCTCCCTGGCCCAGATGCATTTGTATGGGATACAACTTCGTGGCTTCCCAAGGAGTCTCTCGTAGCAGGTCTCCTAGCTGGAACAGTTGGTTTTGACACAACTACCTCTTGGCTTCAGCTCGCTGGATGGCTTACCTACCTCGGTCTGACCTTGAGCGCCTACCTCTCATCGCCTAAGCAGGTAAAAACCTCCGTCAACGCATAGCGCTTTTTCCTACTGGCGAGTAACCTAACGGCATACTCACCTTAGTAGAGGAAGTTCTATGACATCAAAGCACCATACCCTCCACAACGTTGTCCTCGTTGATGCTGTCCGCACGCCATTTGGCAAAGCGGGAAGCATGTATTCCGGCACTCGCGCAGATGATCTGATGGTTCGTGCGATGCGTGGGCTCTTGGAACGAAATCCGAAGGTCTCCCCCGAGCTCATTGATGATGTTGCAATCGCTGCAGCTACACAGACTGGCGATCAAGGAATGAATATTGGTCGCAGCGCCACACTTCTTGCAGGACTTCCAAAGACAGTTCCTGGTTACTCGATTGACCGATGGTGTGCGGGTGCGCTCACCGCAACAACAACTGTTGCCGGTGCAATTGCGATGGGAGCAATTGATATCGCTATCGCAGGTGGCGTTGAACATATGGGCAATCACCCAATGGGCGAACTCATGGATCCCAACCCACGATATTTGGCAGAGAAGTTAGTGGAACAAGATGCGCTCGCAATGGGTGCAACTGCAGAACGACTTCATGATCGCTTCCCGCAATTAACAAAAGAGCGTGCAGATGCATATGCACTGAACTCTCAAATAAAGACTGCAAAGGCATATGCAGATGGAAAGATTCAGAGAGATCTCATTCCAACAGCTGCACGCAACCCAGAACTTGGTTGGACTATTGCAACCGTTGATGAAGCTCCTCGTCCAACAACTACGATGGAAGGTCTTGCAGGTTTAAAGACTCCCTTTCGTCCGGCAGGTCGTGTCACAGCAGGTAATTCATCAGGACTCAACGATGGAGCAACCGCTGCTTTGCTAGCAAGTGAAGAGAAGGCAATTGAACTTGGCCTGACTATCAAAGCTCGAATGGTGACATTTGCATTCGCTGGCGTCGAACCAGAAGTAATGGGTTATGGACCTGTTCCGTCCACGATAAAGGCGCTTTCTAAAGCAGGGCTTTCGATCGAAGATATCGGAGCATTTGAAGTTAACGAAGCATTTGCAGTCCAGGTCCTTGCATTCCTCGATCACTTCGGTATCGCAGATGATGATCCTCGCGTCAATCCATATGGTGGCGCTATCGCAGTAGGCCATCCCCTTGCATCATCAGGTGTTCGCTTGATGCTCAACCTCGCTCGTACTTTTGAAGAGAAGAAAGATGTTCGCTACGGAATCACAACGATGTGTATCGGTCTCGGAATGGGCGGCACAGTTATTTGGGAGAATCCGCATTTTCGTGGATCAACAAGCACAGGAGGAAAGAAGTAATGACAACATCAATTCAGCTTCCTGATGGTGCACCTGAAGAGGTAATTACCCACGCACTTGTTCGCGATATCGACCTAACTCCATTTGGCCATACAGGCACTCTCGCCCTCATTACTCTCGATAACTCACTCGATCACACTCGTCCAAACACACTTGGACCACAATCACTTGCATCCATCGATGCTGCGATCACTGACGCCGCATCGCGCAAACCAGCAGCGATTGCAGTTATAGGTAAGCCATTTATCTTTGCAGCGGGTGCAGACCTTTCCGGTTTAGCATTCTTAAATAAGCGAGAACAAGCACTTGCGATTGGAAAGCTCGGTCACGATGTCTTTAGGCGCTTCGATGAGATCGGAATTCCAACCTTTGCATTTATCAACGGCTTAGCACTCGGTGGCGGACTCGAAATTGGACTTCACTGCAACTACCGCACACTTGCATCAACTGCCTTCACAGCTCTTCCTGAAGTATTCCTAGGGCTTGTCCCTGGATGGGGTGGAGCAACAATTCTTCCTAAACTCATCGGTCCAGAGCGCGCAGTTCAGGTCATCATCGGAAATTCACTCAATAACAACACAATGATGAAGGCGAAAGATGCTCTGGCACTTGGCGTTGTTGATGCAGTGTATGAACCAGCCGACTTCCTTGAAAGATCCGTTGCATTTGCCGCAGGTGTCTTAAGTGGCTCGGTGAAGGTAGAGCGTAAGGATTACTCAACTGATCCTGCATGGGATTCAGCTCTTGCTGCAGGTCGCGCTGCTGCACTCAAGAAGTATGGTGGAGCAGAGTTGGCATCTCCGACCAAAGCACTAGAACTTATGGCGGCTGCAAAGAGCAATACTCGCGGTGCAGGTTTTGATGCTGAGGATGTAGCACTTGCAGATCTCACAATGTCAGATCCGCTACGTGCATCTCTCTATGCATTTAACGTTATTCAGAAGAAGCGTAAGAAAGTTGAAGGCGCCCCAAAGCCTGCACTCGGTAGAAAAGTTGCTCGTGTTGGAGTTGTAGGCGCCGGTCTTATGGCTTCTCAATTAGCGCTCCTACTACTTCGTAATCTCAAGTGCCCTGTGGTCATGACAGATATCGACCAAGAGCGCGCCGATAAAGGTGTTGTCTGGGTTAAGAATGAATTAGCAAAGCTCGTTGAGAAGAAGCGCATGAGCCCAGAATCTGCTGGACGCCTATCGCTACTCATTAGCGGATCATCTGATGAACAGGTCTTTGCAGGGTGTGACTTCGTTATTGAAGCTATCTTCGAAGAGTTATCTCTCAAGCAAGAGCTCTTCAAGAAGCTAGAGAAGATCGTTCGACCTGAGTGTGTCTTAGCTACAAATACTTCATCTCTCTCTGTTGAAGCGATGAGCCAAGGGCTTGAACATCCAGAACGAGTCGTTGGATTCCACTTCTTCAACCCTGTTGCGATTATGCCTCTACTCGAAGTTGCACGTACTTCAAAGACAGATGATGCAACAACAGCAACAGCGGTAAATATCGGCAAGGAACTTAAGAAGACAATGATCATCTGTAAGGATGCACCGGGCTTTGTAGTGAACCGACTTCTTACTCGCTTCATGGGTGAAATCACCGATGCAGTCGATGAAGGAACCGATCCGAGCGTTGCTGATAATGCGATGCGCAGTATTGGTTTTCCAATGTCTCCCTTTGAACTCCTTGGCCTTGTAGGTCCCGGTGTTGCACTTCACGTTTCAGAGACTCTCAATGCAAACCTCGGACCTCGCTATCGCATCTCCCCTACGATGCAAGCAATGGTTAAGGAAGGCGTGAAGACTTTCTACATTAAGGGCGAAGATGGAAAGTTCTCTGTAAATCCTGCAGCACTTGCCCTCGTGCATAAAGGAACAACTCCATCAACTGCTGAAGAAGTTCGTCTACGTGCACTGAAGGCTCTCGCCGAAGAAGCTCGTATGATGCTCGATGAAGGTGTTGTTTCAACTCCTGCAGAGATTGATCTCTGTATGTTGATGGGCGCCGGATGGCCGATGCACTTAGGTGGAATTTTGCCGTTCTTAGATCGCGAAGGAATTAGCGAGTCTGTTTGCGGTCAGCGTTTTCATGCTCCGGGAATTGCATCTCTTCCACAGTAGAGTTCCACTCGACGATGTCGCGTGAAATCTTCTGAGCAGTAATTCCTAGATCTTCAAGAATTTCTGCACGCTTTGAGTGCTCGATAAATTCAAGAGGCACACCGATGCTATGCAGAGCAACGTTAAGTCCTGCCTCTCTAAATTGCTCAGAGATTGAACTTGCGATTCCGCCGTGCTTAATTCCATCTTCAAGAACTACAACGCTCTTGTAGCGATCTGCCATAGTGACAAGTGATGCTGGAAGTGGCTTAACCCAACGAGGATCGATGACGGTAACGCCAACACCTTCGCGATAAGCCTGTGATGCCGCCTCTACAGCGATAGCAGCCATCGAACCGATAGAGATAAGTAATACATCTGCGCTCTCGCCACGATAAAGAACATCTACGCCGTCACGACGTTCAAAAGCTGGAATATCTGCCTGCACTGCTCCCTTTGGAAATCTAACTGCAGTAGGTGCATCGTTAACTGCTACTGCTTCACGTAGCGTTTCACGTAAACGAGCAGCATCGCGAGGGGCGGCCACGCGCATTGTTGGAACCATTCCGGTAAGGGCAAGATCCCAGATTCCATGGTGAGATGGACCGTCATCGCCTGTAATTCCAGCGCGATCTAAGACAAATGTAACTCCAGCCTTATGGAGTGATACATCGAGAAGCAACTGATCAAATGCTCGATTGAGAAATGTTGAGTAAACGGCAAAGACTGGGTGGAGACCTGCAAAGGCAAGGCCTGCAGCGCTTGTCACTGCATGCTGTTCTGCAATTCCGACATCAATTGTGCGTTCAGGGAATTGGCTCTCAAACTTATCTAACCCTGTTGGCCCGAGCATCGCTGCCGTGATTGCGACGATATCTTTTCGTTCTTTACCGAGCGCAAGAAGTTCATCTGAGAAAACATTGGTCCAGCTTGTAGAAGATTTTGAAAGCGGTGTTCCAGTTTCAGGATCCACAATTCCCACTGCGTGGAATTTCTCAGCAAAATCTGCGACCGCTGGCTTGTGGCCTTTGCCCTTCTCGGTAATCACATGAACAAGTACTGGTTCGCCGAATTCTTTAGCTTGTTCGAGCGCACGCTCCATCGCTGCAATATCGTGGCCATCGATTGGGCCGACATACTTCAATCCAAGATCTTCAAACATTCCTTGAGGCGCGACAATATCTTTAATGCCCTTCTTCATTCCATGAAGGGTCTCGTATATGGGAGCTCCAACAACTGGAGTATGCGAAAGAACTTCTTTGCCCCAATCCAGGAAGCGTTCATACCCGCGTGTTACTCGAAGAGTTGCAAGGTATGTAGCTAAACCGCCGATAGTTGGAGAATAAGAACGCTCATTGTCGTTGACGACAATAGTTAGATTTCTATCATTAGATGTTGCAATATTGTTAAGCGCTTCCCATGACATGCCCCCAGTGAGTGCGCCATCTCCTACAACTACGACGACATGTCGGTCCTTCTGATTAGTAAGAGAAAATCCGCGAGAGATTCCATCTCCCCATGAGAGCGCTGTAGATGCGTGAGAGTTCTCAATAACATCGTGTTCACTCTCGCGACGATTGGGATAACCAGCTATTCCTCCGCGCTGACGAAGTCCATCAAATTGATCGACGCGACCAGTAATCATCTTGTGAACATAGGATTGATGACCTGTATCGAAGAGAACAACATCTTTCGGTGAATCAAAAGTTCTATGAATCGCAAGCGTGAGTTCGACGACGCCCAAATTAGGACCTAGATGCCCACCAGTCTTTGAGACCTTGGTGATAAGAAATTGACGAATCTCTTCACTGAGCGAATCGAGCTGCTCATAGGAGAGTCCACGAAGGTCCTTAGGACTCTTTATCGATTCAAGCATTTGCTCAGTCTAGATTAGCCACGGAGCTGGCGCAGTACGTACTGCATGATTCCTCCGTGGCGGTAGTAATCCGCCTCGCCTGGGGTATCAATACGTACCTTTGCCTTGAATGACTTGTCCCCCGCAGTGACGGTGACCTCTTTAGGAATGCCTCCATCATTGAGGGCCGTTACTCCAGTTATTGAGAAGACTTCATCGCCCTTAATACCAAGTGATTGTGGATTTTCACCATTGATAAATTGCAATGGAAGAACTCCCATGCCGATCAAGTTAGAACGGTGAATTCTCTCGAAACTCTCTGCGATAACAGCGCGGACTCCGAGAAGTGCGGTTCCCTTTGCAGCCCAATCTCGTGATGAACCTGATCCATACTCTTTACCAGCAAGAATTACTAAACCAACTCCTGCTGCCTGATATGCAACTGATGCATCATAAATTGTTGATTGCCCACCATCTGCCATGAAGTTACGAGTGAAGCCTCCTTCGACTCCATCGAGAAGTAAATTCTTAAGTCGAATATTTGCAAAAGTTCCACGAATCATTACTTCGTGATTTCCGCGGCGAGAACCGTAAGAGTTAAAGTCTTTACGGTCTACTCCATTTGCTTCCAAGTACTTTCCTGCCGGTGAATCAGCTTTGATATTTCCTGCAGGTGAGATGTGATCTGTTGTTACTGAATCTCCGAGGATTGCTAGAAGTCGAGCGCCGGTGATATCTGTAACTGGCTTAGGTTCTGCCGGCATTCCATCAAAGTAAGGAGGTTTGCGAACATAAGTTGACTTTGGATCCCATTCGAATGTCTTGCCTGTTGGAGTATCAAGTGACTTCCATCGATGGTCGCCATCGAATACAGATGCATAATCTTTCTTAAACATCTCTGATGAGATTGATGAATCGATAACGCTCTGGATCTCTTGCGCTGATGGCCAGATATCTTTCAGAAGTACAGGGTTGCCATCTTTATCGTTTCCGAGTGAATCCTTCTCAAAATCGTGATCCATCGTTCCGGCAAGTGCGTAAGCGACAACTAGGGGTGGGGATGCAAGGTAATTCATCTTCACATCTGGGCTAATTCGTCCTTCAAAGTTTCTATTTCCTGAAAGGACTGCTGTGACTGCTAAATCGTTTTCGTTGACTGATTTGCTGATTTCTACTGGAAGCGGCCCTGAATTTCCGATACATGTCACGCAGCCATAGCCAACTAAGTTAAATCCGAGCGCTTCCATATATTTCGTAAGATCTGCACGGTCGTAGTAATCGGTAACAACCTTCGATCCCGGTGCCAGAGTTGTCTTAACCCAAGGCTTTGAAGTCAGTCCCTTTTCTACCGCCTTCTTAGCTAAGAGCGCAGCGCCAATCATGACTGAGGGATTCGATGTATTTGTACAAGAGGTGATTGATGCAATAACAACATCGCCATTCTTGATTGTTGTCGCTTTGGCGCCAACCTTTACTGGGTATGCCTCTTTGCCAGTCTTCTCAGAGAAGTAGGTTGGGAGAATCTTTTCAAATGCGCTCTTTGAATCCGTCAGTGAGATTCGATCTTGTGGGCGCTTTGGTCCGGCAATCGAAGAAACAACTGTCGAGAGGTCTAACTCGATATGTTCTGAGAAACGTGGAGTTGCAGATGGGTCGTGCCACATTCCTTGAGCCTTTGCATACTGCTCAACAAGTGCAACTTGATCTTCACTTCTGCCGGTAAGTCGTAGGTAACGCAGGGTCTCTTCATCAATTGGGAAGATTGCACATGTCGAGCCGTATTCAGGTGACATATTTCCAATTGTTGTGCGATTAGCCATCGGCACTGAGACAACACCTGGTCCATAGAATTCAACAAATTTTCCAACTACACCATGCTTACGAAGCATCTCAGTGATGGTCAGAGCCATATCTGTCGCTGTTGTTCCAACTGGAAGTTCGCCAGATAGCTTGAAACCGACAACACGTGGAATCAACATCGAAACTGGTTGGCCGAGAAGAGCTGCCTCTGCCTCAATTCCACCAACGCCCCAGCCAAGAACTCCGAGACCATTAACCATTGTTGTATGCGAATCTGTTCCAACAACGGTATCTGGATATGCACGAAGTACGCCATTGACGTTACGAGTCATAATCACGCGAGCTAAATACTCAATATTTACTTGGTGAACAATTCCCGTTCCGGGTGGAACTACCTTGAATTCATCGAATGCGCCCTGTCCCCAGCGAAGGAAGCGATATCTCTCGCGGTTACGCTCATACTCAATATCTGTATTCTGCTCAAAAGAATCTTTCGTTCCGAAGACATCGGCGATAACCGAGTGGTCGATAACAAGCTCTGCTGGTGCAAGTGGATTTACCTTGCTTGGGTCTCCCCCAAGGTCAACGATTGCCTCGCGCATGGTCGCAAGGTCGACGATGCATGGCACGCCAGTGAAGTCCTGCATGACAACACGTGCAGGAGTAAATTGAATTTCAGTATCTGGCTCAATTGATGGATCCCATTGAACAAGTGCCTTGATATGTTCGACGGTGATATTTGCACCATCTTCAGTGCGAAGTAAGTTCTCGAGAAGTACCTTGAGAGAGAATGGAAGATCTTTCGCGCCATCGATTGATGAGATATCAAAGATCTCAAATTGTTTTCCCGAGACCCCATTAACTGAAACCTTGAGATTCTTCTTAGTTCCAAGAGAGTTCTTACTCATCATCAACTTCCTTCGCTGAATTTATCTTGACGTCAAGATACCTTAGATGGGATGAATTTCGCAATACATTCGATGTGGTGAGTCATAGGAAAGAGATCAAAGGCTCGGATTGCATCTAACTCGTAGCCCGAATCTCGCAGGTAGGCGGTATCTCGAGCAAGGGCTGCCGGATCGCAGGCGACATACACGATTGTTCGAGGAGCAATTCTGGCCAAGTTCTCAACGACATCTTTACCCGCTCCCTCGCGAGGAGGGTCGAGAACTACTACATCTGCTCGTGGAAAACGAGTGATGACCTTTGCGACATCTCCGGTGACGATATTTACATTCTTCGCATCTGCAAAATTTCTACTTGCATCACTTGTCGCAAATTTACTTCCTTCAACGAGATCAACTGAACCGGTCTCCCCCACTAATGGAAGTAGGGCTGCTGTAAATAGACCGACCCCGCCGTAGAGATCTAGAACCTGATCTCCTTCGCGGGTGCCTGCATAGTCAACTACCGCTTTAGTTAAGGTAGTTGGTGCGTCTTTATGACTCTGCCAGAAGGATTTCTGACTGACCTCAAATGAATTTTCGCCAACTGTGTAGTGAGCTATATCGACACCGTCGGTAAGTCGCATCGGTGATTCATCTCGTGCATTTGCCGTTGCGATACTTCGCTCTCCCGTATTGGAGATGGAAATCTCTAACCTCTGATCTCCCTTTGCCCCGCGTTCTGCTAGCTGAGCAAATTGCATCTCAGGTACAAGAATTCTGCAATCATCTACTGCAACAACTTTATGGCTTCGTGCCTGATAGAAGCCAAGTGAACCGTTCTTTGTCGTCACAGATGTACAACGTGTTCGCCAACCGAGTGGCTTATTGATCTCTTCAACTTCCACCTGCAGATCTATCTTTGCAATCCTTGAGAATTGTTCAGCAATGACCTCAGATTTGAGGGATCGTTGACGCGGCACAGTAATATGTTGGAAATCGCATCCACCACAGCCTTCTCGGTTGGCGTAGCGACAAGGAGGCGAAACTCGATCTGCCGAAGGAGTTTTCACAGATAGGACATCGGCTCGATTAAAGCTAGAGCCAACGCTGGTAATAACAATTTCGACTAATTCACCCGGTATTCCGTGGCGGACAAAAATCACAGCGCCCTCATGACGAGCGATGAAATGGCCACCATGGGCGATCTTTTCAATGGTCACTTCGATTTTTTGACCAACTTCGAGGGTAACTCGCCTAGATGATGACATGCATTAAGCCTAGTCGAGATAGGAAGTCGAGTTAAATTCCTATAAATGCGCGTGAAAGTAGTAAGTTACTCCTGTGCACGTTGTCATCATGGGTTGCGGTCGAGTTGGTTCCTCATTAGCCATCGAACTTGAAGCCGCTGGATATTCCGTAGCGGTTATCGATCAATCTAAAGAAGCTTTCCGTCGCTTAGGGCCAGATTTCAAAGGTCGCACAATCGTAGGCGTTGGCTTTGATCGTGACACTCTGCTGGAGGCTGGCATTGAAGGAGCCGATGCTTTTGCTGCTGTCAGTAATGGCGATAACTCAAATATTTTGGCTGCTCGTGTTGCCCGCGAAAGTTACGGTGTGACAAATGTAGTTGCGCGCATTTATGACCCAGGTCGTGCAGAAATTTACCAGCGCCTTGGAATTCCAACAGTTGCTACAGTTATTTGGGCAACGGATCAGATTTTGCGTCGTATCGCACCAGGTGGTGCTCGTTCAGAGTGGCGTGATGCCACAGGCACAGTTCAGTTGCTTGAAGTTCACCCTCACGTTGACTGGTATGGCCGCGCAATTTCCGATCTTGAAGTTGCAACAGAATCCCGAGTTGCTTTCCTGACTCGTCTCGGCGAAGCGCTGATTCCAGATGCTCATACAGTTCTGCAGGATGGCGATTTGGTACACATGACAATTCTTGATGAGAAGCTCGCAATCGCTGAAAGCGTACTAACGAGTGGGCCAGGAGAATAAGCCATGAGAATTGCTATCGCTGGTGCTGGAAATGTTGGGCGCGCAATCGCTCGAGAACTCCTCGACAATGGTCACCAAGTTCTTCTGATTGATAGAGATCCAAAAGCGCTCAAAATTGATTCCGTTCCAGATGCAGAGTGGCTTATGGCTGATGCATGTGAAATCGCATCCCTTGATAAGGCTCAACTCAATCAATGTCAGGTTCTTGTCGCAGCAACAGGTGATGACAAGGTAAATCTCGTCGCTTCCCTTCTTGGAAAGACTGAGTACGGAGTCCCACGTGTTGTAGCTCGCATCAATCACCCGAAGAATGAATGGCTCTTTGATCAATCATGGGGCGTCGATGTCGCGGTATCGACTCCGAGAATTATCGCCGCACTCGTTGAAGAGGCTGTCAGCGTTGGCGATGTGGTGCGTCTATTCTCTTTTAGAAAGGGACAGGCAAATCTCGTTGAGATAACGCTTCCTGACTCTTCAATTTGTATTGGAAAGACAGTCGAAGAAGTAGCGCTCCCTCAGGATGCATCCCTTGCGGCAATTGTTCGCGATGGTCGAGTGATTGCACCAGCACCGAGTGATCTATTTATCGCCGGCGATGAACTTCTCTTCGTTGCTTCAGCTGCTGCTGAAGATCAGATTAAAGATTGTTTTATCGCCCGTACTTAAGCTTTAACGCTAGGAACTCGGCGAAGGATGAGCCAAGAACCATAAGCAGTGGCAATAAATAACGGATATCCCATAGCGAGATTGACCGTTCCAAGGAGATTGAGATTTCCACTCTTGTAGATCGGGTATTGAACCGCAATTCTTGTAAAGAACATCGCTACCCATAACCAGCCGGCTTGAATATAAGCACGTTTACGTTCCGGATGATTTCTCCAGAGCAGGTTCTCTCCCAATATTGGACCAAGCATCAGTCCGAGGATTGGCCAACCAGCCAAATTAGCAACGAGGTAGAGAGTTCCGTAACCAAGATTTGTGAGAAGTTTTGGAATATAGAGATCAGACGGATTTCCTGTTCGATTGGCAAACCAAGCACAGATCAGGATTCCGATAAAGCCACTGATTGCATGTTGGACCGTATCTCTCATAACAAGGCGAATAATTGTCAGTAGTGCAGAGACTGCGATTGATGCAATGAGCGCCTCTTGTAAATCTTTACGAATATTAAATGTAATGAGAAAAATTATTGAGGGAATTCCGGAATCGATAAGACCTTTCTTGCCTCCAAAAGCGCCTAAAACTTTATCTTTGTCGCTCTCGTGTGTCATGAGCGCCCCGTTGAGCCAAAGCCGCCGGTACCGCGACCAGAGCCAGGAAGTTCTTCTACTTCTACAAAATCTGCACGCTCCACCTTTTGAAAAACTAATTGCGCGATGCGATCGCCGCGTTTAAATGTGACGCTCTCTTTAGGATCGTGATTAATCATGATGCACTGCAATTCACCACGGAATCCTGCATCGACAGTTCCTGGTGCATTGACCATTGTGACTCCATGTTTAATGGCAAGCCCCGAACGCGGATGAACAAGTGCTACATAACCATCAGGAAGCGCGATGGAGATACCTGTTGGGACTAGTGCTCTCTCCCCTGGGGCTAGAGTGATATCAATACGAGAGACGATATCTGCACCCGCATCTCCACCCTTGGAATATTTAGGGAGCGGAAGATCGGGATCAAGCCTCTTGATAAGAACTTGGAAATTGTTCATAGGTTGGTTCTCATGGATTTATATTGAATTCTGGGTCAACGAATGTCAAAAGATGCGGATTCTTCTTGAGCGCCTCCATGTAATCAGCTGGTGCATTTTCAAGGAAGTGCTTCATCGGAACAATGACGAATAACGCTGCAGCGCGCACCGCAATCTCACCATCAGGGCCATTGAGTCGTCCCACAGCTTCGGAGTAAACCTTTCGATTTACTTGCCCGGTTATCTGCGCAGAAATATGAAGCACTGTTCCGATTGGAACTGGCTTTAAGAAATCTGTCTCGAGTCGCGCTGTAACTGCAGGTGCACGTAAGAGCCACATCAGTTTTCCAAGGGCTTCATCAAATGCCAGTGAGAGCAATCCACCGTGTGCTAGCCCCGGTGCTCCTTGATGGTTTTCAGTAACTGTAAATTCAGCGGTGATATCTGCAGCCTTACCGACATGCGCAACCAGATGTAATCCCGTTGGATGAAGTTCGCCACAACCAAAACAATGTGCAAAATGTGATGGGATCTGCGTTCCGGTCTCAGGAGAGAGCGGATGGCGATCAGGAATTATCGAACCATCTGGTGGAGTAGTACTAGCAACTCGACTCATGGGGCTAGGTTACTTGATAAAAGATGATTAATAAGGAGATAACCTTGGGCTTATGCAGTTTAGAGAAGTGATGCGCCCCCCACTGTGGCTGCTCGCCTTTATCTATTTTATGTTTCTCTCATTGGTAATTGCCGTGTGGGCAGCTCTTGGAAACTTTAGCGCCCTAGTTTCGCTCCTGCTTCTCACTGCAGCGCTCTTCCTCATCGCAATCAGATCCAAATCTGAGGTATTGGTGAGTGGCGGTGAACTGAAGGCAGGCGGAGCGCATATCAATGTGAAGTACCTGGGAGAGGTTGAAACACTTTCGCAAGATCAGATGAGATTACTCCGCACGCGTGACGCTGACCCTGCCGCATTTCTAGCGATTAAATTCTGGGTATCAACCGGCGTCAAAATCACACTGAACGATCAACGTGATCCGACTCCGTATTGGCTTATAAGTTGCAAAAAAATGGATGAACTTAAGAACACTCTTTGCAGATAGCTTTTGCGCCTTCACCTTTTGCAAGTTGAGTAATGTGATGGATAAGAAAACACTTTGAGCAAGAGAACTCGTCTACCTGAACAGGGACAACTCGAACAGCTAACTTCTCGCCAGAGAGGTCAGCTCCTGGAAGTTCAAGGTTCTCTGCAGCTTCTGCTTCATCAACATCAATCTGTCCTGATTGCGCATCTACGCGCTTTGCCTTGAGTTCTTCTAACGATTCCTCGTGAAGCTCCTCGTCGGTCTTTCTGGGTGTGTCGTAATCTGTTGCCACTGATCTCACCTCACTTCCATAAACTCGTACCTGGGCGCGATTGCCCCGTGCATGCGCGAATAGTTGCGCATAAAACTACTTATGGACGATACAACAGCCGGCGTGTCGCATTTATTCCCCTTAAGCAGGGGCGATTTGAGTGGCATCCTCAATGGAACGGGCTAACCCGCCATCTACATAGGCATGTATCAAAGTACCTTCGGCTAGGTGCTCTTCGCGCAGAATTTCACCTCGTTCATGGATCGCTGAAACGAGATCTCCTCGGCTATATGGAATTACTGCCGTGATTTCAACGCTTGGATGCGGGAGAGATTTCTCAATTGCGTGAACTAATCCATCGATTCCAAATCCGGAACGCACAGAAAATGCGTAACTGTTTGGTTCTTTGCGCAAAATTTCCATAACGACATCAGGGCTTGCGATATCAACCTTATTAATCGCGATTATTTCTGGGATCTCGCCTCCCCCGATTTCATTGATTACTTCGCGGACAGCACGAATTTGCTCAAAGGGATCAGAGTGCGAACCGTCGACAACATGCACGATCAGATCGGCACCCGAGACTTCTTCGAGAGTTGATTTGAACGCATCAATCAATTGGTGCGGCAGATGACGTACAAATCCAACGGTATCCGAGAGCGTGTAAACACGTCCTTCAGCCGTCTCACATTTTCGTACCGTCGGATCGAGCGTTGCAAAGAGTGCATTCTCAACAAGAACTCCAGCTCCTGTCAGGGCGTTGAGTAAAGAAGATTTTCCAGCATTTGTATATCCAGCAATGGCAACTGATGGAATATTAAATCTCTTACGCTCTTGTCGTTTAGTGTCGCGAGAAGTCTTCATCTCTGCAATCTCCTTGCGGAGCTTGGCCATCTTGTCACGAATTCTGCGACGGTCGGTCTCAATTTTTGTCTCACCGGGTCCACGACCACCGATACCTGCTCCGCCTGCTGCACGTCCACCGACCTGACGAGAAAGTGAATCACCCCAACCGCGCAATCTTGGAAGTAGATATGCAATTTGGGCTAGCTCAACCTGAGCCTTACCTTCTTTGCTCTTTGCGTGTTGAGCAAAAATATCCAGGATAAGTGCGACACGGTCTACGACCTTTACCTTTAACTTCTCTTCCAGCGTACGTAACTGTGATGGAGAGAGTTCGCCATCGCAGACGACAGTATCTGCACCCGTTGCAACAACTATCTGTCGTAGCTCAATAAGTTTTCCAGAGCCGATATAGGTGGAAGGATCTGGTTTATCTCGCCTCTGAATCAAGCCTTCCAATACCTCAGATCCCGCTGTTTCTGCTAGCGCTTTGAGTTCAGCGAGTGAATTCTCTGCCATCTCGGCGCTGCCTTCAGTCCAGACTCCAACAAGCACCACGCGCTCTAGCTGTAGTTGGCGATATTCAGCATCTGAAATATCTTGTAACTCTGTAGAAAAACTTTTGACTCGACGAAGTGCATTTCTATCTGAGAGCTCTTGCTGATCATTTTCAACATAATCTGCTTCATCTGAATCAAAATCAGATGCGGCACGAGCGCTCTCTCTTAGTAAATCTTCAAAGAGTTTGTCGTAACCGTCCTCATGGTTGGTCATGCTGTGAAGTACTGACCAATCTCGACATCTCGTACAAGTTCGGCTGGTCCAATAAGAGTTGCATTTGAGTGGCCATCAATATCAACAATGAGACGACCCCCTGGTGGATAAATTGTCCATCGTGATGGCAGTGTCCCACCGCTATGAAGCGTTGCAGCAAGTGCGACGGCACATGTGCCAGTGCCGCAGGAGCGAGTCTCGCCGCTTCCGCGTTCGTGCACTCGCATACGCGCTTCTTTATTGGGAAGGATCTGAACAAATTCAACGTTAACGCCTTCAGGATACGTTGATGCAGGTGTTACAACGGGAGCACTTTCAAGTGATCCAACCTCATCTAAATCTTCGACAAATGTAACTGCATGGGGATTTCCAACGCTGATATGGAGAGCGTTCCAGGTATGCGAGTTCTGCACAACAGAGACTTCTTCCATCTCATCAGTAACTTTTCCCATATTGACTGAAATATCGCCCGTCATGGGAACCCGTAGATGCTTCATTC
This sequence comes from Candidatus Nanopelagicaceae bacterium, assembly GCA_965267735.1. GTDB lineage: Bacteria > Actinomycetota > Actinomycetes > Nanopelagicales > Nanopelagicaceae > Planktophila. The sequence continues at coordinate 901,534 of OZ254138.1, forward strand.
CATCGCGGGTATCGATAGCAAAGATTCCTTCAGGTTGATGACCTTTCTCAACAAGGTAGCGCGCCATCACTCGAATCCCATTGCCACACATTTCAGCGATACTGCCATCAGCATTGCGATAATCCATAAACCACTTTGATTCGCGCTTTAGGATCCGAATAAATCCATCTGCGCCAATTCCGGTTGCTCGGCTGCAGATTGCTGCAACGTGACTTGCTGTAATCACTCTCTGATCATCGGCATCAAAGAGGATGACAAAATCATTCTCAGTTCCGTGGCCATATGTGGCAGATATTTGTTGAGTCATAACGTTAGGAGTTTATCTTCTGCAGAATAGTTTCGAGCCTTGGTTGATGAGGTGCGACCCAGGTAATTCGAGCATCGCGTGAGAACCAGGTCTCCTGGCGACGCGCGTATTGCCTTGTTGCTCGTTTCGTCTCTTCCTTGGCATCTGCTTCCGTCATAGCTCCTGCGTGCATCGCAATCAGCGAGGAGTAACCAATCGCCCTCTGCGCTGTGGCACCTTCAAGAATTCCATCTTTAATGAGCTTATCTACTTCAGAGACGAAACCTTTCTCCCACATACGATCAACACGGAGATCAATTCGCTCTCGCAAGTGCTCTCGCTCCATGACAAGACCAAATTGCATCGCATCTGGATATCGCGAGCTATCTTCTCGAGGAAGATTTGCCGTAAATGGCTTACCTGTAATTTCAATAACTTCCAATGCTCTAATTACTCGTCGAGTATTTGCTCGGTCAATTGCCAGAGCTGCTGCAGGGTCTTCTACTTCTAACCGTGCAAAGAGTGAATCAGTTCCGAACTCGAGTGCTTCAGATTCAAGGCGGGCTCGGATAACAGGGTTGGTATCAGGAAAATTGAGGTCATCGAGAATCGCTTTGATATACAAACCGGTGCCACCGACAATCACTGCATGCTTATTGCGACCATGTATCTCAGAGATAGTCGTCCTGGCGAGATCTTGATACCAAGCAACTGTCGAATCTTCACGAACGCTCAAGATATCGAGTAAGTGGTGTGGAATTCCGCTCTGTTCTTCAACGGATAATTTCGCAGTGCCGATATCCATGCCTTTATAGAGCTGCATAGAATCTGCATTAATAATTTCTGCGCCGATGGATTGGGCAACGTCTATAGCTATATCGCTCTTTCCGGTGGCGGTGGCTCCACAAATAACTACTACCTTCATACCGTCCGCACCGTTGGAATGCCGAGTGACGTTGCAGAGCTCTTCTCCTGCGCAGGTGTAGTGCGCAACTGATGCGCATCTCCCCCACGGGTCTTAACCACATTTGTTGCTTCTCCGATGAGGTAATGCGCAGATGCTTCTTGGATTTTTACATCTACGAAGTCACCTGGTCGCGCCGATGTCGCTGCATCGAAGTGCACAAGTCTGAAATCTTCTGAGCGACCTGTCATGCGAGATTGAGCCTCATCACGACGTCCTTCAGTTTCGGAGACCATCACGCGATGAGTGGAACCGATTGATTCTTGATTAACTGATAATGAGATCTTCTGTTGATGTTCATGAAGTCGGGTGTAGCGCTCTCCGACAATATCCTCGGGAACTTGATTCTCCATCGCACCCGCGGGTGTACCTGGACGAATTGAATACTTATATGTATAGGCAGCGGCAAAACGTGCTTGCGATGCAATATCCATCGTTGCCTGGAAATCTTCTTCGGTCTCGCCCGGGAAGCCAACGATGATGTCAGTTGTAATCATCGAGTGTGGCATCGCATCCCGCACTCGCTGAAGAATTCCAAGGTACTTATCTGTGCGGTATGAACGACGCATACTCTGCAAGATAGAATCCGATCCAGATTGCAGCGGCATGTGCAGATGTGGCATCACATTAGGAGTCTGCGCCATTGCTTCAATCACATCGTCTGTAAAGTCACGAGGGTGAGGCGACATGAAGCGCACGCGCTCTAGGCCATCAATCTTTCCCGCTTCAATTAGTAGCTTTGCAAAAGCACCTCTATCGCCGAATTCCACGCCATAGGCATTCACATTCTGCCCCAGCAGCGTAATCTCAATAACACCTTGATCCACGAGAGTGCGCATCTCAGTTAATACATCCGATGCAGATCTATCTTTTTCGACCCCGCGCAGCGTAGGCACAATGCAGAAGGTGCATGTGTTGTTGCAACCGACCGAAATAGAGACCCACGAGGTGAATGCTGAGAATCTACGAGCCGGAAGAGTTGAGGGGAAATGCTCAAGAGCTTCAAGAATTTCTATCTGAGACTCTTCCTCGATTCGAGCGCGTTCAAGAAGTACAGGAAGCGAGCCTACGTTGTGAGTTCCAAAGACGACATCGACATATGGAGCTTTCTTCAAAATGATTGATTGATCCTTCTGGGCGAGACATCCGCCAACCGCAATCTGCATAGCAGGATTCTTCTTCTTAATTGGAGCAAGAAAACTTAAATTTCCATAGAGTTTGTTATCTGCATTTTCACGAACTGCACATGTATTGAAGACGACGATATCTGCTTGCTCTCCCGGAGTTACAGGAACATGTCCCGCTTCATCGAGGAGACCGGCGATACGTTCTGAATCGTGCACATTCATCTGGCACCCGTAGGTCTCAACAAGATAGGTGCGCGGCATGGCGCCTATCTTATTTGAGAGTTAGTTGGTGATGCGAATTGGTGCAATGCCACGAGCAATCTGACGCTCGAAGTGAATTTCACGCTTATCGTTAAAGATTGCTGCAGTCTTATAGGTCTGATCCATAAATGCCTTGAGTTCATCGCGTGCCTTGAGGCCGTCACCCGATAAGTCGGTACGTTCAAAGACATTCCATGCACGCAGTACGGGAGCTACAACATCATCGAGGTGCTGTTGTAAGTCATAAATTCCGGCAAGTGCAATCTGAACAGCCTTACGACCAAAACCTGGCATATTCGCACCAGGCATATCGAAGTTAGTTACTACATCTGTAATCGCGCGCATCGCAGCATTTGGTTCCATATCCAGCGCTGCAGAAAGTGTGTTTCGGTAGAAGAGCATATGTAGATTCTCATCGAGTGCAACTCGCTGCATCATGCCTTCTGCAATTGGATCATCGGAAAGTTTTCCGGTGTTGCGGTGCGAGATGCGTGTTGCAAGCTCTTGGAATGAAACGTAGGCAATTGTGTGGAGCATGTCATTTTCATACGGTGTCTGATAGCCAAGTGACATATGGGCCATGCGTAAATCTTCGAGTTCGTATGGATCAACTCCGCGGGTCGCCATCAAGTAATCTCGAATTACGATCGCATGGCGAGCTTCTTCTGCAGTCCATCGCTCAATCCAGTTTCCCCACGCACCATCGCGACCCATAGAGATAGCGATCTCTGTGTGATAGCTCGGCAAATTATCTTCAGTTAAAAGATTAAGTACTAGAGAATCTTGAGCAACAGGTGAGAGTCGTGAATCTTTTGCCTCCCATGCATCTCCGTTAAGTGGGCCTGCATAGTCGCGACCTTCAGACCATGGGACATATTCATGGGGGTACCAATTCTTCTGAACTGAGAGATGGCGTTCGAGTTCGACAGCAACTACTGGTTCAAGATCACGGATTAGTCGCGATTGGATTTTTGCTGCCTCATCACTCATGCACTAACAGTAAGGCGAGCAAAGTGTTACTGGCGAGTTAAAGATTGTCTTTTGCACGCTTTTCTGCCTGTTGGCTTCGCCACTGTGCAATTTCTGCATGATTGCCGCTGAGGAGAATCTCGGGAACTGAGATACCTCTCCACTCTTGGGGCTTGGTGAAGTTTGGATATTCGAGATATCCCTCATTGTTGTGAGACTCCTCAGCAAGTGATTGCGGGTTACCAAGAACACCCGGAATCAGCCGAGTAATCGCCTCAATCATGACCATTGATGCAACTTCTCCCCCACCAAGAACATAATCACCGATTGATACCTCGTGGACTCGAATGCTCTTCTCGGAGAACTGCACTTGCGAGTAATACTGGCGTACTCGATCATCGATGCCTTCATAACGTCCACATGCAAAAATTAAATGAGAGCGTCCAGCAAACTCCTGAGCCATCTTCTGATTGAAACGCTTTCCAGCAGGGGTGAGAACAATCAAGTCAGTCTCTTCGATCATCAGCGGATCGAGAGTCTTTCCCCAAATCTCGGGCAACATAACCATTCCTGCACCGCCACCATATGGTGTGTCATCGACAGTGTTGTGGTTATCCGATGTCTGAGCACGTAGATCATGAACTGCAATATCAACAATGCCTGCACTCTGAGCCTTACCCAAGAGAGATAATTGCAGCGGTGCTAGATATTCTGGGAAAATCGAGATGACATCGATCTTCATTACTTGTCACCCTTTACAACGGCTTCGATATCTGGCGGAATCACAGTCATGCGCTTTGCTTTGATGTCGACAATCGGAACTAGTTGTCGAACAAATGGGATAAGAACTTCTCCATCATGGCTTTTTACTACCAAGACATCTTGGCCTGGAAGATTGAGGACATCGGTGACTTCACCGAGTTCATCACCATCGACAAGAAATGCTTTACATCCCACTAGTTGCAAAACATGGTAATCATCTTCATCGACTCCAGGTGCTTCAATATCAACATCTGCATAGAGAAGTTCATTACGGAGCTCTTCAATGGCGTTGCGATCTTCAATTCCCTCAAAGCCTAAGAGCAAGATTCCATTGTGCACACGTGCAGAAGCCACGGTGATGAAACCGTGGCTTTCTGTCTCTAATACTGCGCCGATAGCGAAGCGATCTTCAGCTTCATCTGTTCGGACTTCGATTGTTGCTTCACCGAGAATTCCGTGAGCTTTACCGATGCGGCCCACGTTTAATTTCATGGGAGAAGAACTATTTAGCGAACCTCGTCGGTATCGATGAGATCGACACGAACAGAACGTCCAGCAAGTGCGCTTACAACTGTGCGAAGCGCCTTTGCAGTACGACCATTACGTCCGATTACCTTGCCGATATCTTCAGGATTAACTCGAACTTCGAGGGTTGTTCCTCGACGATGAGTCTTCTCCTTCACATTGACATCTTCAGGATTATCAACGATCCCCTTGACGAGGTGTTCTAGAGCTTCATCAATCATTATTCAGCAGTGTCCGAAGCTTCAACTGAGACTTCTGTGTCCGGGGTTCCAGCTGAAGTTACGTCTTCGGCAATCTGTTCTATAACAGCAACTGGTGCTTCTTCCGCCACGGCCTCAACAACTGGTGCTTCTTCAGCAACCGGTGCCGGAGCAGCCTTAGCTGCAAGCTTCTCTTGTGCCTTCTTCTTCAAAGTTGTTGCGCCTTCTGCAGGTTCTGCAGCGGCAGCCTTAACAGCTGCTTCATATGCAACGCTCTTTGCAGGCTTTGGAGCTGCAACGCGAAGTGTTCCTTCAGTTCCTGGAAGACCCTTGTGCTTCTGCCAATCGCCAGTCACCTTCAGAAGCGCCTCTACTGCCTCTGATGGTTGAGCACCAACGCCGAGCCAGTACAGAGCGCGCTCTGAATTAACCTCGATCAATGATGGCTCTTGTCCTGGAACGTAACGACCAATCTCTTCAATTGAGAGACCGTTACGTGCTTTACGAGAATCTGTAACAACAATACGGAAATAAGGTGTGCGGATTTTTCCCATGCGCATTAATCGAATTTTTGTAGCCAAAGAAGTAGTGCTCCTAAAAAGTGTGTCGTATTTCGATTGCTACAGCGGGGTGCGTAGCAATCGAACTCCAACTGTGGATTGGATTGTTACCGGGGTAGAGGGCCCTGTAACAGATGGCTAATCTTGCCAGTTACGCTCAGAATTAAGAAATCGAGGCTGCATCTAGCCTTCTTCTAGCGCTCTTTTGGCCGGGTTTCCTGATTTCGACTTCTTCTTCTGTGGCGGCTGAGCCTTCTTAGGAGCCGCGCTCAATCCGGGCATAGGAGGCATACCGGGTAGGCCTGGTCCCCCATTACGAACCTGCTTCATCATCTTCTGTGCTGCAGTGAATTTATCTACCAGGGCATTTACATCCGAGACTTTTCTACCTGAACCAGTTGCAATACGCGCACGCCTTGAACCATTAAGCACTTTGAGATCACGACGTTCGAGTGGCGTCATGGATTGCACAATTGCCTTGGTGCGAGTGATTTCTGATTCATCAAAATTTTCAATCTGCTTCTTCATCTGACCAGCGCCAGGCAACATGCCAAGTAGCTTGCCCATCGAGCCCATCTTTGACATCGCTTCTAACTGCTCGAGGAAATCATCGAGAGTGAAATCAACGCCCGCGATAAATTTATCTTCCAACTTCTTCGCCGAATCGCCATCAAAGGCTTTCTTTGCTTGTTCGGCGAGCGTTGCAACATCTCCGAGGCCAAGAATTCGAGAGGCCATACGTTCTGGATAGAAGATATCAAAATCGCTGATCTTCTCGCCCGTTGAGGCGAACATAATTGGCTTACCTGTTATCGATGCGATGGAGAGCGCAGCGCCGCCTCGAGCATCACCATCGAGCTTTGTCAGAACTACACCATCGAAACCAACGCCATCTTGGAACGCTTGTGCAGTTCGCACCGCATCTTGGCCGATCATTGCATCGACAACGAAGAGGATCTCATTGGGGTGCACGGCATCTCGAATCGAGATTGCTTCAGTCATTAACTCTTGATCGACACCTAAACGACCTGCAGTATCTACAATGACCATGCTATGCAGCTTGCTCTTGGCAAACTCAACGCCATCGCGTGCGACCTTAACCGGATTCCCCGTCCCGTTGCCAGGTTCAGGTGCAAAAACTGGAACTCCAACAGATTGCCCAACTACCTGCAATTGATTAACTGCATTAGGGCGTTGTAAATCTGATGCAACAAGTAAAGGGGTCTCACCTAAATCTTTATAGAACTTTGCAAGCTTTGCTGCCAGGGTTGTCTTTCCTGCGCCTTGTAATCCGGCGAGCATAATTACCGTTGGTGGATTTTTTGCAAAACGCACGCGTCGCGCTCCGCCACCAAGAATCGCCGTCAGCTCTGTATTTACTACATCGAAAATCGCCTGAGCTTGGTTTGATCCAGCTTGAAGAGTTGGAAGTAAATTAAGTGCTTTATCTTGAACCGCGGTTGTAAAAGTATTCACAACATCAAGTGCGGCATCAGCTTCAAGAAGCGCCATGCGAATCTCAGCGATTGTCTGCTCTACATCATTCTCAGAGATTTTTCCGCGAGAACGCAATGAATTAAATGCGCTGGAAAACTTTGAGGAGAGGTTCTCTAACATAATGCGCGAACTCTACTTCAGAGCCGCACGCAAACGCAGCGCTACCTCATCTGCCCGCTCAGGTGTCAGTGGCCCTCCCCCAATCTCAGTGACATAGAGAGTATCTATCGCTTCTGCTCCCAAGGTTGTGACGATAGCTGATCGAATATCGACGCTGCTGCGAGCAATCGAATCACCAATCCCGAATAACAGCGCAGGTCGGTCGTGACTTCTGACTTCAATAATGGTTGCATCAGTGGCAGCATCAAGAAAGGTTTCTACTATCGGATCTGGAACCGGAATCGTAGGAAGTTCAGCATATGCATCTATCCGGTTTTGAATCCTTTCAGAGAGCGAAGAACGACTCTTGAGCGCTCTATTGATCTCATCGTGCAACTTTGATTCCTCGAGGATTGGTGCATGAGGGTCTGGAATCACAATCCACTCCATCACAGCTGAATTACCAACAGATTTAGTTCGCGCAGAGCGCACATCAAGCCTGAGAAGATTCAAGACTCCCGCAACTGTTGAAAGGATTCCGGTGCTATCAGGAATCACAATTTCAATCGCATAGACGCTCTCTCGACTTTCGATACTGACAGAGAGTTTTCCTGAATCTGCCTTGGCACGTTGCTCATCTGATAATTCGGGCTGTTGGGCAACAGTGTTATCCGTGATGGCAAGTTCGACGCGCTTTACTAACTCTGCCACCAGGGAGGCTTTCCAATCTGTCCAGGCTGCGCGGCCAGTTGCTTCTCCATCGGCGATGCTTAGAGCATGCAAGAGTTCTAGGGTTTGTAAATCTGGAATCACATCTGCAACTGCGGTGATTGTCGCTGGATCATCGAGATCTCGACGTGTCGCCGTTGCAGATAAGAGAAGATGGTGTTTAACCAAGAGTTGAATTGTTTTGATATCTGGTTCTGAGAATCCAATTCTCTTAGCCAGTGGCGCGATGAGTCTTTCTCCTCTTTCGGAGTGATCTTCTTCTGTACCTTTACCAATATCGTGAAAGAGCGCGCTAAAGAGAAGGAGATCTGGTCTATGCACTTTGCGTGTAAGTGAAGCTGCTTGAACTGCAGTCTCAACCATATGTCTATCGACGGTATGGCGATGTAGAACATTGCGCTGTGGCAGTGAGCGCACTGCTCGCCATTCAGGAATCCAATGGAAAATGATTTCCTCTTGGTCGAGCGCCTCAAAGATTTGAACCATCGCTGGCCCTGCACCAATAAGAGAGATCAAATTTTCACGCGCATCTCGAGGCCAAGGGTCAGGAAGTTTTGCCTTTCCAGATTTAAGTGTCATAGATAGTCTTTCTAGAGAATCCATCGACATGGGTAGACCTAGTTGGGCCGCAGCTGCGCATGCACGCAGACCAATTGTCGGATCCAATGAAAAATCTGCATCGATATCAATTGTGACTTCCTTATTTGCAACGCTGATATCTCGAGAGAGGGTGGTGCTTCGAACTTTTCGCAAGAATCGACCGGAACCATCTTTTCCTTTATGTGCCAGGCGATACCAGGTTGAATCAAGGAGGTAATCTACAGAGCGCGCAGCTTGGGCCACTTCGCTCATGAGTACATCCGCATCCACAAATCCAAGATGGGCTGCAACTTTATCCTGCTCTTGGAAGAGCAACTTATCTTTATCGCGTCCACTTACCATGTGGAGAGCTTCGCGTACATTTGATAACAAAGATTCTGCAACGCTTATGCGCTCCATGGGAATTGTGATTGCACCCGATTTTTCAAGGGCTCTAATCGCGGTGATATCTCTTAATCCACCACGGGCTTCTTTGAGATCTGGTTCAAGTAAATAAGCGAGCTCGCCTGCACGTTGGTGGCGTTCAAGCAGAGATCCTTCTAGTTCAGGAAGTCGATGCTTGGAATTCTTGCGCCACTCATCAAGTGCATCAATCTGAACATCTGCAACAAGGGCAGCACTTCCGCACACCAATCGAATATCAAGTAGCCCAAGGATTACTTTCAGGTCTGCTGCGGCTGCTTCTCGTACCTCTGAGCGAGTACGAACTGAGTGATCGACCTTAATCTTCTTATCCCAGAGTGGATAGAGAATTTTGTTTACAAAGGAAGAGAGATCTTCTTCAGAGAGAGTTCCTCGATGAAGAATGAGAATATCTAAATCTGAACCTGGAGATAGCTCGCCGCGGCCGAAACCTCCGACCGCGGCGATTGCTACATCATCTGAATTAGCGCCATGCACTTCAAGGAGTGTCGATTGGAACAACTGTGCGAGTAATAGATCCCCCTCGTTGGATCTAATGCGTCGCTCACGTGTTCCCATGACCTGTACCTTACTTTGGAGAACTAGATAGCGTCAGGTCCACGCTCTCCTGTTCGAACGCGTACAACCTGTTCTACTGGTGTCGTCCAAACCTTTCCGTCGCCAATTGATCCTGTTGATGCCGCTTTGACGATGACATCCACGGCTGATGCCGCATCCTTATCATCAACAAGAACTTCCAGACGTACCTTTGGAACGAGATCAACGGTGTATTCGGCACCCCGATAGACCTCGGTATGACCGCGTTGGCGACCAAATCCACTTGCTTCAGAGACAGTCATGCCATTGATTCCTGCCGCCTGTAGGGCTTCTTTTACTTCATCTAACTTAAATGGCTTGAGAATTGCGGTAATCAACTTCATAGTGATGCACCTCCACGTGATGAGCTAGCTAATTCATAAGCAGATTCAGCATGTTCCTTAAGGTCAATGCCTTCGATTTCAACTTCACGTGAGACACGGAAGCCGATAGTTTTTTCGATTGCATATCCAATAATCAGAGTTGCAATGAATGAATAACCGGCGACGAGGCCGACAGCCAGAGCCTGTTTTACGAGTAGATCTGTTCCACCACCGTAGAGCAATCCATCGAGACCAATGCTGTTCACGACGCTTGTTCCAAAGAATCCGATGGAGAGTGATCCCCAGATTCCACCAACAAGGTGAACGCCAACGACATCGAGTGAATCATCGAAGCCAAGCTTGTACTTGATGCTGACAGCAAGGGAGCAGAGGATTCCGGAGATAAATCCGATTACTACTGCAGCCCAAGGAGCTACGAATGCACATGCCGGAGTGATTGCAACGAGTCCAGCGACTGCACCAGATGCCGCACCCAGTGATGTTGCATGGCCATTACGAATTTTCTCAACGAGCAACCAGCCTAGAACTGCACCAGCTGTTGCAACCTGAGTATTCATAAATGCAAGACCTGCGATTCCATTTGCAGCAAGGGACGATCCTGCATTAAATCCGAACCAACCGAACCAGAGGAGTCCTGCGCCAAGCATTACCAATGGCAATGAGTGTGGGCGCATTGACTCTTTGCGCCAACCGATGCGCTTTCCAAGAACGATAGCGAGTGCAAGTCCTGCTGCGCCTGCATTGATATGCACCGCTGTACCACCTGCGAAATCTTGTACGCCTTTACCTGCAAGGTAGCCGGTACTTGTTACAACATCTCCAACCTTATTTCCAAATGCAAATACCCAGTGCGCAACTGGGAAGTACACAACTGTTGACCAGATAGCAACGAATACAGCCCAGGATGTGAACTTTGCACGATCAGCAATCGCACCAGAGATGAGCGCAGGAGTAATGATTGCAAACATCAACTGGAACGCAGCAAAGACGAGAACTGGGATCGGATAGACGCCACCATTATTGGTGAGCTCTTCAACCATTCCGCCAAAACCACTAAAGCCGATTCCGCCATACCAAGGTGAATCAGATGAGTATCCGAAAGCTAATTCGAAGCCGTAGATAACCCAAAGAACGCTGACTATTCCGATTGTTATCATCGACATCATCATCATGTTAAGAACACTCTTTGTGCGAACCATTCCGCCATAGAAGAATGCCAAACCTGGAGTCATGAGAAGTACTAGGGCCGTACTTGCCAACATCCACGCGGTATCACCGCCATTTAAAACTACTTGATCCATAATCTAATTCCGTTCGAGAGGAGGGTTTCTCGTCGTTGAGATGGGGTAAAGATGGCCTTCTCGAGTTACATCTGATGGATTTACAGGTTAAGACGGGGTCACAAAAGGGCGCCCTTTGTTACAAGTGGGTTACGTGAGCAACCCATTGAGGTAGGAATCGGCATCAAAGGCGGCGAAATCGGCTAGCTCTTCACCTGTGGCGATGAATTTAATGGGGATATCCAAGGCGCTCTCAATTGCCAGGGCGACTCCCCCGCGAGCTGAGCCATCTAACTTGGTGATAATCAGGCCAGAGACTTCAACTGCCTCACTAAAAATCTTTGCCTGCATTAAACCATTCTGACCAGTGGTCCCATCAATCACGAGGAGAACTTCACTTACCGGTGCAACTTTCTCAATGACTCGCTTTACCTTACCGAGCTCAGCCATCAAATCATTTTTATTGTGCAACCGCCCTGCGGTATCAATAAGTAAGTACTGTGCCTTGAGATCAATGGCTTTCTTTGCGCTATCAAATGCCACAGATGCTGGTTCTGAAGCTGGTGCGCCGTGAATTGTCTCGATACCAATTCGCTTGCCCCACGTTGCGAGTTGTTCTACCGCTGCTGCACGAAAAGTATCTGCAGCGCCCAATACAACTGAAAACTTCTCTCCTGCCAATTTATTTGCGAGTTTTGCAACAGATGTCGTCTTACCTGTGCCATTTACTCCCACAATGAGAACTACCTGCAAGACATCGCCAATGCAGAGTTCTCGACTCTTCTTCGAGAGCTTCGATTCAAGAATTTCCTTTATAGCGCTCTCGGCATCATCACCACGTATCTTCTTCGCAGCTTCTAAAATTTCAGCAACAAGCGTCGGTCCCAAATCTGAGGCAAGTAACTCACTTTCAATCTCGGCCCAATCAAGTGATGAGGCAGAAGATACGCCTTGGACCTTGGAGAGCAAGCGATTGAATAGACCCATGAACGGTTCTAACTCTTACGAAGCGGTTTCAGATTCACGCAAGCGCTGTGAGATAACTTCAGTGACGCCATCTCCGCGCATAGTTACACCGTAGAGCGCATCGGCAATCTCCATAGTGCGCTTCTGGTGAGTAATGATGATCAGCTGTGAACTCTCGCGAAGTTCTTCAAGAATTGTCAGAAGTCGACCCAAGTTAACATCATCGAGCGCAGCTTCAACTTCATCGAGTACATAGAACGGACTTGGACGCGATTTAAAGATTGCTACCAACATCGCAACGGCTGTAAGTGACTTTTCGCCACCTGAAAGAAGTGAGAGGCGCTTGACGCGCTTTCCTGGTGGACGAGCCTCAACATCGACACCAGTGTTGAGAAGGTCATCAGGGTTTGTAAGGAATAGACGTCCATCTCCACCTGGGAATAAACGAGAGAAGATATCTTTAAAGTGCTCGGCAACTTCTTCATATGCCTGCATAAAGATCTCTTGAACGCGATCATCGACCTCCTTGATAATGTCCAGGAGATCCTTCTTAGTGTTCTTCAAATCTTCTAACTGCTCTGCAAGGAACTTGAGACGCTCTTCAAGTGCGTTGTACTCCTCGAGGGCAAGTGGATTGATCTTTCCAAGGAGGGTGAGTGAGCGTTCAGTTGCCGCCAGGCGCTTCTCCTGTTGATCTCTACGATAAGGAATCAACTCAGTTGCAACGATTTCGCCAGATTCTGTTTCAATAAAGGTCGGAACATCTTTATCTGGGCCGTATTCAGAGATAAGTGTCGGAATATCGATTCCAAGTTCCTCAACTGCCTTGGTCTGCAGTGCCTCAACACGCATACGCTGCTCGGCACGAGCAATTTCATCACGGTGCACACTTGAGGTAAGTTGATCGAGTTCGGATGTAAGTTCACGATTTCGTGCGCGAACAGTGAGAGTTTCACCTTCGCGATCAGCGCGATTGGCTTCAAGTCGGGAGCGCTCGGTCTGTGCCTTAGCAATAGACCGTTCAATATTGATTAATACTTCGTACGCCGCTTCTGCAATGGCTTGAGAAATTACAGCACCACGAGCACGTGCGCCGCGACGAGATACTGCGCGTTCAGATGCTTCGCGTTCAGCTTGTGCAGATTCCTCAAGGGCTTGTGCGCGTGCTGCTACTGATGCAACACGTTCTTCAGATGTGCGAACGGCAAGGCGCGCCTCAACTTCTGTTGTACGTGCCTGAGAAACGGTATTTCGAATAGTTTCCGCGCGACTGTGATCTGGCTCTGCGATATCTCCGTGATGTTGCATCTGATTACGTGCGATAGAGAGTTCATTCTCATCGCGAGCTTTAGCAGCACTTGCCTCATTAATCGCAGAGGAAAGTCGATCAACTTCAGCGGTTGCAGATTTAATGTTTTGACCCGCAACGGCAAGTTGTTCAGTAAGCGCTGCAATTCGAGCATCAGACTCGTTGAGTCTGGCAAGGGCTGCATCGAAAGCGCTCTGCTTAGCGTCGACATCAGTTGTAGCTGTCGCAATTTCAAATTTCAGACGATCGCAGGTGTGATTGAGCTCCTCAAGTTTCTTCGCCAACTCTGCAACGAGAGCCTGAATCTCAATGAGTGAAGATGAAGAGGCAGATCCACCGCGGGCACGGTGTGTAGTGATGACATCTCCATCTCGTGTAACAACGGTAACGTTCTTATGTTGACGCAGAATAGCTTCAGCTTCATTGGCGTTATCGGCAATCACAGTCGATGCAAATAAGGATGCTAAGAGCTCTGAAATCTCGCGTGATCTGACATGGTCGAGAAGTGTCTTCAAGCCACTTGGAGTGGAAGTTGAAGGCAGCTGACCTGGTTCATAAACAAGGACATCGGCCTGCCCTAAATTCTCACGACGCAGAGTTGTGAGTGCGCTTACTGCAGAGGAGAGGTCTTTAACAACAACTGCATCTGCGAGTGACCCTAGCGCTGCAGCAGTTGCTGCTTCCCATCCGTTATCAATTTCAATGAGCGATGCGATACTTCCGAGAATTTGTACTCCGCGAGAATCGCGAATCAAGGCAGCTGCACCATCTCGTGATTCAGAAGTTAACTTCATCGCTTCTAGCTTTGACTCGATTGAATTTCGCTCGCGATCTGCAGCTCTCTCTGAATCAACTAAATCAGCGAGCGATTTCTTCGATATATCGAGGGCGTTTTTTATCTGCTCGAATTGAGAATCAAGGCCTTGTTCTCCTGCATCCGCATTTCCGATCTCCATCTCAAATGTTGCATAGCCGCTCTTTGCGCTATCGACGCGTGATTGAGCCTCAGAACGTGCATGTTCTAGACGTGAAATTTCTTCAGTGATTGCTTCGATGCGCGCTGCAAGAGACTTTATGTGACCTTCTTGACGTGCTGTGCCTTCACGTTGATCTGCAATCGCTCGCATAGCGGCTGCAATTGTGTCTTCCTCTGCCTTTAGGGCTGCCTCTGCAGCAGCAAGTGCACTGGTTGCATTTGCAAGTGCTCCTTGTGCACTTTGCACATCCGAGCGCAGTCGTGACTCTTCTGCGCGAAGCGCGGCAGCTTCTTGATCGAGAGCTTCTGGGTCACGTCCCGCGCTTCGAGCTTCTTCCGCCTCCTCTGCCAAGAAGCGTGATCGCTCTTGGGCAAGTGATTGGGTTCCGCGGAACTTTTCGCGCAGCGCATTGAGTGAATAGAAATTCTCTTGCGACTTAATCAATAACGGACTCTCGAAAGCTGATGTCGCATCGAGTTCTTCTTCTCGACGTCGAACCTTGTCTAGCTCTGCCTCTACCTGAGAGCGACGTTCGCGTAGCGCGTTCTCGTCAGCGACTTCTGCATCGAGAGTCTTCGAAAGACTGATGTAATCATCTGCAAGTAGGCGAAGTTTTGCATCGCGAAGATCGGCTTGAATTGTTGCCGCCTTCTTCGCCACTTCAGCTTGTTTTCCAAGGGGTCTTAGTTGGCGACGAAGTTCGACGGTAAGGTCGTTAACTCGCGCAAGGTTTGCTTGCATCGAATCTAGCTTGCGGATTGCCTTCTCTTTACGCTTGCGGTGCTTAAGAACTCCGGCTGCTTCTTCAATAAACCCTCGGCGCTCTTCAGGTGTTGCCATCAAAATCGCATCAAGTTGTCCTTGGCCGACAATGACGTGCATCTCGCGGCCAATGCCCGAGTCACTGAGCAACTCTTGAATATCAAGTAAGCGAGAAGCTTCACCATTGATCTGGTATTCGCTCTGTCCGTTGCGGAAAAGAATGCGCGAGATAGTTACTTCGGTGTAATCAATAGGTAGCGCACCATCTGTGTTATCAATTGTTACTGCAACTTCGGCGCGACCAAGTGGTGCGCGACCTGATGTTCCGGCGAAGATAACGTCTTCCATCTTTCCGCCGCGTAGAGACTTCGCGCCCTGTTCACCCATAACCCAAGTGAGGGCATCAACAACATTTGATTTTCCAGAACCGTTGGGGCCGACCACGCAGGTGATGCCGGGTTCGAGGCGAAGAGTGGTCGCCGATGCAAAGGATTTAAATCCTTTGAGGGTCAGGCTCTTCAAATACACGCGGTAAACCTACCGTTCAGCGCGCCATTGGTATAAAAGCGACTCAGTTCAAGTTCAACTTGAGGGTTTGTGAAGAGTTAGGCAGTTAACTTTTCTAACGCACTACGAGCCGCTGATTGTTCTGCTTCTCGCTTGCTCTTTCCACTTCCGGTGGCGATTGCCTCTCCAGAAACCATTGCAACTGCGGTAAAACTCTTATCGTGATCAGGGCCAGTTTCCGTTACCTGATACTCAGGAGAGCCCTTACCAAGAGATGCAAGTAGTTCTTGTAGGGCTGTCTTGCCATCTAATCCAGCACCTTTTGCAATTGCGCCATCAAGAGTCTCTTTAATGAGAGCTCGAACTACTTCGGTCGATTTCTCAAATCCGCAATCGAGGTAGATGGCGCCAATGAGCGCTTCTAGCGCATCGGCAAGAAGTGAATTTTTATCACGGCCGTTGGTAACTTCTTCGCCTTTTCCAAGTCGAATATATTTTCCAAGATCGAGTGTTCGTGCAATATCTGCGAGCGCTCTCATATTTACTATCCCCGAACGCAGCGGCGATAAGCGACTTTCGTCGAGATCTGGATACTTTATATAGAGCTCTTCAGTCACGATTAGCCCAAGAACTGAGTCTCCAAGAAATTCGAGACGTTCGTTAGTGGTGGTAATTCCAGTCTCGTATGCAAACGAGCGATGGGTAAAAGCTAACTCAAGCAGTTGCGGAGAAAGTTGAACTCCTAATTGCTCAAGAAGTTTTGAGTACAGATCAGACCTCTAGGACCTGACGGCGGTTGTAAGTACCGCATGTTGGGCATGCAACGTGGTTGAGCTTTGGTTGCTGGCACTGTGGGCAAGTTGAGAGCGCTGCAGCAGTTGTCTTCCACATGCTTCGGCGTGAACGTGTCTTTGAACGAGACATTTTTCGCTTTGGTACTGGCACGGTAATCGTCCTTAATCTAAATATGAGAGGCCTAAGTATCGCCTATTTCTCAGAATTGCCAAAATCCACTGCGCCAAGGCCTGACCAGCGGGCATCTACGACTTCATGGGCGTGGCCCTCTGGAAGCTTCTCCCATTTCTCCCCGCAATCCGGGCAGAGGCCGAGGCACTCATCTGAACACAGTGGGTTCACTGGCAGGGTCAGAATTATTGCGTCAATAACCGGAATCTCGAGATCCATGAGATCGCCATCCATCTGTAGCTCTTCCTCGCCCTCGAGGTCGACATCTTCATCTTCACGACGCTTCTTACGACCTTTCTCATTGGTCGGTTCGTAGCGATAGAGCTCTTGAATCTTTCTATCGATGACAACTTCAACGGGGTCTAAGCAACGGATACATTCTCCATGAGCAACTGCGTAAATTTCTGCGCTAGCCAATACGCCTTGTGCCACAGATTCGAGGCGAATATCAAGTTCAACAAGATCGCCTTCAGGGACTGCAATGAGTGGCACTCCGATTCGAGCATGTGCAGGAATATCTAATTGATACTCCTTCATCTCACCTGCGCGACGCGGAAGGTCGTGAGTATTGAGAATAAATGGATTGGCGCTCTTGGACATCAGGTGTGGCTACTTATCTGAATTAAGTTGAGCTAAAACATCTTTATCGTCAGCGCCTTCAAGACGCTCACGACCACGTGCCACCGCATCCATGGTCTTGTTGAGGATTACCTCAAGTGTTGCAAGGCGTCCATCGATATAAGCCTCAACTTCACGTCTTTCATTTTCCGCAATATCTCGAGCCTCATCGAGAATTCTCTGGGCTTCGTCGCGAGCTGCTTGAACGATTGCGGTTTGCTCGACCATACGAGCGACATCTTCTCGGGCCGTGGCAATCATCGCTTCTGCGCTAGTTCTGCCTTCTTCAATAATTCTATCTTTGTCATCAATAATAACTTCGGCGGTAAAGAGATCCTTCGGAAGAAGGTCACGTGCTCCTTCAAGAATTTCAAGCATCTCGCCACGGTGGACAACACATGAGGCAGAAAGTGGAACACCACGCGCTTCTTCTACTACTGCGATTGCCGTATTGAGCTTCTCGATCGAATCCATTGTCATTCTGATACTCCTACTCGCGCCATCAGGGCCTTATTTACATTTGCCGGAACCATCGATGAAACATCTCCCCCGAAGTGAGAGAGCTCCTTAACGATAGATGAAGATAAGAATGAATGTGCTGGAGATGTTGCCATAAACATCGTCTCTACACCCGATGCTTGAATATGAACTTGTGCCATTTGTAACTCGTAATCA
The DNA here is from genome assembly GCA_965267735.1 of Candidatus Nanopelagicaceae bacterium. GTDB lineage: Bacteria > Actinomycetota > Actinomycetes > Nanopelagicales > Nanopelagicaceae > Planktophila. Next base: position 919,516 of record OZ254138.1, read on the forward strand.
AAGTCTGTTACCGCTCGAAGGCCCTTAACAATGGCCTGAACCGAATTCTTCTTGCAATACTCGACAAGCAATCCATCTCCAGTATCAACTCTTACATTTTTGAACTTTTCAATATTTACTTGAATCATCTCCATGCGCTCTTGAATCGTAAAGAGTCCCGATTTCTTTCGGTTGACGAATACAGCCACGATTACTTCATCGAATTGATGGCTGGCGCGCTCAATAATGTCCAGGTGCCCAAAAGTGATTGGATCAAAAGATCCAGGACATACAGCGCGCTTCATGGAGCAAACGCTAGCAATGATTCGAGTTGTTATCCATTTTCACCCTCATTCAGCGTGGGTGAGCCATAGAAAATAGTTGCTTGACCGTAATTCTTTTCACGAATCTGCTCGAGACCATCTGGCCATAAGAGCTCGCGCACTCTGCTATTTCTCTCGACTGCAATAAGTGCTTGCGGATGCAGAAAACCACCCGAAACGAGTTGAATGAGGGTCTCTGTGACATCAATATCATCGACATCGTAAGGCGGATCAATAAAAATAAAGTGATACTGATTTTGAGCTTTATCTTGCAAAAAACGATGAACTCCCATTGTGAATAAATGAAAAATTCCAGGACATTGCGCAGACTTTAAATTTTCATAATTACTTTCAATTGCCTTAGCTGCGCTCTCATCTTTTTCTACCGCGTGCACGACGCTTGCACCGCGTGAAAGTGCTTCTAGGGCAATGGCTCCTGTGCCCGCATAAAGATCGAGCACTTGCAACCCATCAAAATCTCCAAATTCAGATGCTAAAGTCGAAAAGAGCGCCTCTCGTGCGCGATCAGAAGTGGGACGGGTCGCACTCGCTACTGCGTCGATACTTCTGCCTTTTGCTCGTCCTGCAATGATTCGCATCGTCTAAGCCTTATCTATAAATTCTGCAGCTGCATCACTTTGAATCTGTGAAAGTTCAACTTCCAATAAAGAGTACTTCTTGATATCTCCTTCAAGAATTGTAGAGGCATCTGCGCGAGCTTGCTCAATCATCGACTCATCTCGCAATACTCGAAGTAATCTCAAATGTGATCGCGACCCTGATTGGCTAGCACCCAATACATCGCCTTCACGTCGTTGCTCTAAATCGATACGCGAGAGTTCAAAACCATCGACCGTTCCAGCAACGGCATCCAAGCGCTCACGAGCACTTGATTCAGGGAGAGCAGAGGTCACAAGGAGACATAATCCCGGAGATGTTCCACGACCCACGCGTCCACGTAACTGATGGAGCTGAGAAACGCCAAAGCGATCGGCATCCATAATGACCATGACCGTCGCATTGGGTATGTCAACTCCAACTTCAATAACTGTCGTTGAAATCAAGACATCAATCTCTTTATCGGCGAAGGCCTTCATTGTTGATTCTTTGACTTCTGCAGATTGTTTGCCGTGCAGCGGAGCAACACGTAAGCCTTTAAGTTCCGTGCTTTGCAGTTGCGGGCCTAACTCTTCAACAGATGCGAGAACAGTCGAAGTCTCACCCATCAAGAAATCGATATCAGCATCTTCAGATGCACTGGCAGAAATTCTGGGCGCTACAACATAAGCCTGATGCCCAAGAGCTACCTCTTCGCGAATACGTTGCCAGGCACGTTCTAGAAATGTTGGCTTTTCGAGAACTGGGACGACATGAGTTGTAATCGGTTGTCTTCCGAGGGGAAGTTCGCGAAGTGTCGAAACATCGAGATCTCCAAAAACTGTCATCGCAACAGTTCTCGGAATTGGCGTAGCTGTCATGACAAGTAAATGGGGTGGCGTTACTGCCTTACTCTTCAGTGCATCTCTCTGCTCAACACCGAAGCGATGTTGCTCATCGACAACTATGAGTCCTAAATCTTTGAAATCAACGCTTTCGCCCAAAAGCGCGTGAGTACCAATCACAATTCCTGCAGCACCTGATGCAGCCATAGCAAGAGACTCTTTACGAGCAGCTGCATTCTGAGATCCCGTGATGAGCGTGACTTGTGTGGCAATCTCTCTTCCCCCGAGCATGCCACCTTGGGCTAAATCTCCAAGAAGCTTCTGCATAGTACGAAGATGTTGTGCTGCAAGAACTTCAGTAGGTGCAAGTAACGCCGCTTGGCCGCCGTTATCGATAACGGTAAGCATCGCACGAAGAGCAACAATCGTCTTTCCCGAACCAACTTCACCTTGAAGCAATCGATTCATGGGATGTGGCTGCGCTAAATCACTTTCGATTTCAGCTGCAACTGATTTCTGACCCGCAGTTAATTCAAAAGGCAATGTCTTATCAAATTCAGATAAGAGTCCACCCTCAACAGTTGGGCGGGCTACTGCATCTAAACCTTTGAGCTCTTTACGCCGGGTAAGTAGTAAGAGTTGTAGCAAGAAAGCTTCATCATAGGTGAGTCGCTCCCGAGACTTCTCTGCTGAATCTAAATCGGCTGGGTTATGAAGTTGCGCCAGTGCCTGATGCAAAGTTGGGTAGCCATATTTTTCGCGAATGCTCTCGGGTAAATAATCTGGAACTTCATCTAGAGCGGCAAGTGCAAGTTCGATGCACTGAGCAATCTTCCACGATGGCATCTTTGAGCTCGCCGGATACATAGGCAGATACTTGCCAGCAAAACTTTCTACAGCAGCATCGACATCGTTGCCATCAGCGATGAGTTCATAATCCGGGTGAGCTAACTGACGCTTGCCATTAAAGACTCCTATTTTTCCCGCAAAGAGCCCTTGCTTTCCAACCTTTAACTCCTTCTCACGCCAGGCTTGATTGAAAAAGGTCAGAGATAACTTGGCAGTTCCGTCAGTGACGATGACTTCAAGAATGTTTCCCTTACGCCCCTGTAAGCGTCTACTGCTCGCGCTAAATACTTCTGCGAGGATCGTGACTTCATCGCCTTCGTTGAGTTCGGAAATATCAGAGAGTTCCCCACGAACTAAATAACGTCGTGGATAGTGATGGAGAAGATCGCTAACTGTGTGATAGCCATATAAATCTTTGAGAACTTTTGTAGTTCTATCCCCCACAACTCCGACTAGCTTGGAATCAAGGGTGGCCATGGCGTTATTCTCCCGTGCATATGGGTTTACACGGTGCTTTGACCACCTTTATGGGCGGATTCGCGCTAAAGCGCCCCCTCTTGATACCCTTTCGCCCTGTTCGATTTTGGCAGTTCAATCTAGAAGGAGAACCACCCATGGCATCTTCATGCGACATCTGTGGCAAGGGACCAAGCTTTGGCAATAACGTTTCACACTCACAGGTGAAGACACGTCGTCGCTGGAATCCAAATATTCAGCGCGTTAAGACAATTGTCGCTGGTGCATCAAAGCGTCAGAATGTATGTACTTCATGCCTTAAGGCTGGAAAAGTAACTCGTTAATTTTACTGTTTGGTTAAAAATGGCTCCAGGAAACTGGGGCCTTTTTTATTTCCACTCCCGAAATACCCGATCCTTCAACTACCGTTCCAATGCGGATTCCCGGTAGATCTTTGCCTGTGGCGAGGAATACATGATCCTCACCGCCTGCTAAAACCCAGCTCCAGATATCGGAGTTAATCTCCTGCGCTAGCGCGCTGAGCTCTGTGAATTCATCGCACTCTGCGATGAGTTTGGTATCAATATTGAGGCAAACCTCTGATGCCTCTGCCACTTGTTGCGCCTGAATCAATAAAGAATCGCTGATATCGGCCATTGAAGAGGCTTTAAGAAAATTCACTTCATAATCAAGTGATGGCGCCGAGAATTCAGAGAGCGCCTTATCGGCAATTGGTGAATTGAGCGAGATCTCTTTTGTAAGGAGTTCTAGTCCGGCAGCAGACCAGCCTGGAAGCGATGAAACAAAAATGCCATCGCCTACACGAGCACCGCTTCTGAGAATCGGCTTTGAAGTATGACCAATAGCGGTCATCGCAATGGTGATTACTGAAGACCGAGCGATATCTCCCCCAACAATTGCAGCATCTGCTCGATCTGCCTCATCTTTCATTCCACGTGCCAAATTTTCAATCCATGCCAGCTCTTCTTCGCCCGTCAATGAGACTGCTGCAACTAGATAGTCGCAACGTGCACCCATCGAGAGAACATCGGCAATATTTGCCGCCGTGATTTTTCTGCCAATATCGAAGGCGGAGCTCCACTCGGTTTTAAAGTGAACATCGGCGATAGCCATATCGGTTGTAATAACCTGCTGTGCATCGCCCTTTACAACGGCTGCATCATCGCCAATACCAACAAGAATTCGGGGATCGGCAGTTGTAAAAACATTCTTTAGCGCCGAAATCACATCTGCTTCGCTAAACCCCATAGCCATAAGCCTAGGTCATGAGATAGCGTTAGGGCGAAGCGAAAGGAACTCTCATGTCTGTGCAGGCCTATATTTTGATTCAAACAGAGGTTGGCAAAGCCTCATCAGTCGCAAGTGCAATTAAAGCTATTCCGGGCGTAACTCTCGCTGAAGGCGTCACAGGTCCATACGATGTCATCATGCGTGCCGAGGCGCCATCGATGGAAGATTTCGGTCGCGCAATTCTTTCAAAGGTTCAGGCCGTTCCTGGAATTACTCGTACGCTGACCTGCCCCGTAACTAATTAATCTCAAACGAGTTAATCTAGCTTCACTCCTACCTGTCTTCTAATCTCTTCACCAATTCCAAGTATTTCGACAGTCTGATGATGAGTATGTAGCGGGGATTCAAGCATTCCTTGCGATACATATGAAGCTAGATAATTTGCTTGGTAACACAAACCTTCATGACCAATTACACCTGTCTTATCTTTCCAATGTGGCCCTTGCCCATTGAAGACCGCTTCGTGAAGGTTTAACCCAGTAGGTGTAAAGAATGGCGCATCAACAAGCAGGACACCTTCGGATCCAGATACTGAAGCTTGCGTAGGTACATGGTTATATCCAGTGTAGGTAATAACAGCTCTTGCACCAGATGCATATTCCAGAACGGCGCTAGCCATCGCTTCTGAGTGAGGGCTATGGAGAACTCCTGTTGCAGAAATCTTTGTAGGTAAACCCAGAATCTGTTCTGCAAATGCTAGAGGGTAAATACCCATATCTTGCGTAATGCTTGCCTCAGGTAACCATAAACGCGCAATCTCGCGGTTATCTTGTCCAAAGTCAGCCTGGATGAGATCTATTCGTCCGAGAGTTCCCCGCTCAATCATCTTTCGCATAATTGATGCCTGAGGCAAATATCGCGACCACATCGCTTCCATCGCAAAGACTCCCGCTTTTCGAGCCGAGCTATAAAGCAACTCTGCATCAGCTTTGCGAATGGTCGATGGCTTTTCAATCAGAACATGTTTGCCAGATTCAATCGCAATGAGCGCGTCAGCTAAGTGAGTATTTGGAAGAGTGGCGATATAGATGACATCGATATCCGCTTGAGCGCAGAGTGATTCATAAGAATCAAAGGTTTTTTCAACACTAAATTTGGTAGCTAGCTTCTGAGCTTTCCCTGGAGTCTTTGAGGCGATACCAACGACGCGTTGTTTAGTATTTTTCTGCAATGTATTGATGAAAACTTCTGCGATATCCCCGGCACCGACAATGCCCCACCGTAATGACGGAACGGACGATGGATCAAGAATTTCTGGCTCTGGGAAGTCGTTATCCGAAAATTGCTTTACAACCCCTGAGAACATCGCCATTTCGAATTACCCAAGAACTCCGTTGCTTCGGGTTTCAGCGCTCTTCAAGAGATGCGTAATCACATCGGTATAGGAAACTCCAGAGGCTGCCCACATCTTCGGAAAGACTGAAGTTTCTGTGAAGCCTGGCATCGTGTTGAGTTCATTGATAAGAACTTGATTCTCTCTGGTCAGAAAGAAATCTACGCGAGCAAGACCAGAACAACCCAGGGCTTGGAATGCCTTAATTGCACTTGCCTTGATCTCCTGCGCGGTGGCCTCTGAGATGGGAGCAGGAAGTTCAATTGATGTTGCGCCGTCCAAGTACTTAGCTTCAAAATCATAGAATTCAAATTTACTATCGATATGAATCTGGCCGATGACAGATGCTTGAGGTTTTCCATTGATTTCGAGGACTGCGCATTCAATCTCTGCGCCGATAATCATCTGCTCCACAATTGCCTTGCTATCGAATCGGTGGGCATCTTCAATTGCTGCAGCAAGTGCATCTATCGACTTAACTTTCGTTGTACCGCGTGATGATCCACCTCGAGCAGGTTTTACAAAGACGGGAAGACCGAGCGCCTCAACTGCCTTGGTGATGGATGCCTTATCACTCTGCCACTCAGATTTCTTTACGACTATTCCGGGTGCGGTTTTTATCCCGTGAGATGCAAAGATTGGCTTAGCAAAGGATTTATCCATGGCGACAGCAGATGCAAGTACGCCTGAACCAACGTATGCGATATCTGCCATTTCAAGTAAGCCCTGAATAGTGCCATCTTCTCCGTATGGGCCATGCAGAAGTGGGAATACTAAATCGATATTGAGTGACTTACCTTCAGCCGAGAAGCCAGAGATATCGGCAATAACCTTTGGAGCGCCAGTTGGAACTTCAGGAAGAACGCCATCCTTTATCTCCATTGGATGGCCCTCGGGAATGAGAACCCAGGATCCATCTTTTGTGATGCCAATCAAGATGGGTTCGTAGAGTGAGCGATCAATCGCTGCAATTACACCGCCCGCTGAAATACAAGAAATTTCGTGCTCACTGCTTCGCCCACCGCAGATAATTGCAACGCGCTTAGTCATCGAATGAAGTTTTCAGCCTTGGTTGTAATCTCCATAAGCCTTTGGAGTGCATCTTGTGGCGATAATTTCTCGCTGACGATATCTGCAACGGCTTCAATGACAGGTACTTCAATACCCACTCGGTGTGCAATTTCCAGTACAGCACTTGAGGATGCAACACCTTCGACTGTCTTCGACATTTGCTTGCGTGCTTCTGCAATGGACCCTGTGCGTCCAATGAATTCACCGAATGTACGGTTACGCGACAGCGGTGAGCCACAACTTGCTACAAGGTCGCCCATGCCGGCAAGACCAGCTGCAGATAGTGGATCAGAACCATGTGCTGCACACAGGCGCGCAACTTCATTGAGTCCACGTGTAATAAGCATCGCCTGTGTATTTTCGCCGTAACCCATACCGATCGAAAGTCCAACAGCGAGGGCAATAACGCTCTTGATTGCGCCAGCTAACTCGCAGCCCTGAACGTCAACCGATGTATAGACGCGATAGTAAGGAGTGCGAAATAACTCTCTAATTTGGTCTGCGAGTTCAAGTGAAGCAGCAGCTGCAACTGCGCCTGCTGGTTGACGCAGAACGAGTTCATCGGCAAGGTTTGGACCAGTGATGATTGCGATCTTATGCATTCCGATAACATCGATGATTACCTCAGTCATACGCATCTGAGTACTGATCTCAATACCCTTGAGCGTACTGACGATGGTGCAAGTCGGTGAAAAGCGAGTTTTCCACTCTTCAAGAGTTGCTCTGATCTGCTGCGCAGGAATTGCTAGGACATAAACTTCTGAGAAAGCAAATGCATCATCGAGACTATTGGTTGCAACGAGAGTTTCAGGAAGTACATGGCCACCGAGATACTTCTTATTCGTATGAAGAGTATTGATCTCAGCGATAACTTCTGGGCTACGACCCCACAGCAAAACATCATTTCCAGCATCGCTTAATACCTGCGCCATAGTTGAACCCCATGCGCCTGCTCCGAATACCGTTACTTTGCTCATGCTCTCTTCTTCTTAAAGTTGCCTGTACGTGGAAGATCCGATGTGTGCGGGTCAAAGATTACTTCAGGACGCTTCTCACTACGAATATCCTCGAGCAGAACGGTGATTTCACGCATAATTTCAGCTGTTGCCTCTTTCAGGGCTTGGGGATCTTCATGCTTGCCCTTCCAGCGCGAAAGGTCGACAGGTTTTCCGGCCCGAATGATGATTGTCTTTCGTGGAAAGAGTGAGATCTTCTTTGTGTAATTTGGGACAACTAATTGAGAACCCCACTGCGCAATAGGAATCACATCAGTATCTGTCTGCAAGGCAAGGCGTGCACAACCGGTCTTAGCAATCATCGGCCACATATGTGGATCGCGAGTTAACGTCCCTTCTGGGTACACCCCCAACATATGACCAGCCTCAAGAAGAATCTTGGCGTGGTCTACCGCCTTCTTTGCATCTGAACTTTCGCGTTCTACTGGAATCTGCCCCGCAGCTAAAAGTATTCTGCCAATCACTGGAACTTTAAAGACACCTGATTTTCCAAGATAACGCGGAGCACGACCATTGCGAAAGAGGAAGTGAGTGAAGACCAAAACATCCAAATACGACATGTGATTACTTGCAACAATTACTCGACCTTTAGCCGGAATATTCTCGGCGCCTTTCCAGTCGCGACTCATAAAGAGATTAAAAATAGGAATGATGAGGCCAGCACAAATCTTGAAGGTGAGATTAGTTCCGAGCGGATATCCACGCGGCGGTGCGTAGGAAACCTTGAACTGTGCCATGTTAGAAATTCTATCTACAAAAGAAAGAAGGAGCCCTGCTTTCGCAAGGCCCCTTCTCTACTAAAGTTCTAAGAATTAACGCTTCTTAGCTGACTTCTTAGCTGTCTTCTTCTTTGCAGGAGCCTTCTTAGCTACCTTCTTAGCAGCTGGCTTCTTCTTTGCAGGAGCCTTCTTCTTTGCAGGAGCCTTCTTAGCAGCCTTCTTTGCTACTGGCTTTGCAACAGCCTTAACTTCTGGCTTTGGTGCTGGACCAAGCTTGCGATCTCCAGCGATGATTTCCTTAAGTGCCTTTGCAGGAAGGAAACGTGCCTTCTTTGAAGCCTTGATCTTGATTGTCTCGCCTGTGAATGGGTTGCGTCCCATACGTGCCTTGCGATCAACCTTCTTGAACTTACCGAAATCGTTGATCATCACGTCATTACCTGCAGACATGTTACGAACGATTGTGTCAAAAACTACATCTACAGCATGTGCTGCATCTTTCTTGCTGCCGTTGAAGTGTGGGGCCAACGCAGCGATGAACTGGGCCTTATTCATTCGATATCCCCTTAATTTCGTTTCTTTACGCGTAAAAATTAAGCTTTTGCTTAACTGAGTAAAACTTAAACCTAACTAGAGGGTGAGAGCGTTATTCAGTGCGCGTGTCGCAACGAAATATTTTCATTAAAATTGCAGTATTTATGCGTAAAAAACTCTCATTCTCTTATTGAGAGTTTTACAGAAGTCACTCACCCCACCAAGAAAAACCTTGATTTACGCTTACTTTGAAGCGTAATCCGAAAGTTTAAATCCGGATTAGATACGGATAGGTAGCGTTGTTGGCTTATATGCAGGACGCTTTGCTTCAAAAGCATCAATTGAATCAATCTGCTTGAGCGTTAAACCGATGTCATCAAGGCCCTCCATGAGACGCCAGCGGGTGTAATCATCGAGTTCGAATGCAACGGTGATGTCCTTGTAGGAAACGGTCCTTGAATCGAGATCGACGGTAATAGAGGTTGTTGGATCGCTCTCAATTGCCACCCAGAGCGCCTCGACAGCTTCCTGAGGCAAGATGACGGTAAGTAGGCCACCCTTGAGTGAATTTCCACGGAAAATATCTGCAAAGCGGCTAGAGATAACAGCTTTGAAACCGTAGTTCTGAAGCGCCCATACAGCGTGTTCGCGGGATGAACCTGTACCGAATTCAGGGCCTGCAACAAGAACCGTTCCGTTCTTAAACTCTTCCTTATTGAGTACAAATTCAGGGTCGCTGCGCCATGCGCTAAAGAGACCATCTTCGAAACCGCTACGAGTAACGCGCTTGAGGTAGACGGCAGGAATGATCTGATCGGTATCGACATTGCTGCGACGGAGAGGAACTCCAGTACCAGTGTGGCTGATGAATTTTTCCATGATGTGTTTTCCCCCTCTTACAAATCTGCCGGTGATGAAAGTGTGCCGCGGATGGCTGTTGCTGCTGCAACCAGTGGGCTGACAAGGTGTGTACGTCCACCCTTACCTTGGCGACCTTCGAAGTTTCTATTTGATGTTGAAGCAGAACGCTCACCAACGGCAAGTTGATCTGGATTCATACCAAGACACATTGAGCATCCTGCATTACGCCATTCAGCACCTGCATCGATAAAGACCTTATCTAGACCTTCCTTCATCGCTTGCTGACGGACTCGCTCAGAGCCAGGCACAACAAGCATGCGAAGCTTCGGTGCAATCTTCTTGCCTTGCAAAACTTCTGCCGCAGCACGTAGATCTTCAATTCGACCATTGGTGCAAGAGCCCAAGAAAACAGTGTCAATAGCTATCTTCTTCAGCGGTGTTCCTGCTTCAAGACCCATATATACAAGTGCGCGCTCTGCGGCTCCTCGTTCTTCTGAATCTGCAATATCTGCAGGGTTCGGAACTGATGAGTTAAGCGGTAGTCCTTGTCCTGGGTTTGTTCCCCATGTAACAAATGGTTCCAGCTCATCTGCATTCAGTGTGATTTCAACATCAAACTTTGCATCAGCATCGGTAAAGAGTGTCTCCCAATAGCTCTGTGCGGCGGCGAAATCTTCTGGAGCATGTGGCTTGCCCTTGATGTAATCAAATGTCTTCTGATCGGGTGCGATGAGTCCAGCACGTGCTCCTGCTTCGATAGACATATTGCAAATTGTCATGCGACCTTCCATAGAAAGTGCGCGAATCGCAGAACCACGGTATTCGATGATGTAACCCTGTCCCCCGCCAGTACCAATCTGGGCGATGATTGCAAGGATAATATCTTTAGCTGTAACGCCAGTCTTAAGAGTTCCTTCAACGTTGATTGCCATGGTCTTTGGGCGACTTGAAGGAAGTGTCTGTGTTGCAAGTACATGCTCAACTTCTGATGTACCAATACCAAATGCGATTGCGCCAAATGCGCCGTGTGTAGAAGTATGTGAATCACCGCAGACGATTGTCATGCCAGGTTGCGTGATGCCAAGCTGTGGTCCCACAACGTGCACAACGCCTTGATCGGCATCGCCCAATGAGTGGATGCGAACACCAAACTCTTTTGCGTTATTGCGCAGAGTATCGATCTGAAGCTTTGATACAGGATCTGCAATCGGCTTCAAAATATCTAAGGTGGGTGTGTTGTGATCTTCAGTTGCAATTGTTAGATCGGGACGACGAACTTTGCGTCCTGCAAGACGTAAGCCATCAAATGCCTGCGCACTTGTTACTTCGTGAATGAGCTGCAGATCAATGTAGAGAAGGTCTGGTTCTCCTTCTGCTGAACGAACGATATGGTCTTCCCAAATCTTCTCCGCTAATGTCTTGCCCATCAGTCTCGTACTCCTTCATTTGTAATTCACTTAAATCGGCTTCTCAATTGCATCTCACTAGGTGGGATGCTAATATCAATCCGTGGATAAGAAGAATAGCGGAGTCGGCGTATTAGATAAAGCCGTGAGTATCTTGGCCACCCTCGAATCAGGCCCCCACTCCCTTGCTGAACTTGTTGCCGCTACAGGCATCGCACGTCCTACCGCCCACCGTTTAGCTGTGGCACTTGAGCACCATCGACTTGTAGGCCGCGATCTCAACGGTCGCTTCATTATCGGTCCTCGATCATCTGAACTCGCTGCCGCTGCCGGTGAGGATCGACTTATCGCAGCTGCTGCCCCAGCACTTGCCGCTCTTCGAGATGCAACGGGTGAATCAGCGCAGTTATATCGCCGTCAAGGAGATATTCGAATCTGTGTTGCAGTTGCTGAACGTTTATCTGGACTTCGTGACTCTGTACCAATCGGTGCATCACTGACGATGCAAGCAGGATCTGCTGCACAAATTTTGATGGCTTGGGAAGATTCCGAGAAGATTCATCGAGGTCTCAAGAATGCACGTTACACCGCAGCACATCTGGCAGCAGATCGTCGTCGCGGTTGGGCTCAATCAGTTGGTGAGCGTGAAGCTGGCGTCGCATCTGTCTCTGCGCCAGTTCGTGGTCCCAATGGAAAAGTTATCGCAGCTGTTTCAATCAGTGGCCCTATCGAGCGCTTGGGACGTCAACCTGGCAGATTACATGCAGCAGCGGTTGTCGCAACAGCAGAGCGTCTTACAGAGCATTTAAAGCAAGTTAAGTAATTAACGTTCCGATAGATCGAGTTCGCGAAGTACGCGAGAGATTATCGAAAATCCAAAACCTTTACGCTGTAAGAGCGATTGAATGCGTCGCACCTGAACATCGGGTGCAAGGCGTGACATCGTGTTGTACTTCTTAAAGCCTAGATCAAAGGCTGAGCGATATTCGGATTCATCATCGATAGCCTCAATCGCTTCATCAATCTGCTCTTGAGTGACGCCCTTCTGACGGAGTTCGCCAGCGATGATTCGCTTTGAAATCTTCTTATGGTCGTGGCGCGACTTAGCCCATGCAAGTGCGAACTCTCGATCGTTGACGAGACCGCTCTCTTGTAAGCGGAAGAGAACTGCCTGGGCAATATCATCTTCGACGCCGCGGGTTTTAAGGTGAGCGAGAAGCTCGCCCTTACTCTTTGCTCGAGTAACAAGTGCGTTAAGCGCAATTGTGTGAGCAACTTCGTAAGGGTCAGAGCCCTCGCCTCGTGAAACCTTTGCGAATTGCAGTGAAATTAGAAATCAACCTCTGCTGCTGCTTCATCGATCTCAGCGATAAGCGCTGCATCGACCTCTACAGGTACGAAGCTTGCGCGAATCTTTGATTCGATTTCGTTGGCAAGATCTGGGTTATCGATAAGGAATGCACGTGAATTCTCCTTACCTTGACCGAGTTGATCTGCCTCGTAGGTGTACCAAGCTCCAGATTTCTTAACGATACCGAGCTCTACGCCCATATCGAGAAGTGAACCTTCGCGTGAGATTCCAACACCGTAGATGATGTCGAACTCTGCCTGCTTAAATGGTGGAGCCATCTTATTTTTGACGACCTTAACGCGTGTACGGTTACCGACAGATTCGGTGCCGTCCTTCAGCGTTTCGATACGACGGATATCAAGACGAACAGATGCGTAGAACTTAAGCGCCTTTCCACCTGTTGTTGTCTCAGGGGAACCGAAGAAGACGCCAATCTTTTCACGGAGCTGGTTGATAAAGATTGCAGTTGTCTTTGATTGGTGAAGTGCACCAGTAATTTTGCGCAGCGCCTGAGACATAAGACGTGCCTGCAGACCCATATGTGAATCACCCATCTCGCCTTCGATTTCAGCGCGTGGAACAAGTGCTGCAACTGAGTCAACGACAACGAGATCAAGTGCGCCAGAGCGAATCAACATATCCATAATCTCGAGAGCTTGCTCGCCGGTATCTGGTTGTGAAACGAGAAGCGCATCGATGTCGACACCGAGCTTCTTTGCATACTCTGCATCGAATGCATGCTCTGCATCGATAAATGCACAGATTCCGCCAGCCTTCTGGGCGTTTGCGATTGCGTGCAATGTAAGAGTTGTCTTACCTGAGGATTCTGGTCCATAAATTTCAATGATGCGGCCACGTGGTAGGCCACCAATTCCGAGTGCAACATCGAGTGCGACAGAGCCAGTTGGAATTACTTCGATAACTTGTGCTTGTCGATCTGACATCTTCATTACTGAGCCCTTACCAAACTGACGTTCGATTTGAGCAAGTGCGGTATCTAACGCCTTTTGACGGTCAGATGTATTTTTATCTTCAGGCTTTGATTTTTCAGCAGCCACTGTCTTCTCCTTTTATCTCGAACGTTGGCGAGCGCCACCGTTGGTATTCGGCCCAGAAGGTACGGATTTCTCGGCTACGGCCCGTGGCGTTATAGAGACGCTGTGGGCGGATGCTGAGCACCGCTCTGGATGTGCAGGGATTAATATATCCGAACATCTGTTCGAAAGGTAGCAGGCGCCACCGACAAGTAGGGTGTGTCGCGTGTTGATCCTGCTGCCGCCCTCAGAGAAGAAGCTCGAGACCAGCAAACCGACCCCGGCCCACTCGGTCTACACCGGCGTGCTCTATCAGGCCCTCGATTGGGCGAGCCTTTCGGCTACCGCCAAGAAGCGTGGCGAGAGCGCCATAGTGATTATCTCTGCCAAGTACGGAGCCGTGCGGCCGAGCGATCGCATTGAGAGCTATAAAGAGAAGATTGATAACAAGAAGATGAAGGGCGTTGTCGCAGCAAAACTCGACCCGATAAGGACTCCCCTGATTGTGGATTGTCGATCATCTACCTATAGGACCATCTGGCACGCACCGGTTGATTTCACTGTGGAAGTTCGAGTTTCGACGGTAGTCGATGGAGTCCGAACAGTTGTCACCCATATGTCGAAGAAGACTCGTGGCGAAATAGCCCGTTGGCTGCTGCAATCGCGTTCGATGCCAAAGACGCCTGAAGATCTCTATGCGATTGTCTCTGAGAAATATCCATGCGCCCTTACTCCTTCCGATGGAGTTGAGCCCTGGGTGCTGGAAGTGATTGCTGTTTAGCTGTTGGTTGAAAAAGCGGTCTTCTTAATTAATTCGACCGTCAACTTTGGGTAATTCCACATAATCACATGAGCACAATTATCGACCACGATCCAGCGCGAATGCCTTGGAGCTACTTCACGGACTTGCGCTTTTGGTTCTGGAAGCGTCAGGTCGTAATCACCAAAGACGATTGAGACTGGAATTTTCTCTGAGATATGGGATTCAAATTTCTTGCGGCGAAGTGCGCGCCACGTTGGGTGATATCCAATGGATCCAGCCATAGCAAGAACGGAATCTTTACATGATTCAAATGAGAGTTCGCGCCAGAGGTGAGTAATTTTCTTGTAACCAAGCGCTTTCAGTGGCGGCAAGTTGTATGCAAGGCGAAGAAAGTACTGTGAAATTTTGGCAAGGATTCTCGCTAATAAACTCGGCGGCAACTTCTGTGTAGGACCTTCGCGCCAAAGGCCCGCTGGAGCAAGGGCAGTCACGCTCTTTACTCGATCTGGATATTGCGCTGCCATCTCAAGTGCAATCCAACCACCCAATGAATTTCCAGCAACGTGAAAGTTATCAACTCCGTGATCACTGACAAGAGTCTTCACGATGGAGCGCGCGAGTGATTGTGGATCAAGCTCTTCATCGCCAAGTGGCGCCGCTCCGTGACCAGGAAGATCTACTGGGTAAAGAGAAAAACTATCTTCAAGCCCTGGGTGCAGCGTCTTCCAAATAGTTCCTGCCGATCCAAGACCGTGGACTAAGACCAGCGCTGGTAAATCGGCGCGCTTACTAAATACATCAGTTGTTACAGGCATTGCTCATTTGTACTTCTCTGTCTCGGCCGGACATTGTTTACATACCGCTTTCCAAATTTCATCAGCCTCGCGACCTGCAGCAAGGGCTTGATTAACGGTCAATGAGCCGAGTTCACTAATTGCGATATCTGCTGAAAATGATGGAGCCCATGATTCACCAAATGAGAGCGTGAGTCTTTCGCGTAAGTCAGAGATGCGCATTTGCTATGACGCCCTTTAGAAGAGCGTACGCTCTACAAGAAGTTCAGCCTGCTCGCGAGATTGCTTTGCAGAAATTGGTTGCATTACCTGGCCCAGTAACCATCGCATCGCCAGGCCTGTCCCAGCCTCGGATTTAGTCGCCTTGTAGATGCATTGCGCAAGTGTTATGTAGAGAGGGTTTTGCGCATGTGACAACATTGCAACCAAGATTTCTTGATCAAATGTACGCATCGCAGCGAGAGCAGAATCTGTAGAAATCTCTTGGGAAAGTTTTTCTAGGGCATCGGCGGGAGTTCCCGCGCGATCTGCAAGTTCCACCAAACGTTCAACCTCTGCACCGATAAGGGCAATTAAAACTGCGTTCTTATCTCGGTAGTGGTTGTAGAGCGTTGCGCGGGAAACTTCAGAGACGTCGGCAATTTCAATCATGGAAATGTTAGATGCGCCTTGCTGGGCGATAAGTTTCTTTGTACCTTCAAGAATCGCACTCTCGGTACGACGATGTATGCCGCCTTGAAGTAAGTACTTAGGCTGCGTCGACAACGGTGAGCTTTGCACTTTCACGAGATGCGAGTTCGTGTGTTACCCCGGTCATCACTGATGAGAGTGTGAGGCCGAGAGCTTCGCAAATTGCATTCAGAAGTTCAGATGACGCTTCTTTCTGTCCACGCTCTACTTCTGATAGATAACCAAGAGATACTCGAGCTTCACGAGCAACATCGCGCAACGTGCGAGATTGAGATGTGCGGGCACCACGAAGAGTGTGACCAACTGCTTCACGTAACAAAACCATCGCTGCCTCCTTCTGTGCTCTCTGTACTTACTTTCCTTGAGTGCTAAGAATACGGGCAAATGTACCAATCGCGCTGGATATAGCCCCTTCTCGCACCCCATCGCGCCCACTGTCGAGCGTCAGATGCAGTGTCTGATTCACAGGTCCGCACACAGCAATCCAGACAGTGCCTTCTCGGATTCCTTTGTAGTCACCTGGTCCTGCAATTCCGGTTGTTGCGATCGCCCATGTTGTTCCAAATTTCTTCATCACACCTTGCGCCATCTCGCGGGCGACTTCCTCGCTGACAACGGAAAATTCATCGATTGTTGATTGCAAGACACCGAGTTCGCGAACTTTCACATCCGATGTGTATGAAATCACTCCCCCGAAAAATACTTCCGAAGATCCAGGAACCTGAGTTAAGGCAAAACCAACGCCACCACCAGTTAGTGATTCTGCGACAGAGACAGTTGCTCCCTGTGACTTCAACGCTTCAATAATCTGGCGGGCATGCGACTTAGTTGGCATGCACCGAAATCTACCCCTGGGAAGGACCTTTCTGCCAGGTGCGGATGTAGTCATATGCCGTTGTGATGGTCAAGATTATTGCCACCGAAATGAAAGTTACTCGGAACCATTCAAGCCACGTTGGAAATGGAAGCATAAAAAAGCCCACGCCAAAGTTCTGCATCAAGGTCTTGAGCTTTCCCCCCTTACTTGCCGGGATTACCCCACCTTTTATGACCATCAATCGAAAGAGGGTGATTCCAATTTCACGAGCAAGAATCAAAATTGTTATCCACCATGGGAATCGTCCTTGTATGGAGAGTGAAATCATCGCTGATCCAATCAGCGCCTTATCTGCAACTGGATCAAGAAATGTACCGAGGGCTGTAATTCGATTTGATTGGCGAGCCCATCGCCCATCGAGAATATCGGTAAGTCCCAGAATGAAGAATATCGTCCACGCTAGCACTTGATACTTGGGATTATCTCCACCATCGAGAAAAAGAACATAAACCCCAAAAGGAATGAACGCAATTCTTGTTACGGTCAGAGTATTCGGAGTTATAAATCCTGGAACTCTCATAGCGGCTGCGCCACCAAATCTGCACCCATAGAATCAACCACTACTGCACCTACATAGTCCCCAACATTAAATGACGTGCCGATAAATGAAGTGCTGCCATCAACTTCTGGCCCTTGGTGCGCAGCTCTTCCCTCTTGTAACTCTGCATCTTCGATAAGTACACGAACTTTCTCACCGATGCGCGCTTGTGCTCGCGTAGAAACCATTTCATCTGCCAGTGAAGAGAGCGCTTCAACGCGTTCTTTAATGACTTCTTCATCGACCTTATCTGACAAATCTAAAGCTTCGGTATTATCCTCATCGGAATACCCAAAAATACCTACAGCATCTAACTTTGCAGCAGAGATGAAGTTGGCCAAATCATCGTAATCTTCTTGCGTCTCACCTGGAAAGCCAACAATGAAGTTAGAGCGGATTCCGGCCTCTGGAGATAGCGCTCTGATCTGGTTAATCAGATGCAGGAACTTCTCTGAATCACCAAAGCGTCGCATCCTGCGAAGAACAGTTGGGCTTGTGTGCTGGAAAGAGAGATCAAAGTACGGAGCAACCTTCTCGGTCTCAATCATTGCCTGCAGCAGCGTTGGGCGCATCTCTGCTGGCTGAAGATAGGAAAGGCGAACTCTTTCGACACCTGGGATTTCAGTAAATTCGTGGAGAATTTTCTCCATTAACTTGAGATCGCCAAGATCTTTTCCATAGCTCGTTGTATTTTCGCTGACAAGAAAGAGTTCGCTAACTCCATTGTCAGCAAGCCACTTAGCCTCCTGCAAAATTTCCGTTGGACGGCGAGAGATAAATGAGCCTCTGAAGTATGGAATCGCACAGAATGAACAGCGTCGATCGCAGCCGGAGGCAATCTTGAGAGGTGCCCAAGGCGCGTTCCCTAGGCGCTTGCGGAAGAGTGAGCCGCCTGCCCCAAGTGAGGATGCATAGCTCTCATCGCGTGCAGCTGGGCGCTCAGATGGTGCGATCGGCAGAAGCGCTCTGCGATCTCGTGGAACGTGTGGTGTGTGTGCTTTTCCGCTGATAATTGATTGCAAGCGTTCAGAGATATCTTGGTAATCATCAAAACCTAAAATCGCATCTGCCTCAGGAAGTGCCTCGGCTAACTCTTTTCCATAGCGTTCTGCCATGCACCCAACTGCCACGACCGCTTTTGTGGTTCCGTGACCTTTCAGTGAGTTCGCTTCAAGAAGTGCATCAACTGAATCTTTTTTTGCCGATTCGATAAAGCCGCATGTATTAACAACGGCAACTTCTGCTGATTCGACATCTTCAACAAGTGTCCAACCATCGGCTGCCAATCTGCCAGCAAGTTCCTCTGAATCAACCTCGTTACGGGCGCACCCCATTGTGACTATAGCTACGGTACGCGACATGCGGGTGATGCTACAGCCTTATTGAAAGTTAAGGGGTGACCTATCTAAAGGTTCGACGAACTTCTTGATTCTGCCCACCAAGTGGAGCCAAAACTTTGCCATTGTGGGTGACATCAATGCCAGCAGGATTACTTAAGTAAAGGCTGATTGAACTCTTTCCTGTGAAGCTCTTCTCATCACCTTGGAAGATGGATCCTTTGAGAACGCTCTTGCCATCCACCACGATATTGATAAATGAGTTTCCGCGAACAGCAGATAACGTAAGAGTTACTGGAGCTGCAACTTCGGCAGATGTCTCAGTTGGCTCTGCAACAGGAGTTGGTGTCGCTGATTCAGTTGGCTCTGCAACAGGAGTTGGTGTAGCACTTTCCTTAACAATGGGTGCGACTACTTCTGAGCTCTGATTGCTCATGACTATTTGCACAGAGCCGATTATCAAGAGAACAACTACTGATGCCAGAGCTGGAATTTTCCAAGAGAGAGTCTTCTCCTCTCGAGGAATTGAAGCAACGTTATTCTCTACAAGCAGATCATGGATGGCGCGCTGATCCATGGAATGTTCGGCGTTATACATTTCTACAAAGTGATTTGACTCAAGTCCTAATCGCATTGCAATATTCTTTAGATGTCCGCGAGCATAAGTATCGCCGCCGCAGTGAGTAAATTTATTTGATTCCATCTCGGTAATTAGACCCATGCGAATACTTGTCAGCGAGGCGAGCTGTTCGATGGACAGCCCCGCGCTCTCGCGACGATCGCGTAGTTCACTACCTGTGGTCATGGGGCTAATTCTAAATACCTAAGTCTTGCAAGCGATACCGTTTTGACCCCTGAAGGGTCATCTCACCCCTAAATCCAACACTAATAAAATATTGGTTTAGTAGTCGCGAAGCGTGGCAAGCACTGAATCAATTTCATCAGGCTTGACCATCACGGTTCGCGCCTTGGATCCCTCTGACGGTCCGACAATACCTCGGGATTCCATGAGGTCCATCAACCTTCCAGCTTTAGCAAAACCAACTCGCAATTTTCTCTGCAACATTGAAGTTGATCCAAATTGAGTGCTGACCACAAGTTCAACTGCCTGAATCAAAATCTCTAGATCGTCACCGATCTCCTTATCAAGATTCTTATTAGCTTGTGCAACTTGAGTTACATCATCGCGATATCGAGGAGAGAGCTGTTTCTTTACATGATTTGTTACAGCTTCAATCTCGCGCTCTGAAACATACGCACCTTGAATACGAATGGCGCGGCTGGCACCCATAGGAATAAACAATCCATCACCTTGACCAATTAACTTTTCTGCTCCTGGGCTATCGAGAATAACGCGGCTATCTGCCAATGATGAGGTAGCAAAAGATAATCGGGATGGCACATTCGCCTTAATGAGACCTGTAACAACATCAACGCTAGGACGTTGCGTTGCAAGAACTAAGTGAATACCTGCAGAGCGTGCGAGCTGGGTAATGCGCACCACTGACTCTTCAACCTCGCGAGCAGCAACCATCATCAAATCCGCAAGTTCATCAATGATTACAAGTAGGTATGGGTACGGTTCAACAACGCGATCTGATCCTGGCGGTGCAACAACTTTCCCTGCCCGCACAGCTTTATTGAAATCATCGATATGGCGGAATCCAAATGTCGCAAGATCCTCGTAACGAAGATCCATCTCACGAACAACCCAAGTCAGCGCATCAGCTGCCTTCTTTGGATTTGTAATGATTGGTGTAATGAGGTGCGGGATTCCTTCATATGCAGTGAGTTCTACACGCTTTGGGTCGATCAAAATCAGGCGAACATCATCAGGTGTAGAACGCATGAGGATTGATGTAATCATGGCATTAATCATCGATGATTTTCCTGCACCCGTAGCTCCAGCTACAAGAAGGTGAGGCATCTTTGCCAAGTTTGCACAAACGAAATTACCTTCTACATCTTTACCCAGCGCAACAAGCATTGGGTGATGGTCTTGCCCCGCAACACTTGATCGCATGACATCGCCGAGTGCAACGATTTCGCGGTCGGCGTTGGGAATCTCAATTCCCACGGCAGATTTACCCGGAATTGGCGAGAGAATTCGAACTTCGCTACTTGCGACAGCGTAAGAAATATTCTTTGAGAGCGCAGTGATTCGTTCCACTTTTACTGCATTTCCAAGCTCAACTTCATAGCGTGTAACAGTTGGGCCTCGCATGAATCCGGTTACAACTGCATCAATATCAAACTGCTTAAAGACTTCGGTAAGTGATGCAACGACTGTCTCGTTTGCTTTGCTCTTGGCCTTAGCTGCAGGACCAAGTTTGAGTAAGTCTTGAGAAGGAAGTTCATATTTAGTATCGCTCGTAAGCAGCAACTGCTCTGGCCGTTTATCGCTCTTGGGGGCTGGCTGCAGCTGGGCATCAAGAGGTGCTTTTGGAATCTCAACCGTGAATTCCTCATCGAACTCATCTTCGCTGATCTCATCATCTGGCCCATCATCTGAATTGGCATTCCAGGCCACCACTGGAGATTCAAATGGCGGCGTATCAGTAATTTCAAAATCTTCCCCATTACGCCTTGGCTTCTTTGACCAGAGCCAGACCAGAATTACTCTGAGCTTTGAACCAACTTTTGAAATAGGAGTAGCTGTAATTATCAGAATTCCAAAGAAAAAAACTGCAAGTAACAATGGGTAGGCCAGCAGAGAAGTCATAAGAGCCACAAGTGGCTTTGAGACCCAATATCCGAGCAATCCGCCACCTTCACGAATTGCAGTTGCGCCCATCGGATTCGTAGAACCCAGTGAACCATTAAGTAGATGGGCCAATCCAGATGCGCTAATTATTAAAGTAATCGCTCCGATGGTGATTCGACCTGTCACATGACTGTCGTCTGGCTTTCTAAAGAGTCGAATTGCAAAGTAGATCAATACAAGCGGTGTGAGAACTCCTATGCGACCAAATGCACCGTAGAAGAGAGAGTAAAGATTTCTACCAACAAAGTTATCTGCATGAAACCAAGTGCCAGCGATAGCTGCAAGGGAGAGAATGAGAACGAGAAGCGCAGCACCGTCACGGTGATGCTCTGGATCTAAATCTCGTGCACCGCGAGCGACAAACCTAATTGCAGCGCCGAGAGATTTAGCGAGAAAGCGCCAGGATGCAGCAACTCCTGACCCAATAGCTGAAACTATTGAGCCTGATTTGCTGCGAGATTTTTTCCTAGCCACACCTTCAATCTTAGGTGGAGTGTTTTTTATCGCTGCTTAGGCGCGCCGTTTATACCTCTACGACTACAGGAACAATCATCGGACGACGGCGGTGTTTCTGGCCGACCCATCCCCCGATTGTTCTACGAACAACTTGCGAAAGTTGATGCGTTCCATTGACTCCTTCTGCAACAGCGGCTGTAAGTGCTTTTTCGATCTGTCCCTTGACTTCATCAAAGAGCGCTTCATCTTCATTAAATCCTCGCGCATGAATATCAGGGCCGGCGACAATTTTTCCGGTCTGTGATTCGATGACCACGATGACAGAGATAAATCCTTCTTCACCCAAAATTCTTCGATCCTTCAGTGATGACTCAGTAATGTCTCCGATGCTTCCGCCATCGACATAGACAAATCCACATGGAACAGATCCAACAACCTCAGCCTCGTGATTGATCAGATCTACAACGATTCCATTTTCAATAATGAAGGCGTTCTCGCGAGGAACTCCAGATTCGATTGCAATTTCAGCATTGGCTTTGAGATGTCGCCATTCGCCATGAACAGGCATGACATATTTAGGTTTGACGATGTTGTAGCAGTAGAGAAGCTCTCCTGCTGCCGCGTGGCCAGAGACGTGGACCATCGCATTGGCTTTATGGACGACCTTTGCACCAAATCGAGTGAGCTCGTTGATTACTCTGAAGACTGAATTTTCATTTCCAGGAATAAGTGATGAAGCCAGGATGACTGTATCTCCGTCACCAACCCGAATCTGGTGATCACCATTTGCCATACGCGAAAGAGCGGCCATCGGTTCACCTTGTGAGCCGGTACAAATAAGAACAACGCGATCATCGTAGTTATCGAGTTCGCGAGCATCGAAGAGAATTCCGGATGGAACGTTGAGGTATCCCATATCTTGAGCAATCTTCATATTGCGAATCATCGAACGGCCGATAAAGGCGACTCTGCGATTATGCATTGCAGCGGTATCGATAACTTGCTGAACTCGGTGAACGTGAGAGCTAAATGAAGCAACGATGACGCGGCGCTTAGTAGATGCGATAACTCGATTGAGAGCAGGCATGATCTCGCGCTCAGATGGGGTGAAGCCAGGGATATCTGCATTGGTGGAATCGACTAAGAATAAGTCGACGCCTTCCTCGCCTAAACGAGCGAAGGTGCGTAGATCTGTAATTCGCCCATCGAGAGGTAGTTGATCCATCTTGAAATCGCCCGTGTGCAGAACAGTTCCGGCCTTGGTATGAATTGCAACTGCAAGTGCATCGGGAATCGAGTGGTTTACGGCAACAAATTCAAGTTCGAATGGTCCGACATCTTCACGCATTTCTTCACGAACTTCGCGAGTAAGAGGTGAGATTCTGTGCTCTTTACATTTAGCTGAAATCAAAGCAATTGTGAGCGGTGATCCGTAGATTGGAATATCGCCGCGTTCGCGTAGGAGATACGGAACGGCACCGATATGGTCTTCGTGGCCATGTGTAAGAAAGAGTCCAACTACATCATCGAGGCGATCCCGAATATAGCTAAAGTCCGGCAAGATGAGATCAATTCCTGGTTGATTATCTTCTGGAAATAAGACTCCGCAATCGACAATAAGAAGTTTGCCATTTATTTCATAGACGGTCATATTGCGACCGATTTCAGAGATTCCACCGAGCGCGACTATGCGCAGAGCATCTTTAGCTAACTTGCCGGGCGTACCTAGATTTGGGTGTGGATGTTGAGTCATAGATTAATTCTTGAGTGTGACGCCACCTGCAGCGAGATCAATGCGCAGTTGCGCGATCTGTGCATCGGTTGCATCAACAAGTGGCAGACGAGTTGTTCCTCCGGGAAGACCCATGAGAGACATCGCTGCCTTGGTCAAAATTGCACCCTGCGTGCGGAATGTTCCGGTAAAGACCGGCAATAACTCTTGATGAATCTCAAGTGCGCGAGATGAATCGCCTGCAAACCAGGCATCGAGCATCGCCTTGAGTTGATTTCCAACTGTATGGCCACAAACCGAGACGAAACCAACGGCCCCGACAGATAGGAAAGGAAGGTTGAGAATGTCATCTCCTGAATAGACAGGAACTGCGCATCGCTTGATTACCCATGAGGTTGCAGCGATATTTCCCTTTGCATCTTTAAGTGCAACGATATTTTCAACCGTTTCAAAGAGTTTTACGATTGTGTCAGATTCGATTTCTACACCGGTACGTCCAGGAATGTCATACATCATGATGGGAAGATCGGTTGCCGCAGCAACTGCGCGGAAGTGTGCTTCGATACCAGCCTGTGGTGGCTTGTTGTAATAAGGAGTTACGACGAGCAAACCATCTGCGCCCGCATCTTGTGAACGCTTTGCTTGTTCGACTGTATAAGAAGTTTCATTATCGCCTGCACCTGAAAGTACGGTGATCTTCTCTCCAACAACGCTCTTAACGACTTTAATGATCTCGAGCTTCTCAGATGATTTCGTTGTTGGCGCCTCGCCAGTCGTACCGTTAACGGCAATTCCGTCGTGGCCAGTATCAACGAGATGTTGAGCAAGTTTTGCAACGCCGTCCCAATCAATCGCTCCATCTTTATCAAATGGGGTGACCATCGCCGTAATTAAGCGGCCGAAAGGGGGCTTGATACTCATCTGGGAATCTTATCGCTTAAGGCGCGATACGACCAGATTTTTCAAATGCCCCGTAGGTGAGAGGCATTAATTTCGCAAATTCCGCTTCCATCTTTTCTGCAACCATCTCAATTTCTCGCTGAGGATAGCTTGGAAAATGCGATCCTTCGCGGGCGGTGCGAAGTGATAAGAAATTCATCAGTGCGCGGGCGTTCATCGTGACATACATTGAAGAGTACGTTGCAACAGGAAGTACTACACGAGCAACCTCGCGCGCAACTCCAGCTTCAAGCATCTTTTGATAGGAGTCGTATGCAATGAGGTAAGCATCCTTCATCGCCTTGACGGAAATTTCGAATTGCTCTGGGGTGCCATCCTCAAATGTGTAAGCACCAGTTTTTCCAACTTGAACTAATTTACGTTCCTTAGATGGAATATAGAAAACGGGCTTAAGTTCGCGATAGCGGCCTGACTCTTCGTTGTAAGACGCGATGCGATGACGCATAAATTCACGGAATACAAAGATTGGAGCTGAGACGAAGAAGGTCATCGATGTGTGCTCAAAAGGTGAACCGTGACGTTCACGTGCAAGATAATTGATGAGTCCTGCAGAACGTGCTGGATCTTCGCCGATCTCATCCATCGACTGCTCGCCAGCAGTTGATACACGGGCGGCCCAAATGACATCTGCATCGCTTGCACTTGCTTTGATGAGTTCTACCGATACATCGTCTCTAAAGATCACTGTTTCAGACATGAGCGCACCTTATCTTTTAACCCCCCTACCCTTTATGGATATCTAGGGCAGAATGTCCGCGTGTCCAGAGTGAACCGCACCACCGCAACCCAGAGTCTGAGCGTCTCCTTTACAGTTGGCCTCTATGGAACTGCATTTGGCGCTGCAAGTATTGCCGCCGGATTCTCACTTCTGCAGACTTCTCTTCTCTCACTATTGACCTTCTCTGGAGCATCTCAATTCGCAATTGTTGGCGTAATGGGAGCCGGTGGAAGTGCAATCTCTGGAATTGCAACGGCATCTCTCCTTGGAATTCGAAATGGTTTGTATGGGTTACGAATGGCGCCCATTCTTAAGGTGCGTGGATTAAAGAGAATCGTTGCAGCACAAGTGACAATCGATGAATCAACAGGTGTTGCAGTTGGGCAAGAGAACCTTGGCACAGACGCAATGAAGGCGGGCTTCTGGCTTACAGGTTTTGGTGTCTATATCTTCTGGAATTTCTTCACGCTTCTTGGAGCGCTAGGCGCACAAGCCATGGGCGATCCATCTTCTTGGGGACTCGATGCCGCGGTTCCTGCAGCATTCCTGGGACTTGTGTGGCCACGACTTACAGGAAAGCTCGAAAGAACCCTTGCGGTTTCTTCAATTCTTCTTGCAGTGCTTCTATCTCCATTTATCTCTGCGGGTTTACCAATCATCGCAACGGCGCTCCTTGCAGCTGCCTTCGGCTGGAAGGTGCGCTAGATGAGCGCGCTGTGGATTGGCGTTATCGGCACAAGCGCCCTGGCATTCTTGCTCAAATATTTAGGGCATAGCGTTCCAGAGAAGTACCTCACTAATCCGCGAATGTTGCGCATTAACACATTGATACCGATTGCACTTTTGAGCGCCTTAGTGGGAGTGCAGACAATTACTCAGGACGGTAAGTGGGTCATTGATCAACGCCTGGCAGGAGTTAGCGTTGCGATTATCGCGCTAGCACTTAAGGCGCCTTACTTTGTTGTCGTAATTTCTGCTGCAATTACTTCAGCAGTTCTATATAGAATTTAAAGCCAATTAGATTTTAAATAATGCCCAGAGCAGTGAGTTTTGCCTTCAAATCATTATCTGAAGGCTCTGTCAGGTGAGTTCCATCAGAGAAGACAATGACAGGAATTGATTGCGCTCCCCCATTGATTTCAACGACCTTTGCAGCAGCTGATTTATCTACTTCAACATCGATGTGATTGACCTGAACATCTAACTCTTCAAAGAGTCGCTTTGATCGACGGCAATCTCCGCACCAATCGGCGCCATACATTGTGATATCTGCTTGTGCCATGGTGGCTCCTTACATGAAATTCTCAAGGCCGAATGTCAGCCCTGGATGATTAACAACCTGACGAACACCAAGTAATACACCTGGCATAAAACCAACTCGATCGATTGAGTCGTGTCTAATTGTGAGCGTTTCTCCGATGCCACCAAGGAGAACTTCTTGGTGAGCAACTAATCCTCGCAAGCGAACTGAGTGAACAGGAATCTGTCCGACTGTTGCACCACGAGCACCATCGAGTGACGTTGTTGTTGCATCTGGACCTGCCGATAAACCAGCTTCCTTGCGCGCTGCAGACATGAGTTCTGCCGTGCGCGCCGCTGTTCCTGATGGTGCATCAACCTTATTTGGGTGATGAAGTTCGATGATTTCTGCTGATTCAAAGTACTTCGCAGCCTTCGTTGCAAACTCCATCATTAAGACAGCACCAATTGCAAAGTTAGGAGCAATCAGTACGCCTGATTTCGATGTCGAGAGCAAGCTCTTGATCTTTGCAATTCGTGCATCATCAAAACCTGTTGTGCCGATAACGGCATGAATATTCTTTGAAATCACAAACTCTAGGTTGGCCATAACAGAATCTGGCGTTGTGAAATCAACAACTACTTGAGCACCTGCGGAAACCAAAGCGTCGAGTGAATCTCCCAGATCAAGTTCGGCAACGAGTTCGAGATCCTTCGCCTCATGCACAGCCTTAACTACCTCAGCGCCCATACGGCCTCGTGAACCAAGAACTGCAACTTTGATCATTTTCCTAGCACCTTCTCAAATTTGGATTCATTCTTAAATGGACCGACAAGTGCAAGGGTAGGCGTTTTGACCAAGAACTCGCTAGCAATTTCGCGAATGTCTTGGGCGCTTACTCGAGAAATCGCCTTGAGAATGTCATCAAAGTCCATTACTTGGCCATAAACAATTTCATTCTTGCCAATTCGGCTCATGCGAGAGCCTGTATCTTCTTGGCTTAAAACTAGCGAGCCTCGCACTGCGCCCTTTGCGCGTTCAATCTCTTCGTGCGTCATCCCGTTATCTGCCACATCGGCAACAACGCTTCTAATAATCTCTACAACTTCGATTGCCTTTGTTGGATTACAGCCAGCATAGAAACCAAGAACGCCAGAGCCAGCAAATTGTTGTGCGTATGCGTAGACAGAGTAAGCAAGGCCGCGCTTCTCGCGAATCTCTTGAAAAAGTCGTGAGGACATTCCGCCACCGAGTGCTGCAGATAAGACGCCCATCGCGAATCTACGATCATCGGCGCGAGCAACACCTTCCATCCCATAGAACATATGAGCTTGTTCGCTCTTCTTATAGAGAAGGCCTACAGCTTGCTGCTTGGAATTTCTAACGACTGTATTTGGGCGAATAACAGGCGCGGCCATAACATCGAGGAAGTTATCTCGTGAAAGGGCTTCTTCGACCATCGCAACTACGCGCTTATGTTTGATATTTCCAGCAACAGCGACAACTAAATCTTGTGGAAGGTACTTCTTCTTATAGTAGTTAAAGACTGTATTACGAGACATCCCTCGTATTGAATCCACGGTTCCTAGGATTGGGCGACCAATGGGAGTATCGCCGTAATAAGTATCGCTAAAGAGATCATGGACCAAATCACTTGGGTCATCATCACGCATAGCGATTTCTTCTAGAACTACTTTGCGCTCGGCATCGACATCGAGGGTTGTGACAATCGAAGAGGTAATCAGATCGCTGACAACATCAATGGCCATTGGTAAATCTGTATCGATGACACGTGCGTAGAAGCAGGTGTACTCCTTCGATGTAAATGCATTCATCTCACCGCCGACAGATTCGATTGATGAGGAAATCTCTAGAGCAGTTCTGCTCGTGGTGCCTTTAAAGAGCAGATGCTCTAAAAAGTGAGAAGCACCAGCCGTAGCCGGTGCTTCATCACGAGAACCTACATTGACCCAAATTCCCACAGCGGCGCTGCGCACTGACGGAACTTCTTCCGTAACAATGCGCAGACCACTTGAGTGAACTGAGCGCTTTACTGACATTTATTCAGCAGCTGGTGTTGTTCCATCTTCGAGAACAGGAACCAGAGAGAGCTTGCCCTTTGGATCAATCTCGCCGATTTCTACCTGAATCTTGTCGCCAACCTTCATGACATCTTCAAGGTTTTCAATGCGCTTTCCGCCATGCATCTTGCGAATCTGAGATACGTGGAGCAAGCCATCTTTACCTGGCATCAATGAGATAAATGCACCGAATGTTGCGAGCTTTACAACGGTTCCGAGGTAGCGCTCTCCAACTTCTGGCATCTGTGGGTTAGCAATTGCATTGATCTGTGCGCGAGCTGCTTCAGCTGAAGGTCCATCGGTTGCACCGATGTAGATGGTTCCATCATCTTCAATTGAGATATCTGCGCCAGTTTCATCTTGGATCTGGTTGATGATCTTGCCCTTAGGTCCGATGACTGCACCAATCTGATCGACTGGAATCTTTACAGAGATGATGCGAGGAGCGTATTGGCTCATCTCATCAGGTGTATCGATTGCCTCGTTCATGACATCAAGAATCGCAAGACGCGCTTCCTTTGCCTGGTGAAGTGCGCCAGCAAGAACTGATGCAGGAATTCCATCGAGCTTTGTATCAAGCTGTAGAGCTGTAACGAAGTCCTTTGTACCTGCAACCTTAAAGTCCATATCTCCGAATGCATCTTCTGCACCGAGAATATCTGTAAGGGCTACGTACTCGACCTTGCCATCGACAGTATCTGAGATCAGACCCATTGCAATACCTGCAACTGGCGCCTTAAGTGGCACGCCAGCTTGAAGCATTGAAAGTGTTGATGCACAGACAGAACCCATAGATGTTGATCCATTTGAACCAAGTGCTTCAGAGACCTGACGGATTGCGTAAGGGAACTCTTCGCGAGTTGGAAGAACTGGAAGAAGTGCACGCTCAGCGAGTGCACCGTGTCCGATTTCGCGACGCTTAGGAGTTCCTACGCGACCTGTTTCACCAGTTGAATATGGTGGGAAGTTGTAGTTGTGCATGTAACGCTTAGATGTCTCTGGGCTCATTGTGTCGAGCTGTTGTTCCATCTTAAGCATGTTCAGTGTTGTTACGCCAAGAATCTGTGTCTCTCCACGTTCGAAGATTGCAGAGCCGTGAACGCGAGGAATAACCTCAACTTCAGCAGATAACGCACGGATATCGCGAAGACCGCGACCATCGATACGAATCTTGTCGCGAAGTACACGCTGACGTACAAGCTTCTTTGTGAGAGAACGGAATGCTGCAGGAATTTCCTTCTCGCGACCTTCAAAGGCGGCAGAGACTGATTCCTTAGTTGCTGCTGAAATTTCGTCGATCTTTGTCTCGCGCTCTTGCTTTCCTGAGATTGTAAGAGCCTTTGCAAGATCATCCTTTGCAGCCTTTTCTACCGCTGCAAATACATCATCCTGGTAATCCAAGAAGACTGGGAATTCAGCTGTTGGCTTTGCAGCAACTGCCGCAAGCTTTGACTGAGCATCACAGAGAATCTTGATAAATGGCTTGGCAGCATCAAGACCCTGCGCAACGATCTCTTCTGTTGGTGCAGCTGCACCTTCAGCGATAAGACCGATTGTGCGAGTTGTCGCTTCTGCTTCAACCATCATGATTGCAACGTCATCAGCTGTTACGCGACCTGCAACGACCATGTCGAATACTGCATTCTCAACCTGTGAATGGTTAGGGAATGCAACCCACTGACCTTCGATAAGTGCAACACGTACACCACCGATTGGACCTGAGAATGGAAGACCTGCAAGTTGTGTAGACATTGATGCTGCGTTGATCGCAATAACGTCGTACATGTGATCTGGATCGAGCGCCATTACTGTCACAACGATCTGAACTTCATTACGAAGTCCCTTAATAAATGATGGACGCAATGGGCGGTCAATCAAACGGCAGGTAAGAATTGCCTCTTCTGATGGACGACCTTCGCGACGGAAGAATGACCCTGGAATCTTGCCGATGGCATACATCTTCTCTTCAACATCCACTGTAAGCGGGAAGAAGTCGAATTGATCCTTAGGTGATTTTGATGCTGTTGTTGCTGAGAAGATCATTGTTTGATCATCTAGATAAACAGCTGCAGCTCCTGCTGCTTGCTTTGCGAGGCGTCCAGTTTCAAACTTGATCTCGCGCTTTCCGAACTTTCCGTTATCGATAACGGCTACTGCTGTCTTTACGTCTTGACCCTCCATGGGTCCTCCTTTGATTCGTTTCCTTCTTTTTCAAGGCACGTTAAATGAACCTTGAAGCGGTAACTACACGCGAGGCGAAACAAATGAATCTTCGATCGAAGTTCACAGATGCAAAACAACTAGTGCTCACATCTGGAAACCACTACCGAGGACCATATGTCTCCCGGTGTGTAGTTCTTACTAACTACATTCTTACTTGATTAGCGGCGAATACCGAGCTTCTCGATAATTGCGCGATAACGATTGATATCTGTCTTTGCAAGGTACTGCAAAATACGACGACGACGACCAACGAGGAGCAAAAGTCCGCGACGATTGTGGTGGTCATGTGGGTTTGTCTTCAAGTGTGTTGTGATGTCTTCAATACGACGTGACAACAGAGCGACCTGAGCTTCAGGGCTTCCTGTATCAGTAGCTGATGAGCCGTACTTTGCAATGATTTCTTTCTTTACTTCTGGTGTTAATGACATGTCATTTCCTTTTCATTCAGTACTACTGTTCAAGAGGCTCCCCGGTTTGGATCACGGGAAATCGATTACTCGTTGGACAGGGTGAACTTTACCTTTGGCGCCGTCGATAAGGAAATCGAGGCTATAAATAGGCCTATTTCTCGGTTAGTTCGCGAGCTTTATTGCAATCCTGCTTCATCTGAACCAAGAGCTCTTCCAAGCTATCGAATTTCAGAGTTGGTCGTAAGTACCAACCAAATTCGATAGAAGCATTTTTATCATAGAGATCGAGTCCTTCTTGGTCGAGTGCATATGCCTCAACCTGGCGACCGCGTTCGCCCTCAAATGTTGGATTGGTGCCGATTGAAATTGCAGCTGGCCAAAAGTTAATTCCAACAGTGAGCCAGCCGGCGTATACGCCATCGGCAGGAATAGTTTGACCTTCGATCTTTCCAAGATTAGCGGTTGGATAACCAATCTCTCGTCCACGTTTTTCGCCGTGCACCACAACTCCATCGAGGCGGTGTGGCCTTGATAAGAGTTCGCGCGCCTCTTCCACTTTGCCCTCAATGACAAGAGCCCGAATGCGTGAAGATGAGATAACTGAAGAATCAGATTTAAGTTCTTGCGCATCGACTGTGAAGTTTTGCGTTAGCCCTGCCTTAGTCAGAGTTTCTACATTTCCAGCCGCCTTGTGTCCATAAGTGAAATTCTTTCCCACGATGACGGTACTTGCATGGAGCTGATTGACTAGCACAGTAGAGACAAAGTCTTCGGGTGACATTGCAGCAAACTTCTCATTGAACTTCATTACAGCGACCTGATCTGCATTGTGAATCTTCAAGAGTTCAACTCGATCAGCTAATGTGGTGAGCAAAGTCGGAGCTTTATCGGGAGCAAAGACTGTTGTGGGATGCGGATCAAATGTGAGAGCAACAATTGAACGTCCGCCTGCAATCTCTTTTGCACGGTTGAGAAGTTGCTGGTGTCCCTTATGGACTCCATCAAATACGCCGATAACTACGACGTTTGTCTCAGACATATTCCAATCTTGCCTTATCTAGTTCGCAGCCGCAAAGACGGCAATAGGTTTCGCCTTCGCGCCCTCATCTTTGAGAAGGGCAATGAGTCGGTTATCTGGAGAGAGTGCTGCTGTAATTTGCGTGTGGCCATTCTCTGCAAGTGGCCGCCCGAATGAAAGTTCTTGAACTTCATCAAGAGTGAGCTCGCGAACAACAAAAGTTGTACGAGCTACATCAGCTAGACCAAGTGCATTGAATTTCTGGGCCTTGAGATCATCGAATGAGACAGCAGAATCGAGAGTAAATCCTGCAACACGTGTGCGACGAAGTGCACTCAAATGCCCACCAACTTTAAGTTCGGCCCCAAGATCTCGTGCAATCGCACGGATAAATGTTCCGGCAGAACACGTGACTTCAATATCTACTTCTGTAGTTGAATCCAGCTGGCGGATAGCAAGAACATCCAATTGAGAGATAGTTACTTCACGGGCTGCGAGTTCAAAGGTTTCCCCAGCACGCACTCGATCGTAAGCACGTTCTCCCCCGACCTTTACTGCAGATACCGATGAAGGGCGCTGGGCAATTGTTCCAACCATTGTTGCAAGTACTCTCTTTATCTCAGCGCCTTCAACTTTAGAGGCGTCAATTGATTCAAGAATTTCACCTTCAGAGTCATCGGTAACTGTGGAAGCGCCGAGAACAATTGTTGCTACATAAGACTTATCGCCATCGGTGATGTACTGCAGCAAACGAGTTCCATTACCGAAGCCCAGAACAAGGATTCCTGTCGCCATTGGATCTAGTGTTCCGGCGTGACCAACTTTGCGTGTACCGAGTGCTTTACGACCAACTGCCACAACATCGTGGCTCGTCATTCCCCCAGTTTTATCTACAACTAGGAATCCATCGCTCATTAGTTATTGAATTTATCTTCAACGATGCGAGCTGGCTTATAAGCATCTTCAACGACTGGCTTTGCATTCTCACGAGCCTTTGCAACTTCGGCATCGAGCTCGTGTACTCGCGCAAGGAGTGTGTCTAGAGCCTTTGCAGATTCTGGCAATCCATCGAGAATGAATTCAAGTGATGGCGTAATTCGTGTGCCGAGATCTTTACCAACAGCACTTCGAATAACGCCTTTCGCTGATTCAAGGGCCGCAGCCGTTGCAGATCTCTCATCTTCTCCACCAAGTACGGTGTAGAAGATGGATGCATTCTGAAGATCTCCAGTAACACGAGCATCGGTAACAGTGACAAAGCCAAGACGCGGATCTTTTATCTTTGTCTCAAGCAGCTGTGCCACTACTACCTTGATGCGATCTGCAACCTTCTGGCTGCGGTGTGAATTTCCCATGGTTATGCGCGCTTCTTCTCACGCATCTCGAAGACCTGAATGATGTCTCCGACTTGTAGATCTGCACCCTTACCGACGCCGATACCGCACTCAAAGCCCTCGCGGACTTCAGTTGCATCATCCTTAAATCGCTTGAGAGATTCGATTGTGACCTCTTCGGCAATTGTTGCTCCAGCGCGAATAACGCGAGCCTTTGCATTGCGTCGGATGATTCCATCGGTAACGATAGAACCAGCGATTGTGCCAACCTTTGAAGATTTGAAGAGGTCGCGTACTTCGGCGTTACCGAGTACAACTTCTTCGAACTCTGGCTTAAGAAGTCCCTTAAGCGATAGCTCAATCTCTTCGATTGCGTTATAGATAACTGAGTAGAAGCGAACTTCGACGCCTTCTTGATCTGCGTAAATTGCAGTCTGTGGCTCTGGCTTAACGTTAAAGCCGATCACTACAGCAGTCGAAGCAGATGCAAGAGTGATATCGCTCTTGGTAATCGCTCCTACGCCGCGGTGGATAACGCGAAGATCAACTTCCGCTCCGACATCAAGCTGCATGAGTGCATCTTCGAGGGCTTCAACAGAACCGGAAACGTCACCCTTGAGGATGAGATTAAGAGTGGAGATCTTTGATTGCTCCATGAAGTCTTCAAGTGAGACTTTCTTGCGAGCCTTGGCCAATTGAGCGTTACGTTCTGCAGCCTGACGCTTTTCAGCAATCTGACGTGAAGTACGGTCATCTTCTGCAACGAGGAATGTATCTCCTGCATTTGGCACAGATGTAAATCCGAGAACCTGCACTGGACGAGATGGACCCGCTTCTTCAACGTTATTTCCATCTTCATCATGCATCGCACGAACGCGACCGAATGAGCCACCGGCAACGATTGCATCTCCGACGCGAAGTGTTCCGCGCTGAACAAGCATCGTTGCAACTGGTCCACGGCCACGGTCAAGGTGAGCTTCAATTGCAACACCACGAGCAACATCAAGTGCGACAGCACGAAGATCGATAGCTGCATCTGCAGTAAGCAAGATTGAATCAATAAGATCATTGACGCCCAAACCAGATTTCGCAGAAACGTTTACGAAGATTGTGTCTCCGCCATACTCTTCAGCGATCAAGTTGTACTCGGTTAATTGCTGGCGGACCTTATCTGGGTTCGCACCTTCCTTATCAACCTTGTTAACGGCTACAACGATTGGAACATCTGCAGCTTGAGCGTGATTAAGCGCTTCAATTGTCTGCGGCATAATTCCATCATCTGCAGCTACTACGAGGACTGCAATATCAGTTACCTTCGCACCACGGGCACGCATTGCGGTAAACGCTTCGTGACCTGGTGTATCGATAAATGTAATTGCGCGGTTAACGCCATCATGATCGTGGTGGATTTGGTATGCGCCGATGTGCTGAGTAATTCCACCAGCTTCACCCTTGATAACTTCAGTCTTGCGGATAGCATCGAGAAGCGATGTCTTACCGTGGTCAACGTGACCCATAACTGTTACTACTGGTGGACGTGGGGTGAGGTTCTCTTCATCAAAGTCGCTGAGTTCTGCAGCTAAATCGATATCGAATCCCTGCAAGAGTTCACGGTCTTCTTCTTCTGGAG
Source organism: Candidatus Nanopelagicaceae bacterium (assembly GCA_965267735.1). Taxonomy (GTDB): domain Bacteria; phylum Actinomycetota; class Actinomycetes; order Nanopelagicales; family Nanopelagicaceae; genus Planktophila. The sequence goes on from OZ254138.1 coordinate 954,766, forward strand.
AGACAACTTCGATGACATAACCGAGTTGTGCACCGAGAATTTCGAAGGTATCAGCATCTACAGATTGTGTAGCAGTAACCATTTCGCCTAAGTGGAATAGCGCTGCTACGAGTGCTGCTGGATCTGCACCAATCTTTTCGGCAAAGTCAGCGAGTGATGCACCGCGACGCATACGAATATTTGTCTTTCCATCACCGTGAGGAATAACTGCGCCACCAAGTTGTGGTGCCTGCATATTGTCGAATTCTTCGCGCAGCGCCTTACGAGACTTCTGCTTACGCTTTGAAGATTTACTTGCATTCTTTCCAAATGCACCTGCAGTTCCACCGCGACCTGGTGGACGATTAGGACCGCCACCTGGACGTTGTGGACCACCGGCTGCACCACCTGGTGCACCAGTTGAACCTTGTGAACGATATGGACCAGAAGATGTTGGAGCTCCACCGGTACGTGGTGGATAGTTTCCTGATCCTGTACCTGCACCTGCAGGACGCGGCGCACCTGGACGCGCTGCAAAACCTGGACGAACAGAACCTGGACGCGCACCTGTCATACCTGGACGTGGTGCACCAGTTCCTTGTGGACGTTGTGGTGGACGTGGAACTGCGCCACCAGTTGAGAATGGATTATTTCCTGGACGTGGTGGACGAGGAACTGCGCCACCAGTTGAGAATGGATTATTTCCTGGACGTGGAGCTGCAGGAGTTGTTGGTGTCGCAGGTGTTGTTGCTGCTGCTTCACTTGCTGCAGCCTTAGCTTCCTCTACTGCAACTTTCTCTGCATCGCGTGATGCCTTAAGCGCAGCAAGATCTACACCGAGCTCTGCTGCAAGTTCTGCTGCAAGTTCTGGATTTACTTCAGCCGTCTTCTTTGAAGCAGCGGTCTTCTTCGCAGCTGCTTTCTTAACTGGCTTCTTTTCCTCAACTGGCTTTGCATCTGGATAGAGCGCGACTAACTTGCGGACTACCGGTGCTTCAACTGTTGATGATGCTGAGCGAACGAATTCGCCCATCTCTTGGAGTTTGGCAAGGACTTCCTTGCTCTCCATACCGAGCTGCTTTGCTAGCTCGTGTACGCGGACCTTTGACACATTTCTCCTGTCTTGGCCCGCATAAAAAATTGTGGGATGCGAGCCCTAGTTGTTCGACCTCATGATGTAAACGAGCTCATTTGAGTTTCATATCTTTCGCATCCATTTCGTTAATTGCACGTGCACGTGAGCGCTTGTGCGATGGCCCCAGTCTACCGAATGAGGCAGGAATTCCCTATTTTACGCGGGTGTATCAGGGTGAATATCGATTCGCCAGCCGGTCAATCGTGCGGCAAGACGTGCATTCTGCCCATCTTTTCCGATTGCCAATGAGAGCTGGTAATCCGGTACAACTACCTTCGCTGAACGTGTTGCCTCATCAACGATTGTCACACTTGTAACTTTCGCAGGCGCAAGCGCATGAGCTACAAATTTTGCAGGATCTTCATCCCAATCGACTATATCAATCTTCTCTCCCTGTAATTCATTCATGACAGCTTGAGCGCGTGAACCCATGGGTCCGATAAGTGATCCTTTTGGTGACACACCTGCGCGATGAGAACGAACTGCAATCTTTGTTCGATGACCTGCTTCGCGAGCAACGCCCATAATTTCAACGATGCGATCTTGAATTTCAGGAACTTCAAGTGCAAATAGCTGCTTAACGAGTGCGGGGTGGCTTCTTGAGAGCATGATTTCTGGACCTTTCAGCCCTTGCTTCACTTCAACAACAAAACATTTAATTCGATCACCATGGTTAAAGACTTCGCCAGGTACTTGTTCCTGCGGCGGAACGCGACCTTCGATGCGGCCAAGATTGACGTTAATCATCTTTGGATCGCGACCTTGCTGGACTATTCCCGAGATGATGTCACCAACAGAAGTCGTTAACTCTCCGACAATCTCTGCATCGTTTGTTGCTCGCATCGCAAACTTAATTGTCTTTCGTGCTGTTGATGTTGCAACTCTCTCAAAGCCTTCAACTTCGAGAATATCTTCACTTACACGTTCGCCAAGTTCGTTAAATGTTGGAACAAAAATATTGATTACGCCTGTTTCGCGATCTAACTGAACTCGGGCATATCTATTTGGTTCAGGAGTTTCGGCGTACTCGGCTAGAACCGCTGCCTCTATTGCCTGAATCAACTGTTCAAGTGGCATCCCTTTAGCTTCGGTTAATTGAACAAGTGACGGGATATCGACGCTCATTCTTTATCGCCATCTTTGCGATTGAATTCGATTTCAACTGTTGCTCGCTTGATATCAGCAAGAGCAACCGTAACTTCTTTAACTTCCTTCTTCTCGGCAACTTCTAGAGTTACATCATTTCCAGTATTTGAGCGGATTCTGCCTGTAACGACAACGCCATCGTTCTTTGTCACTTTCAAAAGGCGGTCAACATTCTTTGCAAAGTGGCGTGGAAGAGTAAGTGGGCGATCGATTCCGGGTGAAGTAACTTCTAAGGTAAATGGGGTCTCACCCATGAATGGCGCTTCATCGAGTAGTTCAGAGACAAGCTTTGATGCGACAGTAACTTGATCAAGATTGAGTCCGCTCTCACCATCGACAATGACAGTAACGATGCGGTGCTGACCGGGGCTTACGATATTTATATCTTCAAGGAAATATCCAGCTTGGTGTAGCGCCGGAGTTATGAGTTCAGAGATCTGATTTTTTAAAGCCATGGTTCTGCCGTCCTATTCGATTGTTATTAAGTTGTGGTGCGGAGCCAAATTTACTCTAAGTAGAGCGAGTATCCAAGTCGCAGAATGAGTAACCCCGTCACAATGAGATAGAAGATTCGGATAAAACCAGAACCCTTCTTAATTGCCATGAGCGAACCTGTATATCCGCCTGCGAGGTTAGCGATTCCTAGTAAGAGTCCAAGTTTCCAAAGAATTCCAATCTTCAGACCTACGACGATAATCGACGCGAGATTGGTCGTTGCATTTACTACCTTCGCTATTGCCGAAGCTCCAACAAAGGCGAAGCCCATAATGGCAACCAGTGCAATCATCAACATGGTGCCAGTACCTGGTCCAATCAATCCATCATAAAAACCTATTGAGAAAGCTGCGACAGCACCGATTGCCATTAGTTTGCCTGGCGAATGTTTCTCAACGTGAACTTTTCCGAGATCTGGCTTAAACAAGGTGTAGATAAAGATGGCAATCATCATAAAGAAGATAGAGCTCTTGAAACTCTCTGGCGAGATTTCAGATGCAAGGAGCGAACCAAAGCAGGCTCCAATAAAGGCTGGAATAACCATCGCAAGGAGCAGTCGTGAATCGGTTTTAATATGTTTTCGATACTTGATTGCAGCAGTTGACGTTCCAAAGAAGGCGGCGGTCTTGGATGTCGCCACAACTGATACGGGATCTCGATCTGGAAGCGATAGCAGCATCGCTGGAGTCTGAATGAGTCCCCCGCCACCTGCAATTGCATCGACAAACCCCGCAAAGAACATAGCCAGCGCAAGGAGAACGAGATTTATGGCAGAGAGGTCGTACAACACTTTATGGCAGAGTGGCTAGAGTCTTTGCGATTTCATCAACTGCAGAAGCCACAGCGATTTCGACTTTATCGCCGGTTTTACGAACACGTACCTCAACGTTACCTTGCTCGAGAGCCTTACCGACAACGACAATCATTGGGATTCCAATGAGTTCAGCATCTTTAAATTTAACGCCAGGACTTGTTCCACGGCGATCATCGATCATCACTGAAATTCCACGAGCTTCAAGCTCAGCTGAGATTTTCTCTGCTGTTTCGAAGACTGCATCCTCTTTACCAGTTGCAACAACGTGCACCTTTGCGGGTGCAACTTCTACCGGCCAAGAAAGTCCAATCTCGTCATAACTCTGTTCTGCAATAGCAGCAACCGCTCGTGAAACGCCGATTCCATAAGAACCCATAGTCACAACCTGAGATTTTCCATTCTGATCAAGCACTGTCAGATTAAGTGCATCTGCATACTTGCGACCGAGCTGGAAGATATGGCCAATCTCAATTGCGCGATCGATGATGACCGGTGTTGCGCACTTTGGACATGAATCGCCTTGTTTAATCTGGGCAGCTTCGACGTAGTGATCTACTTCAAAATCGCGGCCGCTTACAACGTTGCGAGCGTGCTTATCTTTAGCATTCGCACCCGTTACCCATGAAGTTCCTGGTGCAATACGTGGATCTGCATAAACGGTAATTCCGCTCTTCTTTGCATCCTGTGGTCCGATATAACCTTTTACAAGTCCTGGGAATTTCGCAAAATCTGCATCTTCAAAAACGCGGATATCGTTAACGCCAGCCAAGTTTGCCTGCAAGCGCTTGAGATCTACTTCGCGATCTCCTGGAACAAGAACGGAGATTGCTTTCTCATCTGCCATCAACATGACATTTTTCAAAGTCTTCGACCCGTCATATCCCCCACCGAACTTTGCATTGAGAAGTTCTACGAGAGTGTCGATTGTTGGTGTATTTGGGGAATCAAAAACTTCTAGCGCTGGAACGCCAGATGAATCACTTGCAGCAATGACCGTTGTCATCGCCTCAACATTTGCGGCGTAGCCACACTTCTCGCACAAGACATAAGTATCTTCGCCAGTTTCACACGGTGCCAAGAACTCTTCTGATGCAGATCCACCCATCGCCCCCGATACTGCACTGACGATGTTGTACTTCAGGCGCAGGCGATCGAATGTTGAAATATAGGCAGCGCGGTGGCGCATGTATGACTCGACGAGGCCTTCATCGGTGAGGTCAAATGAGTAAGAATCTTTCATCACAAATTCTCGACCGCGGATAATCCCTGAACGTGGACGAGCTTCATCGCGATACTTAGTTTGAATCTGATACAAGGCAAGTGGAAGATCTTTATACGATGAGTATTCGCCCTTGACCATCAAGGTAAACATCTCCTCGTGAGTAGGTCCTAGTAAGTAATCAGCGCCTTTTCGATCCTGCAATCGAAATAAATCTGGGCCGTAATCGTTCCAGCGGCCAGTTGTTTCATATGCATCTTTAGGCAATAACGCTGGGAAGTGAACTTCCTGAAAGCCTGCCTTATCCATCTCTTGGCGAACAATGTTTTCAATGTTGCGAAGAGTGAGAACACCAAGCGGCAACCATGAGTAAACGCCTGCAGCGATTCTGCGAATGTATCCGGCACGAACTAAGAGTCTGTGACTTGGAACTTCAGCATCTGCTGGGTCGTCACGGAGCGTGCGTAAGAAAAGGGTGGACATTCGCAACATGATGCGAACCCTACCGGACGATTAGGAGGTAGTGACGGAAGGTACTCCGGATGCAACGCCTGCGGCTTCCATCTCTTCAGCTAATCGCATCGCTTCTTCGATAAGTGTCTCAACAATCTGTGCCTCAGGTACTGTCTTGATGACTTCACCCTTAACGAAGATCTGACCCTTGCCGTTTCCTGATGCAACACCAAGATCTGCTTCACGCGCTTCTCCGGGACCATTTACAACGCAACCCATAACAGCAACGCGAAGTGGAACTGTCATTCCTTGGAGTCCTGCCTGAACTTTCTCAGCAAGGGTGTAAACATCTACTTGTGCGCGACCGCATGAAGGACAAGAAACAATCTCAAGTTTACGTTGACGTAAATTAAGAGATTCAAGGATTGAGATTCCTACCTTCACCTCTTCTACAGGCGGTGCTGATAATGAGACGCGAATTGTGTCGCCGATACCTTCTGCAAGAAGAATTCCAAATGCTGTCGCAGATTTAATCGTTCCCTGGAAGATTGGACCAGCTTCGGTTACGCCAAGGTGTAATGGGTAGTCGCACTTTGCCGCCAAAATTCTGTAGGCATTTACCATCGTTACAGGATCGTGGTGCTTGACAGAAATTTTGATATCCCCGAAGCCATGTTCTTCAAAGAGTGATGCTTCCCAGAGCGCAGATTCTGCAAGTGCTTCCGGAGTTGCTTTGCCATACTTTGCAAGAAGTCGTGGATCTAGGGAACCCGCATTAACTCCAATGCGAATTGGAATTCCTGCATCTCCTGCGGCCTTTGCAACTTCCTTAACCTTGTCATCAAATTGCTTGATATTGCCAGGATTTACTCGAACTGCGGCGCAGCCAGCATCAATTGCCGCAAAGATGTACTTTGGTTGAAAGTGAATATCTGCAATTACTGGAATCTGAGATTTCTTTGCAATCTGCGCAAGTGCATCTGCATCATCTTGTGATGGAACTGCAACGCGAACAATCTGACATCCAGACGCTGTGAGCTCAGCAATCTGCTGCAAGGTTGCATTGACATCAGATGTGAGAGTTGTACACATCGATTGAACGCTGACCTGAGATTCTGAACCTACTCCGACGCTTCCGACCTTGAGCTGGCGAGTCTTGCGACGGGGATGCAGTGTTGGTGGAGGTGCGCTTGGGATTCCGAGATCAACCATAAAGCGTATTCTGCCCTATCTCGTGAAATCTCGCTAAAGATCAGAGGCCGAGCGAGATTGGATTAACAATATCTGCCACAAGGAGCACAACTGTAAGAACTGCCAGGACCACAAATACCGCCATTGTTATGGGCGTTAAGACATTGACATCAATTCCGGCAGGGCGCGGCCTCTTTCGAATACGAGCAAGGAGCGCACGAATTTCATCGGCGATAGCAACAGCCATATGTCCTCCATCGAGCGGAAGAAGTGGCAAGAGATTAAAGAGACCAACAAAGATATTGAGACTTGCAACGAGCAATATGAAAGTTTGTAGCCGTTGATTGCCTGTCAGATTCTCGCTACCAACTGCTTCACCCGATACTCGAGCAGCACCAACAACCCCCACGAGGCCATTGGGATCGCGCTCTTCTCCCATAAATGTCTGGCGAATTAATTGAGGAACTTTTGTCGGTAGCGTAAAGAGAGATTTAACAGATTCGCGGGCAAGTGCCCATGAGGCGGTAGAAGCATCGCCTATTGCAGGCAGAAATCCTTCTCGCTTGATTCCGACTTTAGTAACCACACCAAGGAGATAGAGTTGCTCCTCTTCGATGTATTGAGGACTTGCCTTGAGAGTAAGAACCTCGTTGCCACGCTTTACCGTAAATGTAATCTCGCGACCTTTTGACTGGGCAATCTTCTTGGAGTCGCTAGCCCAATTATCTACTTCATCCTTATCGATTGTCAGAATGCGATCGCCAGCTTTAAATCCTGCAACTTCTGCTGCCGATTTCGGTGAGACTTCAGTGATATCTGGAAGAAGTGCTTGATAACCAACTGCAAAGAATATTGAGAAGATAAGTAAAAATCCAAGGGCAAAATGGGCAAAGGATCCAGCGCCGAGCACAATAAGTTTCTTGAGCGATGATGCTGCAAAGAATGCGCGTCCTTCTTCACCCTCTGGCATCTGATCGCTGGGAGTCATACCTTCGATGCGGCAGTAACCGCCTGCAGGAATCGCTTTTACTCCGAATTCAGTTTCTCCTCGAGTAAATGACCAGATTCGTTTTCCGAAGCCAAGGAAGAATTCGGATACACGCATTCCAAATTTTCTAGCAGTTAAGTAATGACCGAATTCGTGAACCATCACTGAAAACAAGAGCGCAACAACAAATGCGAGGATTCCGAGAATTTCCATTAAGCAACAACCTTCTTTACATTTTCGAGTGCGATACGTCGAGCATCTTCTTCTATCGCACTGACATCACCAAGATCACGTAGCTTTTGCGCACCAGCTGTGTTGAGTTTATCCACAGTCGCGCTCACGACATCGATAATTGCTATAAAGGAGATCTCGCCATTGATGAAGGCTTGCACACCAACTTCGTTAGAAGCATTAAAAATTGCTGGGAGTCCTCCCCCAATTTCACCACAACGACGCGCAAGGGCGATCGCCGGAAAGCGCTTATCGTCGATGGGTGCGAAGTTCCAAGTATGTGAACTCTTCCAATCAATTGGTTGTGTCGCGCCAGGCACTCGATTTGGATAGTTAATTGCGAGCGAGATTGGACCCTTCATATTCGGCGGTGAACCCTGCGCGATTGTTGAACCGTCAACGAATTCGACCATCGAGTGCACAACTGATTGCGGGTGTATCACCGCTTCAATCTTTGAATATGGAATATCAAAGAGATAATGGGCTTCAATTATCTCAAGGCCCTTATTCATCAGAGAAGCAGAGTTAATTGTGACAACTGGGCCCATCGCCCATGTTGGGTGGGCAAGTGCCTCCTGAAGAGTTACTTGAGAAAGGTCTTCGCGATCGCGGAATGGGCCACCACTTGCAGTCAAAATAAGTTTTGAAATCTCTGACTTCTTCTCGCCGATGAGCGCCTGCCAGATAGCAGAGTGTTCGGAATCAACTGGCAGTAATTGATCCTCTTTTGCTCTAGAAATAACCAAATCGCCACCAGCAACGAGCGACTCTTTATTTGCAAGCGCTACTCGATTTCCTGCATCGAGTGCAGCAAGCGTTGGCGCTAATCCGATGGATCCGGTGATTGCATTAAGCACCACATCGCAGGTGATTGCTGCAATTTCAGTGGATGCTCCTGGACCATCGATAACCTGAACACCAGGAAGGCCATCGCGTATGACTTGTGCGTTCTTTGTAACGCCAACAATCTTTACCTTGTATTTCTTAGCTTGCTCGATGAGTAAATCTGGGTTTGATCCCGCAGCCGTTATCGCGGTTACGGTAAAGAGAGATGGGTTTGCATCAACAATCTCGAGCGCTTGGACTCCTATGGATCCTGTTGATCCCAGGATTACCAGCTCACGCGTCATGAAACTTTGCGCTTGCGTCCTACAAATTGTCCGATGATCACAATTGCGAGAGCAAGGAAGAACATAGCTGACCCGATGACATTTGCTTGCGCTGGAATACCGCGAGCTGCAGATGTGTAGACAAATTTAGGGAAAGTTGTCATCGTGCCAGAGTTAAAGTTGGTAATAATAAAATCATCGAACGAGAGGCTAAATGCCAGAAGGGCTGCAGCTGCGATTCCAGGTGCAACAAGCGGAAGTGTGACGCGACGGAAAGTTTCGCGTTCGTTGGCATAGAGATCCATTGCAGCTTGTTCAAGGCGAGGATCAAGCGAGGCAATACGTGCCTTGACTGTCACCACAACGAATGAGATACAGAAAACAACGTGTGCAATCACTGTGGGCCAGAAGCCTGGGTTGATTTGGAACACAAGGAAGAGCGATAGCAAAGATGCACCAAGAACGATTTCGGGAGTTGCCATCGGTAAGAAGATTAAGAGGTTGGTGGATGAGCGACCGCGGAACTTATGGCGACCGATTGCGAATGCAATCATCGTGCCAAGAATTGTCGAGAAGAAGGTCGCCAAGAATCCAATCTTGATTGAATTTCCGAGTGCGCTACAGACTTCAGGTGCACCACAAGGATTCTGCCAATTGGCAAAGGTGAAGCCTTTCCAGATTAAGTTGCTCTTTGCAGAATCATTAAATGAGAATGCAAAGGTGTACGCAACTGGAATAAAGAGATAGGCAAATGCAACAACCGCGTAGATGCGGATGAGGTTACGGCCAAACCAACGCGAGAGAGTCTTCATACAAGCTCCTCGGTTCCGGCTTTGCGAACATAAACAGTGACAAGGATCAAGATTGCAGCCATCAAGGTAAACGACAGCGCTGCAGCTGTTGGATAATCAACAATTTTGAAGTAGCGCGACTCAATGACGTTACCAATCATCTTTGTCTGAGGGCTGCCCAAGATTGCCGCATTGACGTAATCGCCTGCAGCAGGAATAAAGGTAAGTAGAGTTCCAGCAACTACGCCTGGCATGGAGAGCGGCAAGGTAACTTTGCGGAAAGTTGTAAATCCATTTGCGTAGAGATCCCCAGATGCTTCAAGCGTACGTGGATCTATTCGGTCGATAGATGCATAGAGCGGCAATGTCATAAAAGGTAAGAAGTTGTAAGTCATGCCAGCAACAACTGCAAAGGCGCTAGATGTAAGTGTGGTGCTCTCAGAAATAATATGAAGTGTTCGCAGGGTTGGAACCACGAAACCTTCTTCGCCAAGAATCTGCTTCCAGGCAACTGTGCGAAGCAGGAATGATGTAAAGAATGGCGCCACAACGAGTACCAACATGAAGTTCTTGTATTTGCCACCCTTAAATGCAATGGCATAAGCAAGTGGATAAGCAATAGCGAGTGCTGCAATTGTCGCAATTGTTGCGTAAAGGAAAGAGCGACCAAACTGCTCGCGATTTTCCATAAATGCATCGAAATAGTTAGCGAAACGAAGAGTTTGTTGGTACTCACCTGTCTCGCCTGTTGCAGTCTGAGTTGAAGTTTGAGCTAGGTTAAAGATTGGAAGCAGGAAGAAGGTGAAGAGAAATCCCATTCCCGGAATTAAAAGAAGATACGGTGTGCTTATCTTCTTTACCTTGAAACCGGTCATTCTTCGTCGAGATCCTCATCCGGATTTACCTCTGTGCCCGCTTCAGCATCTTCATCTCCACGTAGTGCAAAGGTAAAGATTGGCTCCCAAGAAATATTGACGCTCTCGCCAACACTAAATGGAGCAACTCCATCATCGTTCTGCTCGAAGACCATCAGCTCTTGTCCCCACGGCATCATTACTTGGTACTGAGTTGAAACACCGATATAAGAAACATCTTCAACTTTTCCGCCTGTAAGAACATTTCCAGCTGTAGCTGTCTCTAGGCGAGAGATACGGAACTTCTCTGGACGAATACCCGCAAGGATTGAGTTATCAACTGCATGTGAGCGATCCTTCTGAAGTGAAATCTTCTGTCCGAAGAGATCCACAATCTGATTTGAGCCATCGCTACCTGTGATTGTTCCTTTGATGAGGTTTGACTGCCCAAGAAAGTTAGCAACAAATGCCGTCTTCGGATTGTCATAGAGCTCTGCAGGTGAACCCATCTGCTCAATTTGTCCTTCATTCATCACCGCGATGGTGTCGGCCATTGTCATGGCTTCTTCCTGATCGTGTGTAACGTGAACGAATGTGATTCCGACTTCTTTCTGAATCCACTTAAGTTCAATCTGCATTTGACGACGCAGCTTGAGATCGAGTGCGCCGAGTGGCTCATCGAGAAGCAAGAGCGCTGGACGGTTAACGATTGCGCGAGCAAGTGCGATGCGCTGCTGCTGGCCACCTGAAAGCTGTGTTGGCTTACGTTGTGCAAGATGTGGAAGCTCTACGAGATCTAGCGCCTTATTTACTGCATCGTTGACATCTTTGATTCCACGACGGCGAAGGCCGAATGCGATATTTTCAAAAATTGTAAGGTGCGGAAATAGTGCGTAGTTCTGAAAGACCGTATTAATCGGGCGCTGATATGGACGAGTGTCGGTGATATCAGTTGCACCCAAAGAAATCTTTCCTTGAGTAGGTTCTTCAAGCCCTGCAATCATGCGAAGTGTCGTTGTCTTACCGCATCCTGAAGGTCCTAGTAGTGCAAAGAATGAACCTTTAGGAATTGTCAGCGACAAATCGTTTACTGCAGTGAAATCACCATATGACTTGGTGATATTCGTAAGCTTTAAATCTCCTCGTGCAGAGCTTGCATCCACTGACACTTAGTTGCCGGCGGCCTTCTGGAAGGCTTCAGTCCAACTTGTCTCTTCTGCAGGTGTGAGCGCACGGAAGACAGAGAGGTTTGCCATTGTCTTATCAGTTGGGAAGATAAATTCGCTTGCCGCGAGATCTGGATCGATCTTCTCCATCTCAGCTTGCGCGCCCTTTACCGGACAGACGTAGTTAACGTATGCGGCAACCTCTGCAGCAACTGCAGGGTCGTAGTAGTAATTGATCAACTTCTCAGCATTAGCCTTCGCTTCAGCTGTGGCAGTTGAAGGAATCAACATATTGTCGCCTGAAATTGTTCCGCCTGATTCTGGGATTGCGAAGTCAAACTTGCCTTCGTTCTCTGACTTAAGAATGAACATATCGCCTGACCAGCCAATAACTGCAGTTGCATCACCTGATGTGAGATCTTCTGCGTATTCGTTGCCTTTTACGCCGCGAATCCAACCATCGGCAATTTTCTTAGCAAGGAAATCAACGCCATTCATAAATTGATCTTCTGTCACAGTTGCAAGGTTCACGCCCTGTGAACGCAAGATGATTCCGACTGTGTCGCGCATTTCAGAGAGAACAACAATCTTTCCCTTGTTCTGTGGTGCGAAGAGATCTTCAATTGTGCGAACACCCTTTGGATTCTTTGATGTGTTCCAACCAAATCCACCCATGATGCCCTGCCATGTAAGTGTGCTTTCGCGCTTTGCATCAAATGATGGGGATGCAAGTGTGTCAAGGATATTTACAGCATTGGGAATATTTGCCTTATCAAACTTCTGTGCGTAACCAAGACGAATCCAACGAGCTGCCATCCAGTCAGTTGGGCAGACAAGGTCGTAACCAATATCTTTCTTAAGCTTTAGTTGTGCCTGAACTTTTCCAAAGAACTCATCGTTATCGTTGTAATCTTCAAAGTACTTAACTGCAATATCTGTCTCTTTTGTAAATGCTTCAAGAGTTGGATACTTCTTACCTGAGTCATCAACATCAAGGTAGAGAGGCCAGTTGCCCCAGCGAACTGTGTTCTTTGCAGAACCTGAATCTCCTCCAGATCCGCATGCAGCGAGCGCACTTGCACCTGCAACTGCACCAGCGCCGGCTAAGACAGCACGACGTGAAACTCGAGAGTTAATAATTGAACGTGCTTCTTCAGAGAGAGGTTTCTTAGCCATGAGTAGGGCTCCTTTTAAATTGCCGGAATAAGGGACGGTTTTGCTGGGCTTATTATGGACTTTCTAGCCCCCTGAGCCAAACCTAAATCGAACTTTTCTTGGTGTGATTTGGGTGAGATTTAGGTGAGGCACTAGGCGTTGATATTGGACATCACATGCTTGATTCGGGTGTAGTCCTCGAATCCATAGCTGGAGAGGTCTTTACCGTAACCACTGCGCTTATATCCACCGTGAGGCATCTCAGCGACAAGAGGAATATGCGTATTGATCCAGACGCAACCGAAGTCGAAGGCTTTGGCCATTCTCATCGCCCGACCGTGGTCCTTGGTCCAGACCGAAGATGCCAAGCCATAGTCGACGCCATTGGCCATCGCTACCGCTTCTGCCTCATCCTTGAACTTCTGAATCGTGATGACAGGGCCGAAGATTTCAGATTGAATCAATTCATCGCTTTGCTTGAGATCTGCAATGACAGTAGGTGTAATGAAGTAGCCCGGCATATTTGTTGGGGCTCCCCCAGCCACGATTCGTGCGTGAGATGGAGTGCGTGAGATAAATCCGCTAACGCGTTCGAATTGGCTCTTATTATTTACCGGGCCAACGAGAACATCTTCAGATGGCATACCCATTGCGATGCTATCTGTTGCTTGCGCTGCGAGAAGTTTCACCATCTCGTCATAAACGCCTTCTTGAACAAGGACGCGAGTAGCTGCTGTGCAATCTTGGCCTGCATTGAAGAAGCCTGCGATTGCAATCCCTTCTGCTGCGGCTGCAAGATCAGCATCGTTAAAGACAACAACAGGTGCCTTGCCACCGAGTTCGAGGTGAACGCGCTTGAGTGACTTGGCTGCAGCTCCTGCAACTTCCATACCTGCACGAACAGAACCTGTAATCGAAACCATCGCAGGTGTTGCGTGATCAACCAGCGCTGCACCAGTCTCGCGCTCACCGGTGATCACGTTGATAACACCGTCAGGTAAGAATTCGCTCATGATCTGCGCCATGAAAACTGTCGATGCTGGTGTTGTATCACTTGGCTTTAGAACAACGGTATTTCCTGCAGCAATTGCTGGTGCCCATTTCCAGACAGCCATCATCATTGGATAATTCCACGGAGTTACCTGTGCACACACACCAATTGGTTCGCGGCGTACAAAGGAGGTCATTCCGCGCATGTACTCGCCTGCAGATTTTCCCTCCAGATTACGAGCTGCACCTGCAAAGAAACGGATCTGATCGACCATCGGTGGAACTTCTTCAGATGCGGTTAGGCCCATTGGCTTTCCACAGTTCTCAGATTCAATGGCTACAAACTCATCCGCACGAGCCTCGATTGCATCGGCAATTTTCAAGAGAGCGCGTTGACGTTCAGAAGGTGTGGAATCACGCCAATCTACAAATGCATTACTTGCTGCCTTCATCGCCTTATCAACATCTGCGCCATTTGATTTAGGAGCAGTGGCAAAAGCTTCGCCAGTGGCAGGGTTGATCAGCGTTGTTGTCTCACCTGATGCGCTATCGACAGATTTTCCATTAATAAAATTCTGTAGCTTTTTCATGATTATGCCTGCCCCTTCGTAGCGCGCACCATCTGATCACCGTGATCGTATGGATGCTTTGTATATGTCTCAAGCCATCGTGCAATTGTGTACTTGCCTGCCTCAGTATGCTCTCCGAACTTCTCGAGATCACTCTCTTGAAGACGCTTCACTAACTCAAGTGAACTTGCGCGCACTGCTGCATAGACCGCGATTGAATTTTCAACAGGACCATCTGCGTAGGCAAGCTTTGGCGCATTTGCCCACGCCGCTTCGTCATAACCTTGAATGATTGAACCTTCAGGTTCTGCAACTAAGCGACGTAAGCGCGCATATGACTGCGCCTCTGAATCTGCCATGTGATGAATGCATTGACGCGCAGACCATTCATTCTCTGCATGAACATCCATTAACTCTGGAGTCACGGCTCGAGCAAGATTAAGAAAATACTGACTTGCTGCTTCATAAGCCGCTGCGGCTTCTTTCAAATCTATCGCTGATGTCATAGTGCGATAATAGTTACTTCTTCACTTTCTCACTAGCGGCAAGTTGTCCGCATGCGCCATCAATCTCGCGTCCGCGGGTATCGCGAACCGTGACCGGAACTCCATAAGACTCGAGAATCCTCACAAACTCAGACTCGTCTTCACGGCGTGATGCAGTCCACTTAGATCCTGGAGTTGGATTGAGGGGAATCAAGTTCACATGGGCATTACGGTTCTTTAGCAAACGGCCTAATAGGTCAGATCGCCATGATTGGTCGTTGATATCACGAATAAGTGCGTACTCAATTGAGTAGCGGCGCCCTGTCTTCTTCTCATACGCATCAGCTGCTGCAAGTACCTCACGAACATTGAAACGATTATTGATTGGTACAAGCGAATCTCTGAGTTCATCATCTGGGGTGTGAAGAGAAACAGCCAATGTGCAGTTGATTCCTTCATCCATCAGCTTTTCAATTCCATTAACGAGGCCAACTGTTGAGACAACCACTGAACGAGCCGAAATTCCGAGTCCATCAGGATTTGGGTCTGTGATGTTGCGAAGGGTGCGCACAACGGCGTTGTAATTAGCCAGGGGTTCGCCCATTCCCATAAAAACAATATTGGATAAACGTGTAGGTCCGCCAGGCATCTCACCATTGACACATGCGCGAGCTGCAGCAACGATTTGATCGGTAATTTCGGCTGCTGAAAGATTTCGCGTTAAGCCAGCTTGCCCGGTTGCACAGAATGGGCAGTTCATTCCGCATCCTGCTTGAGATGAAATACAGACAGTTGTTCGATCTGTGTAGCGCATTAAAACGGATTCAACGAGGACTCCGTCGTGTAACTTCCATAAATCTTTACGGGTCATTCCGCCGTCAGTGGTGCGCGTTGTAACAAGCTCGATCATCTTTGGCGTTAGCGCGTCGGCAATACTCTGGCGTTCTGCAGCTGGGATATCAGACCACTCATCAGGGTTATCGGAAAGATGGGTGAAGTAGTGCGTTGCCACCTGTGCTGCGCGAAAGGGTTGGAAGCCAAGTTCTCTAGCAAAGGCTTTTCGATCTGCTGGCGCGAAGTCTGCTAAATGCTTTGGAGCCTTCTTCTTTTGAACTGGTTCATCAAAGACTAATTTAAGTTCTGTTGGACGTTCAGTACTCATAGAAGACCAGAATCCTGTGCGCGGCGCACGACTTCGAGTGCGAGCCACAGGGCAGGTGCTGCAAAGAGAACTGAATCAAGGCGATCCATGATGCCGCCATGTCCTGGCAATAGATTGCCCATATCTTTAATTGCAACATCGCGCTTAAGTGCAGATTCGATGAGATCACCTGATGTTGCGGTGAAGACAGTAAGAATTCCAGCAAGGGCACCAAGCCACCAGTCGGAATCCATGATGTAGTAAAAAGCTAGAGATCCACCAAGAACTGTAAATATGAGTGAACCAATGAGACCTTCAATGGTCTTCTTCGGACTGATCTTTGGTGCAAGTGGATGCTTTCCGAAGAGCACTCCCATCAGATATGCGAATGTGTCATTGCATCCAACTAACACAACAAATGTCATGACGCGCTCTAAACCGTTGTAAGGGCGAGCTAGGAGAATGAGAAAACCTGCAAGAAATGGTAAATAAATCAGAGCTAGCGTTGACGCCGAAGCGGTACGAACAAAGTTCTCTGTTCCGCGTGGAAGTAAGAGAACGAGCAGGCAAGGGAATGCAATTGCAGTTGCAACAGTGAGTCCCGAGATTCCCCCGAACCATGTGGCCGCACAGAGTGCGATTGATGCAGTAGTTAGTGACCAGAGAGGAATATCAATTTCGATTGCATGAAAGGCTTTGTTGAGTTCACGAATACCCAGGATGACAGCGAGGGTTACGAGCGCAGCGAAAATAACTCGATATGTTGAGAGTGAGAACCAGACGAGTAGAACCAGAAATATGCTGACACCAATCGACGGGAGCAGCTTTCGACCAGCGCGCTTATTAATCGCTTCGTTGATCGAATGTAAATCTGACACGGTAAGTGAACTTCATGTAAAGTCTTTAGACTTCGAGAAGCTCAGCCTCCTTATGCTTTAGCAATTCATCAATCTTTGCAACGTGATCTGAAGTGATTTTTTCGAGCTCCTTCTCTCCGCGGCTTAAATCATCCTTTGAGATATCGCCATCTTTTTCTGCCTTCTCCATCGCTTCTTTTGCTGTACGACGGATATTGCGCATGGAAATCTTTGAATCTTCTGCCTTTGTCTTAGCCACCTTGATGTAATCCTTGCGGCGCTCCTCCGTTAGCTGTGGGAAGTTAACGCGAATGACTGCGCCATCAGATGCTGGATTTACACCGAGATCTGATTCGCGGATTGCCTTTTCAATAGAGGTCATTGCGCCTTTATCGAAGGGAGAGACAATCGCCATACGTGATTCAGGAACTTGAATTGAGGCAAGCTGAGAAAGTGCGGTAAATGTGCCGTAGTAATCGACCATGATCTTGTTAAACATCGCTGGGTGAGCACGGCCTGTGCGGATTGCACCGAAGTCATCTTTAGCAACTTCGACAGCTTTATTCATCTTATCTGTCGCTTCTGCGAGTGTGGTTGCTACATCTGCCATGGTCTTTGCTCCTTAGGAACCTTAAGTTAGCTCTCGTTTAAGAAACGAGAGTTCCAATCTTTTCACCGCGCACTGCGCGGCCGATATTTCCATTTGCCATCAAATCAAAGACAACGATTGGCAGGTGGTTCTCGCGGCAGAGGCTAAACGCTGCTGCATCTGCAACAGCGAGTGACTTCTGGAGAACTTCATCGTAAGAAATTGTGTCGAACTTCGTTGCACTTGGATCCTTACGCGGATCTGCGTTGTAAACGCCATCGACGCCTGACTTTGCGAGCAAGAGCGCACCTGCACCGATTTCAAGTGCACGCTGTGCTGCAACTGTGTCTGTTGTAAAGAATGGCATTCCGGCGCCTGCACCAAAAATAACTACGCGACCCTTTTCAAGGTGGCGGATTGCACGACGTGGAACATATGGCTCTGCAACTTGTCCCATGGTGATTGCTGTCTGGACGCGAGTATCAACGCCCTCTTTTTCTAGAAAATCTTGAAGTGCTAAACAGTTCATCACTGTTCCGAGCATTCCCATGTAGTCAGCGCGTGAACGTTCCATGCCGCGCTCTGAGAGTTCTGCTCCGCGGAAGAAGTTACCTCCGCCGACAACGATTGCGATCTGTACTCCGCTGCGGACAACATCAGCGATCTGTTTTGCTACATCTGCTAATACATCGGGATCAACACCGATGCCCTTGTTGCCACCGAAAACTTCTCCAGAAAGCTTAAGGAGCACTCTGCCGTAATTACGCAACCCTGATTTTGTCTGGGTACCTGGCATGAGTGCTCCCCTCGCTTACTAGATTTAATTCCTGTGTGGGAACTAGTTTACTGACCTACGCGGAAACGGTGGAATGCCTTGACGGCGGTTCCTGCTTCATCGAGGATTTGCTTAACGGTCTTCTTCGCATCCTTAGCGAAAGCCTGCTCGATAAGTGAAACTTCCTTCACAAATCCAGTTACGCGACCTTCGATAATCTTTGAAAGAGATGCCTCTGGCTTACCTTCGGCGCGAGCTGTCTCTTCTGCAAGGCGACGCTCTGTCTCGATTAGGTCTGCTGGAACATCTTCGCGATTAACGAAACGTGGCGCAAATGCTGCGATGTGCTGTGCAACATCCTTACCAACTTCCACAGCTTCCTTTGCAAGTGAAACCAAGACGCCAACCTGTGGTGGCAAATCTGGGCTTGTCTTGTGTAGGTAAAGACCAACTGGGCCTTCAATTACTGCAACGTTACGAATCTCGATCTTCTCTCCGAGCATTGCATTTCCTTCATCGATTACTGACTGAACGGTCTTGCCGTTGGCCATTGTTGAAGATAGGAATGCAGCAACATCTGCTGACTTTGATGAAAGTAGGTGCTCTACAAGTTCATCACCAAGTGCGATAAATCGCTCGCCCTTTGCAACGAAGTCTGTCTCGCAATTGAGTTCAAGCATGACACCAAGGTCGCCTGAAACCTTTGCAACTACCAAACCATTTGAAGTTAAACGACCTTCGCGCTTTGTAACGCCTTTTTGTCCCTTAACACGAATGATTTCAACAGCCTTGTCGTAATCACCATCTGCTTCATCAAGTGCCTTCTTGCAATCGAGCATTCCTGCTGCAGTTGCTTCGCGTAAGCGCTTTACATCATCTGCTGAATAGTTAGCCAATTTACTTATGCCTCCGGTGTAGAAGTTGTAGATGCTGACTCAAGGATTTCCTTCTCGAGCGCTTCAACTGCCGCCGCTTCCGCAGTAGCAACTGGTGCAGGTGCTGCTGCAGTGCGAGCCTTAAGGCCCTCTGCGATTGCATCTGTAATTACGCGAGTGAGAAGATCGATTGAGCGAATTGCATCATCGTTACCTGGGATCTTGTAATCAACTTCATCTGGATCGCAGTTCGTATCAAGGATTGCTATAACTGGAATACCAAGCTTCTTAGCTTCGGCAACAGCGAGGTGCTCCTTCTTGGTATCTACAACCCAAATTGCTGAAGGCAACTTAGTCATGTGACGGATACCGTCGAGGTTCTTAAATAGCTTCTCGCGCTCACGACGAAGAACTAGAAGTTCCTTCTTTGTAAGCAATAGATCGTTAGCTGTCTCAAGAGCTTCAAGCTCCTTGAGGCGCTGAATACGCTTGTACACAGTTGGGAAGTTTGTGAGCATTCCACCTAACCAGCGCTCTGTAACTGTTGGCATTCCAACGCGAGCTGCTTGATCGATGATTGGCTTGTGAGCCTGCTTCTTTGTTCCCACGAAAAGTACGTGGCCACCCTTAGCAACTGTCTCCTTAACGAAAGCGTAAGCTGAATCGATAAGTGCAAGTGA
This sequence comes from Candidatus Nanopelagicaceae bacterium, assembly GCA_965267735.1. Lineage (GTDB taxonomy): Bacteria > Actinomycetota > Actinomycetes > Nanopelagicales > Nanopelagicaceae > Planktophila. Next base: position 974,453 of record OZ254138.1, read on the forward strand.
TTGCTGGATGTCGATGATGTAGATGCCATTGCGTTCTGTGAAGATAAAACGCTTCATCTTTGGATTCCAACGACGAGTCTGGTGTCCGAAGTGGACTCCGCTGTCGAGGAGTTCGCGCATTGTTACAACTGCCATGACGGCACGCTCCTTCTTAGGTTTTTGTGCACAGCACAAAGAACCTGCTCGGTTAATGTCTTAACAATTTGCTAAGACCGTCGCACCTACAACGCCGACCAACGCTAGTTAAATGATTCAGATGGCAAAGCCATTGAATTACTACAGCTGGACCGAAGTGGCTTGTATTCCCTGCGAAGCAGTTCATACATAAGTGCTGAGATGTCACCGGTCTCACGACTGGTGCAGGGGAAATCTTACCTGCCAGCCGGGGGTGCAAAATCCACGCCTTTTACTCGGGCAAATCGTGAACTTTTTGCCTTTAGGCGCGAGGATGGGCTTGCTTAAATGCCTTTTGCAATCTTTCAGTCGATACATGGGTATAAATCTGGGTTGTGGCAAGGGATGCATGGCCCAGAATTTCCTGAACGGTACGTAGATCGGCCCCCCCCTCAAGCAAATGTGTAGCTGCTGAATGGCGTAGCGCGTGAGGCCCTAAACGTTGTGCACCTTCTAAAGCTTCCAGTGCTTCATAAACAACTGTCCGCACTGTGCGCTGATCGATACGTTTTCCGCGAACGCCAAGGAAGACCGCTTCACCAGATGTGCCGTTGGCCATTTCAGATCGTGCATTCTTAATCCAATTGTTGAGAGCCTTCATCGCTGGATTGCCGAGCGGAATCGTGCGCTCTTTATTTCCCTTACCAAGAACTAGAATCGTATTTCGTTGGTAATCAATATCATCAAGATCGAGTCCACAGAGTTCAGATACTCGGGCACCTGATGCGTAGAGAACTTCCAAGATTGCACTATCGCGAATCGATGTTGCGCTTTCTTCTTCGGCAACTCGAGTTGCTAGTGAATCCATAGCAACAGTTGCATCTCCCACAGAGAGAACTTCTGGCAAAGTTCTATGCCCTTTCGGTGTGGCAAGAGTGAGCCCAATATCTTTTGCAAGAAAACCCCTCTTAGTCGCCCACTTTGTAAAGAGGCGAATTGAAACCGCTCTACGTGACAGTGTTGTTCGTGCGCCACCCTTTACCTGCTGGGTTGCAAGCCAGGAACGAATATGAGCGATAGTGACGTCGGATAAATCATCGACCTTCTGAAGTTCGAGGTTATCGAAGAAGCTGGTGAGATCACCGAGATATGCACGAGTTGTGTGTTCAGAGAGTGAGCGCTCTTTGGTCAGATGGTGGGTGTACTCCCCCAGCACTTTCTCAAAGGTTGGCATAGGTTAAGAATATATGCCGAGTGGTTTATTACTCGGGCTTGCGACCTTGGCGCAACAAACCAAATGTGAGTGCATCTTCTAAAGCCATCGCAGATGCGGCAATAACGTTCTCGTGAACGCCGACTGTGTTCCACTCGCCCTTGCCATCTGAAGTTTCAACTAATACGCGAGTGACTGCACCTGTTCCAAGACGTCCCTCGAGAATACGTACTTTGTAATCGGTAAGTTCAAGTGCAGAAAGTTCTGGGTAGAGCTGATTAAGACCATCGCGCAGAGCATTATCGAATGCGTTAACTGGACCATTTCCAGAACCGTTGCATGTAATTTCTTTGCCCTGAGCAGTAACTGTTACCTCTGCCTTTGTAATGATCGAATTATTGGCGTTGCGTTCTGTGGTGGTGAGCCAATGATCAATGCTGAAGAAGGATGGACGCTTACCTGTCGCTTCTTCACGAAGAAGAAGTTCGAAGGATGCATCTGCTGCCTCAAAGGTGAAGCCGCGTGATTCCATCTCTTTAACTCGCTCAACAACGCGACCTATGAGTTCGCGGTCGCCCTTGAGATCAACACCGAGCTCCATAGATTTAAGTTCGATTGATGCACGCCCTGCCATATCAGAGACAAGCATGCGCATATCATTTCCAACAGATTCAGGATCTTCATGCTGATAGAGAGATGGATCGACCTTGATTGCAGATGCGTGCAGCCCCGCCTTGTGAGCAAATGCTGAGACACCTGTATATGGCTGACGTGGCGATGGTGAAATATTTGTTACTTCTGCAACAGCGTGTGAAATTCTGAAAGATTCGCGTAGCGCGTTCTGGGGTAGAACTTCCTTCTTCTTCTTGAGTTCTAAGTTTGCAATGATTGTGACTAAATCTGCGTTTCCTGTGCGCTCACCGTATCCATTGAGAGTTCCTTGGATATGTGTGGCACCTGCAGCAAAGGCAGCCATTGAGTTTGCAACTGCGCAACCTGTGTCGTTGTGACAGTGAATTCCAAGGCGAGCAGATGTTGCACCCAATACATCGTGAACTACATCTGCGATTTCATCAGGCAACATTCCACCATTTGTATCGCAGAGCGCAGCTACATCAGCACCTGCCTCCATTGCTACACGGATTACTTCAAGGGCATATGCACGATTGGCACGGTAGCCATCAAAGAAGTGCTCTGCATCGAGAAATACGCGTTGTCCTTCTTGGCGAAGGTGCGAGACTGAATCTCGGATCATTTCAAGGTTCTCATCAAGAGTTGTTTTGAGAGCAAGATCAACGTGGCGATCGTATGCCTTGGCAACGAGAGTTACTGCTGGTGCACCTGAATCGCGGAGCGCTCCGAGAAGTACATCATCTGCTGCCTTTACATTGGGGCGACGAGTTGCACCGAAAGCTACGAATGTTGCGTTCTTAAGCTTGAGCTCTTTCTTAGCAAGTGCGAAGAATTCAGTATCTTTTGGATTAGCTCCCGGCCAACCACCTTCGATAAATCCAACACCTAGATCATCAAGATGACGAGCAATAGTGAGCTTGTCATGAACGGAGAGGTTGAGGCCTTCTTGCTGTGCACCATCACGCAAGGTGGTGTCATAGATATGCACGGCCTCTTTATCAAATGTCACAGTGCGACCTTCTTCATCCAGCCATGCTTATCTTCGATAGTGCCGTGTTGAATTGCGAGTAAGTGATTGCGAATCTGCATTGTGATGCTGCCTGGCTGTCCATCGCCTGTCACCCATGTGCCCATCGCAGATTTTGCTTGGCCGACTGGAGATACAACTGCAGCGGTACCGCATGCAAAGATTTCAGTGATCTCACCCGATGTAACGCCATCGCGCCAATCATCTACAGAGAGCATTACCTCTTCAGTCTTATATCCAAGATCTTTTGCAACAGAAAGAATTGAGTCGCGAGTAATTCCGGGAAGAAGTGTTCCGGTCAATTTTGGTGTTACGACAGTTGCATCGCCACCTTTGCCCTTTACGAAGTAAAGGTTCATGCCGCCCATCTCTTCAACCCACTTACGTTCCTTGGCATCAATCCAAACAACTTGGTCGCAACCTTCTTTCGCTGCAGCTTTCTGAGCAACAAGAGATGCTGCGTAATTTCCACCGCACTTTGCTTCGCCTGTTCCGCCTTGAGCTGCACGAACATATTCAGTTGAGATCCAGACAGATACTGCCTTGGATGGATCAAAGTAAGCACCCGCAGGTGTTGCAATAAGAATGTAAGTCGCCTTATTGGTTGGTCGAACTCCAAGACCCACTTCTGTTGCGATCATAAATGGGCGAATGTAGAGAGCTTCACCGATTTTTCCTGGCGTCCATCCTGCATCTTGGTTAACCAGTGCGTGAACAGTTTCTAGGAATAACTCTTCTGGCATTTCAGGAAGTGCTAAACGGTTTGCAGATTTAGCAAAGCGACGAGCATTTGCTTCTGGGCGAAAGAGCGAGATACCGCCGTCAGGTTGGCGATATGCCTTCATGCCTTCAAAGATTTCCTGGCCGTAATGAAAGACAGCAGTTGCAGGATCGAGAGTGAGTGGGCCATATGGCTTCAACTCTGGTTCTTGCCAACCGCCCGCCTCAGTCCACTCGCAGACGACCATATGGTCGGTGTAATACTTTCCAAAACCACAGTTTGCGACTTTCTCGATGCGCTCTGCTTCTGGAATTGCATGTGGATTGAGTGAGATCTTCATTTACTTAACCAATTCTGCTAACGCTGAACCGATTTCTGTTGTGCCGCGCTTTGAATCACCACGTGAAGCAAGATCTGCAGCGACTGCTTTTTCTACATCGCGTGCAGCATCGTTAAGCCCCAGGTGATCGAGCATCATTGCAACAGACATAACAGTGGCTGTTGGATCAGCTAAATTCTTTCCAGCGATATCTGGCGCACTTCCATGAACAGGTTCGAACATAGATGGGTACGCACCAGTTGGATTGATATTTCCTGAGGCAGCGAGTCCGATTCCACCACAGATAGCTGCCGCGATATCAGTCAAGATATCTCCGAAGAGATTATCGGTAACTACAACATCAAAACGCTCTGGGTTGGTAACGAAGAACATTGATGCTGCATCAACATGTAAGTAATCGGTAGTCACGGTTGGGAACTCTTTTGCAACCTGGTTAAAGGTACGAGTCCATAGGCTTCCAGCGCGAGTTAATACATTGTTCTTATGAACAAGTGTGAGATTCTTGCGATCGCGAGCTGCCGCACGTGTAAATGCATCGCGAATAACTCGCTCTGCACCGCGGCGTGTGTTGAGTGATTCCTCGGTTGCGATTTCATGATCTGTGCCTTCAGCAAGAACGCCGCCTGCACCTACATATGGTCCTTCTGTTCCTTCGCGAACAACGACGAAATCGATTGGCGCCTTAGTTGCAAGGGGTCCTGTGACACCAGGCATCAACTTCGCTGGGCGAAGATTGATGTAGTGGTCAAATGCAAAACGAATCTTGAGCAGCAAACCGCGTTCTAGAACACCACTTGGGACAGTTGGATCTCCAACTGCTCCGAGCAAGATGACATCTGCCTTTGCAAGTTCTGCAAGTACAGAATCAGGGAGGACTTCGCCGGTGCGATGCCAGTAACCGGCACCGAGGTCGTAATTAGTCTTATTAAATGTCACACCATATTTAGCTGCCACAGCGTCTAGGACCTTAAGGCCTTCACCAACTACTTCAGTTCCTATTCCATCTCCAGGAATAACAGCAAGATTAATTGTGCGTGCCATTAATTCACCAAAGTTACAGAGCGAACGAGATCTGCGCCGGTCTCTTTCTTTACAGTTTCAGCAACTGCATCAGAGACAGGAGAATCAACAGTAAGAGCCATGAGTGCGCTTCCGCCAGCTGATTCACGAGCGACCTGCATACCTGCGATATTGATCTTTGCACTTCCGAGAGCATTACCTACTGCTCCGACGACACCAGGCTTATCTGCGTAGCGAAGGAAGAGAAGGTTCTCTGTTGGTGGCAGATCAAGATCGAAACCATCGATAGCAATAATCTTCTCAACTTTGCGGATACCCATAAGAGTTCCATCAACTTTGATTGATTTTCCATTACTTAGAGCTGCATGAAGAGAGATCATGCTGCGGTATTCAGGGCTATCTGGAGTTGTTGTTACATTTGATGTAACTCCGCGATCTGCAGCAAGTCCTGGAGCATTTACATAAGTGACATCTTCACAACCTGATGCAAGCAAAGCACCCTTAAGTGCGCTGATAGCAAGAACTGATGAATCATGGCCAGAGATATCGCCCTTAACTGTAATTTCGATTGAGACAGGAGTCTCGCCTGCGATTGCAGTTGCGAGTTGCGCCATCTTCTCAACCAATGGAAGAGATGGACGGATCTCGTCGTGGATTGCTCCACCCTTGACATTGACTGCATCTGGAACAAGTTCGCCGGCAAGTGCTTTACGCACTGAAACTGCAACTGCAATTCCTGCGCGCTCTTGCGCTTCATCTGTTGATGCACCTAAGTGTGGAGTTGCAACAACTTGATCAAGCTGGAATAGCGGTGAATCCGTGCAAGGTTCAGTGACATAAACATCAAGACCTGCACCTGCAACGCGACCTTCAACAATTGCGTCATAGAGAGCAGCCTCATCGAGAACGCCACCACGTGCAGCATTGATGATGCGAACTTCCTTCTTGACCTTCTTGAGAGCTTCAACACCAATGAGGTTTGCAGTCTCTTTAGTCTTTGGAAGGTGGATTGTGATGAAGTCGCTTCGCTTTAGAAGCTCATCGAGTTCAACTAGTTCAACACCTAACTGCGCAGCCTTTGCAGGCTGTAAATATGGATCGTATGCAACAACGTTCATACCGAAAGCTTGCATGCGGTGTGCAACAAGCTGACCGATACGACCAAAACCAACAATGCCAAGTGTCTTCTCAAAAAGTTCAGCGCCTGTGTACTTAGAGCGCGCCCACTTTCCATTACGAAGTGCAGCATGAGCTGGAGAGATAAAACGCGCTGATGCGAGCAATAGAGAGATCGCAAGTTCAGCTGCAGAGACGATATTTGATGTAGGTGCATTAACAACCATGACCCCGGCAGCTGTTGCCGCAGGAATATCAACGTTATCAAGACCAACACCTGCACGCGCAATGACCTTAAGGCCCTTAGCGGCAGCGATCGCTTCTGCATCCATCTTGGTCGCTGAGCGAATCAGAACTGCATCTACGCCCTTGCCGAGTTCAGCTAGAAGCTCTGCGCGGTTTGCACCGTCGCAATTGCGAACCTCAAAATCTGGACCCAATGCATCGAGAGTTGCAGTGCTGAGCTCTTCAGCAATTAAAACGATGGGTTTAGCCACGCGCAGCACTTCCCTCTTTGTAGTCATCCTTATTTGAATTCTTCATCCAGCTAAACATCTTGCGAAGCTCGCGTCCAACACCTTCGATGATGTGGACCTCGCCCTTTGCGCGAAGCGCCTTGAACTCTGGAGCTCCTGCTTCTTGGTCATCGATGAAGCGCTTAGCAAATGCACCTGATTGAACATCTGCAAGAACAGCCTTCATGTTCTCCTTGACGCGAGCGTCGATAACGCGTGGACCTGAGACGTAATCTCCGAATTCAGCTGTATCTGATACTGACCAACGCTGCTTTGCGATTCCACCTTCGTACATAAGGTCAACGATCAACTTAAGTTCGTGCAAGCACTCGAAGTAAGCAACTTCTGGCTGGTATCCGGCTTCAACAAGTGTTTCAAATCCGTACATGACGAGCTGTGATGCTCCACCGCAGAGAACAGCTTGCTCTCCGAATAGATCTGTCTCAGTCTCTTCTGTAAATGTTGTGAGGATTCCGCCTGCGCGAAGCCCGCCAATCGCCTTTGCATATGAAAGTGTGAGTGGCCATGCGCTACCTGTTGAATCCTGCTCAACAGCAACGATTACTGGAACTCCGCGGCCTGCTGCATATTCACGACGAACGAGGTGTCCTGGACCCTTTGGTGCAACCATGCAGACATCTACATCTGCAGTTGGCTTGATGTAACCGAAACGAATATTGAAACCGTGACCGAAGAAAAGTGCGTCACCCTTCTTGAGGTTTGGCAAGATTGATTCTGTGTAGATGTGGCGCTGTACGTGATCTGGCGCGAGCAACATGATGACAGTCGCTTCCTGAACTGCTTCCGCAACAGACACAACGCGAAGACCTTCAGCCTCTGCCTTTGCACGTGATGGTGAACCTTCCTTGAGACCAACGCGAACATCAACACCTGAATCGCGAAGATTCAGAGCATGTGCGTGGCCCTGTGAGCCGTAACCGATGATCGCGACCTTGCGACCCTGGATGATGGATAGATCTGCATCCTCTTCGTGATACATCGTTGCTGCCACGGTACTTCTCCTTTTGTAGTTTCTTTACTTAGTTTTGGTTAGTTTTGGTAGTCAGGTTGTGTGTCGTGAACTTCTTTTGCCTTCGGCGTCACATCTTTAATAGAGATGACGCTGATCAGCTTGTCGAGCTGAGCAATCACTTGCTCGAGTGAGTGGCCTTCTACAGCTACTCCAATAATCATCTTTGAGATTGATGAATCTTCAGTTGGTCCCACATTAAGGGTTTCGATATTGAATGCGCGACGAGAAAAGAGGCCAGCAACTCGAGCGAGTACGCCAGGTTCGTTTTCGACGAGAACTTCAAGAGTATGTTGACGGCGGCTAGTAGTCATTAGAGTTCCTGTGAATCCCAGTCAGGCGCTGTAGCGCGGGCGATCATGATTTCATCATTTGAAGTTCCAGCAGCGACCATTGGCCAAACCATCGCATCGCGATGTACACGGAAATCAACAACAACTGGTTGATCATTGATTGACATCGCCTTTTCGATTGTCTTATCAAGATCTTCAGGACGCTCGCATGAAAGTCCAACACAGCCCATTGATTCGGCAAGCATTGGGAAGTTTGGAACGCGCTTAGATTCAAGTGATGTATTTGAGTAACGGCTGTCGTAGAAGAGTGTCTGCCACTGGCGAACCATTCCGAGAGATTCGTTATTGATAATCGCAACCTTGATAGGAATATTGTTTAGTGCGCAAGTAACAAGCTCTTGGTTTGTCATTTGGAAGCAACCATCACCATCGATAGCCCAAACAGTTGTATCTGGTGCTCCAACTTTTGCACCCATTGCAGCAGGAACGCCGTAACCCATGGTGCCTGCACCGCCTGAGTTAAGCCATGTGCGTGGATGCTCGTAAGAGATAAATTGTGATGCCCACATCTGATGTTGGCCAACGCCTGCAGTAAATATTGTGTCAGTACCAGAGATTTGTCCAAGGCGTTGAATCACGAGCTGCGGAGAAAGTGAACCATCTTCAGGGATATCAAAGCCCAGCGGATAAGTTGATTTCAGGGAATTCATTTGACGTAACCATGCGGTTAGATCCGGCTTATTCTTTGCAAGGGCTGCCTTCAGCGCAGGAATAAGCGCTGCAATAGTTTCCTTAACATCGCCAACAACTGCTACATCTGCATGGCGATTCTTACCAATTTCAGCTGGATCAATATCTGCGTGAAGAATCTTTGCATTCGGTGCGAAAGTTGAAAGTTTGCCTGTTACGCGGTCATCAAAACGCGCACCTAAAGTGATAAGAAGATCTGCCTTTTGTAGTGCGGTTACCGCAGCAACCGTTCCGTGCATTCCAGGCATACCCATATGCAATGGGTGAGAATCAGGGAAAGCACCGCGTGCCATAAGAGTTGTAACAACTGGGCCGCCGAGAAGTTCAACGAGTTGGCGAAGTTCTGCATGCGCATTGGCTTTGATTACGCCGCCACCGACATAGAAGACAGGCTTTGAAGATTGCGCGATAAGAGCTGCCGCATCTGAGATTGCTTGACTGTTTGGAGTTGTCTGTGGTTTGTATCCTGCAAGATTGATTGAAGTTGGCCAATTGAATGTAGTCATCTTCTGAAGCGCATCTTTTGCAACGTCGACAAGAACTGGACCTGGGCGACCTGTTGTTGCAATATGGAAAGCTTCGGCGATTGCGCCAGGGATTTCGGCAGGATCAGTAATCAAGTAATTGTGCTTTGTAAATGGCATCGTGATTCCACGAATATCTGCCTCTTGGAATGCATCGGTACCGATTGCAGCAGAAGGAACTTGGCCAGTGATTGCAACGAGTGGAACTGAATCCATTGCAGCGTCCATAAGTGGTGTTACAAGGTTTGTTGCACCTGGTCCAGATGTTGCAATACAAACACCTGCGCGACCAGTTACTTGCGCATAACCAGTTGCAGCATGACCGGCGCCTTGTTCGTGGCGAACCAAGATGTGGCGGATAGTTGAGTCGTAGATGGGATCGTACGCAGGAAGAATCGCGCCACCAGGGAGTCCGAACATCACTTCTACGCCAGCTGCTTCAAGGCTCTTCACCAATGAAGTAGCTCCTGTCATTTCTGTGCCGTTCGCTGTTGGAACATGTTTCGCCATCTTCGTACTCCCTTCTCTCTCGATCTTCTTAGTTACTAACATCTAGCTTTTCTCTAGCTTTTCCAAATGAAAAAACCCTCAGATATCTGAGGGCGCGCGTGACGTGAAGGCACGCGCTATCGAATCACCACCACTGAAACTACTGAAGAACGTGTTGATTGCATGGCCCTATTCTCCATCGGAGCGGGGCTATGCGTCAAGAGATGAGATGAACGTCTCAAAAAGTGGAACGGTTAGTCACAGACCGCACCTTTTGAGGCTGAGCCCACGAGCTTTGAATACTTAGATAGAACACCTCGGGTGTATTTGTGAGGAAGTGGCTTCCATCCAGACTTTCGGGCTTCGAGTTCTGCTGGGTCTACTAGTAGATCAAGTGTGCGATTTGGAATATCAATACGTACGAGATCGCCATCTTTGATAAATGCAATTGGTCCACCGTCTACAGCTTCAGGTGCAACATGGCCCACGCAAAGTCCAGTCGATCCCCCAGAGAAACGACCGTCGGTGAGAAGTAACGTTTTCTTTCCGAGACCTGCGCCTTTAATTGCGCCGGTGATCATCAACATCTCGCGCATGCCTGGTCCACCCTTTGGACCTTCGTAGCGAATAACAACTACATCGCCTTCTTTAATCGTTCCATTTTCGAGAGCATCCATTGCTGCTTGTTCGCGTTCGAAGACTCGAGCAGGACCTTCAAAAGTTTCAATTCCAATTCCAGCTGTCTTGCAGACTGCGCCTTCAGTTGCAAGTGAGCCGCCAAGGATTGTGATTCCAACATCTGTTGACATTGGTTTGTCGACTGGGAAGAGAACACTTCCATCTGCAAAGGGAGGATTGATATCGGCTAAATTCTCAGCCATTGTCTTGCCTGTGACGGTAAGTGTGTCTCCATGGAGATAGCCCGCATCAAGCAAGATACGAAGCACAACAGGAATTCCACCAACGCGGTCAACATCTGTCATGACATATTTTCCGAAAGGTTTGAGATCACCAAGCAGCGGAACCTTTGAACCAATACGGTGGAAATCATCGAGCGTAAGGTCAACTTCTGCCTCGTGGGCAATAGCGAGAAGGTGAAGCACAGCGTTTGTTGAACCACCTAGTGCCATAAGAATCGTGATGGCATTCTCAAATGCCTTCTTCGTCAGAATATCTCGAGTTGTAATTCCTTTACGGATTAACTCAACAACTGCTGCACCTGACTTAATTGCAAAGTCATCTCTACGACGATCTACAGCAGGAGGGGCCGCAGATCCAGGCAATGAAAGCCCAATAGCTTCACCAATACTTGCCATTGTGTTCGCTGTATACATACCGCCGCAAGCACCTTCACCTGGGCAGATTGCCTTTTCAATTTGATCTACACGATCTTGTGTAATTAATCCTCGCGCACATGCACCAACTGCTTCAAAGGCATCAATGATGGTTACATCTTTGCCATCGACTGAACCTGGAAGAGTTGAACCTGCGTATACAAATACTGATGCAACATCGATACGTGCTGCAGCCATCATCATTCCTGGAAGTGACTTATCGCAACCTGCAAATGTGACCATTCCATCCAGGCGTTCTGCCTGCATTACTGTCTCAACTGAATCTGCAATTACTTCACGAGATACGAGAGAGAAGTGCATTCCTTCGTGGCCCATTGAAATTCCATCAGAGACGGAAATAGTTCCGAATTGCATGGGGAAACCACCGGCTTCAATTACGCCTTTCTTAGAAGCCTTTGCGAGTCGATCAAGTGAGAGATTGCAAGGAGTAATTTCATTCCATGAAGATGCAATACCGATTTGCGGCTTTACCCAATCTTCATCGCCCATTCCAACTGCGCGGAGCATTCCACGCGCAGGTGCGCGCTCTAATCCATCAGTAACGAGTCCAGAGCGAGGTTTCATCTTCGACATGAGAGAATTCTACCTTCAGTCGCGCTATTTGCGATAAACCAGTTTCTACGTAAAAGGAGACACCTCTGTGTCAAAGCAAGCCCAAGATCAGACCTTAGACCCAACTCGTTGGCGCACCCTCTTTGTTGTTGCCATCGCTCAATTGATGATTGTTCTGGACAGTTCAATCATGAATATCGCGATTCCGAGCGCCAAGATTGAATTAGGAATCACTGATGCCAATCAGCAGTGGGTTATCACTGCCTACACCTTGGCCTTTGGTTCACTCCTTCTTTTGGGTGGCCGCATTGGTGACTACATGGGCCGTAAGAAGATCTTCCTTATTGGACTTGTTGGATTTGCAGCTGCTTCTGCACTCGGTGGAATCGCATCGACTCAAGGGTTGCTCTTTGCATCACGCGCACTGCAGGGCGTTTTCGCTGCGCTCCTTGCACCAGCCGCTCTTGCAATCATCTCCGTGACATTTACAGTTCCTTCAGAGCGAGCTAAAGCTTTCGGTGTAATCGGTGCTATCTCAGGTGGCGGCGCTGCAATCGGATTGATTCTCGGCGGAACACTCACTGAATATGCATCATGGCGTTGGTGCCTCGGAGTAAATACACCTATCGCAATTATGGCGGGAATACTTGCCCTCAAATTTGTACATGAGTCAAAGGCTGCAGGCGATAACACCTATGACATTCCTGGTGTAATTACTGCAACTGCAGGGCTTTTCGCACTTACATATGGATTTAACGAAGCAGCCACAAAGGGATGGTCAGATAACACCACAATCTCATTCTTTATTGCAGCCGTAATCCTTCTCATTGCATTTGTAGCAATTGAGTCAAAGGTTTCTAATCCATTGATGCCGTTACGTGTTATTACAGAACGCAACCGTGGAGGTTCATACCTGGGCTCTCTCGTAGTTGGTGCTGGCCTCTTCTCAATGTTCTTATTTCTTGGACTCTACCTTCAGGTAATTCTCGGATTTAGCCCGCTGAAATCTGGTTTTGCATTCTTGCCATTTACAGCCGGAATCATCATCTTCGCTGGAGTTGCATCACAACTACTACCAAAAGTTGGACCTAAGCCTTTAATGGTTCCTGGACTTATCTTCGCGGGAATTGGCTTGTTGCTTCTTACCCGCATCACACCAGAGACTGCATATTTCACCCATGTGGTTCCATCTCTTCTCATCATGTCTAGCGGAATGGCTCTTGTGTTTATTCCGTTGACTTCAACATCACTTCATGCCGTTTCATCTCATGACACGGGTGTAGCGAGTGCAATGCTCAATACTTCGCAGCAGATCGGTGGATCTCTTGGAACCGCTCTTCTCAATACTGTTTCAGCAACAGCTGCAGCAACCTATGCAACGACACACACTGAGCTTGGAAAGATGGTTCAGCCATTTGCCATGACACATGGATTTACCGTTGCATTTAAATTCAGCGCTGTACTTCTCTTTACGGGTGCAATTCTTCTCTTCTTCTTTATCAATATTGGAAAAGAATCACTTGTCGAAACAGAAGGCGTAATCGCCCACTAATGACTTAATTAGAAGCTTGACCTAAGTGGCCAAGTAGAAGCTCACGTACTCGTGCAGCATCTGCTTGGCCCTTTGTCTCTTTCATCACTGCGCCAATAAGTGCGCCCGCTGCCGGTAGGTGCCCTCCGCGAACTTTCTCTGCCGTATCTGCTTGTTCTGCACAAACCTTTTCGATGGCTGCCATCAGTGCACCGTCATCGTTAACAACTTTGATTCCGCGCTTTGCAACAACTTCAGATGGCTTTCCTTCACCGGCAATGACACCTTCGACAACTTGGCGTGCAAGTTTGTCGGTGAGTTCACCTTTTGCAACAAGCGCAACGAGTTCGGCAACATCTGCTGGAGTTATTGCGAGATCAGCAACTGCGATGTTCTGATCATTTGCGATACGTGAAATTTCACCAAGCCACCATGTACGTGCCTTTGTCGGATCAGCACCAAGATTTACTGTTGCTTCGACGATATCTAAGACATCGGCGTTAATCATCGCTTCCATCTCTTTATCCGGAACGCTCCACTCTTCTTTGATGCGCTTACGGCGCACTGATGGACGTTCTGGCAGAGTTGCACGAAGTTCTTCAATCCAAGTAGCTGCAGGTGTTACTGGAACCAAATCTGGATCTGGGAAGTAGCGGTAATCCTCTGCCTGCTCCTTTGAGCGACCTGAGCGAGTAAGACCGGTGTCTTCCTGGAAGTGACGAGTCTCTTGCTTAACTTTCTTTCCATCATTGAGAAGCTCTGCATGACGAATCATCTCGCCGCGAATTGCACGCTCAACTGAACGAAGCGAGTTAACGTTCTTTGTCTCAGAACGAGTACCGAGTACATCAGAACCAATTGGCTTAAGAGAGACGTTTGCATCGCAGCGCAAAGAGCCTTGCTCCATCTTCACATCAGAGACTTTAAGGCCGCGCAAAATATCGCGAAGTTCTGCAACATATGCCTTTGCAACTTCTGGCGCATATTTGCCTGTACCAGGAACAATCTTGGTCACGATTTCAACAAGTGGAATACCAGCACGGTTGTAATCAAGGAGCGAGTAATCAGCACCGTGAATACGTCCAGTTGCTCCACCTACGTGAAGAGACTTTCCGGTGTCTTCTTCCATATGGACGCGCTCGATCTCAATACGGAATTGCTTTGGGCCCTCTTCGGTATCAATTTCAACATCAACATAGCCATCGAAACAGATTGGCTCGTCGTACTGCGAAATCTGGAAGTTCTTAGGCATATCTGGATAGAAGTAATTCTTGCGAGCAAAGCGGCTATATGGCGCGATCTTGCAGTTAAGTGCAAGGCCGATAAGAATCGTTGATTCAATCGCTTTCTCGTTCACAACTGGAAGCGCGCCAGGAAGAGCTAAGCAGACAGGACATGTTTGAGTATTTGGTTCTGCACCGAACTCTGTTGCACATGAGCAGAACATCTTGCTATGTGTATTGAGTTCAACGTGAACTTCTAGACCCAGTACTGGATCCCACTTTGCAATTACTTCTTCATATGTTGGAAGTGCCATTAGCGGACTCCCCCTAATACTGGCGCTTTGCTCAAGATTGGTGCGCCCCACTTAGAGAGCAGAGCTGCCTCAAGAGCTGCACCCGCCTGGTAGAGACGCTGATCCTGCATCGCAGGTGCCATGATTTGGAATCCAACTGGCAAGTTATCTTCTTCAGCCAAACCTGCAGGAAGTGACATTCCGCAGATACCAGCAAGGTTAACTGGAATCGTTGCAACATCGCCTAGATACATAGCCATCGGGTCATCGACCTTCTCGCCAATCTTGTAAGCAGTAGTTGGCGCAGTTGGTGAGACCAGAACATCGGCCTTAGCAAACGCCTTGGCATAATCTTCAATGATCAGCGTGCGAATCTTCTGCGCGGATCCGTAATAAGCATCGTAATAACCAGATGAGAGCGCATATGTTCCCAAGATGATGCGACGCTTTACTTCGCGACCAAAACCTGCATCACGGGTCGCACTCATTACCGCTTCTGCAGATGCGCCATCGACATCGCCTGTGCGAAGTCCGTAACGCATGGCATCAAAACGTGCGAGGTTTGATGAACATTCAGATGGTGCAATTAAGTAGTACGCAGCAAGTGCATATTCAAAGCTAGGGCAATCAACTTCTACGATTTCAGCGCCAAGGGATGCAAGAACTTGTAGTGATTCATCAAAGCGCGCTTGCACGCCTTTCTGATATCCCTCTCCCTGCAACTGCTTGATAACACCAATCTTCATACCCTTAACATCGCCACTCTTCGCCGCTTGTACTACTGCAGGCACCGGTGCGTTAATACTTGTCGCATCCTTTGGATCATGTCCTGCGATGATTTCATGCAGAAGAGCTGTATCTAAAACTGTGCGACCAAATGGACCTGCTTGATCAAGGCTTGATGAGTAGGCAATCAATCCGTAACGAGAGACTGCGCCGTACGTGGGGCGAACTCCAACGATTCCGGTGAGAGCTGCTGGCTGGCGAATTGATCCACCTGTATCTGAACCGATAGCAAGTGGCGCTTCAAGCGCTGAGACCGCTGCAGCAGATCCACCTGAAGATCCACCTGGTGTGCGAGTTAAATCCCACGGATTAAATGTTGGACCGTAACCGGAATTCTCTGTCGATGAACCCATTGCGAACTCGTCCATATTGGTCTTACCCATGATGACAACGCCTGCATCCTTAAGTTTCGACACAACAGTTGAGTCATAAGGCGGACGCCATCCCTGCAGAATCTTTGAACCTGCAGTCGTTGGAACGCCTTTCTGTGCGAGAACATCCTTGAGTGCAAGTGGAATTCCAGCAATTGGAGAGAGCTTCTCGCCTTTTGCGCGGCGTGCATCGACATCTTTTGCCTGAGCGAGTGCGCCTTCTGAATCAACGTGCAGAAAAGCTTTTACTTGACCGTCAACTTCAGCAACGCGATCTAAATGCGCTTGTGTAAGTTCGACAGATGTTGTCTCGCCTTTTGCAAGTGCTTCTGCCATCTGTGCAGCAGTCTTATTAATCATTCTGCTTCACCCAAGATTTGTGGAACACGGAAACGAGATTCTTCCTTCGCGGGTGCGCCAGAGAGCGCATCTTCTGGAGAGAGGCTTGGTAGAACTACATCTGGACGCGCTACATTTTCGAGTGGCTGCGGATGAGATGTTGCCTTAACGCCAGATAGATCCATCTCTTGAACGCGTGCAACGGCATCAAGAATCATGCCAAATTGTGAAGAGAGTTCGACGAGTTCTGACTCAGTCATCTCGATTCGGGCTAAGCCTGCAAGCTTTGCGACATCGTCGCGGGAAAGGCTGCTCATGTAGGTGAGTCTATAAAGTTTCGGTCAAATATCCGAATCAGATGCGAATTTGGCCGTTGCCGGTAACAATCCAGGTAGTTGTAGTCATTGCCTCTAACCCCATTGGGCCACGAGCATGCAACTTTTGATTTGAGATTCCGATTTCTGCGCCAAATCCCATCTGTTCTCCATCGGTAAAACGAGTAGAAGTGTTGACCATTACGGCTGCGCAATCAGAGAGTGCGATAAATCGAGATGCGTTCTCTTTACTCTCGGTGACGATCGCCTCTGTGTGCTTCGTGCCAAAAAGAGAAATATGATCGGCCGCAGCATCAAGAGAATCAACGACACCTACATTCATTTCAAGAACGCCATACTCGGTGGACCAATTTTCTTCAGTTGCTAAAGTTGATTGAATAGTGAATTTCTCCGCAACTTTTTGCACTGTTGCATCGGTATGCAGAATGACACCCGCTTCAGAGAGAGCCTTCAGAGCCATTGGCAAGAAAGTTGGAGCAATCGCCTTATGCACCAGAAGTGTCTCTGCCGCATTACAGACACTTGGTCGATGCGTCTTTGAGTTAACAAGAATTGGTAGTGCTTTTTCAATATCAGCAAATTCATCTACGTAGACATGGCAAACCCCTGCGCCAGTTTCAATTGTAGGAACTGTCGCCTCATCAACAACCATACGAATGAGTGCAGCGCTGCCGCGGGGAATAACCAGATCCACTTTGCCTCGAGCAGTCAGGAGCGCTTTTGTAGTTGCGCGATCTTCTGAAGGAACCAACTGAATAACATCGGGTGAAATCTTTGTCGAAGATAGTGCATCTCTCATGACGCTAACGAGAATCTCATTGCTATTGCTGGCAGTAGATGATCCTCGCAAGAGAGCTGCATTTCCTGACATGAGAAGTATTCCCGCAGCATCAACAGTCACATTGGGGCGAGCTTCATAGACCATTCCGATAACGCCAAATGGAACGGAAATTTGTTTCAGTTCTAAACCGTTCGGAAGTGTGGATTCTCGCAGAGTTATGCCAAGTGGATCAGGTAGAGCTGCGACTTGTCGCGCTCCCCCGGCAATCGATGCAATTCGCTCTGGTGTCAGCAGCAAACGATCTTGCATCTGTGGATGCATTTGATCTTTGCGAGCATTGGACATATCGAGTTCATTTGCGGCGAGAATCTCAGCGCTTCTAGATTCGATCGCCTTCGCTATCGCCTCGAGAGCGGCTTTGCGTTCTGCGCCAGTCGCAATTGAAAGTGTGCGTGAGGCCGTGCGAGCCTTATTTGCTAACTCACCAATTAGCGCCTGTGCATCCATGGAATAAGCCTATCGGGAGTTACGATTTCGCTGTGCTCAAATTAATCCGCAGGTCAGTCATTGTTCTATTTGTTATTTATCTTGCTCTCTTCGGGCTCACTAAGGCGATTCGCTACCCAGAACCGATAGCTGCGATCAAACTTGGCCTTGCACCAGCATCGAAGACGCCAGACCTCATGCCATTCCACTACATAGTCGCGGCCCCTTCGACATATGCGCCTTGGAAGAATGGAAACTCGGAGACTGTCCAAAACGTTAAATATGACGGCAAGCGAATTACCTTTGACGAATTTCTTACTAAGACAAGTACTAACGCCTTCATTATCGTTCGCAATGGAAAGATAACGTACGAGACTTACTTAAATGGAAAGAAACAGAACACCATTCTGCCTTCATATTCTGTGGCTAAGACAATGACATCACTACTTATTGGTCAATTAATTGATGAAGGGAAAATCAAGGAATCAGATACCTTCGTCTCAATACTTCCAAAGTTTAAGGCTGATACAACTTTCGATGATGTAACAATCAAAGACTTGCTCGATATGAACTCTGGAATTGGAGTTTCTGATAACTATCCATCGGGGCCATCCGGTTGGGGCGTTGCTATCGCCCAGCTCTATGCATCTACAGATGTCAATTGGTGGCTTGAGCAGAATAAGAAGATGCGTGAGGTACCGGGAGAATTCCCAGAGTATCGAAGCGTCAATACCCAGATGCTCGGAATGATTATTCAAAAAGTTACGGGTCGTAACCTCTCTGAAGAATTCACAGACCGTGTATGGCAGAAGATGGGTGCTGATTACGATGCAACATGGAACGTTGATCACAAAGGTGGGCACGAGAAAGCATTCTGTTGTTTCAATGCAACGGCCCGCGACTATGCACGTGTAGGTCAAGCACTGATAACTCCGCAGGGTGCGAAAAACAAAAATGCCATCACCAGCCAGGCTTGGTTAAAGCGCCTTTCTACTTCAGCGGTCACGCTTGATTACGGATGGGGCTACAGCGCACAAATGTGGCACCCGTATCCGGGAATCAATTTGATGATGGGGCTTCACGGCCAATATATCTACCAAGATAAAGCGAATAAAACCGTCATCGTAAAACTTAGCGATCTTCCAACATCGGCAGATGGCATTGCACCAAAGATCGTAGATGTCTTAAAGCAGATTGCTGAGAAGAATTACTAGAGAAGAACTAGATCATCGCGGTGCACGAGTTCGCGCTCATATTCAGCACCCAGGGATGCAGCAAGTTCTTTAGTTGATCGACCGAGCATCTGAGGAATCTCAGTTGAATCAAAAGCAACTAGTCCGCGTGCTATGACAGCCCCGCTCGTAGATGCAAGTTCGACTGTATCTCCAGAAATGAATTCACCTTCGACGGCAGTAACTCCTGCTGGTAGTAGAGAGGTGCCGCGCTCCAGAATTGCTTTTACTGCTCCGTCATCGAGAATAAGACGACCTTGAGGAGTAGATGCATGTGCAAGCCACAGCAATCGCGAGTTTGTCTTTGACGAATGAGATTCAAAGAAAGTACCAAGATCTTCACCAGCTAGAGCTCGATCTGACTCTTGAAGTGATGTAAGAAGCATGGGAATTCCTGCACTTGTTGCAATTCGCGCAGCTTCAACTTTTGTAACCATTCCACCACTGCCAACACCCGCAGAGCCGGCGCCACCAAGTTCAACAGATTCAATATCTGAAATCTGAGCCACATAACGGATTGGTTTTGCACCTTCTTGCTTTGGTGGTGCGTCATAGAGGGCATCAATATCCGAGACCAGGACCAGCAGATCCGCTTGAATCAAAAGTGCCACAAGTGCGGCAAGTCGATCGTTATCTCCAAAGCGAATCTCTTGCGTGCCGACAGTGTCATTTTCATTGATGATAGGAATAACGCCCAGAGATAGCAGTTTTGTAAGAGTTTGTTGTGCATTTGCATAATGAGAACGACGAATTACATCTTCAGTTGTCAACAATACTTGTGAGGAGATAACTCCATGGGCTTTAAATTTTTCGCTGTACTGAGCAATAAGTAGACCTTGACCTACAGAAGCTGCGGCTTGCTGGGTTGCCAGATCCTTTGGACGAACTTTGAGGCCAAGTGGAGACAGGCCTGCAGCAATCGCACCCGATGAGACCAGAACTACTTCCGCTCCTCTCTTCTTGAGCGCTACTGCGAGGTCAACAATCTTTGCAACGGATTGTGAAGCTAATTCAGAGCCGGCAGAGCCAGTAAGTGAGGATGAGCCGATCTTGAGCACTACGCGCTTGGCGGTGGAAGTTACAGTGCGGCTCATTTCTTCTTGCTTTCTTCTTCACTCTCTTCTAATTCATTGAGAGAAATCTTAATTTCAGGATTTGTTGGCTCTGCAACGTTGTACTCCCACTGGCGGGCAATTTCCTCATCTGAAAGTTTATTTTCTTCGCGCTCGACAGTTTGCCAAGCACCTTCAAGACGTGAATCTTCACCGCGACGATGTAAGAAGCCTGCTAACTGTTCCGCACCCGCTTCGATAGTTGGCTCCCATTCGAAGACAACTTCATTATCTCCAGAACCAATACGTACTTC
This sequence comes from Candidatus Nanopelagicaceae bacterium, assembly GCA_965267735.1. GTDB lineage: Bacteria > Actinomycetota > Actinomycetes > Nanopelagicales > Nanopelagicaceae > Planktophila. The sequence continues at coordinate 994,888 of OZ254138.1, forward strand.
AGAACCAGCAACTGCGCCCTTCTTAAAGAGCTCCTTCTCAACACCAAGTTGAGCAAGGCGATCTGCGAGGTAGCCGATTGCTTCTGCATTCTTAAAGTTTGTCTGGCGTACCCATCGGACAACTTTCTGTCCACGTACGCTAAATGAACCATCGCCATTGAGTTGAACTGAGAATCCAGAATCATCGACAGCGACAGGGCGCAAGATAATTCTGGTGCGCTCTTCCTTTGCAGCCTCTGCGCGTTCGCGTTGAACAAGTCGCGCCATTGCATACAAGAGTTCTTGCAGACCTTCACGGCTTGCAGCAGAAACTTTATAGACCTCGTAGCCGCGCTCTTTGAGCTGCTCTTCAACCATATCTGCCATAGCTTTTCCATCAGGCAGATCGACTTTGTTGAGAGCAACAATACGGACACGATCTTCGAGTCCACCATAAAGCGCTAATTCGTTTTCAATCGCATCTAAATCATCAACTGGATTGCGATCTGTTTCAAGTGTTCCGCAATCAAGTACATGCACTAGAGCGACACAGCGCTCGACGTGGCGAAGGAATTGAAGTCCAAGTCCTTTGCCTTGTGATGCCCCTGGAATAAGTCCTGGAACATCTGCAACGGTAAAGCGAGTATCACCTGCCTGCACGACACCCAGGTTTGGAACAAGCGTTGTAAATGGATAATCGGCAATCTTTGGACGTGCAGCAGAGACAGCAGCGATAAGTGAGGATTTACCTGCACTTGGGAAGCCCACAAGTGCGATATCTGCAACAGATTTAAGTTCAAGAGTGAGCTTACGTTCTTCTCCTGGCTCACCAAGGAGAGCAAAACCTGGTGCGCGACGCTTTGATGATGAGAGCGCTAAATTTCCAAGACCGCCATGGCCACCGCGAGCTGCAAGAAATGTAGTTCCGATTCCAACTAGGTCGGCAATCTCTTCGCCATTTTCGTCGTAGATAACTGTTCCATTTGGAACAGGAAGGATGAGATCTTCTCCAGAAACGCCATCTTTGCGATCGCCATAACCTTGATGCCCAGATGTTGCTTTGCGATGTGGAGAGTGATGGAAATCAAGAAGCGTTGTTACAGATGAATCAACAACAAGAATGATGTCTCCACCGCGACCGCCGTTACCGCCATCTGGACCGCCAAGTGGTTTGAATTTTTCGCGCTTTACAGAGACGCAGCCGTCTCCACCTTTTCCGGCAGAGGCGAAGAGAGTGACGCTATCGATAAACGATGTCATTTATATTCACTCCCCTTCCTTGATTGCTAGCGACTGAAATAAAAAAGCGGACCGCTGTAAATGCGGCCCGCTCCTTTAAGAGAAACCTAAATTAAACTGCAGGGACTACATTCACTACGCGACGACCGCGAGCGCGACCGAATTCAACTGCACCAGCTGCGAGAGCAAAAAGTGTGTCGTCCTTACCGCGTCCTACGTTCTTGCCTGGGTGGAAGTGTGTTCCACGCTGACGAACGAGAATTTCTCCTGCATTAACTTCTTGGCCACCGAAACGCTTAATACCGAGGTACTGTGGGTTTGAATCGCGACCGTTACGTGTTGAGGAAACACCCTTCTTACTTGCCATTTATTTGCTCCCTTAACCGGTTCGCTTACTTAGCACCGCTGATTGCGGTGATCTTTACTCGTGTGTGCTGTGCACGGAAACCTTGACGACGGCGATGGCCTGTCTTGTTCTTGTAACGAAGGATGTCGATCTTTGGACCCTTAACTTCGTCGATAACTTCTCCAGTTACCTTTACTGCTGAGAGCGCCTTTGGGTCTGTCATGACATTCGCACCATCTACAACGAGGAGAGCTGGGAATGAAACTGAAGCGCCAGTAGCAGCGTCGATACGATCGACGGTGATGGTCTCGCCAACAGTTACCTTCTCCTGGCGTCCGCCAGCTTTAACGATTGCGTACATGCTCATTGCCTCAGTTCTTCTAATCTCTACGCCTGTGCACAAGTGGCCGGGCAGACGCTAAGGGTACGGATTTCGCCCCCTTGGGGTCAAATTGGGCTCCTGCCCCAGACATTTAAGCGGTGATAACCCCTGAACTTGCAGCTCTACGGCGGCGCTTTCCTTTAGGGCTAATAACTGCCTCGACTTCCTCGGGAGCCTCTTCATTTAAGGTCTCATGGAATTCATGATCAGTTGCATCTTCTTCTTCAACATCTGGATGGTGTGCAGTCTGTGAATTTACTTGAGGCATTGGAGCCTTCATCTTCACCGGATCCATATGAATATGAATTCCGCGCCCATTACATGAATCACAGGTAGTTGAGAACGCTTCGATCAAGCCTTGACCAACTCGCTTACGTGTCATCTGTACGAGTCCGAGAGATGTAACTTCTGCAACCTGGTGCTTGGTGCGATCACGACCCAGGCATTCAACAAGTCTACGAAGTACTGCGTCGCGATTAGATTCAAGAACCATATCGATAAAGTCGATAACAACGATTCCACCTAAGTCGCGAAGACGCAATTGACGTGCAATCTCTTCTGCTGCTTCTAAGTTGTTTTTGGTTACAGTCTCTTCGAGGTTTCCACCCTTACCGATGAATTTACCGGTGTTAACGTCGATAACAACCATCGCTTCTGTGCGATCGATGACAAGCGAACCACCTGATGGTAGATATACCTTGCGATCAAATGCCTTAGCGAGTTGCTCTTCAACGCGGTAGTCAGCGAATAAATCGCCTGAACCTGCATACTTCTCAATCTTTGTAACGAGCTCTGGTGCAATGGAACCGAGGTAAGAAGTTATCTCATCCCACGCTTCATTTCCCTGAATGATGAGCTTGCGGAAATCTTCATTGAAGATATCTCGAATAACGCGAACAGCAAGATCTGGCTCTGAGAGCAGAAGAGCTGGTGCGTGGAAGTTAGGGTTTTCAGATTTCTGATAGATATCTTCCCATTGCGCCTTTAGACGTTCGACATCTGCAGTGAGTTCCACTTCTGAAACTCCTTCAGCTGCTGTTCGAACAATTACTCCAGCGGTATCAGGAATGAGATTCTTCAAAATTGCTTTAAGGCGTGTGCGCTCTGACTCTGGAAGGCGCTTTGAAATTCCGCTCATTCCGCCGCCAGGAACATAAACAACATATCGACCAGGAAGAGAGATCTGGCTTGTAAGGCGTGCGCCCTTCTGGCCAATTGGATCTTTCGTTACCTGGACTAGAACTGGCTGACCAGTCTTTAATACCATCTCAATTTTGCGTGGCTCAGATTCTGAAATGCCAGCAGCATCCCAATTAACTTCGCCTGCATAGAGAACAGCGTTACGACCCTTGCCGATATCAACGAATGCAGCTTCCATAGATGGAAGTACATTCTGTACGCGACCAAGGTAAACGTTTCCAACGTAAGAGACGTTGGCATTTCTATTTACATAATGCTCAACCATGACATTATCTTCAATAACAGCAATCTGAATACGGTCACCAATTTGGCGAACAACCATTTCGCGGTCAACATTTTCGCGACGAGCTAAAAATTCTCCATCTGTAATGATTGTTCCGCGGCGACGATATGGCTCGCGGTATTCGCGAGAATCGTTACGGCCGCGATCACGGTCGCGACGATTTCGAGTTCCACGTTCAGAACGATCGCGTGCTGGACGCTCGCTCTTTTCACGGACTTCCCGGACCTTAACAACTGTAACTACGCCATCTTCATCAATGACTTCACCGGGAGTGACATCATCACCAGATGCGCGACGGCGACGTCGACGTCGATGTGTTGTGCTCTCTGCGCCATCTTCTGAATTATCAGCTGAATCTTGAGACTCATCATCTGAACCATCTTGCGACTCTGCGCTATCGCCCTGTGGCTTACGGCGTCCGCGGCCACCTCTACGGCGGCGGCGGTTACGACCACCACGTGAATCCGAATCTTCAGAATCTGTAGCAGTCGCAGACTCTTCAGAGCCTTCGCTCTCTTTCGAATCTTTAGTTGTTGAATTGGGATCTGACTTAACAGCGCCCTTCTTTGCACGCTTAGGTGCGACTGCATCAACGGGAGCGGCTTGGAAGATAGGTACTGGAATTGCAGCAGCCTTCTTACGTGTCTTAGGCGCTGATTCCTCTGGAGAAGTCGCATCAATTGCGATCTCAGATGAAGTTTCTTTACTCTTACTTTTCTTAACCGCACGTTTGCGCGGTGATTTTGGCTCGATAGCCATGGCACCAAATCCTTTAGCGCGTACCTTCTAGATTGTTCTAGTTATACGCATTCTCGTGGCTCATCATTTTTTAAAACTCTGAGCAAATCTTCTTTTAATTCTTTTCTTTAAACCTATTTCTGTAGTCCGCCGCAGGCGCGATAAGGATCGCTGGCCGCGCTGAACTGTTGGGTGAAGTATGACAGATGAAATGAGCCAATGGCTATTTTGAGCGTGTTTTAACCGCGGTGGCTGGCGTGAACATTCTGAAGGAGTCCAAACCCGATGAGGTTGGCGAACATGCTTGAGCCCCCATAGGAAAGGAAGGGAAGCGGCACACCTGTCATCGGCATCAGTCCCAGAGTCATTCCAATATTCTCAAATATTTGAAAGGCAAACCATGCGATAACACCTGTACACACAAGCATCCCGTATGGGTCCGTCGATCTTCGTGCAATTCCAAAAGCTCTCATTAGTATTGTAAGAAGCAGCAAGATAATTACTCCGCTTCCAATAAAGCCCAGCTCTTCACCTGCCACAGTAAAGATAAAGTCAGTTTGCTGCTCGGGAACAAAACGCCCATTTGTCTGTGGTCCATCAAATAAGCCCGTTCCAATTAATCCACCTGAGCCAACGGTGATGCGCGCCTGACGTAATTGATATCCCGCACCTTGTGAATCTGCGTTGGGATCAACGAATGATTGCAATCTCTTTACTTGATACTCATTTATCACTCCAGCTTTAGTTGCAACAAAGCCACCGATAACTGCAAGAAGGATTAGACCAACTACCCAACGGGTAGGTGCACCAGAGACCGCCAAAATAGTAACGACTGATGCGCTGATGATAAACACTGTGCCCATATCTGGCTGTTGCAGGATAAGAAGAATTGGAAGAGCTGCTACGGCGAGAGCTTTGAGAATGTCATTGGTGCTCGGTTCATCGGTGTTATGCGTTCTCTCGGAGAGCAACATAGAGATACCGATGATGATTGAGATCTTTGCAATTTCAGCTGGCTGGATTTGGAATCCACCAGGAAGTGGAATCCAAGCCTTTGCTCCATTGACTTCACTAGCAACGCCAGGGATAAGAACGAAAATCAATCCAAAGACACCTGCAACCCAAATAAATGGGGTGTAAGCGCGTAGTAGTCGGTAATCAATGATTGTTGTTCCCCACGCAAGAGAAACGCCGATCACAATGTTGATGACGTGGCGCTTCAAGTAATACTCAGGATCCAACCCATTTGTTGCATACCAATCACGCGTTGCGGCGTAAACCAGCAAGGTGCCAATCACAAGCAGTGCAGCTACCGCTCCAGTTAATATCGGATCAAATCCGTCGAAGAACGATTTGTTTCGAGCGCGGCGATACGGGTTGCGGTTTGCGAAGGTAGTCACTTATTACTGCTCCCCTCTGGATTAAGGATCGATGCTGCTGGTTTGGTAGCGGGCGAAATCTTTGGCAACTTTACTGGTGGTTTACCTTTCGGAAATAGAGCAAGCTCTGGTTTAACAGTATTTCCTTGAACGCCAAAGAGCGCTTCGTAAATCTTCTTTACTCCGGCACCAGAAGTACTTGCACCGAAACCACCTTGACTCACCATCATTACAACAGCGTATTGGGGATTCTTATACGGTGCATACGATGCATACCAAGATGTATCCGCCTTCAGAGATCCATTTGCATTCTTACCGAAGACTTGAGCAGTACCCGTCTTTCCAGCCGTCTGCACTGGGAAATTTGAGAACAATCCAGCAGAAGTACCGGTCAAGGTAACTTCATGCAATGAGCCTTGCAAGAACTTAAGAGTCTTCTTATCAACTCCAATATCGCCGAGCTTCTGGCCTTTGAATTCTTCGATTACCTTACCTTCGGTATTGACGACCGCCTTCGCCACGGTTGGTTTCCAAAGAGTTCCACCGTTAGCTATGGCTGCATACATCTGCGTTAATTTAATCGGAGTGATAACTGAATCACCTTGTCCGATTGAGAAGTTAACGGCGTCACCTGCGCGAACCTTGTCACCATCAAGACAATTCTCGCGAGCAAGTTGAAGCAAGAATGTGGTTTGCTGAGCTTTGCTAGCACGCTCTTTATAGTTGCAGTAAAAATCCTTATTCTGCTCATGCCATTGCTTGCGCCACTCACGATTGGCTAAGCGCCCTGTCGATTCAGAGGGAAGATCAACGCCGGTCTTCTCCCCCATCTGGAATCGTTCTGCAGCTTTAAAGAAGTAATCATTAGGTGAAGATTTTGGCTTCAACCCACCATCTCGCAGCCACTCGTCATAGGCAATTCGATACCAGATTGTGTCGCAAGAAACGGCCATAGCTTTTCTCATGGAGATTGTGCCCTGCGCCTTGCTCTCAAAGTTCTGGAATGCGCGAGTTCCCACTTGTACTTCTGATGGACATTCGTAACTCTTATTTAAATCATAGCCAGCATCTTTGGCTGCAATCAGAGAAACTGCTTTAAATGTTGATCCTGTTGCATAGAGCGCCTGCAGCGATCTATTGAGGGCAGGCACGCCTTTTGCTTCGCTATATAAAGCGTTCGCTTCTGCCACCGTTAATCCGCGCTCAAATGCATTGGGGTCAAAAGTTGGATACGAAGCGATAGCTAAGACTTGGCCATTATGAATATCCATGACAACTGCAGCGCCACCATCTGCTGGGTAACCTGATGATCGAGCACGAAGAACAGCTTCACCGAGAGCTTTCTCTGTCGCTGATTGAAGACGGATATCGAGACTTGTAATGAGATGTTTTCCTGCAACCGGCTTAGTGTTCTGACTTGTACTCGTTACCGCTTCTTTCCGGTCAACGATAAATGTTTTGATTCCCGGAACTCCTCGAAGGTACTCGTCATACTTAATTTCAAGTCCAGCTTTGCCAATCACTTCTGATCTAAAGTAGGAACGACCGTTGCCTCCTGCAAGATCTTCTTCGGTAAGTGGACCGACATAACCCATAACATGTCCACCATTAAAGCCAACTGTCTTTGGGTAGCTTCGAATTGCAACAGGTGTTGCAGAAATACCTGGGTACCTATCAGAGCGCTCAACAATTCGAAGTGCTAACTCTGGATCCGCAGATTTTGTGATTGGAATCGGTTGGAAACGAGAGCCTGTCCAGCATCCCGCCTTCTGTCCACGAGGAAGTTCGCCACAGAGGCGAGTTCGTTGCCAGACATCTTTAAATTTCAAATCCAGCAGGATAACGAGATTTCGAATTACCGCTTCGCCCTTATCTGGCAACTTATCAATCTTTGTTCTATCAACTGTGACGGCTAGTCCCACTCGGTTAAGGGCAAGTGGGACTCCCGATGAATCCACGATAAATCCGCGGTTTGCGGGAGTTACAACGTCACGGCTCTGAATACTCAGCGCTGCATCTTTATAGATTGGCCCTGCTGCAACCTGAAGATAAAAGAGTCTGCCAAGGAGTGCGACCATGAGTGATGCAATAAAGATCTGAATAACCAATAGATTGAGTCGAGCGCGTTGATTCATAGCTGCGATCTCGTGCCAAAGACATTTGCATGGATAAAGCTGATGACTTTTACGATGAGTGGGCTTACAAGTGCAGTCCAGAAAGCCGATCCAGCAAAGATGAATATAAGGTGACTTGCACTGCCAATTTCTTGGCCAAGCATGACTCCAAACAATAGAAAAATGAATTGGCTTGCGACAACTCCTATTGTCGTGAGCAAAACAATATTGATTGGATTTGTTCGAATATTGTCATCGCCGTACCCCAAGAATGCCACTGAAAATCCAGCGAGAATCATGACGAGGGTCCACTGCCCCATCGGGCCTGGCGTTGTTTGCGATAAATCCATCAATAGCCCCGCACCGAAACCTGTGAGGGCTCCGATTTCAGGGGTACTTAGCGCAGCCCAAATCAATGTGAATATTAAAAGGAGTGAGAAACCTGCAAATGGAATCCGAAGTTGAGTAATAAAAGCTTCCTGCACGACGAAGATAAAGATAAAGATTGGAAATGAGAGCAGGTATCTACGTATCGACATGGTTACCTAGTTGAACTTGATTTACTTGAACTTGGTGATGGTGATGGTGAGGCAAGCGCCGGATCTGCATAGACGGTCACTGTTGGAATAGGAGTAGGTCTTGGCTTTGCAGGCACAAGTGCATCACGTGGATCAGATTTTGGATTTGAAACAACAACTGAAATGACTCCGAGGGTTGAGAAGTTCGCATAAAACTTTACTTCTGCAGTCTGCGAGACAGCACCCGGTGAGTTATCAACTTTTGTCACTGCACCAATCGGAACACCTGGCACAAATGGGCGACCATTTTGGCTGCCACGAGCTAGAAGAACATCGCCAACTTGAACCTCGGTCGAGTTATCCAGCAATTGCAAGACGCCCTTACGGCTTCCTTGACCACTGAGAATTCCGATCTGCTGCGTACCTGCAATTCGTGCACCAATCTTGAATGAAGGATCTGAAGCAAGTTGAATAAGTGCACTATGTGAATAAGCCTTCTTCACTACACCGACTAATCCGTAACCGGAAATGACAGTCATATTCTCGGAAATTCCTGATGTTGTGCCGGCATCGATAGTAATTGTCTGCGTAAAGGATGTGCTTGATCCTTGAGAAATTACCTTCGCACCGACGACTTTGTACTCAGCCTTACCCGCTAAATCCAATACTTTCTTCAGCTGACCAAGTTGAGCATCGGCGACTTTGCGATTCTGTAATTTGCTACGAAGGCTCTCATTTTCAGCCTTTAACTTGTTGATCTGATTTCGGGTTCTTCCAAGGTGTGTCACATCTGATGCAAAGTTTCTTAGCGGAGTCAGCGCCCAAGAACCTGCTTTTTGAAATGGAGTCAGAGCTGTTTGAGTTCCGGTACGTATTCCATCGATTACGGCAACGCCACGAAGGTCAAGGGTTACGAGAAATAGAGAGGTAACAATCAGAACGATTATTAGTAAGCGACCGCGGTTGTCGCCGCCGTAGCGCACCTGGGATTACCTATCGACGAGGCTCGGAGATCAAAACCTTTTCAAGGGCTTCGAACTCTTCAATACATTTTCCTGAACCCTCAACGACAGCATCGAGTGGACGGTCTGCAATGTGAATTGGCATTCCTGTCTCTTTGCGAAGGCGCTCATCAAGACCCTTAAGGAGTGCGCCTCCACCAGTAAGAACGATTCCGCGATCCATAAGATCTGAAGAAAGTTCTGGTGGGCACTTATCGAGAGTCGCCTTAACAGCGTTAATAATCTGATTTACAGGTTCTTCGAGCGCCTTACGAATTTCTGCCGCGGTTACAACGATTGTCTTTGGTAGACCTGTTGCTAGATCACGGCCGCGAATTTCTGCATCGTTTTCACCCTGAAGTGGGTATGCAGAGCCGATTGCCATCTTAATTTCTTCAGCTGTGCGCTCACCCAGAAGTAATGAGTATTCGCGCTTAGTCCAGTTAATAATCGATTGATCGAGCTCATCTCCACCGATACGGATTGAGAGCGCTGTAACAATTCCACCAAGAGAAATAACTGCAACTTCAGTTGTTCCGCCACCGATGTCGACGACCATATTTCCGGTTGGCTCGTGGATTGGGAGTCCTGCACCAATTGCTGCTGCCATTGGTTCTTCAATGATGTAAACCTTGCGAGCACCTGCTGCATAGCCAGCATCCTTAACTGCGCGCTGTTCTACACCAGTGATACCTGATGGAACGCAAACAACAATTCTTGGCTTAGCTAAGTAACTACGACGGTGCACCTTCTGAATGAAGTAGCGGAGCATGCGCTCTGTTGTGTCGAAGTCTGCAATAACTCCATCCTTAAGCGGACGAATTGCGACGATGTTTCCTGGTGTACGACCGATCATCTTCTTTGCTTCAAGTCCAACAGCGAGAATTCCGCCAGTGTCTTGATTGACTGCAACAACAGATGGCTCATTGAGCACAATGCCACGACCACGAACATAGACAAGAGTGTTTGCGGTACCTAGGTCAACCGCCATATCGCGGCCGATGAATGACATTCTGTTAGACATTTATTTCCCCTCAAAGAAGATAGCAATTTCACGTGCAGCAGATTCAGGTGAATCGGAGCCGTGAACAATATTTTGTACAACCTTTGTTCCTTGATCGCGTGCAAGGTCTCCGCGGATTGTTCCGGGAGCAGCAACTGTTGGATCGGTAACGCCAGCAAGTGATCTGAATCCTTCGATGACGCGATTGCCTTCGGCAACAAGTGCAACGATTGGACCTGACATCATGAATTCAACAAGTGGTTCGAAGAATGGCTTGCCCTGATGTTCTGCATAGTGCTTTTCAAGTAGTGCGCGATCTGCTTGCAACATGCGAAGTGCAGAGATTGCATAACCTTTCGCTTCAATTCGAGCAATAACTTCGCCGACCAGACCGCGTGCAACGCCGTCGGGCTTAACGAGGACCAATGTTTTTTCTATGCTCACGGGTGCAGTCTATTAGGGCTTGGGAGTCTGTGAAGCCATGAGGGCAGCCCGGGCAGCCTCACCCTTACGCCCCACCACAATGGCAGCTATCCAGAGTCCCCCGAAAATCAGACCCACGATGGCCATTGAAGGCACAACAACGGCATAGCCGATCATCAGAATTTGAAGAATGGAACCAAGAATCCAACCTGTGCGCTTCTTGAGTAGTCCTGGGGTGAGGAGAAGGAGTACGGCAATGATCGCACCAGCGATAATCGTTGAAGGTTCGTGGTTATCTTTAGCAAGAAGCATGGCAAAACACATCACAAGAAATTCCATAGCAAGAACTGCAGAACCAAGTACTCGCATTTCCTAACCTTTCGAGAATTTACCGCGCAGATAACTGCGGGCTTCGCCAACAGTAACAACTGAACCTGTAACAAGTATTCCAACTGAATCTTCACTCAGAGGGCGAATCGTATCTTTGATTGCGCGATCAAGTGCTTTCTCAAGGCTCTCATCCGAGAAGACCCGGTCTGCTCCAAAGATCTCAATCGCAATCTTTTCGAGTTTATCGACCGGAGTCGATCTCGAAGAAGAATTTCTGGTGACAATCACAGAATCCATCACCTGTTCAAGTTCTAGCAGGATTCCATGGATATCTTTATCACCCATAGGAGCCACAACGCCAATGACCTCGTCGAATGTGAATTCGCTCTGAACAGTCTCTGCGATTGCCGCCGCACCATGTGGATTATGTGCAGCATCAAGAATGATTGTTGGATCGCGATGAACTACTTCGCATCGACCAGGTGAGGTGACATTTGCGAATCCTGCTCGAACTGCCTCGATATCTAACTCTTGATCTCCAAAGAATGCTTCTACTGCAACAAGGGCAGCGGCTGCATTCGATGCCTGATGTTTTCCATGTAATGGAAGGAAGATATCTTCATATGTATCTGATGCACCTTGGATCGTAAGTAGCTGACCACCAACTGCTAGCGAACGCGATAGCACTGAATACTCAACTCCTTCGCGAGCAACATCTGCTCCCATGGTTGCAGCTCGTTTCAAGAGCTCCTTTGCAGCTTCTGGCTCTTGTTGCGCGAGGACAACAAAGCCAGACTCCTTAATGATTCCAGCTTTCGTCTGAGCGATCTCTGTAAGCGTCTCACCTAAATATTCGGTGTGATCCAAGTTGATCGGCATGATTACAGAAACATCAGCGTCAACAACATTTGTTGCATCCCACTCGCCACCCATACCTACTTCGATAACCCCAACATCGATTGGGTGTTCGGCAAATGCCGCAAAGGCGAGAGCTGTCATAGCTTCAAAGAATGAGATTGGGTGCTCGAATTTAGAGTCCATGAGATCCAAATATGCGGCAATATCGTTATAGGAGAAGATCAGCGCTTTGGGATCAATGTTCTGGCCATTAATTGTGATTCGCTCAAGGTAAGTCTCAAGGTGCGGACTGGTAAAGCGGCCGGTGCGTAGCCCCATCTCGAAGAGAAGTGAATCAATCATCCGAGAAGTTGTTGTCTTGCCGTTTGTTCCGCCGATATGAATTGTTGGGTAGGTAAGTTGTGGAGAACCTAAGACATCAACAAGTGCTGCTATCCGTTCAAGGGTAGGTTCAATGCGAGTCTCAGGCCAACGAGCAAGTAGCTTCTTTTCGATCTCGTCAATCAAGATCTGATCTTCAGGTGAAATCTCTGTCATTTACTTTAGCGCTACTAGTTGAGCGGTAATGCGTTCGATATCCGCCGATGTTGCCGCCATACGCTCTTTGATTTCCGCAACAACGCTTGCTGGAGCCTTCGCCATAAAGCCTTCATTACCCAACTTCACTTCAGCTGTCTTCATATCTTTCTGAGCTGTCACTAAATCTTTCTCAAGGCGGGCGCGCTCTGCGACGACATCTACCGTTCCTGATAAATCTAGCTCTACTTTAATGGAACCAATTTCAACCGATGCACTTGGTGTGAACTCTTTAATTTCTAGTTTCAGTAGAAAGGCCATTGCGCTGGCGTATTCAGCCACATCACTTGATGCAATGAATCGGCCTGGAATCTTCTGGCTTGGCTTTACACCTTGATCATTACGGAAGCGGCGAACTTCTGTAATTACCTTTTGAAGCTCGCCAACAAGAGCTGCTGATTTCTTATCAAGATGAGAAGTATCAGCCTTAGGCCATAAATTTGTAACGAGGGTTTCTCCTCCAGTAAAGGTTGTCCAAAGTTCTTCAGTAATAAATGGCATTACTGGGTGGAGCAATCTAAAGAGCGAATCAAGTACATGTCCCAGAACTCGCTGCGATGCTGCGGCGTTTCCAGATGCGAAGGCTTCCTTTGAAAGTTCGAGATACCAATCGCAGAGATCGTCCCAGGCAAAGTGGTAAATAACTTCACATGCACGCGCAAATTCGTAGCTCTCAAGAAGTTCGGTGTATTCAGATGTTGTTTCACTGAGGCGAGAGAGAATCCACTTATCGATAGCAGAAAGAGATTCAATAGCAGGAAGTGGTCCTTCAACTGTTGCGCCATTCATCATTGCAAAACGAGTTGCATTCCAGAGTTTGGTAGCAAAGTTTCGAGAACCTGCAATCCAATCTTCAGCTAGAGCTTGGTCTTTGCCAGGGTTTGATCCGCGGGCAAGGGTGAAGCGAAGTGCGTCTGCACCGTACTTATCAATGAATTCAAGTGGGTCTACAACATTGCCACGAGATTTAGACATCTTCTTTCCGAATTGATCGCGTACTAGTCCGTGCAGAACGATTGTATGGAATGGTGCAACGCCATCCATCGCAAAGAGTCCGAACATCATCATGCGAGCCACCCAGAAGAAGAGGATGTCGTAACCAGTAACTAACACACTCGTTGGGTAGAACTTCTTTACATCGGCAGTTTCATTTGGCCAACCAAGAGTCGAGAATGGCCAAAGAGCAGAAGAGAACCAGGTATCAAGAACATCGGGATCTTGCGTGTACCCAGCAGGTGCGCTTTCTCCAGGTCCGACTGCAACTACTTCACCATTTGGACCGTACCAAACAGGGATTCGATGTCCCCACCAAAGTTGTCGCGAAATACACCAGTCGTTGAGGTTATCAACCCAATCAAAATAACGTGGTGCAAGTTCCTCTGGTTCAATCTTTACTCTGCCATCGCGCACAGCATCGCCTGCTGCCCTTGCAAGTGATTCAACCTTTACAAACCATTGCTTGGATAAACGTGGCTCTACTGTTGTATCGCAACGTGAGCAGTGGCCAACTGCGTGCATGTATGGGCGCTTTTCAGCAACGATGCGACCCATTTCGCGAAGCTTTGCAACAACGGCAACGCGAGCATCGAAGCGATCCATTCCATCAAACTCTGTTCCGGTGCCATCCATGACTCCGTGCTCATTCATGATGACCACAAAAGGAACGTTATGGCGCATAGCCATCTCGAAGTCATTTGGATCGTGTGCGGCAGTTACCTTTACGGCGCCTGTTCCGAAATCTGGGTCCACGAGTTCATCGGCGATGATTGGAATCATGCGATTAACCAGCGGCAATAAGACTTCGGTACCAATCATGTGCTTGTAGCGAGAATCATCGGGATGCACGGCAACTGCGCCATCGCCCATCATCGTCTCGGCTCGAGTCGTTGCAACAACAATGCTCTGCTCACCTTCGCCGTAGCGAACTGAAACGAATTCACCAGCATCATCTTGATGTTCTACTTCGATATCTGAAAGCGCGGTTAAGCAACGAGGGCACCAGTTGATAATGCGCTCTGCTCGGTAGATAAGACCTTGATCAAATAATTTCTTAAAGATTGTTAGTACTGCTTGCGAAAGATTCTCATCCATCGTAAATGCTTCGCGGGACCAATCAACAGAATCACCGAGGCGTTTCATCTGGCCAAGAATTTGTCCGCCTGATTCGGCCTTCCATTCCCAAACTTTCTTCACAAACTCTTCGCGACCGAGATCGTGACGAGTCTGACCTTTTGCAGCTAACTGCTTTTCAACAACATTCTGTGTCGCGATTCCTGCGTGATCCATGCCCGGTAACCAGAGCGCTTCAAATCCCTGCATGCGCTTCATGCGAGTTAAACAATCCTGAAGTGTCTGATCTAGCGCGTGGCCAATGTGCAAGTTACCTGTGACATTGGGAGGCGGAATAACAATGGTGAATGGTTCTTTAGAAGAGTTGGCATCAGCTGTGAAGTAGCCAGCATCAATCCACTTTTTATAGAGAGGGCCTTCGATTTCGCTCGGCGTAAATGCTGAGGCTAGTTCGCGCTTATCGGAGGACATAGAGCGCAGTCTAGTTTACGTTTTAGGCGCTTTTCTCCTCAGAACTCTTCTCGCGACGAGATGAGCGCTTTGGAATATCTCCGGTGCGCGGAGCCAAGGTTGGGGCCGCTTTCTCTGTGATGCAAGCCTTTTCAATCGTTACCTTTGCAATATCGCTACGACTTGGAATCTCATACATGACGCCGAGCAATACAGATTCCATAATCGCACGAAGGCCACGAGCGCCTGTACCTCTGTCGAGTGCAAGGTCTGCAACTGCTTCGAGAGCATCTGCTGAGAATTCAAGTTCTACATCATCGAGATCAAAGAGCTTCTGGTACTGCTTTACAAGAGCATTCTTTGGCTCGGTAAGAATCTGCATGAGTGCTGGCTTATCAAGATTCTCGACGCTTGTAAGAACTGGAAGACGCCCAATGAATTCAGGAATCATTCCAAATTTCAGAAGATCTTCTGGCATGACATCGGCAAAGATATCTTTGCGATTCTTCTCTGCCGCTGTTTGAAGTTCTGCACCGAATCCGACCCCAGCTGAGCCGCTACGTGATTCGATAATCTTATCGAGGCCAGCAAATGCACCACCGACGATAAAGAGAACATTTGTTGTATCGATCTGAATGAATTCTTGGTGTGGGTGCTTACGTCCTCCTTGAGGCGGAACCGATGCAACTGTTCCTTCAAGAATCTTTAGGAGCGCTTGCTGTACGCCTTCACCTGAAACATCGCGAGTAATTGACGGGTTCTCAGATTTGCGAGCAACCTTATCGATTTCATCAATGTAGATAATTCCTGTTTCAGCTTTCTTAACATCGTAATCTGCGGCTTGAAGAAGTTTGAGAAGGATGTTCTCAACATCTTCGCCAACATAACCTGCTTCAGTAAGCGCAGTTGCATCTGCAATTGCAAAAGGAACGTTGAGCATGCGTGCAAGAGTCTGCGCCATCAGAGTCTTACCGCAACCTGTTGGACCAAGAAGAAGGATGTTCGACTTCGCTAATTCAATTCCATCTTCACTGCGAGTATCACCAGATTGAACGCGCTTGTAGTGGTTGTAAACCGCAACCGAAAGTGACTTCTTTGCGCGATCTTGACCGATGACATATTGATCAAGGAATTCAAAGATTGCCTGTGGCTTTGGAAGTTCGCTTAAGCCAAGTGTTGATGCCTCGGAGAGTTCTTCAACAATGATCTCGTTACAGAGTTCGATACATTCGTCGCAGATATAAACGCCAGGACCTGCGATGAGTTTCTTAACCTGCTTCTGAGTCTTGCCGCAGAAGGAACATTTCAAGAGGTCGTTAGCCTCGCCAATTCGTGTGGACATGGGTAAAGAATAGTTTTTCGCCCTCGATTATGAGGCGTGAATCAAGCCTGACTTTGTTCGCCTATAGATGAATACGGTGGGCGCGATGACTTCATCTCTTTAACTCCAGGGACGAGAAGCACAATTGCGCAGATAGCGAGATGGAAAATTGCTACGCCGATAAGTAGCTCGCGTTCGCCAAAGAGAGAGACCATCGGGCCAACCAGAGCCATTCCTAGCGGCATCAATCCCCAGGTACCCATGTAATCAATACTGAAAACTCTTCCTTGGTATTCCGCTGGAACTTCACGTTGCACCTGTGTTGCCCAGAATGCTTCCCATGGACCAACTGAGAAACCAGCTGCGAAATAAGCGATGAAGATAATCCACTTTGATGTTGGAAATGCTAGAACGAGTGGCGCAAGAACAAATAGACCCCACACAACTACTGAAACTAAACCGGGATTCTTAACTTTTATCTTTATGAAGATAATTGCCGAGATTGCACCACCTGCGCTAAAGAGTGCAGCCGAGGTTGCATAAACAGATGCGGTGCCGAAATCGCGCTTGGTAATTACGGGTAGGAGGACATTCTCAACTCCGATGACCAACATGAGTTGCAGGGTGGCCATCAAAATCATGGCTGCAATCCACTTGTAATACCAAACTACGCGCAGGCCTTCTCGGAGTTCTTTAGTGAATTCACTCTTCTTATTTGGATCTGCGACAACTGGACCTTCATCGATTCGAATTAATAGCGCTGCACCAATCAAGAAGAATAGAGAAGTAGCAATGTATGTCGCATGTGTTCCTAGTGAAACCACGATTATTCCTGCGATTCCAGGGCCTGCGATCATGGATCCTTTGAGAGCAATTCCACGTAATACATTTCCTGCTGGCAGTAAATGATCAGGCAAGAGACTTGGAACGATTGCAGAGGATGCAGGAGATCCAAATGCATCGCTGACTCCCATAAGTACAACGATTGCCGCAAGGATGTACATGGAGATGTTTTCGGGGTTGAAGAAAATTACAACGCTTCCCATGACTGCTCTGAAGCCATCGGAAAGAATGAGAATGGTTTTTCTGGGAAGCCGATCTACCCACACACCGCCAATAGGCGCCATCAATACACCTGACAAGACGCGCGCTCCGAGAATTAATCCGAGAGTTGTTGCGCTACCGCCAGCATCAAGAACTGTGACAGCTAATGCAATGGGAAATGCTGACATTGCCACCATTGTGAGAATTCCAGAGATCATCAAATTTCGATAGCCCACAAAAGAGAGAAGAGCGCCCGGTTCGAAATATCTCTTCAACATTTTCGAACCGAACGCTCCCCTGTAAAGAAAAATTAAGCCTGAGGCTTAGCCTTTCGTGAAGCCATAACCTTATCGATGATTCCGTATTCAACAGCTTCAGCTGCAGTCAGAATCTTGTCGCGCTCGATATCTTTCTCGATTTCTTCGACAGTCTTATTTGAGTGCTTTGCAAGCATTGTCTCGAGTAGTCCGCGCATACGAAGAATTTCGCGTGCCTGGATTTCAATATCTGAAGCTTGTCCGCCACCTTCAGATGAAGGTTGGTGAATCAGAATGCGTGAATGCTCTAGGCCGTAACGCTTTCCTTTAGTTCCACCGGCAAGAATGATTGCAGCAGCTGATGCAGCTTGGCCGAGACAGATCGTTGTGATGTCTGGGCGAACAAATTGCATAGTGTCATAAATAGCTGTGAGCGCTGTAAATGATCCACCAGGTGAGTTGATGTAGATCGAGATATCGCGATCTGGATCCATTGACTCGAGTGTAAGCAACTGCGCCATGACATCGTTTGCCACTGTGTCATCAATTGCCTGACCCAGGAAGATGATGCGCTCTTCAAATAACTTTGTATATGGATCAAGGCGCTTAAATCCGTATGCGGTCTTCTCTTCAATAGTTGGAAGTACGTAGCGGTTCGTAATTTCTTGAATGTGCTTCATTACTTCTTACCTCCCGCAATCTGGCCTTCATTGGTAGCGATGTGATCGATAAATCCATATGCAAGGGCATCCTTTGCATTGAACCAGTTATCGCGATCTGAATCAGCGATGATCTTTTCAAGTGGCTGGCCTGTGTGCTTTGCATTGAGCTCAGACATTGTCTGCTTTGTAATTGCCATCTGTTCTGCCTGAATACGAATATCTGTTGCTGTACCGCCGATGCCACCAAGTGGTTGGTGCATCAAGATGCGAGCGTTAGGTGTTGCGTAACGCTTTCCTGGTGCGCCAGCTGTAAGAAGGAACTGACCCATTGATGCAGCCATTCCCATTGCAACTGTTGCAACATCATTCTTGATGTAATGCATAGTGTCGTAAATTGCCATACCTGCAGTTACTGATCCGCCAGGTGAGTTGATGTAAAGGTAGATATCTTTCTCTGCATCTTCTGCAGCGAGAAGAAGCATCTGTGCGCAGATTGCATTAGCCATCTCGTCACGTACTTCACCGGCAAGGAAGATGATTCGCTCGCGTAGCAAGCGGCTATAAATCTGATCGCCGAGTCCAAATGGTTCTGAACCGACTGAGCGGGCAACAGTTGTGTTGTCCTGTGGGTTACTAAAATCCACGTTTCATCCTTCCGATAACTCTTACCTAATTGACCTTAACTTTGGCCCTGTATTGACCTTAACAATGCGGGCATGAAAATGCTTCCCAAATTCGGCAGATAACGCCTAAAAAAGCAGATGTTCGCTAACGGCTAAAGATTTATTCAGCCGCTGGCTCAGATGGAAGCCCTTGCGCTGGACGCAGCGCCTCGAGATCCACTGCATTGCCAGACTTGTCGACAACAGAAACTCGACCGAGAACTGATGCCAGTGCCTTTGCGCGAGTTACCTCAGCTACTACCTGGCTGATTTGTCCAGCCTTCTGAAGTTCTTGTGCGAATTGTTCTGGACCCATTCCATAACGCTGTGACATGCGGATGAGGTACTCAGTTAATTCAATTTCAGAGACCTGAACCTCTTCTGTCTTAACAATTGCATCGAGAAGGAAGTCAGATTTAATTGATGCGCGAACCTGTCCATCTACTTCAGCGCGGTGCTCTGCATCTTCCATGCGACCTTCACCCTCGAGGTGATCATTTACCTCATCAAGAACAATGTCATCTGGAACTGGGATATCAAGATCAGCAAGAAGCTTCTCAAGAAGTAGATCGCGTGCCTGTGCACCCTGTTCCATCTTCTTCACGCGAGATAAACGCTCTGCGAAATCAGCCTTCAATTCATCAAGTGTGTCGAATTCTGATGCAAGCTTTGCAAAGGCATCATCAGCTGTTGGAAGCTCGCGCTCCTTAACTGCCTTAAGCCCAATCTCTACATCGCCCTTTTCGTCATCTTTCTGACCCACGAGCTGAGTTGTAAATGTCTTTGTATCCCCTGCGCTCATACCAACGAGTGCCTCATCGAGACCATCAATCATGCGGTTTGAACCAACTTCATAAGAAATCTCATTTGCCTTGCCACCATCAACTTCTGCGCCGTCAATGCGAGCAGTGAGATCAACAGTCACAAAGTCGCCAGACTTTGCCGCACGCTCAACAGTGTTAAGAGTTCCAAAGCGAGCGCGGAGTTCATCCAATTGCTCATTGATATCGGTATCTGCAACTACAACATCATCAACAGTGACTGTAATCTTTGAGAAATCCGGAAGTGTTACTTCTGGGCGCACATTTACTTCAACTGTAAATACAAGCTTCTCGTTATCTTTAAACTCTTTGATATCTACAACCGGGCGACCCACTACGAGAACTTCATGCTCGCGAGCTGCCTTTCCGTAAAACTCAGGAAGAGCTGAATTGATTGCCTCATCAAGAACTGTTCCGCGACCTACGCGCTGATCGATCATCGCTGCAGGAACTTTGCCCTTACGGAAACCAGGGATATTTACCTGTGTTGCTACCTTCTTATATGCAGCTGCAACATGCTCTGAAAGCTCTGCGAAAGGAACTTCTACATCTAAACGAACGCGAGTTGGGGAAAGTGTCTCGACGGTGCTTTTCACGTAGTGCTCCTATTAGTTAATTGCAGCTGAAGGACATGTAAAGAATCTGGTCGGGGCGGGGAGATTCGAACTCCCGATCTCCTGCTCCCAAAGCAGGCGCGCTAGCCACTACGCTACGCCCCGAGGCGCACAGCGGAGTCTAGAGTATTTTTTACTCTCGGTTACACACCCTGTACGCTCAGCCTCAGCACCACTCGCGGGTGTAGCTCAATGGTAGAGCCCCAGCCTTCCAAGCTGGCCATGCCGGTTCGATCCCGGTCACCCGCTCCAGTTATTAGAAAGTATCACCCACGTTTTCTACTTGCAGGGCAACAAAACTTCCCACGAACCGAACTAGATCCAATCCCGACGTACTTCTTCCAGCGGTAACAGTCAGCGTTAGTCCGTAATCCGTGACCACGCCAGTTCCATCTAGAACTACATCAGCAATAAATGAATTTTCGTATCTATTGCTGCCCGATCTGTATGAGTGCCCTTGAGCCAAACTGTAATTAGCCGTGATTGTTGGTGCTCCACCCGTACCAGTAAAAACCAATGACATTGGTAAATAAAAGTTGCTTGAGTTTGACGGCTGGTATCCATAAACATTAAATCTCACGACATATTTCGTATTTGCTTTGAAACCAGTAATTGATCCGGTGTTCGAAGTGCCAATGGCACCGCTTACATCTCCAATGCTTATCGATCCATAAATTGCTTTCGAAACTCCTGGTGTTCCCGCAGCGCCAACAGTTCCGGTCTCACCTTGCGCACCTGCGGCTCCCGTTGATCCTGAACTTCCAGTTGCTCCCGTTGATCCTGCTGGTCCTGTTGGTCCAACACTTCCCGCCGCACCAGATGCACCTGTTGCCCCCGTTGGTCCAGGTGTTCCTCCCCCTGAACCTGCTGCTCCTGTTGCACCAGCTGGGCCAGCGGGTCCTGCTGGGCCAGCAGCACCAGGTAGACCTTGTGCTCCCGCAGGTCCTGAAGTACTTGATGCGTTACTTACTTTTGCATCTGAACCATTCTTGCCATCACTACCGCTTGCACCTGCTGCACCTGCTGCACCTGCTGCACCAATAGGTCCTTGAAGGTTTTGCGGAACAGGCCATTTGCTTTTCGACTTTGGTCCGTAGATCAAAAGGCTGCGGGTATCAATATAGAAATCTCCATTGATGCCGAGTGAATTAAGAGGTGCACCTTTGCCGTTCAAGATTGTGTTGGGGATCGAGGCCGCGGTTCTGCCAGCTGCACTGAGGGCTGACTGAGATGTAGATGTCGCCAAGATTGCAATAGTGAATAGGGCAGCCAATCGAGAAACTTTCACGGGTTACCTCCAGGTTTGGGATGTATTCCAAGTGTGAGGTCAGAGCTCCTCAGGCTTAATCGGATATTTCCCTACTCCCTCACAGAATCGGCGTGTGGTGACCCTCGGAAACTCACAGATTTCACAGGAAAACTCGCAATCCCCTCTCAGGGTCTAGGGGTATCTTTTTCAGCATGACGCAGTTAATTACTCACAAGTCGACAACGAGGGTTGTTGGCACGAATGGGACAGGAGACATTTCGATGTCATCAAAGAAAAAGATTGCGGCGATCGTAATTACAACTGTGGCGCTTACTGCGTCAACAGTTGGAATTGCTTCAGCTGCATCAAAGTCATCAACAACACGTGTATCAATCTCAAACCCAGGTGCACTTGGTAATAAAGGTCCACGTGGACTTGATCTAACTGCAACTCTTGCAGCTCTCGTTGCAAAGGGAACAATTACTCAGGCACAAGCAGATGCAATCGTCGCGGCTGCTGATGCAGCACGTGTTGCAGCCGAAGCTGCTCGTCCTGCAAAGCCAACTAAGGCAGATCACGATGCACGCCTTGCATTGATTTCGACAACAATCGGAATTGATTCAGCAACTATTAAGTCGCGCATCGAAGCTGGTGAAACACTTGCAGCAATTGCAGGAGCAAAGAAAGACGCACTCATCGCAGCACTAGTTGCAGATGAGACAAAGCGTATTGATACTGCTGTGACTGCAGGGAAATTAACTGCTGCTCAAGCGACAACACTGAAGGCTGGATTAGTTGCACATGTAACTGATGAAGTTAACGCTGTTCACCCACACGGACCTAAGGGCTCTATTGGTGATAAAGGAAAGAAAGATGACAAAGGAATGAAGGGTGGAAAAGGCGGTAAAGGCGGACGTGGACATGGGCCGATGGGCGCAGCTCCAATGATTCCGGCTCCAACTGCTTCACCTGCTGCTTTTGCATAAAGTGTTCGACATGTAGTAACTCCGAGGGTAGAAAACCCCGTCTCACGAAAGTGTGGCGGGGTTTTCGCCTTCCATCACCTTCGCATGCTTAAATTGCTCATGCGCATTCACATCGGTAGCGATCATGCGGGGCTTGAATTCAAGAATGAACTAATTACGCACCTTGTCATGAACGGCCACGATGTCACTGACCACGGGCCATATGAATATGACGCTCTCGATGATTATCCAGATTTCTGTATTCCATGCGCCGAGGCTGTTGCTAAGGATTCAACTTCGGTGGGAATCGTTCTAGGTGGCTCAGGAAATGGCGAACAAATTTCGGCAAATAAGGTCAAGGGCATCCGCGCTGCTCTGGTCTGGAGCCTTGAGACTGCAAAGTTAGCTCGCGAACATAACAATGCAAATGTGATTTCTGTCGGACAGCGTCAGCACACAGCTCAAGAGGTAAAGGACTTCATCGACCTATTTCTTGCAACCAAATTTCCTGGTGATGAGCGACATGAGCGCCGAATTCAGAAGATTAGTAACTACGAAATTACAGGCGATCTCTAAACTTTAAAGTAGCGAAGATCATTTACTTGATGATCTTTTGTCATCCCTTGACCTTCAAAGCGAGTTATAGGGCGCCACTCTGGTCGCTCGACTACTCCCCCAGTAAATAAGGGAGTCGGCGTAAAAATCTCCTGAATGTGTTCGGCATAAGGAACCCAGTCGGTGGCAATATGAATGAAGCCACCATCTTTAATCTTTGGATGAATCAACTTCAAGAATTCGTTATTAACGATTCGCCTCTTGTGATGGCGCTTCTTCGGCCATGGATCTGGAAAAAACAAGTGGATGCCATCAACAGTGTTATCAGGAATCATTGTCTTTAAAATCGGATGTGCATCACCTTCAATAATTCGAATATTGCTCAGCCCAAGCTCTTCAATCCTCGCCATGAGCTTTCCGATTCCGGGTTTATGGACTTCCACTGCAAGAAAACCGGTTTCAGGAAAATCTCTACCAATAAGAGCTGTTGCCTCACCCATGCCAAAGCCAATCTCAAGAATTACATTCTTAGAGTTGGGAAATAGCTGAGGAATATCGAGAAAATCTTCGGAGTACTGCATTCCGTAGATATCCCAGAACTTATCGAGGGCGCTCTGCTGAGGGGCGGTGATTCGAGATCCGCGCAAGCGATACGTGCGAACCGAATCTTGTTCCATCTAACAATCTTAACCTGTGCTCAACGGCCCACTTAATGGTTGGATAAGGCGTTCGAACTATTAGGGAGCAATCGTGCCAGGTACAAATATCAAGCAATTAGAAGCCGCAGAACGTTCAGGACTTATCAAGGTCTCCAGTTATCGGATTGACCTTGACCTCACTACTGGGGCTGAAAACTTCCGCGTAAAGACAACTGTTGCTTTTGCCGGGCTCAAGCCAGGTGCAACTACCTATATCGACTGCGTAGGCTCTAAAGTCATCAGCGCGAAGTTAAATGGTGCAGAGTTCGATCCGAAATTTGATGGAGAAACAATCTACCTTCCTGCAATAGCCGCCGAGAATATTCTTGAAATTGAACATGACGGCATTTATTCAAACTCTGGCGAGGGCCTGCACCGATTCGTTGACCCTGCTGATGACGAGGTCTATCTCTATACCCAATTTGAAACTGGCGATGCTCGCCGTATGTATGCCTGCTTCGATCAACCAGATCAGAAGGCGACATTCACAATCAGCACAATTACCCCAAAGCATTGGGAAGTGATTTCCAATTATTCGATCAAATCTAGCAAAGAGCTAGATGGCGATAAGAAATTTACTCAATTCGCGCAATCTCAGGTTATCTCTACATATGTCACTGCAATCGTTGCCGGTGCCTACACATCTGTGCACGACGAATACAAGGGCGAGAAGACAATTCCGCTCGGTATTTATGCCCGTAAATCATTCTTTAAATATGTAGATGCCGAAAACATCTTCGAGGTCACCAAGCAAGGTTTTGCATACTTTGAAAAGACTTTCGGTCTGGCATATCCATTCGGTAAGTACGACCAAATTGCTGTCGCTGAATATAACTGGGGCGCGATGGAAAACGTTGGCTGCGTGACATTCCATGAAGATGTTCTGATTTTCCGCTCAAAGGTAACCGAGCGAAACTATGTCAGCCGTGCAACAACAATCCACCACGAGATGGCACATATGTGGTTCGGTGATTTGGTCACAATGAAATGGTGGGATGACCTGTGGCTCAACGAATCATTTGCTGAATGGGCTTCATATCAATCTGTCAGCGAATCAACTAAGTACACAGAAGCCTGGACTGAGTTCAATTCACTTCGCAAGAACTGGGCCTACCGCGTAGATCAGCTCTCTACCACACACCCGATTGCCACCGAGATGGAAGATCTCGATGCCGTGCGTACAAACTTTGATGGAATCTCATATGCAAAGGGTGCATCAGTTTTGCAGCAGCTAGTTGCTCACGTAGGTCGAGATAACTTCATTAAGGGTTTACGTCTCTACTTCTCAAAGCATGCCTTTGGAAATACAACACTTAAAGATCTCATTGTTGAACTTGAGGCGGCAAGTGGCCGAGATTTAACTCCGTGGGTCTCTACCTGGCTTCGTACAGCAGGTGTAAATACCTTGCGCCCAGTTATTGAAGTTGATGGCGACACATATAAGAAGCTTTCAATCGCACAGGAAGCGCCGAAAATGCCCGTTGGTTCGAAAGAGCTTCGCCCGCATCGACTCCATGTTGGCCTCTTCGATATCAAAGATGGTGCACTTACACGTCGCAAGAGCGTTGAGCTCGATGTAGCAGGAGCTCTTACTGAGGTGACAGCGCTAGCTGGAGAAAAACTTGCAGACCTTGTCCTGATCAATGATAAAGATCAGACCTACGCCAAGTTGCGCTTCGATGACCGTTCTATTGAAACTATGAAGAAGTATTTGGGTTCACTCGATGATTCTCTTGCTCGCGGCGTTATCTGGGCATCTCTCTGGGATTCTTGCCGCGACGGCGAACTTTCAGCTAGCTCATATATATCAATCGCCCTCAACGCCTTAAAGAGCGAGTCAGATATCTCAATCGTCGCAGCTACCTTGATGCAGATTGATACCGCTCTCTTTGCTTATGCATCAGATCAAAATCGCGAGATGCTTCGCAGTCAGGTTGCGGTAGCGGTTGAAGCGATGCTCGATGCTGCAAAACCTGGCAGTGACCACCAACTTCAATTTGCAAAATCTTTTGCAAATACCGCCGTGACCCCAGAGCAATTTGCTCGTATCAAATCAATCCTTAATGGCTCAGTAACCGGCCTTGTCATTGATGCAGAACTTCGCTGGTCTATCTTTATCAGCGGTGTAAAGCGCGGAATCTTTGGCCCAGCCGATATCGATCGCGAGACTGAGAATGATAAGACAGCCCATGGCAAGCAGTACGGTGCAATGGCATATGCCGCTATTCCTACCGCTGCTGCAAAGAGCGCTGCTTTCAACTCAGTAACAGTCGATGACCTATCGAACACAATTCACTCATACAAGTGTCGTGGATTTAACGATCCGCTTCATGGCGAAATTCTCGCTGGATTTGTGGATCAATACTTCGATGTTCTTCTCAAGGTCTGGGAGACAAAGGGATTTGAGATTGCGGAAACAACTGCAACTCTGCTCTTCCCATCCTGGGTAATTAGTGACGAAACTGTGAAGAAGGCTCAGAACTGGCTTGATGTCACAGGTAAAGATGCTTCTCATGCACTGCGTAGAGCGATACTTGAAGGTCGCGATGCAATGACTCGTGCACTAAAGGCGCGAGCTGCTGAGTATTAAGAGTTAATCAATAGAAGTTATTGAAGATGAATTCTTAACTTTCTTATCTTTCTTCTCGCCGGTCAACGCCCAAGCGATAAGTGAGATAAGCAGAAAGAGACCAACAGGGGCTGCTACAAAGTAGGAGAAAGTCTCTACCGCTGTAAGACCTTCGCCTGGCATTGCACCTGGCTCTTGATTGATCGCTGCAAGAATTCTAATCATGGTCCTAGTCTATGCAGTTGCTGCGGCGGCGCCAAATGGTTCTAGGTATGGAAGCCAATGTCTCTCAGTTCTGCCACTACCTAAAATTCTCCACGCTGCCCCAACCGGTTCGCGAGGAAGTGTGCGCAATCTCCAACCAAGTTCTTTCAGTGGCTTATCTGCCTTAACGTGATTGCACTTGTGACATGCGCTGACAACATTCTCCCAATTGTGACCGCCGCCACGAGAACGTGGAATTACGTGATCAATTGATGTCGCTGCAGCTCCACAATAAACACAACGGCCACCATCGCGAGCAAAGATTGCGCGACGAGAAAGTGGAACTGTGTGGCGATAAGGAATCTTTACAAATTTATTGAGACGAACAACTGATGGGAGTTCTAACTGTCCGGTTGCAAAGTGCAGAACTGTTCCGGAAGACTCGACCATTGTTGCGCGATTGTTCAAGACAAGAATGAGCGCACGGCGATCAGTAACAACACCCAATGGTTCATAGGTGGCGTTGAGAACTAGCGTGCGGTTCATCTCTACCTCTGTTCCAGCACGTGGCTCGCGCTGATTGGGTTATATTGCCTCAAAAGTGCCCCTCTCAGGGGTATTTCGCGGTGAAGTTTTCATAAAGATTTCACTACCCTTATGGCTTATGAACGAGCGTACGCAGGCAATCTGGGAGTGGTTTAACGGCGCCCCATTTCGCATCCTCGTAATCTTCATCGTCGCCCTCATCGGACAGGTCATAGGAAATCGCGCCATCGATCGCGGCATCGGGAAGTTAGCTTCAACTGATTTAAAGCCTGGTCCCGGAACCGCGAAGAGACAAGCAGAGAGAGCTCGCACAATTGGTACCGTCTTCTCTTCTGCATTTAATGCAGCAGTGTGGATTATTGCGATAGGAATGATTCTCGGTGAATTCGGATTTAATCTAGGGCCGGTCATTGCATCTGCCGGAGTTATCGGTGTTGCACTCGGTCTTGGCGCTCAAACAATTGTGCGCGATGTGCTCTCTGGAATCTTTATGCTCGTTGAAGATCAATATGGCGTTGGAGATGAAATCCACGTTCAGGAAGTCGAAGGCAAGGTCGAGAAGGTTGGCCTAAGAATCACTCAGATTCGAGATAAAAAAGGTGTTCTCTGGTTCATCCGAAATGGTGAAATCTTGCTCGTTGGAAATAAATCTAAAAACTAATCCATCTGATTTACAAGATGGTTTGCTGCGCCTTCTAAGTAACGCCACAACTTCTCTTTACCAGCAGCATCGAGAGTGCACCCATCAACTGCAAGTTTCATACATCCAATCCATGCATCTCTTGCTTCTTGATTGATATGGAAACCTGCATGGCGCATGCGAAGGCGCGGATGTCCGCGTTCCTCCTGATACGTAGTTGGTCCGCCCCAATACTGTTCAAGGAACATCTGAAGTCTGCGCGCTGCACCTTTCATATCTGATTCTGGGTACATCGGGCGCAGAATTGGATTGGTGGCAACATGGGCATAGAACTGCGAAACAAGATCAGAGAAGAATGGTTCACCCCCAAATACCTCGTAGTAATTTGTTGTATCGCGCTCCACCTTAATAACCTCTTAGCTCGGCTGCTGTCTTGCCTTTTGCGATCTGCAGAACTGCAAATGCTGTAATGATGCACATTGCTGCAGAGATATAGAAGGCAACTGCGTAATCACCAAGCTTGACTCTCAAAATTGCGGCGCCAAGAGCTGCAATTGATGCGCCTACTTGGTGGCCCACAAAGACCCATCCATAGACAACGGTAGAACGTTCAGGTCCGAGAACTATTCGACAGAGCATCAGAGTTGGCGGCACTGTTGCAACCCAATCAAGGCCATAGAAAATTACAAAGACAAGAGTCGATGGATGGATGGTGCTAAAGAGAATAGATGGCAGAAGGAATAGCGAAAGGCCGCGAAGTCCGTAGTAGAAGAAGAGCAATTTTCTAGGATCATATTTATCTGTGAGATACCCAGAAAAAATCGTTCCGATGACATCGAATACTCCAACCAGTGCAAGAAGCCCTGCGGCGACAGTCTCCATCATTCCGTGATCGTGCGCTGCAGGAATGAAGTGCGTTCCGATGAGACCATTTGTTGAAAGTCCACAGACCAAGAATGAGAAGAATAGAATGAGGAAGTTCTTATCCCCTGATGATTTCTTCAACGTATCTATTGCAATATGACCTGCAGATAAATCACTCTTTACGGGTGGCTGCCAGTTTTCTGGCGCACCATATGGAGTAATTCCCATTAACTCTGGGCGCTCCTTTAAGAAGAAGTAGATAAAAGGAATGACGGCGGCAGATGCAGCGCCGACAGTAATTGAGACGCTCTTCCATCCGTAGGTAATTGCAAAGTGCGAGAGCAACGGCAGAAAGACAAGCTGCCCAGTTGCTGTCGCTGCAGTGAGCGCACCAACAACTATTCCTTTACGTGCCACAAACCATCGATTAGCAATCGTTGCGGCAAAGACAAGCGCCATGGATCCTGCGCCAACTCCGACGCCAATCCCCCACAACGCCCATAGATGCCAAGGCTGAGAGATAAAGATGGTGGAAGTCGAACTGATGGCGACAAGTGAAAGCGCGGCCATGACAACTTTACGAACTGTAAATCGCTCCATCAGCGCTGCTGCAAATGGTGCAACGAGACCAAAGAGCAGAACGTTGATAGAGACCGCTGCAGATATTTGTGAGCGAGACCAGCCAAATGCTTCTTCAAGAGG
The DNA here is from genome assembly GCA_965267735.1 of Candidatus Nanopelagicaceae bacterium. Lineage (GTDB taxonomy): Bacteria > Actinomycetota > Actinomycetes > Nanopelagicales > Nanopelagicaceae > Planktophila. Next base: position 1,024,150 of record OZ254138.1, read on the forward strand.
AACGATGAGAACAGAAGGCGCGGATCTGAATCCCGCTGTCGCCATCAGGGTAAAGAAGGTGACAATGACTGCAATCCAGCCAGGGTGAAACTTTCTTTGAGCCATGAGCTAACCGCTTAGGCCTTTAGATATCGATTGAGGAATTCGCGCTCAGGATCAGTCAGTGGACGTGATTTCTTCGTCTCCATCGAAACAGCAACTTGAACAGACTTCACTTTTGCGTGAACAACCCCGTTATCTCCAACCACTTCATAACCCATAACAAATGAGGAATTGCCAATGGATTCAACCCAGAGATTTACATCGTAGAAGCGACCACCTTCATAGATCGGCACTAGGTAATCAATCTCAGCTTTTGCTACGACCATTTCGACAAGGGTTGGCTTCTCGTTCTTCGCCGCATATTGATAGAAAGACCATTGAAAACGTGCCTCTTGGATATAGGTCAGATACTTCGCGTTGTTGACATGACCGAATGCATCGATGTCATCCCAGCGAACAAATTGCTTATCTGTATAAATCATTAACGAGTCAGCTTTCGATATGTAGCACGGTGTGGGCGCGCTGCATCTGCTCCTAAGCGAGCGATCTTGTTCTCTTCATATGACTCGAAGTTTCCTTCAAACCAGAACCACTTTGATTCACCTTCGTAGGCCAAGATGTGTGTGGCTACGCGGTCGAGGAACCAACGATCGTGGGAAATAACTACCGCGCATCCCGGAAATTCCAGAAGTGCGTTTTCAAGTGAACCGAGTGTTTCAACATCAAGGTCGTTTGTTGGCTCATCGAGAAGGAGTAAATTTCCACCTTGCTTAAGAGTTAAAGCGAGATTGAGACGGTTTCTTTCACCACCTGAGAGGACTCCTGCTGGCTTCTGTTGGTCCGGACCTTTAAAACCAAATGCTGCAACGTATGCACGTGAAGGCATTTCAACTTGTCCGACCTTCATGAAATCAAGGCCATCTGAGACAACTTCAAAGAGTGACTTCTTCGGATCGATTCCACCACGAGACTGATCGACATAAGAAATCTTTACTGTCTCACCAATTTTGACCGTACCTGAATCTGGTTCTTCAAGTCCAAGAATTGTCTTGAAGAGAGTTGTCTTTCCGGCACCGTTAGGTCCAATGACTCCGACGATTCCGTTACGGGGCAAGGTAAATGAGAGATCATCAATTAATACGCGATCTCCGAAGCCTTTAACTAAATGCTCAACTTCGACAACAATATTTCCAAGACGAGGTCCAGGTGGAATCTGAATTTCCTCAAAGTCCAACTTACGCATCTTGTCTGCTTCAGCTGCCATCTCTTCATAACGTGCAAGACGCGCCTTTGACTTCGCCTGGCGACCCTTTGCATTCTGTCGAACCCAATCGAGCTCTTCTGTGAGGCGCTTTGCGCGCTTTGCATCTTTCTGTCCCTCAACTTTAAGACGTGCTGATTTAGTTTCGAGGTAAGTCGAATAATTTCCTTCATATGGATATGCACGACCGCGATCGAGTTCGAGAATCCACTCTGCAACATTGTCCAAGAAGTATCTATCGTGCGTAATCGCGACAACGGTGCCTGGGTACTTGCTCAAGTGTTGTTCAAGCCAAAGAACTGATTCTGCATCAAGGTGGTTAGTGGGCTCATCAAGAAGCAGAAGATCTGGCGCTTCTAGAAGCAACTTACATAGAGCTACTCGACGTTTTTCTCCACCAGATAGAACTTTGACATCTGCATCAGGTGGTGGGCAACGAAGTGCATCCATCGCTTGCTCGAGCTGTGAATCAATCTCCCATGCATTGCGGTGATCAAGTTGCTCTTGTAGTTCACCCATCTCAGCCAATAACTTGTCGTAATCAGCATCTGGATTTGCCATCTCTTCTGAAATTTCATTGAAGCGGCGAACCATCTCCATCGTTTCAGCAACGCCTTCTTGAACATTTTCAAGAACGGTCTTCTCTTCATTCAGGTGTGGTTCCTGTAAAAGGATTCCGACTGTGTATCCAGGTGAAAGATATGCCTCACCATTTGAAGGCTGCTGAAGGCCTGCCATGATCTGAAGAACTGTCGACTTACCAGCTCCGTTAGGTCCAACAACACCGATCTTTGCGCCAGGCAAAAACATCAGAGTTACGTCGTCGAGAATTACCTTCTCACCATGCGCTTTACGCGCCTTCTTCATTGTGTAGATGAACTCAGCCATGGGCGCAACCTTACTAAGGAGTTTTACTAACTGAGTACAATTGCGTCATACGACCCTGCAGGCGCCTGTAGCTCAGTCGGATAGAGCAACCGCCTTCTAAGCGGTAGGTCGCAGGTTCGATTCCTGCCAGGCGCACCCAAGAATGAATTACGTGGCTTGCTAAATACAAAAAACTGGGCAGTCCGCCGAAGCGAACTGCCCAGTTCTTCTGTCCCGATTTTAAGTATTACTTATTCATCTTCGCGATCTGAGCCTTTGCCTTTTCAAGGAATGTACCTGAAACGACTGTGTACCCAAGCTTTGGATCAGCAGCTGAACATGCAGGAGACAAGATGTACTCAGCAAGTGCCTTAACAGCAGTGCCGCGCTCCTTGTTTGCATATTCTGTTTCAATCAACATGTAGGAGATGATGCCAAGTGTGTATGCGCCAGCTTCCTTAGTTGCGTAATCGTAAGAAACGATTCCGTTAGCATCTTGCTTAGCCTCACCGAGGAATGCTGAAACAGCTGGTGATTCTGGAGCAACGAAGTTTCCTGAAGCGTTTCCGACTGATGCAGCACGGAGTCCGTATGCATCGCCCCAGTTCTTCTCAGCGTATGTGATTGAGTACTTAGTCTTTGCAGCAAGTGTCGCTACACCCTGTGACTGGTTAGCTCCAACGATGCGACCAATGTTGCCTGATGCATTGATGTTGCCTGGGAAAGCTGTTGTGAATGCGTCGTTAGCTGGCTTTGTCCATACTGACGGAGCTACACCGTTGAGCCACTTTGTGAAGTTATTTGATGTACCTGATCCGTCTGAACGGAAGATAACCTTGATTGGCTGGTTAGGAAGTGTGTAGATAACTGACTTTGTTCCTGAACGAAGAACGATTGGGTTGCCGCTCTTATCCTTTGCAGCGTTACCGTTCTTATCCTTGCGGTAGACAGTTGTCTTAATTTCACGGTTGTTATCGGCAACGATTGCTGGGTCATTCCACTTGGTGATTTCACCTGAGAAGATCTTTGCAACTGTTGTTGGAGAAAGGAATAGTTCTTTCTTAGCGGGAAGGTTTACAAGTACTGCAATTGGGGCAGCAACGATTGGAGCGTGGAAAACTGTTGAGCGCTTTGTTGTTGCTGTGTGAGCTGAATCTGAGAACCAGAAGTCACCAATCTTTGAATCAGAGTTCTTCTTACCTGTTCCTGATCCTGTTGATGTATATACATATGAATGGCTTGATGCCTTTGCAAATCCTGCCTTGCAAGCCTGGAGAAGTGGATCGACGAATGATGCACCTGATCCTTGGAGATCTACTGCATGTGCTGGTGTCGCTGAGGAAACGGCGATGAATCCAGCAATGACCAGAGCCTTTGCCTTAGTTGAAAACTTCATGTTTTACCCTTCGTGGTAGCTAAGTAAGTAATCCTTACAAGCCAAAAAGTAGTGAAGGGGCGTTACCGAAGAGCCACATTTAGGTTAACGATTGGGTGTGGCTAGGTGAACAAATGGTGTTAGCCGAAACGACCTGTTACGTAATCTTCAGTTCGCTTGTCTTGAGGTGAAGAGAAGATACGGCTTGTAGGAGCTGCCTCGATCATCTCACCTGGGCCTCCGTCAGAGAGGAAGAAGGCGGTGTAATCAGAGACTCGAGCTGCCTGTTGCATATTGTGTGTGACGATAACAATTGTCATGGTCTTAGCAAGATCTGCGATTGTCTCTTCAATTCTAAATGTTGATCCTGGGTCGAGTGCTGAACATGGCTCGTCCATCAGAAGTACCTGTGGTTCAACCGCAAGTGAACGAGCGATACAGAGACGTTGTTGCTGTCCACCCGAAAGCGCTCCCCCGTGCTCGCCTAGGCGATCTTTAACTTCACTCCAGAGACCTGCACGTGTAAGACATGACTCAAGGAGATCATCTGTATTGCTCTTCTTAATCTGCGCGAGCTTGAGTCCTGAGAGAACGTTCTGACCAATTGTCATAGATGGGAATGGGTTTGGCTTCTGAAAGACCATGCCGACGCGAAGACGGATCTTCGTTACATCTGTACCTGTTGCATAAATATCTTTTCCATCAAGAAGGACTTCTCCAGCCATTGCAGCTGTAGGAATAAACTCGTGCATACGGTTGAGAGTTCTTAAAAATGTTGACTTGCCACAACCTGATGGTCCAATCAGCGCTGTCACTGTGCCAGCTGCAAAATCGAGTGTGATATCTGAGAGCACATGCTTCTTGCCGAACCATGCGTGCACTCCACGAGTCTCGAGTCCTGTGCCGAGAAGCGCAGTTCCTGGCTGAGATAAAGTACGAGCAGATGCGACGCTTGATAGCGAAGCTGGAGTTGCATGTGCTGTTGTCATTTTTTCATCCTTCTCGTTGCTATTGGAATTCTGTGATTCGGTCATTGGATTACCCAACCTTTCGTCCGCTTAAGTAGCGGGCTAGTCCAAAGAGAATAAAGATGAAGCTGAGCAGAACCAGCATTCCACCCCATGCGCGAGCAAATGCCTCGGGTGTTCCACCGGTTAAGAAGGCCTTCCAAATGTAATACGGAAGTGAGCCCATTGCACCAGATGTTGGGTTGGTATTTAGCGCATCTCCGCCGCCAGTTACGAGTAGCAGCGGAGCAGTTTCACCAATAATGCGTGCGATGCCGAGAATGATTGCAGTTACAAGACCGCTCTTTGCCGCTGGCAGAACAACGCCGGCAACTGTGCGCCATTGAGTGCCGCCAAGTGCAACGCCTGCCTCGCGAAGTTCGTTAGGGATCAAGCGCAGCATCTCTTCAGATGTGCGAGCGATTGTAGGAATCATAAGAATTGTGAGCGCAAGTGAACCCATGAGCCCCGAGAGCGCCTTTGTTACTGGGTACACCAAACTTGAAAGAATAAAGAGACCTGCAACTATTGATGGCACACCTGACATCGCTTGAACTAAGAACTTAATTGGTCGTGCCAACTTGCCATTAATTTCTGTCAGATAAAGCGCGGTCAGAACACCAATTGGGAAACTGATGATGAGTGCGCCGCCAACCATGATGATGGTTCCAACTAGCGCGTGCAGTAGTCCACCCGATGCAATCGGATCGTTTACTGAGGAGAGCGCCATATCTTTTGTGAGCAAACCCCAGTGAAGACCTTTGTAACCTTTGCTGACTACCGTTGTGACAATGCTGACAATCGGAATCAAAGTCACAAAGATAGCCATCGCAGTTAATACCTGCAGAAGAGAATCTTTAGCAGCTTGGACTCCACGCTTGAGATAGTGAAATACAAAATTAGCAACAAGTAGTGTGAAGAAGAAAGCGAAGAAGAAACCAAGCTTTCCATTGAGGCCGGTGAGTTTAACTATTGCACCTGCTGCACCGAGTGAACCGACAATGATTAAGAAATCTTCTAACTTATCGATAAAGGTTGGTTGCCACGGCTTACGTGGAGCTGGTATCACTTTATTCATCGACCCTTACCTCCGAATCGATTGATCAGGAAATCTGCAGTCGCATTTACCAGCAAGGTAAGCAAGAAGAGAATGAGTCCTGCAGCCATAAGGGCATCAACCTCGTAAGGACCAGCTTCACCAAATTTAAGAAGAATCAGAGATGCAACGTTTCCGCCGGCACCGAAGAGAATCTGCCAATTCACCTGATAAACAACGTTAAGAACTGTGTAAACCGCAACGGTTTCACCCATTGCACGACCAAGGCCAAGCATCGCACCGCCCACGATTCCACCGCGACCATAAGGAATAACAACAGCCTTGATCATTGCAAGCTTTGTCGCACCAAGTGCATATGCCGCTTGAATTCGATCTAGCGGAGTCTGGTCGAAAATTTCGCGAGAGATTGATGTAACAATCGGAATAATCATGATCGCAAGTACAAGACCTGCGATAAATGGCGAGCGCTCAAAGATTGGAGTTGGCACATCAAAGAGCGGAATAAATCCAAGGTACTTGTTAATCAGCTTCGCCCAGTATTCAGCTGAAGACATAAATACGAAGAAGCCCCAGAAACCGAAGAGCAATGATGGAAACGCTGCCATTAAGTCGATGACAGAGATGAGGAACTTCTTTACTTTTCCATTTGCATAGAAAGTTAAGTAGAGCGCACTAAGAACTGAGATTGGAACGCCAACGATGATCGCAATTGCTGCCGAGAGCATCGTGCCGATGAGCATCGCACCGATTCCGAAGTTTGCCTCGGAGACATTTCCGGTCTCATCTGTAATTACTTCCCAGCGAGATTCAGTGATGAAGTTGAATTTCTCATCAACAAGAATGTGCATTCCCTTAATTGAAAGGAAGAGTGCAATAAGTCCAAGAATTACGAGCGATGCCATTCCGCCGATTGTTACTACTGTGCGGAAAACTTGATCCGAGCGGCGGGGCTTCGTTGTAATTTCACGAGGCGCCGGTGGGGTTGGGCGCTCTTTCAGCTCAATTGCCATGAGCAGATAATGGTGCCAATCCCCCCTAAGTAATGAGACTCTAAGTGAACAGAAGGTGAACGAATCCTGAATTATCCCCCGAGCGCGCCTGCCCCTATTCTTGGCGCATGACCACCCCTCTGCCGCACCTCATCTGGATTGATTGCGAGATGACGGGGCTGGATCTGACCACCGACGCTCTGGTTGAAATCGCGGTGCTGGTGACCGACTCGGATCTCAACATTATCGGCGAGGGCGTGGATGTCGTCATCCATGCGACGCAGGGGCAGCTTGATTCCATGAATGATTTTGTACGAGAGATGCACACTTCATCAGGATTGATTACCGAGATTCCAAATGGAATTTCAATGTCGGCCGCAGAAGAACAAATCCTTGCTTACCTCGCATCTGCCGGAACTGAACTTGGGAAATCTCCACTTGCTGGAAACTCAGTATCCGTTGATCGAAATTTCATCGCTCGCGATATGCCGAAGTTAACTGAGTTCCTTCATTACCGAACAATCGATGTCTCATCGATCAAGGAGCTCGCACGCCGCTGGCACCCAAAGACCTACTTCGCAGCGCCAGCCAAGACTGGAAACCACAGAGCCTTAGGCGATATCCGCGACTCCATCGCTGAATTGGCCTACTACCGCCAGGCTTTATTTATCGATTCAGGGCGCGAACCGGTAAAGTAAACCCTGCACAGCACATGGTGGGCGTAGCTCAGCTGGTAGAGCACTCGGTTGTGGTCCGAGATGTCGCGGGTTCGAGCCCCGTCGTTCACCCCAAGTTTTCCAGTACGTAAGTACTCAAGAAATAGAGAGTCGGTTCATATGATCTTCGACGTTGTAGTTGAAATCCCAGCAGGCTCACGCAATAAGTACGAGATCAATCACGAGACCGGCGAAGTTCGCCTCGATCGCATGCTCTTCACCGCTACTCGCTTTCCCCATGATTATGGATTTGTAAAGAACACTCTTTCGAATGATGGCGATCCACTTGATGCGCTAATCATGTTGGACGAACCAACTTTCCCTGGCTGCGTTGTTTCTTGCCGCGTTATCGGAATGTTCCGTATGACTGATGAAAAGGGCGGCGATGACAAACTTCTCTGTGTAGCTGCCGGAGATATTCGCAAGAACAATCTCAAAGATTTAACCGACGTTCCCCATTATGAACTCGATGAAATCAAGCACTTCTTCGAGGTGTACAAGACTCTCGAGCCAGGTAAGGAAGTACATGGCGGCGACTGGGTTGGCCACGATGCAGCCCAGCAAGAAATTCAAGCCTCTTACGATCGGTATAAGGAGACTCATAAGTAATGCACGCGATTAATAGCGGAGATACAGCTTGGGTTCTTGCAAGTGCTGCGCTCGTTCTCTTTATGACGCCAGGCCTTGCAATTTTCTACGGCGGCATGGTCCGCGCGAAATCAGCGCTCAATATGATGATGATGTCATTTGCCGCAATGGGCGTAACAACAATCATCTGGGTCCTCTACGGATACTCACTCGCATTCGGTAAATCTCAAGGTGGCTTTATCGGAAACCTTGATTACCTCGGCCTTCGCGCAACTCTTGATCAAGTCACTGGCCCCGAAGGCCATCAAATCCCCGTACTAGCCTTTGCAATGTTCCAACTAACTTTTGCAATTATCACCGTTGCACTCCTGTCTGGTGCAATTGCAGATCGTGCAAAGTACGGCTCTTGGGTTGTATTCGTGGGTGTCTGGATCACACTCGTTTATCTACCAGTTGCACACTGGGCATTTGCTGCTCAGAGCGGCGAGGGCGGCTGGATTATCGATAAGTTGAAGGCGCTCGACTTTGCTGGCGGAACCGTGGTTGAAATTAACTCAGGCGCTGCAGCTCTCGCACTTGCACTCGTTCTCGGAAAGCGCGATGGATTTAAGCGCGACCCAATGCGTCCACACAATATGCCTCTTGTTCTTCTTGGCGCAGGAATGCTCTGGTTCGGGTGGTTTGGATTTAACGCAGGATCAGCACTCTCTGCCGGTTCACTTGCTGCAACGGCAATGATCAATACTCAGATTTCAACAGCTGCTGCTGCAATGACATGGATTGCATACGAGAAGAAGCGCGATGGCAAAGCAACAACACTCGGCGTTGCCTCTGGTGCAATCGCCGGAGCTGTCGCAATTACACCTGCCTGCGGATATTTAAATCCACTAGGCGCACTCATTCTCGGACTCATCGCAGGCGTCGTTTCTGCATGGGCCGTAACTCGCAAATATAAATTTGGCTATGACGATTCACTCGATGTTGTTGGCGTCCACGGCGTTGGTGGAATTCTCGGAATGCTCGCAATCGGTCTCATGGCAACAGTTACCGCAAATGCAGCAGGCGCAAATGGTTTATTCACTGGCGGCGGAGCGACCCAGCTCAATCGTCAATTGATTGCAATTGTTGCCGTAGCCCTATTCTCCTTCGTAGCTACTTGGATCATCGCAACAATCATTCAGAAGACTATTGGGTTCCGCGCTTATCGCGATGATGAGCTCAATGGCCTCGATACGACTTTCCATGCTGAATCCGCCTACGACATCACCGGCAACTCAAACCGCTACTAGTATTGAATTAAGAGAAGAGAGAATCCAATGAAGCTCATCACCGCAATCGTGAAGCCTGCAAAGGTTGATGACATCAAAGTTGCGCTCCAGGCAGCTGGTATCGCCGGAATGACAGTCTCTGAGACTCGCGGCTTCGGTCGCCAAAAGGGCCACACCGAGATTTACCGCGGCGCTGAATACACCGTTGATTTCATCCCTAAGGTTCGCATTGAAGTATTGGTTGAAGATGCTGAAGCACCAGCCATTATCGACACCATCGTGAACACAGCAAGCACGGGCTCAATCGGTGATGGAAAGCTCTGGGTTACAAACGTTGAGCAAGTTATCCGTATCCGCACTGGCGAGCGCGGCGGAGACGCACTCTAAGGATTAATTCGGCGCTTCCTGAGTCGGACACTTTGCAAGAATTCCAACCATCGAGCTCTTTTCTGGGGCCGTAACCCATAACGAGTATTTGGCTTTCACTGCAATCTGCTGAGCAACATAGGCACATCGATAACTCTTCAAAGGCGGCAGCCAAGTCGCAGCATCACCATCGCTCTTCTGGGAATTCAGCCGACCTTTCACGGCAAAGAGATTGAGGGGGTCATTGGCAAACGCAGTTCGCTCTATCTTCGTTAATTTAAAGGCACCCGTCTGCCACGCATTCGACAGCGCGACCACGTGATCAATCTGAACCTCCATACTAGAGATATTTCCACGAACGAAGTTGATGGTTTCCCCTGAATATCTGTCGATTAGAACTCCCGTAAGCACCACGCAATCTCGAGTCTTTGGCCAATAAGTAATCGAGATCAGGTCTCGCTTCAAAATGTCATTGCGGGTATCGCATCCATTTCGATTTACATCAGCCCAGGTTTGGCCAAATTGATCTCTGGAATATCCCGTCTTCGGTGCTCGCCCCTTTACTGGCAAGGTCTCAAGTACCGCTGTAGCAAGGCCTGGTTTCGCTTCGGTGGCCGCTAAGTTCGGGCTACCCAGGATCAGTGAGGTGGGCAGAAGGATTAGAGCAATCCGTATTTCCCAGCGAGACATGTCACTATCTTCGCGGCCAATAGGTGGTTAGACAAGCCGCTTAGCGCTGGTAGTGTCTGCCCTGCATTCGAAGGTCTGCCTTTGAATGGGCTGTTAGCTCAGTTGGTAGAGCAAGCGACTCTTAATCGCTGGGTCGTAGGTTCGAATCCTACACAGCCCACTTGTTGGAATTCATGCTTGTGTAGACCCTCATGGTTCCTGCACATTGCAGGGATTTTGTGCTGCGATACAGTTGTTGTCATGAGATCGCTAAAGAATTTACTTTCGAAGATACGACGCGTAAGGTTTTTTACACAAAGAAGCAGTCATACTTTCTTTGAAGGACACTTAATCTCACTTCCATCTCGTCACTCATTGTTTGAACTACAAATTCAAGAGCCATTTAGACACCAAGCACTTAAACTTGCAGCCAAATATTTCCTCACTGAACAAAAAAACCATGTCATTGATGTTGGAGCAAATGTTGGAGATACTGCAATAGTTATGAACTCTGGAAATCACACAAAAAAGACTTTTTCTCTCGTTGAACCTAGTCCATTTTTCCTCAAGTATTTGAATCGGAATTCGAGAATAATCGGTGATTGCGAAATCATTGAAAAATTTGTATCACCAAACTTTCCCATTTCTGAACTATCTGCGGATCTTCAATATTGGGGCGGGACAGCTCTGCTCGTGGACTCATCTACCAATAAGGTGACCAAATCCCAGCAAATCTTGCTTCACGAACTTGAAAGAGACAATACTGGCATAGTAAAAATCGATTGTGACGGTCAAGATTCCAATATTCTGATCAATTATCTCGAACATTCCAAAAGTCTTCCAACGATATATTTTGAAAATACGATTGCAAGTACAAGTGACTTGTATAAGTCACTAGAAGTTCTCGAGCTAGCGAGAAATATGGGGTATGGTTTTGTAAGTGCCTTAAGTAATGATGGTCTCCTGATATGGTCTGGCGAGCTCAAGCTAGAATCCCTGAGAGACATCTATCAATTTCAATTAAATTTGACTAATCTGAACCAATCGAATCGACTTTCGTACACAGATATTCTGCTTGTTCAAAAATCCGAGTCGGAATCCTTTTTTAAATTTGAAAAAGAATTGCGCCAACATCAAGAAAACCATTTTACGTCAAGCTCAAAGTCTGGATAAATCAAAGAATTGGGTTGATCAAGAAGATTTGGAAAATCTTCCACGAAACCTGACCCATTCACAAAGTCATTTCTTAAAAAAGTCAATTCTATTCCGCGAGGCAGCAACTTATCAAAAAACTTTCGCGGATTTCCATAATTGTTCGGATGAATATGTACAATTGAATGATTCTCTAACAAGCGATTAAGTAAATTCTTCACCGTCCAATTACCAATCGAAGTTACGATTGAATCAAATTCATGCAACTCTAAAACAATTATCCTAAATTGATTTAGAGTTGCACTACTGGTTGAAGAGATCACGGCATATTCAAAACCTTCAATATCCATCTGGAGAATTAAATCTCCGGTAACAGGTTTCTCCTCAAGCCAACTACTTAACGTTATACTGGTGGGCGATGTCACTGAATCAAGATACTTTTTAACAAAATCGAAATTTGGATGGTCTTGCGGCGGGCCCTGAACCGAATAGTCGGCAAGGTAGCATTTAACTCCTAATTCCGCTAAATCCCACTCAAAACTTGAGTTTGTAGAAACGCCTGGAGAAAAACACGCAGTAACTCCTTCAAGCACATTCGGAATCAAGTATCCACCGTCATTGAGTCCGCCAAGTCTAATCAATTCGTGGCCTGATCGGACGGGTTTCATCAGTTGCAGCACTTCAGAGACCTTAGCTTGGGGTACATATCTATCGAGCAAAATTCCATTCTTCCCTAAAAATCCTAAGAACAGATTCCTGATCACACGTGGATTCTATATGAAATCAAAATTTAAAGAAAGAGTGTTGATGGGGGTGTTAAACTCCTGCGGCGATGCGTTTAGATAATCTCTGAAATTTGACCCAGATACTATCGATAAGGTAACCCGATTGAAAATATTTATGCACGACAATCATTTAACTAATAGAGGAACTACCACTGCCCTAGCGGACTACGCTCATCATCTTACTCTGATGGGCCATGAGATAACAATTGGATATAAGAATTCTAGAGAGCTAAACGATGCCAGGGTGATTTCGCTTCTTGGGAGCACGTACACTCTAAGGCCATATGAAGAATTCTCTCAAATCCATCCGAGTGAGCAAAAAACTTTCGATTGTGCATATTTTATAAAAGCGGGAAAAAATGACGGCATTTATTTCACTAAATCGAAAAGCGTGATTCATTCCGTTTTTCAATATTTCGAACCACATGGAAACAAATACGCTTATGTTTCAGAGTGGCTAGCAAAACAAGTCAAGAAAAAGACACTTGCGCAGGGTTTCCTCAAAATGGATACGGATAAAATCCAGAATTCATTTAAAGAGAAGGCATGGGTACCGCACATGATATCGCTGCCAACTCACAATAAGAATCTTAGAAGTGAGCTTGGTATACCAAATGATGCTTTGGTTGGTTTACGATATGGAGGGTTTGAAACTTTTGACTTGGAATTCGTACAAAAGACAGTCTGCTTGGAACTCATAAGAAATCCAAATTTTTGGTTCATCGCAGTGAATACAAAAGAATTCTGGCAACATCCAAGGCTATTGAATTTACCAGGATTTTTTGATCAGTCTTTCAAGCTTTCACTTCTTAACACGGCAGATTTTTTCCTACATGCAAGGTCTAATGGCGAATCATTTGGTTTATCAATTCTCGAAGCCATGCATTCAAAAACTCCCGTACTGAGCTGGAAGGGAGGGACCGATAAAAACCACTTAAGATTACTTCATTCGGGTTCTACCTACAGGAATGGAAGGGAACTGGTAAGAAAAATGCAAAAAATCCCAGATTATCCATATCTTAATTCAAACTATTCAACTGCATCTAAATACACTCCAGATAAAGTCATGGATAAATTCTTCACAGAATTTATCCAAGAACTTTAACCAAGCCCGGACAATGTAGCTTGGCGCGCAAACTCTGGAATTTCAGATTGAACATAATCGAATGTGCCATCTGCCAGAATTTTTCCACAATCAAAGTAAATTACACGATCGAAGTCAACTATCGTAGAAAGTCGATGTGCGATAACTATTACCGTCACACTCTCGCCCAAATTTTCAATCGCAATTCGCACTAAATCTTCTGTCGAAGCATCTAGCGCGCTTGTTGCTTCATCCAGAATAACTAATTCAGGTTCGCTATACAGTGCCCTCGCAAGCGCAATCCTTTGCTTCTGGCCACCACTAAGTTTGATACCTCGTTCGCCCACCGGGGTCTCTAGCTGTCGAGGCAAAGATTCAACATACTTATCAAGTTGGGCCTTACGTAGACACCGCCACGCTTGATTGATGTTGGAATCATTCACTTGTTGAAAGAGTGCAACATTTTCGAAAATAGTTCCATCGGTTAGGTTGATGGTTTGGGGAACGTATGAAATCTTGCCAGGCCAAGCCTTCACGGCCATATAGGGAGGAACTCCACCAACGGTTACCACCCCTGATTCAGGCTCCAAAACACCCAACAAAATATCAGCAAATGTAGATTTTCCTGCCCCCGAGGGCCCAACAATTGCTATTCGCTGACCGACCTCGAAGCTAATGTCCGTGATCTCTAGCGCATAGTTCTCTTGAGCATCATATTTGAAAGACAAATCTTGAATTTTCACCTTGGGCTCAAATTTGGAATCGGGATTAACTGTATTTTCAAGTTCTTTCCTGCGAGGACTATTCTTCTCCAGGTCTTCCAGAAGTTGGCGCAAGTAAAGTGAAGAACCATATGAACCTGATAACGTGCTTGAAGCATTCTGAATTCTTAGAATGGAAGGCAAAACTCGAGTCCCCACAATTAAGAAGGTGGAGAGACTGGTCGTCAAGCTTTCGATGTCTGAATTTAGGAGCTGTACTGCTCCTAAAAATCCACACCCGAAAATCAATGCAGATTCAAACAGGTACTTTGGGATGATTGAAACCCAGAAAACCTTCCAGTGTGATTGCACTGAGATTAACCTTGACGCTTTGTAACGGGATAGCATAGATTCGAGGAGGTTTCCTACATAGAGCTCTCTGAAGGCATTAACTCCTTCGTGAATCGTCCGAGAATTATCAGCTAACGCACTGGCTCGCAGGGAGCCAGCCAAACTTGAAATTTTGAGAAGTTTTCTTTGCATTAAATGGAAAATCAAATAGAAGTAAATAATCGCTAGCAAAGTTGTTGGAAAATTCACTATCAACATGAAGATTCCCAAAGAAAGAAGTAGCATAAATTCACCAAAGAATGTACTTGCTGCACCTATAACTCCAATGATCTGAAAATTACAAGCGGAATTTAGAGCATCTCCTGTTTCAAAAGTTGATCTTTTCTGAACATTACTAATCGTCTGACCAAAAAATTTTGTCGAAACCGTAATTGAAAATTCCAAAGAAGCATCTGCAAGCACTCTATAAGTTCGTCTAATGACCGAAATTGCCATTAGCCCTTTTAACGTGAAAAGAAGCACTGCAAAGCCCAATAAAGTTGCAATACTCATTTGTGAATCCAGTAAATTCTCAAAGTGGCTGGGTAAAACAGACTCAAAACTAGAATAGTCCTTTTCAATTGTCCCAGTCAGCGATAAAGATACGAATGCCAGGATCAAAATCCCAAATAAATCCAGCAAAGGCAGACAGGACTGCGCTAAAAGTAACTGGTAAAGAGATCGTTTTGAACCCTTATCAATAAGAGATAAAGAGAATTTAAACGATTTCCAAGTGTTCATACGTTAACCTTAGCGTAATCAGTAGAATCTCAAAGTTCAAAGATTGGAAATTTAGCCACATGTCAACGAAATTTCAAAGACTAGGTGCTTCCATCTTCATTATTGCCGACCCAGAGAAAAGATCTTCAAAGCTTCTTGAACTTCTTCAAGAACGCGGGGTTCCGCATGAACGAATCCCTCCGACTTTTCTGCATGAGTATCCCCCAGAATTTAACCCTAAGCGGTCGCATGTTCTTTCTAAGAAAGCCTTAACGCTACCTGAAATCGGATGTGCCAAATCACATCTCGAATGCTATAGAGCATTTCTGGAATCTGAGAACAATTATGCCGTGATTTTTGAAGACGACGCCGATTTAATTGATTCAGATCTAGACGCCTTAAGTGATTTAACGGGAAAATTCTTGAAATTTGCAAAGACAATTCCATACGAGAAACCAATAGCTTTGGTCTATTACACCGAATCCGCAAATTTAATTCGATTAAATGAAGATTTTTATCAGGTCATAGGAAACGCTTCTCATGCCATGGCATACTTAATTAACCGTAATGCAGCGAAAAAGATCCTGGAAAGAAACACGAATATAGATTATGTTGCCGACTGGCCAAGAGGGACTGCGATAAAATTCTTTTTTCCTGTAAGACAACTCTTTGAGCACGGTAGCAAGAATGGATTAGTCAAGAGCTTCATTGAACCTGAGAGGTTTTCTAGTGCCTTGGACCTCAAAACAAAATTAGCTCAGAACTTACGAATCGTCACTTTTGCACATTATTTCAGCAATTTCAAGAATTTTAATGGGATACGAGAATATCTGAAAATACTTTGGTTGCCCCTTATACAGTGGCAACTTTTTCGAGCCATTTCGAGATTAATTCCCAATTCGCAAAAAATAAAGAGTCTCAAAAAAAAATCGTAATTACATATGATTCCTTGACTAATGTCAAAATTTCTTGCGGCGGACTGCACACTACGATCGTAACCTATTTCTGATTTTCTCTATTGGTAAGGTGATTGCAATTAAAAAATGACTAAGGATTATGACAACTAAAATTTGAAGAACAATCCAAGAAGTATTAGAAGTATTTCCCGTTGCGAAATTGGATAAAAATGATTCACGATAATCTTGTAAGAAGAATATTACGGGGTAATGCACAATATAAATTGGATAAGAGTAACGTCCGATCGAGTTGCTCGGTTCTCCATTCTTTGAATAGATTAGAATAATACTGATAATGAAGAGTAAAACGAATAATTCAAGAGGTCTCGGGAATGAAACTTTGGAACGATATATTCCAAATGCCAAAAATGCAATTGTAAAGAACAATGGATGGGAAGCGAGTTTAAGCATAAACGCTCCGCGCTCACTTCCTATTTTCGAGTATGAAAAACGAGAAACTAGAACGCCCATTAGGAAAATCGGCAATTCAAAAGGAAAGAATCGATAGGTCCAGGGGTCGTCATCAATTTGTGAAAGATATAGTGCGATTCGAGTAATTAAAAGAACAAGAGTCACTATAAGAATCTTTCTACTAGAAAGTTTCATTAGTAATGGAGCGATAAGATAGAAAGTTAACTCAAGACTAACTGACCAAATTGGAGATATAAGCAGATACTCTGTCCCAGTAACTTGACTATTTTTGAAACCTACGAAATTAACATTTCCTAAAGCTTCAAAATTCAGAAAAACTAGTACATCGGCTCCGAGAATGAACAAATTTAATAGAACTATAAAGGCGTATTGGACCACTTCGAAGCTGGGTGCTTCATTTTTTGTCAAGAAATTGCTACCATTGGAAAAAAGAAATGCAAATAAGAAAGTACATAACAGAACAATCCAATACATAGGAAAAATTCTCAAAATTCTATTTATGTAGAAATTCTTCCAAGATTGATAGTCATTTCTTAATATTGAGGCGATGAGAAATCCGGAAACAAAGTAGAATGCTTCTACGGAATTTGCACCACCGAAACCGCTGAATGCCACTGGTACTTCTAAATGCACCAATAGAACTGACAAAGCGAGTAAGAATCGGCAAAATCCCATTTACTAGATCCTTTCGTGAGACGTTTCACTCCGTATTAAGAACTAATCTTCCTAACCAAGTAAGACTTTTTTAATCACATTAACTTTGGGCAACTCAAGCATGAGGGGCTGGCAGTAAATCTCTTCATACCGGTTGTCACTGATTGAAGCAATATAACTACAAATCTCTCCAGTATTTTTGAAATCATTAAAATTAATAAACGCCTTCGTATTGAATTTCACCTCAGATTGCGAATCAAATAGTCCTCTGTAGATTGGAACATTCCCAGACAGATAAGACTCAACTAACTTCTCTGTTACATACCCCGGGTATAGATCGTTCTCGAACGCAATTGAAAATCGATAATTTGGGGCAACCTCGATTTTACTAGCTACGAAATTCCCATAATAGGAACCGAATACATCAACTTGGAATGTTTCATTGAACTCGCGAATTGTCCTTAATCTAATTGGTTCTGGATTTCCAACAAATGCGCAAATCATCTTGCTTTTAGGCTTAAGTAATTTTCTTCCAGCTAAAAGCTCCTTCACATGGGTACTAACACCAATTCTTTCTAAATTGTAGGAATTGGAAAACCAACCAACACTCAGCATCCACAGAGGCAAGTAAGCATTGTTTAAAACTTCGTCTGAAGCATCAAAAGATAAGTACCCGTCAAAGTCCGCATCAAATGGAACCCGTAAATTCTCCCCTGTGTACCAAATACGTCTTCTCGATCTATTCCTTCTTTCTGGGATTCCTGCTAAATCAAGCCTATTTTTAAATGTGGGATTATTCCCTAAACCAAAAAGTTTTCGCCCTCCTTTCAAGAGTAATCCATTGAGCTTCTTTGGAAAAACGCTTACAATTTCCAAATCGACCACCTGCGTTTGAGAATGAACTACGATTACTTGAAAGCCCTCACTTTCAAGTAGGTCTACAAAAAAATTATTGTCCTTATTAAAGCTCGCCCAAAAATTAACAAACCTGATGCTAACTATCTCTCCAGTTACCTCGTACACTTGGAAAACATTAGCATCACTACTTTCAGGAGTCACTAATATAGAGAGTAATCGCAGGAGGATAAGAACCCAAATTGCAAAGCTTATTTTTGGGTTAATTCTTGCTGGACCGTTTCTGGAGGCGACTAGAACGGACAGGCGGCAACTTCACTTTATTTTGTCAGCGATTTTGATGCTCGGAGTACTATTCTTGTCCTCGTTGCGTTTTGCTTCGCTCGGACTTAGGTATTCACTTCTCTCATTGATTGCAGGAGTTAATGTCGTCTACGTTCTCATTCTTTTGGCACGAGGATCAATTTCCGGAGGAATTGATCGAAGCAATTTCTCATTCATACTTGTAGTTCTGATACTTTACATCGGGCCCAATCTCGTTGGGCTTGCTGGTGGAGAAGGCGAGCACGAATTTGAAAAGTGGGTAGTGATCTCACTTATTATGTTTCTGGCAATTTACACTGTGGGATGTTTCATAAATAATGAACTCTTTTGGAAAATAGCACCGCCAGCTGGCTTAATCACTCCACAATTAACAGCTGCAATATTTTTGGGAATTAAGACAAGAAATAGGATGCTACTAATATTGGCAGTCACCACCTTCCTGGGTATTGCTAAGAACCATTATCAATCGTCTTATATTTTGGCTCCAGTTTGTGTTGTTATTGTGTTGCTCGGAAATAAATCAAAATTAGTTCGAAACTTAACAATGTTGTTTCTTGCCGTATACTCTATTTTGGTTGTATTGACGGATCTTCTAGTCTGGTTACTATCTGTTTCAAGTTCTGAAGGTTACGATAACGTGATTATTCGAGTTGCATTCGTAGAGTACGGAATTAATTTCGTTCGAGAGAATCCAATTTTTGGGGGTGCATTAACTTACCCGGTCACAATTTTGATAAAAAATGCCGGATATTTCACCACGTTACCTTTGCATTCGGATGCGCTTACCTGGCTTATTGGAGCAGGCGCTGTCGGATGGTTCCTTTATTCACTCACAATTTTCACATATATAAAGAAGTGCTGGACGAGCACTGAAGGACATCTGCAGAATTCAATTGCGGCAGTTCTTCTATGTAATTATTTAACTGGTTTTTTTAATTCTCAATATTCAACATTCGCATTTTTGTTTACTTGTTTTTACACAGTTGCGATGAGCTTTTCTGTATCAAATTCGAGAAAATTTGAGAACGACATACCTAAAGGATTCTTCGGGTGATATATTCAAAATATTTCCGGCCTGTTTCAACGTCATTAAAATGTTTCGAACTATCTTTAGCATTGGTAGTCATTCTCTTCAAGTCATACCCACCAGTAATTATCTTTTCAATAGCTTGTCTTAATTGATCCGCAGAGTTTGGATTGACTAATAATCCATTTACTTCGTGTTGCACTATCTCAAGTGGCCCTCCGATATTGGTAGCAATAACAATATTGGAAGAAGCCATTCCCTCGATAAGAACTTTACCAAATGCTTCGGGTTGTATGGATGGCACTATCACTAAATCTGAATTTTCGTAAAATTCACGGGTATCACTTTTCTCGCCAACGAATTCAACTAGATTGTCTAGTCCGTTTGACTTTGCGAAATGTATACACAAATCCATGTAATCCCGAACATTTCCAAATGGCGAACCTATAAAAATAGCTTTAAAGTTTTGATGGTACTGCAGCAGCTCAGCGAGGGCTTTGAGAACTATAAGTTGTCCTTTTGTTTGCGTTATTCTTCCTACGCACAGTATGTTTAAAGTGTTTCCAGGTTCAAAAAGCTTCTTCTTAAAATTTCTGAAAATTTCAATATTGGCACCTGAATGAATAATTTCTCCACCAATCCCATAGTGGCTCATGACAGCCCGGGATGCAAAAATTCTCCTCGAACCTGAAATCTGAAACAGAAACTTTAAAAGCAGACGCTCAAATCTATTTTTTGAGAATTCGTGAACACTTATTACGCGATTTCTTCTCGGCACCAGAAAAATTCCTAAGATACTGGCAGATGTAAAAATGTGAAAACAGGCGTTAGCATATTGAGGAGAGAATGTGACTTTTCGAATCTTAAAACTATTAAATAGGTAGTGCATCAAAGTGATCAGAAAGTGAAATTCATATACTTGCTTTCTCCTTAGAACGGGAAGATCCATCTGGCGAAATACAACCAAGTCCGAAAATGAACTCAAGAATTCAGGCTCCACCTTGGAGTCTCTCGGGAACCAAACTTCGCAAGGTACTCCCTTCTGATCAAAAGTATGAATCACTGAAAAAAGTGTCCGGGCGGCTCCATACTTGTCAAGAATTGGAGTCAAAAAAACCATTTTACTTGGCAAAAGGTTTGAGATTAACTCTTGTTTCATTTCTCAACACCTAGAAACCATTCCGCAGTCTGATTTACAGATTTTTCAAAATCCAAATCTGGTTTGACAATCACTTCCCAAGTGGGTTGCATGTCTACGACATAGTCAGTAGTCATGCTTTTGAATCTCTTTAGGTTTAATGGGAATCGAACGCCAATTTTCTCAAGCATTTCACCAAAGATTGAGCCGGCGAGAAGAATATACGTAGGGACCAATCGTACTTCTGCACCTCTGAGTTCTTTAGAAAATGCATTTACCCAGAAAAAGGAATCAATAGGGTCTTCACCAACATAGTAAACCTTCTTTAATGCAGCTTGATTGGAAATCGAGAGGAATTCACCAATTTGATGGCAGACACTTTCCACGAATCCGTACGATCTTATCACTGGCTTGTTTGGGTGTAGATACAAACCTTTTCTAACAATTTTCCAAAAACCGTCGGGGAATCCTGGATGGTAAGTCCCCCAAACATTCGTAGGTCTGAGAATAAGCCAATTCTGCAATTTGCTTTTTCTCAATATTTCTTCAGCTAGTTTCTTACTTTCTCCATATGCGTTCACTGCTTGATCAGAATTGCTATCTCGTTTTTTCCCCAATGGCTTCTGAACATATTGTGTCGAAATTTGTATGAATCTACCTTGGTAATCCAACTCCTGGAGCTGTTCGATCAAGTACCTGCAACCCTCAAAATTTACGCGATAATCTGAAAGATACGGTGACTGATCATTGGTAATAGCGGCGAGATTAACAATGCACAAGTAATTTGAATTAACCAAAGTTTCCCTTATCTTCTCCTTATCCAGTAGGTCAACGGAATGAAATTTCACATTTGGGAAATGACTTCCTGGCTTTTTAATATCCAGAATTTCAACTTCATATCCGCGATTAAGCAGTTCGCGCGTTAGGTGGTACCCAATAAAGCCACTTCCCCCAAATAATGCAACTTGCCTGGACTTCATTTGATAAAGATACCACTGTTGCAATTCTAAATTACATATTTAACTCAATTTCCAGGTAGCGCCAATGCCTTAAACCGTATAATAACAACTCTCTCGAAATTTGGATTGGAAGGTCGGTATGAGATTCGGTGATATTCACTTTCATTCGGCAAGTGCTCCCGGCTTGATTCTGATTATGAATCAACCCGTGAGAAATCCAGAAATCCATTTACATTTCATTGCAGTGTCGTCTATATATGCCGCCAGAAAATCAAGGGAGTTAACATCGGTTTTTAATGAAGGCTTATCGATCGTGGATAGTAAGCCACTTTCTACTGCACTTGGATTCCTGGGATTCAAATGCTCAAACTTGCGAGGCACCGATTTCTTAAGAATTGCCATCGCCTCCGAATCTGGAATTAATCAACATTTCTTTATCGGCTCGACGCCGGAAACACTCGAACAAATCAAGCTGAAAGCAAATCTTATAAACCCAAAGTTCCAAATTGTCGGAGCAATTTCGCCAAGCTATAAAGACAATTTTGAGGAAGACTATGCGACTTGGATTTCTGAAGTGAAGCGAACGGGGGCTAATGTGATTTGGATTGGTCTTGGATCCCCAAAACAAGATTTTCTCGCATCCGATCTGACCAATAGATTTGGAATAAGAACTGTTGCGGTCGGAGCAGCTTTTGATTTCTTTAGCGAAACTGTCAAAGAGGCACCTGAAATCATGCGGAAATTATTTCTGGAGTGGCTCTACAGATTGGTTACGGACCCAAGGCGACTATGGAGACGATACTTGCTCGGAAATTTCTATTTTCTATTCACTTTCAGTAAATTACTCATGCAATATAGATTGAAAAAGGCATCTAAAGATCTGGGGAAACTATGGAGAATTTGAGAATGAATTTAAACTCAACCAAATTTGCACCAAATTCTCTTATTAGAGGAAATTTACATCTCATTTCTCTAACATCAATTAGGTTTTTTTCAGATTCTATAACTATCTTTATAGCGGCTTACCTATCTTTTCGGTCCACGTTCAAATTATCTAACTCCGGTCAACCCACAAATTCTGCCTTAGGAAACATTCCTTACGACCAATTACTCCTCTACATTGCTATTGGTTGGATCATTACTCTTTGCATATCTGAGTCTTATAAAATAAAGCACACTACTGTCTTTTATTTGGATCCATTCAAGGTTGTAAGACCAAGTGTGAATTACTTCCTCGCGCTTGGATTTTTATCTTTTATGACTAAGGCGTCCTTCTCAAGAAGTATCTTTGTATACTTAATTTCCTTTGGGATTACAATGCTAGTGCTCTCTAGAATCATTCTACACTTCTTAATTGTCTACCCATTAGTTACCAGAAAAAAAATTTTCACCCGTTTGATGTTAATTGGATCTAATCAGAAAGAGTTAGATATTTATTCTGATTGGATTATTAATAATCCTAAGCTTGGGTATAAAGTCGTGAATCGTTCCGAATGCAAGATTATTGATTTCGACTGGCTCGAGTCTTTTGATAAGAAACTACAGATTAGTAAGGCGGAAGAAGTGCTATTGCTTCCTGGCATGGAAAGAGACCATAATTATGGAAAATTTCTTAACTATCTCGAAGATTTAAATTTGCATGTGAATTGGGTTCCATTGAATTCTGGAAATTTTGGATACTGGCAGATTCCGCAATCGCAAGAAGGAAGTCCATTCTTGACCTTTAAGAATTCAAAACTTTCAGTATGGAAACGAATTCTTAAACGAATTTTTGATATCACTTTTTCTATACTTGTCCTGGCATTCATACTCCCGCTGCTCCTTACAATTGCGATTATAATCTTGCTTCGAGACGGTAAGCCAGTCTTTTTTCTTCAAAAGCGAATCGGTAAAGACGGTAAGTCATTCAATTTTATAAAATTTAGAACAATGATTACAGATGTATCTAATCTTGAAAGGCATCTTGTGAATTCTCTTGGTGTTGATCACGTGCTCTTTAAGGACAAAGAGGATCCACGTATTACCAAGACTGGGAAAATTCTTCGTAGATTCTCATTAGATGAACTCCCTCAGTTTATTAATGTAATTCTGAATAACATGTCGGTAGTTGGTCCTCGTCCGGCTCTACCAAGGGAAGTTTCTGTCTACAGTTCAACCTACGAAAGAAGACTTATTGCCAAACCTGGAATCACTGGCCCGTGGCAAATTGGAGGGCGATCTGATCTGGATTTGCAAGCGTCAGTTGCCCTTGACTTGAACTATGTCACTAACTGGTCCTTCACAAAAGATTTATGGATCATTATTAAGACCATAACGGCTGTCGTAAATGGGAGAGGTGCTTATTGAAAACTACCTTATTCAATATAGCTTTTTTCCGTTTAAGTAATTAACTGTTTATGATTGTCACTTTGTCGGACCAAATTGCACACAGATATGAGTCCACGAGTTTTTTGCCTTCAGTTTGCCTAGGCGCTGAGATTAGGTAAACGGGCATAATTTCACTTAATTTTTCTAAGAAACTCTTCCAACCGTTAGAAATTAAAATTGACTCTGGTTTTCCATATTCTCGAGCAGGCACTAAAACCGTGCGTGGTCCAATTTTGGATAAATCTACTTTTTCAAAATTTTCTACGTCCAAGTATTCAACATCAAAATCCGAAGAATAACCCCTTGATGCAGGTGCCCTAAAGTCTGCATCAATAATGACTCCTCCTGTAATCTTTTGTTCAAGCTTGGAATACGCATAAGCATAAGCAGTGTCTTCTTCAGATTCCGGGATAACTGTCAGAATTTGATTCTGGTTAGTTTGATTTAGATAAATCCTCATGACTTGAACGGAACAATATGCAACTTTCGCCAATTCCAGGTTGAATTTTTGAAAAGATAACTCGAGTGGATCAGTTGGAATAAAAGTCGCATCAATTCTTAAATCATCAAGAGATATACACGGACCATTGAAACCTAATAATCTCACTGGGACTTCCATGCTCGACTCAGCAATTATTACTAGACTTGAATTTACGATGTGGTCTTTCCAGGTATAGATGCTTTCTGATTGTGGCTTAACGGAAGGGAGTTTCCACTCTTCGGCTATCAAGCGCACTTCAACGCATGTGTCAGTGCTGTCAACTGCAGCAATGCCGGCCGATTGAATAATCTGCTCGGGGAAAAAGTGCTCTAGAACTGCCTGGCCAAATGGAGACCGGGCTTGGTTCAAGTTACATAAAATGGAAATCTTCACGCTTTGAGTCTACGCGCTTCAAATTTGGACATCCTGAGATTCTAAGTATCTAGCCCAAAAATCCAGGTTCTACATTTACGTAAAAACCGATGCCAGACTTGCCTCATGGGAATTCAACCGCCTGGATTCACGAAATCAGGGGTATTTTTGCGTCTTAAGGTCAGGTATGTAATTAAGAGATGAGGCAAAACTTTGGAACTACTCATTTATTGGCGCCTCCTGCTTGGAAACAAATATCTGATTGCAGGAACCACGTTAACCTGTTTGGTGGTGTCGATTTTTCTAGCCCACTCGTCTGAGAAAGTTTATCAATCTGACGCCCAACTTTTTGTTTCTACGCCTGCAAATACTTTGGACATTTCTGCACTTGCGACTGGATCGAGTTTTTCTCAACAGCGAGTTAAGTCATACGCTCAAATAATAAATAGTCCCCTAACATTGAAACCGGTGATCGAGGAATTAGAGCTAGGTGTCACACCAGAGCAACTTTCGGGACAAATCTCTGCGGTCGCACCTTTGGATACAGTTTTGATTTCCCTGTCGGTGAAAGATGCAAACTCAGATAAGGCGGCCTTGATTGCCAATTCTGTCGCCCAGCAATTTGCTGTTGTGGCAGAGGATTTGGAAATGAATAATTCATTTACTGGGGCTCCCGTCAAAGTTTCAACGGTGCGATATGCGACAGCGAATCCAAATCCAATCAGCCCAAACAAGAAGTTGTACTACCTGCTCGGGCTGCTGATTGGATTTGCCCTTGGATTTTCAATTGCGGGGCTTCGCAAAATTTTGGATACTACTGTGAAAAATAGTGACGACTTATTCGGAATGTCCTTGCTAGCAGCAATCGGGTTTGATGCATCAGCTGATGAAAGACCATTGATTACCAAACTTGGCCGATATGCTGCTCGAACGGAAGCTTTTAGAACTCTTCGGACCAATTTGAAATACATTATCCCTAGCATTCCTGCTAAAGTAGTTGCAATCACATCATCGTTACCGAATGAGGGTAAGTCAACTACAGCAATCAACTTGGCAATTTCCTTTTGCCAAGGAGGAAATTCAGTTATTCTGATTGAAGCTGATATGCGTAGACCTAAGATCTCAAATTATCTTGAGATTTCCACTAGTTTAAAGGGAGGGTTATCTGAAATCCTCTTAGGCACGAAGAAAATTTCCCCGGCAATTTTGAAGGAAAGCATTGATAACTACCAAGGCACAGATTTAAGAATTATTCATTCAGGAAAAATTCCAGGCAATCCATCCGAATTACTTGGGGGTGAACGTTTCGATCAGTTAATTGCACTTCTTAGGAAAAGTTACGACTATGTCATCGTGGACTGCCCTCCTTTACTACCAGTAGCAGACGCTGCAATTATTTCCACCAGAGTTGATGGTGTAATTATTTTGGTGCATGCTGGAAAAACTAGAAAAAATGAATTACTGGGAGCGAGGGCGGCAATCGAGTCAGTTGGAGCATCAATTCTTGGTGTGGTGCTCAATAAGATTCCTGAGAATGTTCGTGGGTACAAGTACGGTTACACCTATGGGTACTCCAAGCAATATGGGAATTCCTATCAACCTAACTTTCAGTCCGAATATGCTCCAAATCAAGATGAATTATATAGAATCGAAAGGGAAGATTTTTTTGAAAGAATCGCAGGAAAGAGATTTCGCCAAGAACTTCTAGCTGAAAGCAAGAAGTACGACAAAGGCTGATTTGGCTCTCGGCGACATGTCATAAATTTCAATCGGGAACCGTATTGCGAAGTTTCACGGGCGGCCTGAATTTAGAAATGGTAGAGTTGCAGAATGAAGGAACGTCCCTCAACTCGAGTACTCGTTGCTGAAGATGAAGAGTTCACGCTCAACCTTTTGCGGGATATACTTTCGGGTGCCAATTTCCAAGTTGAGTCTGTTCAAAACGTCGCAGATGCGATTGCCAAGATTGCGACTTTTGATCCACATGCAGTGATTACTGATTTGAACTTTGGTGTGTCTGCTCCAAGCGGTGCGGACTTGCTGCAGTTCATTGAGAAGGATCATCCCTGGATTGGCAAAGTGGTGCTTACTTCACATGCATCTCCCAATTTGGCCATCCCCAGTGGTGTACAGATTCCAGATGGCGTCACTTACTTGGTCAAGTCCGAGTTGGGATCAATTTCTGAACTAATTACTGCAGTAGAGGGCTCCATTACGAAATCTAATCTGGGCTCTTCGAAACCTGTGTTGGAAAATGATCGAATCGTTATCAGTTCAACTCAGAGTGAGATTTTGCTTCTTCTGGCTGAGGGATATACAAATAGCGCGATTGCACGTAAGCGAGGAACGTCTCTGCGCGCCGCAGAAACCTTGATTCAGCGCACTTTTGCAAGCTTGGGCATACAGGCAAATGAAGATTTCAATCCTCGAATTTTGGCCGTGCGCATGTGGCAGCAAGGCAAAGTAGTTGTTAAGTGAGAGACGCGCTAGAAAGTTTTAGAGTTTCGGCCACAGGCAGGTGGGCGGTATCTATCCGCAGTCATGTTCTTACAGTTCCATTTGCAATTGCAATCAATCTTGAACGTGAAAATATCCTCAACCCGAATGATGCAGCTACTAGCCTGGCCATCTGCCTAACAGGAGAATTTGCCAGTTATTTTTACCTTTTTGTGGCACAAGCAACGCTTCTTAAGCATCGAAGAGAGCGACTCCAACGTCTCTCTACTTGCATCTTCGTCTGGTTTAGTGCAGGAACCGTAAAAGGGGTTTTCTTTGTCCTCTACGCCGTAATTGCCTTCGGATATGACCCGGATTTTCTGGCCCGAACTATTGTGCCAACTCTGTTCTCTGGTTTCTCCGGAGCTCTTCTTGCTTTCTATTTTGGGACAATCGACCGCAGAAGAATTGAGAGTAAGGCGTTAATTTCACTAGGTAATTTTCTAGAGGTAGATCAACAGGTAAGCCACTCAGATAATGAGATTGTACGAATAAAAGCTGTTCGCGTCCTACGAGAGACTTTAGCCCCTCAATTGGAAAAATTAGAGGCCACATTAGCAAGTTTGTCACATGCGAATAATGGATCTCAGGGCTCCTTCACATCACTTGCAAAGGAGAGTGCAGAGTTAGGAGACCAGATTGAAGTTGAGGCTCAAATCATTTCAAAGAGTGAGATCAAAGAAGCGCCTGAAGCGAGAAGAGATCCTCGTGAAATTTCCTTGCTCACGGGTCTAATCCCACAAGTTATTTCAGTGCGAGTAACGCTTGTAGTCTACATCTTAGGAATGACGTCAGGGCAGATAACACGAAATGGGGCACTTGGGGTGGCTTCTGGTCTAGTGGGTGCTGTGATTTTGGGTGCTGTGGTATTTTCCTTAAGAGTGTTTAGCAAGAAATTGAGTGGTAGAAAACGAACTAGAATTATTTTCGTATCATTTCCAATCGTTTTCTTCACACAGATGTTTTACGTGTCTAATTTATCTCGCATCGGTTTCAACCTAGATGACCCATATATTCCCTGGTATTCAGCGTTAAAAACTATTTATGGTTTCTATTTAGCATCAATTATCGCAAGCTTGATAGTTGATACCTCGTCTGAATTCAAATTTGCGCTGAATGAAAGTGACAAAATACAAAGTCGCATTGCAATGCAAGAAAATGAGCAGGAGGCCCTTAATCGACACATCTTTGCCACGCGATTTGGGGCACTACAAGGCAAGATCACAGGAGTGACCATGGCGCTCCAGCTTTTATCTAATGAATCCTCAGAATTTTCCGGTACTAAAAAGAATGAGGACTTACTCTCCGGGGCAATCAGTATTCTTCGTGATGCGCGCTTAGAAATCGCCGCTCTGGGTAGGGACTATCGCGGTGCCTAAGAATCTCGTCGCAATCGAGAGTCGCGCAGTGCTTGCCCTTATTCCTCAAACGCTTATCTCAGTTCGGACTTTCATTTGGATATTTCCGTTCTCTGTTGTTGTAACGACTTTTCTTGCTCCTCTTGAAACCAATAGCATTGAGGATGTTATTAGCTGGATGTGGATCTCCATCTTTGGGCATTTCTCGATGCTCCCCTTTGTGATTTACTCCAGAGACAGGGTTGGCCACGGTATTCAGATCCCCCTACTTCTCATGATGGGTGCGGTCCGTGGTGGAGTGATTGGCTTGCTTGCCCCATTGTTTGGAGTCTCCGATCCTCTTGAGATTCCATGGAGAGTTATTAACTCAATTACCTTTATCTTTTACTGCTTTCTTGTTGCCTCAATTGTATTTGACTTCCAAATGGTATTTCGCAGAGAACTGACAAAAAAGATTAAGGAAATGATTCTCAAAGGCGCAATAATTGACACAAAAAATGAAGATGTAAATAGTCACGAGTTACTCATGAGAATTGATGATTTGCGATTGAAAATTCTCGAAACCTTGAACCGGGTTCCAACTCAGGAAGAACTTATAGCCCGAAGTAAAGATATCGATCGTCTTGTTCGCACACACATACGCCCGCTGAGTAAGTCACAGTGGCGCGATGGAGAGCTGATTTGGGTGAATGCAGGTTTCTTAAAGGTAATAAGGGAAACCTTGAGTATCGCACCGCTACATGTGTGGGCTGTTGCCTTTCTAAGTCTGCCCTTCTCGTTGATCGGTCAGTACAACCGTTATGGGCTACTCGATACAATTATTACTCAGCCAGTTTGGCTCTTTGCTGTTTGGATGCTTCCAAGGATTGCCAAGAAGTTATTTCCAGCAAAGAATGGGGATTATCTCAAGCAGAATTTAGCAATAATTTCTCTTGTCTTGTTTCTCGTGACACCCACAGTT
Organism: Candidatus Nanopelagicaceae bacterium; assembly: GCA_965267735.1. GTDB lineage: Bacteria > Actinomycetota > Actinomycetes > Nanopelagicales > Nanopelagicaceae > Planktophila. The sequence goes on from OZ254138.1 coordinate 1,053,567, forward strand.
TATTGGATACATGCGATCCGGTCTGGGGACATTTATGGATTTCAAGACCAGGTTACGGCTCATTTGTTCAGTGCTTTCTCTGTGACAATCTTGCTGCTTGCCTCTTCGGTTATCCTCTCACTTCGGAAAGATGGCGCCGACGTATTTGAGTATTTGAGCAGCGCCATTAAAGATAAAGAATTACAAAATTTGATTGACACTGGCGTGCGAGCCAATACCGAGTCTGAATACGGCCAGTATTTGCATGCAACGGTGCAGTCTCAGTTACTGGCCTGCAAACTGCTACTTCTTAAGGCTGCGCAAGCAGACTTCACTTTATTTCCGCCAGAGATTACACACCAAATCAACCAAAGACTTGAGCAAATCCAGCAACCTTACGAACGTCCCGCTGCCCGCATTCCACTCGAGCGCGTGAACGAACTTGCGACATCTTGGGCAGGATTATCAGAAGTTACATTCAATCTCTCCCCAGAGATGGGCAAATTGAATTCCAATAGCGATGTGATATCACAACTCATCGAAGAATCGGTCATCAATGCAATACGTCATGGAAAGGCCACGAGAATTCACATTGAAGGCATCTCATCCGAAGAGTTTTCCACTTTTTTGATTTCAGATAATGGACACTTTGAAGCTGCCCCGTCTTCGGGAGGTCTTGGAACGATCCTATTTAATGCCTTCGCTGAAACTTGGTCATTAAATCGAGAAGGAGACCTAACTACTTTGAAATTCTCGGTTCAGAATTAACAAGCTTGAAGACCAAGATAATTAATAAAGTTGCACATACGCCCCCGATGTTAAGCACTAGATCCTGGATAGAACTGACTCGACCTGGGATAAATGATTGTCCAACTTCAGCCAGAACCGAAATAGAAGCACATGTGAATAAAGCAATAATCAGCCGATAATTCTTGGCAACAGAGGCAACCAAGAGGAAGACAGGAATCAGAAGAAGGAAGTTGCCAAGCGGTTCAAGCGCTCCTGAGTAATAAAGAATTTCATGGAGAAAGTTGGAAAGAATATTTCGAGAGACAACCAGGTCCGCGGGATACTTTCTGGGGAAAAATAGAGCAACTACCATGCCAACTGAGTAACAGAAAGCAAATACTTGGCTCAATCTCTTCAACGTCACTTAGACAGATTACACTACTGGTGGTCATTACAATCTTGGAGGATTACATTGAGAAGCAACCTCAACCTTGTCTGGATAAGACGAACCGCGATTGTCCTCTTGCTCTCAATGCTCATCGTTTCAATTTTCATTGGCGTGCGAACCGCGGTCGATGCGAGCAGGTATTCGAAGTCCATTTCAGGGTCCGGTTCAGTGGAGTTAACTCTTGAACGCGCACGAAATCTCAATCGAGATATCGACCAAATCATGACCGTCTTAAACTTTCCTGTAATCAAACAAGCCACTCAGTTATTCGGACTTAATTTTGTAACCCTCAGAGAAGAAATCAAGAGCGTAGTAAATGCTGCCCCTATTTTGGCTGGGGCTGATTCTCCAAAGTTGTATCTTGTCTCTTTTCAAAACTCAGCTGAGGCTCGCGGCACTGGTGGAATCTTAGGAGCCTACGCACTAATCAAGATCGACAAAGGCGCAATTGCGATTCTAAGAACAGGTTCCAATGAAGCACTTTATGGGATGTCATTGAAGAAAATCCCTGTACAAGTTCCCGCTGAGTTCAAACGGTTGTACGGTGAAAACCCAGCAATCCTTCAGAATTCGAACCTCTCCCCACATTTTCCATACGGAGCTCAGATTTGGCTGGGGCTATGGGAGAAGAAATTCAACCAGCAACTCGACGGCGTAATCGCTATCGATCCAAGTGCCTTGAGCAAGGTATTGAAATCAACAGGGCCAATAACCTTGCAGTCGGGACAAGTCATAAATTCAGAGAATGTTGTCTCTGAAACACTAGAAGCGGCATATAAAAAGTTTTCGAACGATAACCTTGCCCGAAAGCAGTACCTAGTCGACATGATAAACGCTACTGCTGAAAAGTTAGTTAATGGTGAATACTCAAAAATAGAAATGGCGAAGGCGATCCGTGATGGGATTTCTGCAAATAGAATATTGATTTATTCAACTGACAAACGTGCACAGAAGGATCTCTCGCGCGTTCGGCTTGGGGGGTTTATGCGCACCGAGCCGAATAATGAATTCAGGACAGTCATTCAAAATACTGATGCAGGAAAGCTGGATTACTATCTTGATCGCTCTGTCGCAATCGAGAGTAAATCATGTAACAAAGTAAGGGATACTCAAGTACGTATCAGAGTCACGAATACTTTGAAAAGTGCAAAGGGTTTATCTGCATATGTTTTAACACGTGCTGATAAAGGAAAACCCAAAAATCTAATTCCTGGATCTCATCGATTCAAAGTCTTTATCTATGGTCCAACCAATTCAAAGCTGGTCAGTGTTTCGCGTGAAAACCGAACAGCCGATTTAGGTGGCTCATCAGTCGAACGTAAAAGACCCATATATGTGGCAGATGTGGACCTAGCGCCGGGGTCAAGCGAGGAACTGCTCGCAAACTTTAGCGGCGGCGTCGGTAACATTACCTTCGTAGATCAACCGCTCGTTCGCGAAACTTCGCTCACGATTAAAGACAAGTGCTAAAGAGGGTAAATCAAAATGTTGAGCACTGCGAGGAACAGATATTTGGTGGTTATCTCCACCGTTGTTCTCTCGTTAATTTTTGCTCAGCTTCCTAATACCAGCGTTAATGCAGTAACAGTTTGTCAGGGACCAGCTGCTTATCCACCAGATCTTCCTGATTGTTTAGATCCCGTTGTACTTGCACAGCAAGCAGCAGAACAACGTGCAGCAGAACAACGTGCGGCTTCAGAAGCTGCGGCTGCAAAAGCAGCTGCAGAGAAAGCAGAGCAAGAAGCGATTGCACAAGCCGCTGCTGCTGCAACAACACAAGCAGAATTTGCTGCTGCTGCTGCACGCGCACGTGAGCAAGCAAGAATTGCCGCAGAGGAGCAAGCTGCCGCTGCACGTGCCGCTGCTGCCGCTGCGGAAGCGGAAGCAGACAAGCGTCGGCAAATTACTGCTGCGCGACTTGCAGCCGAAGCTGCTGCTGCAAAACTTGCAGAGGAACAGGCCGCTGCTGCAGAAAAAATTCGTCAGGCCCAAGCTGCCGTCGAGGCTCAGCGACAAGAAGTTGCACGACAACAAGCTCTCGCCGCAGCTGCGCAAGCGCTGTATGAATCCCAACAGGCTGCGCTACAAGCAGAAATTGAACGAAAGAATGCTGCAGCGGCGGCGGCAAAAGAGACGGCAGATAGATTAGAACGAGAAAATGCCGCGAAAGCTGCTGCAGAAACTGCTGCTAAAGCTGAAGCTGCTGCGCGTGAGCAAGCAGAACGTGATGCAGCTGCAGCCTCAGCGGCGGCGGCATCAAAGGCGGCTGCTTCTGCCAATGCCGCAACGGATGCCAAGAGCGCCTACGACAATGCTCCGGCATCGCTTCGAATGGCGCCCGATCAAATCTTTGAAATTTTTTCGGCAAGTACAGATGAATTTATCGCAGAAGATGGTATTTCGGAGGCAGGATTTAGATTTTTGAAAACTGTTCCAAGTGGAGCAAACCTAACCAGATCGCAACTATATGACATCTGGCAAGCAGCTGAACGACAGAAGGCCGCAGATGCGCAGGCGCAGATTGATGCTGCAGCGGCTGCAGCAGCAGCAGTAACAGCAGCTGCCAACGCACGAGCTGCTGCAGATGCAGCGGCTGCAGCGGCGCTTAAAGCTAAAGCAGATGCCGAGGCTGCTGCAGAAGTACAAAGACTTGCAGATGCTGCAAAAGCTGCCGCAGATAAGGCTAAGGCAGATGCGCTTGCCATCGCACAGGCTGCGGCAGATGCCGCAGCGGCAGCTGCCAGAGAGAAGACTCGACTTGACGGCATTGCAGCTGCAGAAGCTGCCGCAAAATTGAAACTTGAAAATGATGCAAAAGCCGCAGCTGCTGCATATGCAGCGCGCCAGGCTGAACTTGCAGCAGTTGAAGCTGCAAATCTTGCTGCAGCTGCCGCAGCTGCGGTTGCAGATGCAAAATCAACTTCCCTTTCTAGTGCGGCTTCGACTCTCGAATCTGTTGCAGACGCAGGTGATGACTTCGCTGCTGCGGCTGCGGCAGCCTCTGCGGCAGCCTCTGCGGCACTTGCAGAGGCAAGTCGTCAATCACAAGCTGCAGCTGCTGCCGCTGCCAAGGCTGCCGAAGATGCCGCAAAGACGAAGGCTGCTGCAGATAAGGCACTTGCAGATCAGGTTTTAGCTGAAGCTGCAGCACGTGCTGCTGAAGAAGAAGCAGCGCGGCGTGTGGCAGCTGCTGCAAATCAGGGATCAGATGCTGATCGTCAATATTGGTTGCAGGTTGCTGCAAATGCAAGAGCAGAGCAAGAAGCGGCAGCTCGAAAACTGACAGCAGATAAGAAGAAGGCCGATGAAGCGGCAAAAGAGTTAGCTGATGCTGAAGAAGCGATGAAGTCGGATGCGCAGAAGAAGGCTGATGCTGCAAAAGAAGAGGCAGATCGTGCGCAAGCAAAAGCACAGGCTGAAATAGCGGCGGCACAAGCAGCTGCTGATGCTGCTACTGAAAAGGCTAAGGCGAAGGCACAGGAAGAAATTTCAAAGATCAAAACAAAAATCAACAAGGTTGCCTCGGGGGCGGCGAAATCTGCGGCAAAGTTCGAAAAAGCACAAGATATATCTCCTTCAAAAGTAGCTGACGCTGAAAAGACGGTAGCTGAAGCAAAAGTTGTTCTTGAAGCCGCCCAGCAAGTAGTTATCGCTGCAAGTGCCGAACTAAAGGAAATCAACGTGAAGATTGAATCCTTCAAGGCAGATTTGGCAAATGAGAAACGTCAAGAAAAAGCTGTTGTCGCCGAGATTGCAGAAGTTCGTCAAGAAATTTCAGTAGCTCAAAAGAGTTATGAGAAGTTGCGGATTGAGATAAATAGGTTCCAGGACACATATAACGAGGTAAAGCAGAGCGCTGAAAAGGCATCATTGATTGCACAGCAGAAGGCATCTATTGCGGCTGACAGCAAGACAATCGCTGAATCCGCCGTCGCTGCATATAAAGCCTCAATTAAGTCGAAGAATTTAACGTCGACTGAGAAACCATACACAGTTGATAACCAAGATGCTGGTGCTAATCTGACGATCACCCAAAGCGCCGAGACAGATCGATTGAAAATCTTGGCAGAACAAGCAACTGCTCGATACAACCGAGATAAGGCTGCCGCTGAAACAGCTCAGAAGAAAGCCGATGCGGCGCTAGCTGAATTTGAGAAGACAAAGAGCGTTCTTGAGAAGAAAGTTGCTCAAGGAAAGAAGTTGCAGACAACAATTCGAAGCGCGCAGGAGAAGTTGAAGAAGTCTCAGTCGAAACTTGCCACGATTACAACAGCAAAGAATGCAATTGCAAAGAAGATTACTGCAGCAAAAGCAGTAGCCATTGCAAAGAAGAATTCATTGACAGCTGCACAAGTGAAGGCCCAGGCAGCTAAGGTGAAGGCAACGAAGGCGGCTGCAATCTTGAAGACCAATCAGCTTGAAGCAGCCAATAATGAGAAGGTTGCTAACGCTCACGAGAATGCCCTTGATGCGGTTGATAAAGCTCAAGATAGCGTCAATGATTCCGAGTCGAAGATTGATGAGATCTCTCTGCCGCAGCAGCGCAATATTCTGGTCCGCTCACTTCCTGTAATTCTCACAATTGTGGCTGTGGTCGCAGTCGTTACCTTCTTTGCAACCTTTGCCATACGCCGCAGCCGCAGAAAGTCTGGTGTAGTTACTGGAGCTGAGAACGCTCTCGAACCTGTGAGTGAAAAACCTGCAAAGGTCAAGGCTCCTAAGCGGGTTAAACAAGCTAAGCCTGCCAAGGCTTTGCCGGTCAAGGTCGAGCACTATGATGATAAAGACGACATCAACTTCGATGAATTTTTAGAGAAGTTCTATAAGAAGCAAGAGTCGGTCGGCAAACGCACCTCAGCTAAGAAAGCTCCTGCAAAGAAATCTGCTGTGAAAAAGGCTGCTCCTAAGAAGAAGGCACCTGTCAAGAAAACGGCCGCCAAGAAAACAGTCGCGAAGAAAGCTGTAGTAAAGAAGAAGCCAGCTCGTAAGAGCAAGTAACTACTTTCCTAGGTAAGCCTTCTCCATCGCAGCTAAATCAATCTTTTTCATTTCAAGCATCGCCTGCGTTGCTCGTTGTGAACCTTGCGCATCTGGCCCTCCAAGATATTTACCCATCTCTGAAGAGACCACTTGCCAAGAGATTCCAAACTTATCTTTAAGCCATCCACACTGACTCTCTTGACCGCCATCTGCGGTAAGAATTTCCCAGTACCTATCGATCTCTGATTGATCTTTGCAGGGAATTTGAAATGAAATTGCTTCGCTATGCGGAAATTGTGGCCCTCCATTAAGGCCAATGAATGGTTGGCCAAAAATCGTGAAATTTACAATGACTTCCTCACCCTGTTTATTTCCCGGAGTATCAGTAGGTGCAATCCAATTGTCTGCAACAGAGCTGTCGGGGAAGATACTTGCATAGAAGTTTGCGGCTTCTCGTGCTCGTCCGTTAAACCAGAGGCAAGTTGTCAATTGCATTTCATCGCTCATTTCTACTTTTTTTAACTCTGTTTGGTGAATTTTGGAAGGTGAAGGTCGAATTGAATTGAAACTACTCGCGTAAGGATTACTACCGCTCCCCCGACTATGGCACAGATACTCTGCGATACATCAAACTGATTGAGAGCTACAAAAGTTATCGCGCCCATGAGCGCGGAAGTTCCGATTGTTTCTCGATGCAGTAGAACTGGCTCTAGCTGGCAGAGCACATCTCGCAGGAGACCTCCCGTCACGGCGGTAATCACACCCAAAATGATCGCTGCATACCAAGCGATATTCTCTTCAAAAGCTATTTGGGTTCCCGACATCGTTGCCACAGCTAACCCGAAGGTGTCCATGATTAATAACGTTTTTCCAACATGGGTGACTCGTCTAAATACGAGTGTGAGAAGCACAGCCGCGATGATGCTGGCAATAATCCATGGATCTGAAATCCAGATGGGAGTCAGTCCCAAGAAAACGTTTCTGAGAGTTCCACCAGAGACCGATGCAATCGCTGCAATAAAAGCGATTCCGCCGTAATCCAATCCTTTGTCGGCTGCTACTCGGGCGCCAACGAGAGCGAATACGAAGGTCGACAATAGATCGAGGATCTGGAGCAATGACATGGGGCAAAGAATACGGTGGTGAGCCATATCTGCACAAAACTGCAAAAAGGTTTCTTTTCCATCACAATTCGCGTGTTTATCTGTTGTGCGCAAAGTCAATTGCGTAGAGTTCCCCGCATGTCTAAAAGCACCGGATTGAGCAAAGATAAGAATTGGTGGCGTCAAGCTGCTGTCTACCAGATCTACCCACGCAGCTTCGCTGATTCAAATGGCGATGGCATCGGAGATCTCAAAGGTGTGACATCACGTATTCCTTATCTCAAATCTCTCAGCATTGATGCCGTCTGGCTAAGTCCTTTCTACCCATCTGCACTCGCTGATGGCGGATACGATGTCGATGATTATCGCGATGTAGATCCAAAACTCGGAACTCTCGCAGATTTTGATGAGATGCTCGCAGAGCTACATAAAGTTGGCATTCGCGTATATGTAGACATCGTTCCAAATCACTCATCCAATCTGCATGTGTGGTTTAAAGAGGCGATTGCATCGGAGCCAGGTTCTAAAGCTCGCAGCAGATATATATTCCGGGAAGGCAAGGGAGTAAATGGCGAACTTCCACCTACGGATTGGGTTTCGCACTTTGCACCTTCTGCATGGACTCATGAATCGGCAATGGGGGGCAAACATAATCAGTGGTACATGCACTGGTTTGCACCAGAGCAACCAGATTTCAATTGGGATAACCGCGAGGTTCATGATGAATTTCTCAAGACCCTCAAATTCTGGGCCGACCGTGGAGTAGATGCATTCCGCATCGATGTTGCGCATGCTCTGAAGAAAGATCTCTCAGAACCTCTACGTAATTTAGCTGTTCATGAAGGGCTCGAAGAGCGTGGTGCTAAAGGAAAAGGAATTCTCGCCGACCGCGATGAACTTTTTGAAATCTACAAAGAGTGGCGTAAATTGTTTAATCAATATGACCCACCTCGCGTAGCTGTTGCCGAGGCGTTTGTGCACCCAGAGCGACTTCCACTCTACGCAAGCACGAAAACTTTAGGTCAGTGCTTCGACTTTAGATTTATCGATACTCCTTTTGAGGCTGCTGCGTATAAAGAGAACGTTCAAGATGCACTGACTTTGGCAGCAAAGAATAAATCTTCATGTACTTGGACTTTGTCTAACCACGACCAGATTCGCCATGCGACAAAGATGGGTCTCAACCCTGCTGTCGATCGCACATCATGGATGCTTTCGGATGGCACTTCACATCCACTTGATAAGGCATCAGGAACTCAAAATGCACTAGCTGCAACCCTCTTTATCTTGGCTCTGCCTGGTTCTACATATATGTATCAAGGCGAAGAACTGGGTCTGCATGAAGTCACCGATATTCCCGGAGATCAGATTCAAGATCCCCAGTATCTTCGCAACCACAAAGTAGATAAAGGACGAGATGGTTGTCGAGTTCCACTTCCATGGAGCAAATCAGGTACATCTTTTGGATTCGGGGCTGGTGGCGCACACCTTCCGCAACCTAACTGGTTTGGCGATTATTCGGTCGAGGTCGAGGAGAAAGACTCACTTTCTGCACTCTCTATTTACCGCAAAGCCCTTGAGTTGCGTAAGAGTTTAGTAACGCAAGAGAAGGTTAAGTGGCATAAGACAGGTAATACTTCTGTTCTTCACTTCTCGCGCCCCAATGGTTGGCACTGCATAACCAACTTCCGTGCAGCGCCTATTGCAATGCCCAAAGGCGAACTACTGATTTCATCGCACCCACTGCAAGGTGGAAAAATCGCAGCAGGTACAACGGTCTGGTTTAAGAAAAAGAAGTAATCTCTTTACGAAACGCCGATAATATCGACGCTAAAGATCAGAGTTTCATTGGGACCAATTGGTCCTGCACCAGCTGCGCCATAACCCATTGACGGTGGCAGGATTAAGAGGCGACGACCGCCAACTTGCGCTCCAGGTAAGCCTTTCTGCCAACCTTCAACAACTCCAGCTAATGGAAATGTTGCTGGCTGTCCGCTCCATGAAGATTCAATGATTTTTCCTGTTGACCATGCCATGAGCGTGTAGTGAACTGTCAAAGTTGAAGTAGGAAGAACCTCTGCGCCTGTGCCCACGATGACATCTTTTGTCGTGAGCTCTGCAGGAGGAGTCCCTGATGGCTTTGAAATCGTTGGCGCTTCTCCTGCTACATCTGAAACGACTGGAAGTGCAGTTGCATCGGTACCTGACATTTTTATTCCTCCAAGGACAGTGAGCGCTACAAGTGTTGCGGCGAATATTCCGGCTAAGACTTTACGGACTGTGTTATTAATTTTCGAGCTCCTTAATAAGGTTGAAGTCTCCGCCACCGAGTTGTCCTTGGTCGCGATACATCTCAAGTTTCTGACGGGTATCAGCAATATCTAAGTTGCGCATAGTTAGTTGGCCGATGCGATCTGTCGGACCAAAGGCAGCATCTTCGGTGCGCTCCATCGATAACTTATCTGGGTGGTAGCTAAGGCCTGGGCCAGTGGTGTTGATTACTGAGTAATCATCACCACGACGAAGGCGAAGAGTGACCTCGCCAGTGATTGCCGATGCAACCCAACGAGTAAGTGATTCACGGAGCATGAGGCTCTGTGGATCTAACCAGCGACCTTCATAAAGCAGGCGACCTAAGCGACGGCCTTCTGCATGATAGTTAGCAATTGTGTCTTCGTTATGAATTGCAGAGAGCAAGCGTTCGTAGGCGATGAAGAGAAGTGCCATACCTGGAGCTTCATAAATTCCACGAGATTTAGCTTCGATAATTCTATTTTCAATCTGGTCAGCCATTCCAAGGCCATGGCGGCCACCAATTTTATTTGCTTCATTCATGAGCGCTACAACATCGCTAAATTCCTTACCGTTGATTGCAACTGGGCGTCCCTGAACATATTGGATCTTCACATCTTCGGATTCAATCTTGACGCTTGAATCCCAGAACTTAACTCCCATAATTGGAGAGACGATTTCGATGGATGCATCGAGGTTCTCTAGATCTTTCGCCTCGTGTGTAGCGCCCAAGATATTTGCATCTGTGGAATATGCCTTCTCAACGCTATCTCGGTAAGGAAGCTTATTTGCCACTAGCCACTCAGACATCTCTTTACGCCCACCGAGTTCGCGAACAAAATCTGCATCAAGCCAAGGCTTGTAAATTCTTAAATTTGGATTGGCAAGTAACCCATAACGATAAAAGCGTTCGATGTCATTGCCTTTATAAGTAGATCCATCGCCCCAGATTTCTACCTTGTCATGCAACATCGCGCGAACCAAGAGCGTGCCTGTAACTGCGCGGCCAAGAGGCGTTGTGTTGAAGTACTGCTTGCCGCCACCGCGAATATGGAATGCTCCACAAGCAATTGCAGCGAGGCCTTCTTCAACGAGAGGGGTCTTGCAATCCACAAGGCGTGAAATCTCTGCACCATATTCTTTTGCACGGCTCGGAACAGAGTCGATATCTGGTTCGTCGTATTGACCAAGATCTGCGGTGTATGTGCAAGGAACGGCGCCCTTTGCGCGCATCCATGCCACAGCAACAGAAGTATCTAAACCACCAGAAAAGGCGATTCCAACTTTTTCACCAACGGGCAGGGATGCAAGTACCTTCGACATGATGCGAAGTCTAACGGTTGATAAGAGTTGCTAGTGCAGGTTTAACTCTCCACAAGGCGAGCATCTCCTCATATTTAGCCACTTCCGAGGCATCAGGAGTTGATCCCGTCTTTACCCCTCGAATCATGAGATTTCGCGGGGTGTGTTCTCCCCCAATAAATTCGATTGCCTCGACTCGATAGCCCTTCAACTTCATAATCTGCATACGGATTGCATCGGTGAGCAGATCTCCTAAGCGCTCTTTCATAATTCCATTTCGTGTCACCAACGACCAAGGTTCGGGAATTTGATGCATCTGTGCCTGAATATCATGATGGCAACAAGGGGCAAGAAGCGCCAGCTTTGCATCATTATTGATTGCCCATGCTATTGCATCATCGGTTGCTGTATCACAAGCATGCAAAGCTATAGCTACATCAGCGCTCTCAAGTTTTGTATCGCTGATTTCCTCTGCGCGAAATTCGATTGTGTTTTCAATACCAAGATCTCTTGCAATCTGATTATTACGATCTCTTGCAACGCTGCAAACATCGATACCAATTACCTTTACAGGAATGCCTTGGGATCGAAAATATTGATGGGCTGCGAATGTTAGATAGGCGTGACCGCATCCCAAATCTACGATTGCTAAGGGTTCAGATTCAGTAGGGGTATGGATATGACCGGCAGTTATTGCAGCGGTCAGCGTCGGCGTTAACAACCTCAAGAATTCTTCGACCTGCTTGTATTTATCTGATTTGCTCGGCTTAATGTTTCCGTTGGAATCAGAAATACCCACGGCGATGAGGAAGGGATCTGAAGGATCTAGCAAACGGCTCTTACTTCTGTCGTGACTTAACTCTTGCTCTTTCGCTGCCGCTTCTCTGTGTATCAGCGGTTCACCTTTCTTAGTGATGCGAAGGCTCAACGTTTCAGAAGTTCTCTCGAGAAGAACATTGGCATACCCAGAGCGAATCAGCTCAGAAAATGGAGTCTGCGCGGGTGAGTAATTTTTTGTCGTCATCTGTCTTCCGTCACTATGACTAACTTGCACCTGAATCTCACCTTTGATTTCAACAGGTCGCATATCGATACGTTCGTGCACGGTCTGCATATTCCTTCTACGACCAGAGAGCACCACACGGACCAATGAGGTTGAATCCGAGAACTTTTCCTCTAACTCTTGGAAGATTTCCTCAAGACTATTCTCATTCACAAGACGAGTTTAGTCTTTTGCTAAAGGTAGGTCGACAGCGATTTCAAGTCCACCGAGTGCGCTCTTTCGAAGCGCGAGATTGCCATGAAGTTTGGCAATTACAGCAGTCATAATGCTCATTCCTAGACCCGATCCCCCATTTTCGCGAGAACGTGATTTATCGAATCGAGCAAGAGATCGAATATTCTCTTGATAGGCGCTCTCAGGAAGACCTGGACCAGCATCTGCGATAAGAATCCTGACGGACTTTCCAGCTCGCTTGCAGGAGATAGTTACGGAATCATCTTTCGATGTATGTTTCATAATATTCGTCAAGGCGTTCTGTATAAATCGCGCCAAGTAATCCCTTGCAGCCATTACCTCAATTCCATCTTCGATTTCTAGAGTCACAGCTCTCTCAGGGTTGAGCGTCTTGAAATCCATTCCGTGTGCCTTAAGAATTTCACTGACATCGATTTTTTCAATTTCTCTTGAACCACTCTCGCCTAATTCCGCTAAGAGCAGTAAGTCTTGAATGAGGTTCTCCATCCGTTTGATCTCTGAATCCACTCGCGAGAAAGCCCGCTCTTGATCGGCATCTGAGGTCAATTGCTTCTTGCTCAGCATTTCGACATAACCCTTTACAACTGTAAGAGGGGTTCTGAGTTCGTGGGATGCATCTCCTAGAAATTCTTGCATTCGAGCCAGTGAGGCTACATCGCTACGTCGATTGACTCTTCTGAAGTAGAAGAAAAGAAGTAGTCCAGCAGCAGAATCCACAATGAGAGTGAAAGCGGCAAGTGAGCGAATATTTGAATTAAAGTGAGAATCAATTTCAGAGACTGATCGAGAAATTAGTATGTAATCCCCGCCAGAGACAGGCACCGAGCGAAGTTGGAAAGGTGAAGGGCCACCAACTCTTATCGGTCTTTGAGCAGCCTCTCGGACTTTCTCAAATTCAGGAGCACCTAAATACTGAAGTGATGACTCATTAATCAATGTCTCTTCTCCCTGACGAGTTAAGAGGGTCAGAGTGATATTGAGGGTTAATTGCTCGATAGCAAAGAGAGCAGCGCCTACTGATTGTCTAGGATTATCAATTGCGGCTTGTGCGACAAAATTAATGGAGCTGTTAACTTCTGAAAGCTCTGATCCACGAGTATGAATCGCGGAGTAGCCACCGATGCCCATTGTGACAAAAGTGATCAGCAGAAGTGTGACGAAACTGGTGCGAGAGGAGTTTGAACTCTTCACTTCTTCTCCGCGTTAAGCTGGAATCCGACTCCTCTAATCGTACGAATGCCTTCAAATCCATCTCGATGCAACTTCTTTCGAAGATAGGAAATATACGTATCAACAACCGTGCTCTCGGATTCGAAGGTGATTCCCCATACTTCATCGAGCAGATGTGTCTTGCTCAGTACTCGACCTTTGCTCTCCAAGAGCACCTGTAAAAGTCTAAATTCTGTCGGTGAGAGATCTACCGCTTCATCATTAAATGTAACTTGATGGCTCTTGGCATCGAGAGTTATTGGGCCAAGGGTGAGTGTCTCCTGAACGCTTTCACTAAATTGAGAACGGCGCAAGATAGCTTTGATTCGAAGAACTAACTCTTCAAGACCAAATGGCTTTGTAACGTAATCATCTGCACCGAGAGTCAACCCACGGGTTACATCTGCTCGATCACCACGGGCGCTGAGCATCAGCGCTGGGGTGTTATCGCCATTGCCTCTGATGCGTTCGATAAATTCAAAACCATCCATCAAAGGCATATTGATATCAACAACGAGTAAGTCAGGTTTAGTAGTGCGAAGCAAGGTCTGCGCAATCATCGCATCGGCAGCTGTAACGGTCTCAAATCCGGCTAATTTAAGGGCATCGCCCAAAAGTTCACGTACTCCGGCCTCGTCATCAATGATCATAATGAGCTGACTCATGTGCAAACCTTCCCACGCCAAGGTGAGAATTTCTACCAATTATTAGGTACGCACACATAACCACGAGAACTTTCACAGAGTATTCACACCCAAAGAGAAATACACTTGGGCCATGAAGCAGTCAGCAGTCGCCAGATTAACCGGTGCCATCATCCTGCTCGCATGTGTCACATATCCCGCATCTGCCGATGTGAATCCAACTCCATCTCCAGCCCCTACTTCGCAGATGGATCTGTATAAGCTTTCGATGGAACAGTTTAAGAAGGATCGCGATCTCTTTAACGTCGCTGTCCGAGAACGCAATCAGAAGATGAAGGCGATTTATCAAACATTCGATGCAGCTATTCGTAAGGCGCGTCAAGATTCTAAAGTGGCCATGCAGGCAGCGCTTAAGCCGGAACAAAAATCTGCAATTAATTCAAATCTAAAGACTGTAATCGCGGCGGCTGTAATTGCCCGCGAAGATGCCATTGAAGCCCTTGGTGAGCCACCTATTGCTCCAACAGAACCGCCACGACCACCAAAGAATTTCAATGGTGAGAAGAACGGCTCCGAGAAGAAGCGACGTTAATTAAACCTCGTCATTGACCTTCATATTGCGCAAGGTGTGACGATCGTGGCTCTTCTCTCGCTCGTGAATTTTTCTAATTTGAAGTTCAATATTCTTAATTGCCTCATCAAAGGCGGCAACATCATTAAATGATGCAGCCTCAGCGCGAAGTAGCGGCCCCGATCCATGGGATGTTATTACCACTTTATGTGAATGCTTACCTTGGCGAGGGTTGGCCTCATGGAGTACTTCAACTTCAATGCGATCGATTGTTATGCTAAATCTTTCCATCGAGAGAAGTTTCTCTTCAGCAATTTGCTTAAAGTCACTTGCTAGTTCGGCATGGCGTGTATGAATAATTATTTTCACCCATTAAGCATCTCACTTGTGGTTGAGAAATGTAAGACGGGACGGGGATTAAGTAAGGGGTAGCAAATAAACAAAAAGCGTAAGTACCGCAGCTAAGGTCAGAGATTGAAGCAGAATAGAGATCGCCATCTTGCGGTCTGCAGCGAGGGAGGCTTTATCGCTGACGCGAGATAGTTGCCCTAATTTTCCAAAGTTGAAAGTTCCCATAAAGCCATATGCAAGGCAGAACTTCTTGCGAGATTGCACCCATCCAATTGATGCAACGGTGAGGGGTAGAAATATTCCAAGTCTGAGAGAAGGTTCAGTGTTAGCCGAGATAAAACCAATGAGTGCGCTGAGCGAGAGGGCAAAACCTATGAGAGCTACTAGCTGACGCCGACGTACTTCGCCCTTTCCAATATTGCAGCTGCCTGCGATATATGAGTCAGCGCTCACTTAAGCTTCTTCAAATTCTTCTTCATCGATCCATGCATCTGTCTCGTTCTCATCTTGTTTTTCTACCCAAGAGAGGAATGAGCCGATTGCGCGAAAGGCTAAGAGAGCCACAGTGACTGCGGCGATTAATCTACGAAGCGCTTTCATGAGGATAAAAATACTCCACTTTGAAATAAAGCGCCCGATTTATTGAAAAAATGGTTAAGAATTCAACGCGGTGTCGATATCTCTCCAGAGATCATCCACGTGCTCGCAACCAATGGAGAGGCGGATGAGGTTCTCGGGAACGCTATGACTCTCCAGCTCCCAGCGGCGGCGGCGCTCCCAGGTACTTTCAACTCCCCCAAGACTTGTGGCATTAGCAATAAGTGATGAAGCGCTGCAGACCTTCTCTGCCCTAGCCGCATCGCCAAGAACTTCGAAGGAGATGATTGCTCCAAAGCCCGGGTAACGAACATTTGTAACAGATGAATGTGCAGATAATTTCTTTACGAGAATTGCGGTGCTCTCTTGAGCTCTTTGGAAGCGAATAGGAAAAGTTCGGATTCCGCGTAAGGCGAGCCACACTTCAAAGGGGCCTGCGATAGAGCCTAAAGAAGTACGAGCCTCCTGAAGGCGAGATTTGAGAGCTGGATCTTTAACTGAGAGCGATCCAAGGATCAGGTCGCTATGTCCAGCTAAATATTTGGTAACTGAGTGCATGACGATATCTGCACCAAATGTAAGTGGCTTCTGATTTATTGGGGTAGCAAAGGTATTGTCGAATCCGACACCGATATTTCGTTTCTTCGCCTCGCCAATAATTACCGCAACATCAGCAACTCCAAGACCTGGATTTGTCGGAGATTCGACCCAGAGAAAAGCAGCGCCCTGTAATTTATCGAGCACCTCTTTTGTATCGGTGATATCTACAAATCGGACTTCAAGGCGACCGTCTTGGTGATACTTCTTTAAGAGCGCCATGGTTCCGCTATAACCTTCGTGAGATGCCACAACAGGCGCACCATTGGGAAGAAGTGAAAAGACCGCAGCAATTGCAGCCATTCCGGATGAGAAAACCAAAGTTGATTCTGCTTCTTCAAGTGCAGAAATTGCAGCTTCTAATTGCTGCCAGGTTTCATTACCTGTTCTCCCATAATTAATTGGCCCACCTGCGTTGAAGGTTGAATTCAATGAGATTGCAGAATTTAAACCTGCGCCTGCTTCTTGAGCGGGGCGCCCTGAGGAGATTGCAATTGTTTCAGGGTGAAGGCGGTCATCTGACATAGGTATAGCGTAATCGTTTAGCGAAGAACTGGCGAAAGTCTCGTGAATGCCTCTTCTAAGATTTCCGGGCTGGTCGCAAAATTTAAGCGCACAAATTGGTTGGATTGTTTACCGAATCGGACTCCTGGAACAAAGGCCACCTTTGCCTTCTCGACCAGTGCTGTTGCAGGATCATCTCCGAGGTTGCATTGTGAGAGATCCAGCCAAGCTAGATACGAACATCGTGGAAGGTGATACCCAACTTTTGGCGTGTGACGTTCGATTAAATCTGCAACCAGATGTCGATTGATCTCCATCTGCCCCATCAGCGCATTGAGCCATGGTTCGCCTTCTTCAAAGGCTGTCACCGTTGCAAAGGCTCCGAGTAATGAAGCCCGGTAATGTGTTGCAGGTGCAATGGCATTGAGTTTCTCATGAAGTTTTTCATCTTCGGTCACAATAATTGCGCATTTAAGCCCGGCAATATTCCAACCTTTACTTGCCGCTGTGATCGTTATTCCCACTTCACGTGCATGCTCTGAAATAGTTAAGAATGGAATGAAATCACTCTCTTGGTATGTTAAAGGAGCATGGATCTCATCGCTGAGCACAATAACCCCATACTTATGCGCTAGCTCGGCAAAACGTGAGAGTTCTTCTCGGGAAAACATTCGTCCAAGTGGATTATGCGGATTGCAGAGAAGGTGAGCTTTTATCCCGGATGCATATGCCTTCTCAATGCCTTCCCAGTCCAGAGCCCAGAAGCTGCCATCAATTTCTTCATCCAGGTGAATAAATGGAACATCAACATCCACTAAATGGGTCTCGGTAATCCAGGTCCAGAAATTTGGATAGACAGGTGAATTGATGAGTATTCTCTCGCCGGGTTGAGTGATGACGCGCAAGACTTCTACGACTCCGACCCCAACATCTGCAGCGATGCGTACTTGATCTGCCTGAGCTTTCCAGCCCCAACGATGCGCAGCGAAGGCAGAGAATGCTTTACCCATCTCAGGAATCGCACCAAGATATCCCAAATCTGATTTATCAATCATCTCTCGCAAGGTATTGCGAATCGGCTCTGCTACAGGAAAATCCATCTCTGCAACCGGTAAGGGAAGGACATCGGCGGGAAATGCACGCCACTTTTCGCTGCGGTGGGTCCGTAATTCAGAGAGATCGTGCGCACGCAATTGAATGATTTCTTTGCTGCTCATGGACGAAGTATTGCATTCTGCCTACTCTTTATCTATGACCGAACTAATCACATCGGCTGCCATGCGAAAGATAGCTCGCGAAATCTCTGCGCGGGATAAGAAAATGGCGAAGATTATTGAGAACCAGCCTTTGTGCACTATCGGCCGAAATCCCAAGCCAGTTACCCACTTCGAAGCCCTTGTTGAGTCAGTTATCTCTCAACAGTTGGCAGTTAAGGCGGCAGATACCATCTTCGGTAGAGTCAAGACTTTAGCCGGCGGAAAAATCACTCCTCCAAAGATTGCCGCTATTACGGAAACAGAGATGCGGGCTGCAGGAGTATCGGGTGCAAAATTTAAATCGATTCATGGTCTTGCAGATGCTGCAATTTCAAAGAGAATCAAAATTAATAGATTGCATGAAATTGAAGATGATGAAGTAATTTTCACTCAACTAACAAGTCTCTGGGGCATCGGTCCATGGACAGTAGATATGTTTATGATGTTTCAACTAGGGCGTTTAAATATCTGGCCAACTGGCGATCTTGGTGTCCGCCGTGGTTGGGAGAAGATCTACGCACTTAAAGAGGAGATTACTCCTGCTGAACTCGAGAAAAAGGGCAGTAAATTCTCTCCTTACCGAAGCGTCGTTGCGTGGTATTGCTGGAGGGCACTTAATTAGTCAGTGCGGGGAAATTAATTCCCGTACTTGAGTGACAGTCATACCCATTTGGATTCTTCTCCAAATATCTCTGGTGATACTCCTCGGCGAGAAAATACTCAACGCCTTCGCTGCTCTTTATCTCGGTAACGATTTCACCTATACCGGCACGAGTGAGTGCAGCCTGATAAACATCCCGAGTAATTTCTGCTTGCAGCATCTGAGCCTCTGTTGTTGTAAAGATTGCGCTTCGATACTGGGTGCCGATGTCGCCACCTTGTCTATTGAGTGAAGTTGGATCGTGCATTACCCAAAACTCTTCGAGCAATCGTCGATAACTAATCTGAGTTGGATCAAATGAAACTTCAACCATCTCTGCATGACCGGTGACTCCAGTGCAGACTTGTTCATAGGAAGGGTTTGGTCGCATGCCTCCCATATATCCAACGCTCGTTGTAATCACGCCCGGCAAATTCCAGAAGCGGCGTTCGGCACCCCAAAAACAACCCGTTGCAAAATATGCGATCTCTGTTGTACTCATAGTCATATAACCTACCCTTGTACCTGCGCCCCCGTAGCTCAGGGGATAGAGCACTGCCCTCCGGAGGCAGGTGCACAGGTTCGATTCCTGTCGGGGGCACTGATTTAAGAAATGATTTTCCTACTTTTTCATCGATTAGGGATGTAAATCACCCTCAACTGCGAAATCTTTTTCTCTACCTTCTTGTTTATCTATCTACGAACAGGGAGAATTGGCATCTTGCGCGCCGGTCGTGCACAAATTTTTACATTGAATTGGGGGGTGAGCCATGGACTGGAGACATCAATCTGCATGTCGTGATGAAGATCCAGAGCTCTTCTTCCCTGTTGGAAATACAGGACCTGCCATCTCTCAAATCGAAGAGGCTAAAAAAGTGTGCAATCGATGCATCGTCAAGGATGCATGCTTGGCTTGGGCTCTGGAATCCGGACAGGACGCTGGCGTTTGGGGCGGCCTATCCGAAGATGAACGTCGTGCGTTAAAGCGTCGCGCTGCTCGTAATCGTGCTCGTTTGATGGATAACTCACACTCTTAAATTGCAGCCGTGCCCTTAGGTGCTCGGAAACTTAAGAATCGCCTTGGTCTCTTTTGCATCAGAAACTAATGAGAGTGTTCCTCTGAGTTCATTCTCTGTCAAAGTTCTAACAATTTGAAGCCCTAAATTCGGTGAAGTAGCGATATCAAAGCCTTGAGGTAATCCCACACCATCATCAGAGATTGTTACTTGAAGCTCTGTCGAAGTTGCTGTGACGTGAATTCCAAGGGCTGAACCAGTCTCTGCCAACCCATGTTCAAGGGCGTTGTGGATCAACTCGGTAATTACTAAAGCAAGCGGTGTCGCGATGCGCGGTTCAAGTGAGCCAAATCCACCCGTGCGTTCGATTTGTAGTTCGCTCATACGTGGACTTAATTCGAGAGCATGAGATACCAAACTATCCAAAACTTGATCGAAATCTACTGATGCATCTGGGCTATTTGAGAGAGTTTCATGGACGAGTGCAATCGATGCGATTCTGCGAACCGCCTCATTAAGGGCGGCAGATGCGCCTGGATCATCGATACGTCGCGCCTGCAACCTGAGTAGTGCAGATACAGTTTGAAGATTGTTTTTTACTCGGTGATGGACTTCTCTAATGGTCGCATCCTTTGTCACAAGTTCGCGTTCACGTCTGCGTAGCTCAGTTACATTGTTGAGAAGAACTATCGCGCCAGTTCGATCCTCGCTCTGCAATAACGGCAGGACGGTAAATGAGATTGTCCCTCCCTGATTCTCAATCTCTACACGCTTAAGGGCTTTGCCAGATAGTCCACCTGAGATGCTCTCTTCTTGAGCATCAGGGCTTTGACGTGCAAGAGATTTTGCAACGTCGCCAAGATTATGTCCTTCTACTTCACTGATCCATCCGAGTCGGCTAAATGCAGAACGTGCATTTGGGCTTGCATAAGAGACCACTCCATTTACATCTAACCGAATGAGGCCATCTCCAACACGTGGAGCCGGATCAAAGAGCGTTCCTGCATCTGGGAATGGAAAGGTTCCCTCGGAGACCATTCGATATAACTTATGTGCAATTTCGCGATAGTTAAGTTCGAGGCGACTTGGTTGGCGCATTAATTCAGAGTTGCGATGGCGAGAGATAACGCCAACAACATGGCTATCAACCATCACGGGGATGGTTTCTTCCTTCACCATATATTCACCGAGTGGTTCAGGTTGAGTGTCACGGACAATCTCTGCCGTTGATAGAGCCTGGTCAATATTGGGACGCGAACCGTAGGCAATTTCTTCACCGATTACATCAAGGGGAAATAAGGTTGCAGCAGTTGTTGGTCGTATATGAGCCACAGCCACATATCCCGTCGGCCAGCTTTTGAAATCTTTTCTCAGTGGTACCCAAAGAATCAAATCTGCGAAAGAGAGATCAGAGAGCAATTGCCAATCGGCAATGAGTTCACGAAGGCGATGAATCTGCTCATCATCTAGCGGACTGCGGCCGCGGAGGAATTCTTCAATGGCTGGCATAGTAAATCCTTAGGCTAACCACGCCGAAATATTATTTGCGATCTCTTGCGTTGCAAACCACGTTAGCTCTTCTCCATCATCAGAGACTTCGAAGCAACATTCGAGGTATTCCCAGGTAAGTGGCGCACTTAGTGAGATAGACATTTCAAAAGTTTCGCTAATTATGTCATCTGGGACTTCAAAAGCTAAGACACATGCAGAACCAGTGCGGTTTGATTTCAGTTCAACGGCATCTTCTGCGGCAACAAGTGAGAGCGTGTATTCGATTTCCTCTTCGTCGAGATCATTATTCTGCGCAATGAACACTCCTGTAGCAGCATAGACATCGCTGACATCTAGTTGGCCAGACTCCAGGAGATCCTTTACCTCTTGGGCAGTGACTCCGACATAGGCGCGCATGTGATTAGCCTATAAGAAGTTAGCGCTTGATCTCACCTGCAATTACCTGGATGCTCTTACGTAAGAGGCTCTTCTCATTTGATTGATAGAGCGTCTCATGGCCACTTTCTGCAATGGAGATAGATCGAGTATCCAGGGGAATCTTTATGACCTCCTTAGATCCGAGTGCTTGGATGGCGCCAGCAAAGAGCTCATCGGAAGCACTTGAACGACGACCTGATTTAGCAGCAGATTGAATAAAGGAGATTTGAGGCTTCACTGAATTTCGAAGAAGATCCTGGGTCAACTTTCGAAGACGATGCAGCGAGAGGTAATCCGACTTTGCTAGCACCCAGAGATAATCGGCATGAGATGCGACCCACACAAGTGTTTCACCAGACCAGCGACGACCACTTAAAGTTGCTGCAATATCGAGAGTAGGACCGAGGTCAATAATGATGAAATCGAATTCATATTGTGCGTTATCTAGAAGTGCAATTGAATCCACGATATTTCCTTGAGTTATCTCCATCGCACAGAATCCTGCACTCACTTGTTGAAATCCCTTTTTGGTATGAAGTCCTTGCTCTCCAATCAGTATTGCAATTGCCGGAGATATTGGATCTGCATCGACTAAGAGTGTCCGGTGTCCTGCAACGCTTAGCTCAGAGGCTATATTGATCGCTAGCGTCGTACATCCCGCTGCACTATGTGCCGAGGTAACTCCCAGAACTTTCGCTCGGATAGCTTTCCTCTCTGGAATCGAACTGCGTAGTAATGGAGTTCTGATTGAGCCTCGCACCAAACCTATGAGTTCGAGGGCCGATTGAGGAATAGGATGTGACTCTGGAAAATCTATGGAAGGTTGTAGTCCATGGCTAAAGAGAAAGATTCGAATTCCCTTCGCCTTTAAACTCTCTATATCTTCAGAAGTTATGCCAGAAAGATCGGTCGAGCACAGAAGGACTTCAGGAACCTCTCTAGAGAGCTCTAAGAATTCAACTACTGATGGCCAATCAAGTGCTCGATGTAAAACGTTCCACCCTTGTCCAAAGAGAGTACTCGCAACGAAGCTTTCAAATTCTGCATTGTGAATTGCAGTAACTGCCCTGGATTGCTTCTCACTCATAAGAGTGCACAGCAACAAGTCGTCCGCTTGTAGATGCGGCGAGTAAACGGAGTACTTCTCGGGGGTTGGCAGAGATTGTGAGAGCTACTTCTCCCCCAAAGTTAGAGCCTTTACGATCAATTGATGTGACGTGAACACTGTGAAGAATCTGAAGTGGTTCCATCGCTGCCTCTCCATTCTTAGCGTCATGGAGTTGGAAAATACTTACTAATGATCCCGGAGCCACAGCTGTTGGAATATCGACTGAGCGCAGGCTGAGCGAAATCTCCTCATTGATTTCTAACACCCCAGATTCAGTTAGGGAGTCAATAAAGATGAGTTCTCCAGGCAGTAACCTTCTTAAAGATATAGAGCCCACGGGATTAAAGGATGCAGGCAGATATTTACTACGGGACTCCCCCAGAGTGACTTCAATCTGAGCGAGATCTTGAGATCGAACTTCACTTCCCGCCGCTACTGGATTGATCGCAACCCAGTAACGCTCTTTCTGGTTTGCGGCAACCGACATTAAGAATGAAGCGAGAAGCGCTGCAACAAAGAGTGCAATTGAGATTACAAGGCGAGGACTATGTACTTTCTTGGCAGACATGGCGGGATGCTAAAGGCAGTTATAACTCTGAGACTTCGGCCAATACACAGTCATCCTTGTGGATGAGTCAGATTCATCCGTAAAGATGGTTAAAAGGCCTAACAGTCGGTGCAACATCACCCGATGACCACTGAATCCTATGAATCTCTCGCACCTATTTATAAGCCATATCTCCAACTGATCTCAAGTACAGAAGATCCAGCGCTATGGAGCCACCCCGTGCTCGATATCTTCGCTCCTCCTAAGCGAGAGTTCCCTCAACAGAAAGCAAAGCTCTATCTCGTTCCTTCTACATTTGGTGAAGATATCGATTTCGATGAGATGCCTATTCCAACTTCCGCAACAGAGTTGCCAGAATTACATGCTTGGACGATGAAATTTATTGTCAGCGTTCTAGAAATTTGGGCGGGCAGAAGACAGCCGGCACAACTTATTCGCTCTTGTCATCGAGTTATCTACATGGAGCTACTGAGAAAAACTGGAAGTCAGAAGGATATTGGGCGAATTCGAAACATCCACCAGAGCGAACCGCTCGATGGAATATGTGAAAGTACAGTGACCGTCAGATATGGAGATCGATTGCGCGCCGTGGTCATTCGCTTTGAAGGCGTGGATGGCAGATGGCTCTGCACGGCACTGCGTTTAATTTAAAGAGTTAAGCAGCTCCGTGGCAGCGCTTAAATTTCTTTCCAGAGCCACAAGGACATGGGCTATTTCGAGATACATCACCTGATGTGACGACACCATTCTCATCTGCTGCGCTGTAACGAAGTGGCGCCTTTTGTGCTGGCTTCTCATCAACTCCACGCGCTGTAATTTGAGAGCCATCGCCTTCAACAGTTACCTCGACGTTAAATACCAAGCTGGCGAGTTCTTCCTTAATTGCATCCATCATCGCTGCGAATAGTTCGTAACCTTCACGCTGATATTCAACAAGTGGATCGCGCTGAGCCATCGCACGAAGACCGATGCCCTCTTGTAGGTAATCCATTTCGTAAAGGTGTTCACGCCATTTGCGGTCGAGGACGGAGAGTAGAACTTTTCGTTCGAGCTCGCGAAGGACTTCAGCGCCAAGTTCTTCTTCACGCTTCTTATATGCAGCTTCTGCATCCTCTAGGAGGCGAGCTTCTAGAATTTCGGCATCGAGTGCTGATAACGAACCAAACTCTGCGATGAGATCCTCAGGAGTAAATGAGATTGGATAAATCAATTTTATGGCGGTCCAGAGTTGGTTGAGATCCCAATCTTCGGCATAACCTTGAGCAGTTGCAGAGCGAACATATGCTGAGATTGTTTCAGCCATAAAGTCACCGACTTGAGTGCCAATATCTTCACCTTCAAGTACAAGGCGGCGTTCTGCATAAATAACTTCACGTTGACGATTCATGACATCGTCATACTTCAAAACATTCTTACGGATCTCAAAGTTCTGAGCCTCGACCTGAGTCTGGGCAGAGCGAATAGCGTTTGAAACCATCTTTGATTCAATTGGTTCATCTTCAGGCAATCCCGCTGCTGAAAGTACGCGCTCAACAATTCCTGAATTAAAACGTCGCATTAGATCATCTTGCAACGAGAGATAGAAACGAGATTCTCCGGGATCGCCCTGGCGACCAGAACGGCCACGGAGCTGATTATCGATACGTCGAGATTCATGTCGTTCGGTGCCAAGAACATAGAGGCCGCCAAGAGCGATTACTTCTTCGTGCTCCTTCGCAATTGCCGCTTTCTGCTTTGCAATCTCGGCAGGCCATGCACTCTCATACTCGACAGGGTTATCTACTGGAGATAAACCTTTCCTCTGAAGTTCGAAATCAGCCATAAACTCTGGATTACCGCCGAGCATGATGTCAGTACCGCGTCCTGCCATATTTGTCGCAACAGTAACTGCGCCCTTAATACCTGCGCGGGCAACGATTGCCGCTTCACGTTCGTGGTGCTTTGCATTGAGCACCTCGTGAGGCACGCCCGCCTTCTTTAAGAATGCTGAGAGTTCTTCAGATTTTTCAACGCTTACAGTTCCGACCAGAACTGGTTGGCCTTTTCTGTGGCGCTCGGTGATATCGCGTGTAACAGCTGCAAACTTTCCAACCTCTGACTTGTAAACCAAATCTGGCTGATCAATACGTTGCATGGTGCGATTTGTTGGAATTGGAACGACACCTAGCTTATAAATTTGATGGAATTCTGAAGCTTCTGTCATTGCAGTACCAGTCATACCGGAAATCGTCTTATAGAGACGGAAGTAGTTCTGCAGTGTGATTGTGGCAAGAGTCTGGTTTTCATCTTTAATATCAATGCGCTCTTTGGCTTCCAGAGCCTGGTGAAGGCCTTCGCTATAGCGACGGCCGGCGAGCATGCGACCTGTGTGCTCGTCAACAATCAGGAGTTCGCCATTCATAACTACATAATCTTTATCTCGCTTAAAGAGTTCTTTAGCTCGGACAGAGTTATTGAGATAACCAATCAGTGTGGTATTCGCTGCCTCGTAGAGATTCTCGATTCCGAGAAGCTCTTCAACCTTTGTAACACCGTCTTCGAGAATGCCGATTGTCTTCTTCTTCTCATCCACTTCGTAATGCGTATCGCGCTGTAGCTTTGTAGCGATATTTGCAAATTCTACGTACCACTTTGTGGCTTTATCTGCAGGTCCACTGATGATTAAAGGCGTACGTGCCTCATCGATGAGAATCGAGTCCACTTCGTCAACTACCGCAAAGAAGTGATCTCTCTGCACACAATCTTCGAGAGACCAAGCCATATTGTCGCGAAGATAATCAAATCCAAATTCGTTATTTGTTCCATAGGTAATGTCAGACATATATGCAGCACGACGTTCTGCTGGAGTCATGCTGTTGAGAATTACTCCGACGGTGAGCCCTAGGAATCTATGTACTCGACCCATCCACTCGCTATCGCGCTCTGCTAGATAATCATTGACGGTGACAACATGCACACCTTTGCCAGCAAGAGCATTGAGGTATGACGGAAGAGTTGCGACGAGAGTTTTACCTTCACCGGTGCGCATTTCGGCGATATTGCCGCGATGAAGAGCTGCTCCACCCATTATCTGAACGTCGTAGTGGCGTTGTCCGAGTGTGCGCTTGGCTGCTTCGCGAACAACAGCAAAAGCTTCAGGAAGTAAATCATCGAGCGTCTCATCTTTGGCAAGACGTGATTTAAATTCAAGAGTCTTAGCTCGAAGTTGGTCATCGGTAAGAGGTGTAATGGAGCTTTCAAAGGCGTTGACCTTGTCGACTATCTTGCTCAAGTCGCGAAGGATCTTTCCTTCGCCGGCTCGCATGATGCGGTCGATAATTGAAGCCATATCTCTACCTTCCAATATCCCAAGAGCGGTCAGCTCTTTCGAGCCCCCTTATCGTAGAGGTTCTGCAACACAGGCTGTTACAGCGGCCGCAACGGTAATCCCCCCACTACGCAGGGCGCGCGCTGCCTCGTGCAGGGTTGACCCAGTTGTGACCAGGTCGTCAATTAATACCGCCTGCCCACTGAGAAATCTCAGGGAAATCAGAGCCTGATCTAAATTTTTAACTCGATCCTTTGCATCCAAATTTGATTGATCTCTGACCTTACGTGTGTGAGCCAACACTTCTTCAGTAGGAATATTTAAAGTCTCGCCTGCAGATCTTGAAAGAGTTGAGATGAATTGACGACCTCGTTTACGTGCGACGCTCTTTCGCGAAGGTATAGGAACAAGATAATCGATTCGATGTTGCGATATAGCTCCACGAAGTGAGTGCAGAAGAGCTGAAGCTAAAAGGTCATCGGCAAGTTGCAAACCGTTTTCCTTAGCGCTGAGCAGTACTTTTCCTGCAATCGGAGAGTATGGGATTGAAGAGTAGATCGGAAACTTCTCTTTCGAGTGCGACCAACTCCTAATCACTCTTGGATGCCAGAACTTTCTGCATTGAGAACAAAGAGAGATTCCAAGCTGATTACAGCCAAGGCAACGTATTGGAAAAATCAACTCTCTTAACGAAGCTAAAGAATTCACAGAGATATCTTGCTCGATGTGAAGAGTTGAGTTAGATAGGGAAATTCTCCTGGTGGAAATCTTTAGGGGTAACCTTTATCGGACGCGCATTAATCGAATCTCCGGCCTTAATTGGCAAGGTGAGCACAAAATGCGCTCCTCTACCGGGGCGGCCCCACGCATCGAGTTCACCATTGTGAAGTCGAGCATCTTCTAAGGCGATCGAGAGACCAAGACCTGTTCCCCCACGTACACGTGCACGAGAAGGATCAGCTCGCCAGAAACGATCAAAGACTCGGATAAGAGCAGATTCATCAAGTCCTTGACCATGATCGCGAACACCAATTCCTACTTCAGAATCAGTTGAGACAACGGTTACCACAATAGGTTTTCCTTCAGAGTGATCAAGGGCGTTAGAGAGAAGATTTCGCATAATTCTTTCTACGCGACGGATATCTGCTTTGATTGTGACTGCATCATGTTCGGATTCAACTTGAATTTCTGGAGTTGCGAAGTCGCTAGCAATATCGAAATCTTTTGCACACCTTTTAATCAGCGTAATAACATCAAAATCAACCGGTTCCAGAATGGCAACTTCTGCATCAAATCTGCTTACTTCGAGTAAGTCTTCGAGCAAGCGCTCAAAACGATCTAATTGGGCGACTAAGAGCTCTGAACTACGCGCTACAAGCGGATCGAAAGAATTTCTCTGATTGTGAATCACTTCTGATGCCATGCGAAGAGTTGTTAGGGGCGTGCGAAGCTCATGTGTCACATCCGAGACGAAGCGTTGCTGCACCCGTGATAAATGTTCTAGGCGGGTTATCTGCTGTTCAATTGATTGAGCCATCTCATTGTAGGAGTTAGCCAAACTCGCCATCTCATCTACCGACTCAACTTTCATTCGCTGACTGAAATCGCCCTGAGTAAATTGAGTCGCAACTCTGGCAGCTTCTCGCACGGGACGAACCACTTGGCGAACAACGAGCCATGTAATGAGTGCGATAAGCAATAAAAGGGCAATACCTGTGATCAGAAGTGAATTCTTGATGAGATCCATAGTTGCGCTCTGGCTCTTAAGTGAGAAGACGATATACATCTCATAGCGCCCGCCAGTTGGAATCCTTATCTTCTTGCCAACGAACAGTGAGTCGACTGCCGCCCCATTGTTATATGTTGCAACGGCATATCCATATTGAATCTTTGAATTCTTCTGCACCTTGGTTCGTAAATCTTCAGGAATTGACTTGGTCTGAATGATATTCGAAGACATTTCATATGAATTGGTGGATTTCTTTGCCCCCGGAGTTTTAACAAAGATAACTTCTCGACGCTCTTCGTTAATTCCTTGAGTCGAAGTATTAACTACAAATTCTGCCAAGACGCGTTTGCGTTCAGCCACGCTCATGCCCTCTGAAACGAGCATCTGGTAATCAGCATTAAAGAATGTATATCTGGATTCAGCCAGCGAAGAGTTCAGACTAGTGGAGCGAATTCCATCTGCAAGTCTGGAATAAAGCGCTGAACCTGTAAGCCACACAACGCCAAGTGAAAGTAGAACGGTTGAGAGAATTACTTTTGTAGCGAGTGAATGTTGAAGTGCGTAACGAGCGCCTCTCATATTAGGCAGTGCCGCCTGCCTTATATCCGACGCCACGAACTGTCATGACAATCTCAGGGTGTTCGGCATCGTGCTCAATCTTTGATCGAAGACGTTGAACGTGAACATTTACAAGTCTTGTATCTGTTGTCTGTCGGTAGCCCCAGACTTCGCTTAAGAGCGCATCACGTGTAAAGACGCGGCCTGGGTCTTTTGCAAGAGCAACTAAGAGGTCGAATTCGAGTCGAGTTAACTGAATTACGGCAGTACCTCTGCGGACTTCATGCGCTGTCACATCAATTGTTAGGTCTCCGATTGTCAGAAGACCTGTGACATCAGAGTGAGTTCTGCGAAGTCGTGTACGAATTCGAGCAACAAGTTCTGCCTTGTCGCGGAATGGTTTCTGCATGTAATCATCTGCTCCAGCTTCAAGGCCGCGCACAATATCTTGCGTCTCACCTTTTGCGCTGAGCATCACAATTGGCACCATCGACTCTTTTCTAATGAGTCTACAAACTTCAATTCCATCTATTCCGGGAAGCATGACATCGAGTAAGACAAGGTCTGGAGGGTTATTTCTAAATACCTCCAGAGCCTCATCTCCGCGACTTACAAGATCAACATCAAAGCCAGAGCTCGTGAGAACAATTCCAAGCATCTCTGCAAGGTCTTGATCGTCATCGACGACCATGATGAGTGTCATGAATTTTTAGCGGTTCTTTATGAACCGTGCTCCCATGAGTTGAGGTACATATCTTGTGCTGGTGTCAGCACATCGATACGTCCGCCCATTGAAATGAGCTTAAGTTTTGCAACTTCCTTATCGATATAAGTTGGCACTTCGTGAACACCAGCTGAAAGATTCTTAGCTTCCTTAACAAGGTATTCAGCAGTAAGCGCCTGATCAGAGAATGACATATCCATAACTGATGCAGGGTGTCCTTCAGCTGCGCCAAGGTTTACAAGACGACCTTCTGCGAGAAGAAGTAGGCGGCGGCCATCCTTCATGACATATTCATCAGTCTGGTGACGCATCTTTGCATTCTTCTTAGTTGAGTTCTGTTCTAACCATGCAACATCGATTTCGATATCAAAGTGACCTGAGTTAGCCATGATTGCGCCATCCTTCATTACTGAGAAGTGCTCATCACGAAGTACGTCGCGGTTTCCAGTGACAGTGATAAATACATCACCGATTTTGGCTGCATCAACCATTGGCATCACGCGGAAGCCTTGCATCATCGCATCGAGAGCCTTTGTAGGGTCAATCTCTGTGACAACTACATCTGCGCCCATACCCTTAGCGCGCTCTGCAACACCCTTGCCGCAATATCCGAAGCCTGCAACAACAACGATTCTTCCTGCTAGCAAGAAGTTTGTTGCGCGAAATACTGCATCAAGTGTTGATTGTCCTGTGCCGTAACGGTTATCGAACATGTGCTTGGTATCAGTGTCATTGACAGCAATCATTGGGAATGTAAGAGCGCCATCTTTTGCCATCTGGTTCAGGCGGATCACACCTGTTGTTGTCTCTTCGCAACCACCAGCGATATTTGGAAGAAGTTCTTTACGTGTTGTGTGAAGAGTGTTAACGAGGTCGCAGCCATCATCGAAGACTTGGTGAGGCTCAATATCAAGTGCTGCATTGATATGTGAGTAGTAACCATCGCGATCTACGGCATTACGAGCGAATACTGAGATTCCGTACTCGTGGACAAGAGCTGCAGCTGTGTCATCCTGAGTTGAAAGAGGATTCGAAGCACAAAGTGCAATCTCTGCGCCTCCTGCTTTAAGCACGCGCATAAGGTTTGCTGTCTCAGTTGTGACGTGCATGCAAGCTGCAATACGAACGCCAGTAAATGGCTGTGACTTTTCGAAACGTTCACGAATTTGTGCAAGTACAGGCATATTGCGCTCTGCCCACTCGATCTTCTTGCGGCCTTCAGCAGCAAGTGATGCGTCAGCAATATCGTGCTTTGGAATTGTTGTTACAGGTGTCATTGAAATTTCTCTCCCTAATATAAAAACGGCTGTTTTTTCGCTTGACCTTCGGCGTAGGGCTCTACTGTGCTAGTCGGCTATAGGAGTAGCGTACTAGTTAAGGGATTAATACGAGGATGTCGAGGTCCCCTCGGATGGTGTTAAGTACATCATCTCGAACCTTTTTCATACGGGCTTCCGTTGAAGCCTCAACGTTGAGTCGAAGGAGTGGCTCGGTATTAGAGGCCCGAAGGTTAAACCACCAGGTATCCCCATTGATAGTCAGTCCATCAAGGTGATCGACTTCTACTCCATCCTTCTTTCCATAGATTTTTTCGACTTGAGCCATCGCAGCTTTTGCATCAGCAACAGTTGAATTTATCTCGCCACTCGAGTGATAACGATTAAATGATGAGAGAAGTTTGGAAAGTGAAGTATCTGTTTCACCAAGTGCTGCGATTGCATGAAGAGCAGCGAGCATTCCAGAGTCGGCCTTCCAAAAATCTCTAAAGTAGAAGTGACCGGAGTGTTCTCCCCCAAAAACGGCATCTGTTTCGGCCATTAACTTCTTAATGTATGAGTGACCAACGCGTGAACGAACAGCTGAGCCACCATTTTCTTCAACAACTTCTTTAACCGCACGTGATGAAATCAAGTTATAGATAATGTTCGAAGATGGGTATCGCTTAAGTTCTCGTGTTGCGATAAGTGCTGTGAGAGCTGATGGGTTTACCAAATCTCCCTTTTCATCAACAAGGAAGCAACGATCGGCATCGCCATCAAATGCCAGACCAATGTCTGCCTTATGTTTCTTTACAGCTTTCTGCAGATCAACCAGATTTGAGGGCTCAATTGGATTTGCCTCATGGTTTGGGAATGTTCCATCGAGCTCGAAGTACATTTCGATGACTTCTGCATTAAGTCTCTTAAACACAGCAGGGGCTGTGTAACCGCCCATTCCATTTCCTGCATCTATCACTATCTTGAGCGGGCGAATAGTGG
Organism: Candidatus Nanopelagicaceae bacterium; assembly: GCA_965267735.1. Classification (GTDB taxonomy): domain Bacteria; phylum Actinomycetota; class Actinomycetes; order Nanopelagicales; family Nanopelagicaceae; genus Planktophila. Next base: position 1,085,224 of record OZ254138.1, read on the forward strand.
AGACATCGACCAAAGTTAAAAGGTGATCAACGTACTCTTCAAGGAGATTCTGGCTTTTCTCGACACCGAGATTGCGCATCGCCATTGGAGTTCCTTCAGTGACAAAATTTTCAATGGTGACGAGTCCAGATTCCTTACCTATTGGACGGGCGCCACTCAGGCAGAGTTTGATTCCGTTGTATGCAGCCGGATTATGGCTTGCGGTAAACATCGCTCCCGGTAGGTTTAACTTTCCTGATGCAAAGTAGAGCATGTCAGTCGATGCCAACCCAATTCGAATGACGTCGAGGCCTTGAGATGTCACACCTGCAGAAAATGCACTAGCAAGAGTTGGCGATGATGGACGCATATCTTCGCCGATAACAACAGTTCCGGGTTCGCGTTCTATCTCAAGAAACTTAGCAACTGCTACGCCGGTTGCGAAGGCAAAATCTGGAGTGAGTTCCTTATCCACTAATCCACGGATATCGTAGGCCTTGAAGATTGAATTACTCATGTCTCTATCGTAAAGATATTTCTAGTTAGATGAGAAATTATGAGGGGACTGCGCGCAGATGCCCGCGTCGGCCCACGCTTGAATGCGACTGAGTTGTTGCAGGCGAGGCTTGATCCACGATGGCGCTTTGAGCAACTTCACGCACCGCATCGGCGATAGCCATTAAATCATCATCACTTGGACCCGCTTGATTCTCATCAGCTGTTGGGCGAATAACATTCCAGCCATTTGGAACTGTCAATCGAGTCGAGTGCTTATCGCAAAGATCGTAAGCATGTGGCTCTGAGAATGTTGCGAGCGGTCCGAGGACAGCGGTGGATTCAGAGTAGATATAAGTGAGAGTCATTGATGCAACCGAGGAACAGCTCACACGTGAACACGTGCGTCCTGAACGAAGGTGCGAACTCATGAGAACAAGGCTATCCGTGCAGAGTTAAAAGTTATGGAATTAACACACTTATATTTGAAGAAGGAATAGAAGATTTCGTGAGTACGCTGCCAGGCGCCAATGGGATATAACCAGAACCGCTCTTTGAAGAAATCAAAGCTGCACCCGATGTGCCCTTCGAAATATTCATAAACGTTACTGAGCGGGTAGATGCAGCCACTGCGTATGTGGCTATATCTTCTCCACGAATTTCAACTCTCTTTGATCCACCGCTGCTTGAGAGTAAATCTAAGGTCACATCAATCGACTTTCCCGTAAAGACAAGGGTCGGCGCCAAGCCATTTGTGGCAAGCGTAAATTTCTGCAGATCAGGAGCTGAAGTACTCCAGATAAAGTCGCTCTTGCCTTGCACAACCGTCTGCGTGAAGACAGATCCAAGTATTGGCTGATCTGAATTTATATGGAGCGCAAATTTTCCAGAGGCCATCTTGATCTTCATTGGAATTTCTACGACCTTCTGATGCGCAACTACCTTGCCGTTGATACCGATTGGCGAGAATGTTCCATCGGTTGATCGAATCTCTGCACTGATTCGCGCATCAATAGCACCTGGAACGTAAAGCCGTAGCGTGTGTGGTGTCGCTACATTTCGATTAACCTGCTGTGGAATTGCTGGAATCTGAAGCACCTTTGTTGGATCACCAGTTGAATTCAGGAGATCTCCGCCTAGTGATTTCAACCCACGCCCGCGCTCATCAATGACAAATCCATTGACGCGGCCTGATTTTGGTTTGATATGGATTGCGATCTTCTTTGAACCTGGTGCCAATGAAACTAGAGGAAGATTGAGGAAGGAATTTGCACCAACAACGATATCGCGTGGAGTTACTGCTCCATTCTCCGTAAAGACGTTCACGGTGATAACAGCTTTTCCAAGTCCACTATTAACTAAATTAAGCGAACCTTTTGAAGTGATATCTGCCGTTGCGCCAACAAACCACTGAGATGTAATCGGTCCTGTACATGGTGCAGCCCCTGCCCAAACTCCCTTTCGAGTCTGCCAAATCACAGGAGTAACTTCATCACTTTCAATGACTGCAGATTGTGAAGAGATCGCATATCGACTAATTCCAGCTGATCGAGTCTTCATCGACTTTGTGCCGGTCTTTCGAATCTCGGCCTTTCCGGTAGACAAGGAGATTGCGCTCGACAAACCAGAAAGATTTGGCGGGCAGACAACCGATGGATAACTCTCGTTAAATTTGCTAGTCGAGACAGTGACATTGAGAAGATTGCCGATCGCGAGAGAAGCAGCCGTTGCAAGAATTAAGAAAAATGCGCGCTCGGTTCTCATGCCAGCACCTTCTCTGAAATCTCACGCTTTCTGCGACCGGCAGGAAGAGCAAGCACAACTACAGTGACTAGAACTATGAAAAAGAAGGAGATCCATGCACGGCGGCTTGTTCCATCATGGAAGACGGTGATCTCCCCGGCGCCGGTAACTTCAAATGTCGGTAATCCATTTGTATCTTGGATTCGCGCACTTCTGAAACCATCTTGATAAATTCGCCACCCATTACTGAAATTTTCTGTAATTGTGACGGTACCCGGTTCAGGCACATTTGCTTTAATTCCTTTACTTTCAAGGATAGAAATTGTTCCCGAATAATCCGCGAAGATTAACTTCCCTGTTGGCGCAGTAACCTTCCAGACAATGCCCGCCTTGGTTGCGGAAGTTCGAGTAAAGCCTCCGAGTCCATCAATTGTCTGCACCACTTCGTCGATAACAGGTCGCTTCAAGAATACATATTTGATTCCATAGGTTGCAAAGACGTTACTTGAGGTGACTCCAGTATTGTCGATGAGCCCTTCTACCGCCCAAGAGATAATTTCGGAATTCTCTGGAGCAACATCTGCATCTCCTAGAGTTGCATCAGCTCCTCTTGAAACGAAATATGAAAGTGATTTCTGTTCTCCATTGGTATAAGGACGTAGAACTAGGGTCTTACCGCTCTTTTCAACAGAGAGGTATGCAGGTAGGACTTTTTCAGAGCCGCTACGTAGTGGCGAATTTGAACCTGCTGAAATTAACCAAGCGATTGAAGTTGCGCTGTAAACAATGGTAAGAATTAAGACTGCTGCAACCGAGATGTGACGGTAGTTGAGGTGCGACTGCTGAAGCCTTGAACTGATCTTGTCGAACATGACAATTCCCGATGTAATTGAAAAGAGAGTTGCGAGAGCGATAAATACTCCAGGGAAAACTCTTGCATTCAAAGTAGAACCGCTAGCAGGTAAGACAAGTGCGCTAGCTAGCGTTCCAGAAAGCAAAAAGATGATTCCGGGAAGTGCAAATTTGCGCGCTGCTGTTGTTGAGAAGAATGAGAAGAAGAGAATTGCTGTTAACGGACTGATGCTCCACCACGGTAGAGATCCTGGTCCCCCAGGATTACCAAGGAAGGCAAGGTTTGGGCCACCACCTGGAATGGTGAGACCAATCTCTAAAAAGAGCCTCGTTGGATGGCGAAGAAAACCTAATGAGTTCGGCGCTGCCATCAAGAATGGTATGAAGAAGAGAGCGCCTCGTTTAATCCCCCGCTGGATGAAGAGTTGATCCTTCACATTGTTTCCAGATTTTTTATAATCCAGAAGTACAAGAATGGATGTAGCAATGATCAATATGAGCAGGATTGAAGGGTTGAAGAGTAGGAGTAGTCCTAAAAATAAAGCATGGCGATAGAGGCCGCGCCAACCCCACTTCTCAACTTCAACCCAGTTCTGAAGTTGTCGAATAACAAATGGCAGTGCAATGAGCGCTACTAAGAGACCCACTCTTCCCGCATTGATTGCAGCTACCGCAACCGGTGAAAGGGCGTAGAGCAGTGAGGCTCCCGCCACCAGCCAACCGTTATCGGTGTATTTCTTAAGGTAGCGATGTGCAGAAACCAGGAGAAGAAGCGGCGCTGCGATAAAGAAGAGAGTGAGCAGGAGTTGTGGATTTCCAAAGGTGAAAAGCGATGCGACAGCAATGAATAAAACCCATGCTGGAGTGGATTGTCCGCTGCCCATTCCAACTTCATGCCAACTTGAGATGTAACGTTTAATGAGCGCGAGTGCACTATCTGGAGATTGAGCAAGTGCTCCCCCTGATAAATCTCCAAAACGATGGCGAGCCCAACCGAGGCTGAGAATTGCGAGTACTGAGGCTGCAATAATCATTGGCCGATGAAAAATCGTCTTCCAAGATGTGTGAGAAATGGGAGCAAGTAAATCTTCATCCTCATCAACTGTGAGATCACTGATTACAGGTGAATCTTGATTTTTCGCATCCGGAAGTATCTTGGAACGAAGAAGCGAAGTCATACGTGTGAGAGAAGCGCGAATCTGCACATAACGGGATGGAATAAAAGTTCTTACAACGCGGGATGAAACGAGTCGATGTTTCTTGCGAAATCTGCGCGCTTCTAAGAGTTCTGCCGGATGAATAATGAGCGTTGCAATTGCGAGAAGTTCATCTGAGGCGTAACCAGGAAGTTTTGCAAATAGATAACCCATGGATCTGAAGATTGCTCCAGAGAGAAGTTGTAGTCCCAGCCACGGGAGTGAGATGAGAGATGAATTTGCCAGCAGGACATAGGCCGCATTTCTTCTATCGAGTAGCAGTGGGCGATGCAGAAGAGCGCCTTCGACATCTACGCTTCGACGTTCATTGCTTGATGCTTGGGCGTGATACCCAATGGCATCTGATACGGCGATAACTGAATGCCCTGCAACTCTTGCTCTCCAGCCAAAATCAACATCATCTCTAAAGAGCTCAAGGTTTTGATCGAAGCCACCTAGTTCTTCAAAGACGTCACGGCGAATCAGTGCACCTGCAGTACTGACCGCTAAGACTTCATGTATTCCATCATGCTGACCTTGGTCATATTCGGTTGGCTCCAAACCTGTCCAGCGAGCGCCATTGGATGCAATGCTGATACCTTGTTCGATCAGATGCGTTCGGTCGTGCCATCCCAATAACTTTGGCCCAGCCATAACAACACTTGGTCGATCGGCAATTGCGCTGAGAAGCGCTTCGAGTGCACCTGGATGTAAAACGCAATCGTCGTGAAGAATCCAAATCCACTCTTCACTTTCGATTAATTGTGGCGGAAGCTGTGCAACGCCATGCGCAACTGCAGCACCAAAACCAACTTCTCTATCGAGAGTTGCAACTGGAATGCGAGCGCCTTTAAGTAACTTTGCAGATGAATCAACAGAACCTGTATCAACTGCAACAATCTGATCTGCTTTGTGAGTCTGCGATGCAATCGATGCAACAACTTCGGGAAGCCATGTTGCACCATCGTGAACGACAAGAATTGCCGTAACGCGTTGGGAACTCATAGGTAGAACCTACCTAACTGAAATAACTGCAGACGTTGACTGGTATATGTGGCTGCGTTTATGCAGGGCGACGCTTTAGGCGGCGGCGCTCGCGCTCAGAGAGGCCACCCCAAATTCCGAAGCGCTCATCGTGGGCGAGGGCGTATTCGAGACACTCTTGGCGCACATCGCATGAGAGGCAGACCCGCTTTGCTTCACGGGTTGATCCACCCTTCTCAGGAAAGAATGCTTCCGGATCTGTTTGAGCGCATAGTGAGCGCTCCTGCCAGGAGAGTTCAAAGTTCTCTCCGCTAGCGAGTTGAATAGTTGGTCCAGCAGTGGGGGCTGATGGCTTGCCAGTTGAACTTCCTTCTGGGCGGATTGGCATTCGCAAATCTCCTCAAGTCATTAGGGGCGGGATTCATTGTGAATCTCCTGCGCTCTAGGTATGAATTACACCCGTGTAATCCCTCTGAGTCAACCCCAAGGTAGAGACTTTTCCAAAATTTACGGCAAAAAAGTGCGGTTTTTAGAGTGAAATCGGTAATTCATCGCTTGAAGAGAGATATTTCTGCGATTTTTGCGAATCTGCCGCCACATGGGTGCCATGAGTTACGAAACATTGAGAGAGATGTGAACCCGTTCCGATTATGACGTTATCGCCAATGATGCAGTCATCAATGACCACTCCAGATTCGATAGTGCAGCCAGCGCCGATTGAGGATCCCCCGGTTATCTGTGCGCCATCTGCAATCGTGGTGCCAGCTTGAGCCAAGAACGGGCCATTGACCATATCTCGTGAGCCCTTGAACAGGGCGGCAGGTGTTCCGACATCGAGCCAGTAAGACTGATCTTTAAAACCGAAGACTGCTCGGCCACTTGCAACGAGCGCAGGGAAAGTTTCCCGTTCGATGCTGACAACTTTGCCGAGTGGAATTTCATCGATAACTGACGGAGAGAAAATATAGCAACCCGCATTAATGGAATTGGTAACTGGGTTATCCATCTTCTCCAAAAATGCAGTAACGCGACCTAAAGAATCTGTGGGTACACAACCGAATGCACGAGCATCCTCGACATCAATCAAATGCAGAGTTGCATCCGCACCCTTCTCAAGATGGAAGGCGATTTGATCTGCAATTGAGTGACGGCTAAGGACATCTCCGTTGAAAATTACAATAGGTTCATCTCGACCAAGTAGCTCTGCCGCATTGCGAATTGCTCCACCTGTTCCAAGTGGCTCTTTCTCTACAGCGTAGAGAATTTTGATTCCCCACTTACTTCCATCGCCAAAGTAAGGCGTGAAGACTTCAGCTAAATACGATGTTGCCAGAACGATTGTATGAAGACCAGCCTTCTTCGCGGCGAGAATTTGATGTTCAGTAACGGGAAGTCCCGCAACAGGAAGCATCGGTTTAGGAGAATCATTTGTTAACGGCTTCAGGCGTGTACCGAATCCACCTACAAGAAGTATGCCGACAGCCATTCTTACTTACCTGATTTCTTACTAATGCGATCTGCAGCTTCAGAAATCTGTTCATCGGTTGCTGTCATCGCAATACGGATAAATTGTGCACCTTTTTCGCCGTAGAAAATTCCTGGTGTTGCAATAATCCCAATATCTGCAAGCCACGAGACAGAATCCCATGCACTCTCATTGCGAGTGGCCCAGATATAGAGACCAGCGGCTGAGTCATGGATATCAAAGCCAGCTTTTGTTAGCGCACCTTTAAGGGTTGCACGACGTGCGTTATAGCGAGCTCGTTGGGCTTGCACATGGGAAGAATCTGACAGGGCTGCAATCATCGCCTTCTGAACGGGAAGCGAGACCATCATGCCTGCATGCTTACGGACTTCTAATATTTTGGCGATTAAAAGTGGATCTCCGATAACAAATGCAGCGCGATAGCCGGCCATAGAAGATCTCTTCGAGAGCGAAAAGACAGCTAGGACATTTGTATTATCGCCATCTGTGAATTTCAAAATGGATGTTGGGGTTTGGCTATCTCCAAACTCGAGATAGCACTCATCAGAGACAAGTGTTGCACCGCTCTTGCGAGACCAATCTAAAGCGGCGCGATACTCAGATTCAGAGTGCACGCGGCCAGTTGGATTTGAAGGTGAATTCACCCACGCCATATCTGCCTTTGGCCAGGTTGCTGCATCAATTGCTACTGCCTTTGCTTCCGCTTGAGCAAGGAGTGAACCAACTAAGTACGTTGGATATGCAATTTCAGGATAGAGAACGCTCTGAGTTTCAAGAAATGTTGGTAGCCAGGCGACAAATTCTTTAGATCCAATCAGAGGGAGAACGCCGAAATCTCCTGTTGCTCCGAGAGTCTCTTCTGCCCAATTCCGAATTGCACTTTGTAACTCTTGAGTTCCAACGGTTACTGGATAGCTTGGTGAATTTGATGCACTTCGAAAGGCCTCCTGGATAAATTCAGGAGTGGAATCGACAGGAGTTCCTACAGAGAGATCGATTGCACCTTGTGGAAATTTTCGTGCGAGCTCTGCATATGGTGCGAGCGCATCCCACGGAAAATCAGGAAGTTTTTGGCGCAAGAGCAGTCACATCTGCGTGATCGGAATTAGTTTCTCCGACCTTTGATGCTCCCCCAGGTGAACCAAGCTCAATAAAGAATTCTGTATTGATCTTTTTGTAGTTATCCCACTGGCCAGGAACATCATCTTCATAATAAATCGCTTCAACTGGGCAGACAGGTTCGCAAGCTCCGCAATCAACGCATTCATCGGGCTGGATGTAGAGCATGCGAGTGCCGTCGTAGATGCAATCGACAGGGCACTCTTCGCGACAGGATTTATCCTTAACGTCAACGCAAGGTTCGGCGATTACATAGGTCACGGGATTCCTCCAGAGGGCTCGAAACGATAGGCGGTAATTCTAACCCTGCAAGAGCTTGATTGCACGATTACTGTTGGGGTTATGAGCGCTGAAGATCTGAGAGCTGCGATTGGCAAACGAGCCACCATTCGCCTCCATGAATCCGAGGGTGGCTTCAGGGATATCGTCGGAGTTTTACAGAGTGAGACGAGTCTTATCAATCGCCGCGGAGAGTTGATCGAATTTCAACCCGATGATGTGGCATTTTTCCGCGTTATTCCAGTTTTTAATAGACGTGATGCCGGTACCGGCCAATTAAGAATTTACGACACTCTCACACGCGAAGTGAAGAGCATTGAAAGTCGCGATGGATTTATCTCAATCTACTGCTGCGGCCCTACTGTGTATCGCGATGCGCATGTGGGAAATCTTCGAACATTTCTCCTCTCAGATTTAATCGCCAGAACTCTGACGCTGCAAGGCGTTGAAGTCCAACTGATCCAGAACATCACTGATGTCGGTCATATGGCCGATGACTTTGAGGAGCAAGATAAGATGCTTGCTGAATCAGAGAAGCGCCAAGTAGATCCCTTTGAAATCGCCCGTGAATTTGAATCTAGATTCCACAGAGACCTTGCCCTATTAAATATTCGAGCAGCAGATAGGTACCCGCGTGCATCTGAAAATATGGATTCGATGCAGAAGGCAATCGGAGAATTAATAGAGAAGAAATCAGCATATGTAGGTTCAGATGGATCCGTCTACTTCGATGCAACTTCTTTTGATAGCTACGGGGCAATTAGCGGAAATCGACTGGAGGCTCTCAAGCCTGGCCACAGGTATGAATATAAAGATGAAGGTGGCAAGAGATTCCATGCAGATTGGGCGCTCTGGAAATTAGCAGGTGCGCGTACACAAATGATTTGGGAATCGCCATGGGGTTCAGGCTTTCCAGGTTGGCATATTGAGTGCAGCGCGATGTCAATCGACTACCTCGATGCCACCGTTGAGATCCACGTTGGTGGAATAGATTTGAGATTTCCTCACCACGAAAATGAGAGAGCGCAATCAAATTCACTCACCGGGCAAGAAGTAGTGAAAACGTGGGTTCATGGAGAACATTTACTCTTCGAGGGAAGAAAGATGTCGAAGAGCGCTGGGAATGTTGTACTGCTCAGCGATCTCATAGAACGTGGTCTGGATCCACTCTCACTTAGATTCGCATTACTTGAAAATCGCTACAGATCTCAGATGGATCTCTCGTGGGCATCACTCGAAGCAGCCCATTCCACAATTCGTCGTTGGAGAAAATTGATGAGCGAGTGGGGTGCTTCCTCTGAACTTAAAATTGATAGCGAGATTACTGATTCTCTTGCAACTGATTTAGATACACCCCGCGCAATGCAGAGACTTCGAGCAATCGAGAAAGATCTGACTATCGGAGCACAAGATAAGCGCGCAATATTTTTATATGCCGATCAAGTTCTTGGACTTGCACTGGATCGCATATTGGACGAGAAGCCGCTCAGTGACGAACTTAAGCAACTATTGCAACAACGCGAGATTGCTCGCACAGAGAAGAATTGGGCAGCAAGTGATGCCCTGCGGAAAGAATTAGAGAGCGCCGGACTTGAGATAAACGACAGCGCAGAAGGTCAGAGCTGGAGCTGGAAGTAATCAAGCACGCTTAAAAGCAGCGAGCAACCCCGCAATAAATCCAAGGAAGAGCAGCGCGCTTCCGGCGTTATCTCCTTGAATGAGTAACTCTTGACCGGCACCGAAAGTTCCGGCGCGAATGATTACTACTAGCCAGGCAAAGAGTGCAAGAAATTTGTATCGCTTCTTTCCGAAATATCTGCCCAGCCACCAAATGGCTGTAAATGTTGATGTAATCGCAATTGCAACGCCAAGAGGTGGAATTGATTGATGAATAAGTGTTGATGCGATTGCAATGAAGGCACCAAAAGTGAGCGAGATGAAAACGCTCATTTATGCGAGTGAGATTCCTGAAAAGAGGTCGCTCTCTAGCTCTCGTGAATCTGTAGACGGTCCCTTGTCACCCTTAACGAGGGTGTAGTACTCGTTGCCCCAAATCTCGAGCCCTAGATTATTTGAGAGGGCAAAAAATGGACCGTCGACTGCAATCTGTGTTCCGTGGGCACGCATCGCCTCCATCTTCTGTTCTACATACTCTCCGCCATCAATGAGCGCGTGAACAAATGAATCATCTTTTGCAAAGGGAAGATCATCAGCGCTCTCTGCACCCATAAAGTCAGAGCCCAGAGCTTTCATCTTGTCGATGCCATCTTGAATAACTGACTTTGGCATGACATTCCAATAGATTTTTGGGATATCCCAGGATGCAACTTTGGCTGCAGCCATTGCAACACGATGTGCCTGAATGTGGTCTGGATGTCCATACCCTCCAAACTCATCATAAGTAATCATTACGTGAGGTTTGACTTCATCAATAATATTTTTCATAGATTCCGTTGCACTATCAAAATCGGCTTTCCAGAAAGTATCTTCACGATTATTGGCTTCGGTGCCCATCATTCCGCTGTCGCGGTACTTACGTTCACCTTCACCTAAGAATCTATGGTCTTCTACGCCAAGTGCCACCATCGCGTTGTTAAGTTCGATTACTCGATGCTCACCCAGTAAATCTTCTTTGCTGGCAGCAAGGTATGCAAGGTCCTCAATCAGTACTTCACCTTCCTCGCCACGAGTACACGTGATGAGTGTGACCGATGCTCCCAAAGCTGCATACATAGCCATTGTTGAACCATTGTTGATGGTTTCATCATCTGGGTGCGCATGCACAAGCAGCATGCGATAACCCTTATAACTCTCACGCATCAATAGACCGGCAGTGACGTATCTATTTGCTTCGCCCAAGCGACGACGCCGCCTGAAACATGTGAAGCATCAGCAAAGCCTGCGCTCTTGAGGATTGCTAGGCACTCTGCAGATCTGACTCCACTCTTACAGTGAAGAATGATCGGCTTATCTTGAGGAAGAGTCGATAGAACACTTCCATCAATAAATCCTTGCTTAGGAATGAGGTGCGAGGTCGGAATCCGAACAATGTCGAACTCACTTGGTTCACGTACATCGATGAGGTAGAAATCTTCATCCCCATCAATCTTCGACTTGAGTTCTTGCACAGTAATGGTCGAACCTGAACTAGCCTCTTGCGCTGCATCAGAGAGCACTCCACAAAAAGCTTCGTAATCGGGAAGGAGCGCAGTCTGTTTTGGTTTCTCGCTACAGATTGGGCAGTTCGGATCTTTGCGAACTTTGATTTTCCTAAAAGTCATATCAAGTGCGTCGTAGACCATTAGTGAACCAACTAGTGGTTCGCCGATCCCCGTAAGAACTTTGATTGCCTCTGTTGTTTGAATTGATCCAATGGTCGCGCAGAGAACTCCGAGGACTCCACCTTCAGCGCAACTTGGAACCATTCCGGGAGGTGGTGGTTCTGGATAGAGGCATCTATAGCAAGGACCGTACTCGGCCCAGAAGACGCTGGCTTGTCCATCGAAGCGGTAGATAGAACCCCATACATATGGCTTCTTAAGAAGCACGCATGCATCGTTTACAAGATAACGTGTAGCAAAATTATCTGTGCCATCGACGATGATGTCGTACTGAGCAAAAATCTCCATCACATTGGAGTTATCTAAACGGGTTTCATGAGTAATAACTTTGACGTAGGGATTGATTTCAGAAATCTTCTCTTTGGCGCTCTGCGCCTTGCTCTTACCGATATCTGATTGGCCGTGAATAATCTGGCGCTGCAAATTCGATTCATCAACGGTGTCGAATTCAACTATTCCGAGAGTTCCAATACCGGCGGCAGCCAAATACATCAGAGCTGGTGAACCGAGACCGCCCGCACCTACGCAGAGCACCTTTGCATTCATCATTCGCTGCTGACCTGCCATTGCTACATCAGGGATGATCAAATGGCGACTGTAGCGACGAACTTCATCAACTGTGAGCGCTGGACCCGGAGTAACGAGCGGAGGAGTCTTCATGCTGCAATTCTGCCGTACTGTCCGTTTACCCGCCAATTCTGTACGATGCGCACAATGAGTACAGATACTGCACCTGCAAACGGTTCGCGTTCAGATAAATCGCGCCTACCTCGTGATGAGAGACGAGCATTATTGCTCTCTGCAGCGCTAGAAGTTTTCACTGCTGCTGGCTATCACTCTGCAGCAATGGATGAAATTGCAGATCGCGCCAACGTCAGTAAGCCAGTTCTCTATCAGCACTTTCCATCAAAGCTTGATCTCTATCTTGCAGTTCTAGATCTTCATATCGATTCTTTGGTCTACGAAATTCAAAAGGCAATCTCTTCAACTCCAGATAACCAACAACGCGTTCATGTCACGATTGATGCCTACTTTAACTTTATTGAAAATGAAGGTGAAGCCTTCCGACTTCTCTTCGAGAGCGATATGAGCGTCGAACCTCAAGTTCGCGAGCGCCTCAACCGCATGACATACGACTGTGCGGCGGCAGTGAGTGGAGTTATCTCTAATGACACTGGACTTCCTCGTGAAGAAGCGATGATGCTTGGTGTCGGTCTTATTGGTTATGTTCAGGTAACAGCTCGTCATTGGCTTGAAAGAGATGGGAAGCTCTCTCGCACGCAAGCAATTGAACTTGTTGAGAACCTCATGTGGCGAGGAATCTCTGGATTTCCCCGTACTGAACTCTGACTCTAAGATAGGGCTATGAGCTCAAAGAAATCAGATAAGGCATCACACGTTCGCATCTCCATCACACATGTGAATAGCGAACTCTCCTTCGAGTGCCCTCTGGCTCCAGAAGAAATCCGAGCTGCAGTAACTGCGGCGCTATCTTCATCATCTCCCCTAATTCTCACCGATGTACGTGGCCACGAAGTTATCGTCCCTGCAGAGAAAATTGGATATGTAGAGATCGGGCTACCAACCGAACGCCGTGTCGGTTTCGGTGCCAACTAAGTGTCGCTTACCTTCGCAGATTTACCTCTTCGTAAAGAGACAATCGATGCTCTCAATGAGCACGGATTTACATCACCATTTCCTATTCAAGAGATGGTCATGCCAATTGCGCTTGCAGATGGCGATGTCATTGGCCAAGCAAAGACTGGTACTGGTAAGACTTTAGCTTTCGGTATTCCAGTAATTGAGCGAGTGATTGCCCCTAATGATTCGGATTGGCCAACTCTTGCCAATCAAGGAGACCCACAAGTTCTCATCGTTGTTCCCACCCGCGAACTCTGTGTTCAGGTAACTAAAGATATTGAAGAACTATCTTTCAACAGAGGTATCCGCACGCTTGCCGTTTATGGTGGCCGCGCCTTTGAACCACAAATCGAAGCGCTACAAGGCGGAGTCGAAATTGTCGTTGGAACGCCAGGTCGATTGCTCGATCTTTATCGTCAAGGACAGCTGAAACTTAAGAATGTTTCACGCGTTGTTCTCGATGAAGCAGATGAGATGCTCGACCTCGGCTTCCTGCCGGATGTAGAAAAGATTTTTACTAGTACACCTGCTCGTCAGCAAACCATGCTCTTCTCAGCGACTATGCCTGGCGACATCATCGCTCTTGCTCGCCGCTTCATGAATCAGCCAGTGCATATCCGTACTCAAGATAATGAGGATGAAGGCGCTGTTGTTTCTCGTATCAAGCAACATGTTATCCGTGCGCATGCAATGGATAAGATCGAGATGCTTGCACGAATCTTGCAGGCTGACGGTCGCGGACCGACAATTGTCTTCTGCCGCACAAAGAGAACTGCACAGAAAACTTCAGATGAGTTAGTCGAACGTGGATTTAAAGCTGCAACTATTCATGGAGATTTAGGGCAATCTGCTCGTGAAAAAGCTCTCAATGATTTTAAAGCTGGAAAATCAGATGTCTTGATTGCCACAGATGTTGCTGCCCGTGGAATCGATATCGATGGAATTACCCACGTCATTAATTATCAGTGTCCCGAAGACGATAAGACCTATGTGCACCGTATTGGTCGTACAGCCCGTGCTGGTGCAGATGGCATTGCAGTCACCTTTGTCGACTGGGACGATATGGCTCGCTGGAAGATGATTGATACTGCGCTCAAACTTGGTTTACCTGAGCCAGTTGAAACGTATTCATCATCAGAGCACCTCTATGAGATGCTCAATATTCCTGCAGGATCACAGGGAACTTTGAAGAAGGCTCGCCCTGCGCAAGAAAAGAAGGCTCCTGCTGAGAAGGCTCCTGCTAAATCAACTGAACCACGTGTAAAGCGTGAGCGCACACGCACTAAGCGAATCGCTGATTAATTAGCTGCAAATGCTTTGATTGCATTTGCCAACATCTGAACCGCAATAGCTGCAAGCAATAGCCCCGCAATGCTCGCCAGAAGTGTTACTCCCGCATCTTTAATAACACTGATAATTTTTGTCGAAGCCATCAGAACAATTCCGATAATGATATGTACCGCAAGAATCGCCACCGCAAGCCCAAGGATTTGAGAATTGGTATCGGCTTTCTGTACATAAATCATCGTTGCAACAATTGCTCCTGGCCCTGCAAGCAACGGAGTTCCAAGTGGAACCATTCCGATATTTGAACTCTTCTGATCCGCGCCACCTTTAGAAGTTCCGGTTAGTAATTGCAGCGAAACGTAGAGGAGAAGTAATCCGCCTGCGGCTTGGAGCGCTTCGATAGAGACGTGCATGTAATCGAGAATGAATTGGCCAAAGATTGCAAAGCTGGCAATAACAAAGAGTGAGACGCCTGCTGCCTGCCACGCTAATCTGATGCGTTCCTTAGGTGACTTATCCCCTACAAGTCCGAGAAAAATTGGTGTCGCACCTGGTGGATCCATGATGACAAATAAAGTTACGAAAGCTTGAGTCGCAAAGGTGACTGCATTGATTGTATTCATTTACGTATAACCCTTCGCGCATCGGCTTGTGCCTCTAAGGCTTCCCATTGTGCCGGATGTGTTGTGTTTTCTGCCATGGAATTAAGTTTTCCTGTTCCGTGATAATCACTTGCGCCAGTTATTACAAGATTTAACTCAGTTGCAATTGCGATTAAAGCTCGCTGTTCATCTGGGCTTTGATCGCGATGCGCTACTTCAATTCCATTGAGCCCTGCATCCACCATGCCTGCAAAGGTGGATGCATCGAGAATTTCTCCTCTACGTGAAGCAAAAGGGTGTGCGATGACTGCTACTCCTCCTGCGCTCCGAATCATTGCAATTGCATCTTCGGGAGTTGGCGCAGCGTGAGTTACATAATATTTAGATTCATTATGGAGAAGATCCACAAAAGCCTCATCACGGCTCTTAACGACTCCGTTAGCTACAAGGGCATCTGCCAGGTGTGGTCTTCCTAAAGTCGCTCCGGGTGGCGTCGTGCGCTGTACATCCTCAATAGTGATGTTGATGCCATCTGCGCTCAGAAGTTCAATCATCTTCCGCATTCTAGGAATTCTCGTATCTCTCGAATCTTCCAACATCTGCTGCATCTCTTTATGTTCGCCATCAAATAAGAGTCCGAGCATATGGACGCTGATTCCGTCTGGAGTAAGACATGAAATTTCGGCACCGAGCACCAGTTCAATTTGAGGCGCAACTGCGGTGATTGCCTCAGACCAACCCGCGATGGAGTCATGGTCGGTGAGGCCTAACGTTGTCACACCAGTAGAGAGCGCCTTCTTGACGAGACTAAACGGTGAATCGGTTCCGTCACTACATGTTGAGTGTGTATGCAAATCAATCATGAAGCTTCTTTCGTTCTTAGCACTACGAGAATGCAACCGGTCAGGATGAGGATAACACCTGGAATAATTGAAAGTGTTGGCTCTTTACCAATCTTAAAGATGAGAGAGACAAGCGCTGCTACAGGGACCTCAAAGAAGACAATCATTGATACAACTGCTGGAGATACTCGCTTCAGGGTTAGATTGAACATCGTGTGTCCCAAAATTTGAGCTCCGATAATTAATCCAAGAAGAATCCACCACTCTTTTGCAGCAAAATTGATAATTTCGTATCCTGCAAAGAGAGCCATTGGTAACGCCGTCATTGCACAGACGAAATAACAGATTGTCGTGTATGAAGTGGTCTCCAGATGTTGTTGTGCTCGAGATCCAATCAACATATAAGCCGCTGCGAGTGCTCCCGAAACTAATGCCGCCAGATCGCCAAGAAATGATTTGCGGTCTAATTGAAGATCGATACCTGTTACGAGAAGAACACCAGAGAAACTGATAAGCATTCCTAGCCATGCCTTTTTAGGAATATGGCCTCCAGTCAACTTCACAAAAAAAGCGGCAAAGATTGGCTGAGTTGCAACTATTGCAGTTCCAGCTGTAACGCTTGTCAGGCGCATTGCTAAGAAGAAGGCGACAAAGTGCACTGCAAGAAATACTCCTGCCAGAACAGCCCAGCGCGCACCTGTGCGATTTAATTTATGTCGAAGCGCAAAGGGAAGCGTGACGAGAGATCCCCCAAGATTTCTCCAGAAGATTAGGGTGGGGACCGGCATTGTGCTGAGTGCAATCAATGGTCCCGATGACCCAATACCGAAAATACCGATAATCAGGCGAATAAGGTCCGGTCTAGCCGGCAGCTTTGAATGATTGTGAATGCCTGAATTCATATGGCAAACCTAGTCGATATGGCACCCGATACTCTTATCCCATGAGCGGAAATAACTTCAACCGTATATTTCTCGCGCGTCTAGCCGGAACAGCTGTCTTTGACCCAAATGGTGATCCAGTAGGCAAGGTGCGCGATGCTGTCGCGACCCTGCGTTCTAACAATCAATCACCAAGAATTTTGGGTCTCGTCGTAGAAGTACCTCTTCGCCGTCGCGTCTTTGTACCCATCACTCGAGTGACATCTATTGAATCAGGTGCAGTTGTAATTACAGGTTTACTTAATATGCGTCGCTTTGAAACTCGCACCGGAGAGATGATGGTTCTTGGCGATCTCTTAGATCGCACCATTTCTTTGATTGATGGCGATGAACAAGTTCTTGTTGAGGATATGGCGATGGAACAAAATCGCACTGGCGATTGGTTAATTACCAAAGTACACATCATGCGCAAGGGTCGAGGACTGCGTAGAAAAGGCGCGACTTCAACTGTTGCATGGGAAGAAGTAACCGGATTTGCACACCATGAAGCTAATCAAGGCGTCACAAATCTTCTTTCTACTATTGGAAATCTTCGCGCAGCCGACCTTGCGACAGTTCTTCAGGATCTTGCACCCAAGCGTCGCGTTGAAGTTGCGCGCGCCCTTAACGATGAACGTCTAGCTGATGTACTTGAAGAGATGGATGAATCCGAGCGCGTAGCTCTCCTTGCAGAACTTGAAGGAGAACGTGCAGCTGACGTTCTTGAGGAGATGGATCCCGATGATGCGGCAGATTTGCTCCGCGAAATCGGCGAGGAGCGTGCACAAGAACTCATCAATTTGATGGACCCTGACGATGCCGAAGATGTGCTTCGTTTGATGACATATGAAGATTACTCAGCCGGTGGAATGATGACGACCGAACCAATCATTATGTCTGCTGATTACACGGTCGCTGATGCCCTTGCTGCCGTTCGACAGAGTGAAATCTCTCCTGCGCTTGCCTCACAAATCTTTATTGCGCGTCAGCCCCTTGAAACACCAACTGGGCGTTTCATCGGGATGGTTCACTACCAACGTTTACTACGCGAACCTCCAGCAACGTTGCTCGGCTCTATTGTTGATACCAATACGCAAGGCGTTAATCCCGATGCATCGCTGCATGCTGTTTCGTCATACTTAGCTAGTTACAACCTGCTCTCTCTGCCAGTTATTGATGCCAATGACCGACTACTTGGAGCAGTAACAGTTGATGACGTGCTTGATCACTTGTTGCCTGAGAACTGGCGCCACGATCATCGCGATTCAGCTGCTACTACTGCAGCCCTCGAGAGCATCGATACGAGTTTTGTTAACTCTCCAGATTCACCAGAGGAGGTGTAGAGATGGCACGTAATTACGGATTAGATACTCCACGCGAGACACGTCGCTCTCTGCGCGCCAATTACGACCCAGAAGCATTTGGTCGCCTCTCCGAGCGATTCGCTCGTTTCTTAGGAACTGCGCGCTTCTTGGTTTATATGACAGTGTTTGTATTTAGTTGGGTTATTTGGAATTCCTTGGCGCCACAAAGCGTGCGCTTTGATGAATATCCATTTATCTTCCTAACTCTCATACTCTCGTTACAGGCTTCATATGCTGCGCCGCTCATTTTGCTCGCACAGAACCGTCAGGCAGATCGCGACCGAATTACTCTCAATGAAGATCGTGCGCAGAATGCTCGAAGCATTGCAGATACTGAATATCTCACTCGCGAGCTAGCCAGCCTTCGCATTTCACTCGGAGACGTTGCTACTCGGGACTATCTTCGAACTGAACTTGGAGATCTTGCTAAAGAGATCGGTAAAGAAATTGCCGAAGAATTACGCAAGCCCGAGTCTGACGCCAAGTAAAGATTTTTCGCGCACAATTAATTTATTAACAACTTCTTGAATTGCCTTTGCACTGGCGCTCTCTGGGCTAGCGATAACGACAGGCGCGCCTGCATCTCCACCTTCGCGAAGTTCTGGGCTAAATGGAATCTTTCCAAGGAGTGGTACATCTCCACCGATGAGCTGCGATAAGCGCTTCGAAGTTTCCTCTCCGCCGCCTTCACCAAATAACGATGTGAGCTCTCCGCATTTTCCACATGGGTATGCGGACATATTCTCAATAACACCAATAACTCTTTGGTGAATTTGGTGAGCGATACGACCAGCGCGCTCTGCAACTTCTGCAGCTGCTACTTGTGGAGTTGTTACAACAACAATTTCAGATGTAGGAACGAGTTGGCCTAGTGAAATTGCAAGATCTCCGGTGCCCGGTGGCAGATCGATATAGAGCAAATCCAAATCTCCCCAATATGCATCGGAGAGAAGTTGTTCGAGAACTCGATGCAGTAGCGGTCCACGATATGCAATCGCATCTTCGCGCTCTGGCTTAAACATCTCCATTGAGACGGTCTTTACTCCATAGGACTCAAGTGGGATAAACATCTGATCGATAGCTGTTGGGCGTTGGCCAATGAGTCCCATAAGGCGCGGAATTGAATGGCCATAAACATCTGCGTCAAGAATTCCAACTCGGAGGCCTTTTTGTGCAGAAGCCACTGCAAGGTTGGCGGTCAGTGATGACTTTCCAACACCACCTTTACCTGATGCAACTCCAATAACGCGAGTAAGTGAATCAGCTTGAGCAAAGGAGATAAAGCTTTCGCGACCATTGCGAAGAAGTTTCTTGATATTTGCCCGCTGGGCTTCATCCATAACCCCAAATTCAATGCGTACCTGCGATATTCCTGGAACTGCAAGCACAGCCTTCTCAATATCTGTGGTTAAACGATCTTTCATCGGGCAACCGGAGATAGTAAGAAGAATTTCTAGCTCGGCAATTTCTCCATTGAGAGTAGCTGACTTAACCATTCCCAGTTCGGGAAGTGCGCGGTGGAGTTCGGGATCTTGAACAGTTGCAAGAGCATCATTGAGTAAATCTAAAGTTGTCATAGGAGATCCGGGTCAATCTTTGCGCGAGCCTTCTTCTTTGAAGGAGAGCTATCTTCATCCATCGCATTGGCGATTTGCTTCTTAATAAATGTCTTTGGATGCAGATCTGATGGCTGCAAATCTTCAAATCCTGGGCCAAGGTTCTCTTTAAGTTCATTGGTCGCATTAGATGCAAATGTGCGTACCTTCTTAAGAAAACGAGCGGCATCTACTGCAAAGGTAGGCAACTTATCCGGTCCTAAGAGAATCATGGCAAGTACGGCTAAGCCAACTATCTCGCCGGGACCAAAGTCGAAGAACATATCGATAGCCTATCGTTTTATTTAGATGCGGTCAGAGTCAGAGTTGTACTCATTGTTGTGCCTGCGCGCTTATATGAGATTTCAACTTTGTCACCGACGCTCTTAGAGCGAATTGCAACGATGAGCTCCTCTGCAGAAGAGATAGCTGTACCGTCAAAGATTGTGATGATATCGCCAGGTTTTAACCCTGCCTTTGCAGCGGAACTGCCTTTTAGTATTGCATCTGCTGTCTTTGCAATCATCGCGCCATCACCAGAGTAATTCATATCTACCGATACTCCGATTACTGGGTATGTTGCCTTTCCATTTTTAATCAATTGTTCAGCAGTCTTACGTGCCTGGTTTATAGGAATTGCAAACCCGAGTCCGATGGATCCTGTCTGTGAATTACGCGAAGATCCAAGTGATGCGATAGCAGAGTTAACTCCAATAACCGCTCCTGTTGAATCAACAAGTGGTCCACCGGAGTTTCCAGGGTTTATCGCCGCATCAGTTTGTAGTGCGTTAATAAACGAATTCTCAGATTCTGATTCTCCCGCTGTCACTGCGCGATTCTTTGCGCTGATAATTCCAAGAGTTACCGTTCCGGTGAGTCCGAGAGGTGAGCCGATTGCAATAACTGAATCGCCGACTGCAACCTTTTCGCTATCTCCAAATTGAAGGGCCTTAAGTGAGGCTCCTCTGATTTTAAGTACAGCCAAATCGTATGAGCTGTCTCGCCCAACGACCTTTGCCGGATATTTGGATCCATCGTTGAGGCGAACGGATATAGAACCACCGCTAGTGACAGAAGCTGCGATGACGTGGTTGTTAGTGAGAATGTAACCAGAACTATCAATCACAAAACCTGAGCCTGTTGATCCCCCATCGCTAGCGATTGCTTCAATAGAGACAACGGATGGAAGCACGCGCTGGGCAATTTCTGCGACAGAACCAACGGGTCTCTCAATATTTGATGATGACTTTACAAGTTTGATATCTCGGCCAAAGAGAGTGCCTGTTGATGAAGCGCCGATGGTCCCCGCAACAATTCCTACAAGGAGGGCTAATGCAATCGCAGCTTTCAGGGAGATGGCTCTTCCTAATCCTCGTGAACTTGGGGCGTTCCACCAAGGTCCAGAATTAAAGTAACTCACAAGTAGATCTCCTATTTTCCAACTATGTTAAATCTTCGTCGCGAGTAACAATCCATCGCCAATTGGTGCTAAAGATGTTACCCAGGAATCAGTATCACCCTTAATCAACTTTCCAGCCTCACGAAGTGCAACAGTTTTTGGATCACGTTGTGCAGGGTCCGGAACTTTTCCACCGCCGAAGAAGTTATCAATTACAAACACTCCCCCACTTCTCAAGATTCTATGCGCCTCCGAAATCGCAAAACTTAAATCTTCGGGGTTGTGGCGAAATACGACGAGATCGTAAGCGCGATCGGTGAGCTTGGTCATTACATCCATCACTGAATTAGTTATCAAGCGATATCTTGGTTGTGCAATCTCAGCTTCTGAAAGTGCAATCTTCGCAATTGAAGAATGCTCCATCTCGTCATCGATTGAGGTTAGCGTTCCACTCGAAAGCATTCCCTCAAGCAACCAGAGTGCGCCAACACCTGAACCTGTTCCGATTTCAACAACGGATTGCGCCTTAATCTGATGGGCAAGCTGCCTTAGGTATGCGCCAGTTCCTTGAGAAACATCTGTTACTCCATTTTCAATGCCACGAGCTCGCGCAGCGCTCTTTACAGAATCCTCAGCGATAAAGGTCTCTGAGTAATTGTGAGGATCTATATTCATGAGAGAGACAATATCCAATCAAGGAATAAACGCACGCCGAAACCGGTGCCGCCCTTCACATTTTCTCCAGAATCTGTCTCACTACGGCCGGTGCCTGCGATATCGAGGTGCACCCATCGAGAGTCTCCTACAAAGTGCTCAAGGTAGAGAGCTGCCGTAACCGAACCTGCAGAGTAATTGCCTTTATCTGCTGCATGATTTAAATCTGCGACATCACTTTCAAGCGAATCAGCGTAATCGTCAACTAACGGCATTTGCCAGACGCGTTCGCCACTTGACTCACCGAGTGCTACAAATTGTTGTGCCAATTTGTCGTCACGAGAGTAAATCGCAGCATGTTGCCTTCCGAGGCCAAGGGTTGCAGATCCTGTTAATGTGGCGATATCAATTAAGTAATCAGGGTCTAAGTTCTCCACCGCATACGCCAGGCCATCGGCAAGTACCAAACGACCCTCAGCATCGGTGTTGATAATTTCTACCGTTGTTCCACCGTATTGAGTAATGACATCAGATGGACGTTGCGCTGTGCCTGATAGCGCATTCTCTGCACACATCATTAGGACAGTGACGCGAACAAGTGGATTAAGTTCAGGAAGTGCACCAATAGTTGCAAGAGCAGCTGCTGCTCCGGCCATATCGCTCTTCATTGCAGTCATAAACTCATATGGACGCTTAAGGGAGACTCCTCCAGTATCAAAAGTAATACCTTTACCAACAATTACAATATGTGGAAGCGCTGCTGCAGCACTAGCCTTTAAGCGCGGTAAGTATGAAAGTTCGATAAAGCGTGGCCCTGGATTCGGCGATGAATTACCGACAGCACGCAGTCCACCAAATCTTGCGAGCTCTTTGCCAGATAAGACTTTAATTGCCAGGCCTTTTTCATCTGCAAGTTTCTTCGCTTCATCTGCCATCCACTTTGGATTCTTTATATTTGACGGAGTATGAATCAAATCGCGAGCTGTGTAGAGAGCCTCAGAAATAGTAGATGCGAGCTTTACTGATTCAAGATCTTTCGTTGCAATCACGATTGATGGAATCTCTGCAGTCTTCTCACTCTTCAAATTCCAGATATATGCACCAAGCTGTGCGGAAACTGCGTGAGCCTTAATCTGCGATTTACTCTCTGCGCAGAGTGAAATTACTTCTATCGCTTTGCCGCGGACTTTACGACCGATTGCAGCTCCTGCTGCGCGATACGCGGTCAGTGACTCATCGCCAAGACCTACAAGATAAATTCGTTCGACATCTGCTTGGTCGTGTAAAACTGGAATTTCGAAGAGCTCTCCAGCTTTGCCCGATGGAGCGAAGAATGAAACTTCATCAACGAGATTGATTTCAAAGAAGCTTTGGATTGAACTCAGTAATTTCTTGCCCCCCTGAAAGGTAATTGACCCTTCAGAGTCTTTTGAATATCCAAGTGCTAAAGCATCTGCCCCAATTATTGATTCAACTTCTGGAGCAACGGCGCGAAGAATTTCTAAATCCGCTCTACTTTTTAATGAGTGCTACAGCGGCCTCAAGGGCTGCGCTGAGGTTATTTGCTTCCTGAGGATTGAGTTCGACGACGAGTCGGCCACCACCCTCGAGCGGGATACGCATTACGAGCGAGCGCGCTTCCTTTGTAACTTCCATAGGTCCATCACCAGTACGGGGTTTCATAGCTGCCATGGTGGGGACTCCTTGTGACTACGTCGATTCGAACTTGCCGAAGATTCTCAACTGCAGGGAGAAGTATCTCGCAGAATCAGCCCGAGGTGAAATCGACGGATTTATATGCCTAAAAAGGCGGTCAATCGCTTCTTTCCGCTCTCGATCACAACCAGTACAGATTTTTCGGGTACCCCCAGTAATTGCGCAATTTCTGAAGCGCTCTTGGAGCGCAAATAGTGGAGTGTGAGGATGACGCGTTCTTCTTCGGGGAGTGAGGCGAGCAACTGCGCCAGAGTCTTGGGGTTGCTCATAGTCCTAGATTACTCGCGAATTGGGCCTAGTAGAAAAATTATGGCTGGGAGAAAAATTCTGCCTAGGAGAATGAGCGGGCGAATCGGTGCAGTGAGATGCGCACCCCAGCGTAGAGAATTGGTGCGATCAGCATAAAGAGTACCCGCGGAGCTTCAATGGTCTCTGACCAATCAAAGCGCGTACCGCCGCCAACTTCTTCTGAGAGAAGAAAAGTGCCGGTGCCTTTGAGAATCTTTCCAACATGTGCCACATCGCAACGAGATGGTTCTTCCCAATGTGTGACAGTCATGAGATCAAGTAAGCCCGGAGACTTTAAGCGAGGATAAAATTTATACAGCGGTCCGGTAAATGCCGCAATTGAAGTGCCGACTCCAGAGACTTGATCTGAGGTGACCCAGACTTTAGTTTGCAACATCCACTCGCCTTGCGACTGCCAATCTGCAATTTTCTCCCAGACAAGTTTCCGAGGAGCTTTAATTCGAAGGGATATGGAAAGAGTATTGCTAGGCAATTTACTTTCTCCCGTGCGCAATTGAAATTGCTTCATCAACCGTAGTTGTCCAGTGAAGTAAATCTCTCATGCCTGGCTTAACAAATTTCTCATCTTCGAGATGCTCTACAAGAAGATGTAGGGGTTGATAAATTCCAAATGGATCGAGAATAATTACCGGCTTATCGTGAAATTTTAGATATCTACCAACCCATATTTCGAAGAGCTCTTCGAGGGTTCCAAGCCCTCCCGGCAGCGTAATAAAGGCATCTGATAGATCCTCAATCTTCGCTTTTCGAGTTCGCATTGAATCGACAATTATTAACTCATCGCTATCGTGGTCGGCGAATTCGATATCTACCAACTTCTGCGGAATGACACCAATAGTTCTACCTTTTCTGCTGCGAGCTCCGCGAGATATCGCACCCATCGCTGAGATATGGCCGCCACCTGAGACCAACTCGGCACCGCTCTCGGCGATACCGGCTCCTAGTTCAAAGGCAAGATCAATATATTTCGAATCTATCGATGGGGATGAGGAGCAAAATACCGCGATGCGCATGAGGCACAGAATAGGGGTTAGGCTTAGAACATGTCTTCTTTAGCTCATGGCCATGGAATCGCAACGCTATCTGGTTCAACAGTTCTTGATGTCTGGTTTCCAGCACCTGCACTAGGCGCACTCACCGGGACTCCAGACCAATCACTTGTTGCGATGGTCGGTAAAGATGCAAGCCGCGAAGTAACGAGAGAGATTGTCTCTATTGAAATTGATCTAACCGTTGCGCCAAAGGATGCCAAAGATGCATACCTTCGACTTCACCTTCTCTCACATCGCTTAGTAAAGCCCCATGGCCAATCTTTAGATGGAATTTTTGGGTTACTTTCCAATGTTGTGTGGACTTCGGCCGGTCCATGCGCCGTTGAAGGATTTGAATTAACACGTGCTCGCTTGAAAGAACACCTTGGGCATGTCACAGTATTTGGCGTTGATAAGTTCCCACGAATGGTTGATTATGTAATTCCATCCGGAGTTCGTATTGCAGATGCCGATCGCGTTCGTCTTGGTGCTTATCTATCAACTGGAACAACAGTGATGCATGAAGGATTTATCAATTTCAATGCCGGAACTCTCGGCACATCTATGGTTGAAGGACGCATATCTGCAGGCGTCGTCGTGGGCGATGGAAGCGATGTTGGTGGTGGAGCTTCAATCATGGGAACGCTCTCTGGTGGTGGAAAAGAGATTATCTCTGTTGGCCAAAAGTGTCTTCTAGGTGCTAACTCTGGTTTAGGAATTTCCCTCGGCGATAACTGTGTAATTGAGGCCGGTACATATATAACGGCAGCCGCGAAGGTGACGCTGCCTGATGGAGAAGTTGTTAAGGCGGGTTCTTTATCGGGTGCACACAATCTGCTATTCCGTCGTAATTCTCTTACAGGCGGCCTCGAAGTTGTGATGCGCACTGGTACTTGGGGCGGATTGAACTCAGTTCTTCACACTAATTAATTCACCTTAATTTACAAGGGTGAAGTATGGTGAAGGAATCTTCACTCGACTTCTAAAGGTATCCCCACGTAACAACTTTGTAGATCCATTACTTGACGTTCCCTTAATATAGGTAACGGCTCCCGCAGTATTGCGTGACATAATTTCAAGAGTAATGATGTCAGGAAGTAAGAATGCTGTTGCAACTACAGCCTGAACCGCTGATGCGTTCCACTTTGCAAAACGTGGGTTGTTCTTTGGATCAATACTTGCTGGATCTGCAACTGATTGCGTGTAAGCAGTGGGCTGACCCCATGCATCAAGAGTTGTCTGTGTTGCCCCACCTGATGACGAGAAGTAATAAGCCTGAATCGGTCTGCCTTTATTTAAGATTGCCAGGCTTGTGAAGGTATCAACATTTGTGCGGGATACAGCAGCTTTCCAGAGTTTGCCGATCTTCGGTTCAGATTCTTTAGCGAACCCTACGAAGTTTTGATCTGCGATATGTGAATAAACATGGCAATCGCACGAAGTCTTGATTGTTCCGATTTTTGAGAGCGCATATGAGCGCGCTGCAATTGCTTGCGCTTCGAGAATTGCCGTCGGCCAGTTAGATGGAACCTCGCTGATGCCCCATAGATACTCATCATGGAGTGATAGTGAAGTTGTTACTTCGATAAGCCCCTTAACGATTTTTACTTGAATCTGACCATACTTATATCGATCAGTGACACCTGCTTGCGTAACAGAGACTATTGGGTTGGGTCCGGACCAACGAATTGTTAAGGCCTTACTTTTTATTGTTCCGACCAATACATTTTTATCATCGAGCAGAAAGCTTGCTCTCTGCTTTGGCCCAAATGATAAAACTGGAGTCGCTGGAGTGTTAAGTGGTAAATCCCCGTTAAAGACTTGAATTGAAGTAGTTGCATTCGTACCCACGACTGAAAACTCTTTCAATGTTTTGCCGATGTTGACGCGGATAGTTTGAGAATCGACGACAGGCAATATAGCGACATCTTTATAGTAGTAATTAAGGATTGCAGTTGCGCTTTCTCCAGCAAGAGCTCTCGCCTTGGCTCCGATCTGACTCATGCCAACCCCATGCCCATATCCAGATCCAGTAAATGAGAAACTGGCGGGCGCTTCAGCTTGCGCGGAGTTCGGAGAGAGAGTGATTACAAGAGCAAGTGCGATGAGAACTCTCGCCACTTTCGAATTATTCACTTTATTCCTTTGGCACAAGGGATTTGGGCGAAGTTAAGAAACCTGCTCCCCAAGCAAAATGCATCGTTGGAATAACCAAAAAAAGAATAGCGAGTTCACGAATTGTTTGAGAAATTCTCACCGAAGCAATTACAGAGAAGAGTGCATAAATTGCAGCAGGGCTAAATAAGAGTGGATGAATAAGTGCCCCCAATAGAATCGAGAGTGTAAATCCGACAAGCGCTACCGGTGGGGCTAGATATCGGTAGTTGATTGTTCCGGGATGTCTGCGCGAAACCACACGACGCCATCGGCCGTATTCAAAATATTGTTTTGCAAGTGCGCGCAAGTTTGGTCGCGGGCGATATGTGACTTGTAAGCGCGGATCAAAATAGACAGTTCCGCCATTTTCTCTGAGACGAAAGTTAAGTTCCCAATCTTGGGCGCGAGTAAATCGCTCATCAAAGCCACCTATGGCAAGCAGGGCTTCACGGCGAAATGCTCCGAGATAAACGGTATCTACTTCACCCGCTACGCCTCCTGTATGAAAACGTGAGGCACCTACCCCAAATGGACTTCGCATTGCGCCTGCAACAGCTTTTTCAAAACGACTCTTTCCGACTGCCGCCATGACTCCACCAACATTGACTGCGCCTGTCGCATTTAGTATCTCAACGACGAGTGAGATGTAATTTTGAGGAATCTGGGCATGCCCATCAACGCGAACTACGACAGGACTATTAGATCTTTTAAGTGCGAGATTTAAACCTGCAGCAGTACGTCCAGTTGGACTTTCAACAATCACAACTCGCGAATCCGATTGTGAAAGTTTCTTTGCAATTTCTAGTGTGCGATCGCGAGATGGACCGATTGCCAATATGACTTCAAAGGCTCCGCGATAATCCTGAGAGAGAATTGATAGAACTGCTGATTCAAGATGCAGCTCTTCATTGAGGACAGGAAGAATCACACTCACGCTAGGCAGCGGTGAGCCAGGTAACTCCTGTGTATGTGTCGCCATAAGCCCTCCATGCGCCTGCCCAAGTATCCTACGGAAGTGAAATCAAAGCGCGCGATTCGGATAATGACATCACTCTCACTTGGTGTTGTCTTTATCGCATCTCTATCGTGGCTTGGTTTAGGTCAGGTCAGTGGCCAAATCTCTCGCATTAACGTCTTTGGCAATCTCTCTGATCGTCCTGAGAAAACTTCTCGCGCCCTGAACTATCTCGTTGTTGGTTCTGATTCTCGTGAGGGTCTTACTCGAGCCCAGATTAGGCAGTTGAAAGTTGGAAGTACAGCAGGTGCAGCAGGCGGTCGATCTGACACTATGTTCTTGGTTCACATCAGTAAGAAACGTGATGCTGCATTTATCATCTCTCTTCCGCGAGATACCTTGGTACAAGTCCCCGCTCATGTGAGCCAGGATGGGACAACCGATATTCCAGAGCGCCCAGGAAAGCTCAACGCATCATTTGCATTTGGTGGCGCTCCTCTGCTTATTCAAACAATTGAATCAAAGACTAATTTGAAAATTGACCACTACGTCGAAGTTAATTTCGCTGGATTTACCGGCGTAGTCGATGCACTTGGTGGAATTGAAGTATGTTCCAAAGTGCCAATCAACGATCCAAAGAGCCATCTTGTCATGAGCGCTGGAACACACACACTTGGCGGTATTGAGGCGCTGAAATATGTTCGAACACGAGATTTCGATGGTCGTGGAGATATTGGGCGTATGGAGCGCCAACAACAATTTGTCAGTGCAGTACTTCGCAAAGCCACGAGCACCGGAGTTCTGCTCAATCCAATAAAATTAGCAAACTTCTATAACGCAACTATTTCAACCGTGAAGATGGATGAGGGAGTCGATAAGAACGATCTCCTTACACTTGCAAAGCAGATGCGAAATCTCTCTTCAGGAAATATACGAACACTCACCGTTCCCCTCTCTAATCCAAATGGGCGCGTTCCTGGAGTTGGCTCTGTTGTGATTTGGGATGATGCACTTGCCGCCGATCTCTGGACACGTGTTCGTGATGACCAGGCCCTTGTAGATAAGGTGAAGAAGAAGGCATCGCCAACCGCTTCAGCCACAGCTAAGGCTGAGGTAATTGATAAATTCAAGAGCAAGACGGCGGCAGAAAACCCATGCGCACCTGCGCAATAGCCTGCAAATGTGCAAAATATTAATTAGGCCTGCAATAGACTCATCGGCATGGCTCTGAAGCTTTCTGTAATCGGTGTTGGCTACCTTGGCGCTACGCATGCAGCATGTATGTCATCTCTTGGCTTTGATGTCATCGGTGTCGATACCGATCAGAGCAAAGTTGATTTACTCTCTCAAGGTGAGCTCCCTTTCTATGAACCAGGGCTCGACACTCTTCTCGCATCCGAAATCAAGACCGGGCGTCTGCGCTTTACAACAGATTTTACAGAAATAGCTGATGCAGATATTCACTTTATCTGCGTAGGAACACCTCAGAGCAAAGATGGTTTGGCGGCAGATCTCACCTATGTAAAAGCCTCCGTTGCAGCAATTGCTCCGCACCTTAAAGAAGGTTCACTCGTCGTTGGTAAATCAACTGTTCCCGTAGGAACTGCCCAACTACTGCGCGATCAGCTTGCACAGTCTGCCCCTCAGGCAGATTTGGCTTGGAACCCAGAATTTCTCCGCGAAGGTTTCGCTGTTGAGGATACCCTCAAACCTAATCGCCTTGTGGTTGGTGTAGCAAATGATCGAGCAGAAGAAATACTTAAAGAAGTCTATAAACCAATCATTGATCTGGGAACTCCATGGATTCGTGCTGACCTTCCAACTGCAGAACTCGTAAAAGTTGCAGCCAACTCTTTCTTAGCTACAAAGATTTCATTTATCAATGCGATGGCAGAAGTCTGCGAGGCAGCTGATGCCGATGTCACAGTGCTGGCTAAGGCGATTGGGTATGACCCTCGAATCGGAAATCGATTCTTACAGGCAGGTATCGGCTTCGGTGGTGGTTGTCTTCCAAAAGATATTCGTGCATTTATGGCACGTGCTCAAGAACTTGGTGCAAATCAAGCGCTTGAATTCCTGCGCGAAATTGATGCAATCAACTTACGCGCACGTCAAAGGGTGATCGATGTTGTCAGAGCAGATCTCTCAGAAGATTTAACTCAATATAAAATTGCAGTCCTAGGTGCAACATTTAAGCCTGATAGCGATGATGTGCGCGATTCCCCAGCACTTGATATTGCCGCTCAGTTACAGGCAGCAGGTGCAACAGTTGTTGTTCACGATCCGAAAGGTATTGAACCAGCTCGAAAGCGCTTTCCTAATCTTGACTATCAAGAGAAGGTCGTTGACGCCGTTAAGGGAGCAGATGCGATTTTGCATTTAACTGAGTGGAAAGAGTATCGAGAGCTTGATCCTTCAGTGATTGGCAAACTCGTAAAGAGTAAATTCATTATCGACGGCAGAAATGCGCTCGATCGAAATATGTGGCGGGCTGCTGGCTGGCGTTTCCACGCGCTCGGTAGAACTGATTAGGGTAGAACCGGTTAAAAACCTGTCTTTTGGTTGCGTCGTGCGTTTAGCGCTGCGCCCTTAGACTTTGCTTCTTCATTAATATCTTTTAGCGCTTCTTCCACTTTTGCTGAAATTGCAGCATCAGAGATTCCCAAGATTCGCGCAGCAAGTATTCCCGCATTCTTGGCATTTCCAACTCCTACTGTTGCAACTGGAATTCCTGCAGGCATCTGCACGATAGAAAGTAATGAATCCATGCCATCTAGATTCTTTAAGGGAACAGGTACACCGATAACTGGAAGTGGAGTAAGAGATGCAACCATGCCCGGTAAATGCGCTGCTCCCCCAGCTCCAGCAATAATTACTTTAAAGCCTTTCGCCTTCGCCTTCTGAGAAAACTCAACCATCTCGAGTGGCATGCGGTGGGCAGAAACAACATCTGCTTCATAACTAATTCCCAGCGAATCTAAAACTTTCGCAGCTTCTTCCATAACTGGCCAGTCAGAGTCGGAGCCCATGATGATTGCAACATCTTTTGCTTCACTCATCGATTGCTCCGCTCATATAGTCACGTGCATGCTGCACGTCATCTCTTAATTGTAGAAGGTTAGAGCCTGCCGCAGTGACATGGCCAATCTTGCGCCCTGGGCGGACTTCCTTCATATATTGATGGAACTTTAGATCTGGGTTGCGAGCCATCAGGTGAAGATATGGGCGATACATATCTGTCTTCTCTCCACCCAGAATATTTCCCATCACCGCAAAATCGTGAGTCATTGCAGGGTCACCGAGTGGAAGATCTAATACAGCACGTAGATGTTGTTCGAATTGGCTTGTACGTGAGCCATCGATTGTCCAATGTCCAGAGTTATGTGGGCGCATCGCAACTTCATTGATAAATAGTTGCTCACCCTTAACAAACATTTCAACAGCCATCACGCCGACTACCCCAAGTTCGTGCGCGATGTCGAGAGCTAATTTCTGTGCTCGAGTTGATAGCTCTTCACTTATCTCTTGGGCTGGTGAGATTGTTAAAGTGCAAATTCCATCTTCTTGGATAGTTTGCGTTGCTGACCATGACGTTGCTTGTCCATGCGGTGATCGTGCGACCATCACAGCGATTTCGCAATCGAATGAAATAAGCTCTTCAATAAGTAACTTCGGCGCACTCTTGAGGAGCTGCGCTAACTCATCTTGAGAGTTCACTCTCCAAACACCCCGACCGTCGTATCCACCTGAAATAGACTTTGCGATAAGCGGGTATTGATCTATGCCTTCTGTAGATGTTGCGACTTTCCATGCAGGCGCAGGGTAAGAATTTAACTTCTCGCGCATCTGCTCTTTATCCTGCGAATATATAAAAGCTGACGATGATGGATAGACGCGCACACCAGCGCTCTCGAGACCCTTAATTACCGAAATCGGTACGAGTTCATGTTCGAAAGTGACTACATCACATTGTGCTGCAAACTCTTTGAGTGTGCTTAAATCTGAGTAATCACCAACGGTATGGTTACAAATTTGCGCACCTGAGTCTTGAGGAGTTTGCGCAAAGAGATGGAGTTTGATTCCAAGAGCTGCAGCAGGTGCAACCATCATTCGAGCAAGTTGGCCGGCGCCAATTACACCGACGGTAGGAAATCGCTCGCTCACTGACCTATCGTAGATGAACGATGTCTCCAACCGTAATTCTCTGACCACCCTCAAGAATCAACTCTCCATCCGGTGAAATATCCTCGGCAAAGCCACTCTTCTGTTCGCCACCCGGTAGCTCTACCTGAATCTTCTGGCCAAGGGTTGCACTTCGCTCTCGATAAAGATGACGTAGATCTTCTCCATCTTCCCAACGCTTGAGGAGTTCTTCACATGTATTGAGGATAGAAGCAAGGAGAAGATTGCGATCAAGAACTGCGAATTCTTCAATCATTAACGAAGTTGCATGCTCGACAGGAAGTTCACTTCGATTCATACCAACATTTATGCCAATGCCGAGAATTAGCCCGCTATTTGTCGCTTGAGCAATAATCCCGCCGAGTTTCTTCCCTGAAATCTGTAAATCATTTGGCCACTTGAGTTCTACTGTAAATCTTGGATCGAGTTCTGAGATTGCAAGAGTGGAGACAAGTCCTGCAAGGAGCGGTAGAAAAGACCATTCGCTCTTTTCTCGCTTCGGTTCTAGATAGAGAGAGAATAAAAGTGCAGAACTTTGTGGCGCTTCAAATGTTCTATCGAGGCGACCTCTACCTGCACTTTGATATTCAGTGATAAGAACTTCGCCATTTTTTGCTTCATTGTGTGCAACAAGTGCCGCTAAATCATCTTGAGTTGAGCCGGTGACTTCGACCACGCTTACTCGCCAGTACTGCGAGATTTTTTGAGAGATCGCTGCGCTATCAAGCGGTGGTCTTGGCGTATCTATGGTCACGACTAGTACCTTATGGTCATGAGTCCAGATCTGCATACTACTTCCGGAAAAATTGAAGATCTCCGAGAGCGAATTGATGAGGCTGTGCACGCCGGATCCGATAGGGCCCGCGAGAAGCAGCACGCCAAAGGCAAGGGAACTGCACGCGAACGTATCGAGATGCTTGTTGATGCAGATTCATTTACTGAAATTGATGAGTTTGCACGCCACCGTGCACAGAACTTCGGTATGGAGAAGAACCGCCCCTACGGCGATGGTGTTGTAATTGGAACTGCAACCGTTGATGGTCGACCTATCGCGCTCTATTCACAGGACTTCACAGTCTTTGGTGGATCACTTGGTGAAGTTCATGCAGAGAAAATTGTAAAGATCGCTGAATTCGCTCTGAAATCTGGAATTCCTCTCATTGGAATTAATGATTCGGGCGGCGCGCGAATTCAAGAGGGTGTTGCATCGCTCAATGGATACGGAAAGATCTTCCGTCTCAATACTCGTTCTTCAGGTGTAATCCCCCAGATATCTCTGATTCTCGGACCTTGTGCAGGCGGATCTGCTTATTCTCCAGCGCTTACTGACTTCACAGTCATGGTTAAAGAGACTTCAAATATGTTTATTACAGGACCTGATGTCATCAAGACGGTCACTGGCGAAGATGTTGGCATGGAAGAACTTGGCGGTGCATTCACTCACAATACAAAATCTGGAAATGCGCACTACATGGCAGATTCAGAAGCTGATGCGATTGACTATGTGAAAGCACTTCTTTCATACCTTCCATCAAATAATATGGATGGATCCCCCGTTCTTCCGCCTACGCAAAATCTTGAGAAGAGTGCGACAGATTTAGCGCTCAATACTTTGATTCCAGATAGTCCAAACCAGCCGTACGATATGAAGAATCTGATCCAGGCACTTGTTGATGAGGGTGAATTCCTTGAAGTTCATGCACTCTACGCACCAAATATTGTTGTGGGTTTTGCGAGAATTGAGGGGCAATCAATCGGCGTCATCGCAAACCAGCCTTCTCAGCTTGCCGGAACTCTCGATATCAACTCATCAGAGAAAGCTGCACGATTCCTTCGATTCTGCGATGCATTCAATATTCCTATCCTCACCCTTGTTGATGTTCCTGGATTTATGCCCGGAACAGAACAAGAGTGGAACGGCATCATTCGCCGTGGAGCAAAGCTTCTCTATGCCTACGCTGAAGCTTCTGTGCCGCTCGTAACCCTAATTACGCGTAAAGCCTATGGTGGCGCGTTTATCGTGATGGGCTCAAAGTATCTCGGCAGCGATATCAACTTCGCATGGCCATCTGCAGAAATTGCAGTTATGGGAGCGCAAGGCGCGGTCAATATTCTCTATCGAAAAGATTTAGCAGAAGCCAAGGATCAAGATGCAAAGCGCGCTGAATTGATTACTGAATACACAGAGAAGTTCTCTAATCCATACTTGGCAGCAGAGCGTGGAACTATTGATAGCGTGATTGAGCCAGAAGAGTCACGTCAATACATCACAAAGGCTTTCCGTACTCTCAAGACAAAGCGCGATACTTTGCCAGCTCGTAAGCACGGAAATATTCCTCTATAAAATGAAATTCTCTGTAGTCTCTGGCAATCCAACTCCTGAAGAGCTTCTTGCTCTCCACGCAGTTCTGGTAAACCATAAATCAGTTGATTTAAAGCCTGTCATTAAGCGCAGCGTCTTTGGGCTTCCGCAGCTTCGCCAGCCACTTCCCCATCAAATTACATTTGGTGCAAGAAAGTTCGATTAATGCCGCGCATAGTTTTAGCTTCACAATCAAAGTCACGACGCACTCTTTTAGAGGATGCGGGTTTAAAGCCGACCATTATCGTGAGTAACGTTGATGAAGAGACTGATTTCTTCAATTCGATGTCGCCTGAAGATATGGTTATTGCTCTTGCGATTTCCAAGGCTCATACTGTTCGAGAGATGATTGATTACCCAGCAATCATCATCGGATGCGACTCAACATTTGATGTTGATGGTGTCTCATTCGGAAAGCCTGGAACTCCTGGGATTGCAGTTGAACGAGCAAAGAAAATTAGCGGGCGCACCGGGCTTCTCCACACAGGCCACTGCATCATTGATACCGAGCGCGGAATTGAGATTGCAGATCGTGTAACAACTAAGGTCACTTTCACCGATATGACGGATGAAGAGATTTATGACTATGTCGCCTCAGAGGAACCTCTTCATGTAGCAGGCGGATTTACCCTTGATGGGTTTGGTTCTCCTTTCATCCCCGTGATTGAGGGCGACTACACAAATGTTGTCGGAATATCGATGCCATTTCTTCGTAGCGCGATGAAGCAACTTGGATATTCTTGGCCACAGGTGAAGGAGATGTCATGAAGCGCGTACTGATTGCAAATAGAGGCGAAATCGCTCTCCGCGTCATTCGTGCATGTTCTGATCATGGCCTTGAAAGCGTTGCCATGTACTCTGAAGAAGATCGTGATGCGCTCCATGTTCAGCGCGCTGACTTCGCATATTCACTCAACGGAACCGTTGCAAAAGATACCTACCTCAATATTCCAAAGATTATCGCTCTGGCAATTGAAGCCAAGGCTGATGCGGTTCATCCAGGTTATGGTTTTCTCTCAGAGAATGCTGATTTTGCACAAGCTGTCATTGATGCAGGTTTAATCTGGATTGGACCACCTCCTTCTGCAATTAGTGCACTTGGCGATAAAGTCTCTGCTCGCAGAATTGCATCAGCTGCCGGTGCTCCGCTCGTTGCGGGAACAAAAGATCCTGTCACGGGCCACGAAGAAGTACTTGCCTTTGCTAAAGAACATGGTCTACCTGTGGCAATTAAGGCTGCATTTGGTGGCGGTGGAAGAGGACTTAAAGTTGCACATACGATGGAAGAAATTCCAGAGCTTTATGCATCAGCTGTCCGCGAAGCAATTGCAGGTTTTGGCCGCGGAGAATGTTTTGTTGAGCGCTATTTAGATAAGCCCCGACATGTTGAGACACAAGTACTCGTCGATCAACATGGCCATGCAGTGGTTGTCTCAACTCGAGATTGCTCGCTACAACGTCGCCATCAGAAGCTCGTTGAAGAAGCTCCTGCGCCATTTCTTACTGATGCGCAGAATGAAGAGCTCTATCGCTCAAGTAAAGCGATCATGAAGGAGGCCGGTTATGTCGGCGCAGGTACATGTGAATTTTTGATTGGTCTCGATGGAACAATCTCCTTTTTGGAAGTAAATACTCGACTTCAGGTAGAGCATCCCGTTTCTGAAGAAGTTACCGGAATTGATCTCGTACGCGAGCAATTTAGAATCGCAATGGGCGAAAGTCTCGGCTTCGATGATCCTGCAATTCGTGGTCACTCACTTGAATTTAGAATTAATGGAGAAGATCCAGGGCGTTCATTCTTGCCTGCTCCTGGTCGAATCACTTCTTGGAATATTCCAACTGGCCCAGGCGTACGAGTTGATGCGGGCTTCCGAAATGGTGATGTGATCGGCGGCAACTTCGATTCACTTCTGGCCAAACTGATTGTCACGGGTGCAACGCGGAAAGAAGCAATCGAGCGTGCTCGCAGAGCACTCGCAGAGTTCGAAGTTGGTGGCCTTGCTACAGCTCTTCCATTCCATAGAGCGATTCTTGAAGATCCTTCCTACACCGAAGAGTTCAAGGTCTATACAAGCTATATTGAAAATGAGTTTAGGAATGATATTCCTGCATTTGTTGCAGAGGGATCAGAGATTCAGACAAAGGTTGCAGCCGAGAAGTTAGTGGCTGAAGTCAATGGCAAGCGATTTGAAATCGTTGTTCATGCACCAGAACCTGTTGTGAAACGCCACCGCGCAAAGCAGGCAAGTGCTGGATCGGCTTCAGGTACCGGACTCGCATCTCCGATGCAAGGCACTGTCGTAAAGATTGCAGTAGAAGAGGGTCAGAGCGTTGAAGCGGGAGATCTGATAATCGTTCTAGAAGCGATGAAGATGGAGCAACCACTCAATGCACATAAGAGTGGCGTGATTAAGAACTTAAAGGCGACGATCGGCGAGACTGTGTCTAGCGGAAGCGTTCTCTGTGACATTATTGAGGCATGACCTCAACTGATCTTCTCTATTCAGACCCGCTAGCCGCCGCGACAAACGCTGCTGCAGAAATCGCTCAACGCACCGGTGTAGCAGCTCACGATGTTGCACTCGTTATGGGCTCAGGATGGGTAAGTGCAGCTGATGCTCTGGGAACACCCGCGTACGAATGTGACGCTCATGAAATCACCGGATTCTTCGCACCAGCGGTTGAAGGTCACTCCGGAAAAGTACGTTCTTACGAATTAGTCGAAAATGGAAAGACGATTCGCGCCCTTGTTTTCCTTGGTCGCACACATCTCTATGAAGGCAAAGGCATGGAACCCGTCGTTCACGGTGTTCGTACCGCAGTTAAAGCAGGTTGCAAAGTAGTCATTTTGACCAATGCCTGTGGCGGTATCAATACCTCTTACAAGGTTGGTCAACCAGTTCTCATTCGTGATCACATCTCACTGACTGCAGCATCACCTCTATCAGGTGCAACATTTATCGATCTCACAGATTTGTACAGCAAGCGCATTAGAGAGATTGTGAAGAAGGAAGATTCTTCACTTCAAGAAGGCGTTTACGTGCATTGGCGCGGCCCAACTTATGAGACTCCTGCTGAAATCTTGATGATGCGCACAATGGGTGCAGATTTAGTTGGAATGTCTACAGTTCCCGAGGCAATTGCAGCACATGCACTGGGCGCAGAAGTTCTTGGAATTTCACTGGTAACAAATGCTGCAGCTGGAGTAACAGGCGAGAAGTTAAACCATGAAGAAGTTATCGCTGCAGGAAAAGCTGCAGCAGATCGCATGGGCGCTCTTCTTAAATCTACTATTCCAAAACTCGTTTAAGGTAGATAACCTTCACCACATGGATGCAACGTTAAAAGCTGAAGTTGAGGCTTGGATTGCAGATGATCCAGACCCAAAAACTGCATCCCAACTTAAAGAGTTGCTCAATTCTGAAGATGAAGCAGCGCTGAGGAAGTTCTTCAACGGTTTTCTCCAATTTGGAACCGCAGGCCTTCGTGGGCCTATTGGCCCTGGCCCATCCTGCATGAATCGCGCCGTTGTTGGGCGAGCAGCTGCAGGTATTGCGCATTACATGAAAGAGCGCGGCATGACGAAGGTTGTCGTTGGCCGCGATGCGCGATACGGATCTGAAGATTTCACCCAAGAGACTGCAGAAATCATGAGCGGTGCCGGGATGGATGTTTACATTCTTCCAAGACCACTTCCAACACCCGTTCTTGCATTTGCAACTGAGTATCTGAAGTGCGATATCGGAATCATGGTGACTGCAAGCCATAATCCACCACAAGATAATGGATACAAAGTTTATGTAGGACCCGTTGCCGATGGAATCAACTACGCATCATCACAGATTATCAATCCAACAGATGGTTTCATGGCGAGTGATATTGACGCAGTGAAATCTCTGAAGTCGCTCCCCCGCGGGAAGAGCTGGACAGTTCTTGGCGAAGAAGTCATCACAGAGTATGTAAAGCGCACAAGTGCTCTGGCACCTCGTCCCGGAGATATGAAAATTGTCTACACAGCAATGCATGGAGTCGGAACCGAAGTTGTGCAGCGAGTCTTTAACCATGCAGGATTTGCCACATTGATTCTTGTCGACGAACAATGCACGCCAGATCCGGATTTTCCTACAGTTGCATTTCCCAATCCTGAAGAGCCAGGGGCGATCGATTTAGCGCTCAAGAAAGCTCGCGACTTTGGTGCTGAACTGGTGATTGCAAACGATCCTGATGCCGACAGATGCGCAGCTGCAATCAATGACCCAGTCGTCGGTTGGAGAATGCTGCGTGGTGATGAACTTGGAATCATCCTCGGCGAGTGGATCGCCCGCACAAAACCAACTGGAACTTTTGGAAATTCCATCGTCTCTTCATCGGCGCTAAGAAAAATCAGTAGCCACTACGGAATCGACTTCCAAGAGGTTCTCACCGGCTTTAAGTGGCTTGCAAAGATTGAAGACCTGGCATTTGGGTACGAGGAAGCAATTGGATACTCAGTTGATTCAGAGACAGTTAACGATAAAGATGGAATATCTGCAGCGCTCTTCCTGGCTCAGATTGCAACCGATCTCAAGCGCGAAGGATTGACTCTCTCCGACCTACTCAACGAGGTTTGGGAGCGCCACGGATTCCATGGCACAGAACAAATCTCAATTCGCGTCAGCGACATGGGAGCTATCACCAAACTGCTTGCTAGTCTTCGTAAGAGCCCCCCTGCCGAGATTGCAGGACGACAAGTGGATGCAATTGATGATTTAGCTGCTCCTAAAGATGGCCTGCCACCAACAGATGGTCTTCGTATTTGGCTTGCTGGTGGAATCCGCATCATCGTTCGCCCCTCAGGAACAGAGGCCAAGATGAAGTGTTATATCGAAGTGATTACTAAGACATCGCAAGAATCACAGAAATTACTCGACGAGATTCGTCAACCTCTGAAAGAATTACTCTCGTGAGTTTCTACGGTTTAGTCGATGGATCCGAGAAGTCTCTTCTCAATTTTCTCAATCAATTATCGGGAGTTGACCAAGTAGGAGCTGAATCCCGAGCAGCGATGCTTGCAACGCGCAGTATTAAAACAACCAGTAAGAAATGGGCGATTGAAACAGCAATATCGATGGTTGACCTCACGACTTTAGAAGGTGCAGATACTCCTGGAAAAGTTCGTGCGCTCTGTTCCAAGGCTGTCAGACCTGATCCAACTGATCCAACAGTTCCTAGCGTGGGAGCTATCTGCGTCTATAACGATATGGTTGAAATTGCTCGCACACATCTAGATGCAATTGGTGGAGAGCACGTTCCAGTTGCCGCAGTCTCTACTGCATTTCCATCTGGTCGCGCCTCTATGGAGGTAAAGATTCAAGATACACAGGATGCAATCAATGCTGGTGCTGCTGAAATCGATATGGTGATTGATCGCGGAGCATTCTTGGCTGGAAAGTATGGATTGGTATTTGATGAGATCGTGAAGATTCGAGAAGTCTGTGGCGAAAAAGCTCATCTCAAGGTAATTTTTGAAACAGGCGAACTTGTCACCTATGACAATGTTCGAAAAGCTTCTTACTTAGCGATGCTCGCAGGTGCTGACTTCATTAAGACTTCCACCGGAAAAGTGGCTCCCGCGGCAACTCCCCCTGTAGTCCTAGTGATGCTTGAAGCAGTTCGAGATTTCTACACACTCACCCAACGTAAAATCGGGGTAAAGCCTGCAGGTGGAATTCGTACGACGAAGGATGCAATTAAGCAGTTAGTTCTAGTTAATGAGACTGCAGGTCCAGATTGGCTCACTCCACAACTTTTCCGCATTGGTGCAAGCGCACTTCTCAACGATTTACTAATGCAGCGAATGAAAATGTCAGATGGCTACTACGCTAGCCCTAACTACGTGACTATCGACTAAGGAATGGGCAGAACATGACCTTTGAGTATGCACCAGCACCAGAATCTAGGGCGATAGTCTCCATCAAACCTAAATATGGACACTTCATCAATGGTTCATTCGTCTCCGGTAGGAAACACTTTCCTACAATTAATCCCGCAACCGAAGAGATTCTCAGCCATATAGCCCTCGGTGGAA
The DNA here is from genome assembly GCA_965267735.1 of Candidatus Nanopelagicaceae bacterium. Classification (GTDB taxonomy): domain Bacteria; phylum Actinomycetota; class Actinomycetes; order Nanopelagicales; family Nanopelagicaceae; genus Planktophila. The sequence continues at coordinate 1,125,781 of OZ254138.1, forward strand.
CTTCCGATGTTGATAAAGCGGTAGCAGCTGCGCAAAAGGCTTACACAAAGACATGGTCAAAGATCTCAGGTAAAGAGCGTGGAAAGTATTTATATCGCATTGCACGAATTCTCCAAGAACGTGCACGCGAGTTTGCCGTGCTAGAGACACTTGATAATGGAAAGCCAATCCGTGAAACACGCGATATTGATATTCCACTTGTGGCAGCACACTTCTTCTATCACGCAGGATGGGCAGATAAACTAGATTATGCAGGGCTAGGCCACTCGCCACAGCCTTATGGAGTTGCCGGACAGATCATCCCCTGGAACTTCCCACTCTTGATGCTCGCTTGGAAAGTAGCGCCTGCACTTGCAACTGGAAATACAGTTGTACTTAAGCCAGCAGAGACCACATCTCTTACTGCACTCTTATTTGCTGAAGTTTGCCAGCAGGCAGAACTCCCCGATGGCGTTGTCAATATTGTTACCGGTGATGGTTCTACAGGCGCCGCAATCGTTAACCATCCTGGAATTCATAAGATTGCATTCACTGGATCGACCGATGTAGGAAAGAAAATTGCTCGTGCTATCGCTACCACTGATAAGAAGGCAACCCTTGAACTCGGTGGTAAAGGCGCCAATATCGTCTTTGATGATGCACCTGTAGATGAAACTGTTGAAGGCATTGTTAACGGTATCTTCTTCAATCAGGGCCATGTCTGCTGCGCTGGTTCTCGCTTAATTCTGCAAGAGAGCATCGCTGAAGAAATTATTGAGAAACTTAAAGTCAGAATGTCGAAGATTAGAGTGGGTGACCCACTTGATAAAAATACCGATCTCGGCGCCATCAATTCGAAGGAACAACTTCTTAAGATCAAGGAGCTCTCTGCAGTCGGAGATGCCGAAGGAGCTGAACGCTGGAGCCCTCAGTGCAACCTTTCAGATAAAGGTTTCTGGTTCGCTCCTACAATCTTTACTGGTGTAACCCAGGCTCACCGAATCGCGCAAGAAGAGATCTTCGGCCCGGTCCTCTCTGTTCTTACATTCAGAACTCCGCAAGAAGGAATTGATAAGGCCAATAACACTCCCTTTGGTCTATCTGCAGGAATTTGGAGCGAGAAAGGCTCACGAATTTTCTGGGCTAGCCAACATCTCAAGGCAGGAGTTATCTGGGCTAATACCTTCAATAAATTTGATCCTGCATCTCCATTTGGTGGCTATAAAGAATCTGGATGGGGCCGCGAAGGTGGCAGACATGGTCTGGCTGCATATCTGAAAAATGGCAAAGAGAGCGGGGCGAAGTAAATGGCTACTAAGAAGCAACCTCGCGTTGATGTGAAAAAGACATACAAGCTCTTTATCAATGGTGCATTCCCGCGCAGTGAATCGGGGAGAGTCTTTGAAGTAACTGCCAAGAATGGGGACTTTATCGCCAACCCTGCGCTGGCATCACGTAAAGATCTTCGCGATGCCGTTACCGCTGCTCGTGCTGCGCAATCAGGATGGTCGAAGGCAACTGCATACAATCGCGGCCAAATTCTCTATCGAATTGCTGAAATGCTCGAAGGTAGAGCAGATCAATTCCAATCTGAAATTGCACTCAGCTCACAGGTAACACCTCTTAAGGCTAAATCACAGATACTCGATGCCATTGATCGATGGGTTTGGTATGCGGGATGGAGCGATAAATTGCAGGCAGTCAGTGGTTCTACAAACCCTGTCTCTGGACCATACTTTAATTTCTCAATCTCCGAGCCTCAAGGTGTTGTTGCGATCGCATCGCCGGCCACCTTCATTGATTTCATTGATTCCGTCGCTGCGGCAGTCGTTTCAGGTAACACAACGGTTGTGCTCGTTCCCGGTTCTCTTGCAGTTCCAGCTATGTCATTTGCAGAAGTATTGGCGACAAGCGATCTACCAGCAGGTGTCATCAATATCCTCACAGGCTCAATTGATGAATTAGCTCCCTGGGCAGCTTCACATATGGATATTGATGGTTTTGATATCTCAGGTGTAGATAAGAAGAAGCGCGGGGCTCTCAAAGAAGCAGGGGCTGAGAACCTTAAGCGGATTCATGCCTTTGGTTCTGGTCAATCCCCGACACGTATCCTCGCCTTTATGGAATCAAAGACTGTTTGGCACTCAGTCGGAGTGTAAAGAGAGTTACTCCTCAGAAATCTTTGCGTAGGTTGGTTTTACGATGCTTTCAATAATTGCTAGACGCTCTTCAAAGGGAATAAATGCACTCTTCAGTGCATTAATCGTTACTCGCTGAAGATCCTGGAAGGTCCAATCGCATTGCTTGACCATCTCAGTCATTTCGCGACTCATAGATGTTGCTGACATTAAACGATTATCGGTATTGATTGTCACTCTAAAGCGAAGCTTGGAGAGCTTGGCAAGTGGGTGGTGCGCAAATGAATCAGCAACACCTGTTTGGATATTAGATGATGGGCACATCTCAAGTGGGACTCGACGATCGCGAAGGTACGATGAAAGACGTCCCAACCTTGGCGGTGTGTGATTGAAATCGATGTCATCTGCGATACGAACTCCGTGGCCTAGACGTTCTGCGCCGCAGAGTTGAATCGCTTCCCAAATCGATGGAAGGCCATAAGCCTCACCGGCGTGAATCGTGAAGTGAGCATTTTCTCTACGTAGGTATTCGAAGGTATCTAACTGATCGCTAGGTGGGAAACCATCTTCTGGACCAGCAATATCAAATCCAACGACGCCTTGGTCGCGGTACTTCACTGCAAGTTCAGCAACTTCCTGAGATAAATTATTCTGTCGCATTCCACAGAGAAGAGAAGTCATGCGAATGGTGTTTCCTTCAGATTTTGCTTCAGCTTCACCTTCGCGGAAGCCTTCGAGAATCGCCTCGATAGCTTGTGAAAGAGTTAAACCCTTCTCCGTGACAAGCTCTGGTGCCATACGTACCTCTGCATAAACAACGCCATCACGAGCAAGATCAACAGCGCATTCGCGGGCTACGCGGACGATATCTTCCTTGCGCTGCATGACTGCAACTGTGTGAGCAAAAGTTTCAAGATAGAGAACAAGGGAACCTGAATCGCAAGATGCTCTAAACCATTCAGCAAGTTCTGCCGCATCATATGTTGGAAGTTCATGGCCAATCTCTTTAGCGATATCGATAATCGTCTGCGGACGTAGCCCACCATCAAGGTGATCATGAAGCAAAGCTTTTGGAAGGCGCTTAATCTGATCTTCCGTTGGCTTCTTTGTTAAGTTACTCATCCTTGAATTCTTTCTAACACTAGAGGTAGACGGTTAACCGTTCCACCTTCAACTATTGTGACAGCACCTTCTAAAATCTCTAAAGCACGAGCAAAGCGCTCTGGTTCATCGGTATATAAAGTCATGAGCGGTGCACCTGCTGCGATGTAATCACCAGGCTTTCCATGAAGCTCGATTCCGGCACCTGCCTGAACCTTCTCGCCCTGCTTGGACCGCCCTGCGCCAAGTCGCCATGCGCTGACGCCAACCTTCATCGCATCCATCGTTGTAATAGTTCCGCTATTTGCAGCTACAACAACATGTTGTTCGCGGGCAACAGGAAGTTTTGCATCTGGGTCTCCACCTTGGGCGCTAATCATTCGGCGCCAATGGTCCATCGCGCTTCCATCTTTGAGAGCTACTTCAGGATCTTTACCGACAATGCCAGCGGCATCAATCATTTCCCGTGCAAGCAAAATAGTAAGTTCGACAACATCTGCTGGTCCGCCACCTGCGAGAACTTCTACAGATTCGCGAACTTCGAGTGCATTTCCTGCAGTAAGGCCTAGTGGAACATCCATCGCAGTTACTAGCGCACGTGTATTCACGCCTGCATCTGTGCCTAGCTGCACCATTGTGCGAGCAAGTTCTGCGGCTTTCTTCGGATCTGACATAAATGCGCCGCTGCCGGTCTTTACATCAAGAACGAGCGCCGAAGTGCCTTCCGCAATCTTCTTACTCATAATCGATGATGCAATAAGGGGAATCGCTTCAACAGTTGCAGTGACATCACGAAGCGCATAAAGCTTCTTATCTGCAGGCGCCAGTCCCGCACCAGCAGCACAAATTACTGCACCTGTATCTTGCAAGACCTTTAACATCTCATCATTTGTAAGTGATGCACGCCAACCAGGAATTGATTCGAGCTTATCGAGAGTTCCACCTGTATGGCCAAGACCACGACCGCTTAACTGTGGGACAGCTCCCCCACAGGCAGCTACAAGTGGTGCAAGTGGAAGAGTGATCTTGTCACCGACTCCGCCCGTTGAATGCTTATCTGCTGTCTTGCGATCAAGCATCGACCAACTCATGCGTTCGCCGCTATTGATCATCGCATTTGTCCATCGAGATATCTCGCGAGAGTTCATGCCATTAAGCAATATCGCCATGAGGAGTGCAGACATTTGTTCATCTGCAACTACTCCGCGGGTGTAGGCATCTACTACCCAATCAATCTGAGGATCAGTAAGTTCATTACGATCACGCTTAGCGGAGATGATTTCTACCGCTGCAAATGGTTCAATCATGAAAGTCGATTCTCAATTTCCTCTGGACCAAATGCCCACGGAAGTAAATCACCTAGAGTCTTTACGCCCTGGTCAGTCATCATCTGAAGTGATGATCCGCCATGCTCTTGCAGAAGTTGTCTGCAGCGACCACATGGCATGAGCGCATTTCCTGCGATATCAACACATGCAAATGCCACAAGTCGTCCGCCGCCGGATGCGATGAGTGATGAAACTAGCCCACACTCTGCGCAGAGCGTCAGCCCATAGCTGGCATTTTCAACATTGCACCCTGTTACAACACGCCCATCATCGACAAGTGCAGCAACTCCCACAGGGAACTTTGAATAAGGAACATAAGCCTTCTTCATCGCACCAAGTGCTTCATTACGAAGTAAATCCCAATCAATCTGCATTAGCGGGATCCTCCGCCGCGCTTATATGGAATTCCGTCAGCTGCTGGTGCTCGAACTTTTCCAACGAATCCAGAGACAGCAATGATTGTTGCAATATATGGAACCATCATCATGAACTCTGAAGGAATTGGAGTTCCAGAAATTGAAAGCACGCTGCGAAGTTGATCAGCAAAGCCGAATACAAGTGCTGCAGCTACAGCGCCCATCGGCGTCCAGCGGCCGAAGATAAGAGCAGCAAGTGCAATAAAGCCCATACCTGCAGTCATCTCACGGCTAAATGCGCCGACAGAACCCACCGTAAAGAATGCGCCACCATATCCGGCGATGGCTCCCGCAATGAGGACGTTTCTAAAGCGAACCTTATTGACATCAATACCGACTGATTCTGCAGCAACTGGCATCTCTCCTACAGAGCGCATCCGCAGACCCCATTTACTCTTGAAGAGTGAGATTTGAATGAATACAACCATTACATAAAGGGTGTAAATAATGATGGTGTGGTTGAAGAAAATTGGTCCAATAAGAGGGATCTTCGATAAGAACGGGATTGCAATTGGGCTAAAAATCGGTGCGCTATTCCACACTTCAGGATTTGTTGTCAGTGCACGTTGCGTTGCAAAGGTCGTAAGTCCTATCACGAGAACATTGATAACAAAGCCAAGAATCACTTGGTCGATTGCATACTTGATAGCAAATGTCGCGAGAATAAGCGAGATTAAAGCACCAGCAAATGGTGCGACAAAGAGGCCGATCCACATATTTTGGGTAAGCGATGCAGCAACTCCAGCGCCAAAGGCTCCAGCAAGAAGTTGTCCCTCGATTGCGATATTGATAACTCCTGAGCGTTCGCACACAACACCTGCAAGAGCTCCAAACACAAGGGGAACTGAAAGTACAAGGCCACCTTGCAGAAGGCCCGTAAACGGTACGAAATCCCCGGCAGAAGCCCAATTAAGGAATGACATAAAGAGTGCTATCGAGGCAAAAGCGACCAGCGTTTTAGCAGCTTGTCTCTTTACATAAACGTAGAGCGCGGTCGAACTAAGAATAATTGCGGCGATGCTAAATCCGGTTGATCCACTCTTAGAGCCAACTCGCCACTCTTTCAGGAATGCCCACTCATCTCCTAGGACAAAGCTGTATGTGACGGTTGCATTCTCTTTCTGCATAAGCGCGAAGAAGAGTAAAGAAAGTAGTGATGCAACATTGAGAAAGACAATACGCTGCGCAGTTTTGCGTTGTGCTGTTGAGAGGTGAGCGAAAGAAATCATCCGTTCCATCCCTTCGAAGCAAGAGTGTTGGCCTTTTCATAATTACGCACCCTGAATATTTTGGCTACCAAGCCCGGTGCTGCGATAAAGAGAACTACCAACGCTTGAATAACAAGGACAATTTCTACTGGGACTTGAACATTTGCCTGCATCGTTACGCCACCCACGCGAAGGGCTGCGAAAAGGATTGATGCAAGAACTACACCTACTGGGCTACCTCGACCCAAGAGCGCAACGGTAATTGCATCAAATCCAAAGGATCCAGCTATATCCGTTGTGAGTTCATATTGATTACCTAATACATGTATAGCTCCACCAACACCGGCGAGTGCGCCTGAAAAGACCATGGCTGCAATAGTTGTTGCTCCAACTGAAATACCTGCAGTACGAGCAGCAGTCGCGTTAGCACCCACTGCACGGAATCTAAATCCAAGAGTGGTTCGGTTAAGTACAAAATAAACGAGAGTCGCTATGACGAGAGCAACGATGAAACCCACATTGACTCGATAATCTTCACCGAATAGTGACGGGAGTCGAGATGACTCCTTAACTGGCGGAGCGAGTGGATCGATTCGGCCAGCTCGACGGAAAGAAGGTTGTCCGAGAATCCAGAGAATGAATCGTGCGGCGATATAGTTCAACATGATTGTCACGATGACTTCGTGGGCACCAGTCTTCGCTTTGAGGAATCCAACGATTCCTCCCCAAATTCCAGCAAGAATAATTGCAAAGGCAATTGCTGCCAGAATGTGGATTCCGACTGGCAGATCATATTTAAATCCAATAAATGAAGCTCCTATAGCACCGAATATAAATTGTCCCTGTGCGCCAATATTGAAAAGACCGGCTTTGAATGCAACAGCAACAGAAAGCCCACAGAGAATAAGTGGAGATGCCGCTAGAAGTGTTTCGGAGAATGGGTAGAAGCCTCGGATAAAACCTTGACCGTCAGCAAGGTTTGGATCATAGATAGCGCCTTGGAAGAGAGATAAATAGGCATTTCCAACAGTAGAGAAGAGCGCCTTGATGAATTCCAGAGGCTGTGAAATCTTTGAGTTCACTCGACTATCCGTAAGACCAATGACGATGCCACCGATAATCAGTGCGAGCACAAATGCCAAGAATGGCATGACTGATTTACGAATCAGCTTCTTAAGCATTCGAAGTGCCTCCTGGTGTTAGTCCTGCCATATAAAGTCCTATATTTTCGCGACTCTCCGTTGCAGGAACTATCGCGATGATCCGCCCCTTAAACATGATTGCTATCCGGTCAGCAAGAGCGAAGACTTCATCGAGCTCAGTGCTGAAGACAATCACGGCACGCCCTTGATCTCGTTCTTCGACAAGACGCTTATGAACGAATTCAATTGAACCAACATCTAGACCTCGAGTAGGTTGGCAGGCGATTACAAGATTTACAGGTCGAGAGAGTTCTCGTGCGATGACAACTTTTTGCTTATTTCCACCTGAAAGTGCAGAGGCGCTCTCGTAAATACTCTGGGTGCGAATATCGAATTCACTTACACGGGACCGAGCATTTTCATCTACCTTTTCGGGGAAGTAGAGACCACCTGAACTAAAAGGTTTATTCTGGTGGATATCAAGAATTAGATTCTCTGCGATGGAAAAACTGGAAATAAGCCCATCTTTCTCGCGATCTTCTGGAATGTAAGCGATTCCCGAGCGCAAATTATCGAGAACTGAGTTTTTCAGAACATCGTGTCCTGCGACGGTAATTGATCCACGAGTTACCTCTTGCAGACCAAGAAAAGATTCAGCGAGTTCTGATTGACCATTGCCCTGAACACCGGCGATAGCAAGAATTTCGCCTCCCTTTACTTCAAAGGAGACATCATCAACAATCGGACGCCCGTAATGGTTGAGCTGAGAGAAATTCTTGACGAGTACAACCGGATCTCCACTTTTCTGAGCGCCCTTATCTACTTTGAGGTCTACCTCACGGCCCACCATTAAATTTGCTAACTCTTCTTGAGAGGCAGTTGGTAGCGCATTTCCAACTACCTTACCGCGTCGAATAATGGTGATCTTATCTGCGATAGCTTTCACTTCTCGAAGTTTGTGGCTAATGAATACGATAGAGCGACCTGACTCACGGAGCTTCTTAAGATTGCGTAGAAGCTCGTCCGTTTCTTGCGGAGTTAAAACAGCGGTTGGCTCATCGAGAATAAGTACTTGAGCGTCGTAAATCAGAGCACGGATGATTTCAACTCTTTGTTGGATACCCACTGGCAAATCTTCTACAAGAGCATCGGGGTCCACTGCAAAATTAAACTCGTCAGATATCCGGCGAATTTCCTCACGGGCTTTATCCAGGCTGAGTAATCCACCCTTCGTGGTCTTCTCATTGCCCAGAACAATATTTTCTACCACTGTAAAGACTGGAATCAACATGAAGTGCTGATGCACCATGCCTATTCCGGCCTCGAGCGCATCAAGTGGGGAATGAATCGAAATCTTTTTTCCATTGACTGAGATTGTGCCACTGTCCGGTTGAAGTAGTCCGTAGACAACATTCATCAGCGTTGATTTTCCTGCACCATTCTCGCCGAGAATTGCGAGAATCTCTCCATCTGCAACATCGAGATCAATTGAATCATTTGCAATCAGCGAGCCGAAGGTCTTTGTGATGCCGCGCAATTCAAGTGACATGTGCGTAAATCTACTCGTTTTATTGAACTTTAGAAAGTCTAAATCAAATAAAACTGGGCTAGCACCGAAGTGCTAGCCCAGTTTTTTGAAACTGTTTCAATTATTACTTAATTGAAATTTTACCGCTGATGATGCCTGTTCTCAACTTAGCAACTTCTGCACGAAGTCCTGATGGAACTACACGAATAAGATCGTGGTACGGAGCGATGGTTGTGCCACCGTTCTTAAGAGTTCCAACATATGCGTCGTTTGTGAACTTGCCAGCTTCAACATCGCGAATGACTGAGCCTACTGAATTTCCGAGGCCCTTCATCACTGATGTAAGTAGCACTGAACGGTACTTGTTTGCAGATACGAAACCATCTGTATCTACCCAAATAACCTTTGACTTCTTGCTAGTCATTGAATTCTGAGCAGTTACTGCACCAAGTCCACCTGCAACAGGAAGAATGATGTCAGCGCCAGCCTGCTCGAAGTTCTTTGATGTCTGAAGTGCCTTAGCTGTGTTTCCAAAGTCTCCAATGAATTCACCAGTCTGCTTTGCAGAATCCCAACCAAGAACCTGGACCTTCTTGCCCTTGATCTTGTTGTAGTGAGCTACGCCCTTTGCAAAACCTTCCATGAAGATGGTAACTGTTGGGTATGGAGCGCCACCGTAAGTTGCGACCTTACCTGTCTTTGTTACGCCTGCTGCAAGGTAGCCAGCCATGAAAGCTGCTTGGTCTGTTGAGTAAGTAATTCCCTTAACGTTTGCAACAGGGTTTCCTGGCCAGATTGATCCATCAGCACCGTGATCAAGAGCAGAATCATCGACTACTGCGTACTTAACCTTTGGGTTAGCCTTTGCAGACTCAACGATTGCACCACTGATTGCAAAGCCAACACCGATGATGAGGTCGCACTTGTTGTCAACAAACTTCTTGATGTTAACTTTGAAATCTGCTGATGAAGCTGCTGGAAGGTACTCAACCTTAATTGCAGAGTTTGCCTTTGCAGCTGCCTGTGCACCCGCCCATGATGATGCGTTAAATGACTTGTCATCTACGCCGCCTGTATCGAGTGCGAGACATGCCTTTGTTGCTGCAGCGTTAGCCGCTGGAGCTGAAATTCCGAATGCGAGTGTCGCAGCAGCGAGAACTGCTACAAACTTAGTTGTCTTCTTCAAGGTTCCTCCAAGGAATAATTGAGTGTTGCTGGTGAGGTGAGCCTAGTAGTTGACGCTCAAAATCATCAAAAAGAGGAGCGTTTCGTGGCGGTGTGGCTCATAACATTTTGGAAAAGTCTCAAGGTGTAGTTGAGGAAATCACGCTCCAACTGTTACTAAAGGACAACTCCCAGTTTCTCATATGTTGATTTGAGAGTCTGCCCTGCCACAACACGGGCTTTTTCAGATCCTTGGTGAAGAATCTGCAGAAGGTGTGATTCATCTTCAAGAAGTTCAAGTGCCTTGGCGCGGATAGGGCGTAAATATTCAACGACAACTTCTGCAACAGCTGATTTAAAGTCGCCATAACCCTTGCCATCGAATTCCTTTTCAATGGATTCAATGCTCTGACCAGATAAAGCAGAATGAATTGTAAGAAGGTTGCTGATTCCGGGCTTCTCTGCAAGATCGAATTTTATCTCGCGCCCTGCATCGGTGACCGCAGACTTAATCTTCTTAAGGTTTGCCTCGGGCGTATCCATGATTTCGATGACACCAGCCACTGCCCCTGATGACTTACTCATCTTCGATGTTGGGTCTTGAATATCGTTGATCTTTGCTGCCGTCTTGAGAATATATGCCTCTGGTAATTGGAAGGTATCTCCATAACGAGAGTTAAAACGTCCAGCTAAATCACGTGTGAGTTCGATATGTTGACGTTGATCTTCGCCAACCGGAACATAGTGAGCTTGATAGAGCAAGATATCTGCAGCTTGCAACATGGGATAGGTAAAGAGAGCAACGCGAGATGAATCGGCGCCGCTCTTTGAAGATTTATCCTTAAATTGAGTCATGCGGCTTGCTTCGCCGAATCCAGTTAAGCACTCCATAATCCAACCCAGCTGATTATGTTCTGGAACTTGAGATTGGATGAAGAGAGTTGATTTCTCGGGAGAAATACCGAGCGCCAGAAGTTGGGCCGCAGAGGCAAGAGTTCTCTTACGCATGAGCGCTGGATCTGTCTCAACTGTAAGCGCATGCAGATCGACGATGCAGTAGAAGGCATCATGACCATCTTGTAGCTCAACCCATTGCTTTACTGCGCCGAGGTAATTCCCAAGGTGGAAGGAGTCACTCGTAGGTTGAATTCCTGATAAGACTCGCTTCATAGGTGGAATTCTCGCATGCCTTAGTAGTTACGCGAGATTAATAGACGACCAGCGCGTTTACCTTCCATGGAAATCACTGTAATTCGTACTCCATTGACTCCAACGATGTCATGTTCTACTGGAATTCGCCCCAAATAGTGCATGACAAAACCGCTTGCAGTCTCGTATGGACCTTCAGGTAAATCGATACCGGTCTGTTCGCTTAAATCTTCCAGAGAGATGAGTCCATCGATCTCAAAGTCACCGGTACGAGATTCTTCTGAAACTTCTTTTTCATCTGAGTCATATTCGTCGCGAATATCTCCGATAAGAGTTTCAACGAGATCCTCGAGGGTAACGATTCCATCAGTGCCACCGTACTCGTCGAGAACTATCGCAAGATGTTGGCGTTGCTTACGCATCTCGGTAAGTGCAGGCAGAATCCCCTTCGTTCCGGGTAGATACATAATGTTACGAGTCAGCTCTTGAATCTTGGCATTAGATGTCGCAAGAGATGTATCGAGCAGATCGCGAACATGGATAAATCCAATAACTTCATCGGAAGATCCGCGGACAACTGGATATCGCGAATGTGCTTTTTCGATCGCAAGTGCAATCGCCTTGCCCACGGTCAGGGATGCATCCATAAAATCTACTTCGGTGCGTGGAACCATGACTTCATGCACTTGGCGCTCTGATGCGTTAAAGACTTCTTCAACAATATCGCGCTCTTCATCGGTTAGTGCTGCGTGGCCCGCGACAAGATCAAGGAGTTCTTCTTCAGAAATCTGAGCTCGCTGTTCTTTTGGATCAATACCGAGAAGGCGCAAGATAATATTTGTCGAATGTGAGAGTAGCCAGATAATTGGGCGGAAGAGATTTGAAAGAACACCAATGATGCCAGCAGATGCGAGTGCGATTTGTTCTGTGCGGTACAGAGCAAGTCGTTTAGGAACCAGTTCACCGAAGACAAGTGAGAAGTAGGCAATAATGAGCGTTACGCCGACAAGTGAAGTCGTCGATGCAGTACGTTGCGCAAGACCTAAATCCTTTAGCCATGGAATGACATAGTCGCCGAGTTTTTCTGCGCCCAGTGCTGCAGAAAGGAATCCTGTAACTGTCACGCCAACTTGAAGTGCTGCAAGCAAACGGTTGGGATTACTTGCAAGAGCTGCAACGCGCATTCCCGCTTTACCGCGAGCTGCCATCTGTTTGATTTGGCTCTCTCGAAGTGAGATCAGCGCGATTTCTGCTGAGACAAATAGTCCACCTACGAGAATCAGGGATGTGACGAGAAGAATTGCTGAAAGGAGCGAACCGCTGGGGTGACTGTCCATAGTGAGCTAAGTCTACCGACTGCCTCTGCAGCCTGGCCTGCCAAGTCGGACTTCACAGTAAGCCATGGCGTGACATACCCTTGGGCTCGCTTGCCAACCGGCAGGCACCTTAATCCTCGGATCGTCGGGCACGTACCTGCCCGGATAAGGAAAGTGAAAAAATGGCATCAGTCGTATTTGAAAATGCATCACGTATCTATCCCGGAACAACAGTTCCTGCAGTAGATAAGCTCAACCTCACCGTCGCAGATGGTGAATTTCTAGTCCTCGTCGGACCTTCAGGTTGCGGAAAGTCAACATCACTTCGCATGCTTGCAGGACTCGAAGAGATTGATGGTGGAAGAATTCTTATTGGTGATCGCGACGTTACAAATGTCGCACCAAAGGATCGCGATATTGCGATGGTCTTCCAGTCATACGCACTCTACCCACACATGACCGTTGCAGAGAATATGGGCTTCGCTCTTAAGATCGCCGGCATTGATAAGGCAGAGCGCGATAAGCGAGTTCGTGAAGCAGCAAAGCTTCTCGATCTCGAACCATATTTAGAGCGTAAGCCAAAGGCTCTCTCAGGTGGACAACGTCAACGCGTTGCAATGGGTCGCGCAATAGTTCGCGAACCGCAGGTCTTCTTGATGGATGAACCGCTCTCAAACCTTGATGCGAAGTTGCGCGTTGCAACTCGTACACAAATCGCAGCGCTGCAGCGTCGCCTTGGAATTACAACTGTTTATGTAACTCACGACCAAGTTGAGGCTATGACTATGGGCGATCGCGTTGCAGTTCTTAAGGATGGTCTACTTCAGCAAGTAGATACACCTCGCAATCTCTACGATAAGCCAACAAATGCATTCGTTGCAGGGTTTATCGGTTCACCTGCAATGAACCTTCTTGTTGCTCCAGTCTCTGGCGGCAAGGCACAACTCGGTGATCTCAATATTGATGTTCCTGCATCAGCTGGCTCATCAGTAACAGTTGGTATCCGCCCAGAAGGATGGGTTCCTGCTGATAAGGGATTCCACGTTCTCGTAGAAGTTGTTGAAGAACTTGGTTCAGATGCATATGTCTACGGAAAGCCTGCAGATACAAATGTCAGCTTTGCCAATGTTGTCGATGAGGGCGCACAAGTAATTGTTCGCTGGGATCCAAAGAATCCACCAAAGCCTGGCCAGACAGTAACCGTGGTCAACGTTCCGGGTGCAGTTCATCTCTTCGATGCAACAACAGGTGCACGTATTAATTAAAAGCACTTACTAAAAAACCCGCTTCACATATGTGAGGCGGGTTTTTTACTCTTCAATATCCAAATGTCCCCGAAGAAGATGCACTTTGCCGCGTCCGTACTTTCTCCAGCGATCTGTCAGAACGAGGGCTGTATTTTCATCGATTCCAAGTAATACAGACTCTGAATCTGAACGGAGAATAAAAGAGGTCACGCGATCTGGGAGCCAACCCAGCATCTTGTCGTAATGTGGAATGACTTCAATATCTGGCAGCAACTGCAGGCCCGGGCTGTGATTGGAGCGGCGGATTCCCATGATGGTGCCGCCAAAAGCCATGGCTCCTGCAGAACACCCGGCAAGAGATGTACCGCTCTGCCATTGTTTAACAATCGCATCCCATACCGGCGAATCTTTATAGATTTCAGCTACGCGATGTGGGTCTCCCCCAGAGAAGTAAATCAGCCCGGCATCTTTAATGAGATCAACAAACTCTGGATTAAATGCATCCTCTCGTTCGTGAATGGGCAAGTAGATACATTCACTACCGATGCGATCAGATTGTTCCTGACCTAAACGCTTCCACTTCTCACGACTGGAATCACCCTCGTGTGATGAGGCAGTGGGGATCTGAATAAAAGTATTTTTCTTTCCCCGTGAAATAGCACGATGCAGAAGCTGAGTTTCCAGCTCCTGCATCGGCAGTGAATATTCGCCAGAACCTACAAGTGCAATCGCACCGCTGCTCTGGCTATGGGGCATTTAAGCCATTGCCTTCTTAAGATTCTCATCAATTGAGTTAAGGAATTGCTGTGTAGTTTGGTACGGAGCATCCTTTGAAATCAATAGCGCAAGATCTTTAGTCATCTTTCCTTGTTCAACGGTCTCAATACATACGCGCTCGAGAGTTGCTGTGAACTTTGCAAGCTCTGCATTGTTATCAAGCTTTGCGCGGTGGGCAAGGCCTTGAGTCCAAGCAAAGATAGATGCGATTGGGTTTGTTGAAGTCTCTTTACCGGCTTGGTGATCGCGGTAGTGACGAGTCACAGTTCCGTGAGCAGCTTCTGATTCGCAGATCTTTCCATCTGGAGTCATAAGAACAGATGTCATGAGTCCGAGTGAGCCATAACCCTGTGCGACGGTATCTGATTGAACATCGCCGTCGTAGTTCTTACATGCCCAGACGTATCCGCCTTCCATACGAAGTGACATAGCGACCATGTCATCGATGAGTCGGTGCTCGTACCAGATTCCTGCAGCATCAAATTGCCCCTTGAACTCTGCTTGGTAAATCTCTTCGAAGATATCTTTAAAGCGACCGTCATATGCCTTAAGGATTGTGTTCTTTGTTGAGAGATAGACAGGGAACTTACGAAGAAGTCCATAGTTCAAAGATGCACGAGCGAAGTCGCGAATTGAATCATCAACGTTGTACATAGCCATTGCTACGCCAGATGATTCAAAGTCAAAAACGTTAAATTCAGTTGGAGCAGAGCCATCTGCTGGAACGAAGGAGAGAGTTAGCTTTCCTGCACCTGGAACCTTGAAATCGGTTGCGCGATATTGATCGCCGAATGCGTGACGGCCAATAACGATCGGCTTAGTCCAGTGTGGAACCAAGCGTGGAACGTTGCTGATAATGATTGGTTCGCGGAAGATTACGCCGCCAAGGATGTTGCGGATTGTTCCGTTTGGAGACTTCCACATCTTCTTAAGGCCAAACTCTTTAACGCGAGCTTCATCAGGAGTAATCGTTGCGCACTTAATTCCAACGCCATGCTTCTGGATTGCGCGAGCAGAATCAATAGTGACCTGATCATCAGTTGCATCGCGGTGTTCCATGCCGAGGTCGTAGTACTCGAGATTTACATCGAGGTAGGGCAGGATCAATGAATCTTTGATGAATTGCCACATAATGCGTGTCATCTCATCGCCATCGAGCTCTACAACTGTTCCTTCAACTTTGATTTTATTCATCTTTACATATCCTTTACATCTGCTTGCTTAGCGCGGACAGCTTCTGCTGCTTCCTTGAGGGATGCAACTTCAGAATCTGTGAGAGCACTTTCAACAACCTTGCGAATTCCGCTCTTACCAATCTCTGCTTCAACACCGAGATAAACACCGGAAATTCCGTATTCGCCATCGACCCATGCACAGACAGGCATGACATCACCTGAATCTTCGATTACAGCCTTAGCCATACGAGCTGCTGCTGCAGATGGTGCGTAATAGGCAGAACCTGTCTTGAGCAGGGCAACAACTTCTGCACCACCGTTACGAGTGCGATCAACGAGTTCATCAATCTCTGTCTGAGATAACTTTTCAGAGAGTGGGGCGCCATTGACTGTGCAACGACTTGGAACCGGAACCATGGTGTCACCGTGTGAACCAAGGGTCAGAGTCTTTACAGATGAAACTGGAACTCCCAGTTTTTCTGCAACGAAGTTGGTAAAGCGTGCTGTGTCGAGCATCCCAGCCTGACCCATCACGCGATTCTTTGGAAAGTTAGTGGCAAGCTGTGCGAGCGCTGTCATCTCATCGAGTGGGTTTGAGACCACGATAATGACTGCGTTGGGTGAATGCTTTGCGATATTTTCTGCAACGCCACGAACAATGCCGGCATTTACTCCGATGAGATCCATGCGGCTCATACCTGGCTTACGTGGAAGTCCAGCAGTGATTACAACGACATCTGAGTTAGCTGTCTTTTCATAGCCAGCACCTTCGGGAGTCGTAGTGGCACCAATAATTTTTGTCTCAAAGCCTTCAATGGAGCGCGATTGATTCATATCGAGCGCTAGACCTTCAGGCTTTCCTTCGAGAATATCTGTGAGAACTACTTCATCGAAGATGTTGTATTCAGCGAGTCGAAGAGCTGTTGTTGAACCGTAGAAACCTGCACCTACAACGGTGACTTTCTTTGCCATGGCTGTCCTTTGTATTTATCTTGATATCGAGAGAACTCTACAACCCCTTAGGCAGAGCTATTGCCAGCCCAAAGAGTACGACCGCTATCGCCAATGGGAGATAGCGCTCAAATCTACGTTTGCCCCACTGCGCCAGAGCGATTGCTCCGGTACCGAGTGAGATGAGAAGTGCCCCTGTGCGAACAAAGCCTAGGATTCCGGCAAGTACGCCGAGTGCAATAAAAATATATGCGATGCGAAGTTGAAGCGCGGTTATCTCTCGCATGCATCGACCACATTCATGAGCAACATTGCGCGAGTCATCGGTCCGACTCCCCCAGGCATTGGCGCAACGAAAGATGCAACGTCCATCACTGAAGGATTTACATCTCCAAGAAGTCCTGCATCGGTGCGCGAAATTCCAACATCAAGAACTGTTGCTCCCGGCTTAATCATCTCGGCCTTGAGGAAGTGTGCCTGTCCGATTGCCGCAACAACAATATCTGCGCGCTTTGTATGTGCAATTAAATCTTTAGTACCGGTATGCGTCAGCGTTACCGTTGCATTCTCTTGCTTGCGAGTTAGCAAGAGTCCCAGCGGGCGACCAACGGTTAGCCCGCGCCCTATGACAACAACTTCAGCTCCAGCAAGCGGAATCTTGTAATGGTTGATGAGTTCGACAATTCCACGAGGTGTGCATGGAAGCGGCGCCTCGTAGCCGGCAACAAGTCTTCCGAGGTTCATGGGGTGCAATCCATCAGCATCTTTATCGGGATCAATCGCTTCAAGAATCACTTGAGTATCAATCGCCTTTGGCAGAGGAAGTTGCACGATATAACCAGTGCACTCTTTAGCTGCATTGAGATTTTTAATTGCTGCTAAAACATCCGCTTGTGTTGCACTTCCTGGAAGATCTACTCGAATTGAATTAATTCCGACTTCCTGGCAATCGCGATGTTTTCCACCTACATAAGAGTGCGAACCTGGATCATCTCCGACAAGTACTGTTCCGAGTCCTGGTGTAATTCCGCGGGCTTTTAGTGCTGTGGTGCGAATCGCGAGATCTTTCTTGATGGATGTAGCAAGTGCTTTTCCATCCAATATCTGCGCGCTCATATAACTATCTTAATCGCTTGGCTAGGCGTGAGAGAAATGTCGAGTTCCGGTAAAGAACATCGCAACGCCTGCCTTTTGTGCGGCAGCGATTACTTCCTCATCACGCACGCTTCCGCCAGGCTGAACAATGGCCGTCACGCCCGCTGCTGTCAGAATCTCAAGGCCATCAGCAAATGGGAAGAAGGCATCAGAAGCGCCAACGCTTCCTGCAACGCGATCGCCTGCTCGATCAACTGCAAGCTTTGCAGAGTCAACGCGATTGACTTGTCCCATTCCGATGCCAACAGATGCACCATCTTTGGCTAAGAGAATCGCATTGCTCTTGACTGCACGCACTGAACGCCAAGCAAATTCGAGATCTTTCATCACAGAATCAGAGACAGCGCCACCAGTAACTTGTTTCCAATTCTTTGGATTGTCACCTTCTGCATTGATGAGGTCGGTCTCTTGAACCAATACACCGCCTGATACAGGACGCAGCTCCAGTGGAGAAATCCGTGTCTGCGTACAAGTAAGAATTCGAATAGACGGCTTTCTCATCAAGATTTCTAGCGCTGCTGGCTCGTAATCTGGCGCGATGATGACCTCGGTGAAAATCTGCGAAAGTGGCTCTGCCATTGCAACAGTAACTTTGCGATTTGCGGCTACGACTCCGCCAAATGCTGAAACTGGATCACAGAGATGTGCCTTTGCATAGGCATCGGCAATATCTGCGCCAATAGCGATTCCACAAGGGTTTGCGTGCTTAATGATTGCAACGCATGGTTCTGAATGATCTAGGGCAGAACGCCAAGCAGCATCTGCATCTGTGTAATTATTAAATGACATTTCTTTGCCATGCGCCTGCACTGCATTTACTATTCCTGAAGGACCACCGCGATAAATTGCGGCTCTCTGATGTGGGTTTTCGCCATAGCGAAGTGAGTTCTCGCGCTTCCAGATAAGCCCGAGCCAATCAAGGTCTTCCATCTCGTAAGAAATTGTTGATCCAAGCCAACTTGCGATGGTGAGGTCGTATTCAGCTGTTGTGCGGAAAACTTCGAGAGCTAAACGCTTGCGCTCATCTGCAGAAAATCCGCCAGCCTTGATAGATGCGATGACGTGGTCATACTGTGATTCGTTGCAGACAACTGCAACTGAGCCATGGTTCTTTGCAGCACCACGTAACATTGATGGACCACCGATATCAATTTGTTCAATGCATTCGGCAAAGTCGGCACCTGATGCCAGAGTTGCAGCAAAGGGATAGAGATTAATGACAACTAAATCAAAGGGTTCGATATCTAATTGCGCAATTGCATCTAAATGCTCAGGATTATTCTGATCCGCCAAAATTCCTGAATGAATCTTTGGGTGCAGAGTCTTTACTCGTCCACCCATAATCTCTGGAAAACCTGTATAACTGCTGACTTCAATAACCGGAATTCCAGCAGCTTGTAAATTCTTTGCAGTGGAACCTGTTGAGAGAATCTCGACACCTGCTGAATTAAGAACCTGGCCAAGTTCGAGTAATCGATCCTTGTCATAGACGCTTACTAAAGCTCTTCTGATTTTCTTGCGATCAACCATTGGTCTTCTCCATGTTGCTCAGTATCCGTGCAATGGTCGCAACTATGAGACCTCGTTCCAGAATCTTAATGCGTTCGTGAAGTGACTCCTCGGTATCAGAGTCCAGAATGTCGAGTCGCTCCTGGGCGATGATCTCGCCTGTATCGAGCCCTGCATCTACCCAGTGAATTGTTGTTCCAGACTCAGTGGCACCTGCAGCAAGTGCATCACGCACAGCGTGCGCACCAGGAAAGAGCGGCAGCAGCGATGGATGGCTGTTGATGACTTTAAATCGGTCGACAATCTTCGGTGACAAGATGCGCATAAAGCCAGCGCTGACAACGAGATCAGGCTTTAGTGCTGCAAGGAGTGTTTCCAACTCGCGATCCCACTCGGTGCGATCCGGCAACATGGGAATTACGAATGATTCAATGGAAGCTGCATCTGCACGCTCAATAACTTGAGCGCCAGATTTATCTGTAATGACGGCAACGATATCTGCGTGCGTTAATTCACTTGCCCGCGCATCGAATATTGCCTGCGCAAGGGTGCCGCTACCTGATGCGAGTATTACAACTCGCTTCACTGCAACGCCTTGTTGGAGCCCACTTTATTGAGAATCAAGGAAGTGGCTACAGATCCGATTCCGATTTCAGCAATGATTGAGAGTGCAAACTTCCAGATTGATACTCCAACCGCGCCCATCTCAGCTGTAATCAATGAACCGCTACCCAAGTAGGCAAGGATTGTTAGGCCAGCGATAACAAAGATAAAAGTCTGTATGTATGTTGCTAATTCAAAGCCACCAGCGAGGTATGCCAAGAGCACGCCTATCGCAATAAAGAAAGCGATTCCGAAGAGAGCAAGTGGCTGTCGATTAACAGGAAGTATTCCCAGTAATGGCAGAGCAGGTATCTGTCCTAGTTCATGCCACCATGGAGAAACGATTGTTCCGGCACCGACTGCTAAACCAGTTCCTGAGAAATATGCGGCAAGTGCAATTGCTGCATTAGGCAGATAGAGAATATTGAGAAGCAGGAGAAGTACTCCAC
This sequence comes from Candidatus Nanopelagicaceae bacterium, assembly GCA_965267735.1. Classification (GTDB taxonomy): domain Bacteria; phylum Actinomycetota; class Actinomycetes; order Nanopelagicales; family Nanopelagicaceae; genus Planktophila. The sequence continues at coordinate 1,146,116 of OZ254138.1, forward strand.
CGAATATCCCAGGTTGAAGTGAGATTGTAATTTTCTTAATCTGGTCCAAATTAACGAAGATAAGTATTGAAACTGCGATAAGGGAAGTTCCTAGAATCAGTGCCAGTAAACGAGAGGCAACTCGAAGGGCACGAGAAGGTGCTATCCGAACGCCTACCGTCATTGTCGCAAAGAGTGCGATGAGGAAGGCGAAGACCGGAGCTAAATACCACTGCGGTGAAATGGGCTCTGATTTACTTGCAAATGCTAGAGCTGTTGCAAGAACTGCGTAGACGCTTGAGAAAGTTAGTCGAACACTATTGAGATCGTGATAGTCACCCTTCAATCGATCTAACGCACGAAGAAATGAAGTTCGGATAACGATAAATGGTAGAAAGATTGCACCTATGGGTAGGTAAGTGAGGTAGCCAGCAATACCTGTAGGTGGAAGCGCTAATTGAAATGGAACGTGGTGAGCACCGAGCCAAATCCATACTGCACCACGAATCGGATCCGTTGTACTGCCACTTGCGCTGCCGGCTGTAGCCCATGCAATGAGTGCGATAAATGAGAATGGAAGAATCAGGAAAGCTGCGCTACGAAGCGCATGAGACAACGAGACCGAGAGGACGCGTTGCATCGTGGAATTAACGACCTAGGATTTCGCGCATCAACTGCGCAGTTTCACTTGGTGTCTGTCCGACCTTTACTCCTGCAGCTTCCAGCGCATCTTTCTTAGCCTGCGCTGTTCCTGAAGAACCAGAGACGATTGCACCTGCGTGGCCCATCGTCTTTCCTTCAGGTGCTGTAAATCCTGCAACGTAACCAACTACTGGCTTCGTTACATACTCAGAGATAAATGCAGCAGCACGCTCTTCAGCATCTCCGCCGATTTCGCCGATCATGACGATTGCAGTTGTATCTGGATCATCTTGGAATGCGCGAAGGCAATCGATATGTGTTGTTCCAATAACTGGATCTCCACCGATACCAACTGCAGTTGAGAAACCGATATCGCGGAGCTCGTACATCATTTGGTAAGTCAGTGTTCCTGACTTTGAAACCAGCCCGATTGGTCCGCGCTTAGTGATATCTGCAGGAATGATTCCGACATTTGATTGTTCTGGGCTAATGAGTCCTGGGCAGTTAGGTCCGATGATCTGAGTTGTTCCGGCCTTTAGTGAGTATGCATAGAAGTATGCAGAGTCATGAACTGGAATTCCCTCGGTGATAACGACGACAAGTGGCATCTTTGCATCAATTGCATCGATAACAGCTGCCTTTGCAAATTTAGGTGGAACGAAAACCACAGAAACATTTGCACCAGTTGCAGCCATTGCCTCCGCTACAGTGTTAAAAACTGGAAGTGTTGTTCCGTCGATATCGACGCTCTGTCCGCCCTTACCTGGTGTAACTCCGCCGACAACCTTGCTGCCTGAAGCGAGCATGCGACGTGTGTGCTTTGTTCCTTCAGAGCCAGTCATGCCCTGAACGATGATCTTGCTAGAAGAGTTAATAAAGATTGACATTACTTTGCCGCCAATTCTGCAGCGCGTGATGCTGCTCCATCCATAGTTTCAGCTTGCTCAACCAGTGGGTGGTTAGCTGCGTTAAGAATTGCGCGACCTTCTAGGACGTTATTACCATCGAGGCGAACCACGATTGGCTTAGTTGCCTTTGAACCAAGTAGTTCGAGTGCCTGCACGATGCCATTTGCAACAGCATCGCATGCAGTGATTCCACCGAATACGTTAACGAATACGCTCTTTACATCAGGATCTCCGAGAATAATTGAGAGTCCATCTGCCATAACTTGTGCAGATGCACCGCCACCAATGTCTAGGAAGTTTGCAGGGCGCATGCCACCAAACTTTTCTCCGGCGTAAGCGACAACGTCGAGAGTTGACATAACAAGTCCTGCACCGTTTCCAATGATTCCGACCTGGCCGTTATCGAGCTTTACATAGTTAAGGCCCTTTTCCTTCGCTGCAGCTTCAAGTGCGTTGGCGGTGTCGTGATCGACAAGCGCTTCGTGACTTGGCTGGCGGAAATCTGCATTCTCATCGAGAGTGACTTTTCCATCAAGTGCAACGATGCGACCATCTTCGGTCTTAACAAGTGGGTTTACTTCTACAAGAGTTGCATCCTCTGATTGGAATGTCTCCCAAAGTTTTACCAACACATCGGCAACTTGGTCTGCAACATCGGCAGGAAATTGTGCCTGCGCAACAATCTCTTTCGCCTTTGCCAATGAGATTCCATCAACAGCACTTACTGGAACCTTCGCTAATTTTTCGGGCGCTGTATGTGCAACTTCTTCAATTTCCATTCCGCCGGCAACAGATGCCATGACAAGGAATGTACGGTTGGAGCGATCGAGCAAAATTGAAACGTAATATTCAGATTCGATTGGAGCTGCCTGAGCAATCATCACTTTATGAACAGTGTGGCCCTTGATATCCATTCCAAGAATCGCAGCTGACTTTTCTTTCGCGTCCAGGGCATCAACTGCCAGCTTTACGCCGCCCGCCTTACCGCGTCCACCGACCTTTACCTGTGCCTTTACGACAACTTTGCCGCCCATCTTTGCAGCTGCATCGTGTGCTTGATCTGCTGTTGTTGCAACTGCTCCAAGTAATACTGGAACAGAGTGCTTCTCAAAGAGATCGCGGGCTTGGTATTCGTAGAGATCCACAGATGGGCTCCTTTAGATGGGATCGGCGTAACTAGAGCCCAATCTTAAGTCCTAAATTAAAGTGCTGTGACAGGGGCATAGCGCAGCAGAAGGCGCTTATCTCCGTAGGCGCCGAAATTAATTGTCGCCTCAGATTTATCACCTTCACCAGCTAGTGCAACAACTGTTCCAAGGCCGAAAGTGTCATGAGACACACGTTGGCCGACCTCGAGAACCATAGCCGTTGATTTCTTTCCGGTGGCGCGAGGTGGTGGCCCTGAAGGCAATCGAGATTTCTTTACCGCAGATGAGGTCGTAAATGTCGAACGTCCTTCGTTCTGCCATTCAATGAGTTCTGCTGGAATCTCATCAAGGAAGCGAGATGCAGGGTTGTACTTGGGAGTTCCGAAAGTTAATCGATACTCAGCACGAGAAATATAGAGGCGCTTTTCTGCACGTGTTAAACCAACATATGCAAGACGTCGCTCTTCCTCAATCTCTTTTGGATCATCAAGAGTTCTGGCGTGAGGAAAGATTCCATCTTCCATGCCGGTGAGAAAGACTGTTGGAAATTCAAGACCTTTAGCGGTGTGCAGAGTCATTAACGTTACAACTCCCCCATGATCTTCTCCATCAGGAATCTCATCGGCATCAGCAACGAGCGAAACTTTTTCGAGGAAGCCAGAGAGTGAAATCTCTTCATCTTCGCCGAGTTCCTCAAATGGTCGCTCTTCATACTCCATTGATGCAGAGACAAGTTCTTTTAAGTTCTCAACGCGGACTTCATCTTGCGGATCTTTACTTGCCTCAAGCTCTGTTAACAAGCCAGATTGTTCGAGAACCGCTTCGATGATCACTGAAGGTTTTGTCTTTGCCTCAACCAGCGTCGCAAGGGCTACAAGCATTGATGTAAAGCTCATTATCGATTGGGCAGCTTTATTGGGAACCGCTGTCGCTTCAGAGACGCGCAAGAGAGCGTTCCAGAACGAGATTCCGTGAAGCGCTGAGAATGCTTCAACTTCTTCCAGGGCGCGATCTCCGATGCCACGCTTTGGGAAGTTGATGATTCTGCGCAGTGAGACTTCATCATCGGGGTTTGCCAGTACTCGAAGATAGGCAAGTAAGTCTTTAACTTCTTTTCTTTCATAGAAGCGAAGGCCACCAACGACTTTATATGGAATAGCAGCGCGCATAAAGATTTCTTCAAAGATACGTGATTGAGCATTGGTGCGATAGAAGACTGCAGTGTCTCCAGGATTTGAATGGCCCATATCTTGCAGAGAGCGAATCTCGCCCTTAACAAATTCAGCCTCATCGTATTCAGATTCTGCAACGTATCCAGTAAGTGGAGCGCCAGAGCCAGCATCAGACCAGAGGTTCTTCTCTTTACGTGACTCATTCTTGGTGATAACTGCATTTGCCGCATTGAGAATATTCTGCGTTGAACGGTAGTTCTGCTCAAGCAAAACAGTTGAGGCGTTTGGATAATCGACTTCAAATTGCAGAATATTGCGAATAGTTGCGCCGCGAAATCCGTAGATGGATTGATCGGCATCACCTACGACGCAGAGTTCAGCGAGTGGGAAACCATCGCCTTCAACGCCGGTGAGCTCTTTGATCAATACATACTGGGCGTGGTTAGTATCTTGATACTCATCGACCAAGATGTGGCGAAAGCGCGATCTAAAGCGCGCCTTTGCTTCAGGGAACTTCTGCAAGACTTGCACCGTCTTCATAATCAGATCATCGAAATCCATCGCATTTGCTTGCTGCAGGCGCTTTTCATACAAGGTGTAGACATCGGCAACAATCGTTTCAAATTGATTTGTGGCAGCCGACAAGTATTCGTACGGAGTCTGTAATTCATTTTTTGCATTTGAAATCAAGTTCTGGAATTGACGAGCTGGGTAGCGCTTAGGATCAAGGTTGAGAGTCTCCATAACCCGCGAAATAAGTTTCTGGGAATCTGCAGAGTCGTAGATGCTAAAGGTGCTGCTGTAACCAAGGCGCTCCACCTCTTGGCGCAACATTCGTACACATGATGAGTGAAAGGTTGAGACCCACATTGATTTTGCAATCGGACCAACGAGCTCTGTGACGCGTTCTTTCATCTCGCCGGCGGCTTTATTGGTAAAGGTAATTGCAAGAATTTCATAGGGACGAACTTCTCGTCGAGCCATGATGTAGGCGATACGACGAGTGAGAACTCGAGTCTTTCCAGAACCTGCACCAGCGACTACTAAGAGAGGAGTTCCGGCATGTGAAACCGCCTTCTGTTGCTGCGGATTAAGTCCGTCTAGCAATGGGTCGGTCGCAGTCATGGCGGGGAGTCTATTAGGATTCACCCACACGTAGAGAAAGTTGCATTGTGGAGCCGTTAGCAGATTCAGAGATCAAGCGCGTATTAGTCGTCAACGCTCACCCAGATGATTCAGATTTCGGTGCATCCGGAACTATTGCTCAATGGGTTCAGAAGGGTATTGAAGTCTCTTACGTGCTCTGCACAAATGGCGATCAAGGTGGCGAAGAATCTGAATACACGATGGAAGAGATGCCAGCAGTTCGCCAGCGCGAACAACGTGCGGCATGCGCTGTCCTCGGTATCTCTGATGTCACATTTCTTAATTATGTAGATGGCCATCTCGAAGCAACTATCGCTCTTCGCAAAGATATTGTCCGCCAGATTCGTCGCGTAAAGCCAGATCGAATTGTCTGCCAATCTCCTGAACGTAACTGGGAGCGCATCGGTGCCAGCCACCCTGATCACTTAGCTGCAGGTGAAGCGACAATTCAGGCTGTCTATCCAGATGCACGTAACCCATATGCATTTACAGATTTGATGGAGAGTGAAGGGCTACAACCTTGGAAGGTAAAGGAAGTGTGGATGCAGGGCCATGCTCATCCAGATCACTTTGTAGATATCACTTCTACCTTCGACATTAAGGTCAAGACTCTTAAAGAGCATGCATCTCAGACAGCGCACAATACAGAGCTTGAAAATATGCTCCGCGAATGGGGCCAGCGCAATGCAGGCTTAGGTGGATTACCCGAAGGCAGAATTGCTGAAGCTTTTAAAATCGTAAATACAAATTAATTTTTAGATTAATTAGCTAACGATTGCAGATTCGATTGCAACCTTAATCTTTGGTGCTCCGATTCCACTTGGATTATCGACGCCCTTTGATGCGATAAATTTCAGAACATCGAGGCCTTTGGTGATCTTTCCCCAGATTGTGTAAGAGGGCCCAAGGGCTGGTGAATCTCCGAAGACCAGAAAGAATTGGCTGCCATTGGTATTTGGACCTGAGTTCGCCATTGCGACAGTTCCTTCAGGATAGGTAAGAGATTTACCTATTGGAAGGTTCTCATCAGGATAAGAAAATCCTGGATCTCCGCTGCCCTGCGCAGTTGGATCGCCGCACTGCAACATATAGAAACCAGAGATTGCTTCGCGGTGGCATAACGTCTTGTTGTAGTAACCAGCGCGAGCCAGGGCTGAAATCTGTGTAACGGTAAATGGCGCCTTAGGATCGAGTGCAATCTCAATGCTGCCGCAATTTGTGCGCAGAGTTAACTTCTTTGGAAGCTTCTTGGCGACAGTTTGTGGAGGGTTGGTCTTCATAGGCGTACGAGCTTTAGCCGTTGTTGTCTTGCAAACGATTTTTGAAGGTGTCGCCGCTTGAGTCGGAGTGAATGAGAGTGAAGTCATCAAAAGACTTACAAATAAAGTTGTTACGGTAATTCTCTTCATGGCTAAAATTCGCATTCCTATTCCTTATTCCCATTCAATCGTTGCTGGTGGCTTACTGGTTACATCAAGTACGACGCGATTTACTTCACGAACCTCGTTGGTAATTCGCGTTGAAATTTTCTCGAGCACATCATAAGGAATGCGTGACCAATCTGCAGTCATTGCATCCTCGCTAGATACTGGGCGCAGAACAATGGGGTGTCCATATGTGCGGCCATCTCCCTGAACGCCAACGCTTCGAACATCTGCAAGAAGCACAACTGGACATTGCCAGATTTGGCGATCAAGACCAGCTGCCTTCAGCTCTTCACGTGCAATCAAATCTGCATGACGCAGAATCTCTAAACGCTCTGCAGTGACTTCACCGATGATGCGAATTCCAAGACCGGGACCTGGGAAAGGTTGGCGCCAAACAATCTCTTCAGGTAGACCAAGTTCAAGTCCGACTTGGCGCACCTCATCTTTAAAGAGTGTGCGAAGTGGTTCTACAAGCTTAAATTTCAGATCATCTGGCAGGCCACCAACGTTGTGGTGCGATTTAATATTTGCAGTTCCTGTGCCGCCACCTGATTCAACGACATCTGGGTACAAGGTCCCCTGTACGAGGAATTCCACATCGCCACCAGCTGCGATATCGCGAGCTGCTGATTCAAATGATCGAATGAATTCACGGCCGATAATCTTTCGCTTCGTTTCAGGATCTGTGACCCCGGCAAGTGCGTTTAAGAATTGTTCGCGGGCATCGATAACAACAAGCTCAATTCCTGTTGCTGCAACGAAGTCACGTTGGACTTGCTCTGACTCACCGCTTCGAAGAAGTCCGTGATCAACAAAGACGCAGGTGAGTTGCTTGCCGACAGCGCGCTGAATAATTGCGGCAGCCACAGCAGAATCAACGCCGCCAGATAGCCCGCAGATAACGCGCTTATCTCCAATAACGCTCTTCGCTTTTTCAATCTCATCGTGGGCAATATTTTCGGTTGTCCATGTTGGTATACATCCTGCGATGTTGATCAACCAATTCTTTAAGATAGCCTGGCCATGTTCTGTGTGCAGTACTTCAGGGTGGAATTGAACGCCTGCAAGCTTGCCGCTGGCATCTTCAAATGCTGCAATCGGTGTACCTGCAGTTGATGCCGAAATGCTAAATCCGCACGGAACTTCAGAGACTGCATCGCCGTGAGACATCCAGACAGATTGTGAATCAGGAAGTCCTGCAAATATTTTTGATCCCGGCTTTACTGAAAGAGGAGTGCGACCGAACTCTGATTTACCTGTCTGTGCAACAACGCCAGCAAGAGCTGCCGCCATTGTCTGAAATCCATAACAGATTCCGAAGACTGGAATATTGAGCGCAAAGATTGCTGGATCAACTTTCGGTGCGTGATCTGCATAAACAGATGATGGACCACCAGAGAGAATGATTGCTTGTGGGTTCTTGGCTGCTACTTCTGCAGCTGTAATTGAAGATGGAACAATTTCAGAGAAAACTTGTGCTTCGCGAACTCGTCGCGCAATCAGCTGTGCATACTGTGCGCCGAAATCGACGACCAGTACTGGTCGACTATCGGCCATGCTGCATGATGATTTCTACGCGCTGGAATGACTTCACATCTGAGTAACCACATGTGGCCATCGCACGACGTAGTGCGCCAAATAGATTCATCGAACCATCTGATGCATGTGAAGGTCCGTTGAGAATCTCTTCTAGCGTTCCGACTGTTCCGACATTTACGCGCTGACCGCGTGGGACTTCTGCGTGATAAGCCTCAGATCCCCAGTGCCAACCAAGTCCTGGTGATTCAACTGCCTTAGCAAGTGCTGAACCCATCATGACGGCGTCTGCTCCGCATGCGATTGCCTTTGCAATATCTCCTGATTTTCCAACAGAACCATCTGCAATCACATGAACATAACGTCCACCTGATTCATCTAGATATTCACGGCGAGCTGCTGCAACGTCTGCAACTGCTGTAGCCATTGGAACCTGAATTCCAAGAACTGTTTGCGTGGTGTGTGCTGCTCCCCCGCCAAATCCGACGAGAACACCAGCAGCGCCTGCACGCATCAAGTGAAGTGCACCCGTTGTTGTAGCAACGCCACCAACGATTACAGGAACATCGAGTTCGTAAATAAATTTCTTAAGATTAAGTGCTTCATTTTCAGCTGCAACATGTTCTGCAGAAACCGTTGTTCCACGAATGACGAAGATATCTACACCTGCATCGATAACTGCTTTGTGAAGTTCTGCTGTGCGCTGTGGTGAAAGTGAAGCTGCAACTGTGACGCCTGAGTCGCGAATCTGCTTGATGCGCTCTTTGATGAGCTCTGGGCGAATAGGGGCTGCATAAATCTCTTGCATACGACGGGTGGCATGCTTATCTGGCATTGATGCAATTTCACCAAGTGGAATACGTGGATCATCATAACGAGTCCAGAGTCCTTCTAGATTAAGAACTCCGAGTCCGCCGAGTTTTCCGATTGCGATCGCTGTATCTGGTGAAACCACTGAGTCCATGGGGGCTGCAATAAGAGGAAGATCAAACTTATAAGCGTCGATCTGCCATGCAGTAGATACTTCTTCAGGTGTACGAGTACGTCGGCTCGGGACTATTGCAATATCTTCAAATGAATATGCGTGGCGGGCGCGTTTTCCTGGGGCTATTTCGATATCCATGGCTTATTTCTTCTTGCTGTAGTTAGGTGCATCGGCCACATGCAAGACATCATGTGGGTGGCTCTCTTGTAAGCCAGCTGCAGTAATTTGAATTAGGCGTCCTTCACGGCGAAGAGTCTCGATATCAGGTGCTCCTGCATATCCCATTCCGCTACGTAATCCGCCAACAAGTTGGTGAACTACTTCTGCAACAGGTCCGCGGTAGGCAACCTTTCCTTCGATTCCTTCTGGAACAAGTTTGTCTTCAGATAAAACATCATCTTGCATATAGCGATCTTTAGAATATGACTTCTTCTCACCGCGAGATTGCATTGCACCGAGTGAACCCATTCCGCGATATGCCTTGTACTTGCGACCATCAATCTCAACGAGTTCGCCAGGAGATTCTTCGCACCCTGCAAGAAGTGAACCGAGCATTACAGAGTTTGCACCAGCAACGATCGCTTTAACGATATCGCCTGAATATTGAAGACCGCCATCTGCAATTAACGGAATGCCAGCTTTGTTACATGCCTTGGCTGCTTCGATAATTGCTGTTACTTGCGGAACGCCAACACCTGCAACAACGCGAGTTGTGCAGATTGAACCTGGACCAACGCCAACCTTTACTGCATCGGCTCCGGCATTGATCAGCGCCTGTGCACCTGCACGAGTTGCGACATTGCCGCCAATAATTTCAACTGTTGAAGAGAACTTCTTAATGCGCTCGATGGCATCCAATACTGCGCGGTGATGGCCGTGAGCTGTATCGACAACAACAACATCAACGCCTGCTTCAATCAGCGCTTGCGCACGAGCAAATCCATCTTCACCAACACCGACTGCTGCCCCTGAAAGGCCGACGTTCTTTACAAGCTTTACGTGAGTAACTTGCTCTTCAATAGGCAAGTTACGGTGAATGATTCCGATGCCGCCGGCCTTCGCCATTGCGATCGCCATCGTTGATTCTGTAACGGTATCCATCGCTGAAGAGACCAGCGGAACTGCCAATGAAATATTGCGTGTTAAGCGAGTTGATGTATCAACCTCTGAAGGGACAACATCTGATGCATCTGGAAGGAGCAAGACATCGTCATATGTCAGGCCAAGGAGCGCGACCTTTTCAGAATCGATACTCATGAAGTGGCTCTCCTCAACGTTGCGCGAGTGAGCAGTCTACCGGCTCAATTAAGCCCCTAGCGCCTGCTCGATCTCGTCGCAGGCATGCTCCAGGCCCTCTGCCCTAATGACTTCAGAGCACTGCACTGAATCCCAGCCAGGGCCCCCAACAACAATGCGAGGGGCTGGACGGATCGATGGAATTTCTCGCCAGTACTTCTCTTCAGCATTCTTTGGTAATTGTGCCCATAAGAAAATCGCAGGAGGTGCGCATCGTGAAACCATTGCAGAGAGCGCCTCAAGTGGAGTTCTTGCACCGAGCACATAGGTCTGAATATTTCGCTCGCAGAGCGCCGCGGCCAATGCATAAACAGGAAGTGAATGGAGCTCCTCGCCAACAGCTGCCAAAAGTACCGGGCGAGAATTAACGGGCTTCTTTAACTCAACAACTCGATTATGCATTGTGCGCTTTAGGATTTCTGAGAAGAGGTGTTCTACCTCAATGCCCTTCTGATCATTCTCCCAATCCTGACCAATCAAAAAGAGGGTTGGGACAATGACATCAGACCAGGCACCTTCTACACCGTACTCAGCGATTTCATGGGCCAGAGTCTCTTCGATAAATGCGCGATCAAAACTCTGCAGCGCCTTATAGAGAGCGTCAACAACTTCTTCGCGAACTTCAAATTCTTTAACAATCTTCTTTACCTTGATGACGCCCTTAAAATTTCTTGCCTGCTCTGCAGCCTCTGCGGGAGAAACTCCTGCAACGATGAGGCGTCGCATTGTCATCAGTCTTGCGACATCTCCTGGGCAGTAACGGCGATGTTCGCCATCGTTATGTTCTGAAGGGCCAAGGCCGTAGCGGCGATCCCAGGTACGTAGAGTGGCTGGTGCGACGCCGATTTGGCGGGCCACCGCAGCAACGGTGAGTTTCTCTTCCACGACGTCGTGGGCGCGCTTTGCCATGGCGCTATCGTGGCGTGAAGTGGCCTAACTCACCAGTCGAAAATCGGACATTTCGCCCCTTTGAACAACTTCTGGCGCGTTGCCTCTTGAACAACCTATGAAACGATTGTAGATTCTCCTCATACACACGAAAAGGAGCACCGTTATGGCCGAACTTTCACGACTACCTCAACCAATTGCAGAGCAATGGGAGTGGCAGTACGAAGGATCATGCCGTTCGTTGGATTCAGAGATGTTCTTTCATCCTGATGGCGAACGCGGTCCACGTCGCCGCAACCGCGAGAATGCAGCGAAAGCTGTCTGCTCCTCCTGCCCTGTTATTCAAGCCTGCCGCGCACATGCGCTCGCAGTGCAAGAGCCTTACGGAATCTGGGGAGGTCTCTCTGAAGATGATCGCGCCGTGATTCTCGAGAGCCGCGGAATTCCAAGCATTTCAGAAGCATCATAATTTCTCCTAAGAAATAGAGAAATCCCCCGCCACTAGAAATAGTGACGGGGGATTTCTCTTTTACTAATTAGTGCTTAGTGCGAGTGGCCTCCTGGGCCATGTGAATGCCCGTGACCGGCAGCTGCTGGTTCTGCATCTGCAGGACGTTCGAATACAACAGCTTCTGTCGTAATGAACATCGCAGCGATTGATGCAGCGTTAGCAAGTGCTGAACGAGTTACCTTCACTGGGTCGATGACGCCATCTTTTGCAAGATCGCCATAGACATCAGTTGCAGCATTGAATCCCTCGTTAGCCTTAAGTGCACGAACCTTTGCGACTACTACGTAGCCCTCGAGTCCTGCATTTTCGGCAATCCAACGGAGTGGTTCATCACAAGCTTTGCGAACAAGTGCAACACCGACAGCCTTATCGCCAGTAAATCCAAGGTTGTCGTTAAGTGCATCAGCTGCATGTACGAGTGCTGCGCCACCGCCGATAACGATTCCTTCTTCTACTGCTGCGCGAGTTGCAGAGATAGCATCTTCAAGGCGGTGCTTCTTCTCTTTCAACTCAACTTCAGTGTGTGCGCCGACCTTGATGACGCAGACGCCACCGGCAAGCTTTGCAACACGCTCTTGTAGCTTCTCGCGATCCCAATCTGAATCAGATGAAGCAATCTCGTTACGGATTTCCGAGACGCGACCAGCAACGAGTGCCTTATCGCCTGCTCCGTCAACGATTGTTGTTGCATCCTTGGTGATAACGATGCGACGTGCGCGACCGAGATCTTCAAGTGTTGCAGCCTCAAGCTTCATTCCGATTTCAGCAGAGATAACTGTTCCGCCAGTCAAGATTGCGATGTCTTGCAACATTGCCTTGCGACGATCTCCGAAACCTGGTGCCTTCACTGCAGCTGATGTAAATACTCCGCGCATGCGGTTTACAACGAGAGTCGATAGCGCTTCGCCTTCGACATCTTCTGCGATGATCAAGAGCGGCTTGCCTGCCTGTGAAACCTTCTCTAGAAGAGGAAGGAGTTCAGGAAGAGCTGAGATCTTGTTGGCAGAGATGAGGATGTAAGCATCATCTAGAACTGACTCCATGCGATCTTGGTCAGTGACGAAGTATGGAGAGATGTAGCCCTTATCGAATTGCATACCCTCTGCGAATTCGAGCTCAAGAGCAGTTGTAGAAGCTTCTTCTACAGTGATGACTCCATCCTTGCCGACCTTATCCATCGCTTCAGCAATGAGTTCGCCGATTGCGCGATCTTGTGCAGAAATAGTTGCGACGTCAGCGATCTGAGCCTTGTCTTTAACTACTGTTGCATTTTCACGAAGGCGGTCAGAGACAGCAACAACTGCTGCTTCGATGCCAAGCTTGAGATCCATTGGCTGTGCGCCGGCTGCAAGGTTACGAAGACCTTCCTTCACCATTGCCTGAGCAAGAACTGTTGCAGTTGTTGTTCCATCACCAGCGACATCGTTGGTCTTTGTAGCAACTTCTTTAACGAGCTGTGCGCCCATGTTCTCTACTGGATCAGAGAGTTCAATCTCTTTTGCAATTGTTACGCCATCGTTTGTAATGGTTGGCGCACCAAATGACTTTGAGATAACGACGTTACGACCCTTAGGTCCAAGCGTTACCTTGACGGTGTCAGCCAGCTGGTTGACACCACGTTCCATTGCGCGACGAGCGTGCTCGTCGAATTCAAGCATCTTTCCCATGGATTACTTCTCGATAATCGCGAGGATGTCGCGAGCAGAGAGTACGAGGTACTCCTCGTTGTTGTACTTAACTTCTGTTCCGCCGTACTTGCTGTAGAGAACGACATCGCCGACCTTTACATCCATAGGTACGCGAGCGCCATCATCGAAGCGACCTGGGCCAACTGCAACAACTGTTCCTTCTTGTGGCTTCTCTTTCGCTGTATCTGGAATAACGAGACCTGACGCTGTAGTTGTCTCGGCTTCATTTGCCTTTACAACGATGCGATCTTCGAGCGGCTTAATGGCTACTGCCATGGTGGTACTCCTTTATATTCAAGTATTACTTCGGTATATATCCACTTACCTGGGGCTCACCTGCGTTAGCAGTGTCGACCCTTGAGTGCTAACGCCAAGCCTAGGGCGGTGTATTCCCGCCTGCAAATTGAACCTTCTAGAGGCTGATTTGCTCCACCTTGAGGCTGGAATCTGCGTCAAAGGCCCCTCGTGTGGCTGGGCGGCCGGCCGAGAGCATCAGGCTGCCCAGTGCTGCGACCATCGCCCCGTTATCGGTACACAGGGCTGGGCTCGGGATTCGAAGCTCGATTCCGGCCTTGGCACAGCGATCAGTGGCCACAGCTCGAAGACGTGAATTAGCGGCCACTCCACCTGCGATTACAAGTGAATCAATGCCTGAGGATTTACACGCGGCGAGTGCTTTGAGTAGAAGCACATCAACAATTGCTTCTTGGAATGATGCAGCAACATCTGCGCGAACATAACTTGGAGTGCTCTCAAGGTAACGAGCCACTGCTGTCTTAAGACCTGAAAATGAGAAGTCGTAAGGACGGGTTGCCCAGTCGTTAGATGTTGTTAGTCCGCGGGGAAAATCAATTGCTGTAGACGATCCGGTTGTCGCCTCGCGATCGATTGCTGGTCCGCCAGGAAATCCGAGTTCAAGAATTCGTGCAATCTTGTCGAATGCCTCGCCCGCTGCATCATCCATCGTTGCGCCAAGCTTTGTAATGGAACCCGTGATGTCATCAACTTGCAGCAAAGATGAATGTCCGCCGCTGACCAAGAGTGCAATTGTTGGATCGGCGGGTTTGTCATGCGTTAGGTAATCTACTGAAACGTGTGCTGCTAAGTGATTGACTCCGTATAACGGGCGGCCAAGTCCTTGAGCCAATCCACTTGCCGATGCGACTCCAACAAGAAGTGCTCCCACTAAACCAGGGCCTGCAGTTACTGCAATTGCATCGATATCCTTGAGAGAAATCTTTGCATCTTTAACTGCCCGTTCGATGCTCGGCAAGATTGCTTCCAGATGTGCGCGTGATGCGATTTCAGGAACAACTCCCCCAAAACGTGCATGTTCATCAACGCTGGATGCAATCTCATTGGCAAGCAAGGTGCGACCGCGCACGATTCCGATTGCTGTCTCATCACACGAAGTTTCGATTCCCAGAACAATTGGCTCCATCACGCGAAATCCTTTCGCATCACAAAGGCATCGTTACCTGGTCCGTAATAATCCATACGTACGGAAATCTTCATATAACCCAGCGCTTTATAGAGCTCGATTGCAGATTCATTGGTGTGCTCAACTTCCAACATCATCGCGCTGGCTCCACGATCTTGCGACCATTGCTCAATCAGGCGCATAAATTCGCGGGCAATGCCTTGTCTGCGAAATTCTGGCAATACGGCAACAGTAAGAATGTCTGCCTCAACGCCAGGTGCCGGCACAAATACACCGCAATACCCAACGATCTTATTCTCGCTCTCGGCTACGCTCATAAAGCGAGTACGCGGAATGCCGGCAAACTCTTCTTTAAATTGTGCAGAAGTCCAAGGCGAATATGGAAATAGTTCGCGTTCATATCCAACGAGAACTGGAATATCCAAAGCAATAGGTTGGCGATAGGTAATCATCATCGCTCCGCCGTTGGTACTGCATCAGGTCTACGTAAGTACATAGGTTCTGTAACGTTCTGGTTCTTGGAAAGTTCAACAAGTTTGCTCATATCTGGATATACATCGATGATGAAATTTTCTACTTCAGCAGGTTTACTGACAGTGGGTCCATCGACGCGAACTCCATCTTTGTATGAAGCCCAGTAAATCTCTTTACGTCTTGCATCGATTGCAACGGTGTATTCGCCTTGATCTACTTTGATTGCATCCAGTGAACAAACACCAATAACCGGAATATCGCGTGCCAGCGCAAAAGTCTGCGCAAAGGCAATTCCTACACGCAACCCAGTAAATGGACCTGGTCCCATTCCAACCACGACTTGGTGCGGTGGCTTAGAAACTTTAAGAGCTTTTGCAACTAACTCGCTTAGTGCACGCCCGTGGTCAGTTGCACCTTCATGAGCCTCTTCAAAGAGCACAGCGCCATCCTCAATGATCCCGACAATGGTCATTGAGGTAGAGGTATCTATCGCGAGCGAGATCGTCATAGTGAAATCCCCTGCCAACGTTCTCCGACAGCTTTAACCGTTACTTCACGCACTTCTTCTGTGCGATCGATAGTGATTTCAAGACGCTGGTCACTTAAACGCGCAGACTCTTGCCCGCCCCATTCGATAACAGTTACTGCACTCTCGCGTGGCGTATCTAGATCTAAATCATCCAAGTACGCAGCTGCATTTCCGCCTTCTAGTAAGCGGTAAGCATCGACGTGAATAAGTGAAAGGGGTGCTTTATGAATTCGAGAGATAACAAAAGTAGGAGACGTGACATCGCTAATTCCCAGTGCTTCACCGATACCTTGAACAAGAATTGTCTTGCCAGCTCCAAGAGGACCATTGAGCAGAATTAAATCTCCGGCCTTACAGAGTGATCCCAGGCGCATGCCGAGCGCGTGCATATCGGCAGCGGTTTGGATTCTCACATGGGAAGGATAGTTCACGGGGCTAACTATTCATGCAAAACGAAAGGGCCCCGGTTGCCCGGAGCCCTTTCGTTAATCAGCTTTGATTAGTAACCGAAGTTGTACTTCAGATCACTTGGACGATAATCAACATCGCCATTGAGGTAAGGAACCTTAGTTGCTATGTATTCAACATAGGAATCAGTTGGAACCTTCCCTGACTTTGCAGCAACCGCCAACATATCGACCCAAGCCTTCATCTGCTTGGTTGTGAATGTCTGGTGACCAACACCTGACACTGCTGGAGCTGCAGTTAAATCTGGAGCTCCTGTTGCAGTGAACTTGGTATATGTCTCTGGTGTCATTGCATAGAGAGCACGAGTGTTCCAAAGTGGCATTGGCCCCTTCTTGAACACCTTCCATGCTTTAACATCCTTCTCATAAACCTCACGCTTGCGGTCTACGTAGCGAGCAGAGTTGCCAGCAAAGACCAGACGATCTGCTTCGTTTGATAGCAAGATTGTTGGATGCTTTGATGTAAATGATGACTTATCAAGCGCCTTGAATTTAGCGATTGCATCTGCATTTCCAGTTACACGTGGAGCGCCCTTGAGCACTGCAAGCATTGCTGTGATTGCTTCATCACCTGAAAGCCCGAGGTTGTAACGACCAGAATCGCCCTCATCGAGCATCGCTGCCCAATCAGTCTTCGTGTTGTCGTAGAAACCAGGACCTGTAATTTCTGAAAGTGATTGCCCAGCTATAACACCACTTGCAACCGCTTCACCAAGATTTTCAAGAATTGCAACTGTTGCATTGATGCTGTGTTCTGCAACAACTGCGCTTGTTGAAATTCCATCCATGTGTGCACTCTTTGTTGGAACGCCAGTCAAGAGACCAGTGAGCAAGAGCGCAGAACGTTGTGGGATTGGAGATCCCTTAAGTGCTGCAGGGTATTCAAGTCCAGGTGCACCAAGGTTTACGCCCCAAGTCTTAAGTAGTGCAACGACCTTGAGGAGTTCTCCTGCAGATGCCATGTGGCCAGGAACTCCCTTAGTACCAAATGCTGTGCAACCCTTAATTGTTGGATCAGCGAAGATGCTAAGGATGTAGAAAATATCGCATGCTGATTGAATCGAATCTGCAACAGAAGGTGTAACTCCCGCCAAGATTCCGACTGAGTCAGCATAGGTTGGGTACTTCTCTACAAATGGTGTGATGATTGAACCAGCTTGTGATGAACCGTAAACAACCTTCTTCTGAATCTTCTTACCGTACTTAGCAACCGCAGTATCGATAACTTCCTTGAGCATATCTACTCGGTAGGCGCTATTCCAACCACGAAGACCTTTAACGGTTCCGTCATATGCAGCAACGCCATAACCAGCCTTAAGCATCTCTTTCGTGATGTCTTTTCCAGTTACTGAGTTTGCTGGTGTGATCTCTTCAATTCCTGTTGGAACTGCTGAAATACCAGGATACGTCGCGCGAATGCCGTGCTCCCAGAAGAACATAGTTCCTCTGAAGTTACCTGGCACCACGAATCTATATGCCGCACCGTTTGCAAGTGTTCCGTTACATGTTTCAACTTCAGCAACAGTTGTACATGTTGGAGCAGCAGCGTTTGCTGCAGGGATTGATACCACTGCAACTGTTGATAGAAGTGCAGCTGCACCGAGTGATGCAATTAATTTACGAGTTGATAGCTTCATGTGATTAACCAACCTTTGGTAGTGCATCAGCTGCGATTGCAGGACGTGTGTACTTAAGTTCTGTTACAGCACCCTTACCTGAATCTGTAGTCCACATCTTTCGTGTTCCATCGATTGGCTTGAGCAATGTAGTTGCATCGTACTTACCGATCCAGAAGCCAGTGAAAGCTTCGTGAGTCTTTGCAGAGTATCCAAGTGGAGCAAGAGCAGCACTTGAAAGTTTCGATGCATTGTTTTCGATGTACTTGATGATTCCTGGACGTGTGAGGTTCTTACCAGCGCCCTGAAGTGCAGCAGTAGTGAGGTAACCAATGTTCATGCCTTGCAGAACGTTGTTATCCCAAGTCTTGCTTGGACCCTTATTGAATTCATCATTGATCTTCTTGAATGCCTTTACATACTCATCATCTGCTTCACCAGGTGCTGGCGCATGTGATGCTGAGATTGTTCCGGCCAAGAGCGCCGCAGAAGTTGCTGCGGGAGTTCCCTTTGCACCAAGAATTGTCTGGAATGTTGTTGCATCAGATCCGACTGAGATCACAACGAACTGTGGCTTGTAGCCAATCTTCAAAGCAGATCCAACGGCAGCTGCATAAGCAGAGGCAACTGCACCAACTACAACGACATCGACTTTGTTGTCTTTGAGCTGCTGCATCTGTGCATCAAGTCCGCCACCTTGTGTTCCGGCGATAAATGTTGCTGCAGTCTTCTTAGCTGTGAATGTCACTCCAGCTGTTGCAAGACCTTCAACAGTGTTACGGCCGAAGTCATCTGTCTGGTACAAAATTCCTACTGTCTTATCAGCATAAGTTTCCTTGATGTACTTTCCAAGAATCTTTGCTTCTGCAACATAAGTACCAAGACCACCGAATGTAGTTGGGTACTTCTTAGGATCTGTGTAGAAACCGCTGTAACCGCTGTTTACAAAGAGATCAGGAATACCGCGACGGTTGATGTCCTTGATAACAGAGATGTGAGTCTGTGTACCAACGGAGCCAACCATTGCAAATACTTTATCTTTATTGATCAAAGCTGATGCAGTAGAAACTGTAAGTCCAGCTTTGTAGGTGTCATCCTTTACGACCAAAGTGATTTTGCGGCCGTTAACTCCACCTTTTGAATTTACATAATCAAAGTAGGCGCGGATTGCGTCATCTACCTTGTTATAGCCTGGGCTAGCTGCGCCAGTTTGTGGCAGCTGCATTCCAAGAACAATTTCAGTGTCGCTTACACCTGGAGTCTTTGCAGCCTGTGCAGGCATTGCTGTGAGCACGAGAGCTCCAGCAAGAACCGCAGCAGTGGCAGCAAGGAATTTACGAGGTGATCGGGACAGAGATGCACGATTATTCACTGCATTCACTCTTTCTCTTTGCCGTAAGTGCAATGAGGCTACGTCTAGCGGCTCCATTGCCACCAGCCCAGAAGTGGGCCAGAACGCCGTTACGCTAACAGAATCGGAAGAGAAAGTGAACGGAAAGTGAAGAAACTCGCTGGCCGAAGCGGGTGATACCAATCGGTAAGGCCGCTTTTATAACAATTATTTATAAGAAATCTAGGTACGGCTACTTGTGATTATGGAGCTTGGTTCCTGCAACCCCAGCGGGGTTAATCACCACTGTCAGGATGAGGAGCAAACTAGAAATCAGAGCCGGTAAGAAGTTCGAGACTTGTTCACTCAATTCAAAGTTTCCAATGACCAGTTCGATCCAATCAGGCAAGAAGACCACGATAACGGTTCC
Source organism: Candidatus Nanopelagicaceae bacterium (assembly GCA_965267735.1). Classification (GTDB taxonomy): domain Bacteria; phylum Actinomycetota; class Actinomycetes; order Nanopelagicales; family Nanopelagicaceae; genus Planktophila. The sequence goes on from OZ254138.1 coordinate 1,165,729, forward strand.
GATAAATGCACCCGAGATGCTGCGAATTCCACCGAGAACCGCTGCTGTTAGTAGCGTCAAAGATAGCGAGACTGGATAGACGCTAGGTCCAACAAGTCCGCGTAGCCCATAGAGCGCACCAGATAGTCCGGCAAAAGTTGAGGAGATGATAAATACATAAATTTTCTGGCGTGAGTAATTAACGCCGCTAAGCGCAGCCGCCGTCTCGTTATCTCGAATTGATTTCCACATGCGACCTGTGCGCGAGAGCAGAATATTTGAAGCGAAGAAGAGTGCAATGGCTGCAAATGGGAGAGCGACATATAACTGCCACTGTTCATAAGAAGGTTCGCCAAATATATTGCTAAACCACTTTGGTGGATATCCCACGTCGACTGGAAGACCTTCATCACCTTTAAAGACAGACATGAATCGATTTGCAATAGTTGGAATTGCAAGCGCGATGACCAAAGTTGTACCTGCAAGGTATGGACCACTTAAACGTGCAGCTGCGACACCCAGCAATAGTCCCGCTATCGCAGCCGAGAGAATAGAAAGTGGAACTGCAACCCAGAGTGAGATCTTGTAGTTCACCATAAGAAGGGCCGTTGAATAACCACCGACTGCCATCAGCGCGCCTTGACCGAGAGAAAGTTGACCCGAAATTCCGGTCAGCATCGTCACGGAAAGAACACCAATAAAGAGAATAAGTACTACAGCTAATTGCGCTTGATTGTATGCCTCAAAGGTGGAGCCAATCCAAAGAATTGCAAGAGTAAAGATAAGTGTGCGAATTAAGCTCTCGCGAGCGATTGACTTGCTCTTGAAACTAAACACGTCGCACATCCTTTGAACCTAAGATGCCACGAGGTCTGATAATCAATACAAGCAAGAGCACTGCAAGAATTGCTAAGAAGACATCTTCTGGAGTGTCATAGAAAGTTACAAAAGAGATAACCATTCCGAGAATAAGTCCACCAAGAACAGCGCCCGCTGGGCTATCTAAACCACCAACAACTGCCGCAGTGAATCCAACAATCAGAACAAGATCTAAAGTATTTGGAGAAAGATTCGATGTGGGTGTAATCAATAAACCTGCAAGAGATGAAGCAGCCCCCGAAATCGCCCAACTGATGGTGCGAGTCCGGTTAGTTCGAATACCGCTAAGTTTTGCAACTTCTTGATTAAGTGCAGTGGCTCGCATGGCTAGCCCGATGCCTGTTTTGGTAAAGAAGAGGGTTGTGATTACTAAAGTGATCAGCACGGAAGAAATCACGAATAAATCAAAGGCGGTAAATGGCATGAGATTTCCTGCAATCGAAAATCCCTCTTGCTTTACAGGCGCCGGAAATCCACGTTCTTCCGCTGCCCAGAGAATTCCGGCAAGTGCCTGAAGGACTCCTAAAATTCCAAGAGATGCAATAACGGGAATAGCTGCTCGCATAGATTCAGAGGCAAGAAGCTCTGTCTTCTTCTTATTTGAAAGCGGACGCATCACAAAGATATCCAGTATCGCACCCATGACCGCACCTGCAAGAAGTGCAACAACAAAACCAACCCAGTAACTATTGCCATTGGTGATTAAGGTAGAGGCGATATATGTACTGAACATCGCCTGGCCCATTTGTGCAAAGTTCACGATTCCGGCACCGCGCCAAACAATTACGAGGCCAAGAGCGACGAGTGCAAAGATTGCACCGCGTGATGTGCCAGAGAAAAGGGCTGCTAAGAATGTATTCATTATTAATACCCCAAGTAAGCAGCTCGTAGGGTGGCATCTGCCTTTAACTCTGCTGCTGGGCGATCTGCAACAACTTTACCCAGGGCAAGAAGAACTCCATGATCTGCAACGCCAAGTGCTGTATTCGCATTCTGTTCTACAAGCAGCACGGTAAGCCCAGTTGTGCGGCAGAGAGTATTAACTGAATCAATAATCTGCTCAACCACTAGTGGTGCAAGACCAAGCGATGGCTCATCGAGAAGAAGAAGTTTTGGGCGTGAGACAAGTGCGCGGCTAATGGCCAACATTTGTCGTTCTCCACCCGAGAGAGTTCCGGCTAATTGCTTACGACGTTCTTTAAGGCGAGGAAATAGTGTGTACATCTCCTCCGTTGCAGCGCTGACATCTGACTTGAATTTTCTACGGCGAAAGAGGGATCCCATTGTGATGTTCTCTTCAACGCTGAGTTCTGAGATAACTGCGTGACCTTCAGGAACATGGGCAATACCCATGCGGACAATATCTTCAGGGCGACGGCCAACAATTGATTGGCCCTGCCACGTAATTGATCCACTCGACGGGTGCTCAAGGCCAGAGATAGTGCGAAGCAGCGTGCTCTTTCCTGCACCATTAGCACCAATAACAGTGGTGATCTTTGAATCTTGCGCCGATAGCGAAACGCCGTCGAGTGCGACGACAGAACCAAAACTTGTTATTAAGTTTTCAATTTTAAGCATGGGCTCCCCCAAGTGCATCTGTGCCGCTCTGTGAAGAAGTGCCAAGATAGGCAGCAAGGACGGCAGGGTCGCGCTTCACAGTATCGAATGTTCCGCTTGAGATAACTTTTCCAAAGTTAAGTACATAAACCTGATCTGAGATAGCGCCAATGAAGTCGACGTGGTGCTCAACGATAATGATTGCGCAGCGTTGCTTTAACTGTCGCAAGAGAGCCGCGAATTTATCAATGTCATCTTGCCCAAGACCAGCAGCTGGTTCATCGAGTAAGAGAATCTTTGGATTTGAAACGAGTGCGCGGGCAATCGATACACGTTTAGTCTCTGGGTAGGTCAGATCTCCAGGCATCTTGTCAGCTTTATCAAGTGCACCAGCCCATGCAAGTGCATCCATTGCACGTCTACGAAGCATACTTTCGGCTTTTCCTGAAAGCCCCAGCAAATCTTTAAAGAAGTGAGTGCCACTTGTCTTGTCGGCGCCCATCATGACATTTTCAAGAACTGTTAATCCACTAAAGAGGCCAACTCCCTGCAGCGTTCTGGCAATACCGAACTCGGCTAGCTGATGCGGTGCAGGCCAATCCATTGATTGGCCGTGAATTGAAATTGTTCCGCTAGCTGGAGTGACTAATCCTGAAATCGAGTTAAAGATGGTTGTCTTTCCTGCACCATTAGGACCGATAAGGCCAACGATTGTGTTGGGTGCGATATCGATAAAGACATCATCGAGTGCTACTAATCCACCAAACTTAACGGTGAGATTTGAGATCGAGAGTCCTGCTACTTCACTCACAAGAGACTCCCTTTCATAAGATTAAAACTAGTAGACATGAGGTCCGTAAATTCTAGGCACACGTGGGCCGATTCGGGTCACAATCTCATAATTAATTGATTGTGATGCGCGCCCCCAATCATCTGCTGTGTACTCGCCATGCGAACCGCTGCCGAAAATCGTGACCCAATCCCCTGATTTCACCTTCGCGCCAGCGCCAAGGTTGACGACAAATTGATCCATTGAGACTCGTCCGATTATTGGAGCGCACTGACCTGCAATCCAGATACCTGCATCATGTGCGATACGTGGAATTCCATCGGCATATCCCATAGCAACAACACCGAGTTTTGTATCGTTCTTTGTTGATTCAGTTGCTCCATATCCCACAGGGGTATTGGCGGGAACATCTTTTACAAGATAGAGAGCTGCACGTAATTGCATTGCAGGGCGTAGTCCAAGTGACTTTGAATCTCCTAAAGTATCTACATCAGGTGAAAGGCCATACATCGAAATTCCGGTGCGGACCATATCGAACGCTGCAGCGTTATTTTTCAGAGTTGCAGCCGAATTTGAAAGATGGCGCATTACATTGGGAAATCCGAGTGCGTGAACCTTTGCGACCATCTCGTTGAATCGATTTAGTTGATCTTGATTCTGCTTCTCATTTGGCTCATCTGCGCGAGCAAAGTGCGAGAAGACTCCGACGACTTCCACACCCTGTAGGTCAGCAGAAGTGATTGAGCCCCACTCGCCCAGGAATCCACCACGAGTCATTCCTGAATCAACTTCTAAATGGATGCGTGCTTTCTTAGCTGAAGATGCAGCTGAAATCTCAGCGAGAGCAATCTTTGATGCAACTGCGATTTCAATATCAAGCTCTATAGCTTTAGAAAAATCTGATCCTGGCTGAACAAGCCACGCCAAGATTGGCGCAGTAATGCCCGCTTCTCGCAGTGTGATTGCTTCTTCAAGGAGTGCAACTCCTAGATAACTAGCTCCGGCATCCAGTGCCGCTTTTGCAACAGGCACCAGACCATGTCCATAAGCATCTGCCTTCACAACTGCAAGAAGATTGGTGCCGGATAACTTCTTTAGGTATTCAACATTTGCCTTAATTGCATTGAGATCGACAAGGGCTTCTGCTCTCATCTCTCAATCACCACCATTGCAGATGCGATACCGGCATCATGGGAAAGTGAGAGATGGACCGATGCACCATCAATAAGTTCTGCAATTGCTCCCCTGAAGAGAAAATCAGGTTTCCCATTTTCGTGGTTGATGACCTCTGCATCATGCCAATTCAAACCATGGCTCGGGCTCAGCGCTTTATATAAAGCTTCTTTAGCTGCAAATCGAGCCGCCATTGATTGAATGGTTTTTCCTCGTTCAGATTCAGTAAATAGTTTGTTCTCAAGGTTTGGGGTTCGCTCAAGGGATTCCTGGAATCGCTTGATATCGACTACATCGATTCCGATTCCATCAATCATGAACCGGAGTCTATTAGACGCTAGTGAAGCTGGCTATCGGATGGGAAATATCGGTCGATTGCGATAATCAAAACCAATAGCGAGCCGCCAAGTAAAAGGCCGCCGAAGAGATCTGAGAACCAGTGGGTGTTTCGAAGGAGCGAGACCACACAGACTGTCAGCGAAAGTAGACCAACGCCGGCACTTGCCAGTCTGCCCTTGTACTTATCGACATGGGCGTAGCGATAGATTAAATAAGCGACAACACCCCAGATAAAGATTGCATTCGATGCATGACCGCTCGGGTATGACATTCCTCCAGCATGCAATAGATCAAAACCTAACTTTGGTTTGGTTCTACCTAATCCATACTTAAATGCTCCGACAATTACATTAAGTGCAACGAAGGAGAGAATTCCAAGGTTGATCGGGCGCCAAGTCTTAAAACGGCGCGAGATGTAAACAGCGACAATCAGTAGCGCAATACCTGAAACACCACGCAAACCTAAATCATCGAGCCTGCGAATCAGGAAGTTAGATAAACCTCGGAATTTTGGATGATCAACATCGTTAATTGCCCGATCGATCTCGATGAGAAATCCATTGGTAAGAACTTGATAGGTAACAAATAAGTAACCTGCGAAGAGGCCTGCAGACCACTTGAGTGCGCGGCGCATCTGGCGTTGACGCTGGTCGAGAACGGTTGGCATCTTTATTCGACAGTGACAGATTTAGCTAAATTGCGAGGTTGATCGACATCTGTTCCGCGAGCAACTGCTATTTCATAGGCGAAGACTTGTAGGGGAACAGTTGCCAGAACTGGCTGGAATAACGGTGAAGCAATTGGAATACGAATAATGTGTTCGGCGCCGATAACTTCAGCACCTTCTGGTGCGATAACAATCACGCGTGCGCCGCGAGCTTTAACTTCCTGAATATTGCTGAGCATCTTCTCATCAAGTGCATGTTCGTCGGCTGTTGGAAGGATTGCAATTACTGCAGTACCTTCTTCAATAAGAGCGATTGGACCGTGCTTGAGTTCACCGCCTGCAAAACCTTCGGCGTGAATATAGGCGAGCTCCTTTAACTTCAGAGCCCCTTCAAGTGCGACTGGGTATTCGATGCCACGACCCAGGAATAGAACGGTGTCATTCTTAACAAATTTACGAGTGAGCTCACGAAGTGGTTCGATGGTTTCAAGAATTTGTTCAACTTTGCCTGGAAGCTCGAGCATCTCGTTATAGAGACCCTTTACTTGCTTCTCATTGAGCGTTCCTCGAACTTGAGCCAACTTAAGGCCAATCAAATAGACGGCAACAATCTGAGTAAGAAATGCCTTTGTTGAGGCAACTGCAATCTCTGGGCCAGCGTGCGTATAGAGCACGGCATCAGATTCGCGAGGAATAGTAGAAGAGTTTGTATTACATACTGCTAGCACGCGAGCACCTGCCGCCTTTGCATGGCGCACAGCCATCAAGAGATCCATAGTCTCTCCAGATTGAGAGATTGCGATTACCAATGAATCTTTATCAATAATGGGATCGCGGTAACGGTATTCAGATGCGATTTCTACATCGACGGGAACTTTCGCCCACTTTTCAATTGCATACTTTGCGACCATGCCCGCGTGATAGGCGGTGCCACATGCAATGACTGAGATGCGCTTAATGTTGCGGATTTCTTCATCGCTCATATGAAGTTCATCGAGAAGAATTTGGTTGTTATCACTTAGGCGACCGATGAGAGTATCTGCAATCGCTTTTGGTTGATCGAAAATCTCTTTAAGCATGAAGTGGGCAAAGCCACCCTTTTGGGCAGCAGCAGCATCCCAAGTAATTTCATATTCGCGAAGAGCGAGAGCCTTACCTTCGAGATCGCAGATAGATATTCCTTCAGGGGTGATTGTGACAATCTCATCCTGACCAAGTTCAACTGCGCGCTTCGTGTAATCGATAAAGGCAGCGACATCAGATGCCAAGAAATTCTCGCCGTCACCGATACCCGCAACAAGCGGTGAATTGCGGCGAACTCCAACAATTGTCTGCGGAGCATCTGCATGAATTGCGAGCAAGGTAAATGAGCCACGAAGACGTTTAACTGCAGCTCGCATTGCAGCGGTGAGATCTCCATTATGTTCCTTACGAAGATCAGAGAGTAAGTGGGCTACAGATTCTGTATCAGTCTCAGATGAGAAAGAGTGTCCACGGCTTTCAAGTTCGCGCTTTAGTTCGGAGTAATTCTCAATAATTCCATTATGGATAACGGCGAGCTTTCCCTCGTTATCAAGGTGAGGATGTGCATTTGCATCAGTTGGTCCACCATGTGTTGCCCAACGTGTGTGCCCGATACCAGAATGAACGGTTGGAAGATTTGCAGGGAGTGCGCCTTCTAGATTGGAAAGTTTTCCCGCACGCTTTTCGACGAAGAGTGAGTTACTTGTTCCGAGTGCGATTCCGGCAGAGTCATAGCCGCGATATTCGAGGCGGCGAAGTCCTTCAACGATAGGAGTGAATGCAGATTGTGGTCCTGTGTAACCCACGATTCCGCACACGAATTAGCTCCCTAGTTCTGCTTTAACAACTGCAGCAAGATTCGCTGCAATCTCTTGAGCAAGGTTATCACTCGAGGCTTCAACCATCACGCGCACGAGAGGCTCAGTTCCTGAAGCGCGAAGGAGAACCCGACCATTATCTGCAAGTTTTGCCTCTGCTTGCGCGACTGCATCGCTGATTACCTTTGAGCTATCTAATTTATCTTTTGCGACATTTGGAACGTTGATTAGTACCTGAGGGAAACGCTTCATTGCAGATGCAAGTTCTGCCAATGACTTTCCTGTGCGCACAACTTCTTGCGCCAATTGAAGCGCTGTAAGAATTCCATCACCAGTGTTTGCGAATTCGCGCATTATGAGATGGCCTGATTGTTCGCCGCCTAGTGAGAAATCTTCTTCGAGCATCTTCTCAAGAACGTAGCGATCACCCACAGCAGTTGTAATGACATCGATCTCTGCGTCCTTCATCGCATGCATAAATCCGAGGTTGCTCATCACTGTTCCGACTATTGTGTTTGATTTCAGGGCGCCACGAGATTTAAAACCTCGAGCCAAAATTGTCATGATTACATCGCCATCGACGATATTTCCCTGAGCATCGACTGCAAGGCAGCGATCTGCATCGCCATCGTGAGCGATACCAAAATCAGCGCCCTCACGTACAACTGCTGCCTGTAAATCTTCAAGGTGTGTAGACCCGCAATTTTCGTTGATATTCCAACCATCAGGGGCGTGATGAATTGCAATCACCTTCGCACCTGCTTGGTCATATGCAATTGGTGCGACATGTGATGAGGCTCCATTTGCACAATCGACAACAATTGTGAGGCCATTCAGTGGCGTTGAAACAGATGCCAGTAAGTGGCTCAGGTAGCGAGCGCTTGCACCTTGATCGAAGGTAATGCGCCCGACGTTGCGACCCGTAGGTCGCGTCCATGGCTCGCCCATTCGCTTTTCAATCGCTGCTTCAACTGCATCATCAAGCTTTCCGCCGCCACGTGAAAATAACTTAATACCGTTATCTGGCATTGGATTGTGAGATGCCGAAATCATGACGCCGAGATCGGCACCTGATTCTGCAACTAAGTAAGCGATTGCTGGAGTTGGAAGAACTCCTACGCGGAGAACATCCACACCTGCACTTGCTAGACCTGCAGCAACGGCTGCTTCTAAGAATTCTCCTGATGCTCGTGAATCTTGACCAACGATTGCAATTGGGCGCTTATTTACAGATGATTCAACGAGAATATGAGCTGCAGCTACTGCAACATCTACTGCGATTTCTGCAGTGAGAGTCTCTCCGTTTGCTAAACCACGAATCCCGTCTGTTCCAAAGAGAGCCATACAACTCCTTTACTGCTGGAACAAACGGGATATCGAGATAAAAAGAATTAACGCTTTGAGTACTGTGAACGCTTACGCGCCTTCTTCAGACCGTACTTCTTACGTTCGATAACGCGAGCATCGCGCTTGAGGAAGCCAGCCTTCTTAAGTGCTGGACGGTTTGCCTCTGTATCGATCTCGTTAAGTGAACGAGCTACACCAAGACGAAGTGCGCCAGCTTGACCTGAAACTCCACCACCATTGATGCGAGCAAATACATCGTATGAACCCTCAGCACCAACTGTGCGGAATGGCTCTGATACGAGTTGCTGGTGAACCTTGTTTGGGAAGTAAGCCTCAAGTGTCTTGCCATTTACAACCCAACGACCTGTACCTGGTACGAGGCGAACGCGTGCAACGGCTTCCTTACGGCGACCTGTACCAGCACCTGGTGCTGTGATTGCCTTACGGTTTGTTGCAGCAGCTGGTGTTGATGAAGAGTAAGAAGTAGGTGTCTCGTTCTCGTCGATCTCGTTGAAAGTTGTATCTGACATATTTATTTACTGATCCCTTACTTAGCTACTTGAGAAACTTGGGTGAATACATATGGTGTTGGTGCCTGTGCTGCATGTGGATGCTCTGGGCCTGCGTAGACCTTGAGCTTTGAAGCTACCTGCGCACCTAGGCGGTTCTTTGGAAGCATTCCCTTGATCGCCTTTTCAACAGCGCGTGTTGGGTGCTTCTCAATGAGCTCACCGTAAACAGTTGATGTAAGACCACCAGGGAAACCTGAGTGGTGGTGTGCAAACTTTGTTGTTGCCTTATTTCCTGAAAGCGCGATTTTCTCTGCATTGATAACGATGACGAAGTCGCCCATATCCATGTGTGGCGCAAATGTTGCCTTGTGCTTTCCACGAAGAAGTACTGCTGCATGTGTTGCAAGACGACCGAGCACAACATCCTGTGCATCGATAACGTGCCACTTACGGTCGGCGTCGCCTGCCTTTGGGCTATATGTACGCATGCTTTATTACCTTCTTCTTTTCGCTTGAACTTTGGGGTCTAACTTCGCGCCCTTGCGGCGCAGGGGATGAACTTTACCTTTCATGCGGGGGGTGGGTCAAAATGGCCTATTACTGAGCGCAAAGCAGGGCTGACTACTGGAGCTAATGGTCAAAGACCGCCTCTGGGCTCTCGTAGACCTGGCCATTGGCCCCGAAGACCAAGAATCGAGTAAATCCTCGTGAAAACCAGCGATCGTGGGTCACCGACATAACAGTTCCTTCATATTGATCAAGCGCATTCTCAAGTGATTCAGCGCTAGCAAGATCTAAATTATCTGTTGGCTCATCAAGTAAGAGCAAGGTATCTCCTGCAAGTTCGAGCAAGAGAACTTGGAAGCGCGCTTGCTGTCCACCTGAAAGTGATGTGAATTTCTGCGCTGCTTGCTGATCAATTTCATATCTACGAAGGACGCTCTTTGCAGGTCCTAACTGCAGTGAATGTGTTTCCCAAAGAATTTCTAGCAAAGTTTTATTCTCGAACTCTGGGTGGGCATGAGTCTGTGCGAAGTAACCAATCTCAACGCGTGCACCAATCTTGAAATTACCGGTGTACTTCACATCTTCATCTCCTGCAATCATGCGCAGGAAGTGAGATTTACCTGTGCCGTTCTTACCAAGGACTGCGATGCGATCGCCGAAGAAGACTTCAAAATCAAAGGGTTCGGTAAGAACTTCACCTGAAAGATTCTTAATTGATAACTGCTCGAAGGTAAGAGCACGAAGCCCTGTGCGCCCGCCACGAAGTCCAACCTTTACATCTTGTTCGATCGGTGGCGCCTCTGGCGCACCAGCTTCTTCAAATTTACGAAGACGTGTCTGCATCGCGTGATACTTACTTGCCATATCGGGCGAACTCGCAGCTTGCACTTGAAGTGTCTTTACAAGATCAATGAGGCGCTGATGTTCTTGCTCCCAGCGAAGCAACATTTCAGCAAAACGTTCATTACGCGCCTTGCGGGCTTCATGCCATGTTGAGAACTTTCCGCCATGAATCCAAGTGGTATTTCCGTTGATACCCTTCTCTAAAGTCACGATTCGAGTTGCTGTATTTTCCAGAAGTTCGCGATCGTGGCTTACAAAGAGAACGGTCTTCTTTGTCTCAGTGACAACTTTCTCAAGCCAGCGCTTTGATGGAACATCGAGATAGTTATCTGGTTCATCCAGTAGCAAAACCTCTTCTGGGCCTTCAAGTAGCGCACGCAGAACTAACTTCTTTTGTTCGCCACCTGAGAGAGTATTTACCTTGCGATCTGCAACTGCATCGAATGATTTGCCGAGCATCTCGGTGCAGCATTTATCCCAGATGACTTCGAAGTCATATCCCCCGCAATCGCCCCAATCGATAATCGCTTGGGCATATGCCATCTGATTCTTCTCGGTTGAATTTTCATTCATTGCGATTTCTGTTGCGATTACCTTTGCTGCACCTTCACGAATACGTGGAGGTGCAACAGATACCAAGAGCTCGCGAACAGTTGTTTCATCACGGACAGAACCGATGAACTGGCGCATCACACCAAGACCACCTGTGATTGCAACTGATCCTTCATCTGGTGAGATATCACCACAAATCATTCGGATAAGAGTTGTCTTACCTGAACCGTTAGGACCAATAAGTGCAACCTTTGCACCATCTCCTACGCGAAACGAGACATCATTGAGCAGAACTCTTCCATCGGATAACGAGTATTCAACAGCTGAGACATCAATGTGCCCCATCGCCATGCCTTCCGATCGTTACCTTTGCACGTTCAAGTAATTGATCATCTGTTGGGTAATCGACTTTATAAAGAGTTAATCCCCGAGCTGGAAACACTAAGGAATCTGAGACGCGCTCTTTATTGGCTAGTAGCTCTGCAATCCATTGTGGGTTCTGGCGACCATCTGCAACACAGACAACTGCGCCGACAAGGTTTCGCACCATTGAATAACAGAAGGCATCAGCGACTACATCTGCCACCAGTAAACCTTGTTCATCCCGGCGCCACTCGTATTTTTCGAGGGTTCGGATAGTTGTTCCGCCGACTTTGAATTTACAGAAAGCTGCGAAATCGTGATGGCCCAATAGCAACTTGCTCGCTTCGTTCATCGCATCGACATTTAGGGGGCGATACCAAGAGGCAACGTCATAGCGTCCAAGGGGTGCAATGACATCGTTGTTATCAATAATTTTGTAGCTGTAATAGCGGCGAAGTGCCGAGAATCGGGCATGGAATCCTGGGGGCGCATCGCTGATGGCCATAATACGAATATCTTCATCGAGAATTCGATTGAGTTTGAAGCGTAAATCGATATAGGTAAGATCACGATCGAACATCGCATCTGGAACATCAACGTGAATTACCTGACCTGTCGCGTGAACGCCAGCATCTGTACGTCCCGCAACGATTGATTCAATATCTGTGCGCGAGATTCGAGAGATCGCTTCCTCAACTAAATCCTGCATTGTTCTGCGATCTGGTTGTGTTGCCCAGCCTGAGAAACGAGTGCCGTCGTATGCGATATCTATCCGTAAACGACGAAACCCACTCTCAGGAAAGAGAGTGGGCTGCGCCATGGTAAAGGTAAGTTTTTTTACTTATCTGTTACGAGTTCGATCACTGCCATAGGAGCGTTGTCGCCCTTACGTGGACCGATCTTTGTAATACGTGTGTATCCACCTTCGCGGTTAGCAAATGTTGGTGCGATTACTGTAAAGAGGTTGTGAACAACTGTCTTATTAGCAATACGTGCCATTACTTGACGACGAGCTGGTAGATCGCCCTTCTTACCGAAAGTGATCAACTTTTCAGCAAGTGGACGAAGTCGCTTCGCCTTTGCCTCAGTAGTTGTGATCTTTCCGTGCTCGAACAACTGCTCAGCAAGAGTACGAAGAATCAAGCGTTCGTGTGATGGGCCTGAGCCCAAACGTGGGCCTTTAGTTGGCTTTGGCATTGTCTTCTCCCTTATGCCTGATCTGCGTCAGCGAAGTCTTCATCTGACACGTTGTAGTTCTGGTGTTGTGAAGGATCAAATCCTGCTGGGCTGTCCTTGAGAGACATTCCCATTGATACAAGCTTTGCCTTGATCTCATCGATTGACTTTGATCCGAAGTTACGGATATCAAGTAGGTCAGCCTCTGAACGATTTACGAGCTCACCAACTGTGTGAATGCCTTCGCGCTTCAAGCAGTTGTATGAACGTACTGTGAGATCAAGATCTTCGATTGGAAGAGCAAGATCAGCAGCAAGAGCTGCATCCATAACAGATGGCCCCATCTCGATACCTTCAGCATCAAGATTAAGTTCGCGTGCAAGACCGAAGAGTTCAACTAGTGTCTTTCCAGCTGATGCAACTGCATCGCGTGGCTTCATTGATGGCTTTGTTTCGACATCAACAACAAGACGATCGAAGTCTGTGCGCTGTTCAACGCGTGTTGCTTCTACCTTGTAAGTGACCTTGAGAACTGGTGAATAGATTGAGTCAACAGGAATGCGACCAATCTCTGCTCCAGCTTGCTTGTTCTGTACAGCAGTTACGTATCCGCGACCGCGTTCTACAGTGAGCTCGATTTCAAGGTTTGCCTTGCCGTTAAGTGTTGCGATGTGAAGCTCAGGATTGTGAACTTCTACTCCACTTGGAACAGCGATGTCAGCACCAGTTACAGCGCCTGCACCTGACTTACGGATGTAGATTACAGAGGGCTCATCGTTATCGCTTGAAAGAACAAGGTTCTTGATGTTCAAGACGATATCTGTGAGGTCTTCCTTAACACCTTCGAGTGTTGTGAACTCGTGGAGTGCTCCAGCAACGCGGATGCTTGTCACTGCTGCACCTGGAATAGATGAGAGCAATGTACGGCGCATTGAGTTGCCGAGTGTGTAGCCGAAACCTGGCTCAAGCGGTTCAATGATGAAACGTGAGCGGTTCTCGGAAATTACTTCTTCGCTAAGCGTTGGGCGTTGTGCAATTAGCACTGGTGCTCCTCTTTCTTCTCGTGGAAATCCACTATTTGATTTCCTCTAGGGGTTAGAAAAATTACTTGCTGTAGAGCTCAACGATGAGCTGTTCTTGAACCTGTGTATCGATCACTGATCGAGCAGGTACGCCGTGGATGATGATGCGCATCTGTGATGCAACAACTTCCATCCACGCTGGAACAGACTTCTCACCGAACTCTGCGCTTGCGACGATAAATGGTGTGAGGTCGTGTGACTTCGGTAGAACGTCGATGACATCCATTGGAGTTACACGGAATGAAGGAATGTTTACCTTCTTTCCATTTACAAGGAAGTGACCGTGGCGAACCAACTGGCGCGCCATGTCACGTGACTTTGCAAAACCTGCACGGAATACAACGTTGTCGAGACGTGTCTCAAGGATGACAAGAAGGTTTTCACCAGTCTTGCCCTGCTTGCGGTTAGCCTCTTCGTAGTAACCACGGAACTGCTTTTCGAGAACACCGTAGATACGTGCGCACTTCTGCTTCTCACGCATCTGCAATAGGTATTCGGATTCCTTTGAACGGCCACGGCCGTGCTGTCCTGGTGGATATGGACGTGATTCGATCGGACACTTAGGTCCATCGCACTTTGCGCCCTTAAGGAAGAGCTTTACTTTTTCGCGACGGCAACGCTTGCAGTCTGCTCCGGTATAACGAGCCATTTATTCTCTTCCTTCCTTAAACTCGACGTGGTTTCGGTGGGCGGCAGCCATTGTGTGGAGCTGGAGTTGTATCTGAGATAGCTCCAACTTCTAGGCCTGCTGCTTGCAATGAACGGATTGCAGTTTCGCGTCCGGAACCAGGTCCCTTTACGAAAACATCTACTTTCTTAAGGCCGTGCTCCTGTGCGCGACGAGCTGCTGCTTCTGCTGCAAGCTGTGCTGCGAATGGAGTCGACTTACGTGAGCCCTTGAAACCAACTTGGCCAGATGAAGCCCAAGAGATAACAGCGCCTGTTGGATCTGTAATAGAGATGATCGTGTTGTTGAAGGTTGACTTGATGTAAGCCTTACCAACAGCAATGTTCTTCTTCTCTTTTTTACGAAGCTTTACTTTGCCCTTTGCTGGGGCAGCAGTCTTTGACTTAGGAGCGGCCATTACTTAGTCACCTTCTTCTTACCGGCAATTGCCTTACGTGGACCCTTACGAGTACGAGCGTTTGTATGTGTGCGCTGACCACGAACAGGAAGTCCCTTGCGGTGACGAATACCTTGGTAGCTCTGGATTTCAACTTTACGACGGATATCGCCTGCGATTTCGCGGCGAAGGTCACCTTCGATTTTGTAGTTGGCTTCGATGTATTCACGAAGCTGTGCAAGCTCTGACTCTTGCAAATCTTTGACGCGAGTATCTGGAGAAATTCCAGTCGCTTTCAATGTTGCGTGGGAACGGGTTAGACCCATTCCGAAAATATAGGTGAGTGCAATCTCAACACGCTTTTCGCGTGGAAGATCGACACCGACTAGACGTGCCATGTAATCAACCATTCTGTATCCGGAGGTCCTCCGCAATGCTCCTCGACATATTTATCGAGCCTCGGCCTACCGGTCCGGGGGGTCCTAACTATTTCTAGTTAAGTCGCATCACGCGTACTGATCTTTGTCTCGGAGTTACCCTTGACGCTGCTTGTGACGAAGATTTTCGCAGATCACCATTACGCGACCCTTGCGACGAATGACTTTGCACTTGTCGCAAATCTTCTTCACGCTTGGATTAACCTTCACGTGTATTCCTTTTTCTAGTGGGAGCGAACGATTTACTTGTAACGGTAAATAATTCGACCCTTTGTAAGGTCGTATGGACTTAGTTCTACGATCACACGGTCTGCAGGCAAGATACGGATGTAGTTCTTTCGCATCTTTCCTGAAATGTGTGCCAAGACTTTATGTCCATTTGTTAGCTCCACACGAAACATTGCGTTAGGTAACGCCTCAGCAACAGTGCCTTCGATTTCGATCGCACCATCTTTACTTGCCAAGGATCAATACCTTCTTCTCTATCTCATATGAACGAACAGGGTTCACCCCCATGAAAATCTGTGGATTTACACGAGAGCCGAAGGGCGATTCTATGCGAGAGCCCCTTATAAAGGGAAATCCGCCTAAATGCTAGGAAATTGCCCTAGACACGCTCCATTTTCTCGAGCCTCCCGCGTGGATTAGCTCTGGAAATCCTCACGGCGGACCCAGGTGACCAAGACCCAGAGCGAACAGACCAAGGTCACGATGAGGGCCGGGAAGTAGAAGATTTTGTCCACGAAAATGCCGATTGGAGGACTTCCTGGCATCAAACCACGAAGTGAGATCAAGGAATAGGTAAGCGCTGCAGCCCAAGTTAACGAAGAGAGCGTTGGTGGGCGCTTGCCTGCAACCACCATGTGAGTCATGATCGTGACAGAGAGCATCGCTGTAATCATCAGCAACAAAATGATTGTCACGAGAAGTTTTGTTGAATTTGAACGATGAGTTTCAAATACAGATGAAGACTGGCCATCATTGAACTCGTCAATTGCCAGCTTAAAAGATTCCTTATCTCCGATGGTGACAGTCTTATAGGCATCATTCCATAGCCCATGCACCATCTTCACATCGAAGGTGTCAATATTCTTGGTGTAGTCAAGAGGCAAGATATTTAGAGTGACTTGATCCCCACCCTTAAGGTTTGCAATCGCTGACATTGGGATTTCAAAGTTGTACTTGTCGAGTGGGTACCAAGAGATGTTATTCCTTGGTCCTGAACCTGGCTGCTCATCTATTTGAACATCAAATCCACCAGTAGGGACATCCTTTTCGAATGTGTATGTATTACTTCCACCATTACTTGCGCCAATGACTGAGTCAACGATTAAATCAACATCCTGTGTTGGGACCCAACCACTCTTTAACTTATAACCGATATCTTCCGAGTTCGGCCAAGGTAGAACTCGCACATTTGCAGTTCCCTCAAGAGGATTGACGCCCGTAATCTGAACTAGTAGCTCAAGACGATTATCGGCACTCATCTTGATTAGCTTCGAGTCAATTGCCTCAGCATCCCCTGCTGTGCTCTGCGAAATCAAGATAACGATGCCTAGGTATGCCACAGCGATTGCTATGAATGTCTGAACAAATCTAGTTCTAAGTAATTTCATTACTTTACCTATCTTTTCTTATATCCGGTCGGGCACTTTGGTTTGATTCCAGATACTTTCTTGGTGGTCTTTCCCTTTGCACAGGTAATAGTTGTTTTCTTAACGTTTACCTTTGCAGGCAGTACTGGTGAAGCCGGAGCGGCCTCAGCCTCTTGAGTTAGCTTCACACGAACTATTGGCGATGAGAATGTGAATCCATTGGCTGACAAGGTCAACCAACCATTCTTCTCACGAATCAAAGTCGTTGCGACTTTGTTTTCACCTTCGGCGCTCACGATGGATACGACTGCTTGAATTGGTGCTTTTGAGAATCCGTAGATGCATCTTGCGACATCAGAGCGAAGAACTAGATCATAAGTTCCGATTGCCTCATCGCCCTTGGCCGTGAAGTGAGGTGAAAGAAGTTTGTAATCAAGCGAACCTTCAGCCTTGTTGTATGCAGGTGGGCCAGCGCTGTAGACCAATGAGTTAGTAGTAACAATGCCGGCTAACTTATTTGAGTCGGTGGAACATCTCGAAACATCTGAATCCTGATTGCCTTCCAATGTGCGAACATTCCAGTACGTTCTTGAAGTAGTTGCTTTGTCCTTAACGAGCGGCAACCAAAAACCAGCCATTTCGATAGCTTCGTTACCTGAATTACCCGGCATGAAATATCCGCTGCCTTCAGAGAAGACTCTGTTGCCCGATAGATACGACTTAAATTCAGCGCTTAGCTCTGAAGTGTTTACTCTCTCGTACAAAGTTGGAACTTGCACCGGTAACGCCTCGAAGGTAAGTATTTGTCCTGAGCCGTCTGACTGGACATCAATCACGGGCTGGAAAATTCGTCCGTGGAACCAGCCCTGCATTGCTCTTCCTAAAGTAACTTTCATTCCAAATCTGAATTCTTTAGGAAATTCTTGAGCTGAATAGCAGATTCCGCCGCCCATCATCACGCAGGCATTGGCCTCGGCTGCGGGCAAATTAATATTTGCACCTACGCCGCCACTCTTGCTTCCATCCCTACTTGGATTAGAAGAGTCTGATGGGATTGCTTGCTGGAAGTCTCCAGAAATTTCCTTAATCGGGTTGATTGCCGATTCCATGGAATTAAACTCAAATATTTCATTGCTCACTTGTACCCCAGCACTTTTTTGGAGCCAGCCGTTTAGCAATGTGGAGGCAAAATAGAGATCATTTCCACCAGAGTGTGTAACTCCTGGAATTTGCCAAATACCACCCTGGCTCTTTCCTTGCGGGAGATTATTTCTCTCGCTCGCCGGATAGTCATACTTGTAGTCGGGCGTTGCATACTTTACGAAAGTGCCTTCTGTTTTCTTGCCAGCCGCATCAATTGCGTAAACACTTGAAATGCAATTTGTTGCGATCGGCGAAATACATGGCGGGAGATGATTCAAAGTGCTAATTGCATTGCCTTTTGTACAAGTTTCATCGGTAAGACTTGTACACAGAGTCATGATTGCATCGGGGCCAAATCCCGCAGCGCTCATAAGTGAAGGTGGGGCAGTAATAAACCTCCAACTTTCAGTGATATTAATCCCTTGAGTAGGTTGGGTAAGGTCTGCTCTAACGGCTGCGGGTGCACTTATCGACCCACCCGCTAGGAAGACGATTACAGACAGAGCTACGAGTATCTTCTTCATTGTTCCTATTTCTTTCGATATCCGCTTGGGCATTTCGGATTGATTGCGCTTACTTTCTTAACTTTCTTTCCCTTGATACATGAAATCGTGGTCTTCTTGACATCCTTCGCCTGAGTCAAGGAGATGCGAACAGTTGGATTTGAGAATGTGAAGTTATATGCGGCAAGTGTTAGCCATCCATTTTTCTCATTGACCTGAGTAGTCGCAGCGCTTGGCTCGCCATTTTCAGAGGTGATAGAGACAGTGGCGCTGACAGGTGCAGCTGTAAATCCGTAGATGCAACGTGCAATCTTTGAAGACATGATCAATTCGTATGTACCTTTGAAGACGGTGGTTCCATCTGCTTCGAAGTGAGTTGAAGCCACTTTGTAGTCGAGGAAGCCATCTTGGAACTTTGGTGGACCATCGAGATACATTGTCGAGTTGGTGGTTACTACTCCTGCAAGGCTTTTACTTTGGTTGAGACATTCACCAACTTTGCCCTCACCATTCTGAGTCATTGTTCCGATGCGCCATTCGGTTGGCATCGCTGCAGCTTTATCTCTTGCAAGAGGTAGCCAGAGAAGGAAGTTGGACATTGCACTTTCTGAGAAATTGGTATTGATGTGCTTGAAGGAAATGTTCTGCATTCCGCTGCGGGTTTTCTCAGACTCTGCAATTGGTAGGCCTAAATTCTCTGGGGTTGGTGGGTAGTGACGAGCTTCTCCGGACCATGGCTGTTTTACATATGCAGCGACATGAGCATCTGATAGATCTGAGCTCTTAGCCCAAACATCTACTAGCGGAACTGAAATTGGAGTTCCATTTACTGAAAGATTTGTAATTGCGCCATCTTGCTTGTAGTCGATGACTGCATTTCTCATACGGCCATGTAGCCAGCCAGAAAGGCTCGTACTCAAGCGTAGAGAGAATCCGAAGGTAATGTCTTTAGGCATCGTGTAGCCCATCGCGCATTGGGTTAGTGAAGAAGCAATGCACAGCTTGGATGCAAAAGGATCAATAGATTTAGTCTGCGAATTTCCAACTTGGATTCGACGAACAGAGTCATACTTCGCCGTGTTTGTATCTGTAACCATGTCGAAGAAATCGCCCTCGATAATCTTCACGGCATAAATAGATGCATTTAGTGATGGGGCCGGAAAGGTTAGATCCTTCTTGCTTCTCTCGCTTGTAAGGGTGGTCTTAACTAAATAGGAATCTCCTCCGGCATGTTTTGCATCAGGAATAGAGACAAGTACAGCTCCGGAACCTTGAGGAACGTTAATTCCTGCGTTACCCACGAAGGCCTGTGGATTTTCCTTAGGGAAGACCGACGGGGAATTGACTGCGAGAGACTTTCCAGATGCATCAGTTGCCGTAATGCCAGAAATGCAGTTGATATCCCCTGCACCGGAACACATAGGAAGCACAGCACGGTATTTTGAGAATACTGAGAAATCACAACCGGCTTCAGAGCCGGTATTGCAGATGGCAATATTTGTTATTTTTCCATTTTCTTCACCGTTATCTGTAGTGAAGTTAAACCAGGTTGATGCTTCCGTGCTGGCAAAGAATGATTCATTTGCTTCGAAGCCGATATAACCAGCGCCTGGTGCAGCAAGTGGCGCCCATTGTTCAGGTATCGAAGCATCGGCTTGAGCAGTTATTTGTGGCAGAAAAAGGGTGAAGGAGAAGAGAATCGCGAATAACTTCTTAACGCTGATTTTCATGTTCGTCCATTCACTTGGAGTTAATTTGGATAGCCACCCCGGTAAGTTCTCGCTTACCGGGGTGGCTCTACCTTGATTTATCTATATTGAAGAAAGGTGGAGGTTATTTCTTCTTATAGCCACTTGGGCATGCAGGCTTAACAGCAGTGATCTTCTTCTGTGTCTTTCCCTGGATGCAAGTGATTGTGCTCTTCTTGGCAGAGTTCTTAGCTGGCTTGTAGCTAGCCTTGATACCAATCTTGAGCTTTGGACGTGAGTACTGGAAGCCAGCGATATCAATAATGATATTTCCGTTCTTCACTGAGATCACCTTGGTGAATGCGTTGGTAGCTCCGCTCTCCTCTGTTGTAAGTGAGATATCCAGAGCTGTTGCTGCATCCTTTGGATTAGCAAGACCCCATAGGAGCGCTGCATCGGCTGTAGGAATTACAGCCTTGTAGAAACCACGGTTCACAGTTACACCATCTGGTGCAAAGTGTGGAGCCGCAACTTTCCATGTGAAGGTCTTATCTTCTTCATTCCATACTGGAGTTGAGAGTTCGCAGACACCGTTAGAGCCGACAAACATATTTCCAGTTGTTCCTGGAACACCGAATCCGCTCTGATCGTCATTTTGTGACAATGTGATCAACTGGAATTGGCGAACGTTTGCCTTTGCGACTCCGGTCTCACCCTTACAGTCAGCAGTCTTTGCAGCTAGTGGAACAGTTACTGGGCTACCGGTAAGAGTTACAGTGTTGAAGTCCTGAGTCTTCTGAGTGCTCATAGTTACACCTGTAGCGATAGCAAATGTGACACCAGGAATCATTTCACCGATTCGCAGCTTCAATGAGACTGTTAGGTCCGCATCGAGATTAACTGCGAACTTGTTATTTCCAGGCTGTCCCGCGAGAAATGTCTTGTTGTCCTTATCGTTAACGATTGGAAGGACATCTGCCATCAGCCATGAGCGTTGGTATTCGCCAAGCGCTGCAGACTTAATGTAGATACCGTCGTAACCGAGTGCATTTAGTCCAAGGCCAGCCCAGTTTGAGTGAGTCCATCGTCCGCCAAGTGCTTTTCCGGCTTCTACAGAAGATCCGACAGCATCGGCATTTGTTGGTGCTAGCTCTGTTGTGACAGTCGATGTATCAACATCCGGCTCTGTCTTTGTGATTGCAGCACCTGTTGGTTGACCTGCAATTACCCAGCCATTCTCTTGCGCGCCACGTGCCAACCACATTGGAATAAACATTGGCTCTGTAGCACTGAAAGTTCCAGCTGCTGCATCATATGTTGAGTTGATAACAGGACGAACCTGAGTCTCAGCGAGCTTTGTTAAATCAATGAACGTTGATGCTTTGATTCGAGCAATTTGTGCTACCGCTTCCGCTGCTGTTGGTACAAACCAGAAGAATTTCAGTTCGTTATCTACGATAAACCCGATGGAGCCCTTGAAACATTCGCTAAATGGTTTCTTCACATTTGTTGATGTAGCAGGATCCCAACAATTAGTTTCATATGCAAATGAATCGAGAGCTTTATTGATGTCATATTTCTTTGTTGTTGGATCATACTTGGCGCCTTGTTCTGGGTGATTTGGAGTTCCCAAAAGTGACGTTAGGTCTACAACTTGCTTAGCAGGATTAACCATGACTTCACGTTGGTATGTTGGCTGCCACCAAGCATTGTCCTTAACTTTTCCACCTTCGATGCGTGCAAGCGGTGCAAATACTTCACCAGTTGCGGCAACTTCTGCCTTAGGTGCTTGACCTGAAACTACATATTGAAGAGTTGTGCGAGCGCCAGAAGCGTTCGTAACAACAACAGATTCAATACAGTAGAGAGATGTAGGGACGGCAGCACATGCTGGCCAGTCCGCGAGTGGAAGCTTGATTACTGCAGCATTAGCTGGAGCAGCTGCAGTAAATACCCCCATGACGAGCGCCAGGGAGCTGAT
The DNA here is from genome assembly GCA_965267735.1 of Candidatus Nanopelagicaceae bacterium. Classification (GTDB taxonomy): domain Bacteria; phylum Actinomycetota; class Actinomycetes; order Nanopelagicales; family Nanopelagicaceae; genus Planktophila. Next base: position 1,187,747 of record OZ254138.1, read on the forward strand.
CCCTGCGATTATTTTTCTTTTCACTTTTCCCCCATATAGATATGTGGCAACCAAAGGGCTGGCTACCAATTTGCTCACCGCAAAATGAGGGGGAATTTATGCACCTGAGGAGAAATTATCTGAGCTGGGCGATATACCAATTCCACTGCCAAGTAGCGTTTTCTGGGATATCTAGGCTCTCCTTGAACTCAGGGAAGGTGTAGACCAGCAGGGCTTTTCCACCAGGCAGCACCGTAGTTGGGCGAGAGTCGCTTACCAACGGAGCGTGGCGCACGAAGATCGCCAGAGATGGAGAAGTAGAGATCAGGTCAGGGGTGTTGTTCTCGACACTTAGGACCCAGGTAATTGGACATTGAACCTTGCCGCAACGCTCCCACGAGATCTTGAGACCTGTTGCGGTGAGGCCGGCCAAGGTATCTCCGATTCCACCAGCGCTACTAATTGCACCCAAATCACCAATGCTCTGCTCCCATGTAACTGGGTAATCTGACTGAAGGCCAATAATCTCTGGCTGATTCAGTGAATTTGATCCCGTTACTCCCGCACCTTCAGAAGTCACAACTGTGGCGCCACCAGATTTAGCCAGTTCATAGATACCGATACTTGCTCCTGCAATAGCGACGACTGCAAGCGCAGAAACCAGAGCGCGACGAATTCGTTGTCGTCGAACTTTGGCAATAATGATTGGAGCAAGGTCGCGATTCTCGTATACACCGAGCGCCATCCATTGCATCTCGCGCTTAATCAGCGGATCTACTTCACTCATTATTTTCCACCACTTCTGCGATTACGATTTCAATTTGATTTTGAATATTTCCAGTCAACTCTCTCTTTGCGGATTTCTCGAGTTCCGGTACAAGTTCGATATATGCGGCAACTGCTGCCTTTCCTCGGGCCAGGTGAGATGCAGCCGTCCCTGTCGGAATCTGCAACACCTCTGCAACCTCTCGCAGCACCATTCCATGCTCGTAAATCAATACAAGAACAGCGCGTTGAGCTGCTGAAAGTGTTTTTAGCGCTGCCTGCACAAGAAGTCGCTGCGTCACATCATCAGTTTGGTCAACAAGGTCGCGAATATTCTCGGCTAAATCCCAAGACGTTTCTTTCTCGTGCTGGCGACGTAACCATTTGCGCCGCATATCAGCATGCTTTGAAACCATTACCCGCATGAGATAAGCCTCAGGGTTCTCGTGATCGCGAATCTTGCTCCAGCGACGATATACATCAGCAAGTGCTTCTTGGAGAACGTCTTCGGCATTCTGAGTATCGAAACAAATTACCTTCGCAGCTTTTAGAAAAGCTTTCTGGTTTTCTCTGAGCCAGAGCGTAAATTCAACTTCATTATTTCGGCTCACAGAAGCATCTTAGATTGACTCATAGGGGCTTGCCCAGCCTTGATGTAATAAAGGTTGCACCTAACAAGACGGCAAGCCCAATAAAGACAGCGCTAGCCCCAGCCGATGCGGCAATCAAACCTGCCCCTGCCGGCACGATAAATTGACCTAAACGGTTTCCGGTCAAACGTGTCGATACCGCCAAGGCGCGTTCTTCTGGAACTGTGAGTTGTGAAACGAGAGTCATTGTTAGCGGTTGCCCAACGCCTAGGGAGAACCCCGCCACAAAGACAATTGCACCTAACACCCATGGGTTTGGAGCAAGGGCCATTGCAATACAAGCCAGAATTGAAATGACATTACTTGCATTAATCAATGTATATGCATCGAAACGTTTACTAAGTGAACCCAAGAAATATCGTGATGCCATTGATGTTGCTGCTCTAATAGAGATGATGACACCGATTGAAAATGCAGAGAACTCTTTCTCGCTTCCGTAGAGTGGCAAGAAAACAACAAGGATGTCAGCGGCAGATGAGACTGCAAGGGATGTAAAGATTGCTGCAAATATTCCAGGCTTCTTTAGCAACTTACCCGCAGCGCGAAGTGTTCCGGAATCATGGCTTCGAGCAGTAACGGTAGGACTCTGATTTCTCCAAGAGAAGACTGGAAACATTGCGAGAGCAGCCAGTGCAAGAGCGAGAGCAAATGCAGAAGCAGTTGATTTAGGAATTACTCCAGTTGAGCCCGCAACAATGGTGGCAAGAATAGGGCCGATCATCTGCCCAAGTGATGCGTTAAATGTGTAACGTCCAAAGAGCTCTTCATATCTCTCTGGTGGACTCTTGAGGGCGACCATTGTTTGGCCACCGACCATGCACGCTAAATGCGATAGTCCAGATAGCGCTGCTGCAATAGCAAGAACGACGAGAGAGTGGGCAACTAAGAGAAGTGTTGCAGATACACCAATGAAGAAGGTGCCGATAATGACGAAGCGGCCTTCACCGACTTGACCTACATATTTTCCAAAAGTCAGGGCGAGTAGAACTGGAAAGAGCGCATACACAGCAGCTATAAATCCGATTGTTGTTGGCGATGCATCGAGCTCAAGTGCCCGATAAGTGATCATCGGGCGAATTACATAGATTGCACCTTGCGTTATTGCAGAGCTAAGAAATAGCTTTCTTATCCAACTGCTGTCGTTCATGAACTATTTCGCCACTGCATCCTTGCGGACTTTGCGCATAACGCGAGTAATAATCGGAGTGCAGAGAGCAATGAATAGAACGATGTAGAGAATCTTTGAAAGAGGAGTTGCCCATAAGGTGCTGTAATCCCCCGCACTGATCTGAAGTGCTCGGCGGAATTGAAGTTCCAGATTTGGGCCAAGGATCAGACCAAGAATCAGAGGTGTAATCGGCATTCCGAATCGTCTAAATAAGAATCCTAAGATTCCGATAGCAATTGCCACTTGAACATCAAAGATTGAAGTATTTAATGCGTACGCGCCCATCAGAGCAAAGGTGACGATGCCAGCAAAGAGATATGGGCGTGGAATCTTAAGCAACTGAACCCACACGCGTACCAATGGAAGATTGAGAATCAGTAGGAGCGCATTTCCAATAAAGAGTGATGCAATCAGAGTCCAAATTAAAGCTCCATTTGTAAGGAAGAGCGTTGGCCCCGGTTGAATTTGATAAGTCTGGAAAGCAACCAAAATAACTGCAGCAGTTGCAGATGTTGGAAGACCCAACGCTAGAAGTGGAACCAGAGCACCTGCAGCATTTGCATTGTTTGCAGCCTCAGGCCCCGCCACGCCTTCGATTGCTCCTTCACCAAACTCTTCTTTATGTTTAGAGAGCTTCTTCTCAATCGAATAACTCAAGAAGGTTGGAACTTCCGAACCACCTGCGGGCACAACACCAAGAGGAAAGCCGAGGAAAGTTCCGCGAATCCACGGCTTCCAAGAACGCTTCCAATCTTCGCGGCTCATAAGAGCCTTGCCCTTCATAGGGATTACATTCCACCCAAGATCTTTGAATCTACTTGCAATATAGAGAGCTTCACCAAGTGCAAATATGGAGACAATAACTGGAACCGTTTCAATTCCTTCGAGGGCTGCATCGCTACCGAAAGTTAAACGTGAAAGACCCGATTGAAGATCTGCTCCAACCAAACCAAGTGCTAAACCGATAGAGAGTGCGATAAAGCCACGAATTTGTGATGCTCCCAGAAGTGAAGAGACGGTTGTGAATGCGACGAGCATCAGCGCAACATAATCAGCCGAACCTACCTGGATAGCTAAATCTGCAATTGTTGGAGCGGTAAATGCCAAGATCAAAGTCGCAATGGTTCCCGCAACGAATGAACCAATTGCAGCTGTTGCCAGCGCTGCACCAGCGCGACCACGGCGAGCCATCTTGTTACCTTCGAGCGCTGTAATTACTGAACCGGATTCACCAGGGGTGTTAAGCAAAATTGAGGTAGTAGATCCGCCATACATTGCGCCGTAATAAATCGCTGCAAACATAATCAGCGCTGATGCCGGGCTGACTGTGTAGGTAATCGGAAGTAGCAGTGCAATCGCTAGCGCGGGTCCGATGCCAGGAAGGACGCCAACGAGCGTTCCGAGGAAAGTTCCAAGTAAACCGAAACCTAGATTAGTGAGTGTAAGGGCGCTGGCGAATCCATCGATAAGGGACTGTACGTTATTCATAAAAGTCCCTTGAAAATTCCTGGAGGAAGTTGAACATTGAGAAAACGTGTAAATGAAAGATAAATAGCGGTAATAAACAAGGTGCCAAATATGGCGGCCCGGCCGTGCTTCTTATTGTCGAATGCCACAGTTATTCCAAAGAATGTAATGGAAGCAGCGATGATGAAGCCGGCATTCTCAACAAGAAGGAGAAATGCCATTAGCGAAGCAAGCACAATCCCAAAAGATTTGTAATCTGATTTTTCAATCGGAGTACCTTCTGGATGACCCTCAGGAAGAGCCGTATCACCGCGTAAAATATTTATGAAGAGAAGCGCGCTCAAGCCCATGAGAAGTGCCGAGACAGCGTATGGGAAAACTTTTGGGCTAATTGTCAGATTGATTGCAGGGAGTTCAACGATATAGGTATCCCAGAAAACAATGAACCCCAGGAGAAAGAGTGAGCCCACAAATGTGAGCTCACTCTTTCCACCTTGAGGAAGTTGAACTTTGATTGTCTTGACCTTACTTAATCAACTTGAAGTCAGTAAGAACGTTGAGAATCGATTGATTTTCAGTCTTGATCCACTTAGTGAATGCATCACCTGAGCGGTACTCATCGATCCATGACTTAGCGACCAATGTATCTTTCCAAGACTTTGTTGCGTGCAGAGCATCCATCACCTTTACAGTGTTGAGAAGTTCTGCTGCTGTGAGGTCTGCTGGAGCAAGAATTCCGCGCCAGTTACCGAATGTGAGATCCACACCCTGCTCGACGAGAGTCTTACCCTTGATTGCCTTGAGCTTCTTTGGTGAAGTCACTGCAAGTACGCGCATCTTTCCAGCTGCAACGTATGAAGCAAATTCAGATGTTCCTGCGATACCGACAGCTACACGTCCACTGATGACATCTGGAACCAAAGTTCCGCCGCCTGAGTAAGGGATGTAGTTGAGGTCAAGTGCCTTAACGCCAATTGTCTCTGCGAGAGTTGCAACTGTTACGTGATCGACTCCACCGTAGTTACCGCCACCAATAGCGACAGCCTTTGGATTTGCCTTGATATCTGCAAGGAGATCATTAATGTTTTTATACTTCGAAGAAGTTGGAACAACGAATGCCTCTGCTTCACGCATAACACCAGCAACGGCGCTAGCTGTTGTGATTGTTAACTTAGAGCCGTTTGTTGCAAGGCCTCCAGGCATAGCAAAACCTGTGATGAGAAGAAGGTCTTTACGATTCTTCTGATCGTAGAAGTAACCAAGTCCAAGAGGAGCATTTGAACGGTAGGTGACTGTGTAATCCTTAAGAAGGCCTTCCTTCTTCATAGCATCGCCGATTGCGATCGCTGTGGTGCCGTATCCGCCACCAATGTTTGAAGAAGAAACCCATTCAACTGATCCGAATGGCTTCATCTCTGGATACCACCAACGTTGTGATCCAGCGAATGTACCTGTTGCCACCTTTGTACAAGTTAAATCTGTACCGTTAACACCGCGACCTGGCGCCTTTGCACCGGCACGGAAACATTCATCTCCTACGTTCGCCTTTGAAGCTGGCTTTGCTCCTGCATTTGCTGACGGTGCAGCTAGCAAGGATGCAGCAATTGCTACAGCGCCTAGCGCGATTACTTTCTTCTTAAGCATTTTCTCTCCTTTTGGCCACCCCGTGATTCAGGGCAATTGAGTGAGATTAGAACTTAATGGGGAGTTTTTAAAGAGTTTAGAGATAACAAATTGGTACCAAGATTTGCAAATGAAGCGCAAAACTAGATAAGTGTGTCCGAGGTCTCAATCCCGAAGCGGGCGAGCTCTGCCTTACCGCCATCTATCGCAGTCAACACAAAAGGCTTGCCATCGGGACAGATGACATAAGAATTTTCGAAATGTGCGCCACGTGATTGATCCACAGAGACTACAGTCCACTCATCTCCAAGGACCTTGGTCTTCGCTGAACCTCTAGTAATCATTGGCTCGATAGCGAGTGCCATTCCGGGAATGATCTCCGGACCATTTCCTGCTTTACCGAAATTCAAAACATGCGGTTCTTGATGCATTTCTGTACCGATACCGTGACCGCCATATTCCTGCAAGATTCCATATTTACCTTGAGAGTTTGTGTACTTCTCAATTGCGTGACCGATATCTGAAAGCTTTGCACCCATCTTGCCGGCTGCAATTCCAACCCACATAGATTCTTCGCAAGTATCCATCAACTTCTGATCTTCAGGATCAACTTTTCCAATCCCGATTGAGAATGCAGCATCACCGTGCCAGCCGTCAATGATCGCGCCGCAATCAATAGAGACGATATCGCCTTCATTGATAACACGTGGACCAGGAATGCCGTGGACGATTTCATCATTGATCGACACGCAGATTGTCTTTGGGTAACCGTGGTAGCCAAGGAAATTTGAAGTGCCGCCGCCACGTTTAATGTTTGCTGCGGCCATTGCATCGAGTGCATCGGTGGTCATACCTGCTTTGATATTTTCGCGAAGTACCTGAAGCGTTTGGCCTACTAGTAAACCTGCGCGGCGCATGACCTTGAGTTGCTCAAGGTCTTTAATTTGAATTGCCATTTGCGCTTAGCCGTGAATGCGACTTAACGCTGTAATCGCGCGATCTGTTATCTCTGCAACTTCTCCATCTGCAGAAATCGTGACAAGCAAACCTTCAGTACGATAGAAATGAACGATTGGCGAAGTCTGCTCTTCATAAACAGCAAGACGCTTTGCGATTACTTCCTCTTTATCGTCCTCGCGCTGGTAGAGCGCTCCCCCACATGAAGAACACTTATCGGCATCTGATGCTGATGGTGCGCCACAATCTTTACAGGTAAGGCGTGAAGAAAGGCGCTTGATGATCAACGCATTATCAATTGAGAGCTCTAGAACTGCATCAAGGGGTGTCTGCTTCTCGGCTAAGAATGCTCGTAAGACCTCCGCCTGAACTGTATTGCGAGGGAAACCATCGAGCAAGAATCCATTGGCCACATCGTCGTGAGTTAAACGATCTTTAACCATCTCATTTGTAACTTCATCCGGAACTAACTGACCAGAATCCATAAAGCCTTTAGCCTTTAAACCGAGAGGAGTACTTGCCTTTAAATTTGCACGGAAGATATCGCCGGTTGAGATATGTGGAATTGAATAGTGCGCAGCGAGGAATTGAGCTTGCGTTCCCTTGCCAGCACCTGGTGGACCTACCAGGACTAAACGCATTACTTCAAGAAACCTTCATATGAACGCTGCTGCAACTGGCTCTCGATCTGCTTTGCAGTATCAAGACCGACACCTACAACGATGAGGATCGCAGTTCCGCCAAATGGGAAGTTCTGTGAGGCACCAAAGAGAACGAGTGCAGCGATTGGAATCAATGCAACGAGTGCTAGATAGATAGCTCCTGGTGCTGTGATACGTGAGAGTACATACTGCAAGTATTCAGAAGTTGGGCGTCCTGCACGGATACCTGGAATAAACCCGCCGTACTTCTTCATATTATCTGCAACCTCATCTGGATTAAATGTGATTGCTACATAGAAGTAAGTGAAGAAAATAATCATTGATGCGTACGCGATCATATAAATTGGATGATCTCCGCTTACCAAGTTACGTGAAATCCAGACAGCCCATGCTGCTTGGCTATTTGTGAAGTTAACCAGAAGCGATGGAATATAGAGAAGTGAAGATGCGAAAATAACCGGAATAACTCCAGCCTGGTTTACTTTAATTGGAATATAGGTAGAAGTTCCGCCATATGCCTGGCGACCAACCATGCGCTTTGCATACTGAACTGGAATACGTCGCTGAGCTTGCTCCACGAATACAACAGCTGCAATAACAAGAACTCCAACTGCACATACGAATAGGAAGGCGAACCAACCCTTTTGTACTTGAATAGACCAGAGCTGGCTTGGGAAACCTGCAGCGATAGATGTAAAGATAAGAATCGACATACCGTTACCGACGCCGCGATCCGTGATGAGTTCGCCAAGCCACATGATTACTGATGTACCAGCAGTCATAACGATGATCATTGTGATGATTCGTGTAAATGATGTGTCAGGAATAATCGGTGTGTTACAGCCTGAGATAAGGCGACCCGGTGTACGTGCAACTGCTATCAAACCAGTTGACTGAAGAATCGCAAGGCCGATTGTAAGGTAACGGGTGTACTGAGTGAGCTTTGCTGTTCCTGATTGTCCCTCAGCCTTAAGAGTTTCAAAGCGAGGAATAACAACTGTAAGCAGCTGAATAATGATTGATGCGGTGATGTAAGGCATGATGCCTAGAGCGAAGACTGAGAGCTGGAGAAGTGCTCCACCAGAAAAGAGATTGATGAGACCGAAAAGTCCACCAGTCTGAGCTTGGTCAATACAAGACTTAACCGCGGTGTATGAAACACCAGGTGTTGGAACTACAGATCCGAAGCGGAAGAGAGCCATGATTGAGAGAGTGAAGAAGATTTTCTTACGAAGTTCAGGCGTCTTAAAGGCCATTCCAAATGCTGAAAGCATCAATCTTCTCCCTCTATCAATTCACGTTTAGATCTAGTTTTTTTCTGTAGTTATTACAGCGTATTCGCTGTTCCACCTGCAGCTGAGATTTTCTCAATTGCTGATGCAGAGAACTTGTGAGCAGTAACAGTTACCTTGACTGCAATATCGCCATTTCCAAGAACCTTTACAGGCAATGAATCGCGAACTGCACCCTTAGCGATGAGATCAGCAACAGTTACATCGCCACCCTTTGGAAAGAGTGCGTTGATTGTTGAGACATTCACTGCCTGGTACTCGATACGTGCTGGGTTCTTAAAGCCGCGAAGCTTTGGAAGTCGCATTACGAGTGGAAGCTGACCACCTTCGAAACCTGGACGAACCGTGTTTCGAGCATGTGTTCCCTTGCCACCGCGGCCTGCGGTCTTACCCTTTGATGCTTCACCGCGACCCTTACGAGTCTTATCTTTTTTAGCACCTGGAGCTGGACGAAGGTGATGAAGTTTTAGAGTCATCTTTATTCGACCTCCTCTACCTTGATCAAGTGGCGAGCAGCAACTGCCATGCCACGAATTTCTGGACGGTCTTCTTTAACAACAACGTCGTTGATTCGCTTGAGTCCGAGTGAACGAACTGTGTCGCGAATTTCTGGCTTATTGCCAACTGTTGATTTGATCTGTGTGATCTTTAAACGTGGCATTAGGCACCAACTGTCATCTGTGAAGCGCGGATAATTGCTGCAGGAGCAACATCTTCCAGCGGGCGACCGCGGCGTGCTGCAATCTGTGCAGGTGACTCAAGCATCTTTAGTGCAGCAACGGTTGCGTGAACCATGTTGATTGCATTTGAAGATCCGAGAGACTTTGTAAGAACATCGTTAACACCAGCGCACTCAAGTACGGCACGAACAGGACCACCGGCAATAACTCCGGTACCTGGACTTGCTGGGCGAAGAAGAACTACGCCTGCTGCTGTTTCACCTTGAACTGGGTGAGGAATTGTTCCTTGTACGCGTGGGACAACGAAGAATGACTTCTTAGCTTCTTCAACTGCCTTAGCGATAGCTTGTGGAACTTCCTTAGACTTTCCGTAGCCAACACCAACAGTTCCGTTTTGATCTCCTACAACAACGAGTGCTGTGAATGAGAAGCGACGTCCACCCTTTACAACCTTTGATACGCGGTTAATGAAAACCACGCGTTCGGTGTAAGGAGACTTCTCCTTCTCGCGATCATCACGACGTTCGCGGCGTTCGCCACGACCTTTGTTTGATGTGTTAGATGGTGCGCCTGTCGTAGACGCTGCATCGTTAGTTGGATTAACAGCCATTAGAACTCCAATCCGTTCTCTCGTGCAGAATCTGCAACTGCTGCAATACGACCGTGGTACTTGTTACCTGCGCGGTCAAAAACAACTGTAGAAATTCCAGCTTTCTTAGCGCGCTCAGCAATAAGAGCTCCGACCTGCTTCGACTTATCTGTCTTATCGCCAGATGCCTTACGAAGATCTGCTTCCATTGTTGATGCATAAGCAAGTGTCTTTGCTTGTGTGTCATCAATAACCTGTACAAAGAGGTGACGTGATGAACGTGAAACGACTAGGCGTGGACGTGATGGTGTTCCTGAGATCTTCTTACGAAGACGGAATGCGCGACGTGCGCGTGCATTCGTTGCAGAACCCTTGCGGACTTTAACTCCGATTGCCATTACTTCTTACCTGCCTTTCCAGCCTTGCGACGAACTGCTTCGCCTTCAAGACGCAAGCCCTTGCCCTTGTATGGATCAGCTTTGCGAAGCTTCTTGATCTTCGCTGCTGTCTCGCCGACAAGCTGCTTATCGATTCCGCTGATAATCAACTTTGTTGGAGATTCAACCTTGTAGCTGATTCCTTCTGGAGCTGGGAAAAGAATTGGGTGGCTGTAGCCGAGCTGGAATTCAAGATCCTTGCCCTTTTCAGCAACACGGTAACCAACACCAACGATGTTGATTGTGAGTGAGTAACCAGTTGTTACACCCTCGACCATGTTCGCTACGAGTGAGCGAGATAGGCCGTGAAGTGAACGAGTTACGCGCTCTTCATTTGGACGAGCAACGGTGATAACACCATCTGCTTGTGAAACCTGGATAGGTGACGGAACTGCAATTGCGAGTGAACCCTTAGGTCCCTTCACTGCAACGTTCTGACCAGTGATTGAAACTTCGACACCGATTGGAACGGTGATAGGCATACGACCAATACGTGACATCAGAGATTTACCATACGTAAGCGAGAACTTCTCCGCCTACACCCTTCTTATTGGCCTGCTTATCTGTAAGGAGTCCTGATGATGTGGAGATGATTGCAACTCCGAGTCCACCAAGAACCTTAGGAAGCGCAGTTGACTTTGCGTAAACGCGAAGTCCTGGCTTGCTTACGCGGCGAAGACCTGCGATTGAACGTTCGCGGTTTGCGCCGAATTTGAGATCGAGTGTGAGGTCTTTGCCTACACCTGTTGCTGTTGGTTCAACGCGGAATTCTGCAATGTAACCCTCTTGCTTGAGGATTTCTGCAATTCGAACCTTGACCGATGATGACGGCATTGAAACCGTGTCATGGTAGGCAGAGTTCGCGTTGCGCAGACGAGACAACATGTCTGCGATTGGATCTGTCATTGTCATACGTGGCCTGTGGCCTTTCTCGAATCAGTATCCAAGCGATTTGCTTGGACTTTTTTCGTTTGTAGATTTACCAAGAAGCCTTGGTGATACCTGGAAGCTCGCCGCGGTGCGCCATTTCACGGAAACAGACGCGACAGATTCCAAACTTTTGATAGACAGAGTGCGGACGACCGCAACGCTGGCAACGTGTATAACCGCGAACCTTGAACTTTGGCTTGCGAGCAGCTTTAACCTTGAGTGATGTCTTAGCCATTCTTATGCCTCCTTGAAAGGAAAGCCGAGCGCCTTAAGTAGTGCGCGACCTTCGTCATCGTTCTTAGCTGTAGTTACAACAGTGATATCCATACCGCGTGTGCGGTCGATCTTGTCCTGCTCGATTTCTGGGAATACAACCTGCTCGGTAAGACCGAATGTGTAGTTGCCCTTGCCATCGAACTGCTTTGGTGAAAGACCACGGAAGTCACGGATACGAGGAAGTGAGATTGAGAGAAGACGATCTGCGAACTCCCACATGCGATCTCCGCGAAGTGTTACGTGTGCACCAATTGGCATGCCTTCGCGAAGCTTGAACTGCGCGATTGACTTACGTGACTTGGTGACCTGTGGCTTCTGACCGGTGATAACAGCGAGATCGCGGATTGCTCCTTCTATCAACTTTGAATCACGAGCAGCTTCACCAACACCCATGTTGACGACAATCTTTACGAGTGTAGGAATCTGCATTGGATTCTTATATCCAAATTCGCTCTTCAGCGTAGCCTGGATTTCGCTCTTGTAGCGAGCCTTTAAACGAACATCTGTAGTCGTTGTCATTAGATGTCCTTTCCTGTGCGACGTGAGATACGAACATTTGAGCCTTCGTCATCTACGCGAACGCCAAGACGTGTTGCCTTGCCATCCCCATCAACGACCATGACATTTGAAATATGGATTGATGCTTCTTGTGTGATGATTCCGCCAACTTTGACGCCACGTTCAGTTGTAGATTCCTTTGTGTGGCGCTGAATGCGATTAACGCCTTCAACAGTTACGCGGTCTCCATCTACATGAAGGACCTTGCCGGTTACGCCCTTGTTCTTGCCAGCGATAACCAAGACTTCGTCATTCTTCTTAATCTTCGCCATGGTTAGAGCACCTCCGGAGCGAGTGAAATGATCTTCATGAACTTCTTGTCGCGGAGTTCGCGAGCAACTGGTCCGAAGATACGAGTTCCGCGTGGTTCGCCATCCGCTTTGAGGATAACTGCTGCGTTCTCGTCAAACTTAATGTAAGAACCGTCTGGACGACGTCGTTCTTTTACTGTGCGAACGATGACAGCCTTAACAACTTCACCCTTCTTAACCTGTCCGCCAGGAATTGCATCCTTGACTGAACAGACGATGATGTCACCGATGCCTGCGTAACGGCGCTTTGATCCTCCGAGTACACGGATACAGAGAAGCTCTTTAGCTCCTGTGTTATCCGCAACGCGTAGGCGGGATTCCTGTTGAATCATTTTTTATTCGCCCCTTACTTGGCCTTCTCGATGATTTGAACTAAACGCCAGCGCTTTGATGCTGAGATTGGTCGTGTTTCCATGATCAATACGCGGTCACCAGTACCTGCTGAGTTTGTCTCATCATGTGCTTTGAGCTTGTGTGTGCGGCTCATGACCTTTGAGTACATACCGTGTGCAACACGGTTTGATACTGCAACGGTGATGGTCTTATCCATCTTGTCTGAGACAACGATGCCTTCACGAGTCTTACGAGATCCGCGATCTTCTGTTGGATTTGTCATTACGCAGCGCCTCCAATTCCTAGTTCGCGTTCACGAATAATTGTGTAGATACGAGCAATCTCTTTGCGAACTGCACCGAGACGACCATGTGACTCAAGCTGTCCTGTTGCTGCTTGGAAGCGAAGGTTAAAGAGTTCTTCCTTACCTTCACGAAGCTTTGCAGTTAACTCTTCAGCTGACAGTTGACGAAGTTCTTCATTAGTAATCGCCATGGTTATGCCTCCTCACGCTTTACAACGCGGCACTTCATTGGGAGCTTGTGAATCGCAAGACGCATAGCTTCTGTAGCTACAGCCTCTGTTACGCCTGAAATTTCAAACATAATGCGACCTGGCTTCACGTTTGCGATCCACCATTCTGGAGAACCCTTACCGGAACCCATACGAGTTTCGGCAGGCTTCTTTGTAAGTGGGCGATCTGGATAAATGTTGATCCAAACCTTTCCACCACGCTTGATATAACGAGTCATCGCGATACGCGCTGCTTCGATCTGGCGGTTAGTTACATATGCAGGAGCAAGTGCCTGGATACCGAAGTCTCCAAATGCAACCTGTGTTCCACCCTTTGATGCGCCTGAACGCGATGGGTGGTGCTGCTTACGGTGCTTAACCTTGCGAGGGATCAACATTATTCAGCGCCTCCTTCTGTAGCTGGTGCTGCTGCTTCAGTTGGAGCTGCTGCTTGTGCCGAATCAACTTGAGAATGTGTTACCTCAGCGCGTGGAGCACGTGGTGTACGTGGTCCGCGACGCTCTGGCTTTGGTGCGCGTGCTTCAGCAAGTGCCTTTTCAGCACGCTCTGCACGTGAACCAATAACTTCACCCTTGTAGATCCAAACCTTTACACCCAAGCGACCGAATGTTGTTGCAGCTTCGTAGAAACCGTAATCAATATCTGCACGGAGTGTGTGTAGTGGAACGCGACCTTCGCGGTAGAACTCAGAACGTGACATTTCTGCACCGCCGAGACGACCACCGCACTGAACACGAATGCCCTGTGCTCCAGCCTTCATCGCAGATTGCATTGACTTCTTCATTGCGCGACGGAATGAAACACGTGCAGCAAGCTGCTCCGCGATTCCCTGTGCAACGAGTTGTGCATCAATCTCTGGGTTCTTAACTTCAAGAATATTGAGCTGAACTTGCTTGCCGGTGAGCTTCTCAAGCTTCTGACGAAGAACGTCAGCTTCTTGTCCGCGACGACCGATAACAATTCCTGGACGAGCAGTGTGAAGGTCGATACGTACACGATCACGTGTGCGCTCGATTTCGATACGTGAAACGCCTGCGCGCTCCATGCCCTTCTGCATAAGTCGGCGGATTTCGACATCTTCCTTGACGTAATCCTTGTACAACTTATCTGCATACCAACGTGACTTAAATTCAGTTGTGATGCCGAGGCGGAAGCCGTGTGGGTTTACTTTTTGACCCATTAGTTGGACGCTCCCTTCGCTGCTGGTGTTTGAGTTGCTAGTGGTGACTTCTCTGAACGCTTTGGATTTCTCGTCTGCGCCTTTGATGAAGTACGTGAAAGTGACTTTGATGTCGCCTTTGTATCGCTGACAGCAACAGAGATGTGGCTTGAGCGCTTCAAGATACGGAAGCCGCGACCCTGTGCACGTGGGCGGAAACGCTTCATTGTGCGTCCCTCGTCTACTAGCGCTTCTACAACCCAGAGCTCTGAAGCATCGCGGATTGCTGGATTCTGCTGCTTCGCATTTGCGATAGCTGAGTTAAGAAGTGTGTACACATCTGAACCTGCAGCTTGTGGTGCAAACTTGAGAACGTTAAGTGCTTCATCTGCACGCATTCCACGAACCAAGTCGACAACGCGACGAGCCTTCTGTGGTGTGTGGCGGATATCGCGCAGTATTGCGCGAGCTACGAGTGCGTCTTGTGTATTAGCCACGAGTTGCTCTCCGATCATCTTTAACGTGTCCGCGGAATGTACGTGTTGGTGCGAACTCACCAAGCTTGTGACCGATCATTGCGTCGGTGATAAATACAGGGACATGCTTGCGACCGTCGTGTACCGCAATTGTGTGTCCAATCATTGAAGGCGAGATCATCGAGCGTCGAGACCATGTCTTAATGACATTCTTTGTATTTGCTTCATTTTGCGCATCCACCTTTTTGGTGAGATGCCCATCAATGAATGGGCCCTTCTTGAGACTACGTGGCATGAGGGCTCCTTAGCGCTTCTTGTTCGACTTACGACGACGGACGATCATTGAATCTGAAGCCTTCTTCTTACGAGTACGTGCTTCAGGCTTACCCCAAGGTGAGACCGGGTGGCGTCCACCAGAAGTCTTACCTTCACCACCACCGTGTGGGTGGTCGACTGGGTTCATAACAACACCACGAACAGATGGACGAACACCTAACCAGCGCTTACGTCCAGCTTTTCCGTAGTTAATGTTTGCTTGTTCTGCGTTTCCAACTTCACCAACAGTTGCGCGGCAACGAACATCTACGTTACGGATTTCTCCAGATGGCATACGAAGTTGTGCGTATGGACCATCTTTAGCAACGAGCTGAACTGATGCGCCGGCTGAACGAGCGATCTTCGCTCCGCCACCTGGGCGAAGTTCGATTGCGTGAACAGTTGTACCTACTGGGATGTTGCGAAGTGGCAAGTTGTTACCAGGCTTGATATCGGCCTTTGGACCGTTCTCAACTGTTGCACCTTGCTCAAGTTTATTTGGAGCGATGATGTAACGCTTTTCTCCATCTGCGTAGTGAAGAAGTGCGATACGCGCTGTGCGGTTTGGATCGTATTCAATGTGCGCAACCTTTGCTGGCACGCCATCTTTATCGTTACGTACGAAATCGATAAGACGGTATGCACGCTTGTGACCGCCACCTTGGTGACGAACAGTGATGCGACCTTGGTTGTTACGACCACCCTTTGAGTGAATTGGGCGAACGAGTGACTTCTCAGGTGTTGAGCGAGTGATTTCTGCGAAATCTGGAACAGTTGCTCCACGCTGACCTGGGGTCGTTGGCTTGAGTTTGCGAAGTGCCATGAGGTTTCCTCTCTTTAAGGTCCTATCTCAATTACGAGACAGGGCCTCCGAAGATGTCGATACGGTCGCCAGCGGCCACATGAACGATTGCTCGCTTTGTGTCTTTGCGCTTTCCATCACCAAAACGTGTGCGCTTGTTCTTTCCTTGACGGTTCATAGTGTTAACACTGATGACCTTCACTCCGAATACCTTTTCAACAGCGATCTTGATCTCTGTCTTATTAGCATCTGTAGCTACTAGGAATGTGTACTTGTTCTCATCTAGCAATCCGTAGCTCTTTTCAGAGACAACTGGTGCTAGCAAGACATCGCGATGATCCTTCATTATGCAGATACCTCACTCTCGCGTGCTACTGACTTAACAGATTTTCCTGAAGCCTTAGCTGAACTCTTGAACTTGAGGAAGTCGTTGATTGCTGTCTCTGAGAAGACAACGTCATCGCTCTTCAAGATGTCGTAAGCGTTGAGCTGGTCTGGAACTAGGAGGTGGAGATCTTCAGCGTTACGAAGTGAACGCCATGCAGCGTCTTCGGTACGTGAGACAACAACCAAGAGGTTCTTGCGAGTTGAGAATTGACGCACTGCTGCAAGAGCTGCCTTTGTTGAAGGAGCTGCTGTTACAGAATCCAATACGTGAATTCGCTCGTTGCGCTGACGGTCAGAGAGAACGCCGCGAAGTGCTGCTGCGATCATCTTCTTTGGTGTGCGCTGGAAATATGAACGTGGACGAACTGCGTGTGCAGCACCGCCACCGCGCTGAAGAGGAGCACGGACAGAACCCTGACGAGCACGACCTGTTCCCTTCTGCTTGAAAGGCTTCTTACCTGAGCCAGAAGTTTCTCCACGGTTCTTCGCCTTCTGAGTACCTTGACGTGCAGCTGCAAGTTGAGCTGTTACGACTTGGTGAATCAAAGGAATATTTGTCTGCGCATCAAAGATATCTGCTGGCAAATCTACTGAGCCAACTTTCTTTCCTTCTGCGTTCTTAACTTCGACTGTAAGCGCCATGGTTACATCCCTGCCTTTACTGTCTCAACAATTGCTTTTTTAGCAGCTGAACGGATAAAGACGAGACCACCATCGGTACCTGGGACTGAACCCTTGATGAGTAGCAAGTTACGCTCTAGATCTACACCTTGAACTGTGAGGTTCTGTGTTGTGACCTTCTCGTTACCCATGCGACCCATCATGCGCATTCCCTTGAATACGCGACCTGGGGTTGAACATGCGCCGATTGAACCTGGCATACGGTGCTTACGATCAACACCGTGAGATGAACCAAGACCACCGAAACCGTGGCGCTTCATAACACCAGCAGTTCCCTTACCGGTTGAAGTTCCTGTTGCATCGACGATATCGCCGGCTGCAAATGTTGATGCGCCAATTTCTTGTCCAACTGTGTAATCAGCTGCTGACAAGGTGCGGAGTTCTGCAACTGAACGTCGAGGAGTGACGCCATTCTTTGCATAATGTCCAGCCAATGGCTTTGAAACCTTCTTAGGATCGATTGCGCCGAAACCAAGTTGAACAGCTGAGTAGCCATCCTTCTCAGGTGTGCGAATCGATGTAACAACACATGACTCAACTGAAACAACTGTTACAGGAATCATCTTGTTATCTGCATCGAATACTTGGGTCATACC
Source organism: Candidatus Nanopelagicaceae bacterium (assembly GCA_965267735.1). Lineage (GTDB taxonomy): Bacteria > Actinomycetota > Actinomycetes > Nanopelagicales > Nanopelagicaceae > Planktophila. Next base: position 1,205,374 of record OZ254138.1, read on the forward strand.
AAGCTTCTTACCGAGAACGCCCTTGATGGACGAACCGTAAGACTGAGTTACAACTGTGCGTGTCATTAGTTTTCGTCCTTTCCTTAGAGCTTAATCTCGATGTCGACGCCTGCTGGAAGATCGAGACGCATCAATGAATCAACAGTCTTAGGTGTTGGGTCGATGATGTCGATTAGGCGCTTATGTGTGCGCATCTCGAAATGTTCGCGGCTGTCCTTGTACTTATGAGGAGAGCGAATCACGCAATAGGTGTTCTTCTCTGTTGGTAGCGGCACTGGACCCGCGACGGTTGCACCTGTGCGCTCGACTGTCTCAACGATTTTCTTCGCTGAAGAGTCAATCACCTCATGGTCATACGCCTTGAGTCGAATGCGGATTTTTTGTCCCGCCATGTCGTTCTCCTCTTTACTTTCGTTAGTTCAAACCTTTTAGTTACTGCCGTTTTTACTGCAATCTTTAATTATCAAACTTTCTTGTTTAGCGGCGGTGGTTTTTAGGCCACCGCCGCTATTACAAGGATTACTTCTTGATCTTTGTAACGCGACCTGCACCTACTGTGCGGCCACCTTCGCGGATAGCGAAGCGAAGACCATCTTCCATAGCGATTGGCTGGATGAGCGTTACTGCCATCTCAGTGTTATCGCCAGGCATGACCATCTCTGTACCTTCTGGAAGTGTTACAACACCAGTTACGTCAGTTGTACGGAAGTAGAACTGTGGACGGTAGTTGTTGAAGAATGGAGTGTGACGACCGCCTTCATCCTTTGAAAGGATGTATGCAGATGCATCGAACTCTGTGTGAGGTGTGATTGATCCTGGCTTGCAGACAACCTGTCCACGCTCTACATCTTCACGCTTTGTTCCACGAAGAAGAAGTCCGACGTTCTCGCCAGCCTGTCCTTCGTCGAGCAACTTACGGAACATTTCAACGCCTGTAACAGTTGTCTTCTGTGCATCCGGACGGATACCAACGATTTCAACTTCTTCGTTAACCTTAACGATTCCGCGCTCGATACGACCTGTGATTACTGTTCCACGGCCTGTGATTGTGAAAACGTCTTCAACTGGCATAAGGAATGGCTTATCGATATCACGAGCTGGCTGTGGAATAAATGAATCCACTGCATCCATGAGATCGATGATCTTCTCAGCCCACTTAGCATCTCCTTCGAGAGCCTTAAGTGCTGAAATGCGGACGATTGGTGTGTCATCGCCTGGGAACTCGTACTTAGATAGAAGTTCGCGAACTTCCATTTCAACGAGTTCAAGAATTTCTTCGTCATCAACCATGTCTGACTTGTTTAGAGCCACAACGATTGATGGAACGCCAACCTGACGTGCAAGGAGAACGTGCTCCTTAGTCTGTGGCATTGGACCGTCTGTAGCTGCAACGACGAGGATTGCTCCGTCCATCTGTGCAGCACCAGTGATCATGTTCTTGATGTAGTCAGCGTGGCCTGGGCAGTCAACGTGTGCGTAGTGACGCTTCTCTGTCTGGTACTCGATGTGAGCGATAGAGATTGTAATTCCGCGCTGACGCTCTTCTGGAGCCTTGTCGATCTGATCAAAAGGTGTGAATGGGTTTACATCTGGGTACTTATCGTGCAACACCTTTGAGATCGCAGCAGTAAGTGTTGTCTTACCGTGGTCAATGTGGCCGATGGTTCCGATGTTTACGTGCGGCTTGTTACGCTCGAACTTGGCTTTTGCCATTTTGGTTCCTCTTTCGTTTTATCTAGTGCTTAGTTATTAGGGGTTTTAGTTATTGTGCTTATTAGGGATTATTCGCCGCGAACTTTCGCAATGATTTCCTTTGCGACGTTGCCTGGAACTTCGGCATAACTGTCGAATTCCATGCTGTAGCTCGCGCGACCTTGTGTTCTGGAGCGGAGATCTCCGACATAGCCGAACATCTCTGACAACGGAACTAGCGCCCTAACAACGCGGGCACCTGACCGCTCATCCATGGCCTGAATTTGGCCACGACGACTGTTGAGATCGCCGATGACATCACCCATGAAGTCTTCAGGGGTAACAACTTCGACTTTCATCACTGGTTCGAGAATTGCAGGATCAGCAAGTTTTGCTGCTTCCTTAAATGCTGCGATACCAGCCACCTTGAATGCGAGCTCCGATGAGTCAACATCGTGATACGCGCCGTCAAGAAGAGTTACTCGTACATCTGTAAGTGGATAGCCAGCAAGTGGTCCTGCTGTCATCGCTTCTTTACAACCTGCATCAACTGATGGGATGTACTCGCGTGGAACGCGACCACCAGTGATCTTATTTACGAATTCGTATCCGCCTTCGATTTCACCTGTTGGAAGTGGCTCGATAGCGATCTGAATCTTTGCAAACTGTCCAGAACCACCTGTCTGCTTCTTGTGGGTGTAGTCGTGGCGCGCAACTGGCTTACGAAGTGTTTCGCGGTAAGCAACCTGTGGCTTACCGACGTTAGCTTCAACCTTAAATTCGCGACGCATACGGTCTACGAGAATTTCAAGGTGAAGTTCACCCATACCAGCGATGATTGTCTGACCAGTTTCTTCGTCAGTGTTTACGTGGAATGTTGGGTCTTCTTCAGATAGACGCTGAATTGCAACGCCGAGTTTTTCCTGATCGCCCTTTGTCTTTGGCTCGATAGCAACAGAGATAACTGGTGCTGGGAAGTCCATTGACTCGAGAATTACTGGCTTAGCTGGATCGCAGAGTGTCTCGCCTGTTGTTGTGTCCTTAAGACCCATAACAGCAACGATCATTCCTGCACCAACATTGTCACGCTCTTCGCGCTTATTTGCGTGCATCTGGTAAATCTTTCCGATGCGCTCCTTGCGGTTCTTTGTTGAGTTAAGAATCGTTGATCCTGTCTCAAGAACGCCAGAGTAAACACGGATAAATGTAAGTTTTCCAAGGTGTGGATCTGTCATGATCTTGAATGCAAGTGCTGAGAATGGCTCATCGTTCTTTGGAAGACGCTTCATCTCTACTTCTGAGTCATTCATATCTGTACCGACGATTGCATCGATATCAAGTGGTGATGGAAGGTAACGAGTTACAGCATCGAGCATTGGCTGTACGCCCTTGTTCTTAAATGCAGAACCTGTAAGAACTGGTGAAAGCTTTGCAGCGATTGTTGCGCGGCGGATACCAGCAATGATTTCTTCTTCAGTTAATTCGATTCCTTCGAGGAACTTCTCCATAAGAATGTCGTCATTCTCTGCAAGAGTTTCTAGCATCGCGTGGCGAGCTTCCTTGCACTTCTCGAGCATGTCAGCTGGGATCTCTTCAATTGCGTAATCTTCGCCCTTTTTAGTTTCGCCGCGCCATACAAGTGCCTTCATAGCAATGAGGTCGACTACACCAATGAAATCAGATTCGTTTCCGATTGGAAGCTGTAGAACTAGAGCAACTGCATTAAGGCGATCCTTAATCATGCCTACGCACTTATCGAATGATGCACCTGTGCGGTCTAACTTGTTGATGAAACAAATACGTGGAACTGAGTAACGATCTGCCTGGCGCCATACTGTTTCTGATTGTGGCTCTACACCTGCAACGCCATCGAAAACTGCAACTGCGCCATCGAGGACACGGAGTGAACGCTCTACCTCAACTGTGAAGTCAACGTGGCCTGGTGTATCGATAATGTTGATGAGATGGTCTTTCCACATACATGTTGTAGCAGCAGAGGTGATAGTGATACCGCGCTCTTGTTCCTGCTCCATCCAGTCCATGGTTGCTGCACCTTCGTGCACTTCACCAATCTTGTATGAGATACCTGTGTAGAAAAGGATGCGCTCAGTAGTCGTGGTTTTGCCCGCGTCGATGTGAGCCATGATTCCAATGTTGCGAACCGTAGCTAGATCGATCTTCTCTACTGTTGACACTTATATTCCTCTTCTCGTCGTTTCGTAAGTTCTCGTATTAGTTTCGTAATTACCAGCGGTAGTGAGCAAATGCCTTATTTGCTTCAGCCATCTTGTGAGTATCTTCGCGGCGCTTTACAGCTGCTCCGAGACCATTTGCTGCATCGATTAATTCGTTTTGAAGACGCTCTGACATTGACTTCTCGCGACGATCGCGTGAGTAATCAACTAACCAGCGAAGTGCAAGAGTTGAAGAACGTGATGCCTTGACTTCAATTGGCACCTGGTATGTAGCTCCACCAACGCGGCGTGAACGTACTTCGACAGCAGGCTTAATGTTGTCGAGTGCGCGCTTTAGCGTGATAAGTGGATCAACTTCAGTCTTCTTACGTGTGCCTTCAAGTGCACCGTAAACAATTGCTTCAGCTGTTGAGCGCTTGCCGTGAAGAAGTACACGGTTAATAAGTGCAGTTACAACTGGTGAGTTGTAAACAGGATCAGCAACTACAGGAGTCTTTACTACAGGACCTTTACGTGGCATTAGCTAGCCTTCTTCTCTCTCTTAGCACCGTAACGTGAACGTGATTGCTTACGGTTCTTTACACCTTGTGTATCAAGTGATCCACGAATAATTTTGTAACGAACACCAGGAAGATCTTTTACGCGGCCTCCGCGAACAAGAACAATGGAGTGCTATTGTAGGTTGTGACCTTCACCTGGGATGTATGCAGTGATTTCCATTCCGCTAGTAAGACGAACACGTGCAACTTTACGAAGCGCAGAGTTAGGCTTCTTAGGTGTTGTTGTGTACACACGTGTGCAAACACCACGACGCTGAGGTGAACCCTTAAGCGCAGGTGTTGATGTCTTCGTAGTCTTTTCTGCACGACCACGACGCACTAGCTGCTGAATTGTTGGCACTACATTTCTCCATTTCGTTTACTGAACTTTTTTATTTCACGCTTGATGTTCCGACCCACGCGGTCGGGTGTGTTGCACCCGATTCGCATTTCGTCCGATTAATTTCTTAACAGGAGGAAGCAACAAGCGCGCCAAAAAGCGCAGAGGAGAAAGGTATCGGCAGGGCGCATGAAAGGTCAAAACGGCCCTCTTACTCCTGAGACCCCCACCACACCCCCATTTTCAGGGATTTTTCAATCTCGGGCGTGTCTCGATTCAGCTGTGAATCGCTACTTTTTCTTGAATCCGGCAGGGCAAAGTGGCTTCGATCCACTCACTTTTTTGCTGGTTTTCCCCTTCACGCAGGTGATTGTGGTCTTCTTCGCCTTGGCCGTTGGCTTGGCTACCTGCGCCGGTTTTGAAACCTCTTGGGTAAGACTGACCTTTACCGTTGGGGCGGAGAAGGTGAAGTTCTTCGCGGACAGGGTCAGCCAGCCGCTCTTCTCTCGGACCAAGGTTGTCGCTACCTGGGCGGTTCCATCGGATGAAATGACTGAGATCGTCGCTGAAATTGGAGCTGAAGAAAAACCATAAATACAGCGAGCAACGTCGCTTCTAATCACGAGGTCATAGCTGCCTTTAAATTCGGTTCCATTAGGCAAGTAGTGAGGTGAGACAACTTTGTAATCTAGAGATTGATCTGCCTGATTAAAGGTCGGCGGGCTTCCGATATACATTGTTGAATTCGTTGAGACGATTCCACTCAAAGTATCAACGCCCTTCATGCACTGTTGGTATTGATTGTTCATAGATTTTGCAGCCCAAACAGTTTGCGCATATGCGGCCTTATCTCCCACTGCTTCAATCCAAGCTAGAGTCTCTTTGAATCCACCTTCGTCATATCCGAAGTTCTCTTTGATAATTGAATACGGTAATCCATCTTCACCTTTTGAAAGTTCATCTCCAGGTTTTGGCCAGCCCATTCCATTTGAGTTCACTTGTACCGTTGAATATGTCGCATAGAGTTTCTTAAGTGGATCTGGGTAATCGGATTTCTTAAACCATGCAAATATGCCCGGAACAAGGGTTGGCTTACCTTCAATTGTAAGTAATTGATCTCCATCAGCGAGAGTTGTAATTTCCGCCTGAGCATCAGTGAGGCGACCATGTAACCAACCAGTGACTTTCTCATGGAGCTTTACAGAAAATCCGAAAGAAGTATCTAGCGGCATTGGCCATGGCAACAGGCATTCGGAAAGTGTGGTTTGCACACATGCTGATCTACGAGAAGTGCTCTGCACTGCGTTAAAGCCACCTGCCGTTGATTGACGTCCGGCTAGCTTATGGTCTGGCCTTATGTCAGTTGAATCAGCTGGACGGCTCATTGAGTATTGACCTGAAACTTTACTCACTGCAAATATTCCCGTGTTGAAGTTTTCAACTGAAAAATTGGTTTCGTTGAATCCTCGGTAACCCTGCATCCAAACAACGATTAGATACTTCGTTCCACCAGGATGTGGGTGATCAGGGAAATCAACTATGAATGGGCTTGTCCCAGCCGGTAGACCGATACTGGTATCTCCGGAATATGAGTACTGCGTTTCTCCAGGAAAATTCTCAACGAAAGTTCCGACTACCTCTTTACCTGATTGGTCTTTTGCAAAAACCTTCGCAACACAATTTGAGGTTAGCTTCGAATCACATGGTCCAATTTGGGCGTTGTACTGGAAATACTTACTTGGCTCGCATCCCGGTGACCCAATAGTTTTACAAGTTTGTCTGGTCAGGATTGAGCTCTCTCTGGAAGTACCTGTTGCAGTGAAGGCTTCTAAAGCGGAAAAGGTGTTCTTCGATGCATTGTCATCTGCAAGATTGATGCCGGTGTACCGATCACTTGTGGCTGGATTTGAGATTACAAATTGTTCATCGGGGATATCAGCTGCGTATGCAATCCCATTCGCAGCCAAGGCAATGGAAGTTATTACGGCGGCTAAAACCTTCTTGTAGCTCTTCACAAATGACTCCCCAGATTCTGCAAAATTTGCATCAGGGATACCACCGTATTTGAACGGCTAATTTATGCAGCCAACTCTGAAATATCTTTCGCAGATTGCTTCAGAGTGAAGATCCAGCGCTCAAATTGACCACTCTTGAAGGTGATAACTGCGCCAACTCCCCTGCCCTTCATTGCAACAAAATCCTTATAGCCACGGCCTCGTAAAGTCCCTAAAAGGACTACATATGGAAGGGCAGTACCAGGAGCTCGAACTCCTCGAAGGGTTGATGAACCCCAAAGCTGGTCGACAAATTCAATCTTTTCAATCGAATCTGCTGCAGCACGTGGGCTTGAGTGCAGTGCGCCGAGCTTCTCCAAGAATGAGAGTTCAAGGACTATCTCATCGCCGACTCTTACGATCTTTGCCATAGATAAATAGTAATGAAAAAGAGAGAAGGCCGTCGCATAATTCGCGACGGCCTTCTCTTAACTTATTACTTAGCGAGGAATTTCTACCTCATCGAGACGAACTGCTTCTCCTGATCCTTGCTGATCAAATGGAGTGAAGTCGTACTCGTCGTAAGCTGCGTAAACCGCTGCCTTCGCTTCTTCAGTAGGTTCAACGCGGATGTTGCGGTAACGGGCAAGGCCTGTTCCTGCAGGAATCAACTTACCGATGATGACGTTCTCCTTAAGACCCAAGAGTGGATCAGACTTCTCAGAGAGTGCAGCATCTGTAAGTACGCGAGTTGTTTCCTGGAATGAAGCAGCTGACAACCATGATTCAGTTGCAAGTGATGCCTTGGTGATACCCATAAGTTCTGGGCGACCTGATGCAGCCTTGCCACCGGTTGTAACAACGCGACGGTTTTCAGCTTCGAAGCGACCGCGTTCAACGAGTTCACCTGGAAGCATTTCAGTATCGCCAGCTTCAAGAACTGTGATGCGCTTGAGCATCTGGCGAACAATTACTTCGATGTGCTTATCGTGAATGCCTACGCCCTGTGAGCGGTAAACAGATTGGATCTCGTTGACCAAGTGAACCTGAGTTGCACGCGGTCCGAGGATACGAAGTACCTGCTTGGGATCAATTGCGCCGACGACCATCTTCTGGCCAACTTCAACGCGTGAACCTTCTTCTACAAGTAGCTTCTGACGGCGTGTGATTGGGTAAGCAACTTCTTCGCCACCATCATCAGGAGTAACGATGATCTTCTTACCCTTTGCATCTTCACGGAATGAAACGACGCCTGCAGCTTCAGCGATTGGCGCAACACCCTTAGGAGTACGCGCTTCGAAGAGCTCGACGATACGTGGAAGACCGTGTGTGATGTCATCACCAGCAACACCACCAGTGTGGAAGGTACGCATTGTTAGCTGCGTACCAGGCTCACCGATTGACTGTGCTGCAATAATTCCGACTGCTTCACCAACTGCAACGAGTTGTCCTGCTGCAAGTGAGCGACCGTAGCAAGCTGCACACTGTCCGACCTTGCTATCGCAAGTGAGAACTGAGCGAATCTTTACTTCGTCGACACCAGCTGCAACGAGTGCATCGATGTTGCGATCTCCAAGGTCAGCTCCTGCCTTAGCAATCACTTCGCCGTTAACAGTGATGTCTTCAGCCAATGTGCGGCCGTAGACAGATGTCTCAACGTGATCGTGCTTTACAAGGCTGCCTGATTCCTGGCGTGTAGCGATTGGAAGTGCGAGACCACGTTCGGTTCCGCAATCTTCTTCGCGAATGATTACATCTTGTGCAACGTCGCAGAGACGACGTGTGAGGTAACCAGAGTCAGCGGTACGTAGCGCTGTATCTGCAAGACCCTTACGTGCACCGTGTGTAGAGATGAAGTACTCGAGAACTGACAAGCCTTCACGGAAGTTCGACTTAATTGGGCGAGGAATAATTTCACCCTTTGGGTTCGCTACAAGTCCGCGCATACCTGCGATCTGACGAATCTGCATCATATTTCCACGAGCACCTGAGAAGACCATCATCCAAACTGGGTTAACGCGTGGGAAGTTATCTTCCATCGCCTTACCAACTTCAGCTGTTGCCTTTGTCCAGATCTCAATGAGTTCCTGACGACGCTCGTCATCTGTGATGAGTCCCTTTTCGTACTGTGATTGAACCTTGTCGGCTTGTGTTTCATAGCCGTCGAGGATTTCACGCTTACGAGGAGGTGTTACTACATCTTCGATACCGATTGTTGCGCCAGCGCGAGTTGCCCAGTGGAAACCGAGTGACTTAAGCGCATCAAGTGTCTGTGCAACTGTGACCTTTGGATAGAACTCAGCGAGCTTGTCGACGATTGCGCCGAGAGCCTTCTTAGTTACATCGTGGTCGATGAATGGGAAATCATCAGGAAGCGCTTCATTAAATAGCGCGCGACCGATTGTTGTCTCGAGAGTTTCTCCCTTAACGCGAACCTTGACCTTCGCCTGCAATGAAACTGAGTGCTGATCGTGAGCCATGATCGCTTCAGAGATTGAGCCGAATGCACGACCTTCTCCGAGTTCGCCTTCACGTTCCATAGTTAGGTAGTACAAACCTAGAACCATGTCCTGTGTTGGTGATGTGATTGGGCGACCGTTAGCTGGTGACAAGATGTTATTTGAAGACAACATCAAGATGCGTGCTTCAGCCTGAGCTTCTGCAGACAATGGAAGGTGAACAGCCATCTGGTCACCGTCGAAGTCAGCGTTAAATGCTGTACATACGAGTGGGTGAATCTGAATAGCCTTACCTTCAACCAACTGTGGTTCGAATGCTTGGATACCTAAACGGTGAAGTGTAGGAGCGCGGTTCAGAAGCACTGGATGTTCTGCAATTACTTCTTCAAGAACATCCCACACAACTGGACGAGCACGTTCAACCATACGCTTTGCAGATTTAATGTTCTGCGCGTGGTTGAGATCTACAAGACGCTTCATTACGAATGGCTTGAAGAGTTCGAGAGCCATCTGCTTTGGAAGACCGCACTGGTGCAGCTTCAGCTGAGGACCAACAACGATTACTGAACGACCTGAGTAGTCAACGCGCTTACCGAGCAAGTTCTGACGGAAACGTCCTTGCTTACCCTTAAGCATGTCTGAAAGTGACTTCAGTGCACGGTTTCCTGGGCCAGTAACTGGACGACCACGACGACCGTTATCGAACAACGCATCTACAGCTTCCTGCAACATACGCTTTTCGTTGTTAACGATAATTTCTGGAGCACCGAGATCAGCAAGACGCTTCAAACGATTGTTTCGGTTGATAACTCGGCGATAGAGATCGTTGAGATCTGAAGTCGCAAAGCGTCCACCGTCGAGCTGAACCATTGGGCGCAGATCAGGTGGGATAACCGGTACACAATCAAGAACCATTGATGCTGGGTGGTTGCTTGTTGTCATGAATGCATTGACGACTTTAAGGCGCTTGATAGCACGAGTCTTCTTTGCACCCTTTCCATTTTCTGAAAGGTCAGTGAGCATTGCATGCTCTGTCTCAAGATCGAAAGTTTCTAGGCGGCGCTTGATTGCAGCAGCACCCATATCTCCCTTGAAGTACATGCCGTAACGGTCACGCATTTCGCGGTAAAGATTCTCATCACCTTCGAGATCCTGAACCTTGAGGTTCTTAAAGCGTGACCACACATCTTCAAGACGTGTGAGTTCGCGCTCTGCACGCTCGCGGATCGCCTTGAGCTCACGCTCTGCAGATTCACGAACCTTGCGCTTAACATCTGACTTCGCATCTTCTGCTTCGAGTTCAGCAATATCTGCCTCGAGCTTCTTTGTACGAGTGTCGACATCTACATCGCGCTTTGTTTCGATCTTCTTGCGATCATTTGCAAGCTTCTTTTCGAGCTGTGGCATATCTTCTTCACGAGCTTCAGCATCAACTTCTGTGATCATGTAAGCAGCAAAGTAAATAACCTTCTCGAGATCCTTAGGAGCAAGGTCAAGTAGGTAGCCAAGGCGTGATGGAACACCCTTGAAGTACCAGATGTGAGTTACAGGAGCAGCAAGCTCGATGTGACCCATGCGTTCGCGACGAACCTTTGCGCGTGTTACTTCAACACCGCATCGCTCGCAGATGATTCCCTTAAATCGAACGCGCTTGTACTTACCGCAATAACATTCCCAGTCACGAGTTGGTCCGAAGATCTTCTCGTCGAAGAGTCCGTCCTTCTCTGGCTTGAGTGTGCGGTAGTTGATTGTCTCTGGCTTCTTTACCTCACCGAAAGACCAATCACGAATATTTTGAGCCGATGCAAGACCGATTCGTAGTTCATCAAAGAAGTTGACATCTAACATGTTTGATTCGCTCCTTAAATTTCTTCTACTGAGCTTGGCTCAACTCGTGACAAGTTGATACCTAGTTCTTCGGCGGCACGGAAAATTTCTTCATCGTTATCGCGCATTTCAATTGCGACACCTTCAGAAGAGAGAACTTCGACATTGAGGCAGAGTGATTGCATTTCCTTGATAAGCACCTTGAATGATTCAGGGATGCCTGGTTCTGGAATGTTCTCGCCCTTAACAATGGCTTCGTAAACCTTTACGCGTCCGAGGACGTCGTCAGATTTAATTGTGAGCAACTCTTGGAGTGTGTAAGCAGCACCGTAAGCTTCAAGTGCCCACACTTCCATTTCACCAAATCGCTGACCACCGAATTGAGCCTTACCACCGAGTGGTTGCTGCGTGATCATTGAGTATGGACCAGTTGAACGTGCGTGAATCTTGTCGTCCACCAAGTGGTGGAGCTTCAAGATGTACATGTATCCAACTGAAATTGGAGTTGGGTATGGCTCGCCAGAACGACCGTCGAATAGACGAGCCTTTCCTGAACGACCAATTAACTGGTTGCCATCGCGGTTTGAAAGTGTTGATGAAAGCAGACCTGAGATTTCATCTTCAAGTGCACCATCGAATACCGGAGTTGCAAGGTTTGTTCCTGGTGCTCCCTTTTCTGCGCCGATCTCCTTGAGGTGATCTGCCCATGCTTCAGAGACTCCGGAAACATCCCAACCTGTCTTTGCAACCCAACCGAGGTGCATTTCAAGAACCTGTCCGACGTTCATACGTCCTGGAACACCAAGTGGGTTCAAGACAACATCTACTGGAGTTCCATCTTCAAGGAATGGCATATCTTCAACTGGAAGAATCTTTGAGATAACACCCTTATTACCGTGGCGACCAGCAAGCTTGTCACCATCTTGAATCTTGCGCTTCTGTGCAACATAAACGCGAACCAATTGGTTAACGCCAGCTGGAAGTTCGAAGCCTTCTTCTGATTCGAAGATCTTTACGCCGATAACTTTTCCTGATTCACCGTGTGGAACCTTGAGAGATGTATCGCGAACTTCGCGAGCCTTCTCACCGAAGATTGCACGGAGCAAACGCTCTTCTGGTGTGAGTTCAGTTTCTCCCTTAGGAGTTACCTTTCCAACCAAAATATCGCCTGGCACAACATCGGCGCCAACGCGGATGATTCCGCGCTCGTCGAGGTCTGCAAGAACTTCTTCAGAAACGTTAGGGATATCGCGTGTGATTTCTTCTGCACCAAGCTTGGTGTCGCGTGCATCGACTTCATACTCTTCAATGTGAATTGAAGTAAGTACATCGTCTTGCACGAGGCGTTGCGAAAGAATGATCGCATCTTCGTAGTTGTGACCTTCCCATGACATAAATGCCACGAGTAGGTTCTTACCAAGAGCCATTTCGCCGTTTTCGGTACATGGACCGTCTGCGATTACTGAACCAACTTCAAGCTTCTGACCTTCGGCAACTACAACCTTCTGGTTATATGAAGTTCCCTGGTTAGAACGTGTGAACTTAGCTAGTGAATATGTTTGGTAAGTACCGTCATCGCCCATGACCTTAACTTCGTCAGCAGCAACTTCAGTAACTACGCCAGCCTTTGTTGCTGTGACAACGTCACCTGCATCAACTGCTGCGCGGAATTCCATACCAGTACCGATGAATGGCGCTTCTGCGCGCATCAAAGGAACTGACTGACGCATCATGTTAGAACCCATGAGTGCGCGGTTTGCATCATCGTGCTCGAGGAATGGAATCATTGCTGTTGCAACAGAAACCATCTGACGTGGTGAAACGTCCATGTAATCCACTTCATCAGCGATGATGTATTCAACTTCGCCACCACGACGACGTACGAGTACGCGCGCTTCTGCGAAGTGATTGTCATCTGTAAGTGGAGCATTTGCCTGAGCGATGATGTGCTCATCTTCTTCATCAGCCGTTAGGTAATCAACCTGATCGGTGACCTTACCCTTAACAACTTTGCGATAAGGAGTTTCGATAAATCCAAATGCAGTTACGCGACCATATGTTGCAAGCGAACCGATAAGACCAATGTTTGGACCTTCAGGAGTTTCGATTGGGCACATACGTCCGTAGTGAGATGGGTGAACGTCGCGAACTTCGAAGCCTGCGCGGTCACGTGAGAGACCACCAGGTCCGAGCGCTGAAAGACGACGCTTGTGTGTAAGACCTGAAAGTGGGTTTGTCTGATCCATGAACTGTGACAACTGAGATGTTCCGAAGAACTCCTTGATTGATGCAACAACCGGACGGATGTTGATCAATGTCTGAGGAGTAATTGCTTCGACATCTTGTGTAGTCATACGTTCGCGAACAACACGTTCCATACGTGAAAGTCCGATACGTACCTGGTTCTGAATGAGCTCACCAACTGTACGTAGACGACGGTTACCGAAGTGATCGATATCGTCCTTCTCAACGCGAACTTCGCGGCCGTAATCCATTGTGAGATCGCCGCGGTGCAACGCTACGAGGTAGCGAAGTGTTGCGACGATATCTGAAATTGTGAGCATGCTCTGTGAGAGCTCAAGATCAAGTCCTAGCTTCTTATTAACCTTAAAGCGACCGACCTTGGCCAAGTCATAACGCTTAGGGTTGAAGTAAAGGTTTTCAATAAGGTTCTGTGCGGCTTCCTTAGTTGGAGGCTCACCTGGACGCATCTTGCGATAGATATCGAGAAGCGCTTCATCCTGTGTCTTAACAGTGTCTTTATCTAGTGTTGCCATCATTGAAGCGAAGTCACCAAACTCTTCACGAATTTGTTCATCGGTCCAACCAAGCGCCTTAAGGAATACTGTTACAGATTGCTTACGCTTGCGATCGATACGAACGCCAACCAGATCCTTCTTATCAACTTCGAATTCAAGCCAAGCACCGCGGCTTGGGATGATCTTTGAAGTGAATACATCTTTATCTGAAGTTTTTTCAATCTGACGTTCAAAGTACACACCAGGTGAACGAACGATCTGTGAAACTACAACGCGCTCTGTTCCGTTAATTACGAAAGTTCCGCGTGGAGTCATTACAGGGAAGTCACCCATGAAGACTGTCTGCGACTTAATTTCGCCAGTCTCGTTATTTGTGAATTCAGCTGTTACGAAGAGTGGTTGCGCATAAGTCATATCGCGCTCTTTGCAATCTGCAATTGAATACTTTGGTGGCTCGAAGCGGTGATCACGGAATGACAGTGACATCGTTCCCTGGAAATCTTCGATTGGTGAAATCTCTTCAAAGATTTCTTCCAAACCGGACTTCGAAGGAAGTTCTCCTCGATTGGTGTTAGTTGATTCAGCAAGACGTGATCGCCATAGATCGTTACCTAACAACCAGTCAACGCTTTCAACTTGCAGCGCGAGCAGGTTAGGAACTTCTAGAGGTTCACGAATCTTTGCGAACGAAATACGACGGGGGGCAGTAGAACTCTTTTTCGCGGCCAAGAGATGTCCTTTCAGACAAGTTCACATTTACGTGGACACGCACATCTAGAAGGTCGCCGCCGCTATATGCAAAGACCTTGAAGTGAAAATATGCGAAGGGGAAGAGTATCGGCTCACCCCCTTCAGGGGCAAACCGAGGGCTTATATACCCAAATGTGGGGATTTGTCCTCGAAATCAGGAAATTTGTGCACGAAAAAGGCCCGGCCCCATGCGGGAACCGGGCCTTTTTACCTTGAACTTACTTAAGTGTGACCTTTGCGCCAGCTGCTTCGAGAGCTGCCTTTGCCTTCTCTGCTGTCTCCTTGTTTGCCTTCTCAAGAAGTGTTGCAGGTGTTGCATCAACAAGATCCTTAGCTTCCTTAAGACCAAGTGCAGAGTTGAGGTTACGTACTTCCTTGATAACCGCAATCTTCTGTGAACCTGCATCTTCGAGGATAACTGTGAACTCATCCTGTGCTTCAGCTGCGCCGCCGCCTGCTGCTGCTGCGCCGCCTGCTGCTGCAACTGGTGCTGCTGCTGTTACATCGAATTCAGTTTCGAATGCCTTGACGAACTCTGAGAGTTCAACAAGTGACATTTCCTTGAACTGAGTCATTAAATCTGCTTGTGAGAGCTTTGCCATTTTATATTTTCCTTTTCCTTATTCCGCTGGAGTTTCTGTTGCTTCCGCAACTGGTGCATCTGTTGCTTCCGCAGCAACTTCAGCGACAACATCATTTGTTTCAGCAGCTGGTGCTGCCTCTGCTTCTACTACTGGAGCTTCTTCTACTACTGGAGCTGGAGCAGCTTCTGCGACAGGCGCAGGTGCACCCGCTTCCATCTTGATGCGAAGTGCATCGAAAGTACGCGCTGCCTTAGCAAGCGATCCCTTCATAGCACCAGCAAGCTTTGCAAGAAGTACTTCGCGTGACTCGAGGTCTGCGAGCTTCATGATCTCTGCTGTTGTAACAAACTTTCCTTCGTAGATTCCGCCCTTAATGATTAGGAGTGGATTCTCTTTCTGGAAGTTCTTGAGGTTACGAGCTGCATCGATTGCATCGCCCTTAATGAATGCAACAGCTGATGGACCAGCAAGAAGATCATCTGAGATCTCTACGCCAGCATTCTTTGCTGCAATCTTTGTAAGAGTGTTCTTTACGACGCTGTACTTGGTATCTGCACCAAGGCTGCGGCGTAGTGCCTTCATCGAAGTCACGGTTAGACCGCGATATTCGGTGAGGTAAGTCGCTGTAGCTGACTTGAAATCTTCAGTCATCTCAGCAACTGCTGCTGCTTTATCTGGGCGAGCCATTCGGTTCACCTTTCACTAGTTATTTCCGGTGACCGCGGGCAATAAAAAATCCGTGACGCGTAAATGCGCACGGATTAATGTGAACACCTACGCGGGCTGAGATTCCTCAATTATCTTCACTCTTGCGAGTTCAGACCTGCGGTCTTTGGTTATGCCCGTAGGTTACGGGGCTTCCGGCGGGAGGGTCAAATCCGCTCAGATTGAGCGTGAAATCTTGCTTGCCCTGCGGACGGCCAAGGTTGAGACGATAATTGAGGAGATAACTGCCAATAGAACCCCAGTGAATTGCACTTTGGTTAGATCTCCCGCAGCGAGAGCTGCGCTGCCGAGCACGAATGAAAATTCTCCAACTTGGCTAAGGCCAACAGATAACTGTCCTGCGCTATCTCCAATCTTGCCAAAACGCGAAAGCAAAAACGCTGGGACAGATTTCAGTAAGAACATAAGAAGAAGTAGAAGTCCGGCAAATGGAAGTGCTTCAAGAATTAAGTCAGGTTGGACAAGGCTTCCAATTACAACAAAGAAAAGCACTTGGAAGAGATCCTTAAATGGAAGAACCGCTTTACGCACATCATCGGTATCTCGAGTTTGGTTGATTGCAAGTCCCGCTACGAAGCTAGCAAGTGCCATTGGAATATTGAATAAGACTGTTCCAAGGGCTGCAAGTGAAAGACCAATTGCGACTGAATAAATTAAGAAAAGATCTTGCTCCCATCGAACAATCCGAAGTAGAAATGGGAGTAAACGAGAGGCGATAAATGCCAGAACTATGAAGCCAATTAATCCGAGAATTGAACGCACGGGAGTTTCACCGCTGCTCCCAAGTAGAGCAATGAGTACCGCAGCAAGCGTCACTCCTGTGATGTCTTGAAGAACAGACCAACCCAGAAGTGATTCCTCTGTTGCAACACTTGTAGTTCTTCTTCGACTTCGAGTGATATTTACAATCACAACACTCGAAGACATGGCTAGGGAGAGTGCAAGTAGCGCCGATCCGAAGAGCGGAATATCCAGAAGCATGAAAACCGGAGTACCAATAAGAGTGCCTGCGAATACTTGAAGAGGTGCCGCCCATAAAAGTGCACCGTGTTCATTTCGGATTCGCCTTAAATCAATCTCGATTCCTACTTCGAATAAGAGTAAGACAACGCCAATATCGGCAAGGATTGCAATCTGTTGGCTATCGGCAACAAAGCCTGGAGTAAATGGTGAAACTAAGAGACCGGTAAGTAGATAACCAACGATTGCAGGAAGTCCGACTTTTCGGGCAACTAACCCACTTGTTGCGGCAACAAGAAGTACGGCACCTACATCAAGTACCAGGGGTGCGGTTTCTACTACGGATGCCATGTCTCAATGATAGTTGTGTGGAATGCAGAAAGGCCCCGGAATTAACCGAGGCCTTTCTGTGAAGTGTTTACTAGTTAGCTGATGGTTCGCGTGTGAGGTTTGGATCTACAGCGATTCCAGGTCCCATTGATGATGAGACAACAGCCTTTGCGATGTAGCGACCCTTTGAAGAGTTTGGCTTTACGCGGAGTACTTCTTCAAGAGCTGCTGCATAGTTATCTGCAAGTTGTTCTGCAGTAAATGATGCCTTGCCGATGATGAAGTGAAGGTTTGAGTTCTTATCAACGCGAAATTCAATCTTTCCGCCCTTGATGTCATTTACTGCCTTAGTTACATCTGTTGTAACTGTTCCGGTCTTTGGATTTGGCATCAAGCCACGTGTTCCAAGAACCTTACCGAGACGACCAACCTTGGCCATCAAATCTGGAGTTGCAACTACTGCATCGAAGTCGAGACGGCCCTTTGATACTTCATCAATAAGTTCATCTCCACCGACGATATCTGCGCCAGCTGCACGAGCTTCTTCAGCGCGCTCACCGTTTGCGAATACCAAAACGCGAGCAGTCTTACCTGTTCCGTGTGGCAAGTTAACAGTTGAGCGGATCGCTTGATCAGCCTTCTTTGGGTCAACACCAAGAACGAGTGCAACATCAATTGTTGAGTCGTACTTAGTTGTTGTTGTCTCTTTAGCAAGTGTTACTGCCTGAAGAGGTGTGTAGAGGTGGTCCTTAATGACCTTCGCTGCTACTTCGTTGTACTTCTTTGAGCGCTTCATTTCTTCCTCATTCCTCGTATCACTACGAGATAGGTTGTGGTCAGCGAACCAGCGCGGTTCTCCCACATCTTCTAACCACCCTGGCTAGAAGAAATTTACTTATTACGCAGAGACAGTGATTCCCATTGAACGAGCTGTTCCCGCGATGATCTTTGCTGCTGCATCGATATCGTTTGCGTTGAGGTCAGCCATCTTTGTAGTTGCGATCTCCTTGACCTGAGCCATGGTGATATTTGCAACCTTGTTCTTGTGAGGAATTGGTGAACCCTTTTCTACGCCAGCTGCCTTAAGGATAAGACGTGATGCTGGTGGAGTCTTTGTGATGAAGTCGAATGAACGATCCTCGTAGACGGTAATTTCTACAGGGATGATCTGGCCCTTTTGTGATTCAGTCGCAGCGTTGTATGCCTTGACGAACTCCATGATGTTGACACCATGCTGACCGAGCGCAGGACCTACTGGTGGTGCAGGTGTTGCTGCGCCAGCCTGGATCTGCAACTTGATGAATCCGGTGACCTTCTTCTTTGGTGCCATTTCTCTTCTCTTTTCCTTAGTTTCTACTTAAAGCTATTTCGTTAGAGCTTCTGTACTTGGTTAAATGAAAGTTCTACTGGAGTCTCGCGACCGAAGATAGATACCAATACCTTGAGCTTTGCCTGCTCTGGCATGATCTCTGAAATTGATGCAGGAAGTGTTGCGAATGGGCCATCCATAACGGTGACTGATTCGCCAACTTCGAAATCAACAAATTTAATATCTGCCTTATCTGCAGCCTTCTTTGGACGAGGAGCAAGAATCTTTTCAACTTCATCCATGCTGAGTGGGCTTGGGTTGTGTGCGTTACCAACAAAGCCTGTTACTCCAGGAGTGTTACGTACAACTGACCAAGATTCATCGGTGAGATCCATGCGAACAAGGACGTAGCCAGGATAGATATTGCGCTTAACCATCTTGCGCGCACCGTTCTTGACTTCCATTACCTCTTCTTCTGGAACTTCTACCTGGAAGATGTACTCCTCCATGTTAAGTGTGTGGATACGGTTGGCAAGGTTGCCCTTTACCTTCTTCTCATATCCAGCGTAAGAGTGGATTACATACCAATCACCGATTGCAGCGCGAAGCGTGCGACGGAATTCTGCGTTGGGATCGTTCTCATCTGATTCGATATCGCCATCTTCATCGCTGGCGAGCGCCAAGTCTGAGACTGACTGGGCTGAGACTGACTGGTCTGAAAGTTCTTCTTGTGCGATCTCTGCAATAGGCTCTTCTGCGATTACCTCGGCAGGAGCAGCGAGATCATCAGCATTGGCAGCAAGAGCTGCTTCAAATGCATCAGGTGTTGGGGTAGTTAGATCTTCAGTCATGTTCTATTCCTTATCCAAATACCCAGAAGACGACTTTGGTCAAAATAAAGTCGATGACTGAAACGACTGCGATGATAAAAGTTACGAAGACCAGAACTACAGCTGTATAAGTAGTCAACATATTTCTTGTTGGCCATACAACCTTCTTGAGCTCTGAAAGAACTTGACGATAGTAAAGTCCAACGCGCGCAAAAAGCCCGAGCTTCTCCTCGGTAACTTCAACTGCATCAGTCATGATCGTCCTTCTCTTTCGTTAATAACTAGGTAAAGCTGTCGAACATCTTGCAGGGCAGGAGGGACTCGAACCCCCAACCGGCCGCTTTGGAGACGGCAACTCTAGCCAATTGAGCTACTGCCCTTCGCGACGAATTTTCAGGCGCGCCAAGGCGAGGAAGAAATTCATCGTGAGCGTCGAAGTGTAAGGGCAGGGGCCTTCCAGAGTAAAACCGGCTAAATCCCGCCCTTGTATTTAAGCCTAGTTTTGAGCGTGCTAGAGATGTGGCCCATGGTGCAGACTTCGCTCATGAGCAGAATCTCCGCACGAATCGCAGCAATCGCAGAATCAGCCACATTGGCCGTAGATGGAAAGGCGAAGGCGCTTAAAGCAGCTGGTCGCCCCGTTATTGGCTTTGGTGCTGGAGAACCAGATTTCCCAACTCCTGAATACATCGTTGAAGCAGCAGCGGCTGCGACAAAGGTTGTTGCAAATCATCGTTACACACCAGCACCTGGTTTGCCGGAGTTACGTGATGCAATAGTTGCAAAGACAAAGCGTGATTCGAATTACGAGATCACTGCTGATCAAGTTCTCGTTACTAATGGTGGAAAGCAAGCTGTCTACCAAGCATTCGCAACAATCATTGATCCGGGTGATGAAGTTCTTCTTCCATCTCCGTACTGGACTACTTATCCCGAGGCAATCAAACTTGCTGGCGGAAAGTCGGTTGAAGTCTTTGCAGATGAAACGCAAAACTATTTAGTAACAGTTGAACAGCTCGAAGCTGCACGCACACCAAAGACTAAAGCGCTGCTCTTCTGCTCTCCATCAAACCCAACTGGCTCTGTTTATTCACCAGTGCAAGTCAAGGCAATCGGCGAGTGGGCGGTAAAGAACAATATTTGGATAATCTCCGATGAGATTTATGAGCACTTGCTCTTCGACGGTGCAACTGCTCCATCTTTGCCAGTTTTAGTTCCAGCCCTTGCAGATACCTGCATCATCATCAACGGTGTAGCAAAGACGTATGCGATGACCGGCTGGCGTGTGGGCTGGATGATCGGGCCTAAAGATGTCATCAAGGCTGCGGCAAATCTTCAATCACACTTAACATCAAACGTTTCTAACGTTTCACAGCGCGCAGCTATTGCAGCGGTCACTGGCAACCTTGATGCAGTGCACAAGATGGGTGAAGCTTTTAACCGTCGTCGCAAGTTAATTGTTGATTTGCTTAACGAAGTACCTGGCTTTAACTGCCCAACACCACAAGGTGCGTTCTATGTTTACCCATCTGTAAAGGGCGCGCTTGGAAAGCCAATCCGTGGCAAAGTTGCAAATACATCTGCTGAACTTGCAACCATCATCCTTGAGGAAGTTGAAGTAGCTGCAGTTCCGGGTGAAGCATTCGGACCTTCTGGATATCTTCGTTTCTCATATGCAACTAGCGATGAAGATATCGTTGAAGGTATTGGTCGAATCAAGAAGTTGTTGAGCGAGTAACTTTTAAAGCTCTAAGCCAATTAAATTCACTTCAGCAATTAAGGTAATTCCAAACTTCTCGTAGACGCTCTTCTGGGCTGACTTTGCAAGCTCTGCAATCTCTGTTGCGGTTGCATTGCCTGAATTTGTAAGAGCAAGGACGTGCTTTGTAGAGATGCGAGCACCGCCATGACTATCGCCTTTATGAATACCGGAATTTTCAATCAACCAGGCAGCACTTGTCTTTACTAAACCATCAGATGTTGGCCAGCGCGGTGCACCTTCGGGAAGTTTGGCTGCAACCTCCTTAGAAATAATTGGGTTAGTAAAGAAAGACCCTGCAGACCAAGAGTCGCGATCATTTGGATTTAAAAGCATTCCCTTTGCTGCACGAAGTTCGAGAACCGTTGTGCGAACCACGGAAATTGGCGCTTTATCCCCCACGTTAATTCCTAGCTTCACTGCCAGTTCTGAGTAAGTAATTGGAGCACTCTGCTCGCCCTGGCGGAGATTGAATTGAACATCGAGGATGACGTAGCGACCAGGGTGTGATTTAAAGTGAGAACTTCGATATGAAAATTCACATTCCAAGTTGGTAAAGGTTTTTACCGCCTTATTCTCGCGGTCATAGGTGCGCACCTGTGTAATGAATTCAGAGACTTCATGTCCATATGCTCCAATATTTTGGATCGGAGCCGCGCCAACGGTTCCGGGAATTCCGCTGAGGGTTTCTAACCCTGCAAAACCGCGATCAATAGTTGTTGCTACGAATTCATCCCAATTTTCGCCAGCGCCAATTGTCAGCGTTGCTCCGCTGCAGGCATCCACTTCTTCTTGAAGAGAGTGATTAACAATTCGGATCACAGTGCCTTCAAAGCCAGAATCTGCAACCAAGATATTTGTGCCGCCACCAATGATGAGAATTGGTGAATCTCCTGCAGCTTCAATCGCCGCAATGATCTCGGACTCTGTGCCAACTTCAACAAATTTTTTGGCAGGACCACCAACGCGCAGTGATGTGTAATCGCGTAAATCGGCCATGTGCTTAGGCTACCTGCGAGGACTCAATATCGCAGTCTTGCCTCTAAATCGTTCCAGGATACGGTCGTAATTCTTCTTCGACTGAGCATCACGATATTCAGGATCACTGTCGTGATAGCCATGATGGCGCCCTTGTTCAAGAGGCAGATCCATCTGCAAAAGCCGTCCATTGGAATGGCGAAGATTGAGCGAGAATTCGATATCGGCATTTCTATAGAACACTGCGCGATTGCTAAATCCGCGAGCAGCTAGCGCATCTTCGCGATGCATCGCAATGAAGTAGCTAAAGAGAACATCGACTTCGCCAGGGCCCTTATCGTCAGTGCTGCGCCAATCATCTTCAAGATTGACCAATCCCCCGCGCCAACCAACTGCAACAAAGTCGCGCTTCTTGAGCTCTTCAAGCACCGGCGTGACTGCATCTCCTGTAAAGGTTGTCGATGGATCAAGGACGATTACATAATCGCTAGTGATATTGCGAAGAAGTGCATTCGCATTCTCGCCCCAGCCAAAGTTTTCATTTATCTGAACAAGCGATGTACGAGCATCGAGCTCATTGACTAAATCGCCAGGATCGCCGATGACCAGAACCGCAATAGCGCATTGGCTATTGGCCTTAATTGATTTGATGCACGTAATTGCATCCTCGTGAAAACCTTCAACGATGATTGCTGCAGTTATCTCGTACTTTCCGGAATTTATAGGGCGGATATCGCGAGTGGATTCATAAGTAGGAAAACGCTTCTTGGGACGCAATTCATAGCCACCAGCAACATCTACTACTTCAAATCCTTGGGCTGCAATCTCATCGCGCAGTTGATCAGAGAGTGCAAAATTCTTCTCTGCTCGAGCGGCCTGACGTGCAACTGCTAACTCATGAACTGAATCTGGAGCAGTCATTGCTTAACAACAGCTTTCGCCATTCCTAGAACTTTGACGCCCGCAGATGTTGCACTTAGTGAAATTGAAACTTTTCCATCTGAAACCTCAGTGACAGTTGCTGAAACTGTGAGGTCCACTTTCTCTCCTGCGGGAACGATGACAGGCTTTGTAAAGCGTGCCCCATATTCAAGTACGTTGGCAGATCCACCTGCAAAATCAGAGACGTACTTTCCAACAAGAGCCATCGTCAACATTCCGTGGGCAATAACATTAGGAAGTCCAACAGATACTGCAAACTCTTCATTTTGATGAATCGGGTTTTGATCACCAGATGCATCGGCATACTGCTTCAGCAATGCGCGATCTAGATAGAAAACTGTCTCAGGTAGCTCTGTTCCGACTTCAATCATGCGCGTACCACCAGTGTCGACCAAGCAGAGATAACGCGAGCGCCAGCGCGATGGAGATCTGAACGAACCGTGACAATTTCATTTCCTGCAGCTGCTCGATAGCTTTCAATAGTTGCATCGCAGGTAAGTGCATCCCCTGCTTTAACTGGTGAAAAGATTTCAAACTTTTGGTCACCATGGACAAGACGAGTCCAATCAAGACCGATTTCAGGTTGGGTCAGAATCGCCTCAAATTGCGACAAGGTGATTCGGATTGTGAAAGTTGGGGGTGCGATTGTTATATCGGTTTCGCCGACAACGGCGCAGAAGGCATCGATTTCAGATTGAGAAATTGTGATTACATCTGTACCCGCGAAGGTACGCCCGACCGAATCGGGGTTGAGCATTAGCGGGTTTCGCGGTGAAGAGTTGAAGACTTGCAACGTGGACAGAACTTCTTGAGTTCCATGCGGTCTGGATCGTTGCGGCGGTTCTTCTTTGTGATGTAGTTACGTTCTTTGCAATCTACGCATGCCATGGTGATCTTTGGACGTACGTCCGAGCTCTTACTTGCCATGGTCTTAACTCCTTCGTAAATGTTGCTCAACCAGGCGCTCAGATTACCTGAATGCCATTCATTGGTGAAATCCGTGCGTATTTCGAACGGATTTGGAACTAGTAGCGGAGGCGGGATTTGAACCCACGACACAGCGATTATGAGCCGCTTGCTCTACCAAGCTGAGCTACCCCGCCAAGGGCGTGCACTTATTAAGTTGTACTGCGGTCTTGCGAGCCCCCCACCAGAATCGAACTGGTGACCTTTTCCTTACCATGGAAACGCTCTACCGACTGAGCTAGGGGGGCAGTGGTAGAGAGAGAAGTCTAGGGCTTAAGGCTCAAAGTGAAAAATTGTGCTGATTACAGCGCAGGATCCAATGCAATTTTGCCTACAGATTCTCGAGCGAGCATCGATTTATGAGCTGCTTGGGCTTGGCTCAGCGGGTAAGTCGCACCGATTACTGGTTTCAGTTTTCCCTCTGAGATCAAAGTGAAGAGCTCTTCAATCACTACATTAAACAATTCTTTCTTGCCGAAACAGTTTGCAAGCCAGAATCCCGCAACTGTCTTTGATCCATGCATTAACGCACCAGGGTGAATCGGTGTTGGCGCAGTTCGAGATGCCATTCCAAATGTAATCAACTTTCCAAATGTTCCAAGTGCAAGAAGGCTTTGATCAAAAGTCTTTCCACCGACCATCTCGAGAATCAGATTAACGCCACGGCCACCATTTGCTTCTCTAATCGCTTTTGATAAATCTTCACTCGCTGCATTAACGACATGATCAGCACCCAACTTCTTTGCAAGTTCTGCTTTGGAATCTGACGATGTCACAGCTATAACAGTTGCGCCCCACAATTTTGCCAGTTGAATTGCGATTGTTCCCACGCCACCAGCTGCTGCATGAATAACTACAGTCTGACCTTTTTCAAGGTGACCCATGGACTTCAGCAAATGCCACGCAGTTGATCCTTGAATCAACATACAAAGTGCATCTTGATCTGAGACAGAATCAGGAATGGGAATCATTACACTCTTATGCGCAACAGCTTTCTGGCTATATCCCCCAGATGAAACGCTTGCAAGATAACGCTTTCCGTCATGTTTACCCACAACTTCAATGCCCGGAATCATGGGCAAGGTTTGTGGAGACAGATAGCTATTTTCAGTTTGATGAGTATCTGCATAATTGATACCAATTGCAGTTACATCGAGCAGTACTTCATCTGTACCAGGAACCGGATCTGGCAGATCCAGATACTTCATTACATCTGGGCCACCAAACTCAGTTATCTGAATAGCTTTCATTTCTAAACCTTATCCCACCAAACAACTGCGACTTCTCTTGTCGTCGGATTGGGTTCATTTTTCAGAAATTCAACGATTTCATCTGTACGTGGTTTAGGTAGGCAAAGTCGCTTTCGGGTGTATTCGATGCGATCTTCCTCCCCTTCTTCAACGGTTAACTTGCCCGTGAACTTCTCAATGTGGGCAGGTATGCCCAGCTCTTCCAAAACATTCATGAGGTCATCGGCTGTTGGTGTTGTTGGCCTAATTAGATTCCAGAAATGTTTCCATCCCGGAGACCTCGAAGTAGTCGGGTGCACAAGTGGGAGTTCAATAACAACGCGCTTTCGTGCATGGGAATCGAGCGCCTCTATAAACCCTTGGACATCTCCAACATTAAAGAGAACATGATGACATGTGACAACATCTGCAGCTGGAACTTGCTCAGCAATCGCAGGCCAGAAACCTTCAAAGACTTCGGAAGTAAGTCCACGCTTTTCAGCATGCGAGCTAAACATTTCTAACATTTCGCTCTGATGGTCTACGCCAATTAAATGTTTCGCCGGAGGCGCGATAGCAAATGCAGCTGTACCTCCGCCGCAACCGATATCAAGAACCGTTCCGCCAACTGGCATCGCTTCTCTTGCTTTTTGATGAGATGGTGAATCTTCAATAACTTCAGGTAGCGCAAAGAGTGCTGCAGGATGAAACCAAGGCTCAACTTCGGCTTGATCTAAAATTTCTTGCGGGATTGCCCAGAGGGCTAAATCAAATTTCCATTTTTCGACCGCAGATAACATCAATTACTTCTTGCCAAATAATCTGCTTAACAATCCGGGTTCTTTAGGGTCATTCTGGTGACCCTGGCAACGATCTGCCTTCTTGATTCCCTTAAGGGCAATTTCTACATGGTTTCCGCAACCTGACCACGTTGGTTTTCCGCACTTGCGGCAAGTAGTTTTATGACACATATTCCTTCTCCTTTGTAATTGTTGCTGCAGGCGAGTTACTCCATGTTAAGTAACCGCCATCAAGATTTACCGCATTAAAGCCAAGTTCCTTTAGCAACATTGTTGCCGTATGTCCTCGCTGCCCAACTTGGCAATTAACCAGCACATCTTTATTTGTGAGTTCTGCGATTCGTGTCCGGATTTCATCCACTGGCATCGACAAAGCACCTGGAATATTTCCAGCCGCATACTCAGATGCTGTACGTACATCTACCAATTGAAATCCGCGACCAGTGAATTCATCAATCTGGGACCACTGGGCGGTTTCAAGGAGACCACTCAAGATGTTTTCTGAGATATAGCCAAGCATGTTGATTGCATCTTTTGCAGATCCAAATGGTGGTGCATATGCAAGCTCAAGATCTGCGAGCTCTGGTGCAGTGATTCCGCCACGAATCGCTGTTGCAATCACGTCAATTCTCTTATCGACTCCTTCTTTTCCGATTCCTTGTGCTCCAAGAATCTCGCCGCTCTTTGCATCAAAGATCAACTTAAGTGACATCTGTTGGGCACCTGGGTAGTACCCAGCATGTGAGTTCGGATGTGAGTGAATCACTTTGTATTCACGGCCTGATGCTGCAAGTCTTTTCTCGTTCCAGCCTGTTGCTGCAATCATCAACTCAAAGACTTTAACAATCGCTGTACCAATTGTTTTTACAGGTCTAGTTGAACGACCAGCAATGTGGTCCGCGACAACTCTTCCATGGCGGTTTGCAAGATTTGCAAGCGGCACAAGAGTTGAACTTCCATCAATCGCATCAGTCTTTTCGGCAACATCGCCAACCGCGTAGATATCTAGATTGCTCGTGCGGTTGAAGTCATCTACTTGGATTCCACCACGTGTACCTATTGTTAAACCCGCTTCTTTAGCTAGCTTGATATCTGGTCGTACGCCGATAGCCAAGATAATCATCTCTGCGGAAACTTCATTCCCATCAGAGAGCTTTACTTCTTTCTCAGAAATTTCCGCTGCAGATACTCCAAGATGCAGACTTACTCCATTGCGCTTCATCTCAGCAGCAACCAGGGTTGCCATTTCAGGATCAAGCGGTGCAAGTAATTGTGGTGATGCCTCGACGATAGTTGTTGCAATTCCCTTATGGGTGAGGTTCTCTGCAATCTCTACACCGATGAACCCACCACCGATCACAACAGCGCTGCAAGGCTTTTCCAATACACGATTAAAGATCTTTTCAACATCTTCGACTGTGCGCAGGGTCATCGCGCGTTCAATTCCTGGAATTGGCGGAACGACTGGAGATGCTCCTGGACTAAGAACTAACTTGTCATAGGAAAGCTGGTACTTCTCCCTTGAAATCTCATTAAGAACTTCAACAGTTTTGGCTTCTGCATCGATTGTGAGAACTTCAGATGCGATCCGGACATCGAGACGAAAGCGAGCATGCAAGCTTGCCGGTGTCTGAAGAAGTAACGCCTCTTCCTCTTCAATAACGCCACCCACGTAATATGGAAGGCCGCAGTTGGCATAGGAAACATGGCCACTTTTTTCAATAACAATAATCTCAGCGTCGGCATCGAGTCTGCGCATTCTTGTTGCTGCAGACATTCCTCCTGCGACTCCACCAACAATGACAATTTTCATTAGTTTGTCACGACGGGCAGCCCCGCACCTCGCCAATCTATAATTCCTTTTTCTAGATTAAATAGTTTTGTAAAGCCTGCATCTTGTAACTTCTTGATGGCATTTACTGATCTGCGTCCACTTTGGCAGTAGACGGCATATGTTGCATCCTTATCAAGGCTCTTGATCTCTTCATCAAATGTCATTCCTTCAACATCGATATTGAGTGAATTTGAAAGATGTCCCGCTGCGTATTCACCAACTGTGCGTACGTCGAGAAGAACCACTCCAGGTTCAGTCGCTTTTGCTTGGAACTCCTGTGCACCAAGATTCGTTGCTCCACTTTCGCCACATCCGGTTAAGAAAAGTGCGGAAGCTGCTAAAACTGCAAATATCTTCTTCATGATTCCCCTTATGCCAAACTTAAAAATAGTTTTTGAAGCTGTGCAGTAACTTGCTCTGAATTGTTCTTATCCTCGACGAGGCATTCCTTGAGACTTGAGGAGATGAGCGTGAACGCAGCCTTGTTGACAGCCTTAGAAACCGCTGACATCTGCGTCACAATTTCTTCGCAATTTCTGCCTTCTTCAAGCATTCTTGCCACGGCTCCGAGTTGCCCCTGCGCTCTCTTAATTCTCTTGGCTATTGCAATGATTTGTTCTTCATCGCTGAGAACATGAGCCACTTTCTTGCTGCTCATATCTTTAAGAACACTTACAGATCTGGTCTTGAGGAACCCCATCAAGGGCTTCGTCTATATGTTGACCGCATCCGGACCAGGTGTATTTCTTGCATGAGTTACAAATTACGCGTGAGCACATATTTCTCTCCTTAAATCGAACTTATGGAGAGAATCTAGCATACCCCCGGGGGTATGTGTCAAATACAGCCTAGAAGTACTTGCGGAAGGGTTTTGTGAACCTCTTCCAATACTTGGATGCTTGCTTCCTGGGCGAAACTTTGAGCACCTTATCTTTTGCAGGCTCATCAGGGGTGATGACATCGGTAAGCGCTGGCGAGTTCTGGTCCAGGGAATCGGCGATAATTCCAATGTTTGCAACGATTGAAAGTCCGCGAACGATTTGTTCTTGATCGACATCCTTGCCATCTTCAATCAGGGTTTCGGCCAGAGCTGAGCCAGCTTCACGCACATCATCGGTTGGGGTCGGACCGAAATCTGAAATGTCATCTGGGGTTTCGATGTGAGATGAGATTGCGTAGCTTGCCGCGGATAACGCAACTGCAATCTGCTTCTTCGTTGAATCGGCAATTCCACCTTCGACAGCAGAATCAAAGAGGGTACGGGCAATAGTTCTAACCTGAACTAAAGTGTGTTCGGCAGCAATGCCTTCAATGTAAATCTCCTCTGCCTCATCTTTTTCGGCAGTTGGAAACCATCGAGCATGGCTGCGCGCTTCAACAGATTGCGCCCTGATTGAAGGAACCTCTTCAACAAGAAGTCGAGCCCTCGCCAACCAACTTCCGGCATCCTTCTTTGTATATCCCGCCGCAACCCCCTCTGACATTTCTGCAAGAAGTGCTGCTGCCTTTGTACTGACGTTCTTAATCTGAATTCGCGCACGACCGACAGGTGTATTTGGATGAGAGAAATATGAGAAGAAGATTGCAATGGTTGCGCCGATAAGAGTAGATCCCAAACGACTTTCAGCTGTGCTCTCTGATATTCCAGGGCCAATGACAATGAGTGCTGTTACGGGAACATTCACAGATGCGACTTCACCTAAATGCAGCGCACGTGCGACTACGGCACAAAGAATAATTGTTGTGGCTATTGCAAGAAAACCAAAGCTGAAGAGTGAAACAGTTAAAAGTGCGATACCCGCGCCAATTGCCGTTCCCACAATCTGTCCGAATCCCTCTCGCATCGATTTATGGAGAGAAATTCTGATGCTGAGCGTAGAAACGATGGCAGCAACAACTCCACCATTTTCAATGAGCTGGTCTCCGACAAACCAAGATACGCCGCCTGAAATTCCAGCGACAATTATCTGGCGAACCCAATTCTTTCGGTTCTTGAATAAGTTGATGAATTTCCTAAACATTAGGTGAAGTTTACGCCTTTAAACTCCGATTAGGATGGCGCCATGACTGCAATAGCCCCATCTGATGAAGAGATTCGTGAACTCTTACTCTCGACAAAAACGATTGCCATAGTTGGCGTCTCTGCCAATACCGATAAGGCAAGCAATCATGTTGCTCGATATCTTCAAGGAAAAACTGATTACAAGCTATTTTTTGTAAATCCAGCAGCTGAGGAAATCCTCGGTCAAAAGGTGTACAAATCTCTAAGCGAGATTGAGCAAGAGATTGATCTCGTGGATGTCTTCCGTAAGCCTGATGATTGCTTGGCAGTGCTTGATGAAGCAATTGCGATTAAGGCAAAGGCTATTTGGTTGCAACTAGGGATATCAGTCCCTGAAGTTAAATCAGCAGGCGAAGCAGCAGGAATGAAAGTGGTCATGAATCGCTGCATCAAGGTTGACCACGCACATTTACTTTAGGGATTACTTAGGGATGCGTAGACCCTGCATTCCGCCATCTACTGCGAGTGAAGTTCCTGTCGTTGAACCTTGAAGTGGGCTTGCTAAATAACACAATGCCCGAGCAACTTCTTCTGCACTGACAAGGCGACCTAGTGGTTGACGCGCTTCTAGAGCTTTACGTTCTGCAGCAGGATCAGCTGCTTGCGCCAATAACCTTTGAACCCACGGAGTATCTGCCGTTCCTGGATTTACGCAGTTAACGCGAACACCGTCAACAATATGGTCATTCGCCATCGCCATTGTTAGAGAAAGCACTGCACCCTTGGTTGCGCTATACAAAGCACGCTTTGGAATTCCTGCAGTTGCTGCAACGGAGCAAACATTTGTCACTGATGCGCTCTTGCTCTTGCGAAGTAACGGAAGGGCCTCGCGCACAGTGCGCACGATGCCGACAATGTTGACGTTCATGACCTTATGCCACTCTTCAGATGGATTAGATTCCACTGTTCCAACTGCGCTGATTGCAGCACTATTAATAAGTATGTCTAGTGAAGAAATCTTTGCGAATGCCGCTGCTACAGATGCATCATCGCCGACATCGCATTGAAGCCATGTTCCGTGTTCAGCAATTCCACCCTCGGCGATATCAAGACCAAAAACTGTTGCTCCACCATCGGCAAGTATCTTGAGAGTTGCTAAACCAATTCCTGATCCAGCACCAGTAACAGCTGCTGTTAAACCTTTGAACTCTGTTGTCATGCGTTAGCCCACTCTTTTCCTGTTGGGAATGTGAAATCTGCAATTGTCTGAGCAAACATTTCGCCACCTGCACCTGGTTCGGTTGGCGGCATGTAATGTGCATTCTGAATATTTGTAGGAACTACAAAGTGCTCGTGCAAGTGATCTACGAATTCGACAACGCGATCTGGGTGATGACCTGAAACAGCAACAGCATCAAACATTGCGAGGTGCTGCACTAGTTCGCAGAGACCGACGCCGCCCGCGTGTGGACAGACAGGAACTCCGAACTTTGCAGCCATCAAGATATTTGCAATATTCTCGTTTACACCGGCAACGCGGGTCGCATCAATTTGCATAAATGAAAATGACTTTGCCTGGAGCATCTGCTTAAAGAGAATACGGTTCATTCCGTGCTCGCCAGTTGCGACACGGATAGGTGCAATTGCTTTAGCAATAGCTGCGTGACCGATGACATCATCAGGGTTTGTAGGCTCTTCAACCCAGTGAAGATTCACATCCCCGATGCCCTTGATCCACTCAATCGCCTGATTGACATCCCATACCTGGTTTGCATCAATCGAAATTTTGATATCTGGTCCCACTGCTTCGCGGGCTAACTTAAGACGACGCTTATCGTCTTCGAGAGATCCACCGCACTTGAGTTTGATTAACTTGTAACCGGCTGCAACAGCCTCCTTTGCAAGACGGACCATCTTCTCATCCGTGTATCCAAGCCAACCTGGTGTTGTTGTGTAAGCAGGAAGACCTTCTGCGCGAAGTTTTGCTTCATTTGCTGCGCGATTAGGTACTACTTTCTTCAACATCTCGAGAGCTTCTTCAGGAGTAAGTGCATCTGTGATGTAACGGAAATCTACGAGTTCAACAATTTCCTCTGGTGACATATCTGAGAGAAATTTCCAGAGAGGCTTCTTTGCATTTTTTGTAACTAAATCCCATGCAGCAGTGATGACTGCGCCCGCTGCCATTTGTGTGACGCCTTTTTCAGGACCAAGCCATCTAATTTGTGAATCACGGACAAGGCTTCGCGCGAAATCTCCCATGCTCTTTGCAAGGTCATCGACATCGCGACCTACTGCATACGGTGCCAGCTGTTCGATTGTTTGGCATTGCAAATCATTTCCGCGGCCACATGTAAATACAAAACCATGTCCCTGAAGTTTTGGGTCATCTGTTTCAAGGATAACGAGAGCTGCTGAATAATCTGGCTCCTTATTCATTGCATCTGATCCATCTAATCCACGTGAAGTTGGAAAGCGGACATCGACAGTTCTGAAGCCAGTTATCTTCGGCATTGTCATCCTTTATATAAATAAATTATTGAAAATTGACTATTCGTTTGGACACAAAAATCATATATGATGAATTTATGGCGCGATACAACGAAAAAGTTAAGTTAAAAAGGTCAAATCTAGAAGTCACCCGCTTAAGTTTAGGAACCGCCCCATTGGGCGGACTCTTCGCATCTGTTAGCGATAAAGATGGAGATGAACTGCTCAATGGCGCCCTTGATCTCGGAATTAGCTACTTCGATACCGCTCCACAATATGGACACGGCGTTGCCGAAATCCGCCTAGGCCGAGCACTGCAGAATGCAAAGGTTCCATTTGTCATAGAGACAAAGGTCGGCAGAGTCTTGAAGCGCGTAGAAGGTGTTGAGCCGGAGAAGTGGTTCCCTGATGCACCTCGCGACATCGTGCCAATTTATGATTATTCAAAAGCTGGAATTAGACAATCTTTTGAAGAGAGTCTCGAACGTTTAGGCCTTCCGCATATCGATATCGTTCTTATGCATGATGCCGAGGATTACATTCCAGAGGCAATTAATAATGCATTTCCAGTCTTAGCTGAATTGCGTAGCCAAGGACTCATTAAAGCAATCGGTCTTGGAATGAATTATGTAGAACCTGCCCTCGAAATCATGAAGAACACTGATTTAGATATTGCACTTATCGCTGGTCGTTACACACTTTTGGATCAAGTTGCTCAGGAAGAACTCTTTCCTTATGCCCTTGCACATAACATTGATATCTCAATGGGCGGCGTCCTCAACTCTGGAGTCTTAGCTAATCCAGCACCAGGAGCGACCTACAACTACTTACCTGCATCTGATGAAATCATCGCTCGAGCTAAGAAGATATGTGATTTCCTTAAAGAGAGAAATATTCCACTTATTGCAGCAGCTGTTCAATTTCCAATGCGTCATCCTGCTGTAACTTCAGTTGTGACCGGTCCAAGAAACTTTAGCGAGTTACGAACATATGTAGATAGTTTTGATTTCCCGATTCCCGAAAGTGTCTGGATCGACCTTGAGAATTCCGGATTAGTCGAAAGATTGAGAGCCTGAAAATGAGACGAATTGGCCAAGTCATCGGAATTAAGCCTGATGAGATCGAAGAGTACGAACGCATTCATGCCAATGCATGGCCTTCAATTCTTGCAACAATCAAGAAGGCGAATATTCAGAATTATACAATCTTTAGATATGAACATCTCCTCTTCGCATATATGGAGTACACCGGCGAAGACTATGAAGCCGATATGGCGATGATTGCAGCTGACCCAGAAACACAGCGCTGGTGGAAGATCACCGATGCAATGCAGGCTCAAGTTCCTGAAGCTCGCCCAGGCGAGTGGTGGCACACCATTCCTGAAAACTTCCACGTCGACTAATCTGGAGAAAAATGAAATTTTCAATACTTAATACAGCAGATAACGCTTACCAATTTGCTGTCACTGAAAATGGTAAGCACTCATCTGTAGAGGCGATTCCAACTCTGACGGATGCTTTTCATCTGACATTGGCAGAGTTGAAGACAGCCGTAACAAAGACTTCTGGAGAAGTATCAGGTTCATTAGCTGCGCCTATCGCGCCAGAGATTGAACTCTGGGGTGCCGGCGTTACCTACCTTCGCTCTCGTGATGCACGTAAGGAAGAGTCAGGTGTTCCTGATGTTTATCAGCGCGTATATGAGGCAGATCGTCCAGAACTCTTCTTTAAGTCAACAGCAGTCCGCGCACGCGGAACAGGTGCAGCAATCGGAATTCGCTACGACAGCGCCGCGTCGGTACCTGAACCCGAGGTTGCCCTCTTCATTAATAAGCATAAAGAGATCATCGGTTACGGAATATGCAACGATGTAACTTCACGTTCTATTGAAGGCGAAAATCCTCTCTATCTTTCACAGGCAAAGATTTATGTTGGTTCAACTTCCCTAGGTCCGGATATCACTCCAGCATGGCTTGCTCCATCAGCTGCTGAGATGACAATTAAGGCGAAGATTCTCCGCGGTGCTTCGATCACTTGGGAAGCGCAGACTTCGCTAGGCCAGCTCAATCGCACACTTGAAGATCTCGTTGATTACCTTTTCCGTTGCCAGGATTTTCCTCACGGAGTCATTCTTTCTACAGGTACCGGAATCGTTCCACCGATGGATATCGCACTGGCTGCAGGAGATATCGTCGAAATCGATGTCGCTGGTGTGGGCATTCTTTCCAACGTCGTTGAAGTAATTCCTGAGAGAGTGAAGTAAATGACAGAAATTAACGTCTGGACTCAATGGTCTGATTTATCTGTGCCGCCAGGAGTAACTCTTCTCTCCCCCGAAAACTTTCCACTCGATTCTTCTGATCTTTCGCAGGTCGATTTCTATGTACCTACTTATATGACGGGCGCAAAGGGTCTTTCCTATGTAGAGAAGATGACAAACCTCAAAGTTCTGCAGATGCCGAACGCCGGTTATGAAGATGCACTTGCGCACCTACGTCCTGGTCTAACTCTCTGCAATGCAACCGGTGTACACGATGCTTCAACAGCCGAACTTGCGGTTGGTCTTGCAATCGCTTCGCGCCGCGGTTTTGCTGAATTTATGAAAGATCAGAACGATGGAGTCTGGAACCATAGAAGATTTCCAGCACTCTCAGATAGCAAAGTTGGAATCGTAGGATTTGGTTCAATCGGTAAAGAGATTGCAAAGAAGCTTTCGGCATTCGATGTCGAAATAACTGCCTTCACTCAATCTGGCCGTGATGGCTCACTCAAGGTTGAAGATCTTGATGCCCATCTTCCAAAGCTCGATATCGTTATTTTGATCCTGCCCCTGACCGACACTTCTCGTCACATGTTCGATGCAACGCGACTTTCAAAGATGAAAGATGGTGCACTGCTTATCAATATGGCACGTGGTCCCGTCGTTGTCACCGATGCACTTGTTGCTGAACTCAATTCAAGGCGCCTCTTTGCAGCTCTCGATGTCACGGATCCAGAACCTTTGCCAGCAGGACATCCGCTGTGGAAGGCGCCGAACCTGATTCTTGTTCCACACGTCGGCGGAAACTCTGCAGCCTTTGAACCTCGCGGACGTAAGTTGGTTGAATCGCAACTGCTCTTGCTCTCGCAGGGCAAAGCTCTTGAACATGTAGTTGCCCAAGGCTAGATTTCACAAATGAAAATTGATTCACACCACCACCTCTGGGATCTATCAATCCGTCCGCAAGAATGGATGGTTGGCGACAATATGGATTCTGTTCGCCGTAACTTCGATGCTGATGACCTGCGTGCAGCAATTGTGGGTACTGGAATAGAGAAAACCATTTTGGTTCATGCGACAACAACCCACGATGAGACGTATGAAATGCTGGCATTAGCTGAAACTGACCCAACAATCATCGGCGTCGTTGGTTGGGTGGCGATCGACTCTGCAGATGCGATTAAGGAATGTGAAAAATACTTAGGCGCTCCAGGCGGAAGGTACTTAAAAGGCATTCGCGATGTCGCACAAGATCTTCCAGATTCAAATTATTTAGCTAAGCCTCAATCAATTAAGACTGTGCAAGAGCTTGGCAAGATGGGGCTTACCTACGACATCCTGACAAAGACACCAGAACTTCGTGCAGGTATTGAATTAGTTCGCGCTTGTCCTGATGTGCAATTTGTTCTCGACCATATTTCAAAGCCTTACATTGCAAAGGGCGAACTCGAACCGTGGAAATCCCTCATTACAGAACTTGCATCATTTGAAAATGTTTCGTGCAAGATTTCAGGAATGGTTACCGAAGCAAAGTGGCACAACTGGAGCGATTCAGATTTTGCACCATACGTCGATCACATCATTAAAAGCTTTACACCGCAGCGCATAATGTTTGGATCTGATTGGCCGGTAGCTCTCTTGGCGACTCAGAGTTATTCAGATGTTGTAAACCTTGCAGAAAAGCTCACGTCTCAACTCTCGGATAGCGAGAAGAGCAGTTTCTGGGGCGGCCACGCTACCGCTAAGTACAAGGTAACAAATCAATAACAATCCCTGTAAATAGCCCCTTTTAGACTGAAAACCTTTCAAAAACCTTGCGAGTAGCGCTGCATTTCGCCTAGATTACGCAGCACAGCAATTCGGCTGCTTTTGAAGGAGAAATACATGAAGAAAGGTCTACTTTCAGTAGCTGCAGTAGCAGCTCTGGCACTTGTAGCTGGCGTTAGCTCACCAGTTCAGGCTGCAGACAAGACTCTTAAGATCGAATTGATCTCAAAGGGCGAAACACACCAGTTTTGGCAAGCAGTAAAGAAGGGCGCTGAGACACAAGCAAAGAAGATGAACGCAGAAGTTCACTTCATTGGACCAGCAGCAGAAACAATGATCGATAAGCAACTTGAAATGCTTGATGCAGCAATTGCTCTTAAGCCAGATGCAATCGGTTACGCAGCACTAGGTACAACACAGTCACTTCCAAAGCTAAAGGCTGCTAAGGATGCAGGAATTCCTGTATACATGTTCGATACAGCTGCTAGCTGCGATGGCGGAGTTCCAGCATTGGGACCAAAGTCTGACTGCGCGCTTGGCGTTGCATACACAAACAGCTTAGCTGCAGGTTCACTTGCTGCAGATAAGATGTCAGCACTTCTTGGCGGTAAGGGTAAGGTTTTGGTTGTTGGTCACTCACAGACAAACCAGACAGGTATCGATCGCGCTAAGGGATTCACAAACCGCATCAAGTCAAAGCACAAGGGCATCAAGCTCCTCACAGTTCAGTACGCTGAAGGTGGAGATGCTCTAAAGGCACAGGAAATCGTTAGCGCAGCACTTGTTGCTAACAAGGACCTTAAGGGTGTCTACGGAACTAACGAAGGCGTTTCAATCGGAGCTGGCCAGGCATTCAAGGCAGCTAAGTTGAAGAACGGCACAGTTAAGTTGATCGGCTTCGACTCAGGAAAGCAGCAGATGGCAAACATCAAGTCTGGTCTCCAGACTGGTGCTATCACACAGAGCCCAATGGGTATCGGTGCTAAGACTGTAGAAGCTCTTGTTAACTACGTGCGTAACAAGACAGTTCCAAAGAACCTTATCGACACTGGTTTCTACTACTACGATAAGAGCAACATCGCAAAGCCAGAAATCGCTGGAAACCTTTACGAATAAGTCGAATTAATTCGACTCTTTTGTAATAAATGAAGAGATGATGGCCGAGAGCAATCTCGGCCATCATCCTTTATTATTAAGTGCAAGTCATTTTCTTACTATCTCGAAATCAACTTAAATTTTTGGGGAAACATAATGGCATCAAAACAACTATTGGCTCTCTCAGGTGTCAGTAAAGAGTTCCCAGGAGTAAAGGCTCTTAATAACGTTAGTTTTGATCTCAATGAAGGTGAAGTCCACGCAATTGTGGGCGAAAATGGAGCGGGTAAGTCAACGCTCATGAAAATTCTTTCAGGCATTTACAAGAAGGATTCTGGAGATATTACCTACAAAGGTAAGTCGGTCTCGATCCCAAACCCTTTTGAAGCGCAGAAGCTTGGCATCAGCATCATTCACCAAGAGTTAAATCTTATGCCGCACTTGACTGTCGCAGAGAATATATTTATCGGTCGCGAAGATGTTCTTCCCGGTGGAGTATTTCTCGCCAGCAAGAAACAGGTTCAGGCTGCAACTGAACTCTTGAAGGAACTAGAACTTAACCTCAATCCAAATGACATCGTTGGCGAGCTCACAATTGCCAAGCAGCAGATGGTGGAAATTGCAAAGGCAGTTTCATACCGAGGCTCTGTCATCATCATGGATGAACCAACATCATCTCTTACTCCCGCTGAAACCGAAGCGCTCTTCAAGATTATTCGTACCCTCAAGGCAGCAGGCAAAGGTGTCGTTTATATCTCTCACCGCCTCGAAGAACTCGAGAAGATTACCGATCGCATCTCAGTACTTCGCGATGGCGAGTATGTAAAGACTCTTAAGACAACAGAGACAGATATCCCTGAAGTTATCTCTCTCATGGTGGGTCGCAAAGTTGCCCAAGATCAGCGCCCAGAAAATCGCAAGATTGGATCAGAATCCGTGCTTCGAGTTGAAGGGCTCTCGGATCGCAACCTGCTCAAGGATGTTTCCTTCGAACTCCGTAAGGGCGAGATTCTCGGCTTTGCCGGTCTTATGGGTGCAGGCCGCACCGAACTAGCTCGTGCAATCATGGGCGCAGATCCAAAGACTGAAGGAAAGATTTATCTACACGGTAAAGAGGTAAAGATTAAGCAACCTTCCGATGCTGTCGCAGCAGGAATTGGTTATCTCTCTGAAGATCGCAAGCGCTTTGGTCTCCTTCTTATTCAAGATGTCACCTTCAATGTGATTCTCTCTTCTATTCCGCGCTTCTCAAATAAATTTGGATTTCTTAAGGTGAAATCAGCGGCAGGCATTACACGTGATGCAATTGCTCAGCTTCGGGTACGTACCCCTTCAGAGCGCCAGATACTCAAGAACCTTTCGGGCGGAAATCAGCAGAAGGTAGTTATCGCTAAGTGGCTCACCCGTAATTGTGATGTTCTGATATTCGATGAACCAACAAGAGGCATCGATGTGGGAGCCAAGGATGAAATTTACAATTTGCTCACCAAGCTTGCCGAGGAAGGCAAATCAATCATCATGATTTCATCTGAACTTCCAGAAGTTCTACGCCTATCTGATCGAGTGGCAGTCATGTGTGATGGACGAATTACGGGAATCATCGACAATAAAGATGCTGATCAGAACATCATCATGAACCTTGCAACAAAATTCAGCGACGACTTAACGACTGCTAACTAGTACGGGAAAAGAGAGAGAAATGTCAGATGTAGCAAAGAAGGCACCAGAAGCGCAAGAAGTTGGAAAGTTAAAAGCCTTCGTCAAGCGTGAGATTGGAAGAGTTACTGCGCTAGCAAGTCTCATCGTCATCTTCGCATTCTTCACGATCAGACGTCCCGTCTTCGCATCTTGGGAGAATGTCTCTGGCGGTATTTTGATGTCAACAACAGTTATCGGACTCTTGGCAATCGGAAGTACATTCGTCATCATCACCGGTGGTATCGATCTCTCAGTTGGAACAATGATGGCTCTCGTTGGAATCATCGTAGGTAAGTCAGTTATGGCGATGGATCTCAACGTCTGGTCAGGCATCTTGCTAGGACTTACAGTTGGCGCCATTCTCGGTGCGGTTAACGGACTTCTGATTACGGTTCTTAAATTGCCTCCATTTATTGCAACGCTTGCAACGATGAAGGGTGCACAGGGTTTAGCTCTGATCACTTCTGACCTAAAGCCAATCCTCTTCACGACAGATGTAAAGGGCTGGGATTCAATCGCTCAAGGAAATATCATTCCGAACTTCCCTAATGCCGTTCTAATCCTCTTCGTTGCAGCGATTATTGCTTCGATTATTCTCAACAAGACAGTTCTTGGTCGTTACACATTTGCAATCGGTTCAAATACCGAGGCGACAAAGCTTTCAGGTGTAAAGGTCAATCGCTGGCTGGTCGCCATTTACTCACTCTGCGGTCTCTTCGTAGGTCTTGCAGCGGTAGTAATGACATCACGTCTTGGTTCAGCACAGCCTGACCTCGGACTTGGTTACGAACTCGAAGCGATTGCTGCAGTAATTATCGGTGGAACATCACTTCTTGGCGGAAAGGGAACAATCTCTGGAACCATCATCGGTGCGCTGATCATGTCTGTTCTAATCAACGGTCTACGTATCCTCGAACTCCAGCAAGAGTGGCAGTACGTGGTTGTCGGCATCGTTATTCTCCTTGCGGTTTATGGAGATAACGTACGTCGCCGTCGCGCAGGTGAATCTACGCATTAATTACTGAAAAGAGATTAAATCTATTTCTTCTCTTCCAGATACAGTGCAACAGAGTTGATACACCAACGCTCATCCGTTGGTACGTCAAAACCTTCGCCTGAAAATACGTGGCCCAAGTGTGAATCGCACTGTGCGCATCGCACTTCAGTACGAACACGCGGCGCTAGAGAGCGATCTTCAATCAAGGTAACTGCATCGTCAGCAGTTGGTGCGTAGAAAGATGGCCATCCGCAACCAGAATGAAACTTTGTCTCTGAGGTAAAGAGAATGTTCTGACATGCTTTGCAACTATAGATACCTACTGTGTCGGTATCTGTGTATTCACCTGTGAATGGACGCTCGGTAGCTCCTTGGCGAAGCACGGCATATGAGAGAGGATCTAATCGAGCCTTGAGCTCTTCCTCATTAATCGGATTCATTCTTTCTTCCTCCTGACCTATCTTGATCTTGAGGTGGTTCTGGTGGCGGGTGAAGGATTTGAACCTTCGAAGGCAGAGCCGGGGGATTTACAGTCCCCTCCCATTGGCCGCTCGGGCAACCCGCCAGGGTCGTACAAGTCTTACGGCGCTTTGGTAGTGCGAGCGGCAAACGATACCTTAGGCGCTTGAACTTTGAAAATCACACGAAGAATCACAGGAGGGCCTAAAGAGATGGCTGACAGCAGTTTTGACGTAGTCTCAAAGATCGACCGTATGGAGCTAGATAACGCCATTAACCAGGCTATTCGCGAGATCGATACACGCTTTGACTTCAAGAATACCGGCGCGAAGATTGAACTCTCAGGCGACAAGTTAGCGATTGAAGCAGATACTGAAGAGCGCGCAAAGGCAACCCTTGATGTTGTCAAAGATAAGATGATTAAGCGCGGAGTTTCTCTGAAACATCTTGACGCAGGTGAACCACAGCTATCAGGAAAGATCTACAAGATTGCTTCAACTCTCAAAGAGGGAATCTCAACAGAGAATGCTAAGAAGGTTGCTAAGTTTTTGCGCGATGAAGGTCCTAAATCAATTAAGACTCAGATTCAAGGCGATGAACTTCGTGTGACTTCTAAGAGCCGCGATGATCTACAAGAGGCCATCGAGCAGATTAAGAATGGCAAATTTGATTTTGCTGTCCAGTTTGTCAATTTCCGCTAAGTGAAGAGTAAGGGAAGCGAACATTCTCTAGGACTGCTCTTCGGAGTCAGCTCCTATATTTTGTGGGGACTCTTTCCTCTCTATTGGCCGTTGCTGCAACCAGCTAACCCATTAGAAATTGTCTCGCATCGCGCTGTCTGGACACTTGTCTTTTGTTTGATTGTTCTTGCACTTTCCAAGCAACTTCACTCCACGATTGCAATTGTAAAGAAGCCAAGGATTATGGCTGGCTTATTTCTAACTACGATCCTCGTTTCAATCAACTGGCTGACATATATATGGGCAACCAATAATGGCCATGTAGTTGAAGCAGCCCTTGGTTATTACATCAATCCTCTAATCATCATCGCATTTGGTGTTTTGCTTCTGCGCGAAAAGATGAGACCGCTGCAGTGGCTTGCAGTTGGAATTGCAGCCGTTGGTGTTGCGATTCTGACCTTTGATTACGGCAGACTCCCCTGGGTTGCAATCTCACTCGCACTCTCTTGGGGAACATATGGACTGGTTAAGAAGAAGCTCGATCTAGGCGCACTCGATGGCTTGGCAATCGAAACCCTCATTTCACTTATTCCTTATGCGGGATACCTGATTTACCTTGGTAATCAAGGCAGCGGCCAATTTGGTCAGAGCCCAGGATTAACAATTCTTCTCATTAGCGCCGGGGCAGTGACGGCCATTCCGTTATTGCTTTTCAATGGCTCAACGACTCGATTGCCATACAGCACTATCGGTTTATTGCAGTACATAACACCAACAATTCAATTCTCAATCGGTGTCTGGATTCGCCATGAAGATATGCCAGCAGCGCGTTGGATTGGTTTCTTAGTTATTTGGTTGGCTCTTGCCGCTCTTGCTACAGATTTAGTTCGATCAAGCCGTGCGGTCAATAATGGCATCGCACAAGGAAAATAGGGCACCTGTAACGTCATTTACCGGCAGTGGGCCAAGGGCGATTCGTGCATCGCGAGCGACCTCATGAAGTTGTTCGCGAGATTGACCGAGTGCATCATGAGTTCGAAGAGTTCTTAATACTTCAGCAACTGTCGCCTCATCTTTAATTGGGGCCTTTAGCAGCTCAATCAATTCGCGATCTTGCGGGTTCTTTGAATTCATAACATTGAGAGTCACAAGCGTTGGCACGCCTTCGCGAAGATCGGTTCCGGGAGTCTTTCCTGATTCATGTGATTCGCTCGCAATATCAATCACATCATCTGCAAGCTGAAAAGCGACGCCAATTTTTTCACCGAAAACCGTGAGCGTTTCTTTTATCTCTGTAGGAGCGCCACTGACCATCGCGCCAAAACGAGCACTTGCTGCAATAAGTGATCCAGTCTTATCTGCAACAACTTGAAGGTAATGCGCAAGTGGCTCTTCCCCATTGCGTGGACCTTGGGTCTCCATGATCTGACCAATTACAAGGCGTTCAAATGTTGATGCTTGCAGACGCACAGCTTCTGGTCCGATATCGGCAAGGAGCGCAGATACTTTTGCAAATAGGTAATCACCCGTCAGAATTGCAACGGTATTGCCCCAACGATTATTGGCGCTCTCGACTCCACGGCGAAGTGGAGCTTCATCCATAACATCATCGTGATAAAGAGTTGCAACGTGGGTTAATTCGCAGACAACCGCTGATTCGATGATTCCAAACTTGTTTTTGTCGCCGTAGTGAGAGGCGAGAATCGTTAGCAATGGGCGCAAGCGTTTGCCGCCAGCTGCTACCAAGTGACGTGAAGTCTCTTCTACAAGGGGGTAATCGCCCTGGATATGGCTAAAGAGCAGGTTCTCAACCTTCTGCATGCTCTCTTTGAGTTCTGCCTCAAGTGCGGGTGCTATCCCCGGGATTCCAAGTGAAGACATCAGCGAGTGAAGAATGCAGTGGAAGCGATGAAATCAATCAGTGGTGCTGGGAATACTCCCAGGATCAAGGTGATCACTGCAGAGATTGTGATGGTTATTGTTGTCAACGCCGAAGGAATGAGAACGCTTGTGCCATCTTCGACAGGATCCTTAAAGAACATCAGAACAATAACTCGGATGTAGAAGAAGGCAGCTACCGCAGAGGAGAGAACACCTGCGATAAGAATTGAGGTATTTCCTGATTCATATGCCGCTGAGAAGATTGAGAATTTTCCGATGAAGCCAGATGTCAATGGGATTCCAGCAAAGGCCAGCAGGAAGAAGGCAAATGTTGATGCCAGAAGTGGAGAACGCTTTCCTAGACCGCTCCAGCGATTAAGATCGCCGACTTCGCCAGATGAATCGCGAATCAAGGAGACGATTCCAAATGTTCCAACTGTCGCGACACCGTATGCGAAGAGATAGAAGATTGATGCATCAAGACCCGACTTACTTAAGGCAATGACGCCTGCAAGCAAGAAACCTGCATGTGCAATTGAAGAGTAAGCGAGCATGCGCTTCACATCGCGCTGCGTGATTGCAACGATTGACCCAAATGCCATAGTAATGATTGAGATAATGACCAAGGCAGGCTTCCACTGCCATTCGGCATTTGCAAATGCCACATAGAAGATTCGAAGGATTGCACCGAATGCAGCGACCTTTGTTGCAGCTGCCATAAAGCCTGTGATTGCAGTCGGTGAACCTTGGTACACATCAGGTGACCAAGCATGGAACGGAACAGCACCAACTTTGAAGAGAAGCCCGACAGAGAGGAAGGCGATTCCGATTAAGAGGAAGACATCGTTGCCTGAACCGCCAACAACACTTGCTTGAATTCCTTCAAGGGTTACTGAGCCTGAATAACCATAGAGATATGCAATTCCAAGAAGGAAGAAGGCTGATGAGAAAGCGCCAAGAAGGAAGTACTTAAGCGCTGCTTCTTGCGAAGCTAAACGGCGGCGGCGTGAGAGTCCGGCCATCAAATAGAGCGGCAGTGATAGAACTTCTAGTGCCACGAAGAGAGTGATGAGATCAGTTGCGATTGGAAAGAGGAGCATTCCGGCGACTGCAAAGAGTGTGAGTGGAAAAACTTCCGTCACGCGAATATCGGCTTGAATAGCGCTTCGCTCTTCATCGGAGCCAGGAACTGCGGCGGCAACTGGAGTGAAGTTCTCTTGATCTGAAATTAAGAAGATAGAGAGAATTGCGATGACAAGAATCGCTGCCTGGAGCAAAGTTCCTGCACCATCGATGGCAACAGATCCCATAGCCGCATCTGTGGAACTCTCATTACGCACCCGCATCAAGGCAGCGAATGCAGCGACAAGTGAGAAGATTGCGATAAAGAGTTGTGATGAGTGACGTGAAGCTCGAGGCGCAAATGCTTCGATGAGAACGCCGATAAGAGCACCTGCAAGAACGATAAGAATCGGTGCAAGTAGTACGTAGTTGAGATATGGCGTTGTAAATTCCACTTACTTACCTGCGCTCTCTGAAGGAGTTGGGTCTGTAAATCCTTGCACCTCAAGTACATGAGCTGATGCTGGATTGATAACATCGAGTAAAGGCGCTGGATAGAAACCAAGTGCGATGATGACGGCAACTACAGGTGCGATTGCAAACTTTTCACGAAGGTTGAGATCAGGAAGATTCTCATTA
The DNA here is from genome assembly GCA_965267735.1 of Candidatus Nanopelagicaceae bacterium. Lineage (GTDB taxonomy): Bacteria > Actinomycetota > Actinomycetes > Nanopelagicales > Nanopelagicaceae > Planktophila. The sequence goes on from OZ254138.1 coordinate 1,250,205, forward strand.
CCTGGGGTTACAGGACCATGCAGGGCCTTCTGAACTGGAATCAAGATGTAGAGCGCTGCGAGAACAATTCCGAAGGTGGCGATAATTGCCGCAACTGGATATCGAGTAAATGTTCCAACCAAGACTAAGAATTCACTGACGAAGCTTGAGAGTCCAGGAAGAGCTAGCGATGACATTCCGGCAATAAAGAAAGACCACGCCATTACCGGAGTAACGCGTTGCAATCCGCCAAAGTCGGCAATCATTGAAGATCCGCGACGTGATGCCATCCAGCCAGCGACGATAAAGAGTGCAGCCGTTGAGAAGCCGTGGTTAAACATATAGAGAGTTGCACCGCTGTGACCTTGTGTTGTCATCGCGAAGATTCCCATGGTGATAAATCCGAAGTGAGAGATAGATGTATAGGCAATGAGACGCTTAATGTCCTTCGCGCCGATCGCAAGGAATGCACCGTAGAGAATCGAAATAACTGCAAGGGTGATAATCAACGGTGTAAATGTCTTGCTCGCATCTGGAAAGAGAGTCAAGCAGAAGCGAATCATTCCGAATGTACCGACCTTATCGAGAACGCCTAAGAGCAGTACTGATGTGCCTGGAGTCGCAGAAGCTGCTGCATCTGGAAGCCATGTATGAAGCGGCCAGAGTGGGGCTTTGATTGCGAAGGCGATAAAGAATCCAAGGAAGAGTAGGTTCTGAGTAGATGAACTCATGTAGTTATGCATCTCAGATAACTTTGTAATATCGAATGTATGTCCGCCGTTTTTGCCTGAGATCACATAGAGACCGATGATTGATGCCAACATTAATAGCCCACCGAAGAGGCTGTAGAGCAAGAACTTCACAGCGGCTGCTGCGCGTTCGCCACTTCCGTAGCCACCAATAAGGAAGTAGACCGGAATCAGCATGGCTTCAAAGATTACATAGAAGAGGAATACATCGGTTGCGGCGAAGACGCCAATCATCATTGTCTCAAGAACGAGAATAAGTATGTAGAAGACTTTGGCAGACCAGCGACCGCCTTCTGATTCGTTCCAGCCAGCTAAGACCACGATTGGTGCAAGCAGAACTGACATCAAAATCAGAACGAGCGAGAGTCCATCAACGCCCACTGCATAGTTGATTCCGAATGATGGAATCCACGAGACAGACTGGACGAATTGGAATGCAGTATTGGATGAGTCGAAGTTGATCCAAGTAAGAATTCCAGTGACTGCAACGAGCAGCGTTGTCGCCAGAGCAGCCTGCTTGATACGCAGAACTTGATCTGTTGGAATGACTGCGATGAGTAGCGTTCCAAGAATTGGAAGCAACATCATTGTATTTAGCGAGTTCATTGTGTGACCACCCAAATTCCAGCAATCAAAGCGATCGCACCGATAAGAATCATTGCTGCATAACTACGGGCAAACCCTGTTTGAGTCTTTCGCAATTCAGATCCCGCACCAACTGAAGCGCGACCAACGAGACGAACGGCGCCATCGATCACGTTTTCATCGGTCTTGACCAAGAGGCGAGTAAGAGCCTGCCCTGGACGCATAAAGAGTGATTCGTTAATTGAATCCTGCATCAGATCCTTACGAGCGATTTGCGTAAAGATAGAGACATTTTCTGGAGCTTGAGCATCTACTTCTGAGAACTGATACTTAGCAAGTGCAATTCCAACTCCGATTACAACCGCAGTCAGAGCCATTCCAGAAACAACAATGGGCTCGAAGAGGTGCTCGGCGTGCTCTTCACCATGTTCGCCAAATACTGGGTTGAGCCAATTTGCTAGAGCATCGCCCTTTGTGAAGAGGAATCCAGTTGTTACAGAGCCAATTGCAAGAACTGCCATTGGAAGCCACATAAGAATTGGTGATTCATGTGGATGTTGATCTTCTTCCCAACGCTTTGGTGATGTAAAGGTCAGAACCATCACGCGAGTCATGTAGAACGCTGTGATTGCAGCGCCCAAGAGCGCAGTTGATCCAAGAAGAATTCCCTTTACTCCCCCTGCATTAAATGCAGTTTCAATAATGAGATCCTTCGAGTAGAAACCTGCAAATGGCGGAACGCCAATAATTGCTAAGTAGCCAAGTCCAAATGTAATAAATGTGATCGGCATAAATTTACGCAGAGCGCCGTAGCGACGCATATTTACTTCGTCGTTCATTCCATGCATAACTGAACCTGCACCTAAGAACATTCCGGCCTTAAAGAATCCGTGTGTCAGCAAGTGCATGATTGCAAATGCGTAACCCGCAGGTCCGAGGCCTGCACCAAGAATCATGTAGCCAATCTGCGACATCGTTGATGCAGCAAGCGCCTTCTTAATATCGTCTTTAGCGGTACCGACAAGCGCACCGAATGTGAGAGTGATGGCACCAACGATAACAACGAGTAGTTGCGCAGTTGGAGCTTGATCAAAGATGAAGTTTGAACGGACGATGAGATAGACACCAGCTGTAACCATCGTTGCCGCGTGAATAAGTGCAGATACCGGAGTTGGACCAGCCATCGCATCGCCGAGCCATGCCTGCAATGGGAATTGCGCAGACTTTCCGGCCGCTGCAATTAACAGCATGATGCCGATTGCAGTGAGGGCAGCTTCAGATGCGTGATGTGATGCTTCTTCCACTCCGCTAAATGAGACTGCGCCAAGTGATGCAAAGGCGATCATGATGGCAAGCGAGAGACCCATATCGCCGATACGGTTCATGACAAATGCCTTCTTAGATGCAGTTGCATAGGCTGGCTTCTGATTCCAGAAACCAATCAAGAGATAAGAAGCTAAACCAACGCCTTCCCAACCAACATAGAGGTTGAGGTATGAATCTCCGAGAACGAGCAAGAGCATCGCTGCAATAAAGAGATTGAGGTAAGCGAAGAATCTACGGCGGTTTTCATCATGAGACATATATGAAATCGAGTAGATATGAATCAGAGTTCCAACGCCTGTGATGAGCAGAACAAAACAAATTGAGAGCTGATCTAGAAGCAGACCAGCATCGATGTTAAAGGTTCCGACGTTTATCCAGGTAAAGAGTTTCTGGCCAATAGCGCGCTCTTCGGTTGGGCGATTAAGCATGAGAGATAACTGGTAGAGGCCCACTGCAAAGGAGCCAGCAGACATCGCTGTACCAAGTAGGTGGCCCCATTTATCTGCGCGGCGACTAGCAAGAAGAAGTATTACTGCACCCGCAAGAGGCAGAGCAATCAAATACACAAGTGACGTTGATGTTGTCATGGCTATCGCTTCAACAAACTAGCGTCATCGACAGACGCTGATCGACGTGAACGATAGATGGCCACGATAATTGCAAGGCCAACTACTACTTCGCAAGCAGCTACGACCATCGTAAAGAATGCAACAACTTGGCCTTCAAGGGTCCCGTTAATGCGAGCAAAGGTAACGAGAGTTAAGTTAGCTGCATTGAGCATGAGCTCGACACACATAAAGACAACAATTGCGTTGCGACGAACAACAACACCTACAGCACCGATAGTAAAGAGAAGCGCTGCGACGTAGAGATAGTTATACGGATTCATTACTTCTCCTCCGTAACTGTGTTATCGACTTCGCCGAGTTCAAATGATTTCGACTCCAACATATCTCCGCGAGCCTTAAGTGTTGCTGAGATTGAGGTTGGTGCTGGAGTTCCATCTGGAAGTAGGGCTGGAACATCGACTGCATTGTGACGCGCAAAGACACCTGGGCTAGGAAGTCCTGCAGCTGCGCCAATGGCGCCAGATCTAAATCGTGCAATCGATTGTTCGCGCTGAGTTGGACGAGCGATTGTGCGTTGGTGGTGAGCTAGGACCATTGCACCAAGTGCTGCAGTAATGAGAAGTGCTGAAATAACTTCAAAGGGAAATACATAGTCAGCGAAGAGTTTCTGTGCCAGGCCTTCAACATTTCCATTGGCATTTGCAGCTGTTAATCCATATGCCTGATGCCCGAGGGTTGCACGACCAACCAGAGATACAAAGATTCCACCGAAGCCGAGAGCTGCAGTAATCGCTATTGGGCGAAGACCAGAAATTGTTTCAGTAAGTGAATCTGATGCATCGACACCAACAAGCATGAGAATAAAGAGGAAGAGCATCATTACTGCGCCGGTGTAAACAACAATTTGAACAATACCGAGGAAGAGTGCATCTTGAGCGATGTAGAAGATTGCCAAGGTGATCATTACCCAAGCAAGGAGAAGTGCAGAGTGCACCGCCTTCTTAACAAGGAGCATTCCAAGCGCTGCAATTACTGAAAGAGGTGCAAGCACCCAGAACATAATCGCTTCAGGAGTCTGGATCTCTAACATTAGTTCTGCCCTTGACCAGATTGAGATTGGCTTGGATGTGCTTCTTTTACATCACCGTTGTAATAATTTGTATCTGTCATTCCTGGATACATTGGGTGAGGTGGAGCAAGCATTCCTTGGCGAAGCGGAGCAAGGAGATCTTCCTTTTCAAAGATCAACTTCTCACGCTTATCATCTGCAAGTTCATACTCATTTGTCATCGTAAGCGCACGAGTTGGGCACGCTTCAACACACAGACCGCAGAAAATGCAGCGAAGATAATTAATTTGATAAACCGCACCATGACGTTCTCCAGGCGAGAGTTGATTTCCTGGAGTGTTATTGCCGCCTTCAACGAAAATTGCATCCGCTGGACATGCCCACGCACAGAGTTCGCATCCGATGCACTTCTCAAGACCATCTGGGTGGCGATTGAGCTGATGACGACCGTGGAAACGTGGAGCAGTTGGTGCCTTTACATCTGGATACTGAACAGTCTGATTCTTCTTAAACATAGTTGAGAAGGTGACCCAGAAGCCCTTTGCTTGCTGGCCAAGGGATGCAGGTCCTGGTTGATCAACTTCTACAAATGGAACAGAGTTGATATCAAGTCCTGTTTTTTCGATATCAGAGTTGTTACGTGGCTCGATGAAGTCAGTCATTACTCATCTCCTGAGATTCGTGTGGCGCTGACGCTGAGCGAGTTAGCGTTTGGAAGTGATGGAACTGGGAAATTTGGAGCTTCGCCTTCTGGAAGTGGAGCACGTGATTTCTGCTTTCCACGATCTGCGATAGATGAAATTGCCATAACGATAAGCACTACGCCGATTGCAAATGCAACCACAACCATGCGGCTTGCACCCTCTTGCTGCAGAACGCGAAGTGTTGCAACAACCAAGATCCAAATAAGTGAGACAGGAATAAGAACCTTCCAGCCAAACTTCATAAATTGGTCGTAACGCATACGTGGAAGCGTTCCGCGAAGCCACATAAAGATGAAGAAGAAGAGATTCACTTTTGCTAGGAACCAAATGAATGTGAACCATCCGCCTAGCCATTGCTCGGTAAATCCAAGGCCTGGAAGTGCGTGGTAACCACCTAAGAAGAGAGTTGTTGCAAGAGCTGAAACGGCGATGATATTGACATATTCAGCTAGGAAGAAGAGTGCGAATTTCAGTGATGAATATTCGGTGTGGAAACCTCCAACGAGTTCGCCTTCTGCTTCTGCAAGGTCGAACGGTGCGCGGTTTGTTTCGCCGACCATTGAGATTACATAAATCACAAATGATGGGAAGAGAACAACAGCGTTCCAGATATTTTCATGCTGAGCTGAAACGATCGTTGAAGTGGACATCGAACCTGCGTAAATAAAGACCGCAACAAGTGAGAGACCCATGGCAACTTCATATGAAATTACCTGCGCACTCGAGCGAAGTCCACCTAAAAGTGGGTATGTGGATCCTGAAGACCATCCGGCAAGAACTACTCCGTAGACACCAATTGATGTCACAGCAAGTACGTAGAGAACGCCAACCGGAAGATCTGTTAGTTGAAGCGCTGTTTTATGTCCAAAGAGATTGACCACGCCAGTCATTGGAATAACAGCGAAAGACATAAAGCACATTGCTGTAGCAATGATTGGGGCGATAATAAATACGACCTTATCTGCCGCCGCAGGAATGATGTCCTCTTTAAGTGCAAGCTTTACGCCATCTGAAAGTGATTGAAGAAGTCCAAACTTTCCAACTCGGTTTGGACCTGTACGTAACTGCATCTTTGCAAGGACGCGACGTTCAGTCCAGACAGCCATAAGAGTTGAAACTACGCAGATTACAAAGACTATGAGGGCTTTGAGAGCAATGATCCAGCCTGGGTCTTTTCCGAGAAGTTCTGCTGTTGTCATGCTTTCACCACCGTAACTACATCGCCATGCACTGCATCGAGTGAAATCAAAGTCTGTGATCCAAATGAATTACGCGGAACCCAAACAGCATCATCGTGAATATCTTCAACGAGCACTGGAAGTGTGATTGATCCTTTAGCATTTGAGACTCTGACCTGAGTTCCAGTTGTTACTCCAATTGACTCTGCGCGCTTTGGAGAAATCACTGCGACAGTTGGACGACGCGTACCCGCCAAATTATCTTCACCCTTTTGCAATGAGCCCATATCGAGCAATCTGCGCCATGAAGTGAGTAGCGCTTCTTGGCCTGAGACTGACTTAGGTGAAGTCGGTGAGACTGGAGCAAGTTGTGCACGCGCTCCATCCCACTTACCTAGTTGGTTAAATTCGCGGGCTGATGCTGTAACGGTGCCGAGCATGATGCTTTCGCCCATGGCATCAGCAATCATCGAAAGGATGCGTACATCGCTACGGTTTTGAGAATCCACAACCGCTTCATCGAATGCACGTGCGCGGCCTTCCCAGTTAAGGAAACTTCCGCTCTTTTCGGTAATTGCCGCAACAGGAAGAACTACATCTGCAACAGTTGTTATAGAACTTGGTGCAATCTCCAGTGAGACAACAAATGCTTTCTTCAGTGCATCAATGACCTTGGCGCTGTTGTGAAGATCGTGAGCATCTACGCCACCAACGACTACAGAATCTAGTTCACCTTGTGCAAGAGCTGAGATGATCTCTGAAGTTGTGCGCCCAACAGTTGTTGGAAGAGATTCGACTCCCCACGCAGCTGCGATATCTACGCGAGCTGCGGCATCTGTTACTGGGCGTCCACCTGGAAGAAGATTTCCGATTGCACCAGCTTCGAGTGCGCCACGTTCGCCTGCGCGACGTGGAATGTAAGCAAGCTTTGCACCGCTCTTGGCAGCAAGGGCAGCAACTGCTGAGAGCAGACCTGGTGTTTCAGAAGCGCGTTCTCCGACAAGGATTACCGACTTTGCAGTCAATGAGAGCGCTGCAACTGCTGAGCTTTCAGCTCCTGGTGCAACTTTAATGAAGTCAGCCTTCAACTTATCCATTGCAATTGATTGCTTTGTCGCAACTGAAGTTACCTTCAAGCCGCGCTTCTTAAAGTTCTTATTGAGGCGAAGGAAGACAATTGGTGACTCTTCTTCTGGTTCGAATGCGATCAGCGCAACTTGATCTGCGCTATCGATATCTCGGTAAGTCGTAGATGAACCCGCAACGTGAGCTGCAAGGAAATCGCGTTCTTCATCTGATGTCACGCGTGCGCGGTAATCAATATCGTTTGTGTGAAGTGCGATGCGAGCAAACTTTGAGTAACCGTAAGCGTCTTCAGTGGTTACGCGACCACCAGTAAGAACTGCCGCACGCTTTCCCTTAAGTCCAGCAGCTGCTGCTGCAAGTGCTTCAGGCCATGAAGCCTGAACAAGAACGCCTTCAGAATTTCGTACAAGGGGGTGAGTCAAACGATCGAGTGCTGTGACATATTTAAATGCCCAGCGACCCTTATCGCAGTTCCACTCTTCATTGACAGATGCATCATCACCAGCAAGACGACGAAGAGTCTTTCCGCGGCGAACATCTGTGCGCATATCGCAACCTGATGCGCAGTGTTCGCATGCAGATGGAGTTGAAACTAAATCGAATGGACGTGCACGGAATCGATATGACGTTCCGGTGAGTGCGCCTACTGGGCAGATCTGCACAGTGTTGCCTGAGAAGTACGACTTAAATGGGTCGTTCTCGTAGATTCCAACTTGCTGAAGTGCACCGCGTTCGTTAAGAGTAATGAATGGATCTGATGCAATCTGCGCTGAGAAGCGAGTGCAACGCGCACAGAGAACACAACGTTCGCGATCAAGTAATACAGATGACGAAATTGCAATTGGCTTTTCGAATGTGCGCTTATAGCCATCTAGACGTGCATCTGGTCGGCCGTTGCTCATCGCTTGATTCTGCAGCGGACACTCTCCACCTTTATCGCAGACCGGACAATCAAGTGGGTGGTTACCGAGAAGAAGCTCCATCACACCCTTCTGCGCCTTATCGGCAACAGGAGATGTGAGCTGAGTCTTTACAATCATATTTGGCTCTACTGGAATTGTGCATGATGCCTGTGGCTTCGGAAATGCGCGGCCATTAATTTCAACGTCAACAAGACATTGACGACATGCACCAACTGGATCAAGAAGTGGGTGATCGCAGAAACGTGGAATCTGAATTCCAAGCTTTTCTGCAGCACGAATAATGAGTGTTCCCTTTGGAACTGAAACTTCAAAACCATCGATAACGACAGTGATGAGTTCTACTGCAACTGCTGACTCTTGAGTTGTAGTCATTAGTTCACCGCCCCAGCAAAGAGAGTTGATTTCACTGGATCAAATGGGCAAGCGCCATTAGTCACATGAGCGATGTATTCGTCGCGGAAATATTTGATTGATGAAGTAATTGGGCTTGTTGCGCCATCACCGAGTGCACAGAATGAACGTCCCATAATGTTGTCACAGAGATCGAGAAGTTTTTCAAGATCTGCTTCAGTGCCTGTTCCGTTTTCAAGATCGCGAAGAATCTGAACAAGCCACCAGGTGCCTTCGCGACATGGTGTGCACTTACCGCAAGATTCATGCTTGTAGAACTCGGTCCAGCGAAGTACGGCGCGAACAACACATGTTGTTTCATCAAAGATTTGCAGAGCCTTAGTTCCGAGCATTGAGCCCGCAGCTGCTACACCTTCGTAATCGAGTGGAGTATCAAGGTGCGCATCTGTAAAGAGCGGTGTTGATGATCCACCTGGTGTCCAGAACTTAAGCTTGTGGCCGTTACGAACTCCACCAGCGAGTTCAAGAATCTCGCGCAGGGTGATTCCTAGTGGCGCTTCAAATTGTCCTGGGTTATTTACATGTCCTGAGAGTGAGTAAAGAGTTGCACCCTTTGACTTCTCTGTGCCCATTGATTGGTACCACTCTGCTCCATTATTAATGATCGCAGGAACAGATGAAATTGATTCAACATTGTTTACTACCGTTGGTCGCGCATAGAGACCTGCAATTGCAGGAAACGGTGGACGAAGACGTGGTTGACCACGGAAACCTTCGAGTGAATCAAGAAGTGCTGTCTCTTCGCCACAGATGTATGCACCTGCACCGATATGGAGAGTTACATCGATTCCGTTTCCAAGATGACCCGCCTTGTAGGCATCGGCAATCGCTGCATTCACGCGGCGCACAACATGTGTAACTTCTCCGCGAATATAAATAAATGCGCGCTTTGCACGAATTGCATGGCAAGCGATGATGCATCCTTCAATTAACACATGTGGGTTAGCCATCAAGAGCGGAGTATCTTTACAAGTACCCGGCTCTGATTCATCAGCATTTACAACTAGGTAGTGATCTTTATCGTCACCTTGTGGGATAAAGCCCCACTTCATTCCGGTTGGGAAGCCTGCGCCACCGCGACCGCGAAGTCCTGAATCTTTTACAAGTTGAATAACCGCATCTGGATCCATAGCGAGAGCTTTTTTGGAAGCTGTATATCCACCATGACGCGTGTATGCCTCAATGGTGAATGAATCTTTTTCATCCCAGTGCGCAGAAAGGACGGGAGTTAACTTTGACATTACTTACCTTCCTTTGAAAGTTTAAGTCCGAGAAGTGTTGGCTCTCCTGCTTGAACACCTTCGCGAGCAAGACCATCATCGAGACCAGCAAGAACAGCTGACGCTTCCTTATATGTAACAAGACGATTTGGTCCACGAGTTGGTGCAGGTGGATTTCCTTGGCGTGCACCATCAACGAGAGCCTTTGCAGATTCAACAGTCTGGTTGTCGTAGAACTCCCAGTTAGCCATTACAACTGGTGCGTAATCGCACGCTGCGTTGCACTCAATGTGTTCGAGAGAGACTTTGCCATCGGCGGTGACGCCATCATTTTCAACGCCAAGGTGCTCTTTAAGCGCTGAGAAGATTGCGTCTCCACCCATAACTGCGCACAGTGTATTTGTGCAGACGCCTACGTGATATTCGCCGACAGGCTTGCGCTTGTACTGTGTGTAGAAGGTAGCAACCGCAGATACTTCAGCAGTTTCGATCTCAAGAATCTTTGAAATCGTCTCGATACCTTCGTTAGTTACATAACCTGAAACTGATTGCACATAGTGAAGCAAGGGCATGATTGAAGAACGTGTGCGTGGGTAGCGCTTAACGATTGATTGCATTACTTCAAGATTGAGAGTCATTAGCGGTCTACTCCTCCCATAACAGGATCGATTGAAGCAACAGCGCCGATGATGTCGGCAACCATGCCGCCTTCGCTCATGGCAGATGTTGATTGCAAATTGTTAAATGAAGGTTCGCGGAAGTGAACGCGGTAAGGACGTGTTCCGCCATCAGATACAACGTGCGCAGCAAGTTCACCACGTGGTGATTCAACAGCTGCATAAACCTGACCCGCTGGAACGCGGAAACCTTCAGTCACAAGTTTGAAGTGGTGGATGAGAGACTCCATTGAAGTTCCCATAATTTCGCGGATGTGATCAAGTGAGTTTCCGAGTCCATCTGCGCCGAGTGCAAGCTGTGCAGGCCATGCAATCTTCTTATCTGCAACCATTACTGGCTGACCTTCAAGCTTGTCGAGCTTATCGATTGCTTGTTCAATGATGCGAAGTGATTGCTCGAGCTCTGCCATTCGAACTAAGAAGCGACCGTAGACATCTGCTGTATCTGCTGTAATGACATCGAATTCGTAATTTTCATATCCGCAGTAAGGCTGCATCTTGCGAAGATCCCAAGGAAGTCCCGCAGAGCGAAGAACTGGTCCAGTAATTCCAAGTGCTGTACATCCCGCAAGATCGAGGTAACCAATACCTTCTGTGCGCTTCATCCAAATGGTGTTTCCAATAAGCAACTGTGCATTGTCATTGAAATTCTTGCGAAGTGATTTCACAACTTCGCGAAGCTTTACTGTCATGCCTGCTGGAAGATCTTGTGAAACTCCCCCTGGGCGCACATAAGCCATATTCATGCGAAGGCCGGTGATTTCTTCAAAGGTATCGAGAACGATTTCGCGATCGCGGAAAGCGAAGAACATTGGCGCCATTGCACCGAGTTCAAGAGCGCCGGTACCGAGTGCGACCATGTGTGATGAGATGCGGTTGAGCTCCATCATAAGGACGCGAATTACTGATGCGCGCTCTGGAATATCGTTTGTAATTCCCAATAGCTTTTCAACTGCAAGACAGTAAGCAGTCTCATTAAAAATTGGTGAGAGGTAATCCATACGAGTTGCAAATGTGACCGCTTGAGTCCAGTTGCGGAACTCGATGTTCTTCTCGATACCAGTGTGAAGGTATCCAATACCTGTTCTTACCTCTGTAACAGTTTCGCCTTCGAGTTCAAGTACAAGACGCAGAACACCGTGGGTTGATGGGTGCTGTGGGCCCATGTTGACGATGATGCGCTCTTCTTTTGATTCTCCGATTTCAGAGACAAGTGAATCCCAATCGCCGCCAGTAACTGAGAAGACTGTGCCTTCAGTGGTTTCGCGTGATGATGCATATGGATCAAAGGTGGTTGTCACTGGTAGCTCCTGCGGTTTGAAGGCGCTGGTGTTGTTGCACCTTTGTACTCAACGGAAATTCCACCGAGTGGATAATCCTTGCGCTGTGGGTGTCCATCCCAGTCATCTGGCATCAAGATGCGTGTAAGTCCTGGGTGGCCATCAAAAATAATTCCGAACATGTCGAAAGTTTCGCGTTCGTGCCAGTTATTGCCGGCCCATACATTTACAACCGATGGAATGTGCGGATCGAGATCTGATGTTGCAACTTCCAAACGAATTCGTTGGTTCTTTGTCATGGAAAGCAATGGATAGACGGCAACGAGTTCTGCACCTGTGCGCTCTGGGTAGTGAACACCAGATACACCCATGCACATTTCAAAGAGCAACTTGTCGCGCAAAATTTGTGCAACTTCAACAAGACGTGACTTCTTAATATGAAGTGTGAGTTCGCCGCGATCGACAACTACTCGTGTAATTGCATCAGAGAAATCTGGATATGCGCGCTCTAGATCATCTGCAACCTGGTCAAAGTAGCCGCCAAATGGGCGCTCTGTAGAGCCAGTAGCTGCAGCGGTGCGCACAAGGCCGCCGTACCCTGAGGTATCACCGGTGCCTTTAGCGCCGAACATACCTGCCTGATCTTCGCTCATTTAAGCCAGCAACCCCTTCATTTGGATCGTCGGCTTCGCGTTAAGGGCTGCGAGTTCAACTTCTTTGATAACCGCTTCGCGATTAGGGCCTAACTTTGTATCACTAATAAGAGTGTGTAGCTTGATGATTGCATCCATCAACTGTTCCGGACGTGGTGGGCAACCTGGAAGATAAATATCAACTGGGACAACGTGATCAACGCCTTGCACGATTGCATAGTTATTAAACATTCCACCCGATGATGCACAAGCGCCCATTGAGATAACCCACTTAGGTGCTGTCATTTGATCGTAAATCTGACGAAGTACTGGCGCCATCTTCTGTGAAACGCGACCTGCAACGATCATGAGATCTGCTTGACGTGGTGATGCAGAAAAACGCTCCATTCCGAAGCGTGAAATATCATGTTTTGGAGCTGAACCGAGCGCCATCATTTCAATTGCGCAACATGCAAGACCGAATGTTGCAGGCCAGACAGAGCTCTTGCGCATGTAACCGGCAAGACCTTCTACAGTTGAAAGTAAAACTCCGCTTGGTAATTTATCTTCTAGGCCCACGACTTAATCCCATTCCAATCCGCCGCGGCGCCATACATATGCGTATGCAATAAATACAGTGCCGATAAAAATTGCCATCTCAACTAATCCGAAGAGGCCGAGCTTGTCGAATGTAACTGCCCATGGATAGAGAAAGACAATTTCAATATCGAAGACAATGAAGAGCATTGCTGTAAGGAAGTATTTGACGGGAAAACGACCGCCTTGAAGAGCCTGTGGAGAAGGTTCGATTCCACATTCGTAAGCTTCTTGCTTTGCGCGGTTGTAGCGAGCAGGGCCTGTGACCGCGGCGATCGCCACTGAGAATGCTGCAAATCCAAAGCCAATCGCGAAAATCGCGAAAATCGGGATATATGGGTTTGCGCTCACGAGCGAAATACTAAACGCTATCTAGGAGCGCTGAAACACTTACGGCTTGCGGGCCTTGTGAACTGCGACAACTCCACCAGTGAGATTGCTCCAGGTGATATCGACCCATCCGGCAGCCTCCATCTTGGCGGCGAGCGCCTTTTGATCTGGCCATGCCCGGATCGATTCAGCAAGGTAGATATAGGCATCTGGATTTGAAGATGTCTTCGATGCGATCGCCGGAAGCGCCCTCATAAGGTAATTGGTGTAAATGGTACGAAACGGACCAAAGGTAGGGCTTGAGAATTCGCAGATGACCAGTTCTCCCCCAGGTCTCGTCACTCGGAGCATCTCGGCGAGCGCCTTCTCGGTATTTTGGGTGTTTCGAAGGCCAAAGGAGATGGTCACAAGGTCGAATTGGCCATCTTTAAATGGCAGATTGAGCGCATCAGCCTTTGTGAAGGGTAGGTGTGGGCGAGCCTTGCGCCCTGCCTCAAGCATCCCCTCGCTGAAATCAGCTGGGATGACATCGGCTCCCGCAGCAGCCAGAGGCTCTGAGCTCGAGCCAGTGCCCGCGGCAAGGTCGAGAATCTTCATTCCCCGGCGTGGAGCGATGATCTTGGTGGTGGCCCGGCGCCAGGATTTGGTCTGACCCAGGCTCAAAAGGTCATTTACTAGGTCATAGCGCTTGGCGACCCCGTCGAACATCGCTGCGACTTCATCGGGGTTCTTATCCATATTGGCTCGTGACATGCGCTTATTGTCGCTGAGAGTAGGCTCTGCGCACAACTTGTAATCGATTCGTCAATCGAGGGAGCCATCTGATGTCACTTCACCAAGGATCTTTACGCGCAACAGTATTTCCTCGTAGCAGCGCGCTGACCCAGGCACTCTTTGTTATGGGCGGAGTCGGCTTTATTACTTTGATGGCGCAGGTTGCAATCCCTGTTCCGGGTTCACCTGTTCCGGTTACAGGCCAAACTCTTGCTGTTCTCTTAATCGGAACTACCTACGGCGCTCGCCTTGGCGTCACAACATTTGCAACATATCTCCTTGCCGGAATTGCAGGAGCTCCTGTCTTTGCACCATCTGCAACTGCTGCAAACCACGGAATCGATCGACTCCTTGGCGCAACAGGTGGATACCTCGTTGGAATGTTCGTTGCATCGTTAATTCTTGGTTACCTTGCAGATCGCAGAGCTGATCAGAAATTTAAAACTTCATTTCCAGCGCTCTTCTTTGGTGATGCAATCATCTTCTTCTTCGGACTTACATGGTTGCACTTTTCTCTCGACCTCTCTTGGTCTGCAACATTTGCTGCAGGCCTAACACCATTTATTTTCGGAGAACTTCTTAAAATTGCAATCACTGCAACATCCTTGCCTCTTATCTGGCGCAGGATTTCACGTACTCTCAACAAGTAACTTATTTACTCTATGTCCCCATTAATTCCCGTAACTACTTCACGTATCGGTGAACATCTTCCGCTACTTGATTTATTGCCGGGTGGTGAGCAATTTACGTGGGTCAGAAGCGGCGAAGGTCTCGTCGGTTGGGGCATACATGCATCAACAACTGTTTCGGGTCGCAATCGATTTGAAGATGCCCGCAAATGGTGGCACCAGCAACTAGAGACCTTCTCAATCTCTAATTCTGTTCACGGTAGTGGCACTGGGCCAGTACTTTTTACTTCGTTCTCCTTCGATAGAAATCAAGAATCTGTACTTGTAATTCCTAAAATTATTGTGGGCCAGAAAGGTTCCAACTCATGGATTACGTGGATTGGAAGCGAAGCTCAACCGCAGCTAGCTGAAACCCCTTCAGCCTTAGCCACATCTACCTTCACCTTTAGCGATGGAACTCTGACATCAGATGAATGGAAGAAGCGCGTCACAGAGGTGATCAATAGAGTTAACTCCAACGGAGTAGATAAAGTCGTTTTGGCTCGCGATATCGTTGCAAGCTCCGACTCAGAAATTGATGCGCGGCCAATACTCAAGAAACTTTCCTCTGAGTATCCGTCTACCTGGGTCTTCTCTGTCGATGGATTAGTTGGTGCAACTCCTGAACTTCTACTGCGTCTCTCTCGTGGAATGGTGACTTCACGCGTTCTTGCCGGAACAATTCCAAAGACAGGCGATGACGAGAAAGATTTAGCACTTGCTGCATCCCTCGCTCGTTCTTCAAAAGATTTAGAAGAACACGAGTACGCAGTTCGTTCTGTTGCAGATGCACTTGACCCATTCTGCTCATCAACAAACGTTCCTGAGTCTCCATTTGTACTCCACCTTGCGAATGTTATGCACCTTGCCACCGATGTAACCGGCGCACTCATTGAATCGAAGCAACACATCGATGCATTCTCACTACTGAAAAATCTCCATCCATCTGCTGCAGTCTGCGGAACTCCACGAAACCTTGCATTCGATGTCATTGATGAGATGGAAGGTATGGACCGCGGTCGTTATGCAGGTCCCGTTGGCTGGATTGATGCAAGTGGTGATGGAGAGCTTGGTATTGCTCTTCGCTGTGGTCAGATCACAGAGCGCAAAATTAGAATTTTTGCAGGATGTGGAATCGTTGCAGCATCAAATCCTGAGAAGGAAGTTGAAGAAAGTATTGCAAAGATGATTCCAATGCGCTCAGCGCTACATGGATGAAATACTCTTATAAATTCCTTGCAAGTTATCGGCATTTGATTCACGGTCTGGAACAGTTACAACCACAACACTGAGACCAGTTGCAGGCTTTGCAATTTCTGCAAGTAGCTCTGATTTCGTTCCAACAGATGAAGCAGAGATTCCGAATGATTTCGCGATTGCAATTAAATCTAAGTTGTGTGGGGTTCCAAAGACTTCCTCAAATCCCTCTACTCCGCGCTGGCTTAGCGTCGAGAAGATTCCCCCACCATTGTTGTTTACAACAAAAATCTTAAGGTTGATATCTTCATTGTGAATAAGTCCCGTTACATCATGGAGAAATCCGAGATCGCCAAGTACTGCAACAGTTGAGCTTCGCTGTGAGGCAATACCGAGCGCGGTGGAGATATTTCCATCGATTCCAGCAAGGCCGCGATTGGCAAAGGTTTCAACGCCAGTGCGAGGCTCTGCGAAGCCTTCAATATCGCGAATTGGTCGTGATGAGGAGATAAAGAGTGATGTGCCCTTTGGAAGAGCACCTGCAATCTCGCGAGCTACGAGTGCCTCTGACCAATCTGATAATCCTGAAACTAACTTCTGAGCTCTCTGGGAATACTTCTGCAACTTCTGTGCATATTCAGCATCGGGTGTTGGGACTTCAACAGCTGGAAGTTGCGTGAATTTCTGTGCTGCAGCGCGATCAGAATCGACTGTTGCCATTCGTGGGTCTATCGCAATGACTTTACGTGCAGAGTTAACGAGAGCGTTAATCGAGCGAGAAAGTGTTGTTCTGCCAATTACAACGACGGTATCTGGTGCTACATCTTCAGCAATCGTCTTTGATGTCAGAAAAATGCTGGCATGTGCAAGTGCGCCCGGGAAAGAGAGTGGATCTTCTGCAATGACAGGCCATCCGAGTTTCTCAGCAAAATCTTGTACTTCGTTTAATTCAAGTCCTGCGCGGTCATGGCCAATCACAAGAATTCCACGAGTTGATTTTGTGAAGAAAGTTCCAGCCTTCTTTCTTCCAAATACTGTAGGTGCGCTGACCTTTAGATCATCGAGCCAACCTTCGTCGTTATCTCCGACAAGTGGTTCTTCAAATTGAATATTGAGATGTACGGGACCAGAGTGCAGCGAGTTAAATGGAAGCTCCATCGGATATGCAGTACCAGAAATATCTGCGAAGTATCGAACACCCTTTCCAAAGATTCGGGCTTGTTCCGTTGTTTGATTTGCACCCGTTCTGCGTAACGCTGCAGGGCGATCTGCAGTTAGAACCAAGAGTGGAAGATTTGTATGTGACGCCTCCAAAACAGCAGGATGGTAATTTGCAACAGCGGTACCACTTGTACAAACAATTGGTACTGGTCGGCCAGATGCCTTTGTAATTCCAAGTGCGAAGAAGGCAGCAGTGCGTTCGTCAATTCTTGTGTGTAACGTAATTAACCCACGCTTACTGGCCGCGAAGAATGCAAGCGAAAGCGGAGCATTTCTAGATCCCGGTGAGATCACAACATCAGTCACGCCAGCTTCAAGTATCTGGCGAACGATGACGCGAGCGAGCTTTGTAGATTCGTTTATCACAGTAGCTCCGCCGTCTTCATAATGCGATTCTTCCACCATTCGTATCGCTCTGCAGACACATCTAAACCGTCAAAGTTGGGCTCAATTTCACTTATCTCAATCTCGCCATTGATGATTGGAAGGTGAGCGACATCCGAACCGAGTAGAGAACCTGTCGCTAGGCCGCAATCGAAATGCATGTCTTCAAATGATGCAGCAAGGGCTAAACCGTAATTGATTCCTACCGCGCTCTCTAGCGCACTTGATACAACAACGGGCAGCTTGTGGTGTTCAGCTATTTCATGTGCACGTGCGATGCCACCTAAAGGTTGAACCTTGAGCATCACAATATCGGCTGCACCATCAAGGCTAATCGCAAATGGATCTTGAGCTTTACGGACAGCCTCATCTACTGCGATCTTCAGTGGAATATGAATACTTGATTTCAACTCACGAAGTTCATCAAGGGTTGCACATGGTTGTTCCACATATTCAAATGGACCGACTTCTTCATAGAAGGCATAGAGATTGGTGAGCGCATCCTTTACGCTCCAGAGCCCGTTGACATCGATACGAATATTGATGTCACGGCCAAGTGAGCGAATCCGCGCCAGGCGCGCAATATCTTCACTTAAGTTCTCTCCAACCTTTACCTTGTAAGTCTTTACACCTTTGTAAGAATCAACAAGTGAATCAAGAACGCTCTTATCGTTTGTCGCAGGGATAGTTCCGTTGACCTTTACCGATTTCCGAAAGAGCGTTGGAAGCGGCTTTGTAGCTGCCTCTATCGCACTTGCAAGCCAAGGCGCACACTCTTCATATCCATACTCAAGAAATGGTGAAAATTCTCCCCACCCGTATTCGCCTTTAAAGAGCGCAACTTCCCGAACACTAATCCCCCGAAAATTTGTCTTCGTGGGTAGCGCAACTACGCGCAAACTTTCCAGCAGTGATTGATCCATAAATTAAGGACGCTTGGGAAACTTTCCGAAATCAGGTTTGCGCTTCTCTTTATAAGCATCGCGTCCTTCTTGTCCTTCTTCAGATAAGTAGAAGAGAAGAGTTGCATCTCCTGCAAGTTGTTGAACGCCAGCTAAACCATCATCTGCTGCATTCATAGAAGCTTTCAGAAGGCGAAGTGCCATTGGAGAGTTCTGTAACATCTCGCGACACCATGAGACTGTCTCTGCCTCTAACTCTTTAAGTGGAACAACGGTATTTACGAGTCCCATTGAGAGCGCTTCAGTTGCATCGTATTGACGAGTAAGGAACCAAATTTCGCGAGCCTTCTTCTGCCCAACACTTGCCGCCAATAAACCTGAACCATATCCACCATCAAATGAACCAACCATTGGACCGGTCTGACCAAACTTTGCATTATCTGCAGCGATTGATAAATCGCAGACAACATGGAGAACATGACCGCCACCAATCGCCCAACCAGCGATCATTGCAACTACTGGCTTAGGTGTACGACGAATCTGTACTTGTAGATCTAGAACATTAAGTCGACCAACGCCTTGTTGTGCAAGAGAGTCATCCCCGAGATATCCATCATCGCCACGAACGCTGATATCTCCACCAGAACAGAAAGCTTCATCACCTTTACCGGTGAGGATAATTACTCCAACTTCTGCATTGTCACGAGCGAGATCAAAGGCAGTCTTTAATTCAATAATTGTTTGTGGACGAAATGCGTTACGAACCTCGGGGCGATTAATTGTTATCTTCGCCATGCCATCTGCAACGTGATAGGTGATATCAACAAAATTTTCCCCACCAGGGCCAGTTGCCCACGCAGGGATAGTTCGGTCACCAAAATCACGCTTAATCGGCTTGCTCACGGTTCCTCCATTTGGTCTACGAGCGATAGCCTACGCGGGCAATGGAGCAGAACGCACAACGAGAACTTCGCGCAGCCAACCCTGAGTGGACTGTCGGCGAATTAATGGCCCGTCTCGCTAAATCCCTCGTCTCAGATGGTCCTGCCTTGGCATTTGGCCCGATTCCAGCAGATCACGTCAACGATCGAATCTGTGTCGTCATTTCAACGACTGGAAGTTCAGGCGCCGCAAAGAGTGTGGGAATTTCTGCATCCGCACTTCTTGCTTCGGCGAAGGCCTCCAACAGGTTTATTGGGGCTGTGTTCGGAAACGTCTGGTCATTATTACTTCCGCTTACACATATCGCCGGAATTAATGTCTTAACTCGTGCACTAGAACTTGGAACAGATCCAATCGATCTCAGAAATTTTGAAGGTGAATATCCAAAGGTTGATTTCACCTCAGTTGTGCCGACGCAGTTACATCGCGCATTACACGGTGATGAAAATTTACTCCGCCATCTTCAAGGTGCCAAAGCTGTATTGGTTGGCGGTGCACATCTAGCACCAGAGCTTCATATCAAAGCTGAAGAAGCTGGCATCAATATTGTTACGACATACGGTATGACTGAGACTTCGGGTGGATGCGTTTATAACGGTATCCCACTTGAAGGTGTAGAGATTTCAATAACAAATGAGAAGAAGATTGCAATTAAAGGTCCAGTTCTAGCTAAAAGTTATATCGGTGCTGAAACTCTTTGGGATCTTCAGAATGTCGATGGATGGTTTCACTCATCTGATTTTGGAAGAATTGAAAATGGAAAGCTGATCGTTGAAGGTCGAAGCGATGATGTCATTATTTCTGGAGGAGAGAACATCTCACTGAGTGCAATTGAAGGTGCCCTACACAAACACTTCCCACATAAAACTTTTGCTGCATTCCCTGTAAGTGATAGCCAATGGGGGGCAGCGCTACACGTAGCTGTATCTGGAGAAGGCTTCCCTTCACAGAACGAAATTTCAGATTACCTCGTGCAAGAGTTTGGAAGTTTCGCTAAACCAAAGGGATTTCTCTTTCTTCCTGAGCTACCTTTAATTGGTATCGGCAAAGTAGATCGCAATAAATTAGCCGAACTTCATATGGAGGCTCCAAATTAAGATCTGGATTCAAGGTGCGCGTCCGCGCACACTTCCTGCAGCAGTTGCACCCGTACTGATTGCAACGGTGATTGCTGGCCAAGATTGGTCGCCTCTTCGCGCAGCTCTCGCACTCTTTGTAAGCCTGGCTCTGCAAGTTGGCGTCAATTACTCCAATGATTACTCAGATGGTGTGCGCGGAACCGATGACAGTCGCGTTGGACCAATACGCCTTACCGCCTCCGGTTTAGCAAAGCCTGATGCAGTAAAGCGAGCAGCTTTTATCTCTTTCTTTCTCGCATCACTTGCCGGTCTAGCACTAGCTGCGCTCTCATCATGGTGGGTCATTGCACTTGGCATCGCTTCGATTGCAGCTGCATGGGGATATACAGGTGGAAAGAAACCTTATGGCTACAAGGGGCTAGGCGATATCTCTGTATTCATCTTCTTCGGAGTCATCGCAACAATGGGCACCTATTATGTTCAAACTTTGGAAATCACCTGGAAAGTTTTCTTCGCATCTATTCCCATGGGCTCTCTCTCATGTGCGCTCTTGGCGATAAACAATCTTCGCGATCGAGTAGAAGATGAGAAAGTCGGCAAGAAGACTCTTGCGGTTCGAATAGGAGATAAGGGCTCTCGTTTCTACTTTATTGCTCTCATTCTCAGCGCATATCTCTTCGCCTTCTTATCAGGGCAAGTGTGGGCGGTGCTAACCCTCCTAACCCTTCCCATTTCTCTCCCATTAATGCGCAAGGTTTTAGGCGGCACGACAGGTGGCGCTTTAATTCCATTGCTTGCTCTGACTGGCAAGCTACAAATTCTCTTCGCGCTTACCTTCGCGGTCGCGCTCTCGATTTAACCTATTACAATTTATCCATGATCAAATTCCAGGGCTTCTTTATCATCGCAACACTTGCGCTTACTCTCTATACATTTATTGATTGTGCACGTCGCGATGAGACTGAGATTCGTAAGCTTCCAAAGTGGGGATGGCTTCTAGCTATTTTGCTTACTGGAATTATTGGGCCTGTCGCCTATTTAATAATCGGGCGAAACCCATTAAGAAATACACCAAAGAAAAATAAGCAACAGAAGCGAATCTTGCCTCCAGATGATGACCCAGATTTCCTAAAGGGTCTGTAAAGCACGCGAGCGTTTACCAATAATTTCCAGAACAATAATCAAGATATTGTTTAAAAGTACGATTGCGTTACAAAGTACAAGCAGCGGATCGGCAATGTTCACAGCGTAAATAATCCAGAAGATTCCGCTCAGAGCGCTGACGCTCATTGCCACAACTGAAACCGCAGACTCTTTTCCAATTTTTATATTTTTTAAGGACTTGAAGACCTGTGGCGACTGTGCAAAGACAAGAGAAATTAGAAGAACAGATGCAATCGATGCAGGAAGCATAAGCACGAGTCCAGCCACACCTGTCACCACCGTTGTAATGGTGAAAATGGACCTCAGTCGATTATCAAGAATTACCCAAACAACGCTGGCATTAATTAGCGCTGCCGCCATATTTGTAGCAAGCAAAGAGGGTGAATTTTTATCGAAGCCATATGTAGCCCATGAGGTAGCGACTCCTAGCTGAAGAAGCCAAGAAATCAGACTTAGCCCGCGACCATGGCCTAATCGACGAATGCGCAAGGCTTGGGGAAGGCCAAAAAATATTCCTAGGGCGCCCCCAATAAATCCAAAAATTTCAATTGAGAACATCTATTGATACCAACTCATAGTCCTGAGTAAGTATGTTTTCCGGTTCCCCAGACATTTACGTAGACATAGTTAAAGAGGAATGTAGATCCTGCAAAGATGCAGAGCCATGCAGCTCGACGTCCACGCCAACCAACAGTTACACGTGCATGTAGATATGCCGCGTATGCAACCCATGTAATAAATGCCCACGTCTCTTTTGGATCCCAACCCCAGTAACGCCCCCACGCACTCTCTGCCCATATTGCACCTGCAATGACCGAGAAGGTCCAGAGTGGAAATACAAAAGCTACAAGTCTGTATGAAAGTTGATCAAGCACATCAAGTGCTGGGAGTCTGCGAAGCCAAGCTGGTCTTCCACCTTTGCTCTCTACGTTATCAAGGTAGAGATATGCGCCAGCAATGACATTGGCAAGTAAGAAGACGCCACCAGAAATAATTGCAGCGACTACGTGAATTACAAGCCACGTAGATTTCAGCGCAGGTACAAGTGGCGCGCTATCTCTGTAGAGCAAGGTAATTGCTGTACCTAAAGTGAGAAGCACGCCGAGTGAGATGAAGAGTCCGAGCCAACGAAGATCATATGTGCGAAGGGCCATCAGGTAGACGCCAGTGAATGCAAGAGCTCCAGTAATTGAGAATTCGTACATATTTCCCCAAGGGACATGGCCATTAGAGATCCCACGAGAAATTACTCCAGCGAGAAGAAGAAAAAATCCTAAAATCATAAAAGCGGTCGCAACTCGTGCTGCACGTTCTGTGCGCTTGTAGTCGAGAGTCTTTGTCATCAGATTTCCAGCTGTTGAATCCGAATTCTCTGGGGAGCGCACAGCGAAAGCTGTTTCAAAGGCATGTGAAATAAATGAGAGAGCGAATACTGCCATCGCTGAATACACGAAGTAATTTGAAATGTAGGCCCACGTTGTCTGCATTACTTCTCTCCCGTTATGTGCTTCGTTAACTTCTGTAGTTCAATTTCTAATCCTGGTGCGCCGTTCTTAGCTAATCCGGCTATTTCAACACCACCGGGAGTTTTGCGAATCCAGATGCGACGGCGACGTCCGTAGAGTGAAGAAAGTAATCCGAGGATGGCAACAATACCCCCGACCAGCGCATAACTCTTTCCGGGATCTTCCACGATTTGAAGGTTGATCCATGGCACGACAGTCTCTAACTTTATTGAACCACCGGTATATGAGTAGGTCTCACCTGGCTTTACCGATCCCAGGGCGATTTGTTTCATATCAGTGGTATCAATCTTGTATACAGATTGAGGAACTCCAGAATCTAAACCGAGATCACCTTCCCAGATTGAGAAGAGTAACTTTGGGTCGAGAAGTTCTGGGAATATTGAAATAGCACCCTGATTTGTTGTTCGGGCGTTTGTTGGAACGAAGGAAGATACAAATCCAAGTTGAGGAGATGTATCTGGAACTTTGATTGAGCCAATCGACCTTAAATTTCCATCTTGTGGCAAGAAAGGCACTGGACCTTGAAAAACTACGTTACCAAGTGAATCTCGCACAGTAACTACAGGGCTGTATCCGTTTGCTTGGAGATAAACACGTGTATTGCCAAAAGTTAGTGGGCTATTGACCTTCATAACTTTTTTCGAGGTTTTTCCTGAACCCTTCACCGTCACCCATGCTGTGTAATCCTCAGGTGCATTTGTCTTTGGGTTGTACTTCGCTTCAAATTTATCAACTTTGATTTGGAAGGGTGCTAGTGCTTTTTCGCTCTTCAATTTTCCTAAAGCGAGAGTGTCAAAAGATGTTGGCACATTGATAAATCTCTCGCCAACATTGACGATTGCTTCTCCGCGCATTCCGAAGAGAGAGCCAAAACTAACTCCAACTAGAATCAAGATGAGCGATAAGTGAAAGAGTAGATTTCCGGTCTCTCGAAGGTATCCCTTCTCGGCGGAGATCGAACCATTTTCGACGCGCGTGCGGAATCGGTTCTTCCTAAACCAGCTCATCGCACTTTCTAAGCCATCACCGCTTAAAGTCAACTCTTGATGGTGCGAAAGTCGATTGAGATTCTTGGGAGTCGCAGGTGGTTGTGCCCGCATAGCTTTGTAATGCTCGACGCTGCGTGGCAATACACATCCAATTAACGAGATGAAGAGGAGGATATAGATAGCGCTAAACCATGGAGAGCCGTAGACATCAAAGAGATAGAAACGGTCATACCATTTTGCTAGTTCTGGGTTTGTTTTAAAGAGTTCTCGTACTGCAATTTGATTTGTGATTCGTTGCGGAACAAGCGAGCCAGGAATTGCAGCAATACCCATCAACATCAGCAGAATCAGCGCGGTACGCATACTGGTTAATTGGCGCCAGGCATATCGAATTAAGGCGACAAACCCGAGCTCTGGAAGTTCTGTCTCTTTACTCATTAGATCACCGGGGTAAATTCTGAAATCAGTGAACGCAGAGAGATCATCAGATCCGCCCAAAATCCAAATAGCTGAAGAACTCCGATAACAATAAGCAGGGCTCCGCCGATCTTTGAGATTAATCCACCGCGCTTTACTAAGAACTTACGGAGTGGTTCTGATTTATCGAGATATAAACCTGTTGCAATAAAGGGAAGCCCTAGTCCGATGCAATATCCGAAGGAGAGTACTGCGCCTCGCAAGGCACTCGATTCTTGAAATGCCAGTGCTTGAACACTTGCAAGTGCTGGTCCGATACATGGAGTCCAGCCAACGCCGAAGAGGAATCCAAGAATTGGTGCACCGATCAGACCACCTGATGTCGAAATTCTCGGTTTGAGAGTTGGCATCATTGGGAATGCTCCTAAGAAAATAACACCCATGAGAATTGTGAATCCACCTAGTACTCGAGTGATTACTTCTTCATTCGTGGAAACTCTCGAGCCAAGCTCGCCGAAGAGCGCTCCATAAGAGATGAAGAGCGCGCTAAATCCAAGTACGAAGAGAGTAGATCCTAAAAGCACCTTTCCTCGCGAGTTAGAGAAACCTGCTGCAAATGCGAGATAGCCAGGTACTAAAGGCAATACACATGGCGATACAAATGAGATGAGCCCCGCAAGTACTGCAAGTGGAAAAGCTGTGAGAAGTAGCCCATCAAATAATTGATTAACGAAGAAATCTGTCATTCTGCAGAAACTCTCTCGATGAGTTCCGAAAGTGAAGCAACGGTCACGGCCCCTGAAATTCTTGCTGCAACTTTTCCATCTTTATCTAGTACAACAGTTGATGGAATCGCATTAGCTGGTAGAGACTTTCTAAATCCAACCAAAATTGAATCATCAATAAGTGTTGGGTATGGGATCTCTCTCTTACGCACAAATGCTTCTGCATTGACTGGGTTATCTCGAGTCAATATTCCAATGAATTCAACCTCTGAATACTTCTTTGCCAGTGCCGAGAGTGCAGGTTCTTCCGCTCTGCAGGGAGAACACCAGGAGGCCCAAACATTTACAACAGCCACTTTTCCGCCATCGAATTTATATTGAGATCCAAGTAAGGTCATTCCTGAAATCTTTGGGGCTACTAAACGATCACTCTTCTTTATGTAGGTAACTGCGCCATCACCCGAGATGAAACTCTCTTCAGCTTGCGATGCCCCCCCATTGCTGCAGCCCGTTAATAGCAAGAGCGCTAGAAATGCTGGAGCAATTTTCTTCATATTATTTCTTTGGAAGTAAATGTTTCGCTGGCTCGGAGTATGAGGTGCCTGAAATCATTCCTTCATCATCAAAGTGAACGCTTGTTACAGATGCCAGTGTGCACTCTCGCTTGCGAGGGTCGTGCAGAAGCCTGCGCCCTTCAATTGCACTTCTTAGAATCCAAATTGGCAATTGATGCGAAACTACAATTGCATCTTTTCCGTTTGCAGCCTTCTTTGCGTCAAATATTGCCGCAAGCATTCTTGAGATTTGCTCTTCATAAGGCTCACCCCACGATGGCTTCCATGGGTTGTACAAATGCTTCCATGCAGCAGGGTGGCGCAATACTCCGCTTCCGAGTTCAAATTTCTTACCTTCAAAAATATTTGCAGCTTCGATCAACTTTTCATCAGTTGTAATCGGAATTGAATGCGCTCTTGAGATAGGCGCTGCCGTTTCTTGTGCTCGCTGAAGCGGTGATACGTGAAGTGCACCAAGATCAAGAGATTTAGACCAATCTCCAATTACTTCAGCCATCTCTTGTCCGCGCTTGGATAAACGCCAACCTGGTTGACGCCCATAAAGAATCTTCTCTGGATTCTCTACCTCTCCGTGGCGAATCACATGCACTGTTGAAGTCATGGGAGCAATCATAAAGCGTCTATTTATCCCCCTTATCGCTAGGGTAGTGACATGGCACTCACCTCAAAACGAGCCGCCTTCTTCGATGTAGATAACACCCTCGTACGAGGTTCGACTCTCTACTTCCTGGGAAGAGGCATGTACCAACGCGGCTTCTTTACCAAGGCAGATATCTCACGATTTGTGGTCGCCAATCTTCGCTTCCGAATGACCGGTACCGAGAAGAAGGAAGTTATCGAGAAATTTCAGAATGCTGCAACAGATTTTATCGGTGGTCATAAAGTAGAAGAGATTAAGAAAATTGGCGAAGAGATTTATGACGAATTCGTCTCGCCAAAACTTTGGCAGGGAACTTTTGAAATTGCTAAGTCGCATCTCGATAAAGGTGAGGAAGTTTGGCTAGTTACTGCAGCTCCTCAAGATATGGCAAATATCATCGCCTCACGCTTAGGACTAACTGGTGCGCTCGGAAGCAAGGCAACGATTCAAGATGGAATTTACACAGGATCACTCGAAGGAAAATTACTTCACGGCAATGAAAAAGCGATAGCAATCCGAGATCTTGCACAACTACACGGATTTAATCTTGATGACTGCTACTCATACTCAGATAGTCACAATGACATTCCACTCTTGCAAGCAGTTGGGCATCCTTGTGCAATTAATCCTGATGCAATCTTGCGGATTCGTGCACTTGCTGAGGGTTGGCCGATCCATGATTTTCGTAGAGCAAGATTCATTAATCGCTTACTTGGCCCCGCTGTCAGCAGAATTGCAGCTCTCATGACCTGGCTAATCCCGCGCAAGCGTTAACTCGATTGGCACTGCAACCTCACTAACGGCTATCGTTGGCAGGTTATGGAAATTCGTTCTTATGCCGACTACTTGCGCGCTCTTGATGATGCAGCGCTCATCGCCATATTTACTTACCGCCCAGATTTAGTTACGCCTGTACCTCCAGATATTGCCAGCCTTGCGATCAGAGCATCTTCTGCCCCCAGCCTTGCTCGAGCAGTTGATGGACTCAACAAATGGCAGCTACAGATTCTTGAAATCTGTGCAGTGCTAAATGAGCCATTTACCGAGAAGGAAGTCGCATCGCTGAGCGAGAAATCTGCACTCTTTGTACTTCCTGCACTCGTAGATAGAGCGCTGATATATCAAGATAAAGATGGTTATCGAATTCCAACAAATCTGCGTGAAGTATTGGGAAATGAGATCGCAGGGCTTGGGCCAGCATCTCTCGCGCCATTGAAATTAAAGAAGCTTGATGAAGCACCTGCGGCATCGAAGAAAGTTCTCGATGCGATGTTATGGGGTCCCCCACGAGGATCAATTAGCGATTTGAAGAAACCCGGGGCTGGTGTGCAATGGCTCCTAGAAGAGAAATTTCTAATCCCTTTCAACCAGCAGACAGTTGTATTACCTAGAGAAGTTGCTCTGTACTTGCGAGGAAACAAAGTTCATCGTGAATTGGATAGTACTCCACCGACAGTAACTGGATCTTCACGCGATGCGCGCAACACCCAGCTAGCTGCAATTGCAAATATAACAACCTTCCTTCGCTGGACTGAAGAAGTCCTTAATTTCTGGGCTCAGGAACCTGCAACCGCCCTTCGATCTGGTGGTCTTGGTGTTCGCGAACTTAAAGAGCTCGCATTGCATCTTGGTGTAGATGAAAGTTGTGCAGCGTTTATCGCTGAAGTTTCATATCTTGCAGGATTACTAACCATCGATGCAGATGACAAGATCTTGCCAACACATCAATTTGATATTTGGTTAACGCAGAACGCATCCATGCGCTGGCAGACCCTTGCATCTGCTTGGCTCATCTCTTCACGCATGTCAGGTCTTGTCGGTAAAGAGGGACAGAAGAATGTTGCACCTCTCGGTCCCGAACTAGATAGATCTCTTGCTGCAAGTACCAGAAAACTTGTTCTCAAGCTCCTTAAAGAGAATTCAAAGATTGCGCCCGATTTAGATTCGATTTACTTAACAGCACAATGGCTTGCGCCAAGTAAGCGGTCTGGTGGAATGCAGAAGGATTATGTTGCTTGGACCTTACGTGAATCAGAATGGCTTGGAATTACTGGGCAAGGTCAAATTTCAACATATGGAATCGATTTCCTTGAAGGTGGAGATAACGAATCCATCGTTACCGATCTACCTAAATCTGTCGATCACATACTTATTCAGAGCGATAACACTGCAATTGCACCAGGGCCACTTGAACATGAAATTGCACAAGAGCTCGCCTTGATTGCCGATGTCGAGTCACGCGGTGGAGCAACAGTATTTAGATTCTCAGAAGGCTCAATCCGGCGTGGATTAGATCATGGTCGTACCGGTGATGAGATCAGTAAGTTCCTTGGAAAGACTTCGAAGACCCCGATGCCACAGCCACTCGAGTATTTGATAGCTGACGTTGCAAAGAAGCACGGAAAGCTCCGAGTTGGAAATACTGCATCTTTCATTCGTTGCGAAGATTCGTCGCTGATTACACAAATTCTTGGTGACAAACGATTAGAGATTTTATCTTTGCGCAGAATTGCACCCGAAGTTCTTATCTGCGGCCACGACGCTGCAGAGGCGATGAATGTTCTGCGAAGCTGTGGTTATCTACCAGCAGGCGAGGATTCTCGAGGAATCCTTCTCAGCGGCCCCCGAATTCAACGAGCACAAAATAAAGCTCGTCCCCCAAGAATTATCGGTGATATAGATAAGCCAGATGAGATTCAGATTGAAGGTGCCTTACGTGCACTTCGTACCGGTGAGAAATCAAGTCGCAAGCAGAGCACTATGCGAAACATTGCACAGGAAGCGCTCGGTTCACTTCCACGCACAACTGCAAATGAAACTCTCGATCTTCTAAGTGACTATTTACAGAATCAACCTGCAACTTCTCTTTCGATAGGTTATGCGGATAACAACGGTTTGGTCTCGCATCGAATCATTGATCCACTCAAACTCTCTGCTGGCTCACTCATTGCTCGAGATCATGCAACAGGTGAAGTCCAGACCTTCAGAATTGCGCGTATAACTGGGGTGGCGGCGCTATGACGAGCGAGAAGAGAGCCGAATACGGCAGACTTACACCCATGTTGGCAGACCTGGAAGCGCTAGTTCGTTGCGAATCACCCAGCGATGATCTTGCCGCCTGCCGATCTGTAGTTGCACTTGCCAGCGAAATTGCAGAACGAGTGCTTGGTAAAGCTGCACAAGTAAAAGAGATTGAAGGTCGTCCTGTCTTCTGGTGGGGCGCAGAGAAGCCAGAGATAGTTCTGCTTGCACATCTAGATACAGTTTGGCCGCATGGTTCTTACCAACCACTGTGGGATATTAACGGAGATGTTCTTCGAGGTCCAGGTACATTCGATATGAAGGCTGGATTTATTCAAGCTCTCTATGCCCTTAAAGGCATTGAAGGTTCGGTTGCGCTTATTGCAACGACTGATGAAGAAACCGGTAGCCACGCATCAAAGGCTTTGATCAAAGAAGTATCTTCGCATGCAAAAGCAGTATTGGTATTAGAAGCATCCCTTGATGGCAAGGTAAAGACTGGCCGCAAAGGCACAGCGATGTACCAAATCAAAGTTCGCGGTTTGGCATCACATGCAGGATTAGAACCCGAGAAGGGCGTCAACTCAACAACTGAGATTGCGCATGCAATCTTGAAGTTATCTGCGCTAGAGAATTTAGAACATGGAACAACAGTTGTTCCAACACTCTTGTCATCGGGAAACACAACTAACACTGTTCCAGATTTAGCAATTCTCGATATCGATGCTCGTTCATTTTCTCAGGCAGAGCTCGAGCGCGTTGATCGTGAAATCAAATCTTTTGCATCAGTTAATCCAAAAGCTGAAATTGAAATTACTGGTGGTCTAAATCGTCCGCCATTGCAACCTACTTCGACAAAGGCTCTCTACGAACGCGCTGAAAAAGTTGCAGCGAAGCTTGGAATGCCACCACTTGGTTGCGCAGAAGTCGGCGGAGCAAGCGATGGAAACTTTGCAGCGGCGGCAGGTGCACAAGTACTTGATGGACTAGGCGCAGTTGGTGGCGGTGCCCATGCCCCATCAGAATGGGTGAAAGTTTCAACAATGCAAGAGCGAAGCGATTTCTTACATGCATTTATTCAGGAGCTGCTCTCATGACCGATGGACCGTTGATTGTCCAGAGCGATAAGACTCTTCTTCTTGATGTAGACCATATTCTCTCAACTGAATGTCGTCGCGCCATTGCGCCTTTTGCAGAACTAGAGCGTTCTCCTGAACATATCCATACCTACCGATTAACAAACTTGGGTCTTTGGAATGCGCGTGCTGCGGGCCATGATGCAGAGCTTGTAATCGACACTCTTATTAAATATTCACGGTATGCGGTTCCACATTCAATTCTTGTCGATGTTGCAGAGACTATGTCACGCTATGGTCGCTTGCGCCTTGAGGCAGATCCGATTCATGGATTGATACTTGTAACTACTGATACCAGTGTGCTTGAGGAAGTTATCAGGGCTAAGAAGATTGCTCCACTCCTAGGCGTTCGTATTGATAATGAAACTATCGCCGTGCACCCAAGCCAACGTGGGCAGATTAAACAATCACTATTACGACTTGGCTGGCCAGCAGAAGATTTCGCAGGTTATGTTGATGGGCAAGCGCACGACATCGCACTTAAGCAAGATGGCTGGAAGATTCGCCAATATCAAGAACATGCTGCAGAAGGTTTCTGGCACGGTGGTTCCGGCGTAGTTGTTCTTCCTTGCGGTGCTGGAAAGACGATTGTCGGTGCAGCAGCGATGGCACATGCAAAGGCGACAACTTTAATTTTGGTGACAAACACTATTGCCGCCCGCCAATGGCGTGATGAATTATTGAAGCGCACAACACTTAATGAGGATGAAATCGGCGAGTATTCAGGTTCGAAGAAAGAAATTCGCCCAGTAACGATTGCTACATATCAAGTGATGACAAAGAAGAAGAATGGTGTTTACGCGCATCTGGATCTCTTTGACACTCATGACTGGGGTTTGATTATTTATGATGAAGTGCACTTACTTCCTGCACCTATTTTCCGTTTTACTGCAGATATCCAATCGCGCAGACGTCTTGGATTAACTGCAACCTTGGTACGAGAAGATGGCATGGAGGGCGAAGTCTTCTCGCTCATCGGGCCTAAGCGTTTTGATGTGCCTTGGAAAGAGATTGAGGCACAGGGCTATATCGCACCTGCTGAATGTATTGAAGTTCGCGTAAATCTCACTGAAGCTGAGCGACTTACTTATGCCACGGCAGAACCCGAAGATCGTTACCGAACATGTGCAACAACGCGCACCAAGAGAACTGTCGTAGAAGAAATCGTTGCGTATCACGCTAATGAACAAATCCTTGTTATCGGACAGTATTTGGATCAGTTAGATGATTTATCTGCAACTCTCGGCGTTCCAGTAATTAAAGGAGATACACCGCAGAAAGAACGTGAACGTCTCTTTGCAGCTTTCCGCACCGGAGAAATTACCTGTCTTGTAGTCTCAAAGGTTGCAAACTTCTCTGTTGATCTTCCTGAAGCAACTATTGCAATTCAGGTATCTGGCGCATTTGGTTCAAGACAAGAAGAGGCACAGAGACTTGGTCGAATCTTGAGACCTAAGGAAGATGGTCGTGGTGCAAAGTTTTATTCGGTAGTTTCACGCGACACTATCGATCAAGATTTCGCGCAGAACCGTCAACGCTTCCTTGCTGAACAGGGATACTCTTACAAAATTATTGACGCTGACGATATTTTTCAAGGGAAGTTTTAAACCTAACTGGATCGACTTTGTAGAAATCATGGTGCTCGCCATTGATGTGAATCACCGGAACCTCTGTGCCATATAACTTTTCTAGCTCTTCATTACCGTCGATATAGAGAACTTCCACAGAATATTCCAACTCGTTTCGCAAAGAGTTAATCGTCTTCACGGCAATTTCGCATAGATGACAGCCTTGGCGCGAATAAACGGTAACTGTGACCATGACTGCATTCTCCCACCCTGATAGCGTTACCCGCTATGAGAGGCTTAATGCGGAGATCAGCCAGCGCTCTCGCCCTCTTCACTCTCGTCTTCTCTTTCGCAGTACCTATCCAATCTCAGGCACTCAATAATTTTAGGGTCGCCCCTTCGACTGTATGGGGACACATCTATGCAGGTCCAAGTGCGGACTCGACGCAAACGCATCCACCCAAGGTTGCCAACCTTGAACAGAAATCTAAATTTGTTGTTAATTACAAAAATTTTCCTGATTGGGCGAAGAAAGATTTTCAAGCTGCGGTAGATATTTGGAGCGCAAACTTTGCATCAAAAGCCCCAGTCACAATTGATGCAACATGGAGTCGATCATCTTCAAGCGGAATTCTCGGAAGTGCGCGTCCCGGAAATTTTTATGCAGGTTTTGACGGCGCTCCCGATCCCAGTCTCTGGTATCCATCGGCACTTGCTAACGCGCTTGCTGGAAAGGATTTAGATGCAAGTAACCCAGAGATGGTTATTCAGGTCAATTCTGTAGCAAGTTGGAATACTCGTAATGATGGTTCCCCTCAGATAAATGAGTACGACCTGCAATCGGTGTTCCTGCACGAGATGGGACATGGACTTGGATTCCTCTCAACTGATTCTTATGACAACTTCTTTGGTTACGGGAGTATTGATCAACCAACACCATTTAATGCATATGCTCAACTACCTGATGGACGCAGACTCTCGGATCTACCAAGTCCTTCGCTGGAACTCGGTAAGGCGTTAACTTCAACTCTTGTTTGGTCCGGAGCGCTTGGTATTGCTGCAAATGGTGGAACAAAACCTCTGCTCTACACACCAGCGCGATATGAAGAAGGATCCTCTGTAAGTCATTTAGATGAAGCTACTTACTCTTCATCATCACTCAATCGAATTATGACTCCGAATCTGGATGCGGGAGAAATCTTTAGAGAGCCCGGTCCTCTTCTGCTTGCGATGATGGAAGATATGCGCAGAAAGCCACCTGTTGGTCTTGCCGTTGGCATTCCACAAGCGGTGCGAAATGCGACTGCACTCATCTCTGATGGAGAAGCAATCATTACCTTCGATCCCCCAGCTAATGCGCGCTCTGCACAAATTTCTACTTACTCAGTCAAGAACTTAATCACCAATGAAGTTAAGAGCGGCTTAACTTCACCCATCACCTTCTCAGGTTTAAAGAATGGCACCAGTTACACATTTAGCGTCGTGGCATCAAATTCCAACGGTATATCCGATGCAGCGATAACTACTCCAATCACTCCACAAGCTTCTTGGAAGAGATTTGTGATTGATGAGAATTCAACTGCTTCACATGTAACTAGCGTGAGCTTCAACAGAAAACCCACAGTGCTTTATTCAGATGCTGGAAGTGGCCGACTCAAAATTGCAACATGGGAAGGTAAGAAGTGGAAGAAGCTAACCGTTGATGGTGCAGGTGGAACTGCGCCACGTACGAAGAATCCCATCACAAGTCCCATATCAGCTTGTGTTAATGGATCCGGAACAACGCAAACTCTTCATATCTTCTACTCCGATAACAAAGATCGCGATCTTCACTATGCAACATATGACGGCAAGAAATTTACTTATGAAATTGTTGATGGCAATGGCACGGCAGTTAATGATTACAAAGATCCAGTCCGTACCCGAACCGCCAGTGATGTCAGCATCTCAAGCGCCTGTGTAGCTACAGCTGCTGGTATCCAAGTCTTCTATCGAGATGAGAGCCAGGGAATCTTGCTTGGTGCATCTCGCCTGAAGAGTGCTCCCAAGTGGAGCTATGAATTAATCGATGGCGATCGAAAGACAGATGGCAGAACAACAGGCGATGTCGGATTCCACTTAAAGGCCACCTTTAATGGAAGAAAGACTTATGTCATCTACGACTCAGTGCTCTCAATCAATCAGAGAAAGCAAGCTACATCTGGCGAGGTCCGTGTTGCATCTCGCGATACTTTCTCAAATACGCCTTGGAGTTACTACAACCTAGATTCAAGCGGTGCGAATACCCCAATGCCTGGTTATGACATATCAATTGCTAAGAGCATCGCAGGAATTACTGCCACTTGGCTAGTTGCATCTCCTGCAACTGCCCCTAACCCTGCAAAAATTCGCTGGAGTTTGGTACAGAGCACTCCACAACAGAACGTTGTAACGTCCGAAAACTACGGCGCACCAGGTAAATATCTCAACACTGATGGTGTGGCTACCGCGTTTAATTGCGGCCAAAGACTCTGTGTAGTTGATCATTCCCGCAAGACGCCAACTATCTCTCTAGTTTCACCTGATCAAAATGATGAAGGAATCTCTTCGGCATGGATTGTCATTGACCGAGTGCGTTACTTAGTTGCTGGGGTTAATGGTCAACTCTCAATGTTTAGACCTTGATTCCTCTTTAGGATTTAAAGAGAGCTACTGAACCATCTGCACTCTTGGCAAGTCCAATCACACCAATTTCTTTCGAATATCCAAGTGCAAGCGGCGCTGTTAAATCCGATGATCCTTTTGCTGAAGTTATCAATCCCTTTACATCAAATGTGAGAAGCAAGAGAGCAGGCTTTGTTGGCTTCCATCCAATAAGCGGGGCGATTGGTGAATTTGAACTGATTGCCGCTACTGAAGATTTTCCGGCAGTGATTGCTAGAGATTCTCCTGTCGATGGAACTCTTATCGTCCATACTGGCGCAAAGGTTGAAGAGAATTTAGTAATTGCGCTCTCAATTTTCTTTCCTACTCTTACATATCCGCTAAGAAGGAAATTGGAATCCGCTGATAGCCAAGACCGCTCGGCCTTAAGCGCAGAACTTCTGACAACACTAGATACCGCACCTGATTTAGAAATTTTAAGCAGAACGCCATCTTGCTTGGCAGCTAACTTCTTGCCGCCTAAAGTCTCTGCGCTTTGCCCAAATACACTCGCACTTCCATCGGAATTTCTGACAACTGTATTGAGCTTGGTCTTAGCGCTACCGATGTAGAGAACTTTTCCAAAGGCCCCACTCGAAGAGATGTTCTGGATGAAGGATCTCTGGTTGTACTGACCTACAACTGATATTCCAGTACTGGTTACCGAAATCGCGTTGATTAATCCGGGGATATTCTCACTTGAGTAAAAGGTTGCTAGTAGCTCACCCGCAGTTGAGATCTTCCATAATGTGAGGCGAGTTAAATCACGGCGAGAAGGTTGTGAAAGTTCAACAACTACAGAGTCGGGATTCTCTGGAGAAATCATCGCAGTGGCGCTTTCTGTTGTTGCACCAGATGCGGAAAACCCCGCGACCCAAAAGTTTCCAGCGCTATCTCGCGCCGCTGCCATAGCTATTTCATCGACTCCCGAATCAAAGATTTTGCTCCAGGTTGTGGTGCCAGATATATCAAGTGCATTCACTGCAATATCGGATGTTGCAGATTCAATATTTGAAATGGTGATGATGGACGAACCATTTACAACTAGTAACTCTGCACCAGGGGTGCTAACAATCTTCTCAAACTTCTTTACCGCAACTCGCTTCTGCGCCGCCTCTGCTGGTGTTGTAAAAGCGAGAAGTACAGCAATAGAAAGAGCAAGGAACTTCATTACTGTGCAAGCTCCCCTGAGCGACGTGCAGATGCTGCCATCGCCTTAGCAACGATCTCAGAAATTCCCGCTTCATCAAATACAGCAAGAGCTTCGGCTGTGGCACCCTTCAAGCTCGTAACCTTTTCACGTAGACGAGTTGGAGTTTCACCAGATTCTTCGAGTAACGCAGCAGCACCGACAATTGTCTGGATAGTAAGTGTTGTTGCATCCTCACGAGAGAGTCCCATTGCAACAGAGCCATCAACCATCGCTTCTACAAATCTAAAGAAGTATGCAGGACCAGAACCACTCGTTCCGGTCAGCGCATTTTGAAGTTCTTCAGGGATTTGAATTGACTTACCAGTTGCATCTAGCAGTTGATCAACAAATTTCTTCTGCGATGCGGTAACACCGGATGAAAGTGAATATCCAGCCATTCCTTTTCCGATTAACGTCGGAGTATTTGGCATCACTCGGGCAATCGATGTGTGACCTGCTAGCCCCTCAGAGATTCCAGCGATCGTCTTTCCGGCAAGAAGTGAGACCACTAATGAATCGTTTTTTAGATGGGGTTGAATCTGAGGCAGTAAATCTGCAAGGCCCTGTGGTTTGATTCCAAGGATGATGACATCTGAACTTGTTACAGCCTCTGCAAGGGCTTTCACAGTGACTCCATAGCGCTCTGCTAGCTCTGCGCCGTGTTCTTCTCGACGAACCACGATAGTGATGGATGAAGGCTTCATACCTGATCTAATGAGAGCGGCAATAAATGCTTCTCCCATAGTTCCAGCACCGATGATTGTGACTTCTGAGATGCCTTCGTAATTAGCCATGGCGAAAGAGTACGCGTAGGCTCTGCGACTATGTCAGAGATAAAGCCAGGTTTCGCACGCGACTGGGTCGAATTCACAGACCCAAATGATGAGGAAGAAATTTTCAAGTGTGACCTCACCTGGTTGACTTCATTTTGGACCTGCATCTACGGCGATGGCTGCCAAGGCGTATTTAAAGATCGCCCCAATGATGGCTGCTGTACCGAAGGCGCGATGTATTCAGATGAAGATGATGAGATTCGCGTTCGCAAGGCAGCTGAATTCCTGACTCCAGATATGTGGCAATTCTATGAAGAAGCTCGACCTAAGAAGCCTGGCGGACAATTACGCATTACAGATTTGGATGAAGATAAAGAGCGGAAGACTCGTACAGTAAATGATGCATGCATCTTCTTAAATCGAAAAGGATACGAAGCGCCAGGATTTACTGGATCATTTGGTTGCGTTCTTCACCATCTTGCACAGAAGCGCGAAATTCACTTTGTAGATACAAAACCAGATGTGTGTTGGCAGCTTCCACTTCGTCGTAGTTTTGAAACTCGCGAAATGGGTGAGCGCGAATATTCAGTCACGGTCATCGGCGAGTACGAACGACTTGGCTGGGGCGATGGCGGAGATGATTTCGATTGGTACTGTACAAGCAATACTGATGCACACGTTGGAAGCGAACCTGTCTACATCTCAAATAAGGCAGAGCTCCAGCAGTTGATGGGTAAAGATGCGTATGCAATCTTGGCTGAGCACTGTGACCGCCGCATTCAGGGAATTAAGGATGCGCAGGCGCGCTCACTGCCGCTATTCGTAATTCAACACCCTGCAACAATCGCGGCCGGCAAGTAGTCAGCCTTCTGCTCTAACCTACGTCTATGGCCAAGGTTGAGAAAGATCCATTCCGCTGCTTTGAATGCGGCTGGACATCACAAAAATGGGTCGGTCGTTGCGGTGAATGCCAAGCATGGGGCACCGTTGAAGAAATTGCTGCGCCGAAGAAACTCTCACTTGTTCCAGGATCTGTTACCAATAAAGCAACACCCATTGGTGAAGTAGATCTATCTGCAGCCCTTGCAAAACCTACCGGTGTCTCTGAACTCGATCGCGTTCTTGGCGGCGGACTTGTACCAGGAGCAGCAATCCTCTTAGCGGGCGAACCCGGCGTTGGTAAATCAACTCTCCTCTTATCTGTTGCAGCACAAACTGCAGCAAAAGGAATTCCCGCCCTCTATATATCTGGCGAAGAATCTGCATCTCAAGTTCGGCTACGCGCCGAACGCATTAAGGCGATAGATCCACAACTCTTCCTCGCATCTGAGACAGATTTAGGTGCAGTAATTGCACATATTGATGCAGTAAAGCCACAGCTGGTGATTATCGACTCGGTCCAGACAATCGGATCATCGACTGCAGATGGCTCACCTGGTGGCGTTACACAAGTACGAGAAGTTGCTGGCGCACTCATTCGCATCTGCAAAGATCGCGACATCACTCTGCTCTTAGTAGGACACGTAACTAAGGATGGATCAATTGCCGGTCCTCGTCTTCTTGAACATATCGTCGATGTTGTTCTGCAATTTGAAGGCGAACGTCACTCTCGTCTGCGTTTAATCCGCGCCATCAAGAATCGTTTCGGCGCAAGCGATGAAGTCGGTTGCTTTGATTTAAGCGATACAGGTATCGAGAGCGTTCTCGATCCAACCGGTCTCTTTACTTCACGCCACACAGAACCTGTCCCCGGAACTTGCGTAACAGTTACGCTCGAAGGTCGTCGTCCACTTCTCGCTGAAATCCAGGCGCTTGTAAGTGCGGGACGTGAAAGCGACTTCGGAAATGCGCGACGCGTAACCAGTGGCCTCGACTCTGCACGAACATCTATGACCCTTGCCGTACTTGAACTTCGCGCACATGTACGCGTTGGTGGCCGCGATGTTTACGCTGCAACAGTTGGTGGAATGAAGATGTCAGAACCCGCTGCAGATCTTGCACTTGCACTTGCTGTTGCATCTGCTGCAAAAGGTTTGGCCCTACCGGCAGATTTAGTTGCAATCGGTGAAGTCGGACTTGCAGGTGAAATTCGTAAGGTCAGCGGTGTTTCGCGTAGATTAGCTGAGGCCTACCGACTTGGATTTAAGCGAGCCCTTGTTCCAGCTGGCTCTGATGTAAAAATCGATGGAATGGAGATAGTCGAAGTTTCTCGCCTTGATCAAGCGTTGCAACGTGTAAAGATCACCGGAGATTAATGTACGAGAAAGAGATCTCGGCCTGGTTTAAGAAGAATAAACGAGATCTACCTTGGCGAAAGACAGATTCATGGGGCATCCTCGTCTCAGAATTTATGTTGCAGCAGACGCCAGTAAATCGAGTCCTGCCGGTCTATAACCAATGGATGGAGCGCTGGCCAACAGCAGCTGATCTTGCAAGAGCAACGCCTGCAGAAGTAATTACAGCATGGGGTCGATTAGGTTATCCGCGTCGTGCGCTGCGTCTGCATGAGTGCGCAAAGGTAATTACATCCGAGTACAAAGGAGAAATTCCGACAACAGAAATAGAGTTGCGAAAACTTCCTGGCGTTGGCGAGTACACAGCTGCTGCAATGGTCGCCTTCGCTTTTTCAGGTCGATCACTTGTTCTCGATATCAATATTCGTCGCATCTTTGTCAGACTTTTTGATGGCGCAGAATCACCAACGACATCTGCAACAAAGGCTGAGAAAGCGCGTTATGAAGAGTTGATTCCAAAGAAGGATCCACATATCTGGGCTGCTGCAACTATGGAGCTCGGTGCACTTATTTGCACATCACAATCCCCCAAATGTGCAATCTGCCCTGTTGCAGATAAATGCTTGTGGCGAAGCCTTGATTTTCCGAAATCAGATCTCGTAAAACGTAGACAGAGCTGGCATGGCACCGATCGCCAATGTCGCGGCGCAGTTGTTCAGGCACTTCGCGAGAACGATGTATTGACTAAGGCGCAGATTGCACAACTCTGGGATGTGCCTTCTCAGCTCGAAAAGGCACTCCTTACCCTCCTCGATGATGGATTAATCGAGGCTCGAGGCAAGAGTAAATATTCTCTTCCTCGGTAGAGTTCTGCCATGAGTTATGCGCAAGGTTTGAAAGCAGCGCTCGGTAACGCAACACTTATTACCGATCCTGATATCACCGCATCGTATTCGCATGATCAGGCGCCCTTTGCCGAACACCAACCTCCATTTGCTGTACTGCTTGCAAAGAGCGCGGCTGAAATTTCACTTGCACTCACATATGCAAATGAACACCAGATTCCAGTAGTTACACGCGGTGCCGGAAGCGGTCTTGCAGGCGGTGCAAATGCACATAGCAACTCTTTAGTCATATCACTTGAGAAGATGAATCAGATCATCAATATCGATCGGGTAAATCGCATTGCTCGAGTTCAAGCTGGTGTCATTAATCTCGATTTAGATAACGAAGTTAAGGAATTTGGCCTCGCATATCTTCCAGATCCCGCTAGTCGCGATTGGTCGACTTTAGGCGGCAATGCAGCGACAAATGCAGGCGGGATGTGTTGCGTTAAATACGGAGTCACATCGGCGCACGTTCGTGCGATGCAGATTGTTCTGGCTACCGGTGAGATTATCGAGCTAGGTAAAGAGACAAAGAAATCTGTGACAACTTACGACTTACTGCACCTGTTTATTGGCTCTGAAGGCACCCTGGGAATAATCACTGAGCTCTCGCTCAACTTAGAATTTCGTCCAGCGCCACCAGCAACTCTGATTGCAACTTTTCCAAGTATCGAAAAGGCTGCGGCCGCATC
Organism: Candidatus Nanopelagicaceae bacterium; assembly: GCA_965267735.1. Lineage (GTDB taxonomy): Bacteria > Actinomycetota > Actinomycetes > Nanopelagicales > Nanopelagicaceae > Planktophila. The sequence continues at coordinate 1,290,908 of OZ254138.1, forward strand.
TACTGCACTTCTGAGACTTCGACCATCGATGCTCGAAATTATTGACCAGACTACTCTTCGCGCAGTTGAAGCATGGCATCCACTTGGCTTTGAAGTATCTGGCGCTGTCTTGATTATGCAGCTAGATGAGAATAAGAACCTTGGTGATGAAGCTTTAGAAATCTGTAAAGAGTTCCAGATGGCTGATGGAGTTTTCTCTGAAGATTCTGCCGATACTGCAGATTTAATTCGTGTACGGAAGTTGGCATATCCAGCGCTAGAGCGGATGGGCGCAACTTTGCTTGATGATGTCGCCCTTCCCATCAGCAAGATTGCTGAATTCGTGAAGCAAGTTGAGATTCTTAGTAAAGAATCCGGGCTAGTAATCGGAATCTTTGGACATGCCGGTGATGGAAATATGCACCCAACAATTGTTCACGAGCACGGCGATAGCGTAGCTGCAGCAAAAGCTAAGGCAGTCTTTGAGAAGATAGTTGCAATCGCTCAATCACTTGGCGGTACAGCAAGTGGCGAGCATGGAATCGGAACAATCAAGGCGCACCTAATTGCAGATGAAATTTCACCGAGAGTCTTGCGACTTCAGCGAGATGTTAAGCAAGTCTTTGACCCACGCAACATTCTCAACCCAGGTAAGAAGTTTCTTACTTAGTAGCTTCCGCTAGATCCTCAGGGGTATCTGGAGTTGCCACCTTCGGAGATCCTGCAAATGTGAACTTGGCATCGGCATCGACGCCTTCAACATCTACGACGATGATTTCTCCAGCCTTGAGCTCTCCGAAGAGAATTCGCTCTGAGAGTGCATCTTCGATCTCACGCTGAATAACGCGACGAAGTGGACGAGCACCAAGAAGTGGATCGTAACCACGCAGGGCAAGTAGATCTTTTGCAGCCTGAGTAAGTTCGATTCCCATATCTTTCGCCTTGAGTCGCTCATCAAGGTTTGCAATCATGAGATCAACAATGTTGATGATCTGATCCTTGGTGAGCTGGTGGAAGACGATTACATCATCGATACGGTTGAGGAACTCTGGGCGGAAGTGATTCTTGAGTTCATCTTGAACCTTGCCCTTCATACGATCGTAATTTGTTAGATCGTCATCTGCATTGGCAAATCCAAGTCCAAGTGACTTTGAAATATCGCGAGTACCGAGGTTGGTTGTCATGATGATGACCGTGTTCTTAAAGTCAACTGTGCGACCTTGTGAATCTGTAAGTCGACCATCTTCTAGAACCTGAAGAAGTGAGTTAAAGATATCTGGGTGAGCCTTCTCGATCTCATCGAAGAGAACTACGGAGAATGGACGGCGACGAACCTTTTCGGTGAGCTGTCCGCCCTCGTCGTAGCCAACATACCCTGGAGGTGCACCAAATAGACGTGATGCTGTGTGGCGCTCAGAGTATTCAGACATATCAAGTTGGATAAGTGCTGTTTCATCACCAAATAGGAATGAAGCAAGTGTTCGTGAAAGTTCAGTCTTACCGACACCTGATGGGCCGGCGAAGATAAATGAACCACCAGGGCGCTTTGGATCTTTAAGACCTGCGCGTGTTCGGCGGATTGCTTGTGACAACGCCTTGATTGCTTGATCTTGTCCGATAACACGACGGTGAAGTTCATCTTCCATACGAAGAAGACGTGCAGTCTCTTCCTCAGTTAACTTAAATACTGGAATTCCAGTTGACGCAGAGAGAACCTGGGCGATGAGTTCTTCATCAACTTCAGTGACCTTATCGAGATCAGTTGCCTTCCAATTCTTCTCAGCTTCCTGCTTCTCCGCAATAAGAGTCTTCTCAGTATCGCGAAGAGCCGCAGCACCTTCGAAATCTTGTCCATCGATTGCAGATTCTTTCGCTTTACGAGCTTCAGCAATCTTCTCATCGAATTCGCGGAGTTCAGCAGGTGCAGTCATGCGCTTAATGCGAAGTCGTGAACCTGCTTCATCAATAAGGTCGATCGCCTTATCTGGAAGGAAGCGGTCAGAGATGTAGCGATCTGCCATATTTGCAGCTGCAGCAAGTGCGCCATCTGTAATTGAGACACGGTGATGTGTTTCGTAGCGATCGCGTAGACCCTTAAGAATTTCAATGGTGTGAGCAACTGATGGCTCTTTCACCTGGATTGGCTGGAAACGACGCTCGAGAGCTGCATCTTTCTCAATATGTTTTCTGTACTCATCATTAGTTGTTGCACCAATTGTCTGGAGCTCACCGCGAGCGAGCATTGGCTTCAAGATGCTTGCTGCATCAATTGCACCTTCTGCTGCTCCTGCGCCAACAAGTGTGTGAATTTCATCTATGAAGATGATGATGTCGCCACGAGTCTTGATCTCCTTAAGAACTTTCTTAAGGCGCTCTTCGAAATCTCCACGGTAACGTGAACCGGCCACAAGTGCACCGAGATCTAGTGAGTAGAGCTGCTTATCTTTCAAAGTCTCTGGAACATCGTTCTTCGCAATTGCTTGGGCAAGACCTTCGACAACAGCAGTCTTACCAACGCCTGGTTCGCCAATTAATACTGGGTTGTTCTTGGTGCGACGTGAAAGGATCTGCATCACGCGTTCAATTTCAAGATCTCGACCGATTACAGGATCGAGCTTTCCTTCACGAGCGGCAGCTGTCAGGTTGCGGCCAAATTGATCAAGGACTAAAGATGTTGATGGTGTTCCTTCTGCTGGTCCACCTTGTGTAACAGCTTCTTTACCTTGGTAACCTGAAAGAAGTTGAATTACTTGCTGACGTACACGATTGAGATCTGCGCCGAGCTTTACAAGTACCTGTGCCGCAACGCCTTCGCCTTCACGGATTAGTCCAAGAAGAATATGTTCTGTACCGATGTAGTTATGTCCAAGTTGTAGCGCTTCACGAAGTGAAAGTTCTAGAACTTTCTTTGCACGGGGAGTAAATGGAATGTGACCACTAGGTGCTTGTTGTCCTTGACCAATGATTTCTTCAACCTGTGCGCGAACACCTTCGAGTGAGATGCCGAGTGATTCAAGACCTTTTGCAGCAACGCCTTCACCTTCGTGAATCAGACCAAGGAGGATGTGCTCTGTGCCGATGTAGTTGTGATTGAGCATGCGTGCTTCTTCTTGAGCAAGAACTACTACTCGTCGAGCTCGATCGGTAAAGCGCTCAAACATGGGCTGACTCCTTAATTTCTCACATCCAAATTGCTCAATTACGAGGTGCTGCTGCCGTAAGCCTATAACCCAGCCTAGGGAAGGCGCGAGGTGGATAGCTTCTTGCCTCGTAGAACCCTAAATATGGGGTGAATATTCCCCTTCAGGCCCCAGAAATTGAGAAGAGCTAGAGATTGAGGAGCATGCGGGTATTGCCGAGGGTATTTGGCTTCACTGACTCAAGATCCAAGAACTCTGCCACACCGGCATCGTAAGAGCGCAGAAGTTGTTGGTAAACATCTGGGTCCACTGGAGTTCCGTGAATCTCTTCAAAACCGTGACGACCGAAGAACTCTGTCTGAAAAGTCAGACAGAAAATTCGCTGCACGCCAACTTCGCGTGCACGTTCAATAATTTTCTCAAGAATTTTATGGCCGATGCCTTCTTTCTGGCGGCTCATTTGAACAGCAACTGTACGAACTTCTGCTAAATCTTCCCAGAGAATATGTAGCGCGCCGCAACCAATAATGACGCCATCTTCTTCGGCAACGGTAAATTCTTGAACGCCTTCATACAAAGTGACGGTCTCTTTAGTGAGCATCTTTCCAGGTGCTGCATAAGAATCTACGAGTTCACGAATCGCCTTAACATCAGATGTTCGTGCAGGTCTAATAACCAACATTCTTAATCTATTTCCGGCTTTACCAATGGGAACAAGATTGTTTCGCGGATTCCAAGACCTGTAAGTGCCATCAACAAACGATCAACACCCATACCCATTCCACCCATAGGTGGCATTCCGAATTCCATTGCACGTAAGAAATCTTCATCAACTTGCATCGCTTCTAGATCACCCTTTGCACCAAGCTGCGCCTGCTCTACAAGTCTTTCGCGCTGGATCACTGGATCGATGAGTTCTGAGTATCCTGTGGCAAGTTCAAAGCCATCAACATAGAGATCCCACTTTTCAACGACTCCCGGAATCTCGCGATGTGCGCGAACAAGTGGAGATGTATCTACTGGGTATCCCATAACAAATGTTGGTTCGATCAACTTATCTTGTGCCACATGTTCGAAAATCTCTTCAGCAAGCTTTCCTGTAACCCACTTCGGGTCAATCTTCATGCCGAGCTTTGTTGCATACTTTTTAAGTTCATCTATAGGGGTAAGCGCAGTTACCTGTTCGCCAACGCCTTCAGAGATTGCATCGTATAGAGAGATTTCTTTCCACTGTCCGCCGAGATCTGCTTGGCGACCATCGTGGTGAGTTACAACATGTGAACCAGCAACTGCCATCGCAGCATTTTGAATCAGTGAGCGAGTGACATCTGCAATCGAGCGCCAATCTCCGTAAGACATATAGGACTCAACCATTGCAAACTCTGGAGAGTGCGACGAGTCTGCTCCTTCATTGCGGAAGTTGCGATTGATTTCAAATACACGTTCGATACCGCCAACAACGCAGCGCTTTAGAAATAGTTCAGGTGCAATACGCATATATAGATCCATATCGTATGCATTACTGAAAGTCTTAAATGGGCGAGCCGCTGCTCCACCGTGCATTACCTGCAACATTGGAGTCTCTACTTCAATAAAGCTAGCATCGTTAAATGTCTCGCGTAGTGAACGCATGACTGTTGGGCGCATACGAGCCGCTGAGCGAGCTTCTGGACGCACAATTAAATCCACATAACGCATACGCACGCGAGTCTCTTCAGACATCGGCTTATGATCATTAGGGAGTGGGCGTAAAGATTTCGATGCAAGTGCCCATGTAGTTGCAAGAATTGAAAGTTCTCCACGCTTCGATGTGATGATTTCGCCAGTTACGGAGACCATGTCACCTAAATCAATATCAGACTTCCATGCATCTAATTGTTCTTGCCCAACTTTGTCGAGTGAGAGCATCGCTTGAAGTTCTGTTCCGTCACCTTCACGAAGAGTTGCAAAGCAGAGCTTTCCGGTATCGCGCTTAAAGATAATTCGACCTGTAAGACTTTCAGTATCTCCGGTTGCTACATCTGCATCGAGACCGGTGTACTTCTGGCGCACTTCCTGCAAAGACTTGGTGCGCGGTACCGCTACTGGATATGGCTCGATTCCACGCTCAAGAAGGCTGGCGCGCTTCTCGCGACGAATCCGAAGTTGCTCGGGTAGATCGTCATCCGCGGTAGTCGGGTTCTCTGAAGTCATAGTGCGCAGAGTCTACCCTCGCCCCGAAGGGCGCGGTTATCAGTTAAGAGATGTTCTTCTCGTGAATTAGTCGTAGCCCGATAAGAGTCAGATCTGGCTCGTGCTCATCAATAGTTTCAGCAACTCCAAGGATTAGCGGGGCTAATCCGCCAGTAGCAATGACTGTTGGTCGTTCCTTATAACTATCGGCGAGCTCCTCACTAATTCGCTCAACGAGACCATCAACTTGTCCTGCAAATCCAAAGATAGTTCCGGATTGCAGCGCCTCTACTGTGTTTTTTCCAATTACATTCTTAGGGCGAATCAATTCAACTTTACGTAGCTGCGCTGCACGAGAAGCCAGGGCATCGACAGAGATTTCGATTCCGGGTGCAAGTGCTCCCCCAAGAAATTCTCCCTTAGGAGATACGACATCGAGGTTTGTCGATGTACCGAAATCAACAACAATTGCAGGCCCGCCAAAAAGGGTATGTGCGGCAAGAGTATTGACGATGCGATCGGCGCCAATCTCTTTAGGATTATCTACAAGAAGTTGCACACCAGTCTTAGTGCCCGGTTCAACAATCGTTACGGGGATATCGTGGAAGTATGAATCAATCATCGTTCTTAATTCGCGAAGAGTAGCTGGAACAGTTGAGCAGATAGAGAGTCCTGTAATTTTGTAGCCCGCAACCAGAGCGCTGAATTGAAGCCATAACTCATCGGCCGTTGTGCGAGGGTCAGTCTTTACTCGCCACGATTTGATTAGAGCATCTTTTTCAAAGATTCCTAGGACTGTATTTGTATTTCCAACATCGACTGTTAACAACATAATTACTCCGCTCTCAAGTCTAGTCCGATATCTAAAACTGGTGCGCTATGGGTGAGGGCGCCAATTGCTAAGTAATCAACACCTGTTTGCGCAAATTCCTTTGCACTCTCAAGTGTGATTCCACCTGATGCTTCTAATTTGCACTGACCAGCAACAAACTCAACTGCTTTGCGACAGAGCGCAGGGTTCATATTGTCTAAAAGAATGAGGTCAGGTTTGAGAGGAAGAACCTCCATTAATTGTTCGAGGTTATCTACTTCAATCTCAATCTCTGCAGATGGGAATTGCGCACGAACACGAGAGAAAGCCTGCTGCACTCCACCTGCTGCCGCAATGTGATTATCTTTAATGAGGGCAGCATCGCTTAGGGACATTCGGTGATTTGTTCCACCACCCATGCGCACTGCGTACTTTTCAAGTACACGCATGCCTGGCGTAGTTTTTCGGGTATCGCGAACCTTGCAAGAAGTTCCTGCAACAGCCTTGACCCAGGTGTTTGTCAGCGTTGCAATTCCACCAAGGTGGCCAAGAAAATTAAGAGCTGTTCTTTCAGCAAGAAGTATCGCTCTGGTATCACCACGAACGCTCATCAAGACTTTTCCTGCAGATACTGCATCACCATCGTGTGCAAATACCGAGATTTCTTTCAGACCAACTTCTTCCAGAACCGCACGCGCCATATCCAAGCCTGCGATAACGCCGTCTCGACGGGCTACAAAGTCAGCGATGACGCGCTCTGAGCCAGAGACGGTGGCAACTGATGTGATGTCTTCTCCGCCATCGAGATCTTCGGCTAGTGCGCGTTTAATGAGGTCGCGATCAATCATGAACTTCCAACTTCCTGATATCCACTTGTCCAGTAACCCGTCTGGTCTAACTGCTGAACAATTCTCTTTCTCCACTGATCACTTGTCTCAGGGAAATCTTCGCGCCAATGTGAACCACGAGTCTCTTGGCGAATAAGCGCCGCTTTAAGAATTGCTTGCGCAAGCTGGAATAAGTTTGTAGTTTCCCATGCTTCAACACATGGCTGCGTGCTTGTTCTATCTTCAATACGAGTTAAATCAGAACTAGTCTTTAATAACGAATCAGAAGATCTCAATACTCCCGCACCACGGCTCATGCTGACTTGAATATCGTGGCGAACCTGTGGATCTAGCAAGATAGCTTTCGATGCATTCTCTACAGGTTCGGTGAATTCTGGAAGGTTTCCTGCAATATCTGCTGCAATCCTTGCGCTAAAGACGAGTCCTTCAAGAAGTGAGTTAGATGCAAGTCGATTGGCGCCATGCACTCCTGAACATGCGGTTTCACCACATGCATAAAGACCTTTAACACTTGTTCGTCCATTGAGATCTACGCGGACACCACCTGATGCGTAATGTGAAGCAGGAGCAACAGGAATCAACTGTGTAAGTGGGTCTATTCCATGGCTTTTGCATGATGCATAGATAGTCGGGAAGCGGTTTTCAAATCCTTCGATATGACGCACATCGAGCCAGACATGGCCCGTCTTGCTCTTATTCATAACGCGCATAATGGAAATTGCTACGACATCACGTGGAGCGAGCTCTGCAAGTGGATGAACCCTTTGCATAAATCGATTGCCATCGTCATCCAATAAATAGGCGCCTTCGCCACGTACCGCTTCGCTGATCAGTGGCTGCTGTCCTTCTGAGTTATTGCCGAGCCAGAGAACTGTTGGGTGGAATTGAATAAACTCAACATCGGCAACCTTTGCACCTGCTCGTAGCGCCAACGCAACGCCATCTCCTGTAGATACAGATGGATTAGTTGTCTGAGCAAATACTTGGCCAAGTCCACCAGTTGCAAGTACAACAGCTTTTGCAATTCCACGACCTACTCCATCACGACTACCGGCACCGATCACGTGCAGAGTTACTCCACAGACTTCACCGATATCGTTCTTAAGGGCATCAAGAACAAGGGCGTTCTCCACTACTTCAATCTCAGGGTCATTCTGAACTGCAGCAAGTAGCGCTCGAGATACTTCTGCACCAGTTGCATCGCCTCCTGCATGAATAATGCGATTACGTAAATGTCCGCCTTCTCGAGTGAGTGCGATTTCACCACTCGCCTCTTTATCAAAGATTGCTCCACGTTCAATTAACTTGCGAACTGCTTCAGGGCCTTCAGTAACGAGCACGCGCACTGCATCAACATCGCAGAGTCCAGCACCTGCTACCAAAGTATCTTTCTCGTGAGCTTCTGGAGAATCACCATCACCAAGTGCTGCAGCGATTCCACCTTGTGCCCACTTTGTTGAACCTTCATCGACGCTCGCCTTTGTTACAAGAAGTACAGACAATCCGAAGGTTCTGCATTGCAGAGCAGTAGTTAGTCCTGCAATTCCTGACCCCACAACGATGACATCAGCAGTTGCAGTCCAACCCGGAGCAGGCGCTAATAACTTCATACGCTGATCTCCATCTTCATATTGTCGAGCAAGCGCACCCCATTAATCCAGCCGGCGACAATCGCACGCACTTGCTTTGACTCATTACTTGCAGGGAGGAAGCTCTCTTCATCTATTAATGTGGCGTAATCGAGCTCAAGGAGCGCCTCGCTCTTGAGAATCTCCTGCAGTTCGCTCTCGCTCTTAGCTGTCGAGAGCGCTTTATAAATAATTGAGGCAGCGGCCCGACCATCAGGGGAAAGGCGAATATTGCGAGATGACATTGCAAGGCCATCAGTCTCGCGAATGATTGGTCCTCTGATTATTTCTATATCTCCTGCAATCGCTTCAACTAATTTCAACTGCTGGAAATCTTTCTCACCAAATACAGCAAATTTCGGTTTAGCCAATTGGAAGAGGCGATTGACCACTGTTACAACACCGTCAAAGTGGCCAGGCCGTGATGCACCTTCAAAGAGATCACCAATTGCGCCAGCCTTCAATGATGCAAAATCTTGAGGATATATTTCATCATGTTTTGGTAACCAGAGATGGGTAACGCCAGATCTTTGCGCTAAATCAATATCGGCTTCAGGAGTCTTCGGATACTTTAACAAATCTTCTTGGTTCTCAAATTGAAGCGGATTGATAAAGATACTTGCAACAACTGCCTCGCTATATGTAGCTGCGAGTGTAAACAGTGAGCCATGTCCTTCGTGGAGTGCGCCCATCGTTGGAACAAATGCGCAGCCTGAAGGAAGCTCTTGAGCGCTATGTACTACTTTCATGGCTCCAGTCCTTTCAGGTACCGGGCAGGCAGTGCGTTAAGTCTAAAGCGTTATGGCAATTGCTCCAAAAGTTCAGAGACTTTTCCGTGTGTAATGAGAATTGCATCTGGCTCAACTTCAAGCCATGGCTCTAGAACGAATTTTCTCTCGTGCGCTCGTGGATGTGGAAGTTCTAACTCTTCGGCACTGCTGAGGATGCTTCCATATTGAATGAGATCTAAATCGATTGTGCGAGGGCCCCAACGTTCAATACGTTCGCGGCCAAGAGTCTTTTCTATTCCATGAAGCAGCGCTAGTAAATCAGCTGCAGGAAGATCACTCTCAGCGATGCAGATTGCATTTAGGAAATCTGGTTGTTCTGGGCCACCAACCGGCAGTGTTCTGTAGATTGAGGAAACTGCCATTACATCGGTTGCTTCCCGCAACATCGTAATCGCAAGCTGCATCTGCTCCTCAGGATTGCCAATATTTGCACCTAGTGCGATTACTGCCTTCATCGTGTGATAGTCACCGAAATATCAGCAACTTGGGCAGATACAGGCGCCTTTGGCTTATGTACAGTTACTGCAATACATTGAATTTTCGGAAATTCTCTCTTTGCGCGATCTGCAATTCGTCCAGCAAGTCTTTCAATAAGTTCAACTCGCTCACCGGTAATTTCTTCAACAACTAAATCTGCAAGTGCGCCATAGTCAACGGTCTCGGCAAGGTCATCACTCTTGCTCGCGGCGGAAAGTTCAATCGTGATTTCAAGGTCGACATAGAAATCCTGGCCGTTCTTTGCTTCATGATCAAAGACTCCGTGATACCCAAATCCCCAGATGCCCGTTAACTTAATGAGATCACTCATGAACGTATCGCTTCAACATTTGCCTTGACGCCATGTACTCGTACAGCCCAGATTCCTTTACCCACCAAACTTTGCGTGACCTTAACCGTTGCTTCTTCCCGATCATCGGGATGATCTCCCCCGAGGAATCGCTTCCGTGAGTGTCCAATCAATACCGGGTAACCCAAAGCGATGAACTCATCGATGCGCTGCAAGATTTCCCAATTGTGTTCTGGATCTTTCGCAAAACCGATGCCTGGATCGAGAATAATGTTTTCCCGCAGAACGCCTGCAGCAAGTGCTTTATCTAATTGAATCGTTACCTCTTCAATAACTTCTTTTACAACATCGGCGTATATAGCCTTTGAATTCATATCAGCTGAATGTCCGCGCCAGTGCATGATGGTGTATTTGCATCCTAGTCCCGCGACTGTCGCAAACATTTCTGTATCGGCAGCCCCTCCGCTGACATCATTAACAATTTTTGCTCCAGCTTCAACGGCTAACTTTGCAGTTGACGCGCGCATGGTGTCGATGCTCAATGTAACTCCAGCACCAGCTAGCCCTTTAACAACAGGCATGACTCGTGCCTGTTCTTCCTCTTCAGAAACTCTTTCAGCGCCAGGTCTCGTTGATTCGCCACCTATATCGATGATATCTACCCCATCATCAATCATTTCTAGACCGCGATTGATGGCATGGGCTACTTCAAAATTGACGCCACCATCTGCAAAAGAATCCGGTGTGACATTAAGAATTCCCATTACCAACATGGCGTTCTATCGATTCGTAATGAGACTGATTGCTTCGGCGCGAGTAGTTGCATCACGCAAGACTCCTCGTACAGCTGAAGTTGTTGTTCGTGCTTGAGATTTTCGGACACCGCGCATTGACATACACAGATGTTCGCAATCAATAATGACAATAACTCCCATAGGCTTCAAAATTTCTACGAGAGCATCTGCGATTTGTGTGGTTAAACGCTCTTGCACCTGTGGGCGACGTGCAAAGAGATCAACCAAGCGAGCAACTTTTGAAAGTCCCGTGATCTTTCCACTCGGGATATATCCCACATGTGCAACGCCGTGAAATGGAGTCAGGTGATGTTCGCAATGTGAGAAGACTTCGATATCGCGAATGATGACGAGCTCTTCGTGACCAATATCAAAAGTTGTCGTGAGTACATCTTCTGGCTTCTGCCAAAGCCCTTCAAAGTTCTCTTTAAATGCACGAGCTACGCGTGCTGGTGTCTCCTGTAAACCCTCCCGTTCTGGATCTTCACCGAGTGCGAGCAAGAGTTCGCGCACTGCTTTCTCTGCGCGCTCTTGATCAAAAGGATGCGAAGCACGACCATCACCCGGCCCCATGGATACCGAAGAAATATCGGTCACTCGGGATTTACCTTCTTTACTCTGCGAACTTTCTTAGGTGCATCTGGTGCAGCCGGAATTACTCGCTCTGGAATATCTACGGGTGGCTGAGAAGAAGGTATGCGAGTAATGGAGCCCGTCCATGCTGGTCGAGTTGGCCATGAGCTAACACGTGCAAAGATTTCGGAAATCTCTTCCTTATTGAGAGTCTCCTTCTCAAGGAGTTGAAGAACCATCTCATCAAGAATTGTGCGATTGGCTTCGAGAATATCGAATGCCTCCTGATGGGCATTCTCAATCAACTTTCGAATTTCGCCATCGACAACTGCGGCAACGCTCTCTGAGTAATCACGTTGATGACCGTAATCGCGCCCCATAAATGGCTCAGATGAGTCACTTCCGAGCTTGATAGCACCGATTGCTTCAGTCATTCCGTATTGAGTGACCATTGCCCGGGCAAGCGCTGTTGCCTTTTCAATATCGTTCGATGCGCCAGTTGATGGGTCGTGGAAGATTAATTCTTCTGCTGCGCGCCCACCTAATGAGTATGCCAATTGATCAAGTAATTGATTGCGTGTGGTTGAGTATTTATCTTCATCGGGAAGAACCATCGTGTAACCAAGTGCACGTCCACGTGGCATGATTGTAATTTTATGAACGGGATCAGTATGCGGAAGCGCATGCGCTACAAGTGCGTGACCTGCTTCGTGATACGCGGTAACACGACGCTCTTCTTCAGACATTAGTCGAGATTTACGTTGTGGTCCTGCCATAACGCGATCAATTGCTTCATCGATTTGAAGATTGCCAATTGACTTCTGCCCTTCACGCGCAGAGAGCAGAGCTGCTTCATTAAGCACGTTTGCAAGATCTGCACCAGTAAATCCAGGCGTTGTGCGTGCATATGCAATGAGTTCGACCTCTTTTGCAATTGGCTTATCTTTTGCATGCACTTTGAGAATATCTTCGCGGCCCTTGAGATCTGGACGCTCTACCGGAATCTGACGATCGAATCGACCTGGGCGAAGCAGCGCAGGATCGAGAACATCTGGACGGTTTGTAGATGCAATCAAAATTACTTGCCCATTGGACTCAAAGCCATCCATCTCAACAAGAAGTTGGTTTAGCGTCTGTTCGCGCTCATCGTGCCCACCGCCCATACCTGTTCCGCGTTGACGACCTACTGCATCAATTTCATCAACGAAGATGATTGCAGGAGCATTTGCCTTAGCTTGTGTGAATAAATCACGCACACGAGCAGCACCGACACCAACGAACATTTCAACGAAGTCAGAACCTGAGATTGAGTAGAAAGGAACCTTTGCTTCTCCTGCAACGGCGCGTGCAAGAAGAGTCTTTCCAGTTCCCGGAGGACCGTAGAGAAGAACTCCCTTAGGAATCTTTGCGCCAAGTAACGCGTACTTGGCGGGGTCTGCCAGGAAGTCTTTAATTTCCTCTAGCTCGGCTATTGCTTCATCAGCTCCTGCAACATCTTCAAAAGTATTCTGCGGAACATCGTTATTCTGAAGTTTTGCCCGTGACTTACCGAATGAAAATACTCGATTTCCACCCTGTGCTTGGCTCATCATTAAGAAGAAGAGCAATCCAATAATTAATATAGGTCCAAAGCTGAAGAGGAAAGTTGTAAGCATTGATTGCTTTGGAACATCCACTGTCCAACCCTTTGAAGGCGGGTTAGCGCTTAAGACATCTATAAGCGTTGGCTCTTGTCGAGCAATATATGAGGCTTCAACCTTTGAAGATCCTTTTATTGTGTTCCCACTAGTGAGAACAAGTCGAATCTTCTGGCTTCTATCGATAAGAATCGCAGATTCAACTTGAGATTTTGAGATAGCGGCAATCGCTTGTGAAGTCTTGATGTCTGTATAACTGTTGGATGCACTCGTAATTTGTCCAAAGATTGAAACTGCGAAGATTGCAACAATAATCCAGAAGAGTGGCCCGCGAAGAATTTTCTGTGAGCGCGTCTTTGGCAGATCAGCCTTCTTCTGCCCATCCTTTTCGCTCTTCTTAAAGTTTTCTAAGAATTGCTTCTTCGGTGTCTTCTGGGCTGGTTTTTGGGAAGTCATAAATATCCTTATGAGTACATGTGCTTGGCAAGCACACCGATAAATGAAAGGTTGCGGTACTTCTCATCAAAATCAAGTCCGTAACCAACGACAAACTCTTTTGGAATATCAAAGCCCACATACTTCACATCGACTTCGACTTTCGCAGCTTCTGGCTTACGAAGAACTGTGAAAACTTCAACTGATGCAGCGCCGCGTGAAAGTAGATTTGCTTTCAGCCAAGATAGTGTCAGGCCTGTATCAATAATGTCTTCCACAATTAGTACGTGGCGGCCAGTGATATCGCGATCTAAATCTTTAAGGATGCGGACAACCCCGCTTGATTTTGTTCCGGATCCGTATGAGGAAACCGCCATCCAGTCCATTTCAATATGTGTCTGCATGGCGCGAGTGAGATCTGCCATCGCCATAATTGCACCTTTGAGAACTCCAACTAGGAGAACAGATTTATCTTTGTAATCAGCATCGACGCGCGCTGCGAGTTCTGCAATCTTTGCGGCAAGTTCTTCTTCAGTTGCAATTACCTTTTCAACATCTGTGCCGACTGCTGCTAAATCCACCGGGTGCGCTCCTTGGTTCAAAGACTCTGGTCTACGGACTCTGGTCTACGGGTTTGAGAGCGAAAGTCTGCCCGAAATTCGCTCAACCTTCACACCACCCGGCAGGCTCAGAGCTCCCTGCCCGTGCCACGAGGTGACCAGCGCCTCAATTGAAGCCACATGTTCGGCTGAAATTGAGCCTGTGGGGGCGCCAGCAGCATAAATCGCGCTTCTGAGGATACGGCTTCGGATCGCCCTTGGAAGTTCAGCCAGCGCTGTCGCATCTAAATCTGCAAGATTCATGGAGTCCATTTCGCTCTTTGCAATCGCGTCGAGTGCGTCGGCATCGTCTCGAAGCAGCGTCGCGCTTCGAGCAAGCGCTGCTGCAATACCTGGTCCGAGCTTTGCCTCCATGATGGGAAGTACATCTTCTCTCACTCTTACTCGAGAAAAATCAGCGTTGATATTGTGTGGATCATTCCAGTATTCAATGCCAATGTCTTTACATGCTTTCTCTGTTTGCTCTCGTGTAATTGCAAGTAGAGGTCGGAGATAAATCCCATTTTCGATAGCCATGCCAGAAAGTGATCGAGCCCCTGAACCACGCGCCAACCCAAGAAGTACGGTCTCTGCTTGGTCGTCACGAGTGTGTCCAAGAAAAACTTTAGATGCATTTAATTTCTGTGCAAGAGAGGAAAGTGCTTGATAGCGTGCATCACGAGCACCGGCTTCAATCCCTGATTCAGTTGAAACATTCACTTTCTCAATAAGTACTTCAGAATATCCAAAGCCACGAAGTTGTTCGGATGTTTTCTCAGCAACAGCAGCTGATTGACTCTGCAACTGATGATCAACTGTCACTGCAATTGCGCGAAGAGCTAACGGTTCGGATTCCTTCTTTAGCGCATATGCCAGGGCTAACGAATCGGCGCCCCCAGAGACTGCGACCAAGAAGGTATCTCCGGCTTCGAGCTGTTGAAGGTGAGCTCTTACAGCGCTGCGAATCTCGACGATTGCATCAGTCATGCCTTAAGACTAGACCCGACCACCAAATGGCATAAGCCCCTTGACGCTATAAATATTTGAGTAGAGCAGACCCTTACCCTTTGAATTTGCCTCCCACATCATTCCACCACCTGCATAAATCGTGATGTGGTGAATTGTTGAGATTGTTCCCTTGTATGAGTAGAACAAGAGATCACCTGGTTGTAACTCATTGAGTGAAACATGTTTTGTATACCCCGAATACAACGCTGAGTTGAGGCGATCCCAATTTGGCCAATTCAATCCAGCGGCTCGGTAAGCGGCATAGACAAGACCAGAACAGTCGAATGAGTTAGGACCTTCAGTTCCCCAAATATATGGCTTACGTGCTTGAACTTGTTTCTTGGCAAATGCAACTGCTGCAGCGCGCTGTGCTTCCGTTGTTCGACTTGTTGAACGCCCCTTAAACCCAAGATTCGGCCAGACCTTCGCCTGGTTAATTGTTGTAGACGCGGTATTTGCTTGGCTCTCTTCGAGAAGCGCAAGCTGTCTCTGCTGTTCAAGTGTTACTCGCGCTGCTCGCGCCTTCAAGAGTTCTTTCATTAATTTATCTTGAACTGCACGAAGTTTATTTACTTCTTTCTGCTGAAGAGCTTGCGCATCATCGGCGACTTTCTTTGCTGCCGCTACCTTTGCTGTGGCAACTTCTTGTACGGCCTTCGCAGCATCTGCTTTCTTCTTTGCAGCACGCGCAACTATCTCTGCTGCTTTATATCTTTCAAGAGCTGTTGAATTTCGCGCACCCAGAGTGTTGAGAGTAGAAAGTTGATCGATGAGATCCTGTGGTCCGTTAGCGCTGAGCAATGGTTCGATATCACTCATAGTGCCACCGAGAATGTAGGCATTGCCCGCAAGTTTTCCAATAACGCGATGTGCTTCCTGTACAGCCTCTGCAGTCTCTGCTGCATATTTCGCCGCCGCTACAGCCTGCGAAGTCGCAATTGAAAGTTCTTTCTGCGCCTTTACATAAAGAGCGCGTGCTGCGTTCGCCTTGGCGGTCAGTGATCTAAGAGTTGTGTTTGCCGCCGCCAATTTCTTTGCTGCAGCATCTGCTGCAGTTTTCTTTGCGGCCTCTGCCGTCTTCGCCGCTTCGATCTCAGCAAGCGTTGGCTTAGGTTTTGCAATCGCCGGAGTGGAGCCCAGGGTCAGCCCAGCAATTATGGCAAGGCTAATGAGGCGATACTTGCGAGGCATTGCTAAAGAATAATTGAGCGCCAGTTACATTTCAGCGCCATCTGCCCTGTGTCGCTAGTTAGCCACATCTCTTCGAGAGAAAAGGACTGTTGCTAAGAGGCTTCCGATAAATACGTAGAAACTTCCCAGAATTAACGCATGTGAATATGAAACATCTGGGCTACCACCTTGGGCAATTGTTGCGAGTTGATTACCTGGCATCCAATCGAGAGTTACCGGCTTTACAGCTCCGATGAGATTTTCGATAATCAATAACCAGAGGACTCCTATTGAGATTGCAGAAATTGGTGAGCGAAGCAAGAGGCCCAGAACCATTCCGATGATTCCAAAGTAGATAACTGAAATTGAAACATTGAGAAGTGATTGGCCAATCGCTTGGAGACCTTCTGATGTAAACCAGAGTTCGGTTGAAACTTTTGCTCGCCCCGAAAGTGCCACGGATAGACCCACACTGACGATTGCTGCAATGGCGACAAGTAACAATGCAAAAATCTTCATGGCGATTAATTTGCCAACCAGCAAACGGACTCGACCAGGTTGCCGAACCAAGAGATTTCTCAAAGTTCCGTATGTGTACTCCTGCGCTGTTTGTGCTGCAAAGACGCAGAGCGCGATGATTCCGAGCAAGCCACCAACCGATGCAAACCCGTATACCGAACCGCCTGCAAGATTTAATATCTCGCGACTTACCTGACGGCCTCGATCTGAATTTCCTTGTTCAGAGTCAATCATTAAGTACAAGAATGATGTTGTCAGCCCCGTGAAAAAGAGAGCTGCACCAAGAGTTCCGAGAAAGAGTGTTGGGCGACGGAGTTTGCGCCATTCAGCTAGTACTACGCGCATCATGAGCGATCTCCAGTCATTTCAAAGAATGTTTCTTCAAGGTTTGGAAGTTGGGGCGCTAATTGAGTAAGTGTTATTCCAGCTTCGAAGGCTTTCTTATTTAAGACGCCAGCCCATACTTCAGGTCCTTCAATATGTGCGACTTCAGACCGGATGACGGCGTGATGACCATCTGCTTGTGCAATCTCAATTACTTTCTGAAGGTCGCTTAATTTTTCAGTCTTAACGAGAATGAGCGGTTGCTGCGCCAACATAAGTTCTTGTAGCGGTCCTGCAAAAACAACTTCGCCTTTACGTAGCATCACGATGTATTCGCTGATGATTTCCAGCTCTGAAAGTAAGTGCGATGAAACAAAGACAGTTGTGCCTTGAGATGCTAACTTCTTAAGTAGGTCACGAACTTCTTGAATTCCTTCGGGATCTAAACCGTTTGTGGGTTCATCTAAAACTAAAATTTTTGGATTAGGTAATAGCGCTGCTGCAATTCCAAGGCGCTGCTTCATGCCCAATGAATAAGTCTTGTATTTGGAGTGACCACGGCCTTCAAGTCCTACAGTTTTAATAAGCTCTTCAACGCGTTCGATAGGAAAGCCACCGAGAGTTGCTAGGACCTTTAAATTTTCGGCACCTGAAAGTGCTGGATAAAAGGCAGGGCCTTCGATCATCGCCCCCACTTGGGATAAATACTTCTCGGGATGGTTGATGGATTCACCAAGAATTTCAGCCGTTCCGCCAGTTGGTGAGATGAGGCCTAAGAGCATGCGAATTGTTGTGGTCTTTCCTGCTCCATTTGGACCTACGAAACCACAGATGGTTCCGAGTGGAACTTCAAAATTGGCATGTGAGACTGCATATCCAGATTCATACTTCTTGCTTAAATCTTTCACTGCTATTGCGAGATTAGGCATGTGGGCAATTTACCAGCCAAACCTTAGGCCAATCTGACATTAAGATAGAGCTATGAGTAAAGAGGTCTGGGGCTATCACGAGCATCCAAAACGTCGCGAACCTGATTGGGATGTAAATCCACAGACAGCAGCTGTACGCGCAGGATTGGCACGTTCTGGTTTTGGCGAGACATCTGAAGCTCTTTATCTCAATAGCGGTTTTACGTATGCAGATTCACAGGAAGCTGTCGATTCATTCACAGATGAGACAGATCACTTCCTGTACAGCAGATTTCATAACCCAACTGTTTCTATGTTTGAAAAGCGCCTTGCAGCAATCGAAGGCGCCGAACATTGCGTTGCCACCGGTTCTGGAATGGCTGCGATGTTTGCATCCCTTGCCTGCTTAGTTGAAGCCGGCGATCACATCGTTGCATCAGCTGCAATGTTTAGCTCTTGTCATGTTGTCATTACCGAAATACTTCCTAAATGGGGCGTAACTTTTGAATTAGTAAAAGCAAATGACAAGGCAGCGTGGGAGAAAGCTCTCTCAAAGAAAGTTAAAGCTGTTTTTATCGAGACGCCGAGTAATCCGCTGATGGAGATTGTCGATATCCGATTTGTCAGCGACCTTGCTCACAAAGTTGGCGCAACTGTCATAGTTGATAACGTCATGGCTTCACCTGTATTGCAGAAGCCTCTGGAACTTGGCGCAGATGTTGTTATGTACTCTGCGACAAAACATATCGATGGACAAGGTCGCGTACTAGCTGGCGCCCTTCTTGGATCTTTCGAATACATCTACGAGAAGTTGATTCCATTTACTCGCCACACAGGCCCAAGTCTCAGCCCATTTAGCGCATGGGTTTTGGTGAAGTCTCTAGAAACTATGGATTTACGTGTCATGCGCATGGCAGAGAGCGCGCAGGCGATTGCAGAATTCTTAGAGAACCATAAAGCGATTAAATCTGTTCGCTACCCGGGCCTTGACTCTCACCCGGATCGCGAAGTTATCAAGAAGCAGATGAAAGCCGGTGGAACGACAATCGGAATTGAATTTGCGGGCACTCAGAAAGATGCCTTTAAGTTTATGGATTCACTTCGCATCATCGATATCTCCAATAATTTGGGTGACAGCAAATCACTCATAACTCATCCAGCATCGACAACACATCGCCGCTTAAGCCCTGAAGTTCAGGCGGAGATGGGCATTACGCCATCAGTGCTGCGTCTATCAGTTGGACTTGAGCATGTTGATGATCTGATTAAAGATTTAGATCAAGCGCTTAAGAGCTGAGCAACAACAAGCAGTACTGAGAATAAACTCAAGTAAGTAATCGACCAGTGGAATATTCCTGCTGCCGCCTTGTTGTAATTCTCTGAATTCTCTTTAAGTGCAAATAGTTGGAATGTAAATACGGCTCCAAGCAAGACCGTCGCACAGAGCGCCCAGACCGGCAAATCCGCGAGCTGAATCATCGCAGCTGACGAGACCACCATCGCGATTGTGTGAAACCACATCTGGCTAATGACGCTCGATTGCGAAGATACTGAGGGCAACATCGGAATACCTGCCGCCGAATAATCATCTTTATATTTAATTGCCAGCGCCCAGAAATGTGGAGGCGTCCAGAAGAAGACAACCAAGAAGAATGCAACTGGGACAAGGTTCAGTGAATCGGCAACAGCAGCCCATCCGATGAGTACGGGCATACATCCAGCAGCACCGCCCCAGACAATATTCTGTGATGTATTTGGTTTAAGAATAATCGTGTAGATAACTACGTAGTAAAAGATTGCAAGGGCTGTTAGGAGAGTTGCAAGATTCGTTGTAAAGATTTCGAAGATTGTAAGTGAGAGAATTGTCAGAAGCGATGCAAAAATTGTGGCGTTCTTCTTCGAGACGGTTCCAAGAACAAGTGGTCGCTTTGATGTGCGCGCCATCAACTTATCTGTCTCTGCTTCAATCACCATATTAAATGCATTTGATGCACCTGCAGCCAGCGTGCCTCCAAAAAGCGTTGCCGCGACAAGACCAAAATCAGGAAGACCTTTTTGGGCCAAAACCATCGCTGGAAGAGTTGTGATGATCAACAACTCAACTACGCGCAATTTCATGAGGTCTACATAGGCGCGGATGAGATTCACACGCTTAGAGTACCCAGCACTGACAGCCAAATTCATCTCAATTCTCAGTTCCCTTTAAGGAACGACCTTTATCTTTCATTTATTGAAAGGGGTCCCCAATGACACCAGAATCAAAGCCAAAGAAGTCCGAATGGATGCAGATCGCAGAGAGCGATAGCGCATCTAGCAACGTTCGTAAGGTAGATAAGCGCCTTACTGTCGGTACTTTGGTATCTGTCGGAGCAATTGTTATTGCCGGATCACTCTTTGCAAATGCAAGTGACGAGCCGAACGCTGTTGCAGATATCACTCCGGTTGCATCGACAACTACTTCAACAACTTCCGCATCGGAAGCTGTCACTGCGCCAAGTAAGGCAACTTCAACAATTTCTGCTACAACTCCACAAGTTTCAAAAATTAAAACTCCGGCTATTGCGCAAATGCCTACGGGTGGCGGAGATGACGATGATGACGATGAGCATGAAGGCCGTGAGGGTCGTGATCGCGGCGGTGACCATGAAGATGGCGATGAAGATGATGAGGATGACGATTAATTTCAAGTAGTAGTCTTGCCGGCATGCGTATCCTAAAAATCGCGGCCGGCATTTCTATTGTTGTCCTCGCAACTTCTACGGTGATTTCGCCATCGAGAGCAAGCGAAGTTACAGAAACCAAGATGAAGTTGGTAAAGACATTTACTGGATCATTGAGTCCTAAATCAGTTGCTGCTTCTCAGAATGGGCTCGTAAGCGCCCACAATATGATGTACAGCCATAGCGTCTCGCTCTTTGACTCTAATTCACTTGAGCTTGTAAAGACCGTTAAAGATGCTGTCGACTTCAAGGAGCTGGGCGTTTCAGGATTTACCGGTAAACACAGAGGCGCACCAGTAGAAGGTGCTTACTCTCCTGATGGCAAATATCTCTACTTTACAAATTACGCGATGTACGGCGCAGGATTTACAAAAGAAGGACATGACGTTTGTTCGCCAGCATCTGGCTATGACAAGAGCTATTTATCGCGAATCAATCTCGAGACGCTAAAGATTGATGCCGTTTATCCAGTTGGATCAGTTCCTAAAGTTGTAAAGGTGACACCTGATAATAAATACATTTTGGTTAGTAATTGGTGCTCTTACACAGTCTCGGTAATCTCGGTTGAGAAAGAAAAAGTTGTAAAAACAATCAAGATCGGTCGCTACCCACGAGGAATAGCAGTCTCTGCTGATAGCACTTATGCCTATGTTGTCGAGATGGGTGGAAGCAATATTCATCGAATTGATCTCAGTGACTTCAGCAAGACCCTCATTCCTATCGGTGTAAATCCACGCGCAGTTGAACTCTCACCAGATAATAAGACCCTCTATGCAACCCTTAATGTTTCAGGAAGAGTTATTTCCTGGGACCTTGAAGCTAATCAAGCGATAAAGAGCGTCAAGACTGGATCTACCGCCAGAAGTTTGGCAATGAGTGGAGATGGTTCTGCACTCTTTGTTGTTAATTTCACCAGCGGTACCGTGACCAAGTTACGTTCTTCAGATTTATCTAAAGTACAGACAATTAAAGTCTGCAAAGAACCAATTGGAATTACTTACGACAATGCAACGAATAGAACATGGGTTGCTTGTTACGAGGGCTCAGTTAAGGTTTTTCAGAACTAACTAATTCCGCTTCGGTACTGTTCTCAGCGTCAGCGCTACTTTCTTCCTCATCTAGATTAAAGAGTGCAATAAATGGTGCCGCAATTTTGCCAAGGATTCGATCAACTATCGCACGTGCTCTATCTCCTGCCGAATAGGTGCGTGGCAACTTATCGGCGATGATGACAAATGCATATTCATGTTCGCCGGATTCAACATATCCCGCTAAATTCGCTGTTCCATTGAGCGTGCCCGTCTTTGCCTTAACGAGCCCAACCGCGCTTGGTGCAGTCTTCACAAATCTCTTCTCTAAGGTGCCCGAAATTCCACCAACTGGAAGTCCATTTACAATCGGTGCGTATTTACCTTCATCGCGAATCTTTACTAAGAGTTCTGCAACTTGCTTGGCCGTCACGCGATTCTTACGAGAGAGTCCACTTGCATCCTTTACGACAACTTTTGTTGCATCTAAATCAAAGGAAGTGAGGAGTTCGTTAAATGTTGCTTCGACTCCCGATTCGGTGAGTCCATGACCAGCGGCTGATGATGCAAGGCGCGCAATTCTCTCTGACAGAACATTGTCACTCCAGACGAGCGCGAAGGTAAGCATCTCTTCGAGGGAAGGAGAAGTTGAGTTAATAATTAATGTAGATGAACGCTCAATAGCTTCCTGCGCACTGACTGGCTTCATTATTGCAGTGACGCCATTCTTGCGAAAGAGAGTTTTCAGAGTTGCGACATCTCCTGCAAAGAGTCGTGAGTAATA
Organism: Candidatus Nanopelagicaceae bacterium; assembly: GCA_965267735.1. Classification (GTDB taxonomy): domain Bacteria; phylum Actinomycetota; class Actinomycetes; order Nanopelagicales; family Nanopelagicaceae; genus Planktophila. The sequence goes on from OZ254138.1 coordinate 1,313,563, forward strand.
AATAGTTGAGTTCTTCACATTACCGTCGTTGAGCTCTTTCAAAGTCTTTAGGGCGTAGTACTCGAGCCTTGGAAGGGAGGTGCGACCCATCTTCTTCGCAGTCGATGTATATGGAGAAGCCCAAGGATCGCGACTGCCTTGGATTACCACTGTCTTGCTATCGCTTCCGCTCCACAGGGATGTCGTGAAGGTCTGATCCATCTGAAGGTGATTTACAGCCGCGACACCGGTGAACAATTTCTGCAGAGATGCTGGTTTTCGTAATGAGTTTGGATTCTTCTCAAAGACAATCTCTCCAGTTTGCTCATCAATGACTACGACCGATGGATTGGCTAAACCTTTATTCTCGATGTATTTAGTAAAAATGGATGCGACGCTCTTTGGATCAAGTGCGCTAGCTGGAGACGAAAGAAAAGTTGGGGCGGCAAGAAGAAGGCAGGCAAATACTGCAACTAACTTCTTCATAGCTCTGATTACTTCCAGAGATAAGCGAGTAGGACATTGAGAACTGTAAGTCCGAGCATCGCTGCCCACACAGAATTTTTCAACTCGGGCTTCTTAACATTCTTGTAGCCGAGTGTAAGAATGATGGCGATGACTAGACCCTTAACGCCGAATTTTGTGTGGTTAGCAACTTCATCAACATTTACTTTTTCAAAGAGACCAACCATCACGATTCCAGCAACAAGTGCTGTCAAGGTTGCATGAACAACGCCAGGATTTAGCTTCTTTGTGCTCTTCTTCGCCTGGGTCAATAGCATCGCAAGGATGGCAACGACACAGAGTAGGTGTATGCCGAAAGCTATGTGATAGACGATATTCATGAGGCTCCTTCTGAAATCTACACTTTGGAAAATACAGTGGTTTAAGTTTAGAGTGCAACCATGGAAATCAATACACCTGCGGTCATCGGTCCGGGTGAATTTTTCCCAGTTGTCGGCGTCGGTCCACATGAAAAGCCTTGGCCAACTGGGCCTCAATATGATGTAGAACTCCTTGAAAATGGAGACCGCCGTAATGTTCTCGATCATTATCGCTACTGGAGCGTCGATGCGATTGTCGCTGATCTAGATACAAAGAGACATAAATTACAGATTGCAATTGAGAATTGGCAGCATGATTTGAATATTGGCTCAGTTGTACGAACTGCAAATGCATTTAACGTATCAATGGTTCATATCATCGGAAAGCGCGATTGGAATAAGCGCGGTGCCATGGTTACAGATAGATATTTACATGTTCTGCACCATCCGACTGTCGCTGATTTTGCAGTGTGGTGCAAGGATTATGAGGTTCCAATAATTGGAATAGATAACGTTCCTTCTTCAAAGCACCTAGAAGGTTCGCAGCTTCCTGAAAAATGCGTCCTTCTCTTCGGCCAGGAAGGCGCCGGCATGTCCGATGAAGGTATCGAGATCTGTGAAGTTCTCTACGCCATCGAACAGTATGGCTCTACGAGATCGATGAATGCATCAGCTGCTGGCGCAATAGCGATGTATCACTGGGCGCTGCAACACTTGCCACGCAAGTCTTAGTTGACCGCCAGGAATCCATCTTCATTTGGCGCATCATCTTCTTTGAGCGCTTCACGAACGGATGCAAGGCGTCTTTCAACTTCATCCGCCTCATCCATGCGTCCAAGCTGACGCATTACAGCAACCATGCGAGTTTCAATATCGAGAATGAACTCAAAATCCTTCGGTTCATCATCGGCGATAATTTGAAGGACTCCATCGAGGGTAGCTAACCCATCTTCATGTTTACCTAGTAGAACTTCTGCTTTGCCATATTCAAAGAGGGCAAACGTTTCGCGGGTATGGTCGTGCGCAGTTTCAAAGACATCGATTGCTTTACGCGCAGCCTCTAAAGCCTTTTCACCCTCGCCGATTTCAACATAGCAGGATGCAATCTTCTGATCACAACGTGCGATATGGATTACTTCCTTCTCGAGCTTAAACATCTTGCGTGCTTCTTGGAAGCAGATAATCGCTTCGTTGTAATTCTTAAGTTCGCGATGTGCGCAACCAATCAGGTGCATATCGTTTGCCGCACCAATTGTGTTTCCATCTACTAAATGTTCCTGGGAGCACTCGTACATTGTTTCGATGACTTTTTCATAATTCTTTGATGAATACCACCACTCACCTAAGGTGCATGCGAGTTCAAGTGCAATTGGAGATTTGTTCTCACGCAAGATCGCAACAGCTTGGCTCATTGCAGTTGCGGCTTCGTCCATACGCTTTAACTGATTGAGGTTGTAACCAATTGCAGAATACGCCTGCGCTAGACCTTCACTTGGAGCAGCTGCTCCAAGCTCAGAGAAAATATCTCGAGCGGTTTCGGCGAGCGCCAACGCTTCGTCATATTGGCCGCGAGCAAAGATTCTGGCAGAGAGTTCGTAATAAGTATTTGCGCGTTCTTCACCATGAACTTCTGGGATTCGATCCCAGAGCATTTCCTCAGTAACTAGCTCGTCCTGACCTTCATCATCGCCCATCAGTGACCTCCCCGTTGCTCGCCCTGGCAGATTCCTGCACTCTAGACCTAACGCTGGGGATGGCGCCGTTATTTCAACTGGCTCGGAGCGAATTTCTCGGTTAATCTTCCTTCTTGCAAATGATTTGCATCTAGGCTGGAGAGGCTCCCATGAACGACGTAGTCCGCGAAATCCCTCGCATCCCCCTGCGTGATCGCCTCACATCCGAGGAGTGGCGCCGCATGGCCCTCATGTTTGGCTTCATCGCATTCCTGCACATCTCTGGCGCCATTCTCATGTGGAAAGCAACGACCGGCAATTACGAACTAGCTGACGGAACGCTATTCGGATGGGGAACTGCGGTTCTTGCGTACACACTCGGAATGCGTCACGCATTCGATGCCGATCACATAAGCGCTATCGATAACACAACTCGAAAATTGATGTCTGAAGGACAACGCCCTTTGGCGGTTGGATTCTTCTTCTCACTTGGTCACTCTTCTGTTGTTGCAGCTCTTGCCATCTTGCTGAACTTTGGAATCAAGGCTGTTGGAAGCCAGCTCAAAGATGAAGATTCAGCGTTGCACCACTACACAGGAATTATCGGCCTTACTGTTTCAGGCACATTCTTGATGATCATCGCGATTCTCAACCTAATTATTCTCGTCTCAATCGTCGGTGTATTTTTCAAGATGCGAAAAGGTTTATATAACGAAGAAGAACTTGAAAAACACCTTAACTCTCGTGGGCTCTTGATGCGCTTCTTCGGTCCAATTGCCCGCCGTATCGATAAGAGCTGGAAGATGTATCCACTTGGAATTCTCTTCGGACTTGGATTCGATACAGCGACTGAAATTGGTTTACTTGTACTCGCGGGATCTTCAGTAATCGCAGGTTTGCCATGGTGGGCAGTTATCTCACTTCCGCTCTTCTTTGCTGGCGGAATGAGTTTGCTCGACACAATTGACGGTTCATTTATGAACTTCGCATATGGTTGGGCATTTTCAAAACCTGTGCGTAAGGTTTACTACAACATCATCATTACAGGACTCTCAGTCGCAGTAGCGCTCTTCGTCGGTGGGCTTGAAATCTGTCAAGTGATTGCAGAGCAGCTCAATCTCACTGGTGGATTCTGGGATTATGCTTTGGCATTTAATTTGAATTCTGCAGGTTATTTCATAGTTGCAGCATTCGCAATCGTTTGGGGAATTGCACTCTTGCTGTGGCGCTTTGGAAAGATTGAACAGCGCTGGCACAACTCAGCTCATGCTGCGCAAATGGCTCGTGGTGAAAATACCGATCACGCCGCAGCGGGAATCGATCTCGGGCCAATCAAAGATGGCTGGAAGATCGACTAACTTTTCTTCAATGTAATTCGCTCTTGAGCAATCGCTGCACCAAGCAAGACAATTAACGCTCCAACTGGTTCATTCCAGGTGATCTTCTCATTCAGGAAGATGACGCCCACGATAATTGCCACCACCGGGGTTAAGTACGTTACCGAGCTCGCTATAGCGCTTCCAGCAAGCTCCATGACTTTGAAATTCCATAGGTAGGCAAAACCGCTACCAAATACTCCCAGAGCAATCATTGCCAGCACTGGTTCGATTTCAGGGTTAAAGCTTGAAACTCCATTGAATATGAACAGTGGCAGCAAGGTAATTGATGCCAATATCAACTGTAGCGAAACGATTGATTCAGGCTGAATCCCTAGCGGCATTACATGTTTGCGTGTGTAAGGAAATGAAATTCCGTAACAAGCAACCGCTGAGAGGAGAACTAATATCGCCCAAAGCGGATTATCGCCAAAGCCTTTCCAAGCGCCCAAAACAGTGAGAACGCCAAAGAAGCCAATAAGAAGCCCAATAACCTGAAAAGACTGAGCCTTCTCTTCGCGATTTACAAGAAGAATCGCAATCAACGTCATTAAGGGAGTTACTGCATTGATGATGCCAGCAAGTACTGATGTGATCTCAGTTTCTGCAAGTGCATAAAAGATTCCAGGGATTACATTGAGAAATATTGCTACAACCCAGATATGAAATTGCGCTTTGCGATCTCTAGGTAGTTTAAAACCACGAGCTTTTGCGATTGCAAAGAGAGTGAGTGCTCCCAGCGAACATCGAGTAAAGGCGACTCCGAATGGTGTGAGGAATTCAAGACCCATCTTGATAAAAATAAACGAGCATCCCCACACGATTCCAAGGATGATATATGTGGGAATCCATTTAGATCCCTGTGAGACTGGCTGCAAGGTAAATTAAAGCCCGACGATATTAAAGAGGTAACCGAAGAAAGGAATAACGACAATCATCTTGCCGCGGGTATCTTCTTTGGTGATGCGCTCTAGAAATTTGCCGTTCTGCACTGTGTAATAGTCATCGCCTTTATCAGCGACTTCACCGAGTACTGGAGAGAGCTTTGGATCTTGGCTGGCACCAAAAATTTTGTCGCCAACAGATAGGTTTTTATTCGCCTTATAGATAACAACGCTAGATGATGCTGAACCAAGGGCAGTCGATAAACCTGAATTTGGATGTCCTACACGGACACCGAACAAGCTAAGAAGTATGAGTACACCGAGAACTGCGGTGATGCGCTTTAAGTTGGTGCTCATCGTGCTCTCCTTGTTGTACTTGCCTTCTTAACGGTCTTCTTCTTTGGTGCTGCCTTCTTTGCAGAGGTCACTGGCTTAATTGTCCCCTGCGCTACTTCTTTTTTCTCGCTCTTGGCGATAATTGAATCAAGCCACGCCTGAACTTCAGTATCTGTGTCTTTGGCAGTTGATGGAGTTGAGGCTGGTGTTACGGGCGGAGCAAGAGTCGGAGAAGTACTTGGCTTCTCGACCTTGAACTTTTTCGCCTTTGATCCGAGCACAACTACCTTTGCCACTACATTCTTAGCCACATCTCTTGCAGTATCGAGGGCAGAGAGCTTTGGGCTCTTTTGTGGAGCCGACGATTCGGCTGCACCTTCGGAAACTTTCTCCTGCGAACTAACGCCTAACATCAATCGAGTTGTGCGTGAATCTGGACGACCGGTGCCGCGCCATGTAGCAACTTCAATAACAGTTCCAGTCTCCATCTTTCCAACAACCAACTTCTGGCCATCTGGAAGATCAATAACCATTGCATTGTCTGAGTTTGGCAAAGGTAGCGTTGTGACTACCGGTGCTTCGGGAGCGCTCACTTTTTTAGCCATCAGCTGCTCAACGTTAAACCGATATTTGAGCCGATATCTTCGGCATTGAGTTCTGCGAGAGTAATAGTTGTATTTGTGCGCTTAACCTTACAGGTAGCTGTTGAGTCAGAGACTGTGATTGTTCCACCTGTGACTGTAACGCTATTTATGCTGCATGCGATGACATCTGCAGGAGAAGTCACGTTGTACTTGGTGGAAGTACCTTTTTTAGTTCCTGAAGTCTTAATTGCTATGAAAGCTACTAGCTTGTTATTTGCACAAGTATTGGAAACGTTTGCAATTGAGATGTTATCTATGGCAAAGGCCGTTCCATCAAAATCGTTATTGATCGAGATAGATACATCAGAATCGCATGATGCGAGTGAGACGTTACCCATTCCGAGATTGCTATTTACCGATGTTCCGTTACACGCATAAGTAATTGGATTAACACCATCATCGAATGAAGTTCCACCGTTGACGCAGTTGGCATCACCTAAAGGCAGAGTTGTAGCGGTAAATGTTCCGCCGCCGCCCGAGCCAGATGTTCCGTTACATGCATAAGTAACTGTTCCGGCTGCATCAGTGAATTTTGCGCCGCCTAGAGCACAGTTAGCATTTCCCACAGGTAGCGCAACGGTAACTACTGCTGCTCCCGCAGCTCCCGCTGCACCTGGTGCGCCATTTGCGCCATCACGGCCATTGGCTCCGTTTGTTCCATTCGCACCGGCAGGTCCAACTGCACCGGGTGCGCCTGGCAATCCATCTTGGCCATCTTGGCCATTCATTCCAACAAAACCATCTGCGCCAGCAACTCCGGCAGGTCCTGGAGGTCCTTCAGGGCCAACAAGTAGTGCGAGCACTTGGTTGAGGTTGGGACTTCCTAAATCGGTTCCACCAAGGAAGAAGTTCTGCACTGGATTTGAATCTGTTCCAGCGGCGTATGTAATTCCAATTCCCGATAGTGAAAAGATAACAAGAGTTGCAAAGAAGCGTTTCATCTTCATGCGCTTACTTCTCCTTCTCTCAATTTAGATCTCTCACTCGATACAACTAAAGCCGAGTAGATCGCATGGATCAATACAGGGACTAGACCCAGAAGTATAAAGGCTTGGGCCTTCTCTCTGGTAGCCAGCGGCAGGTACTGGATACCGGCATAGACGGCGATGGTGATTAATGAAATCAAAAGGGTCTCAAGTACCAGGTTTCGGCGAATCATAGGGAATCGCTTTCCTGCAACCTCTGGGAAGACCATAAAACTGAGGAAGAACGGGGCGGCAATAATCGCAGTAGCTACTAGTGATTGCGCGGGCTTCTCGGTCCATACATAAATGATTCCAAAGAAGGCCACTGTCAACATAGAAGTCATACTTGGTGAAATTACTCGAGCTAGATAAATACTCTCTTCAACAATCTGAACTTGTACTTCTCTAGCGCGGCGTGATCTATCAATTAACATCTCAAGTAAATTCTTGAAGAAGATTACAGCAGCAACAATTGCCATTAGCGGCCAGCGAGCAAATGAATTGCCTTGCAGATTAATCACCAAGCTGTCAGTGAGAATCGCCGAAATCACCACTGCAACTGATCCGAGTGCAGCAGACAGCGCCAAGGCTAGAACAGTCTTAAGGCGAGAGTTAACACGCGCGAATGATTCGCTAAAGTCGATCTTTAAGGCAATGAGATACATAGATGCAAGCATTGATGGAACCGTCCAGGCCATCGTAAATGCGAGTACCGCTAAGAAAGATCTCATTCCATTTACATCACCCAAAATAAGAGATGCGAAGATGAATCCCATGGCAGCAGTTGCTCCCGAAATTGCATCGACTGCACCTACGACTGCCGCGATAACAATCAGATAGAGAGCGACATTCGGAATGACAGTTGTTGCTTGGATGCTGTACGACATATACATGCCAAGTAAGAATGTAACAAATGGTGTGATTGACCAAAGAATTGGTGAAATCTTATGCAGAGGCTCACCATCTTTATATGCAATGAATTTTAAGAATGAAATCTCCATCTCGGCTTGGCGACGAGATCGGAATTTGTAGAAAGGCTGCAGAATCCCAGGGACTCGAGAGCCTTCGCGATCTTCGCCCTTACTACGGCGATGGCTCTTATCGCGGTTAAATGAAAGGTACGAATACTTTCGAGCTCGAATGATCGCAAATGAAGAGACAATGATTGCGTAGAGGGTAAATAGCAACCTTAAATCTGTTGGAATCGATGAAATCGTGTAGAAAGTACGTTCAATAACGTTAATCGCGGCAACTGCACTATCTGGCGCTCCGTTTGCACGAGCCTCAGCAGAATATCCACCGAGCGGTAAGTTCTTTGGTAGATCAATTGAATAGACAATGTATCCCGCGCTATTTGGAACACTTGCTGAGAATTCACGATCTGCTTGACCTTGGGCGACGAGAAAAATCTTCCATCCTGAGCCAGTGCTCGGACCGCCAAGGACAATATTCTGTTGCTTGCCGCGCTCCCAACTTAGTAATGGAATATCGACGGCGCTTGCAATCGGTGCAATAGCCAGAGTGAATATCGAAATTAAGAGTGCAAGAGAGAGCTTCTTACTCTTCATCGGAACCTCGCAGCGTATCTATAGCCATCCAAATCGCAACAGCCATTGGAGCCATAATCATGATTGCTTCTTTAGTGAGAAATTTTCCGATAAATGGAATCACATAGAAAATAACTCCCAAAATATCTTCATTTGTTGGCTTTTGGGTATCGGGGTCAGGGTTGTTATCGCCCTTCATGACCCAGCCTTCATTGTCATTTCCCGCAATAATTCTGTGGGAGAACACTCCTACAGGAGAACCATCGAAACGTTTTGCTTGATAAGCAACGACTTTTCCTATCTCGGGTGCAATTCGATCAGGGCTCATCGTTAAAACGATGTCGCCTGGAGAAATTGTTGGCTCCATCGAGTTGGTTAGTACAACTCGAGCTTTCATTGTGCCTGAGGCGGAAAGTGCTGAGAATGTAACCATCAGCGCTGCAAAGGCATAACCCACAAGAGTCAGCACGCGCTTAGCTTTTACTTTTCGCAAATCATTCTTTGTCACTACTCGCTCAGGTGGTGTCGTGACAAAAAGTTTGGCAGATGACTCAACAATCACATCCGAAGTTACTAGAACTGTCTTCTCGCCAGCTGGACCCGAAAGTGTGACCAAGACATTTGAATCCGCTGGTGCTCCTGTGCGATCAATCCACACATCTTGGGCGCCGCTCATAACTGAATCAACCTTTAAATGAGAAGCGCCACCTGAGATCTCAACTTTCGAGCTCCCAGATGGCGACTTCTTCATATTAATTTTTGACTTCTGGAGTTCATACTGACACGGATGAACTCCGAATCAAGTCTGTATTAGTTCTTGGATTCCAGGGTTATCTTGTAGATATTCGCTGCCGGAATTGCGGTACCGGTGTTGCGAATAGCGAAGCCCTTGTTGTTTGCACCACTTCCTGAAGCTACAGAGAAGGAAGTACTTGGGCATGCTGAGCCGCTCTGAGTAACAACAATTCCTGCAGAGTATGAGTTCAATGAGACTTCACATGACCACTGTGCAACATTGCTGTTGTTCAGCGCCTTAATAACTAGCTTCTTGCCGATACAGTTAAATAGTCCAGCAGAGCTTGTATTTACTGTTGTGGAGTCGACAACTGTGATTGTTTCGAGATTGAAAGCAGTTCCATTGAATGTATTCGCTGGAGTGATAATTAGGTCAGATGCACATGTGACTGCATCGGTGACACCTTGACCGTATTGAATATCTGAGTTTCCGTTCAGCGTGATTGACGCCGCGAATGTTGAGCCCATGAATCCAAGAGCTGCGATTGTCGCGATAACTACGAACTTACCGCCGCGCTTACGCTTTGAAGATCCGTTTGAACCTTCGAAAGATAAAATTTCCATTTTTATTCCTTTTCGTGTCAGTACTAGCTTTTGAGAGTCACCCCTCATTAGAACGTAAGTCTATCTGACCAAACCCTTTGGTCAAACTCGCCTATGAGCCCCTACCCCTGCGCCTTCGGATTATTTACCGATTCAACAGTTACTCGACCCACGCTCTGGCCATCAATATTTACCGTCGACTGTGTTGGGTCTAGGTAAAAGGTGACATCCGCTGAGTTTGCGCTGAGTGTGCTGCCGTCATACACCGACGTTCCTGCTGTCGATAATGAAACTGCAGCATTCATTACTCCAGAAATAACTGCGCCATCTCCGGTTAGATAACCAAGACCGAGCAAAGCTGCATCGCTTGTACTGACCTGACCATCTGTTGATGGGACTGCAATCTGCAACACTGTTGCTCCTGCTGTTCCGCCAAGTTGAATTTCTTTTCCGACAGAATCAATAAGTCGTACTCGAAGTTTTGTGTTTTGGCATCCGACCAAATCCACATTCGAAACTGTTACTGATCGAACTCGGAAAAAACCATTTGTTTCATCGGTCTGGGTTGGAGCGGATTTCCACTCTTGTCCCATCGCCACATAAACCTGTGAGTCACACGCGACCGCTTGCTGCGATCCTTGTCCGAAAGTTAAATTGCCAGAACCAACTGTGACGCTTGCAGCAAAAGTTGAAAGTAAGAATGGAACGGAAGAAACAATTGCAGCTACTGCAAATATTTTTGAACGCGACTTACCGGAGCCACCGAAGCGAGACTTCACGCTTCCACTCAACGGCGAGTTCAATGACATTCTTATTACTCCTATTTATTGCGCTTATGCGCAGCGGGGGCAATATTACGGGAATTTAGAACCGAAGTTCAAAATGAGTTACTGCTTTTTACCGATTTTGACGGGTGTTTTGACCGTATTGAGGTCAATTCCGAGCGTGGTGACCGAGACCGACCGTGTGATTTGCGCCGCTCCGCAAAATTCTGGGTCAATCGACGGCTTATTGAGGGCTACGGCCTGGAAAGTCACGATAGTTCCTGAAAGTCGACCGCTGGTGGAAAGAGTTAAGCCGTGGCCAGCGGTCAGAGCTGCCAAGACTTTTCTTGGTGATCCTGAGATCAAAAGAGATTGGGAACCAAATCCTTCAACTAAAACGTCTTGGGTTGAAGAGAGTGAAATATTTGCGCGGTTCGATGCGATGCACATCAGTAGATCATCGCCACCACCGAGTGCAAATGAATCGATTCGCATCGATGTTGCACGAGGATCAACTTTTAGCGTGTTTGGAATTTGGAAGAAGAGAGATTCAGATTCAATCACCTTTGCTTTCGCCGTTGGCGATTCACCATCTATATAAGTTATATCTGCAACCGGTTCAGCCGATGCAGCAGGCGTTGGGCTTGCTGAATTGGATTCAGAAGGGGTTGGCGAAGGTTCTGCCGAAGGCTCGGCAGATGTCTCGACCACGGGATTCGGTGTCAATTGATCTGCAAGCGAAGGCAGCATTTGTGTGAGCACAAGTCCGGCTGCTGCGAGCAAGGCTGTTCGCTTGAGCAGCTTCTTGAGCGTCGGGGACATGGTTCAATCATATTACGGATAGAACCGAATTCTATAAATGGCCTTACTTAAGGTACTTTTTGCGCATGGCAACTGCGCGTAAACCTACTTCTCGCCGAAAGGCTGATGATTTAACTCAAGAACTTTTGCTTGAACTCAACTCTTGGTCAAGCACAAGCAAAGTTACAAATGATCCTTATGTGAAGGCCCTCGCTCTTGCACTTGAAACCGGCGAAGATATTGAAGCAATTGCAGAGATCAATCCACTTGATTATCTCCCTCATCCTGAATTCACAGCCGGTGCGCGTCGCCTAAAGCTAAATAATATTTTGACGATCATTCGAAATGTTCTCGTCTTCGCACCGGTTGCTCTTACCTGGCTTGCGGTTTCAAAGGCGACAACAGCCTTTGCTGAATACACAAAAGCAAATGCAGATGCGGTTGTTAACTTTCTTGAATTCTGGCAGGACGGCTATGGAATCCTTGCCTCAGAGTGGACTATCGGCCACGTAGGCCTTCTCGACTTTTATCTGATTGCCGTTGTTATCGTCCTTACTTTAATCACAGCACTGATGACAACTCGTCATCAACAAGAACAACACACACATGTTGCTCGCCTCGATGAGAAGCGAATAGAACTAGGTCTTAAAATTCATTCATATCTCCACTCACAGCGCAAGGTGACGCCTGAGACTGTTAATGCTCGCGTTGCCGCTTCAGTCAAGAATCTTCAAGCATCTTCAAAGTCGATGGCGCAGGCCAGCAAAGATCTCCGCAAAGACATCAACTCAATTCCTTCAAATAAGCAGGTACTTGCCGAGATAAAGAAAATGAATAAGTCCTAATCGCATGAGAACAAAGAGAGATTCATCCTCTGATTTGGCAGAGGATGTAACCCACCAAGCAGGATGGATGTATGCCGACCTCTTTTTGGCCTTGATGGTTATCTTTCTTGCAACAATTTCATTCGTACCAAAACTTTCTGGTGGGCCAGCCACTGGTAATGCAAAAATTCAAGAATCAGTCTCGCTTAAATCAGTGAATTTCGACCAGGGAATGGCCAACCTATATAACGGCTTTGACCTAGAAAAACTTCGCACAGATATCGCTGATTTTAAGAAGAAAGCAAAGCTTGCTGATACTGCTGACATTATTTATGTGCAGGTTATCGGCGGATATGCAAAGGGTGATAAGGCATCGAGCGGAACGCTCGCGGCTATCGATTTCAGTGTGAAGCTCAAGCAGAAAGCCGCAGATCTCTTTGATGGAGCAGCAATCAAACTTGATACAAGCAGTTCAATCCCAAGTGGTTCAGTTGCGCTTCGCTTAACGTTTGCCGCTCGTTCTTACTAAATTTAAATTACGGCAATACCCCGAAATCAAACCAGCGTGCAGTAATTCCACCCGGTGTAACAACCTCAATAGTTCCATCGCCAACTGTTAATCCAGCTGGGACTTGCACACTTATCTGCGTGTCCGAGTCCACATTAAAGGTGACAGCATTGGTAAAGACATTGAATATGACGCGAATGGTCCCTGTGAAGTTTGTCCCGGTCAACGTGATGACATCACCTTCAGCCCCTTCATAAGGGCTAATAGCTGTCAGAGTTGGAACGCACCCAGTTGTGCAGGCGGTTTCTCCAACTGTGAGAGGCGTATTTGAAGCGATGGTTATTCCTGTGGTGCCGTTTCCGAAGATAAACACAGGAACAAGCACGAAGTTTCGAACTCGCACAGTGATTGTTTCAGAAGTAATCGCGAGATAGTTTCTATTTCCAGGAACTGTAACAGTGATAACACATGCTCCCGCCGCTGATGCGTTAAGCCCATTATCCAAAACGGTACACGCTGCTCCAGATACCTTTGTAAAGGTAGGTGTCGCAGTTGGGTTGTTTCCACCACGATAGACCAGAGTAAATGGCACATTGACTTCACCATTTACTCCATCAATTGATACTGGATCCTGAGCTATTCGGTTAATCGTGAAGTTAATCGCCGCTGCGGAGTAGTTAGGGGTCTCATAGTTAGATAACAGTCCGCTGCTCATCACAAGCGCAGATGGGGTAATTCTGTAAGTTCCTGCATCAATTGGCGTGCGTGTATCTGAGTAAGAGAAAGTTTCAAAAGGATTTGAAACAAAGCTATACGTCAGGGTCAATAATGAGGCGGCATCAGAACCTTTAAAGCCACTGAACGAATAGGTTGGGAATATCGCCGCGCGATTTCCTGGTGAGTAATCAACTGCAGTCACCGTATCCATTGTGATGATTGGTGCATTTGCCTTTGCGATTGTCATGGCTAGTGCCGATGCCGTACTTGCACTCAAGAAGTTAGTGCCTTCTCCAATGGTTACATTGAGTGAACAAGGGAGAGTTCCAGAGGTTGCAGTGAGTATCCCCCCAAAGGAATCAAAGGAACATCCTGGCGATGAATTCAAGGAATAGGTAAGGGATCCATCTAAGGCACCATCAGAAATGGTTGTCGTCACCGTTGCCGTCTCTGTGTACTTCAAAGTCGAAGTAGTAGATGCCAAAGCGATAGTTCTATTTCCCTTGGCAATCTCAATGGTTGCCGTGGCCGAATCTGCCAAATAGTTATCACCCTGAGCAATAGTCATATTGACTACACAGTTTCCGGCTTCGATTAGTGACATCACAGCTGTCGAAGAATCAACTGAACAGTTAGATGGGGTGGTAGTTGAGTACGTGATTGCGCCGTTACCAAGACGGGATCTTGTCGTTGGAGTATCTGTGATTCCGGTTCTAAAAGTTATGTAGTTATTGGCCGGTGGCGTTGTCACTGCACTATTTGTATTGACAGTCGGATAGACCAATGAGGAAGTATTTGGTGCCCGATTTACAGTTAAGGTTCCAGAGAGAATAGTTATTGATTCGTAATAACTAGTCAGCAATCTATCCCCACCTGTGCACTCCATGATTCCTGGTGGCACCATTACGCACACTCTTCCTGCAATGGTGGCATCGATATTGGTGTAATCAATAGCTGAAGTAGATGCAGGATAGTTTGGCGTTGCTACATATGTTCCCGCCTTAGTTGGCGCTGTAGTGCTGCTATAGCTCGTGCCATCATTTGCTGTGCCCGTGTACAACATGATGACCGAGTCAATTCCATCGATATCCACCAGTCCCGTTGTTGAAAACGGTCTAGTAACCACAACAGCTGATCCCGTATATACGAAAGTTTCATCACCCGCGGTCACGGTCAAAGTGTCGGCTTTGCTAATCCTGAAGAAGGTAGCCGATGCAGATGCGTTGTTGTAATTCGTGGTGTCAGTTGGCACAAAATCTGCTCCAAACGAGTGGCTTCCTACCGCCCATGGCTTCCACTCGCAAGTTGCAATGTTATTTACAGTTTGTACAGATTCGCATGTGGAGATATTTGAACCTCTAAATTTGAAAGTGACTTGTCCAGGGGTCGAAGTTGTGGCAGTTAATTGAACTGGAGCTCCATACTTTGTTGAAGTTGCTGCGCCAGGAAGCGACAGAATCACCGTTGGAGTTGCTTTATTAATTGTCACGCTGATGCTGTAATCAGTTGTCACTCCTCCTGTTTGAACAACGCGGATTGATTTCGACGTAATACTTCCGACAGGCGTATTCGTGGGAATTGTTAAGGTGACGCTTCCTGCACTTGATACGCCATTAGAGATTGTGTACATAGTTACTGTTTGCGAATCAGCGGCTGGAGTTACATAACGAAGCACAACAACACCCGAACCACCATTGCCGGCAGAGGAGATACCACCACCGCCACCGCCGCCGGTGTTGTGATCACCTGAAGTCGCGAGAAGCTGTGTTACTAACAAAGTGCCATCTGCTTGGCGATAAGACTGACCGTTTCCACCGCCGCCATTACCAAGCCCACGACCCGAGCTTCGATAATTTGATTCACTTGCAACTTCGGTGCGTCCGTCAGCTCCACCACCGCCGCCGCCATATGTTTCAGCAGAACCGGTTAAACGCGAGACAACGCCAGCGCCACCATTTGGCGCTTGTGAAGCAGAGTAAGTAGGACAGCTTCCTGAGTATCCAATTCCTGCTCCACCTGCACCACCGCCACCGCCCGTTGTTCGGCCACCATTTCCACCAGTTAACGTATTTCCGTCCTGAGAATTAACCGTTGTTGAACAGCGATAGCTTCCACCACCTGCAAAACCTGCTGCTGCTCCAGTTCCACCATCTCCTGGATTACCTGTCCATGCCGCAGTTGAGTAGAAGTTGTTTCCACCTCCACCACCTGAGCCGCCTGCAGTTCTGCCTGTTGGGGAGACGCCCTTGCCATTATTTCCTGTGATTGCATCAAAGTTGTCAGCCATGGATCCGCCGCCACCGCCACCTGCTGCATAAACAAATGTTGTGCTGAGATCTGGATTTCGAATCCATGAATCATTACCATCATTAGTTGCAGACCCACCAACTGCAACAGCAATGTCATACACAGTTCCAGGGGTTACTGAGAGACCGGTGCCGTTAGCAACACCACCACCGCCACCGCCACCGCCACGACCATTTCCTCCACCGCCACCGCCGCCTACTACGGAATAGTCAACCGATGTGACGCCGTTAGGTGCAATCCAGCTGCAACGTTCTGTACCAATGATTTTTTCGTACGTGTATGAAACCCCAAGCGTTCCGTTGGTGCCATCGCCAATGTAGCTACCAGTCATCGGAGCGCAAACATTGTTTACCGTTGGCGTCGAGGTAGTAAAGGTAAATGGCGCAATTCCTGCAGTTGTTGTGTAGTTACTTACTGTTAAATCTCCGTAAGTCTTGGTGATTGACATCGATCCACTTAAAACAACAGGAGGTTTTACTTCTAGTGAAACTAGATAATTCGAGGTGGCGCCTTTCGAGTCACGTACTGTAATTGTTTCAAGGTAGGTACCAGCGCCCACTGCCGCACTTACCCTCAGAGTCATTGTTGCTGTGTCGAAGGTAATTCCGGTAACTGTGTTTGTATCCGGCGATACTGCCCTCGAAGTTAGCGTGTACGTATATGGTGCAATACCGTTTACGACCGAATAAACGGGAGAAACAAACGCGATTCCCCGAGCACTCACTAAATTGGTAGAGCCCAAAAGTGATGGTCCCGGTCTAATTGTGATTGTGACCATGGATGACGCTGTCGCGCCTAATGAATCGGTTGCTGTAACTGTTTCGTAATAAGTTCCAGGGTTTGCCGTTGGCTCAACTTTAAGAACAGCAACGTTATTTGCCTGAGTTAAGGTGAAGCCGCTGGTCGTAGGAGAGCCAGTTAATGCAAAAGTCTTATTACCCGTTCCTAGGGTCGCCGTGAATGTGTCAAATGCAGCAACCCCAGATGTTGTTGTGATGCTATCTACAAAAGCCACTAATCGCACCGGTGGATTAACCACAATCGCATATGCCAATGTTGTTGAAGCTGTTGCTGCATCAGTTGCGGTTATCGTTTCGTAATAAGTTCTTGCAGTTGAGGAATCTGTTGCAAGCAAAGTGCTGGCAATATTTATGGAATATTGATTTGCTGTCGAAGTATCCAGAGTTATTCCAGCTTGTACTGGAGAAATAGTGAATGTTTTTATACCCGATCCTTCAATCGCATTTCGGGCAGTAATCGAAGCATTTAGCCCCTGCGTTGTTGTGTAGCTCGAAGATCCAGAATTAGTTGCAAAATATCTGAAACCTTGAGCATTGTAATTTTGAATGATCTCAGCATCAGTTAGCGCCCGACCATAGATTCGAACAATTGGGATAGAGCCATTTATATATTCTGCGTTGTCCCAACGCCTTCCAATACGATCGTATAAAGTTGAATTGCTTGGCGCAATCGTGCTTGAAGTCTGTCCTGCGACCAAGTTTCCATTCTGATAGAGAGATCCAATGTAGTTGGCTCCCACTTTCTCAACTTTATAAACTATTTGGTACCACTTACCCACGATTGGCGTGAAGCCACCTGCTTGTCCACCGACCCAGCCCGTACCAGCTTGATGGTATCCAGCCTTGATCGAATTACTTCCCCAGAAACAAATTGAGTAATTAATTTTGTCATTAACATACTCGTTTGTTACCACGCAGGCATAGTCGGTATTTAGTGCATTGAATTTAACCCATGCTTCAACAGTGAAGACATCAGATGCAACACTTGAAACTCTTGCGTACTGTGAGGTTCCATTAAATTCAAGAACTCCGCCACTTGAAGAGTTGTATGCGGGTGCTGAAATTAGAGATGCATTTCTGGAATTTCCGCTCAAATCTGTCCAGGTTGTGCCCGCTCCTGAATAGCTTGAAGGTGTTCCTGCATCAAGGTGAAGACGTAAGCCAGTAGACGCGATTGCTGGCGATCCGATTACTGGCCACTTATTTACAACTACTGTGAAGGTGCCGGTTGCGGTAGATCCTGCGGCATCTCGGATATTCAATGTTATCGAATAGGTGTTGGCCGGGACATTTGTTCCAACGTTGATCGTGACAAAACCGCTACCAACGGTTGATGAATCTAATGTGATTCCTGAAGGCGCACCAGACATGGTCATCGTTTTTGCACCAGTACCGTTAGCGACGTTGATGCGCATTGAAGTCGACTTTGTAATTGTCGTGGTTAGCGTGCTCGATACTGCAGCAGTCAGAGTCATTCCCGGATTAACAACAATTGTAAGAACATAATTTGTGACAGCGGAAGCCGAGTCAGTTACCGTGATGGTGTCCTGATAAGTGCCAGCAGGAAGATTATTGGCAACCGTCAACACCGCAACGGTTGGCGATGTCGTTCTTAGAGTAAAGGCTGAAGCATTACTTGATGGCGTGTGCGAAAAGCGAAGAGTGCCCGTTCCGTATGCAGCCGTGAATGTATCCGAAATTGCAACACCAAAGGTTGTTGTAATTGTGTTGGGGATCGCTGCGGTAATTGCGATTGGAGGATTGACAGTGATTTGGACTGGATAGCTAGTAATCGCTGTCACAGAATCTGTTGCAACGACAGTTTGGCTGATCACACGCGCGGTTGTTGAGTTTGTTGCAGTCAAAGTATTTGCAAGATTAAGAATCGCAGTCCCTGGGGTTGATGTATCGATCGTTACACCCGAGGTAAGTGGAGACATGGAAATTACCTTCGAGCCAGTACCACTGCTTGCGCTGAAGACTGAATATGAGCTAGCCACACCTTGTGTTGTTGCAATAGTTGCAGTTCCAGACGTAAGACGTCCTGGAAAACTAGAACCCAAATAGCGAGAAGCAGTGGATGCATAGTTGAAGAACACTTCTTGAGCGCTCAGAGCACGCTTGTAATAGTGCGCCCCGCCAAATGAGAACTGGCCATTTGTACTAGTGACCATATTTTGACCGTCACCGATACTTATGCCGTCAAATTGCTTAACTCCATCAGGTGGTGCGCGAGTTCCGGAGTTTGCCACAGATCCCGCTAAGCGACCATCAATATAAATCTGGGTGGTACCACCTGCGCGGTCGTAAATATAACCGACATAGTGCCATTCGTTGATAGCTATAGTTTCTGTGGAAGCCACAGAGCCAAGATTCCAGACTCTGGCATAAAGTCGCCCATTAAGCATTTCGAATTCTGATTCGTGATAACCGCAACCTGCATTACAAGTAGTCACAATCGTTCCCGTTGCTGCCGTTGGATAGATCCAATAGAACTTGGAGAGAGAATCAGTTGGCGCAATTATTCCAGTGTCTAACCAAATCAATCTCGATCCATTAAGTGCAACAGATCCCCCACCGAATGTCGGGTTATATGTTGCCCCACTTAGCCCACTTCCTGCGGTGTTGTTTCCAGTCAAATCTACGACCGAACCACCGACTCCTGACCAAGATCGACCGATTTCATACTGCAACCACAATCCATTAGTGGTGACAGTTGTCGTTGTATCTGAAACTCCCGGAGTAAATGTCAGCGAAGGAAGATTATTAACTGTGACCGTTACAATCTGATTCGCTGCGCGACCTAAAATGTCATTAACCACCATCGTTAAGGAATAAGTCCCCGGTAATACTGCAGCTGACACATTTAAAGTTACATAGCCTGAAGAAACAAGTGTGCTTGTATCAATAGTTATGCCCAAAGACGGCAAATTTGTTGGTCTCGTAATTGATGCGACTCTTCCAGTCAATCCACCCGTGATATCAAGCCTTAGCGATGCCGATTTTCCGACAGTTGTTACAACAGTTGTTGGATTACTTGTAGACCACTTAATCGGCGGGACAACTGTGATTGTAACTGCAAATGATGAAGTATTACCCATTGAATCAGTTGCCGTAATAGTCTCTAGATAAGTGCCTGCAGCTACAGTCGAAGCAACCACGATAGCAACGCCATTTGCTGTCGATGTATCGATGGTGATTCCTGTAATTGTTGGGGAAATGGAAAAAGTCTTATTCCCAAGCCCATTAATGGCTGTGTATGTGTCACTTCTTCCACCAAATGTGGCTGAGACGGAAAGTGTTGGCGAAGTTCTGTAAGTTCCTACCTTTGCATATGAAAGACCATAAGTCTCATCGAAGTAATCTTCAACTTGACCAATCTCGGATGCAGTTAAAGTGCGATTATAAATAATGACTTCTGCAACTTGATAGTCAGATTGCTCGCCGGTCCAGGTGTTAATTCCAAGTGGCGGCAGCACTGCCGTGCCACCTGATGTTCCTCGCGATATTCCGTTATAGCGATAGTTTGATGGATAAGCAGCGGACATAACCCAATCTGTAAGGGTTAGACCCACAGTGGTTGTTGTAGGTGATACCCAACCGTTGTAATGAGCCATTCCCACATTTCCAGAATGTTGACCGAACAACCAGTTTGCACTTCCATCTTGCTGGATACCTGCTGCGTAATTTCCTGTAATGATTCTGGCTCGGTTGCTCGCGCCGGAGTATCTTGAAAGCGCCAGAACAGTCCAATTCGTGGAAATTTCTTGATTATCAAAATAGATCTTGTCAGAAGTGCCACCTGAAAGAACTTGAATACTCTTTGAAGCTCCATTACCTGTGGTTGTTGTAAGCGATGGAGATCCAACAATTCTTGTTGCATTTCGGCTATTTCCAGATGAATCTCTCCATACCTTATTTGTCGCGTCATAATCTGATGCAACAAATCGCATATATGGATTTAGGTTGGTTGGATTATTTACTGGAACAGGAAAAACAAGTGGCAGTATCCATTGTGCATACAAAAGTTGATTTCCTGTGTTTGCAAGTTGTGCACCGGCTGCGTATCGAGTTCCAGATCCATCAGCAGCGGTGTTCCAACCGGCAAATTGGTAACCCGCACGAGCAAGAGTTCCCGCTGCCGCAGCAGTTCCACCGAGATTTGTAATTGCATGAGATGCAGGCGCAACTCCTGAAGTTTGTCTATTTCCATCGTATGTAATGAGAGAGAACCAAGAAGCAAAGAGAGTTGCATCGCCAGTGGGAGAATAGTTTGTAGGTGGATTTAAAGATGTTGCACTCTGTGCTGAGATCGTTATGTTTGTCATGCCAAACTTATTTTCGAAATATCTAAAAATCTGCGCAATCTGTGACTGAGATAGTGCTTGGTCATAAACAATTGCTTCAGTGAACTCGAAGCTTGAATTATCTCCAGTTCCCGCCCAGTTAAGTGCCAATGGGGGCAGGCTTGTATAGGCAGCCGAAGTTACTGTTTGTTTTACACCATCCCAATAAATATCATTTCCTGAATCACATACCACGTGCCATTGCTGGTCTACAACCGTTGTGTATGTGTTAAGCCATGCATTGTGGTAAAAATTCTTAACTCCTTCTGCGTACCAACCAGAAATCCAGTTTGTTCCGCTGCCATGCGCAAAAATTCTCCCTTGTGTGCCCTTTACGCCCGAATCAAGATTTTTGTATCTAGCCATTCCGCAGAATGTGTAATTTGGAATTTCAGCATTACCGAGACGGAATCCATCACCCGTTCCACCGCTTATGGTTGCAAAACGAGCATTGGCTCCGTATCCGCCACCTGAATTCGCATTAAGTGTTGGGGATCCGTTCTTTGTAATGGAAAGTCTTGATCCACCAACAGAAGCAGACAAAGTTCCACCCGAATAGTTCTCAGCGCTAATTCGAAAATGAGGAGTCGGAAGCGCCGACAAATCATAATTTGTTGTACCAAAGGCAGTTCCAGTATCTGCTGCCGTAGTCCAAGGTCCCAAGGTGTAATTTGTCTTGGCAACTTGTTGTGCTGGAATCAGGTTCTGATAATTAGTGGTGATCTCCGCAGCCGAAAGTGCGCGATTATAAATTTGTGCGTTATAGATTTTCCCTTTAAACAATCTGTCATTTGCCCAGTTACTGAGACAAGCACCAATACGGACTCCACCGTTGTAGGTAACGGAACCATTAATCAAGGAACTGGTTGCGTGTAAGTTTCCATTTAAATAAAGCCGCATATTAGAACCGTCGAAAGACATAGAGGCGTAATAGATTTCACCAGCTGAAAGTCTTGTGGTGGCATCTACTTGCCATGGAGCAACATTTCGATTTCCGACGAGAACGCCACTTGATACGCGGAACATATATGTCGCATTAACTCCACCATTGAAATTGCCAATGAGACAGTTATCTCTATTGACGTCCGAAGCCTTGAAACTCAGGTTGACCGTAAATGGAAGCGCTCCGTTAAACATATAGTTCGTAGAACCCAGGGTGAAGAACTGGTCTACTCCATTTAAGGCGAAGGATCCATCTGAAGCGTCATATGTTGGGCTTCCTGAAGCAGATGCACTTGCCTCGGCTCCGGCAACTCCGGCCACTTTATTGGTCCAAGTAGATCCACTGACCGTTGATCGATCTGCACCGTCTAGGTGCAGAACCAACCCATTTGAAATTGGAGATCCTTGAGCTAAACGGCCACTTGAGAGAGTGTTTGTATTAACCGTGTTGGCGGTAGTGGATTCAATTGGTCGAGTTGTTGTTGCTGTATTTGAATTGTACGCAACCATATTTGCGGTAATCGAAAATGATTGCTGCACCTGAGTTGCTGGCGCGTAATCATTAGTACCAGCCTGATTTGCATTGATTGTGCAGGTTCCAGCCGAGACTGGAGTGATGACGAATCCTGAAACCGTACATACCGAGGTTGTTGCACTTGTTAGCGCAACCGTTAATCCACTTGAAGAGGTTGGTGAGGCTGTAACTGTTCCAGCTGTAACTCTGCGGCTCGCAATTGATCCAAATGTAATTGTTTGTGAGATGCGTGCGAAGCTAAGGATGACGACTCCGTCGGCACCTCTACCGCCTGCTGTTCGCTGCGAGACTCCGTCCCGCCCTGTACCCCAAGGTGCATGAGCATCACATGCTGATCCACCACCGCCGCCGCCGCCGGTGTTTGCAGTTCCAGCGCTTCCATTGCTTGCGCCATTAATTGCTGTTACACCATCAGTTGCGAGTTTATAGTTTGATCCACGTCCACCCGAAGTTCCGCCACCTGCAGCACCGAGATATGCGGTGCCCGCATTCTGGTTGTTATTTCCCATTCCGCCGCCGCCACCACCGCCGTAGTTGACGGAAGATCCAGTGATTGAATTGGAAGGAGTAGTGCCAGGGGGAACTAAACCTGTTGTGCAAACTTGTGATGGACCAGATCCACCTTGTTGCCCATTGGTATTTGCATTTCCACCAGTACCGCCGCTTCCGCCTGCACCACCAGGTGGGCCATTGCTCGACCAACCATCTGCGCGGGTGCCACCGTTTGCCTGATACTGAGTAGAACCATTCCATTTAACTGTTGTTGAACTCCCGCTGGTGGAAGCGCCTCCGCCCCACGCACCGCCATTACCGCCAGTTCCAACCCAAATATCAATACTCGAAACTCCAGATACCGACTGTGCTGCGTTGTAGCGAAGTTCTCCGCCGCCGCCACCGGCACCACCATCAGGTCCACCACCACCACCAGCGCCAACTGCAAGGATGGATGCAGATGTGAGTCCTGTTGGTAACGCAAAGGTGCACTCGGCAGAAGTGTTTGTAAATTTATAAATAACGGTTGCTGCTCCCGCACTTGAGACCCTTGAGTAGTGAGTGCCTTCTACACAGGCTGGTGCAGCTACCGCAACCGGTGCCTGTGGAATCGTAGAGAGCAGCGGAACAACTAAGGAAACTATTACGGTGCGTCGAATCCGGTGGTTCCAGACTTTCTTATCGAACTTATACATTTGAAGCGGACTCCAAGGTGGTTCGATAAACGTCGCGCATGATGGCAAGTGGCGTATTGAAAGCAATTGTAAAAGTTCCGGTATCTGCGTCGTAGCTCAACGATTCCGATCGATCACCTTGATTGATGTTCTTGCCAGATGGGCTAATTAGTGTGGTGCTTTGTAGAGCTGTTGCCTGTGTCGCATTTGCGGCAAAGACCATAATCACAGCTGTGCCTGTTTCGGTACAGCAAGGATAGGAAACTCCACGGCTTGTGTACGCTGGGTTCGTAAATAAGTTCAAGGAAGTGGCTGTGCTTGAGTCGTACAGCTTCAAACGAATTGACGTATTTGCACAACGGCCTACATCGAGTCCTTGTAGTTTGATATTTCCTACACGCGATAGTCCATCTGCATAGGCGGTTGTTGATCCAAGGTTGACTGCGACAAATTGATCGCATGATGCGATTCTGTAAATTCCCTGGCCATATTCAAAAGGCTGGTCTCCATTGAGCGAAATATTGATTGCGAATGTCGACCCAATCATCGCGATTACTGCAGCGAATAAGCCAATGCGGAAATGCTTAGACCGGCGAGATCTTGTCCCGCGAGAATCTGAAGCATCGCTGCTTAATGGCGAACCGAATTCCACAACCGCTCCTTTGGGAAAGCAAGAATAGGACGCGAGTCTACCGATTTAGGAGTCCTGGAAAAACCTTGCCAGAGGCAAAAAGGCTATGGAAGTAGCTCGAAAACAATCTGCCTGAAGGAGATTCCGCCGGGGGTAACAACTTCAATCCCAACTTCTCCTACAGATACGCCGGCCGGTACCTGCACGGTGATTCTCGTATCTGGATCTGATGGGTCATTGCTGAAGGTGGTTGCGTCGATGAAGGTGTTGAAAGTTACCTTCGTGACTCCAGCGAAGTTTGTACCCGAAAGAACAATCATGTCTCCAACATATCCGGCATCAGGGGATGCCGATGAAATGGTTGGCGTGCAATTTGATGTGCACGAAATTTCACCTCGTGTGATCGGAATGCTCGATGAGATTGTTACACCTGTTGAGAAGTTTGAAATCGGCGACGGAACTCGAACAAAATCCGTGAACTCAAGTACGTTAACTGTTGCCGTATCTGAAATAACTGTCCGGTAATTTCGAGTCTGCAATTTACCCGCGCGAACCGAGCATGACCCAGCAGAATCAGCTTGGAGTGACCAAAGTTCTGGTCCTCCTGCGACTATTGGCCCAAAAACCACCCGGCAATTTGTCGCTGTAGAAGCTGTCACCAAATAGATAACAGAACTAATTGACTGTGCACCGCCGGTTGTAATTAACTTAATTGGGAAGGTCAATTCACCAGTTAAGTTTGTGATTACTAATTCCGGTTGATCAATCTGCTCAATTTCAATATCACGTGCGAGATAGCTAGGTGATTGATAATTTCCAAGAGAGCCCGCTGAGAGTATTAACGCCGATGGCGTCACTGAGTAAATGCCGCCTTCGGTTGGAACCGTTGTACTGGAGTAAGAGAATGTCCCAGCAGGGCTGGCAACGAAATCGTATGTGAAAGTAACTGATGAAGCTGCATCCGCTCTCTTTAGCCCCGTTACGGTGAAGGATGGTGAAATTGAGATTGCATTTCCGTAGTTGTATGAGACTGGGTCTAAAGGATTGGTGGTAACCACTGGTGCATCCGCCAGAGCAGTAGCAATTGACAAAGTATTCGATGTTGCACCTAAATAATTTGCTCCCTCATAAATTGCAGCTACAAGCGAACAGGTTCCTGAACCTGTCTTTGCCAATAGCGCACCTGTTGGCACATCAAAATCGCAGACCGCGGGGGTCGAGCTTCCATAGATAAGAAAACCGTCTTCGGATCCGGCTGAAATTGTCGTTGTAACAGTGGCAGTATCACCATATTTAATTGATGCGACGGTTGCACTTAAGGAGATAGTTCTTGAAGC
Organism: Candidatus Nanopelagicaceae bacterium; assembly: GCA_965267735.1. Classification (GTDB taxonomy): domain Bacteria; phylum Actinomycetota; class Actinomycetes; order Nanopelagicales; family Nanopelagicaceae; genus Planktophila. Next base: position 1,338,807 of record OZ254138.1, read on the forward strand.
TTTATTGATAACCACATTCCTCGCAATTGATGTAGCAAGGTAGTTGTGACCTTGAGGAACATCCATCGTCACAGAACATGTTCCAGCCTCAAGAATCGCTAATGAGCCAGAACTTGAGTTAACGGTGCACTTTTCAGGAGTTGATCCAGTGAAAGCAGGGGTTGCCTCGCCAAATGCCGTCACTGTTGGCGTATCCACGCCCGTTGGGGAATATGTAAGTTGATTTGAATTCGAGTAATTGAAATCCCCATTATTTGCTGCTCGCGCAATTGTTAAGACTCCAGGAACATAATTGATATTGAGGTAGTTGGATGCCGAGCCTGAAGCAAATACAAGTGCTGAAGGAGTAATCGCATAATTGGAACCAGCTTTTGTTGGCGCAGTTGCTGAGCTGAAACTTGTTGAGTCGTTAGCGGTTCCCGAATAAGTTGTAGTGATTGATGCGGCAGATACCGTCACTGAATCAATTTCCGCCAGTCCGGTCACCGTGAATCTTTCGGTCACTGCGGCTGCCGCATATGTAAATGTGAAGTCTTCAGATGTGGATGTGACAGTCAATGTGTCTGCTTTTGTAACAACGACTGACGTCGTTGCTGTAATGCCAGTGTTGTAGTTGCTTAAATCAGTTGGAGTAAAGACCGCTGTAATTGTTCTAGTTGCTACCACTCTAGGTACCCAGCGACAGGTTGCAACAAAAGATGTAGTTGACTTTGATCCGCAGCCACTGATTTCTGTTCCGTTGTCTTTAAATTGAACTGTTCCCGCAGTACTTGCCTGCGCCGAGAGAACGACTCCAAAACCATATTGGGTTGATGTTGCAGCACCCGGAAGTGAAAGAGTTACGACAGGATTAGCCTTATTAACAGTGATGTTAATTGTTACTGATGAGCTCGCAGATGCAAGGCTGTCGGTTGCGATAACCGTTTTTGTATAACTTCCAGCGGGAACAGCAGATCCAATTGATAAATTAATTAATCCTGCAGAACCTGAGCTGCCCGCTGATGTTGCAGTAAATGTAATTCTGTTATCGCTTGGTTCAGTTGTTGGGGTTGCGTAACGAACAACTACGACTCCTGAACCACCCCGTCCAGAGGTTCCATTTGCCCCACCTAAGAAACCCGCTGCTCCTCCACCGGAACCCGTTGCAATTACTCCATCTCCTGCAGTTGCGTTTCCCTTTGAACCATCTCCACCAGACTTAACCGCGCCGCAACCGCCACCGCTGCCCGCTAAACCGGTAGAACCTGATGAAAGTGATCCACCTCCACCCGCTGCATAACAAACGGCTGAACCAGTGATGGAGTAACTAACTCCTGCACCACCCGCACCCGCAGTGGCATTACCTGTGTACTTATTTGTTTGGCCCGCAACCGATCCTGTATTGGTTGCGGGGGAGCCTGAAGCGCCAGCACCTCCGCCTCCGCCTCCAGCCCAGTTATATTCACTATCGCCCCATGTTCCTGTGCCACCTGAATTTCCTTGACCAGCTGTACCTGAACCTCCATTGGCCGTGTAAGCACTTCCGCCACCCGAACCACCTGTTTGACCAATTCCGTTAGAAACATTTTGTCCGCCACCGCCACCACCGACCACAGAAATTGCACCAAATTGCGAGCTTGCTCCGTTGTTACCCTGCAATCCATTTAATGGCGTAACAACTGGTGCACCTCCGGCACCAATTGCAACTGAAGTTGTAGCGCCAGGAGTTACAGAAATTCCTCCCTGATAAATCAATCCTCCTGCACCACCTCCGCCAGCATGTCTTGAACCACCCGAGCCACCACCACCCACAACTAGTGCATCAACTGTTGTTACGCCTTCTGGAACAACCCAGCTACAAGATCCTGGACCCGTAATCTGTTCAACAGTGTATGAAGTGCCATTAGTGGTTCCGTTATTTCCGTCTCCAATGAATGTCGATTTCGTTACTGTACAAACGTCAGTCGTGCTAAATCGGAAGGGACCGGTTCCTCCTGATGTGTTGTAGCCGGTTGTGAATGATGTTCCGTAAGTTGTTGTAACAGTCTGCGTTCCAGTCAATGCCACTGGTGCGTTGACACGAATCGTGAAAGTCATGAAACCGGTCGCATTTAAACCATCAGTAACCGTAAGTGTCTCGTTATAAGTTCCAGAAGACACTGTAGATGCAACTGAGATTCGCGCATATCCCGGAGTTGGTGATGAAACTGAAATACCGGCCGAGGTTGGGTTCGATACGAGTGAAAATGTATATGTTCCATTCCCACCAAAGGCTTGGAAGAGTGGGGAATTAAAAGCAACCCCTTGCGTGGTTACTAGGCTGGTTGGACCTGAAACTGTCGGTGGACCATTAACAGTTATGGTGATCAAAATTGATGTGGCTGCATTCAAAGTATCGGTGGCGGTAATTGTTTCGTAGTAAGTACCGGGGCTAGTTAGGGCGCCAATTGTCAGAACTGCTTGATTTGCAACAGCTGTGGACATAGTAATCGCACTCGAAGCGGTTGCACTTGTGCGAGTAAAAGTCTTATTTCCCGTACCTTGGGTCGCGTAGACAGTCACGGTTCTAGAGACACCTGAAGTTGTCGTGACTGAAGTTGCAGTTGCTGTTTCAATAACAGCAGGATTAACGGTAATTCTTATGGCTGCTTGGGCAACTGCACCTGTTCGGTCTGTCGCTGTCACAGTTTCGAAAATAGTTCTTGGGCTCGTTGTACTTATAGATGTCAATGATGAGGCGAGAATTAACGTTCCTGAATTCGATGTTCGGGTATCCATCGTGATCCCAGAATTAAGTCCAGTAAGGGTTAGCGTCTTGATGCCCGTACCACTTGATGCGGTGAATGCTGTTGACGTGGCCGCAGTGCCGGCTGTCATCGTTAGCGTTGATGGTCCGGTGATGGCTGGTGCAGGATTAACAACAATTGTGACAAGCACGCTTGCACTTCCACCTTGAGAATCAGTGACAGTAACGGTTTCCAAATAAGTATTTGCAGGCACTGTTGAAGCAACTTTAACTAAAGCAAAACCGGAAGCTGCACCTGTTGTGTCAAGGGTTATTCCAGCATTAGTTGCAACAGATGCGGTCCGCTTGGTAAATGTCTTTCCAGATCCACCATTAGTTGCAATTACCTTCAATTGTGCTGCCGCCCCATTAGAAGTTGTAAGAGTTGTGATTCCGCCTTCGCCAGCAATCGAAATGCCTGGATTTACCGTGAGTGTGATTGGAATCGAAGTCGTTGCTCCTAATGAATCAGTTGCCGTCACAGTTTCGTAGTACGTACCAGAAGGAACTGTTCTGGCAACGGTCAAGACAGTATTTCTAGATGCGCCTGGCACCAATGTAATTCCGGAACTAGTTGGATTACTCTCAAGAGAGAAAGTAATTGCTCCAGTACCTGTGCCCGAAGTTGCAGTGATGGTGTCGTAACCCATCAACCCTGCCGTTGATGAAAACGAGGTAGCGGTGGCAGTCAGTGCGATCGGTGGATTTACCGTAATTGATACGTTAAATGAGGTCGCCGCTCCAAGCGAGTCGGTAGCCGTAACGGTCTCGTTAATTACTCGAGCTGTCGTTGAATTAGTTGCCGTAACGGTATCGGCAATAACAATTGTTGCATTATTTGCAAGTGATGTATCAAGCGTAACTCCCGCGACAGTTGGAGTTATTGTAAAAGTCTTAGTTCCAGTACCTGCACTTGCTACAAAAGCAGAGGATCTCTTTGTAATTCCTTGTGTAGTAACCAGAGAGATATTTGCCGATCCCCCAGAAGGATGTGAGCTATTTCCTGTCGGAGCATTTACGTACGAGACAGTTCTAGAGAAGCTTGAGGAATCTGTGAACTTGGCTTCAGAATTAACGGCGCCTAGCGCTAAGAGAGTGTTTGCATCAACGGTAGAAAAGAATCCTGGAGTGAAGCTGGCCGCTGAAAGCGAGGTACCTGAATATCTTGGAGTATTAGAAATTGTGAAGTTAGCAATCCGCCCACCGAACATGCTGTAATAAGTCGTATTACATTCCGAACCAATACATAGGTTACCCGTAGATGGAAGGTTGGACGTAGTCACTGCAACACCGGTCACGGCAGATCGTTGGGCGACGCCATTCTTATAGAGGATAAGGCTGTTATTCCTACTTACGATTGCAAAGTGAGTCCAGGCATTTTTGACGCTAACTCCGGAAGCAAGAATATAGGCACTTCCATTTAGCCAGTAATAGAAAGTTCCCCCTTCAATACTGACTTCAAGCCCATTGCCTCCAAAGGAAAAGATTCGTGGATATGAATTGATATCGGTCTGGTATTGCCACCATTCAATTGTGTAGTTGGATCCCATTACTAAGTTTGCGTTTGAAGGAACAGTTACATATTGATTTGTGCCGTTAAAGACAAGGCTGGAGAAGTTGCTGCCGGCTGTTGCAGTTTCGTAGGTCAACACTGGCGGAGGATTCACATTAACCGTGACTGTCCAGGTCGCACGCGAATTTGAGGAATCAACAACGGTAATGCTCTCGACATAGCTTCCGGCCAAAGCAGCACTGCTTACATTGAGGGTCACATAGCCATCTGCTGCAGTACTTGTATCAAGAGTTATTGCAGCCGAACTTGGGCTAGAGACTGAAGTTTTCGTGAAAACTTTTCCAGTGTTGCCACTTAGGGTCGCAATTCGTGCAGATGCCGATCGACCAACGCTTGTATTTATCACCGTTGCATTTCCTGAATCGAAACGAATCGGACCTGAAACAGTTAACGTCACCGTGTGCGATGCTCTTGCACCGACAGCGTCCGTCACCGTTATGGTTTCCAAATATGTAGCTGCTGGAACTGTAGACGAAACATTCATAACGACTTGTGTCGACGTAGGCGCACTTACCGTTATTCCGGAATTAGAAGGAGTTCCAACGAGTGTCACAGTTCTAGGCGCAGTACCACCTGTAACAGTTAGAGTGTCATAGCCAGCCGTTCCAGCTGGGACACCAAATGTTGAAGTTGCACCCAGTGCAAAGCTAAGCGCTGAATTTACTGTAATTGATTTAGATAAAACGGCTGCGGATCCCTTTGTATCTGTCGCAGTAATGCTGGCCGTATATGAACCAGCGGCCACAGAAGAACTCACCATCAATCGCGCATATCCGGATGATGCCGTAGAAGTATCTAACGTTATTCCAGCATTTGTTGGTGATACTGAGGTAAGTACAAAACTTTTTACACCCGTTCCATTTGAAGCAGTAATCGTTTCAAGCCGCGCCGTTCCCGAAGTTACGAGCAGTGCAGTAGTTGTCTCGCCACGAATTGTAGTAGCAGGATTAATCGTCACATTTATAACTGAAACAACTTTTGCTCCCACGGCATCAGTTGCTGTGATCGTTTCTATATACGTTCCAGCAGCTACGTTGGTGGCTGCGATGTTTAATACCGCAACACCAGCAGAAGGGTTTGTAAGAGTAATTCCGGCTTGCGTCACCGAGCTAGTGAGAGCAAAGGTTTTTGTACCCGTACCGTTTGAAACCGTCATGGTTTCACTCGCCGTCCGACCTACTGTTGTAGTAATTGTTGAGTTTGTGGTGGTTTGCGTGGGTGGAGCATTTATATTGATAGTGATCATCAATGAGGCCGAATTAGCCCCTTCCGTTGCGGTAAAAGTTTCATAATAAGTACCCGCATTTGCGACATTTACCGTTAAAACATTTCCGCTAAAGGAAATTCCAGTATTACTGGTTGTTCGACTAATAGTTGGAGTCCCAGTAAATCCTGATGCAGTAATCGTGTCTGTCAATACTGTATTCGTATTCGTTGACAGAGTACTTCCGCCGCTATTGTTCAAAACATACCCGGCGCCAATGGCCTCACGTATACGTTTTGTGTAGTTCTGGACCACTGTTTGCATCTCAGCTGTTGTTACTGCGACCCCACTGTTCTTGCTTAGCAAAGTTGAAATCGCGAGGATATTTTTTGTATTTGCGCCTGAGGAATAAAAGAATGCACCATTGCTGTCTGTGCTGGGATTCGAATAACTGTTAATTGTTCCAAAGGTGGATCCCCAAGCTGACTGACCAATTAACATAAAGAGATCGCAAATTGAGGGATCACCTTGTCCAGAAATCTGTCGGTAATAGGCATAAACAGTGAAATTGTTGAAGGTCGAAGCCGTGTATAAAGTTCCTTGTGTAGGAGAGCCTCCACCATCGGCTCCAGCGTTTCCACTTTTCTGAAAACCAATTGGATTCCCGGCGGTGGTTCTTGTTCCCAACATTGTTAGTGGGCGCCGAGTCGTCCCATACCCAAGACTCACATATTTAAAGTCAGTATCTATTGTTCCTGCTGTCGTAATGTTGTATGAGAGTGCATTTGCACTGTTTCCTGATGAGGTGGTTGAGTAATTCGTGTTTGCATTTAACCAGGGATGAATGTAATTTCCACCGTCGTACATATCTCCGCCACCATCACTGATTGTGAATTCATTTCCATCTAATGTGTAGTCGTAGAAACTTGGATTCCTTAAATCATTCCCTTGATAGTTTCGAAGATACGTGGCGATTGTGTCGAGATCAGCAGCAGGTGAAGCTCCAGCTTGTGCGATGGGCATTAAATTCGTGTTAGCGACCGGTGCAAAGGTAAGAACTCCAAGAGCCAACACCACTGCCATCCACCTTTGGAGGCGAATCGAGATTGGGTGTTTCAGATTAAACATGGCTCCGACTCAACTTTGGGATTTGTACCCCAAGTCTAACTTCGAAAGTGTTGGAATCAAAAAAGTTGAAGTGGGCCCAGACAGGCTCGAACTGTCGACCCACGGATTAAAAGTCCGTTGCTCTACCGGCTGAGCTATAGGCCCCACTTAGAAACTAACGCTATTGCTGCGCTAGAACGCGAACTTTATCACCTCAGCGGCCGCGGCTGGCACGCAGTAATCGGTCGCGTATAGCGACAGAGATGTCATCTCCGGCTGGTTGTGCGACTACAACTCGGGCTAGTTGCTGTTGATCTGCAGCACGAAGAGAGGTGTACAAAGCACGTGCAAACTCTTCATTGTTCTGTGGTGATGCGAGGCGAATGACACCCGCTGGAGTTTCAATGTTCGCAAGTGCAATAAAACCATCGCCATTTTCTGGGGCAATATCTAGAACTACTTTCGCTGCAGGTGAGTAATGGTTTTCGAGTGAACCGCTCACTCGAATATCTGAATCTGAATCGTCAAGAGGCAATCCCGTTGCTTCTGTAATCATCTCTTCCGTTATTGCACCCGGACGCAAAACCTTTGGTAGCTCTGTCGTGCAATCGATGATTGTAGATTCAACTCCAACTAGCGATGGACCGCCGTCCAGAATGAGATCGTCCTTCTCTAAATAATCTGAAAGTTCAGCAGATACTGCGGCAGAAGTTGTTGGCGATACATGGCCAAAGCGATTAGCGCTCGGTGCTGCAATACCTATGCCACCGATCTTTTTAAATTCATTCAGTAATGCCAGTGCGATGACATGGTTTGGGACGCGAACTCCAACGGTTTTCTGTCCCCCAGTGATGAAATCTTTTGCAAGTGCACTTCTCTTCAAAATCAGCGTCATTGGCCCTGGCCAAAAGCTACGAGCAAGCGCGATTGCATAATCAGGAATCTCATCTGACCATTCAGCGATATCTTGCATATCCCCAAGGTGCACGATGAGCGGGTGATCTGCTGGGCGTCCCTTTGCTTTATAGATTCTGGCAACGGCATCAGGATTAGTGGCATCGGCACCGAGTCCATAAACAGTTTCGGTAGGAAAAGCCACGAGTGAACCGGCCTTCAAGTGTTCAGCGGCGCGGGCCATCGCATCTGCTGTGCAGTTAGATACGAATTGCCCGTTACTCATAAGTGCAATTATCCCGCCTTTTTGCGAGAAGATAACCACATGGCGCAGCGCATCAAGGTTATGCAGATCATCGCCCGCATGAATGTGGGTGGTCCTGCAGTCATTGTGGCTGAATTAATGCGCGGTCTCGATTCTGGCAAATTCGAGCAGGTTTTGATTACTGGATATTGTGATGAGACAGAAGCTGATTATCTTGATGAAGTTGCAACAGATATCAAGGCAACTCGAATTGCAGGCCTCGGTCGTTCAGTTTCACCAATTTCAGATGTGAAAGCATTTATCGGATTGGTTTCAACGATTCGTAAATTCAATCCAGATGTTATTCACACACATACTGCTAAAGCTGGAGTACTCGGTCGTCTCGCCTCAATTATCGCTGGGCGCAGAGCTACAAGAATCCATACTTTTCACGGCCACTTGCTGCACGGATATTTCTCTGGCTGGAAGGTAAAGCTTGTTATCGCCATTGAGAAGTTCTTGGCAGGAAAGACCGACCATCTGATTGCAATCGGCAACGAAGTTAAGAACGATTTGCTTGAAGTTGGAGTTGGTAAAGCCTCGCAATACAGCGTCTTCTTTCCTGGGCTACCTGAACCAAAGAACGCAGATAAATCTGTCCTTCGCAAAGAACTTGAATTAGACCCAGCAGCGATTTACTGCACCTTCGTTGGTCGCTTAACTCAGATCAAGCGACCAGATCGATTGCTGGATATTGCATCTCAGATAGTTCAGCGCGGTGTTGCCGTGCATTTCTTAGTAGCCGGCGAGGGCGAGCTATTTGACGAGTGCAAAGAGCGCGCACGAAAAAAGAACCTTCCGGTTACTTTCCTTGGATGGCGTAAAGATATTGATAACTTATTTGCAGCCAGCGATATAGCAATTTTGACTAGCGATAATGAAGGTATTCCACTTACCTTGATTCAAGCAGCCCAAGCTGGTTTACCGATTATTGCTCCTGCCGTGGGATCAATCTCCGATATCGTCGAAAATGATGTGACTGGCTTTCTTAGTGCTCCACAAGCGGGAGCGATGGCAAGTGCCCTATCTGCACTAGTTACCGATTCTGCCCTGAGAAATCGCCTTGGAACGGCCGGCAAAGCACGTGCGCACGAGTATTTCTCTTTAGATCGAATGCTCCGAGATCACACAGGAATCTATAACTCTTAACACAACAAATAAGAGATAATAGGTACATGACTACTCGTAAACGCATCTCATCAATCGCAGCAATAACAATCGCTATGGCGGCAGTAATTGCCCCATCGGCACAGGCTGCTTCACCTCGATATATCACTGTGAACTCACAGGGCTCAGTAAAGGTGGTTCCTGATGCAGTACGAATTAACGCAACTTCAACCAATGTTGGTGCGACAAGTAAAGAGGCGCTAGCTGCGACGGCAAAGACATCTGCAGCAGTTCGCACAGCGCTATTGGCTGCCAAGATTGATAAGAAAGATATTGCAACTCAGAGCGTCTCCATCAACCCTGAATATAAGTACGAGAACAACACATCGACACTTATCGGATACCGCGCATCTCAGTCATTTACAATCGTTGTTAGAGCGGCTAGCACTGCAGGCGATGTGGTTGATTCAATCGTTGCTGCAGGTGGCGATAGCCTTCAGCTCAGCGGAGCAACTCCATTCGTTCTAGATAATGCAAAAGCAACAACTGCAGCGCGCACAGCAGCGGTAAAGAATGCGCGCGCAAAGGCTGCTTCATATGCATCTTTGCTTGGAGTAAAGCTCGGCAAAGTTACATACTTAATTGAAAACTCTTCACCAACTCCGTATGTTCCAGTAATGGCAGTTGCAAAGAGCGAATCAGCAGATGCCACAGTCATCGATCTGGGTGAAGAAGAAGTTTCTGTCTCAGTGACTGTTAAGTGGGCGCTGCTCTAAAAAGAGCCTTATTTATTCGCACTTTTTAGGCGAGTTTGGTCGTGCACGCTTAAGAAGGTACGATTTGCGAGCCTCAAACGTCCCCATCGTCTAGGGGCCTAGGACATCGCCCTTTCACGGCGGTAACACGGGTTCGAATCCCGTTGGGGGCACAAGAGGCAAAGGCAGTAAAAGTAGTAACGGCTTTGATTTATCAAGGCCCGGTAGCGCAGTTGGTTAGCGCGCCGCCCTGTCACGGCGGAGGTCGCGGGTTCAAGTCCCGTCCGGGTCGCGAAAGTAGAGAGTGTCCACACGCTCTCTACTTTTTTAAAGTACAACCAAAATTAAATATTGGCTCGGTAGCTCAGTTGGTACGAGCGCGCGACTGAAAATCGTGAGGTCGACAGTTCGATCCTGTCCCGAGCCACAAGTGTCTCTAATTCTGATTTATAGAAGCTTCGGAATTTCACCAATCAACTCTTCAAGTTTGCCTTGGAGAGTTTTTTCATCACCTTCGATTAAGAGTCTTTTATCGCGCCCAAGTTCACCGTAAACAATTGTGAAATCTCGAGCACGAATTCCAAAGGCAGAAGCTAGCTCTTTAATGACCGCTTGATTTGCCTTGCCATCTACTGCTGGTGCTTGAACAGCAACAACTAAACGTGGGGGTTCGCCGACAGATCCACCGACTTTGTTGCGAGATGAATTTGGTCGAACTCGTATTTCAAGTAGAAAGGGCACTGCAGAAAGATTTAGCCAGCAGAACCAGAACCTGATGGACCAGCTTTGCGCTGAACTTGCGGAGCTCCACCACTGCGTTGTCCACCACGAATCTTTGATCCAGTTTCAGAGTGTGTCTGAGTTCCAGGAGCGCCCTTCTTATTCTTCTTCGCTTCAAGGGCTGCAAGCATTCTTGCTTTCATATCATCATTTTTATCGGACATGGATTAAGTCTACCCCTCTGAAGGAATACGTAAGAAGTAAATGAGCATCGCGACCCAGGTAATCGCGCCAAATATTGTTAATTGTGTGCCCAAGGTATCTGGCCAGATATAAATTGCAGTAGCAATGAGGCCATAAATACCTGCAAAGCCCCACAAGGTAAATGCTGTGATTCTGCGGTTTAAACCTTTGCGCATTAAACGGTGCGAAAGATGATCGCGCCCACCTTGGAATGGTGAGATCCCGCGATAGAGCCGAGATAGAACTGCAACAGTTGTATCGAGAATTGGTGTTGCCATGAGAAAGAGTGGAATCGCAAGTGATTTGTAGGCAGGAATTACGCCAGGGCTTAAACGAATTGTTAGTACCGAGATGATGATTCCGAGGAAGAGTGAGCCAGCGTCTCCCATATAGATCTTTGCAGGGTGGCGGTTCCAGAGAAGGAATCCTGCTGTTGCACCTGCGGTAACGATTGCAAGAGCGCTGACCAGTACTTGCTGGCGATCGTAGGCGATAAAGAAGAGGAAGAAGGTAATAACGGCAACGGTTCCTGCTGCTCCCCCATCGTGATTATCAAAGAAGTTGATTGAGTTACAGACACCAACAATCCAGAGAACCGTGATTGCGTAGTTAAGAATATGGCTATCGAAAGCAAACCCCATTGTGTTGGTAACCGTCAAAATTACCGCAACAATGATTCCTGTAAATGTTTGTGCAACAAGACGTGGCCATGGCTCTAAACCTTTGAGGTCATCCCAGAGTCCCATCGCAGAGATAGCAATAGCTGGTACGAGAACAAAGCTTGCCAACTTAACTGTCTGCCAAGAAAAATCTACTGCGAGCATCGCACCGTATGAGGCTGCAAGAATTCCGATTGCGATTGCAACCCCACCTAAATATGGAACAGGTTCCTTCTGAACCTTGCGAGCTAGGTTTGGTGCATCGACAGCTTCTACTCGAAGTGCGAGTTTACGAATTGGTGCGGTGATAACTCCAACAAATACCATCGTGAGAAAACCGAGAAGGAAAAATTGCGCGATTGAATAACTCATGAGCTTAAATTAAATATTACTTCTGAACCTTGAAATAATTTTGACGAAGATCATCAACTTCTGATTTACGATAACGGCGATGTCCACCCAGTGTGCGAATTGAAGTGAGCTTTCCAGCCTTTGCCCAGCGTGTAACTGTCTTGGGATCAACACCGAATAAATCTGCGACTTCGCGTGGGGTGAGAAGCACTTCTGCATCAGGCAGACGGTTCATATATTTCCCCCATTAAAGCTGGCCAACGAGTGTCCGTTTTAGCCGTTATGTCGCGAAGTATTCACCAATGCCACGCTGGTGGCAATACGCCGGAAGCTAGATGGAGGATTCGAAGGCTTGGACCATACGCCAGCGTGAAACGAGGCGTTCGTAGCCTTCACCAGCGACAGAACCATCGGCTGCTTCGAGTCCAGACAAACTATGTGCAACATCTTCGATAGATGTATCTGCATCAAGTCCGTCATTTCCTTTTTCAATCAACGCCGCCTCTAGATATGCCGCAAGCCCGCCGTAATCTAATTCGACGAGAGATTCTGGATCAAAGAGTTCAAGCCAGTCGAGGAGATTTTCAATCTCTTGCTCGACAGGACCTTCACCGAATGCGCCAAGAACAATTTCATGAGAACGAGTAGCTCTTTCGCGAGCCTTCGCCATCGTTGTGCGAACCACACAGAATGCTCCGTCATCATCTGTGCCACGGAATCTTTCTTCAGGAGTAAAGAGTGAGAACCAACGTGGTGGGATAACCCAATTCTCGGTGATGATATGTGGAACTCGATCTTCAAGAAGGTCCACACCTGTAGTAATTACCTCTTCCAGCGATTGCGGAATGAAGAATGGAGTAATTGATGATGGAAGTGAATCTTTGAAATCATCGAGAGCGGCCCAGCATCGTGTTGCTGTCGACCATGGAGAAACATAGCGAGCGCCATCGATATCGAGAATGTGTGCGCCATCTGGACGAACTGCGGGTGGTTCAGGAAAAATCAAACGTCGTAGCGCGAGAGCTTGTTCCTCGCGGCGAGTATCAACTGTTGCGTCAAGATTTTGCCAACGCAATTGATCGCTTACATCGAATGCTTCAAGTGGTTCGTAAATTCGCAGTGATGCGACATACGGAGTTGGTCTCACAATTAAGCACGTGGAATGTAATTGCCCTCAGCAAATGGATCATCATCGTCCTGGTTTTGCTGATTAGGGGTATCGCCATGAAGTTCTTTAGCGAGGCGATCGATATCCATCTCTTGAGAGTTGTACTTCAAGTCGCGAGCAACTTTGGTCTGCTTTGCTTTTGCACGGCCGCGGCCCATGGGCGACCTCCTTACGATTAGCTAACGTGTCAGGCGGGTAGGTTATCGCGCCTTGGCGCTGGACTCCAAAGCAACGGAAAATGAGCGCGTTTTAGCCTTATGGCGCAGGGCGAAGTAGCCCATGACCTGCAGGAAGAGGCTCAAAGACATCGTAGGGATACGGAATCGGTGGTCTCCGATTGTTCCCATTGAAACAAGCCATGAGATGACTACGGGCACAAAGCTTAGATATGCAATATTGGCGTAGATGCCCTTCATTGATCGCAGCCAGAAGAAGCCGATGAAGAAGAGTGAGATTCCGCCAACTACCCAGAAGAATGAGATTCCCTTGCCGACAGATTTATAAATCAAATCATTTCCGGATTGGCTTCCCTTTGCAATATTTACAAGTGGATTGACCTTCAGCCATGGGTTGCGAGCCATCGTTCCATTTACGAGTGGGCCAGACCATGGAGTCCAGTAATACCAACCCTTCTTTACAAAGAGTTTTGCAGATTTAACTGGGTTCTGCGCGTACCACTTAATCACGCACCTAACGACATCGTTATCTGAAACTGTTGTTGCAGGTGGAACTGGCTCGCAAGGAACATCCGGACCTGTGTGTTTATATCCACCTGTTGTCTGAGGACCTGCTCCAAGTTTCATTGTGACGCCAAGGTTTGTAGAAATTACTGGCTTATCAATTGAGGCGATATTGCGCTGAATAAGAATTGCTGGCGCAAGTGCCATTACACCGACAACGCCAACCAAAATAAGTGCCTGAACTTTGCGGCTCTTATACATAAGCGCCCAAATCACAGCGATAACGATTGTTGTCAGAATCCAACGTGGCTGCATAAATGTTGCAAGTGCTGAGAAGGCGCCGACGCCAATTACTCGAATAACTAGTCCGCGATCATTGGAGCTCTGCTTTGATTTAATAATCAAGCCAACAACCATCAACATACATGCCGCTATTGGGCTCTCGTAACCTACCGCCATCGAACTTAATGAGAGCGTTGGGTTGAAAGCAAGGGCAATTCCGATAAGGAACATATATGGGCGCAACTTGGTATCGCGAAGTTGCTTGACAAAGTAGTAGCTCGCATATGCATAGAAGATTGATTGTAAGAAAGAGATGATCCATAAGATATTTGCAACTGAAATTTTTGTAAGGAACCAAATAAGAATTGGATAGCCCGCTGGCCAGTAAGAGAGAATGCTCTTCTCAGAGAAATATCCCTCTGCAATAAGGCCATCAACACCAGATAGGTAATTCTCACCATCGGCGCCAAGCCAGCCACCGTTAGGCGTATTGGCCATCGTGATCAACTTGATTAAGAAGGCAAGAACTGGGATAGCGATGAGATAGAAGTTAACTTTCTTATCCTGCTTTACCTGCCCTTGACGAGCGATCTTCGATTTGCTGGCCATGATTTTTATCCTCCGTACTGAGAGACCAAGTATGAACGAGGCGCACTGCTATCTGTTGAAGGCTCAACGGCACCTGCTATCCAAGCCTTCATTCCACGTGCGGCTAGTGAACGAATAACAAGGTCTCCAATTGATGGATCAACGATTGCGCTCATACCGATACCGCAATTCCATGTGCGTTCCATATCTTCTTGTGGAACAGATGCAACTTCGCTCAGAAACTTTGTAGCTGCAGGCAGTTGCCATGTGGATCGATCATATTTAGCGGTAAGACCTACAGGAATTACGCGAGCAGTGTTATCTGCCAAACCACCGCCAGTGATGTGGCTAAAGGTGCGAAGTTTCTCGCCTTGAGCTCTCATCAAAGCTAAACAGTCGAGAGTGTAAATCTCTGTTGGAGTTAAGAGAATTTCTCCAAGGCTCTGGCTAAAGCCGTCGTAGGTTTTATTGAGATCTAACTTTTGACTGGAAAGGATATGGCGGATTAGGGAATATCCATTTGCGTGGAAACCACTTGCCGGCATCGCGATAATTAGGTCGCCGGCCTTTACCTTCTCGGCACTTAACTGTTTCTCTGCATCAACGACGCCCGTTGCAGCACCTGCGATATCGAATTCATCATCATCTAATAAACCAGGATGTTCAGCAGTTTCTCCGCCAACCAGTGCAGTTCCTGATTTCTGGCAACCACGAGCAATTCCGCCAACAATCTCTGCAATACGTTCTGGGATAACTTTTCCAACAGCAATGTAATCAGTCATAAATAGCGGCTCTGCACCGCAGACAACTAAGTCATCGACAACCATTGCAACGAGATCTTCACCGATAGTGTCGTACTTACCTAGTTGGCGAGCAATCTCAGTCTTTGTACCGACACCATCAGTTGATGTTGCAAGCAATGGTCGCTTCATATCTTTGAGAGCTGATGCATCGAATAAACCTGCAAATCCACCGATGCCACCCATTACTTCTGGGCGAGATGCGCGAGCGATTGACGCTTTCATTAACTCGACAGCGCGGTCACCTGCATCGATATCAACGCCTGAATCTTTATAAGTGGCCATTACTTATTGACCTCAGTGATTTCTAGTCGCATCTTGCCTTCGGACATATCTGTCGGGATTGCAATTGGATACTCACCTGAGAAACAAGCTATACAGAGCTTCTCTTTTGGTACGTGAGTCGCTTCGATGAGGCCTTGTTCTGAGACATAGGCAAGTGAATCTGCGCCGATGGATCTGCGGATTTCTTCAACTTCAAGGCCGCTAGCAATCAGTTCTGCACGCGTTGCGAAGTCGATTCCGTAGAAACATGGCCACTTAACAGGTGGCGACGAAATGCGTACATGGATTTCAACTGCGCCAGCTTCACGCAGCATGCGTACAAGTGCGCGTTGGGTATTGCCGCGAACAATGGAATCATCGACAACGATGATGCGCTTGCCTTCGATAATTTCACGAAGTGGGTTGAGCTTTAAACGAATACCCAATTGTCTAATTGTCTGTGAAGGCTGAATAAAGGTGCGTCCCACATAAGAGTTCTTTACAAGGCCAAGTCCATATGGAATTCCGGATTCCTGTGCATAACCAATCGCGGCAGGTGTGCCGGATTCAGGAACAGGAATAACAAGATCTGCTTCCACTGGAGCTTCGATTGCGAGACGTTGACCGATGCGACCACGTACTGCGTGGATACTCTGCCCAGCAATTGTTGTATCAGGGCGCGCAAGGTAGACATATTCAAAGATGCAACCCTTTGGTTCAGGTGTTGCCCACATCTGTGAACGAATTCCTTCTTCGTTGATCGCTAGGAATTCACCGGGTTCAACTTCGCGTACAAATGCTGCGCCGACGATATCGAGCGCCGCTGTTTCAGATGCAACGACCCAACCGCGTTCTAGCTTTCCGATAACAAGTGGGCGAACTCCGTGGCGATCTCGAGCTGCATACAAAGTGTGTTCATCCATAAAGACGAGCGAAAATGCGCCTTCTAGCTTTGGCAGAACTGCGAGTGCACTTGCCTCAACATTATTTTCATCCTGCAGACCAATAAGTGCTGTCATAATTTCTGTATCTGTCGTTGCACCGCGTTCATTCTTAGGTGTATCTACTTCTAACTTCTGAACAATCTCAGCTAAGGATCCTGTATTTGTCAGGTTTCCGTTGTGAGCTAAAGCAAGCGTTCCGTACTTAGTAGGACGCAAAGTTGGCTGGGCATTGACCCATGAACTAGAACCAGTAGTGCTGTAACGACAATGACCGATTGCAAGATTTCCCACGAGCGATGCAAGATCAGATTCTGTAAATACCTGAGACACAAGGCCCATATCTTTGAAGATAACAATTCTTTCACCATCAGATGTTGCGATACCAGCAGATTCTTGTCCGCGATGTTGCAGTGCATAGAGGCCGTAGAAAGTTAATTTTGCAACTTCTTCATCGGGTGCCCACACACCAAAGACACCGCAAGCATCTTGCGGTCCGCGATCTGCATCGAAGAGGTTGTGATTTAACATTCCATCTGGGCGACGGCTCATGGTGTAATCCTAAGCGGTAGTAGTGAAGTTAAATCTGCGCGGACTCCTGAAGCGATGATGCGCCCCTGCGCCATAGCATCGGCCCAACTCTCGTCACCGCGAGCAAGTGCTAGCCAAGTCTGGGCATCCATCTCGATGACATTTGCTGGGGTTCCGCGAGTATGAGTTGGTCCATCGCCACATTGAATTGCAGCATACGGTGGAACTCGAACTTCGATTGCGCGGCCAGGAGATACTTCAGAGAGCAGAGCGAGAGTCGCCTTTACCTCTTCTAATATCTTTGGGTCGCGCATCGATTATCCAAACAACTTCGGGAATGTTTCTGTATGTGCCTTGCGAAGTTCAGCCAATGGAATAACTGCGCCGTTAATGGTCAGTGATTCTCCACCGCTCACACCAATCTTGGTGAGAGTTATCTTCTGTGCGGCAGCTTCAGCAGATAGTGCTGCAACTTGTGCAGAGTCAACAGCTACAACAACACGACCAGGAGTTTCACTCAAGAGCGTCATTCCAACATTCTCGAGATCAATGGTTGCACCAACGTTGTAGCGCAGAACCATTTCTGTCAGCGTTGCCGCAAGTCCACCTTGGCTTATGTCATGTGCTGCAGAGAAAATCTTCTTTCTGCGACCTGCGACAAGTAGATCGATCAAACGCATCTCGCGTTGTAGATCTGCCTTTGGTGCAACGCCTCCACGTTGTCCGTGCATATACGCCCACTCGCTGCCAGCAAGATCATCGTTGGTATCACCTAAGAGATAAAGCTCAAGACCAGCGCGATCAAATGACATTGGAGTCCTTGTGCGAACATCATCAATGACGCCAAGTACGCCGATCACGGGAGTCGGAAGAATCGCAACTGACCCTGTCTGGTTGTAGAAGGAGACGTTGCCGCCTGTAACTGGTAGTCCCATCTCAAGACATCCATCAGCTAAACCACGAACTGATTCAGCAAATTGCCACATCACACCAGGATCTTCAGGAGATCCGAAGTTAAGGCAGTTGGTAACAGCAAGTGGCTTTGCACCAGCTGTAGCAATATTTCGTGCAGCTTCAGCTAGTGCGAGCTTGGCACCTTCATAAGGATTTAGGTAAGACCAGTTGGCGTTTGCATCAGTTGCAATTGCAACACCGAGATGAGTCTTCTCATCGATACGAACCATTCCTGAATCATCAGGTTGAGACTGAATCGAATTACCCTGAACATAGCGATCATATTGATCCGTAACCCATGATTTATCTGCAAGGTTTGGAGTCGCAGCAAGTTTGAGAACAGTTGATTTAATTTCATCAGCCGACTGTGGAATCGGAACGTTGATGACTTCCTTTGCAGCCTGATCAATATATGCAGGCTGTGCAAGTGGTCGGTTATAGACAGGTCCATCGTGTGCCACTGTGCGAGGTGGAACATCGACAATCAGCTCGCCATTCCATGTAATCTCAAGATGGTTGCCATCGGTAACTTCTCCGATAACCGTGACTGTGACATCCCATTTTTCGCAGATTTCCAAGAATCGAGCAATCTTGCTTGGTTCAACAATTGCGCACATACGTTCTTGCGACTCTGACATCAGAATCTCTTCTGGTGACAGTGATGGATCGCGAAGTGGAACTTTATCGAGCTGAACTTTCATTCCACCTGATCCACCGGATGCAAGTTCTGAGGTTGCACACGATAAACCTGCGCCACCGAGATCTTGAATACCAACTACAAGATCTTCAGCGAAGATTTCAAGAGAACATTCGATAAGGACTTTTTCTACAAAGGGATCGCCAACCTGAACTGCAGGACGCTTTGCTGGGCCTTTAGATTCGAAGGTTTCCGATGCAAGTACAGATACGCCACCGATTCCATCACCACCTGTTTTAGCACCGTAGAGCACTACTAAATTGCCTGCACCAGCAGCCTTTGCGAGCTTGATATCGCTATGTTTCATAACGCCGACACAGAGCGCATTAACAAGAGGGTTGCCCAGATAAGTTTCATCGAAGACAACTTCACCACCAATATTTGGCAGGCCGAGACAATTTCCATAACCGCCAACACCAGCAATGATTCCGGGCAGAACGCGGCGAGTATCGGCAGCATCTGCGGGACCAAAACGAAGTGGATCCATGACAGCGATTGGGCGTGCACCCATTGTCAGAATGTCGCGAACGATTCCGCCAACACCCGTTGCTGCGCCTTGATACGGCTCGATAAATGATGGGTGATTATGCGATTCGATTTTGAAAGTAACTGCATAGCCTTGTCCGACATCGACAACACCAGCATTCTCGCCAATTCCAACAAGAAGTGCATCTGTCTTGACTGCTTTCTCACCAAATTGCTTGAGGTGCACCTTTGAAGATTTGTAAGAGCAATGCTCTGACCACATCACTGAATACATAGCGAGCTCGGATGATGTTGGTCTGCGACCTAGAATCTCTTTAATGCTTGCATACTCATCTGGCTTTAAACCGAGTTCTGCAAATGGTTGCGTTGTTTCTGGATTTGCTCGAGCCTTAGCAACGGTATCGAGTGACATTACTTCACCATCGCTTTCAAGACCGAGGTAAAGAATCCCAGTCCATCTGCAGATGGTCCTGTCAGAGAATCGATTGCATGCTCTGGGTGTGGCATCAGACCAACAACATTTCCGCGTTCATTAGTAATGCCAGCAATCAAATTACGTGAACCGTTTGGATTTTGACCAACATAACGAGCGATGATTCTGCCTTCACCCTCTAGCATCGCAAGAGTTTCATCATCGCACATATATGCGCCTTCACCATTTTTCAAAGGAATGAGAATTTCTTGACCCTTGGAAAATGACGATGTCCACGCTGTATTTGTATTTTCAATAGTTAACTTCTGATCGCGGCATAAGAAGTGGAGTTCGTGGTTACGGGTAAGTGCTCCGGGAATCAGATGTGCTTCGGCAAGTACCTGAAAGCCGTTACAGATACCTAGTAGCGGCATTCCACCGTTTGCTGCTTCGATGATTGGTTCCATAACAGGAGAGAATCGTGAGATTGCTCCACAGCGAAGGTAATCGCCATATGAAAAGCCTCCAGGCAAGATGACTGCATCTACGCCATGTAAATCCGCATCGTTATGCCAGAGAGCAACTGCTTCGCCACCGGCATGACGAACAGCGCGGGCAGCATCTCGATCATCGAGAGTGCCTGGAAAAGTTACAACGCCAATCTTCATCTGCTTACTTCTCTACTCGAACGGTGAAATTTTCAATGACAGGGTTAGAAAGTAACTTCTCGGCAGCTTTCTCAACTTCTGCTAGCTGTGCTGCAGTTGGCTCGCCATCGACTTCAATTTCAAATCGCTTTCCTTGGCGAACATCTTTAGCAAAGGTGAAACCTAGACGAGGAAGAGCTGCAGCAACAGCCTTACCTTGTGGGTCGAGAATCTCGGGCTTTAACATCACATCAACCACGATCTTTGCCATTTTTATCTCCCTGTTAGTTTCTTAGAACTTGCTGCCGGTAATTCGTTCAAAAGCATCTGCATATCGCGCAGCTGTCTTCTCAACAATCTCTTCTGGTAATGCAGGTGGAGGTGATTTCTTATCCCACCCCGATGATGTCAACCAATCGCGAACAAATTGCTTATCAAATGATGGCTGTGACTTTCCTGGCGCCCAGCCGTCGAGCTCCCAGAAGCGAGATGAATCAGGTGTCAACGCTTCATCACCAAGAGTGATCTCACCAGCCATATTCAAACCAAATTCAAACTTGGTATCTGCAAGCAAGATTCCACGACTCTTGGAAAATTCAGCTGCTGTGTCGTAGAGCTTGATTGTTAAATCGCGTAGCCGTTCCGCTTGATCTGCCCCAACAATTTTTGCAGCCGCTGCGAAATCGATATTGATATCGTGATCACCGATCTCGGCTTTTGTCGCTGGCGTAAAGATTGTTGCAGGAAGCTGAGATCCATCTAAAAGCCCTGCAGGAAGTGCATTTCCGCAGACCTGTTGGTTCTGTGAATACTCAGTTAAACCGCTACCTGTCAGATACCCGCGTGCAACACATTCGATAGCAAACATTTCAAGTGGCTGAACAATTACTGCGCGATCTGCAACGCTTTCGGGAACTTCATCAGAGATGATGTGGTTCGGAACAATATCGGCAAGAAGTTCAAACCAGAATAGTGAGAGCTGAGTAAGAATTGCACCTTTATTAGGAATCGTTGTTGGTAGAACCCAATCGAATGCAGAGATTCGATCTGAAGCAACGAGAAGTATTTCGCCTGACTCATTTGTATATAGATCGCGAACTTTGCCGGTGCGAAGGTGGTTCCATCCTTCAATCACTGGGGCAGCTGGTGCACCAGCCTTACCGAAGCCGCTCAACGTATATTGTGTGGCTTGTACTGCGCAGCGGCAGGGTGCGCGGATGTAATCGCGTCGATGCGACTTACAACTCGAGCAACTTGTTGGCGAGCATCGCCAGTAAATTCAAGTGGGTTTCCAATTAACGCGTCTAACTCTGCGCGCTTAAATGGAATACGTGCATCATCTGAAATTGCATCAAGGAAGTTGTTGGCTTTTCCTTCGCGCATTCCGAGTACTGCAGCAACTGCATGTTCCTTAATTGCTTCATGCGCAACTTCACGGCCTACCCCAGCCTTTACTGAAGCCATCAAAATCTTTGTTGTTGCTAAGAATGGAAGGTAGCGATCAAGCTCTGCTGCAATTACCGCAGGGAATGCACCGAACTCGTTCAGAACAGTGAGCATCGTTTCCAGTAAGCCATCGATTGCATAGAAGGCATCGGGCAGTGCAACGCGACGAACAACGCTGCAAGAGACATCGCCTTCATTCCATTGATTGCCAGCGAGTTCAGAGACCATCGATGCATAGCCACGCAAGATAACTGTGAGGCCATTTACACGTTCGGCTGAACGCGTATTCATCTTATGAGGCATCGCTGATGAGCCAACTTGGCCGGCCTTAAATCCTTCGGTGACAAGCTCAGCACCCGCCATCAAGCGAATTGATGTTGCAAGTGACGATGGAGAAGTCGCGAGCTGAACAAGAGTTGTGACAACGTCATAATCCAATGAACGTGGATAGACCTGGCCGGTTGAATCGAGAACGCGATCGAAGCCAAGTTCGGCAGCAATTGAACTCTCTAACTTCTGGTGCGCCTCTGATGAACCAAGTAAATCGATTGAATCTTGCGCAGTGCCGACAGGGCCTTTGATTCCGCGCATTGGATAACGTGATTGCAGAGATTGCAGACGCTCGTAAGCAAAGAGAAGTTCTTCTGCTGCAGATGCAAAGCGCTTACCTAAAGTTGTAATTTGTGCGGGCACATTATGTGAACGACCTGCAATCGGTTGATCTGCATACTGCGCAGCCTTAGCGCCAAGTGATGCAAGAAGTGCAACTGTCTTATCGTGAACAATGGCAAGACCATCACGAATCTGTAAAGCTTCAATATTTTCAGTTAAGTCGCGGCTGGTCATTCCTACATGAATTGCCTCATGGCCAGCAAGTGCGTTGAATTCTTCGATGCGTGCTTTTACATCGTGGCGAGTAACTTTCTCACGGGCATCAATAGATGCAAGATCAACCTTTGTGACTACCTTTTCGTAATCAGCAATAACTGCATCGGAAATCGCATGGCCAAGTTTTGATTGCGCACGAGCAACAGCAATCCACAATTTACGCTCGGCGATGATCTTTGATTCAGGCGAGAAGATCTGGCGCATCTCATTCGATGCATAACGATCAGCTAATACGCTCACTGGTGCATTCTCCCCCATCTAATTGCCCTTCTCGGCGACCGACGCATTGAGCGCGATATCTGTACGGTAGAAAGAACCCTCGAGTTGGATCTGGGATATCGCACGGTAGGCGCGGTCGCGAGCTTCTGTCAGATCTGCACCAGTTCCGGTGACTGTAAGGACTCGGCCACCAGCAGAGAGAAGAGCATCTGCGCTCTGTGATGTACCTGCATGAAAAATCTGAGCTTTATCGATTGTTGGAAGTGCAGAGATAGCGCCGCCCACCTTTGGTGATTCTGGATATCCCTGTGCAGCTAATACAACGGTGACAGCACTTTCATCGCGCCATTGCAGAACTTCATCATCGAGTGAATCAGTTGCTGCCTTGTAGAGCAGCATTGCTAGAGGAGTTACAAGTCGTGGAATCAATACTTGTGTCTCTGGATCACCAAAGCGTGCGTTAAATTCAATAACACGAATTCCATGATCAGTAAGTGCAAGGCCTGCGTAAAGTAGCCCCACAAATGGAGTTCCGCGAGCAGCCATTTCGGCGATCATCGGTGCCAAGACTTTCTCATATGTCTCTTCAACAATTTCTGTCGGAGCCCATGGCAGCGGTGAATATGCGCCCATGCCACCAGTATTCGGCCCTTCATCGCCATTGTGGGCGCGCTTAAAATCTTGCGCAGGTTCCATAGGCAAGATATTTCTGCCATCTGAAATACCAAAGAGTGAAATTTCAGGACCCGCTAAATACTCTTCAATAACAACTCGCGTGCACTTAAGTGCGTGTTCAAGAGCCGCTTGGCGATCGTTGGTGACAACAACGCCTTTACCTGCAGCAAGACCATCATCTTTAACAACATAGGGTGCGCCGAAAGTATCTAGTGCTTTCTCGATTTCATCTTGCTTTGTGCAGGTAAAACTACGAGCAGTGGGCACTCCAGCATCACTCATGACTTTCTTTGCAAAATCTTTAGATCCCTCTAACTGTGCCGCAGCCTTAGACGGACCAAAGACTGCAAAACCAGCTGCTCTCAGTACATCGGCTGCACCATTAACTAGTGGCACTTCAGGTCCGATAACAACGAGATCAACGCTTAACTTCTTTGCGAGTTCGCTGATTGCATCATTATCTGTAATTGATAATGGGTGGAGAGTTGCAACTGAAGCGATTCCAGGATTACCTGGTGCAACATGTAGTTCGGTACAGGCTTTATCTGCCTTCAACCCTAGTGCGAGTGCGTGTTCACGACCGCCACTTCCGACTAGGAGGATTTTCATGGCTTAGATGAAATCCTTTACGACGATTGTTTGATCTCGCCCCGGACCTACGCCGATTGCACTCATTGGTGCGCCTGAGATTTTCTCCAGGAAGGTGATGTAATCCTGCG
Source organism: Candidatus Nanopelagicaceae bacterium (assembly GCA_965267735.1). Classification (GTDB taxonomy): domain Bacteria; phylum Actinomycetota; class Actinomycetes; order Nanopelagicales; family Nanopelagicaceae; genus Planktophila. Next base: position 1,362,885 of record OZ254138.1, read on the forward strand.
CATTCTTAGGAAGATCGCTGATCTTCTTTGCACCAGAGATATCTTCCTTCCAACCCGGAAGCATCTCGTAAATTGGCTTTGCATGGTGGAAATCAGATTGCGATGCAGGAAGTTCTTCAACGCGCTTTCCATCAATTTCGTAGGCAACACAGACTGGGATTTGATCCCAACCTGTAAGCACATCGAGCTTTGTCAGGAAGAAATCTGTAAGTCCGTTTACACGAACTGCGTAACGTGCAATTGGTGCGTCATACCAACCGCAACGACGTGCGCGGCCTGTAGTTACACCGACCTCGCCACCGATTGTGCGAAGTTTCTCGCCATCTTCATCGAAGAGTTCCGTTGGGAATGGGCCAGAACCAACGCGAGTTGTGTAGGCCTTCACGATTCCAATAACACGTTCAATCTTTGTTGGTCCGATTCCGGAACCTGTGCAAGCGCCACCTGCTGTTGGGTTTGATGAAGTTACAAATGGATATGTTCCGTGATCAACATCGAGAAGAGTTCCTTGTGAACCCTCTAGAAGTACGCGCTTTCCAGCCTTGAGCGCATTGTCGAGAAGCAGAACAGTATCTGCAACGTATGGCCGCAAAATTTCCGCGTAACGTAAATACTCTTCAAGAACATCTTCTACTTCAATATCTTTACGGTTAAAGACCTTAATTAATACCTGGTTCTTATCGCGTAGTGCCGCTTCTAACTTCTGGCGAAGAATTGATGGATCAAAGAGATCTTGTACTCGAATACCGATGCGGTTGATCTTGTCTGCATATGCTGGTCCGATTCCGCGACCAGTTGTACCAATCTTTGATTTACCTAGGAAGCGCTCTGAAACTTTATCGATTGTGCGGTGATAAGGAGTAATCAAGTGAGCGTTAGTTGAAATTACTAACTTGCTGCAATCGATTCCGCGCTCTGTGAGTCCCTTGATTTCTTCAAGCAATACACCTGGATCGATCACGACGCCATTTGCAATTACAGGAATAACGTTTGGAGAGAGAATTCCTGAAGGAAGTAAGTGAAGTGCATACTTCTGATCGCCGATAACAACTGTGTGGCCTGCATTGTTTCCGCCTTGATAGCGAACTACATAATCAACGCGATCGCCTAGCAAATCGGTAGCTTTACCCTTGCCTTCATCGCCCCACTGAGCTCCCAGCAGTACTAGTGCAGGCATGGATAAAGCCTTTCCGATCTGTAGTTAGTGAATTATTTAAGCAGTGATGTTCCGGTTGAACGAAGATCTTCGCAAGCAACACCAACACGTGCAGCGATACCGGCTTCAGCAGCCTTACCCCATGCGCGTGGATCGTATGCCTTCTTATTTCCAACTTCACCATCGATCTTAAGTACGCCGTCGTAGTTCTTGAACATGTGCTCAACAACTGGACGTGTAAATGCGTACTGAGTATCTGTATCGATATTCATCTTAATTACGCCGTAATCAAGTGATTCGCGAATCTCTGAAAGCAGTGAACCAGAACCACCATGGAACACGAGATCCATTGGCTTGCTTCCTGCTGGAAGACCGAGCTTCTTTGCAACAGCCTCTTGAAGAGTCTGAAGAATCTTTGGCTGCAATACAACGTTTCCTGGCTTGTAAACACCGTGAACATTTCCGAATGTTGCTGCAACCATGTAGCGAGCATTTGCATCTGTTCCGAGAGTTTCAATTGTAAGTAGTGCATCTTCAGGTGTTGAGTAGAGCTTTGCATCGTGCTTTGCTTCGATGCCATCTTCTTCTCCACCGACAACGCCGATTTCAATTTCAAGAACAGTCTTTGCTGCAACTGACTTATCGAGAAGTTCGCGAGCAACCTTCATGTTTTCTGGCATATCAACTGCAGATCCATCCCACATATGTGAGTTGAATAGTGGTGACTTGCCTTCCTTGATGCGCTGCGCACCAATTTCAAGAAGCGGACGCATAAATCCATCTAGCTTCTCTTTAGGGCAGTGATCTGTGTGAATACCGATATTGACGTTGTAATTCTTTGCAACAACGTGTGCGAATTCTGCGAGCGCTACTGCGCCATCAACCATGTGCTTCACTGTTGAACCAGATGCGTACTCGGCTCCACCCCAAGAGAATTGAATGATTCCATCGGACTCTGCCTCGGCGAATCCACGAATAGCTCCGATGATTGTCTGTGAAGATGAAACGTTGATTGCTGGATATGCAAATGATCCGGCCTTAGCGCGGTCCAACATTGCTGCATAAACTTCAGGGGTTGCTATTGGCATCTGATGCTCCCAAGTGACTAGAACTGGTGTAAACGCTCTGACGCACCATTGGGTCTAAGTGAGGCTTACGCCTAATCCAACCACCTACCCCCGCGTAAGAAAAATCGGCACACGCATTACGCGGAAGGCAGGTTGGTCTCTTATGGGTGGAGGGTCTTCTGCAGGAAGGTGATGAAGGCGGCGAGCAGGGCTGGGTTGCTCAGAATCTTGAGCAGTAGGGCAATAAGGGCTGTAATTGTCATGGTTCTCCTTTCACATCGCTAGAAATTAGGTGCGAATGATTGGCCCTTTCATCAGTCGCATCGACGTGAGAAATGAGTGCTGTTGATAAGAAAACGCTAGAAAAAATGGTTGACGAACAGTAGCCTCACGTGCATGAGTGACCAGACTGACTCCATTGAAAATCTTTCAAGTGAGAATAGAACTTTCGCGCCAACGCCAGAATTTGCAGCGCAGGCAAATGCAAAGGCGGATCTCTATACACATGCCGATAAAGATCGTTTAGCTTTCTGGGGCGAACAAGCTAGCGAACTTCTGTGGGAGAAAAAGTGGGATAAAACCCTTGAATGGGATGCGCCATTTGCACAGTGGTTTGTTGGCGGAAAAATCAATGCAACTGTCAACGCACTTGACCGTCATGTCGCAGAAGGTCACGGTGGTCGAATCGCTTTTCACTTCGAAGGTGAACCTGGCGATACTCGAACCATTTCATACGCGCAGTTATTGACCGATGTAAGCAAGGCTGCAAATGCTCTTACCGAGATTGGTATCAAATCAGAAGATCGCGTTGCGATTTATATGCCACTCATTCCTGAAGCAGTTGTTGCAATGCTGGCATGTGCACGTATCGGAGCAATCCACTCAGTTGTCTTTGGTGGGTTCTCAGCCGATGCGCTTCTGTCGCGAATCCAAGATGCAGATGCGACTCTTGTGATTACTGCAGATGGTGGATTTCGCAAAGGCGCAGGATTCGCACTCAAACCTGCTGTCGATGAAGCGTTGAAGGGCGAGACAAACGTTTCCAAAGTCCTCGTTGTTAAACGCACAGGACAAGAGACCGCTTGGGTTGAAGGTCGCGATATCTGGTGGCATGACTTAGTCGATCGCCAGCACTCCACCCACGTGCCTGAATATTTCGATAGCGAACACCCACTCTTTATCTTGTACACATCTGGAACAACTGCAAAGCCAAAGGGGATTTTTCACACCACAGGTGGTTATTTAACGCAGGTTTCATACACTCATAAAGTTGTCTTCGATATCAAGCCAAAAACAGATGTCTACTGGTGCACAGCAGATGTTGGTTGGATTACCGGCCACTCATACATGGTCTATGGACCACTCATCAATGGTGCAACACAAGTTATTTACGAAGGAACGCCCGATAGTCCTCATAAGGGACGCATGTTCGAGATTATCGAAAAATACGGTGTAACTATTTTGTATACAGCTCCAACTTTGATTCGTACATGGATGAAGTGGGGAGATGAATTTCCAAATAAGTACAATCTCTCAACTCTTCGTCTACTTGGCTCAGTCGGAGAACCAATTAATCCTGAGGCATGGATTTGGTATCGCCATGTAATTGGTGGCGGCAATTGTCCAATCGTTGATACTTGGTGGCAGACAGAAACTGGTGCAATCATGATTTCACCACTGCCTGGCGTTACTTCAACGAAGCCAGGATCTGCGATGAGACCAATCCCTGGTATCTCTGCAAAAGTTGTCGATGATAACGGTCTGCCAGTTCCTAATGGTCATGGTGGTTATCTAATTCTCGATCAACCTTGGCCAGGAATGCTGCGCGGAGTTTGGGGCGAAACCGAGCGTTATAAAGAAACATACTGGTCTCGCTTTGAAGGAATCTACTTTGCAGGAGATGGCGCCAAATTAGATGATGACGGAGCTATCTGGTTGATGGGTCGCGTCGATGATGTCATGAATGTTTCTGGACACCGTATTTCTACAACCGAAGTTGAATCAGCACTCGTATCGCATGAAGCTGTTGCAGAAGCAGCAGTTGTTGGAGCTGCAGATCCACTGACTGGTCAAGGAATCGTAGCTTTCGTCATTCTTCGCGGTGGAGTGGAGCATGCCAGCGGTGATGAGCTCATTAAGGAACTTCGAAACCATGTTGCAAAAGAGATCGGAGCCATTGCAAAGCCACGTCAGATAATGGTGGTTAACGAACTTCCGAAGACTCGAAGCGGCAAGATAATGCGACGTTTGCTTAAAGATGTTGCCGAAAATCGCGCAGTTGGTGATGCAACAACACTTGCTGATCCAAATGTAATGAAGTTGATTTCAGAAGGTTTGAAGTCTTCTAAAGACGAGGATTAGCCAGAGCCTTCTCTACCGTTTTACGGAGCTCGGAAATCACATCAGGTGCGTGGTTGCTCATCTGCAGATAGAACTTACTTTCTGCCACTGCATTCTGCCCTGTAGGCCATGGAGCCCAGAGCAGAATTGTTCCGATGATATAAAAGAGGACGAGATACTTTCCAACCTCAAGAAGTGAGCCAAGTATTGAATCTACGAGGCGTAGCGGACCGCGAATGATTGTTAATTTGAGCGCCTTTGCAATTTGAGTGCCAACCCATGCTGCGGCATACGCGCCAACAATAATCGCAACTATCAACCAACCTGATTGGTCGTGTTCAACGACTAAGTACATCGCCCCTACACCGCCAGTAATAAAGAAGATAGAACGAAGAATGGTTGTTAAGAGACCATTCTTAAATCCTGTGAAAAGCGCTCCAGCGGAAATTAGACCGAGTACTAGATCAAAAATCATTTCACTCCCAAATATTTGATAGTCGCAAGCTCTAACTCTTCCGTTGATTGGAATGCGCCATATCTTGTATAGACAACTTTGCCAGACTTATTAATAAAGGACGTGACAGGAACACCAGGTCCAAATTTCTCCTGAGTCGATCCAGTTGCATCGTAGAGAATTGGCCAAGTAATGCCATGTGTCTTAACAAACTTCTTCACGGTTGCCTGGTTCTTCTCTTCAACTGCGATACCAATAACATCAACCTTATCTCCGTATTTTGCAAGAAGATGGCCAAAGTGAGGAAGCTCTTGTCGGCACGGTGCGCACCAAGTTCCCCAGACATTGATAATCGCGGGCCCTCTGATTGAGTCCACTGAGATTGCTTCGCCACCAGCTAAACATTCGAGAGGTGTATCAGTTGATGGAACACTCTTTATCTCTAAGCAGTCGACAACTATCCCACGCACAGGAATCGGTTCTGTCAGCGAACACCCAGTTAATAGAAGTGCTAGCGAGAGAAGGGCAAGGATTCTTTTCATCGAAAATCTTGTCATCGGAAATCTCTGTCGGTCTTCACAAGTAGCTTCGCCTTCTCTTTATCCATCTCACCAATTCCGACCGATGGACAAATCTTTGCAACAGGACATGCTCCACAAGCAGGTTTACGTGAATGACAGATTCTGCGCCCATGCCAGATCATGCGCTGTGAAAGGTTTGTCCACTCTTTCTGTGGGATCAAATCCCCAACTTCGAATTCAACTTTGACGGGATCTTTAGACGTTGTCCATCCAAATCTTCTCGACAACCGTCCAAAATGTGTATCGACAGTTATCCCCGGAATATCGAAAGCATGACCAAGAACAACATTTGCGGTCTTTCTTCCAACGCCCGGCAATGTAATTAGCTCTTCGAGAGTTGCAGGAACTTCACCACCGAAGTCTTCTACAAGCTTTCTTCCAAGTCCTTTAAGGTGACGAGCCTTCGCATGATAGAAACCTGCCGAAAAGATATATTCTTCAATTTCAGAAAGTGGGGCTTTTGCATAGTCTTTTGCACTCTTATATTTTTTAAAGAGTGCTGGCGTCAGGGTGTTAATTCTTTTATCGGTGCACTGCGCTGAAAGAACCACCGCCACAGTTAGTTCTAAGGGATTTTTAAAATCTAATTCGCATCTAATCTCAGGGTAGGTCTTGGTCAGAATTCGATAAATAGCCCGCGCATCTTTCCGGGTTTCCCTATCTGCGGCCATGCGAGTAAACTACCCACGTGCCTCAAGAAGATGAAGTCGTAAGACGCGCCCCACTTTTTACCGCCCTCGATGATGCCCAAGCGGCCTCACTGCGCGCCTCAATGGACTCAGTAAAGATCAGCAAGGGTGGAATCCTCTTCAAAGAAGGCGATGAAGGCGAACACGTCTACGTGATTCTCGATGGAAAGCTCAAGCTCGGCACATCTAGTGGCGATGGACGAGAAAATCTTCTCTCAATCCTTGGCCCTGGTGAAATGTTCGGCGAACTTTCACTCTTCGATCCGGGCCCACGTACATCAACTGCAACTGCAGTGACAGATGCAAAGTTATTTTCACTCAGCCACGAGAAGTTGATTCCATGGCTTAAGGGAAATCCAGAAGTTTCACTGCACCTACTTGCTCGTCTAGCACAGCGTCTTCGCCGCACCAATGAAGCTGTTGGAGACTTAGTCTTCTCTGATGTTCCAGGTCGTGTTGCAAAGGCACTTATAGATCTTGGAGTTCGCTTTGGTAAGAAGACTGATGAAGGTCTCTTCGTTCATCACGATTTAACGCAAGAAGAACTTGCTCAGCTTGTTGGAGCATCTCGCGAGACAGTAAATAAGGCACTCGCCGACTTTGCTGGTCGCGGATGGCTAAAGCTCGATGGTCGCGCTGTATTGATTACAGATGTCGAGCGCCTCGAGAAGCGCGGTAAATAGTTAAGCGACCTCGACTGTTAACTCGACCTCTACAGGTGAGTTAAGCGGAAGTTCTGCAACTCCCAATGCACTTCGTGCAGCAACTCCAGCATCTCCCCATATATGCATAAAGAGCTCTGAAGCTCCATTTGCAACTGCTGGCTGAGAAGTAAATCCAGGTGCACCATTTACATAACAAACAATACGAACAACTTTAACAATTGAATCAACTGGTGCAACAAGTTCTACTGCAGAAAGTGCATTAAGAGCACAGATCTTCGCTAGTTCATAAGCCTCTTCAACAGTGACATCTGATCCAACTTTTCCTTCACGGGCAATCTTTCCGTCGACCATTGGAAGTTGGCCAGCAGTAAAGACGATGTTGCCCGTGCGAACGGCAGGGACATATGCAGCAAGTGGCTTAGATGAAACAGGAAGTACTAAACCTTTTTCTGCAAGCTTTGCGCGAACGTCAACTGACATTACTTAATCTCGCGCTTCATATAAGCAACAAGTTGTTCTCCACCAGGTGCAGGAATGACTGTTACGAGTTCCCAACCATCTGAACCCCATGTATCGAGAATCTGCTTTGTTGCATGTGAAAGAAGTGGAACTGTTGCATATTCAAACTTCATTGGTTGCCTCCAGGCATCTCTATTATTTGTTTAGGGCTGCTTTAACTAAAGATGAAACGAGTGCTCCATCTGCCTTACCTGCAATCTGTGGCTTAATTGCACCCATCACCTTACCCATATCGCCAGGTCCTGCAGCACCTGTTGATGCAACCGCTGCTGCAATCAAAGCTTTAATGTCATCTTCTGAAAGTTGCGCAGGAAGATATTTAGCGATCACTTCGCCTTCTGCTTTCTCTTCCGCTGCCTTATCTGCGCGGCCTGCCTTTGCAAACTCTTCTGCTGCTTCGCGACGCTTCTTTGCTTCTCGGGATAGGACTGTAATGATCTCGTCATCGGTAAGCACGCGTGCCTCTTTACCGGAAACCTCTTCGTTTGTGATTGCGGTCAAGACCATGCGGATCGTGCCTGATACAACTTTGTTACTGCTGCGAATCGCCTCAGTAAGGTCTGATTTAAGTGTCTCTTTTAAGCTCATGGCTGTATCTTCTCATGCCTATGACTTACGTTCTCCGCGAGGCCGAGATGCCTATCTTGCCCCCAGGGCACGATGACATCCGCATCCTTCACTTCTCTGACCTGCATCTAACCCCTGCACGAAAGAAAGAAATTGCCGATATCAAGTCATTTATTACACTCAAGCCAGATCTTGTCATTAGCACCGGAGATTTCTTGGCGCATAAGAACGTAGTACCGGTGGTACTCGATGCCCTTGATGATTTATTAAATCTTCCCGGTCTCTTTGTCTTTGGGTCTAACGATTACTACGCACCTGTTCCAAAGAATCCACTGAAGTATCTGCTGCCAAATCACGGCAAGAGAGTTCACGGAGAAGAACTCCCATGGCGCGATCTAGATAATGGGTTACGAGCTCGTGGATGGAAGAACCTCAACAGATCTCGCGAAACTTTAACAATTAACAAAACTGTTATTGAAGCTCGAGGTACAGATGATGCGCATCTAGAACTCGATGACTACTCATTAGTTGCAGGTGAACCCGGAAAGTGTCACCTAGCTATCGGAGTTACACATGCTCCATACCTTCGAATCATTGAAGGAATGAAGAACGATAACTTAGATGCAATTTTTGCCGGTCACACACATGGTGGTCAGGTTCGTCTTCCTTGGCCTGGCGGTTCAAAAGCCCTTACAACTAATTGTGATTTACCTACATGGCGTGCGCGTGGTCTTACTTCAGTAAAAGGCGAACCGTTATTGAATGTCTCTGCAGGAATGGGCACCGGCCCATTTTCAAGAATTAGAGTTGCAAGTCCACCAGAAGTTTCGCTAGTAACTCTTACAGCGGCCTTCTAATTAATTGCTGAGAGCCTCAATATCAGCATCAACCATCAGCTCTGCAAGCTCTTTCCAATGAGTCTTTGCTGTCCACCCAAGTGCTTTCTGCGCCTTTGATGGATCGCCGATAAGTGCATCAACTTCTGTTGGACGGATGTACTTCTTATCTGTCTCAACGTGATCTTCCCAATTAAGTCCTGCGCGAGAAAAAGCTGCTTCTGCAAAATCCTTCACTGTTGCACCAACACCTGTGGCAACAACGTAATCAGATGGCTTATCTTGTTGAAGCATCAGCCACATTGACTCGACATACTCTTTTGCATAACCCCAGTCTCGAACAGCAGTGAGATTTCCAAGGAACAACTTATCTTGCTTGCCCGCTTTAATCGCTGCTACTGCGCGAGTGATCTTTCGAGTTACGAAAGTTTCGCCACGACGTGGTGATTCGTGGTTAAAGAGAATTCCATTTGTTGCATGTAGTCCATAACCATCGCGGTAATTAACAGTGCACCAGTACGCCATCAACTTTGCAGCCGCATATGGTGATTGTGGGCGGAATACTGAATCTTCATTCTGTGGCGGTGGAGTTGAACCAAAGAGCTCTGAAGTTGAAGCTTGATAGAAGCGAATATCAAGGTCTGCAGAGCGGATCGCTTCTAGTAATCCAACAGCGCCGACTGCATCGACTTGGCCTGTGTACTGCGGCATTGTGAATGAAACCTGCACGTGTGACTGCGCACCAAGGTTATAAACCTCAGTTGGCTTAATTTCGCGAATTAAGTTTGTAAGTCCAACACCATCGATGAGATCGCCATAGTGGAGAAATAGCTTTGGATTCTTATCGTGTGGATCTTGATAGATGTGATCGATGCGTGAAGTATTAAAGGTTGATGAACGACGAATCAGGCCGTGTACTTCATATCCTTTTGCAAGGAGAAACTCTGCAAGATAGGAACCGTCTTGACCGGTTACACCTGTAATTAGTGCGACTTTTCTACTCATCGTCGTGCTACTCCCTTTGCAGTTGCATCTTTATACCAAGCGATAGTCGATGCGATTCCATCGCGTAGTGAAATCTGTGGTGCCCAACCTAGCGATTTAGCCTTTGAAACATCAAGAACTTTGCGTGGTGTTCCATCAGGTTTCGATGAATCCCATGCAATTTCACCCTCAAAGCCGGCTAATTCAGCGACAAGCTCTGCAAGTTCCTTAATTGTGAGATCTTCACCGGTGCCAATGTTGAGGTGCTGCGAAGAGTCATAAGTAGAACCAAGGTGCACGACTGCTGAAGCCAAATCATCAACGTGAAGAAATTCCCGCTTTGGCGATCCTGTTCCCCACAGCGTTTCTGTCGCAACTTTATTCTCCGCAGCTTCTACAAATCGTCGAATAAATGCAGGAAGTACGTGAGAGCCTTGTAATTCAAAGTTGTCATTTGGGCCGTAGAGATTTGTTGGCATCAAGGAGATCCAAGTGCGGCCATACTCTTTACGGAAAGATTTAATGAGTTCGATTCCAGCAATCTTTGCCACCGCATATGCAGAGTTTGTCTCTTCAAGAGGACCTGTTAGTAAATACTCTTCTTTAATCGGTTGTGCGCAATCGCGTGGATAGATACAACTTGATCCAAGGAAGATGAACTTCTCAACATCTGCTGCATGAGCTGCCTCCATGAGATTGCTCTGGATACGCACATTGTCTGAGAGAAATTCAACTGGGAAAGCGTTATTTGCACCGATTCCGCCTACCTTTGCAGCAGCGTCGACTACGAGCGATGGCTTAGTTTTCTTCAGGAATGCAGTCGTTGCATCGCGATCAAGGAGGTCAACAACTTTGCGATTGACCGCAATAACCTCTGCCCCAGTTGCTTGGTAAGCGCGCACAATTGCAGAGCCAGCAAGACCCGTTCCACCTGCGACAACGATTGTCATGGTCGCAGTCTAGATGTGCTTTCTACTTAAAATTACTTTTTTGTAAATTCAGCAGCTACGAGTTCTGCAATTTGTGCGGTATTTAACGCTGCGCCCTTGCGTAGATTGTCACCACAGACAAATAAATCAATCGCCTTTGGATTATCTAGAGACTGGCGAACGCGACCTACCCATGTTGGATCAGTACCTACGACATCTGCAGGGGTTGGGAACTCCTTCTTCTCTGGACTGTCATAGAGCATTACGCCTTCTGCCTTTTTGAGTGCAGATTGAGCAGCTTTACGAGTAACAACCTTTGAGAATGTTGCATGCACTGTAAGTGAGTGAGTTGTAATCACCGGAACGCGAACACATGTCGCAGATACTTTAAGTTTTGGCATCCCAAGAATCTTTCGTGATTCATTACGAACCTTAAGCTCTTCAGAAGAGTAACCAGCTTCTTTAAGTGAACCTGCCCAAGGGACAACATTCATTGCCAACGGGGCAGGGAATGGACCAAGGTCGGTGATGACGCTGCGAAGATCTTTTGCAACTGATCCAAGATTCTTACCTGCAACCTTTGAAATCTGATCGTGCAGTGCATCGATTCCTGGCTGTCCAGCACCTGATGCAGCTTGGTATGAAGAAACAACGAGTTCCTTTAGACCAAACTTCTTATCGAGTGCACCCATCGCAACAATCATAGAAAGAGTTGTGCAATTTGGGTTAGAGATAATTCCCTTTGGACGCTTCTTAATATCTTTTGGATTAACTTCAGGAACAACTAGTGGAACTTTCTTATCCATTCGGAAAGCACCTGAGTTATCTACAACAACAGCGCCGCGCTTTGCAGCGATTGGCGCCCATTCGGCCGAGATCTCGTCTGGAACATCGAACATTGCAATATCAATTCCATCGAAAGCTTCTGGAGAAAGAGCAACAACTGTGAGTTCTTCTCCGCGGCACATTAACTTCTTACCTGCACTGCGTGCTGAGGCAATAAGGCGAATCTCGCCGTAAACATTCTTACGCTTGCTCAAGATATCGAGCATCACTGTGCCGACAGCACCTGTTGCACCTACAACTGCAAGTGAAGGAAGCTTCTTCTGTGACTTTGCTTTTTTGAGTGTCATCGACCTGTTCCTCCGTATACAACTGCCTCTAATTGATCTGCATCTAACTGGAATGCAGTGTGAGCTGCCTTCGCTGCGCGCTCGAGATCTGCCTCTCTAACGATTACAGAGATGCGGATTTCAGAGGTTGAAATCATTTCGATATTTACTCCGGCATCAGCCATTGCGGCAAAGAAAGTAGCTGTGACACCTGGGTGTGAACGCATTCCTGCGCCGACAAGTGAGAGCTTTCCGATTGTGTCATCGTAAATAATTGATGCGAATCCGACTTCACCTTGAATCCGCTGCAGAACAGTTGTTGCCTTCTGTCCCTCTGCCTTTGGAACTGTGAAAGAAATATCAGTAAGACCAGTTGCTGCTGCAGAGACGTTCTGGACAATCATGTCGACGTTGATGTCGTTATCCGCGATTGCCTGGAAGATGCGAGCTGCAATACCCGTGCGGTCTGGAACACCAACGATCGTGACCTTTGCCTCTGACTTATCGTGCGCTACGCCAGAGATGATTGCTTGCTCCATGGTGCCTCCTTCTGGATGGTTTTCAACCACCCATGTTCCTTCGTTAGGTGAAAATGATGAACGTACGTGGATCGGTAAATTAAATCGGCGTGCATATTCAACGCAGCGCAGGTGAAGAACTTTTGCACCAGCTGCTGCAAGTTCCAACATCTCTTCATATGTAACAGTCTTTAATTTGCGTGCTGCAGGAACAACGCGTGGATCGGCAGAGAAGACGCCGTCGACATCTGTGTAGATTTCGCAGACATCTGCTTCGAGTGCCGCAGCGAGCGCCACAGCAGTTGTATCTGATCCACCGCGACCAAGAGTTGTAATGTCCTTTGTATCTTGCGAAATTCCCTGGAAGCCAGCAACGATTGCGATTGCACCTGAATCGATTGCTTCGCGAATACGTCCAGGAGTCACATCGATGATGCGCGCCTTTCCGTGAACAGAATCTGTAATCACACCAGCTTGTGAACCTGTAAATGAGAGCGCTTCAAAACCAAGATTGTTAATCGCCATCGCAAGAACTGCCATCGAAATTCGTTCGCCCGCGGTGAGCAACATATCGAGCTCGCGACCTTGCGGGATCGGGGTAACGGCGTTGGCGAGATCAATCAATTCATCGGTGGTATCGCCCATTGCGCTGACCACGACTACGACCTGATTGCCCGCCTTCTTCGTCGCTACAATACGTGCGGCAACGCGCTTCATGCCCTCGGCGTCAGCAACTGAGGAACCACCAAACTTTTGAACAATGAGACCCATGCATTAAGTGTGAAGCACGAGAAATGATGGCGCTACCCGATTATTGGAAAATCTTGATATCTGAGACGGAATCTCGCCCACATAGTGAGATTAAACGTTGGTACGGCCCTCAAATGCTCGTCCAAGCGTGACTTCATCGGCATATTCGAGATCTCCGCCTACAGGTAGACCTGATGCAAGGCGCGAGACGTTGATGCCCATCGGCTTAATCAGGCGAGCTAAGTAAGTAGCCGTTGCCTCTCCCTCAAGGTTGGGATCTGTTGCCAAGATGATCTCGGTAATCGATGAATCTGAAAGGCGCTGCATGAGTTCGCGGATACGGAGCTGATCAGGACCGATTCCATCGATGGGACTGATTGCTCCCCCGAGCACGTGATACATCCCGCGGAATTCGCGAGTGCGCTCGATTGCGATGACATCTTTACTCTCTTCAACAACGCAGATCTTTGTTCCATCGCGACGTGGATCGCGGCAGATACGACATTCTGTTTCTTCAGAGACATTGCCGCATTGGGTGCAGAACTTAACTCGCTCTTTAACTGTGCGAACTGCTTCTACAAGGCTTGAGGCGATTTCAGAATCTGATTGCAGAATATGAAATGCAATTCGTTGTGCACTCTTTGGACCGATGCCAGGAAGGCGACCAAGAGCATCGATGAGATCTTGGATTGCGCCTTCATACATTCCGGTACTCATTATTCGTGGTTCGTTTCGCTAATGACCGTGGCACCGAGTTCGGCTGCAAGAAGTGCCGCACCCGATAGCTGTGTCTTATCTGTTGGCGCCTCTGATGTACGAACAGCGCGAGCTTCGGGAGTAGAAGTTGTATCGATACTTGGATCTACGGTCACTTCAATCTTACGATCTAGACCAACCACTTCAATAAATGCTTGCCGCAAGATTTCGTCGGATTCGCTGCGCACAAATGAATCACGCGCACCAGCGTTTACGATTCCGATGGTGATGTTCTTATCGTCCACCCCAAGAATCTGCGCACTTGCAGAAAGCAGTGACCATGTGAGGCGGCGGCGCTTCTTCACATTCTCAATAACATCAGGCCACAACCTACGTAAACCTGCAACGTCCATGTTCTCCACTTTTTTCAGCGGCGCTGACTGAGGAGCCTCGGATGATTGACTTGCAAAGCTACTCGCTTCGCTCACAACCTTTGCTCCGTCAACATCCTTCGTTACCTTTACTGGAGCACGTTTCGCTTCTGCAGTTGCAGGGCTCACGTAATCCGCTGGATCTGCTTGCTTCGGTGCAGCCGAAGAATTCTGATCAAGGTGAGTATGTGAGCGAAGCGAGTTACTCGCCGGATCAGCAATTCGAGGTTGCGGTGCGATCGATTCAACGCGTTCGAGGCGTTCGATACGTGCGAGAAGTCCTGCTTCGCTGGCGTCGCCGATAGGCAAGAGGATGCGACCGCAGATGAGTTCGAGAATCAATCGTGGCGCTGTTGCTCCGCGCATTTGGGTAAGGCCCTCTGCCGCAATATCTGCCGCACGAGAAAGCGAACCTTGTCCGATATTTTTTGCTTGTACGCGCATACGTTCGAGCTGATCATCTGGAAGTTCGCGCAAGATGCTGTTGGCATTAGTTGCCTCTAAGGCATCAACAATCATTAAGTCGCGCAAGCGCTCGAGTAAATCTTGTGTGAAGCGACGTGGGTCGTGGCCGGATTCAATCACGCGATCAACCGTTTTGAATAACGTTGCACCATCGCGTGCTGAGATTGCATCCATCGCATCATCTAGTAACGCGCCATCGGTGAAGCCAAGTAATTGAATTGCGATTTCGTAACTGACGCCATCTTTTCCGGCACCAGCAAGAAGCTGGCCAAGTACAGAAAGTGCATCACGAACAGAGCCACCTGATGCGCGAACCACGAGTGGCAGAACACCTTTAGCAACCTTTACTCCCTCTGATTCGCAGATTCCCTCTAGGTGAGTTGTAAGAATTCCCGGTGGAACAAGTCGGAATGGATAGTGGTGGGTACGCGAACGAATAGTTGAAATCAACTTCTCTGGTTCAGTTGTAGCAAAGATGAAAATTACATGGGGAGGTGGTTCTTCAACAACTTTGAGCAACGCATTTGCTGCTCCCGGCCCAAGCTGATGCGCTTCATCGATAATGTAAATCTTGTACTTGCTCTGCACTGGCGCAAAGAATGCTTTGTCGCGAAGATCGCGAGCATCGTCAACTAAACCGTGGGTGGCAGCATCGAGTTCAATGACATCAATCGACCCTGGACCATTTGCAACTAAATCTTTACATGATTGGCATTGGCCACATGGATTTGGCGTTGGACCCTTTTCGCAATTAAGTGAACGCGCCATGATGCGAGCGCTAGAAGTTTTTCCGCAACCACGTGGGCCGCTAAATAAATATGCGTGATGAGTCTTTCCTGATTCGAGCGCATTTGAAAGCGGAACAGTGACATGTTCCTGGCCAATGACATCTGCAAATACAGAGGGGCGATACTTTCGATATAGCGCTAAAGACATTTCATCTACTCTCTTGATCCGCCGCGATTCAATTCACTTCTAATTGACCACGACTATCGATTCGGTTGTACTGCTGGATTTCTTGGGACCTCCGGTGCACCCGTCAGAGCGTACCTACCCTTGCTGTATTCCTACCCTGGGGGAGTTCAGCACGATGGCGTCGCACCGGAGATCTGAGCCAATCTTAGGTGTCGAGGCTGACTGGCGACACCGTTACTCTTGAGCCGTTGGTAGCTCTCGCGAGCAGCCAGCGCTGGAGGATTCGCATAGCGGCCGAGTGCGCACGCTTGGAAAGCGTGTATAGGGAAACCTATCGAGGGTTCAAATCCCTCATCCTCCGCTCTTACTTCTTAGGTGCTCGCTCCAAGAGCGCGTAGACAACAAGTCCCACAATTGCGGCAGTCGGAACGCTGATATCAATATCGCCTACAGCTTGAGAAATTGGGCCTACGTAATCAACTGATGAGATTCCAAAGATTCCTGTCACGCTGCCGAGAATCCACGCGATAACCGCTTTGAAATTCCATCCTGCTGCATACCAGTAAGCCCCACCAGTTGTGCGGCGATTAAAGATCTGTAGCGCTTCTTTATCTACAGAACCTTTTGAGCGGTAATACCCGAAAATGGAAATTGCAAACCATGAGGTTGCAAGACAGGTAAGGAAGAGAACCGAATTCGTTACTGCGACTTCTGCATCGTAAATAAATTTGCCGATAAAGACGAGGGCGGTACTTAAGACTGCAACAAGTGCTGTTGATTTCAATCGTGAGAGCTTCGGCAAGATTGCATCGAGATCAAGGCCCATGCTGTAAAGATTGATTGATCCTTGGCCAAGGCTTCCGATAAAACCAATAAGCAATAATGGAATTAGCAACCATGTTGGTGAATTCGCTACAAATCCTGATGCAAATGAATCCTCATCAAATGCTGCGACAGCAACGAATGCTCCGAAGAGAGTTGGGATTGATAAGCCCACAAACATTGCAATAAAGGTGCTTCGAACAACCTCGCGAGAGGAGTGAGACTTTTCAGAGATATATCTGCTCCAGTCACCTGTCTGTGTAACAAATGAGATTGGGCCAGCAGCACCACATGTTAGGGCTGCAAGAAGCCAAGTCGGAGTAAGTGTGCCGAGTGCATAAAGTTCAGGATCTCCTGCATATGCAGGATCGAATGCGCTCCATAGAGCGATGATGCTCAGTACAACCAAGATTGCCATGAGAGGCGCAACCCATTTGTTGAGAGTGATAATCCATTTATATCCAAGGATTGCAAAGAGCACGATTGCAATCGCAATGAGTGCAAAGCCAATTGCAACTGTTGTATCGCTCTCTTTTGAATCTGTGATGCGCGCCCAACCAGCGGAAAGTGTTTCTCCCCCGGTCCAGACGGTGAGCGCTACATATTGAATGCAGAGAAGAAGTCCAACAAATGATGCAACGAGTCGACCTCGAACACCAAAGTAGGCACCTGATGAGACAGAGTTATTTGTGGCAGCTCGCCAACCAAGAAGTGATGAGTAACTAACAAAGAGGCTTGCAATGAGAGTTCCCACAAGGATTGCCGAAACAGATTGCCACCATGAAAGTCCGTAGAGAACAGCTAGCCATCCAAAGACCATTACGGAGAGCGAGAGATTGCTGCCAACAAAGATCGAGATGATGCTCGATGGCTTTGCAGTTCTTTCACTTTCAGGGACGGTATCTACACCTTGTACTTCAATTGAGTTGCTCATGCCAAAAGGGTAGAACTTTTCTTTGGGTTTTTAAATAACCCTAAATCTCTACCCCGATGTATTTGGTCTGCAGGAACTCGTGCACGCCATCGAATCCGCCTTCGCGACCAAGGCCTGATTGCTTCACGCCACCGAATGGTGCGGCTGGATCCGAAAGTAAGCCGCGGTTGATGCCGACCATTCCTGCTTCGATGCCTTCTGCGAAACGAATTGCTCGCTTGAGATCTTCTGAATACACGTAACTAATCAGTCCGTACTCAGTGTCATTTGCAAGCGTGAGCGCTTCTTCATCGGTATCGAAGAGAACAATTGGTGCAACGGGTCCAAAGACTTCGTTTGCAAGAATTTCGTCATCCTTTGAAACTTCAAGAACAGTTGCAGGGTAGAAAGCGCCAGCGCCATCAGGAGTTGTTCCACCGAGGTGAACCTTTGCTCCGCGTGACTTTGATGCATCAACGAGTTCTGCAATCTTGTTACGTTCTTTAACAGAGACGCTTGCACCAAGTTGTGTTCCTGCTTCGCGACCGACGCCCATCTTAAGCGCAGCCATCGCCTTTGCAAATTCTGCGATGAACTTGTCACCAAGTGAACGTGCTACGTAGATGCGGTTTGCAGCAGTACATGCAGCGCCACCGTTACGCATCTTTGCCATCATTAGACCTTTAACTGCTTCTTCAACATTTGCATCATCGAGAACAACAAATGGTGCGTTTCCACCGAGCTCCATTGAGCATCGAATAACTTGATCTGCAGCTTCCTTCAAGAGAATCTTTCCAACTTGTGTTGATCCAGTGAAAGATAAATTCTTAACGCGAGAATCGTGAAGTACTTTAGAAATTCCAGGACCTGATTGCGCAGGAAGAATTACATTGAGAACGCCCTTGGGCAATCCACATCTTTCGAGAATATCTACGATTGCGAGCGCAGTCAGTGGAGTCTCTCCCGCTGGCTTCAAAATCATCGTGCAACCTGCGGCAATTGCTGGTCCAATCTTGCGAGTAGCCATACCGGCTGGGAAATTCCACGGTGTAATAAGAAGTGAGACACCGATTGGTTGGTGTGTAACTAAAATTCTCTTATCTCCCGCTGGCGCCATTCTGAAATCTCCAGAGATGCGAACAGTCTCTTCAGCAAACCATCTAAAGAATTCTGCGGCGTAATTCACTTCAGCCTTTGCATCAGGAAGTGCCTTGCCATTTTCTTTTGAGATCAGTTCAGCTAAGTAATCAGCTTCGGCGATCATCATTTCAAAGGCTTTGCGCAGAATTTCACTACGTACACGGGGTGCAGTTTTGGCCCAGGAAGCTGCGGCTCGGTCAGCGGCATCGATGGCGGCAAGGTTCTGTTCATCGCTTGAGGTGGGAACTTTGGCGATAACCGAGCCATCGCTGGGGTCGATTACCTCTAAAGTCCCGCTTCCATCGACCCATTGGCCATCTATATATAACTGTGTGCGCATAAGATAAGCATACTTACGAGTTATCAATTGCAAAGGGAGTTGTCGTGCCAAAGTCTTGGACTGATGATGCGCCTGAACCTGTTGCACTTCAGGACCATGCGCACGTCAAGGACCCATTCTCTTACAAGGTAAAGCGCTTCTTCTTAGGCGGTGCACTTAACCGCCACTCACTCGGCCACCAGCGCTTAAGTAAGCGATATGGACTCGGCATTCTTTCATCAGACTGCATCTCATCTTCCGCTTACGGTTCTGAACAGATTTTGATCGCGCTACTTCCTGCATTTGGTCTTGCCGCTTTTGCAATCCTGATGCCGATGACTGCGATTGTTCTGGCGATTCTTGTAATCATTACCTTGTCTTATCGAAATGTCATTGATGTGTACACCAAAACAGGTGGCGCATACATTGTCTCTCGAGATAACTTCGGTCCGGTCGTTGCACAAATTGCAGCAGTTGCGCTAATGCTTGATTACATCGTTACTCTTGCAATTCAATCTGCGGCGGGTGTTGCTGCAATTATTTCAACCTTCCCCGCAGCTGCGCCGTGGAAAATGCATATGATCTTCGCAGTAATTGTTCTCCTCACATATGGAAATCTTCGTGGAGTAAAAGAGGCGGGAAAGGCATTTGCTTTCCCTACATACTTCTTCGTTGGTTGTATGTTCATCGTCTTTGGAATGGGTCTCTGGCGCTTATCAAATGGCACGCTTCCAGTTCTCGATACCGATTTACCGGGCGCAATTCCACTCGGTCAAGAACAAGGGCTCTTAACTTTTGCTGCGATATTTATCCTGCTTCGCGCATTTGCTAATGGTGGATCTTCGCTGACAGGTTTGGAGGCAATCTCTGACGGTGTTGCTCTCTTTAAAACTCCAGAGCATGTCAATGCAAAGCGCACTCTTGTGATTATGAGTACGTTGTTAGGAACTCTAGTTCTAGGCGTCTCATACTTCGCGCATCACATCCACGCGATGCCTTACGAGTCAGGTGTTCCAACGGTAATTTCACAGATTGCCAAGGCTGCAGTCGGCCCAGGTGGCTTCGGTTCATTTATGTTTATTATGGTTCAGCTCGCAACGATGCTTATTTTGTTTGCAGGCGCAAACACCACTTACAGCGCCTTCCCATTGCTCGTTAACTTTGTTGCTGCAGACGGCTACCTTCCCCGCCAATTAACAAAGCGTGGCCACCGCTTAGCTTTCTCAAACGGAATTCTCTTATTGGCAGGTGGTGGAATCCTTCTCGTAGTCATTACAGCGGGTTCAGTTGAACACCTCGTCGCTTTCTACGCACTCGGTGTATTTACAGGATTTACCTTGGCTGGATTCGGAATGACGCGTTACTTCAACCGAACAAAGCCAAAGGGTTGGAAATTGAAGGTCTTCATCAATGGTCTTGCCGGTTCCATCTCTCTCATTATTGTGGTTATTTTCTCGGTTGTTAAATTCACTCAAGGTGCTTGGCTCGTACTTGTTGTAGCACCAATCATGGTCATTACGTTCTTGAGATTGCGTCGTCAATACACACGTGAGCAAGAAGCACTATCTGTACGTACTGAGCAAGAACGTGCAACATCAATGGCACGTCACGATGTAACAATCTTTGTTGACAGCGTAGATATCGCAACGGTAGGGGCAGTTCGTTACGCAAGAAGTCTGAAGCCACATAAAATTAAGGCAGTTCATTTTGTTATTGATGATCTGCGTGCAGAGCAGATTCAAAGTGCTTGGGCGCAATCTGTTGCACTTGATGATGTACAGCTCGATTTAATCGATTGTCCTGATCGTCGCATTGCAAACTCAGCCCTCGACTATGCAATTCGCAAGACTGAAAAGCCTGATATAGAACTCACAATTCTCTTGCCTCGTCGCTCATATTCACGTTTCTTAGGACGCTTGCTGCACGACCAAACTGCTGAAGAAATTGCAGCACCGATTTCGCAGTTGCAGCGAGTAGTGGCAACAATTGTGCCTTTCGATGTAAATCGAATTACTTCAGGGAATCCACTCAACATCAAGCATGCGGAAGAACGCCTGGTTTCAGTTCCTGTAGAGACAAAATCGAAACCAACCCAAGAAGCACCTAAAGTCTTTGCTCCCATATCTCACTACGCAGATGATGTGACTCCAATTGAGAAAGTAGAGTGGCGTAAACGTTCAAAGGTCCATGGTCGCGTTACCTCTATTTCAACTGCTCCACGTGGTTCGGCACCTATGCTTCAAGTAGAAGTTTGGGATGAGACAGGCGGAATTACTCTCAACTTCCTTGGCCGCCGCGAGATCGCAGGTCTTGAAGTCGGTATGGAGATGCGCGCTGAAGGTATGGTCGGAGAAGAAGATGGTCAATTAACTATCTTGAATCCATCCTACGAATTACTTATCTGAGAAGAAATCTTTCAGTAGTTCGGCGCATTGCGCTTCTAATACACCCGAAGTTACTTCCACTTTAAAGATTGAGCGCGGATCTCTTAAGACATCCCAGACTGAACCGACAGCACCAGCTTTCCCATCCCAAGCACCAAAGATCAATTGCGAGATACGTGATTGGGCAATTGCGCCCGCGCACATTGCACACGGTTCTAGAGTGACGATTAGGGTGCAGCCATCGAGACGAGAATTCTGGAGGCGAGCTGCCGCGTTACGAATCGCAACTACTTCGGCATGTGCAGTGGGATCGTTATTGGCTTCCCGTTCGTTGAATCCTTTGCCGACAATGACGCCATCCTTATTAACAATAATCGCGCCAACGGGCACATCACCAGTAGATAAAGCACTCTTTGCTACCAGTAAAGCTTCGCGCATAAGCTCTTCAGGATTCAATGTGGAAATTTCTAAGACTCCAAAACTTCAGCGAATTGTTCGCCGAATCCTAATCGATTAGCGATAGCTTCGAGAATTTCATCTGGAAATAAATCTCCGTCATCACATAAGGTCGATAGCTCCATATGAGCAAGCCCCAGGTCAGAGAAAATATCTAGATCGCCGGTTGGAAGAGGTTCATCATCTTCTTCAGGTGCATCAATATCCGCGATTTCAAGAAATTCTGCAGCAACTTCATAATCGAGAGCTGCTGAAATATCGCTCAAGAAATATTTAATGTGTGTTCCAAGAACTCGAATTGCCATGAAGAATTCTTCATCAATTGCGATCAGGGCTACTGCCCCACCATTTGTCTGCTGCTTCTTTAACCGCTCGATGATGTGAGTTAGGTCATCTGGATCGGGCAGAGCAGCTAGCGACCAGCGGCCATCTTCATGCCACGCTTCAATTGCGAAATCCTGGGTCTGCTCTGACACATCTCCCATATTGGCACTCATTGGTTTAGAAAGAAAGCCCTGTAAGGTTGGGAACATGAAAGTTCACGTCGCCAACCACCCCCTTATCTCTCACAAATTAACTGTTTTGCGCGACGAAAGAACAGATTCACCAACATTTCGCTTATTAGTCGAAGAGCTCGTCACTTTGCTCGCCTACGAAGCAACTCGCGATGTGCGTACAAAAACTATTTCAATTAAAACTCCAGTTACCGAAACAACGGGTCTCGTGATGGCCGAACCCCGCCCAGTTGTTGTTCCAATTCTTCGTGCCGGTCTTGGAATGCTTGAAGGAATGACAAAACTTCTTCCTACAGCGCAGGTCGGGTTTCTTGGAATGGTTCGCAATGAAGAGACCTTGCAGGCAACCACATATGCCAATCGACTTCCTGAAGATCTATCTGGTCGTCAATGCTTTGTTCTTGATCCAATGCTTGCAACTGGTGGAACTCTCGTGATGGCTATTAACTACCTGATCGAGCGCGGTGCAAATGAAATCACTGCAATCTGCCTTCTTGCCGCACCCGAAGGAATTAAAGTTCTTGAAGATGCATTCAAAGATTCCGGTGTTCCCATCACTCTTGTTACTGGTTCACTCGATGAGAAGCTCAATGAAAAGGGTTATATCGTCCCTGGACTCGGCGATGCTGGCGATCGTCTCTACGGAGTCGTGTAAATGGCATCAACTTCACCTGGCTACGGAATAACAATCCGCGTAGAGGGTTCACCTGAACTTCAGCCTGTTGCGCTGATAACTACAACAATCACCAATGCTGGCGCAACAATTACAGCGCTCGACGTTGTTGAATCACTCCTCGAGCGAGTTGTCATCGATGTCACCTGCGATACCGTGGATGCCGATCACGCACAACAGATCCACAATGCGCTCTCAGAACATGCAGGTCTTACCGTTCGTAAGGTTAGTGACCGTACATTCCTACTCCACCTAGGTGGAAAAATTGAAGTCACATCAAAAGTTCCTCTAAAAACGCGTGATGATCTTTCTCGAGCATACACACCAGGTGTAGCTCGCATTTCTCAGGCGATTGTTGATGACCCATCAGATGTACGTCGTCTCACAATGAAGCGCAACACTGTCGCTGTTGTGACAGATGGCTCGGCAGTTCTTGGTCTCGGAAATATTGGTCCTGCGGCAGCGCTTCCAGTAATGGAAGGTAAGGCAGCGCTCTTTAAGCGCTTTGCCAATGTTGATGCGTGGCCAGTCTGTCTTGATACACAAGATGTTGATGAAATTGTTCGCACGGTCCAGCTAATTGCACCTGTATATGGCGGAATTAACCTCGAAGATATCTCGGCGCCTCGTTGTTTCGAAGTCGAACGACGTCTACGCGAATTACTTGATATCCCTGTATTCCACGATGATCAGCACGGAACAGCAATTGTTGTTCTTGCAGCGCTTCGCAATGCTTTGAAGTTAGTAAAGAAAGATATTGGCCAAGTGAAAATCATCATGAGCGGTGCTGGTGCAGCTGGCACTGCAATTGCACGTTTACTGGTCTTAAGTGGAGCGCAACACATTATCGCTTTCGACAAAGATGGTGTGATCAAGAAAGATTCAAAATCGGAAGATCCAATGCGTGATTGGTTTATCGAGAATTCAAATCAAGAGAATTTCTCAGGCGATATTCACCAAGCGATGGTCGGCGCCGATATCTTCATCGGAGTCAGCGCACCGAAGGTGCTTAATGAAGCAGATGTCGCTGCAATGGCACCGGGCTCAATTGTCTTTGCGCTTGCAAATCCTGATCCTGAGATTGACCCTGCCATTGCACGTAAGTACGCAGCGGTTGTTGCAACAGGTCGAAGCGATCACCCTAATCAGATTAATAACGTCTTGGCTTTCCCTGGAATTTTCCGTGGCCTATTGGATGCGCACGCTCATAAGATCACAGATAAGTTATTGGTTGCAGCAGCTGAAGCAATCGCAGATTGCGTTAGTCCTTCCCAGCTCAACACATCATTTATCGTACCGAGTGTCTTCGATCCGAATGTTGTAACTAAAGTCGCGGCGGCAGTAAAGCAGTCAGTGTGATCGAGTTAGCTGCCTCATTTGATGAACAGCTTTCATCGCTAGCTCCATTTATTTTCTACGTAGTAATCGGTGCAATCGTCTTTATTGAGACGGGGCTGCTCTTTGGATTCTTTTTGCCTGGTGATTCAGTGTTATTTAGCGCTGGATTAGTTGCAGCCGCTCATGGAAATATCAATATCGCGCTCTTAGTAGCAATCATTCTCGCGGCTGCATTCTTCGGCGACCAAGTGGGATTTGTTATTGGCCGTGTAATCGGTCGACCATATTTAGATAAGCATCAATCACCGCGTATGCAGAAAATGATTGCCAATTCGGAACGGTTCTATGAACGAACCGGTTGGTGGGCTGTCGTAGCTGCGCGCTTCTTCCCTTGGATTAGAACTTTCGTTCCACCAATTGCTGGTGCTTCTAAGATGAATTACTACAAATTCTTATCAGCAAATGCCTTAGGTGCAGTGCTCTGGGGTGCTGGAATCACTCTGGCCGGTTACTACGCAGCATCTTTACCATGGGTAAAAACTTTCTCTTACGCGATTGCTGCTTTCTTTATTACTGCTTCAATCGTTTCCGGGATTGTGAATTATTCACGCCACCGACCACCACGCCAAAGTAAGTCATAACGATTCCTGAAACAAGATAGACGCTGACATTGACACCGTCTGTCGGTGAATAAAGATCGATGAGTAGCGATCCCACCAGTTGTCCACCGACGCTAAAGAGCGTAAATGTGAGAACTCCTAAATGTTGAACAATCGTTGATGTAAATGCGATGTAAATAACCCCTAAGACTCCGCCTGTGTAGATCCACCAAGGACCGGATGGGAGTGGGACAAATTCAGTGGGTCCCACTGCGACAAGAATCAAAAGGAATACAAAGAGGAATGTTGTGCCCATAAAAAAGTTTAAGAATGAAGTTGTAAAACTCTGATGCGAATGTTCATTAATCTGACCGTTAAGAGCCCGTTGTACCCCAACTATTGCACCGGCTACACATCCCATCATTACGGCAAAGAGTGAAAGATCTCTTCCGTCAAGGCGATCAAAGACAGAGATAAATACAGCAAAGACGGTGAAGAGAGCTGCTGCAATGCGTCGTGGAGTGATGTGTTTCTTACCGCCACCGGTGAGTCCGATTCGATCAACAACAAGAGAGGCTGCTGTTTGCCCAGCAATTGATGCAACAGAGTAAATAGCTACGCCAATCAAGGGCACGATATGTGTCTGCACAGCGACAAAACTTCCACCGAGTGCGCCAGCGAACAGAGTCCATTTAGGTAGCTCTTTACGATCTACAGCGCCCTTGAGATTTCGTGCGCCAGCTTTAATACTTGGGCTAAAGATTGCGACAACAGCAATGATGAGTAGCCCTGAACCGAATGAGACAAGGGCTGCTTGGACACCGTTACCAATGAGATGTGAAAGTTCACCATTAGCTCTAGCTTGCAGTGCAATCATCACGCCAGAAATGGCTGCGAGGAAATCTAACCTCTGGTTCTTTCTCGACATGGCACCAATCCTATTAACTTTCGAGAGCGAGAGTGATCTCCAACCACTCTTCTTCTCGAATTTGTAGCTCTTCGCGTACCTTTTCTAATTCGCCAGTAATTTCACTTAGGCGCACGTGGTTCATGGATTCACGCTCTTGTTCTTCAAGGAGCGTCGCCAAGCGCTCTTTACCTTTTGCCACCTGCTTTTCAACTCGAGCCAAATCTTTCTTCAACTGTCGTTGTTCTGCTGCACTGGATGTTGATGCGCTTTTGGAAGAACCACTGCTCGATTTATTCAGTGCATCTACTCGTTGCTCCAGGTACTGATCTACTCCACGAGGCAGATCTCTTAACGCTCCATCGCCTAGGAGTCCGTAGAAGCGATCGCAGACTCGCTCAAGGAAGTATCTGTCGTGAGAAATGACAATCAGAGTTCCACCGTAGCTATCCAGTAAGTCTTCTAACTCGGTGAGTGTTTCAATATCAAAATCATTTGTTGGTTCATCGAGCAAAACAACATTGGGTGAATCCATCAGCAGTCTTGTGAGTTGCAAACGTCGACGCTCTCCACCAGAGAGATTGGCAACTGGCGTCCACTGAGCATCACGATCAAAACCAAGTCGTTCGCAGAGTTGCGATGCAGATAACGTCTTGCCTTTGCCGATCTCCACATGGGTAGCTACTTTTTCAACTGCTTCAAGTAGTCGCCATGTTGGATCAAGTTCATCAAGATGCTGAGTCAGAAATGCAGTCTTCACAGTAATACCCGTAACTAGTTTCCCAGCAGCAGGTTGATTGAGCCCTGCAAGAGTGCGCATCAGCGTTGTCTTTCCTGCACCGTTTACGCCAACGATTCCAATGCGATCACCTGGTCCAACGTTCCAGGTCAGGTTATCGATTAACTCTTTATCCCCAGCTTTAATCACTGCGTGATGAAGTTCAAAGACTGTATTTCCAAGGCGATTGAGAGCAAACTTTAAGAGCTCGGTTGAATCACGTGGAGCGGGCTCTGTGGAGATTAATTCATTAGCGGCATCAACTCGGAACTTCGGTTTTGTTGTTCGTGCAGGTGCGCCTCTTCTAAGCCAGGCTAGTTCTTTGCGAATCAAATTATTGCGTCGCGCATCCATTGCTCCTGCTTGGCGAGCGCGTTCGGCTTTAGCTAAAACGAAAGCCGAATAACCACCGTCATACTCTTCGACTTTGCCTAGAACAACTTCCCAAGTGCGATCTGTCACTGCATCCAGGAACCAGCGATCGTGCGTTACTACTAGAAGAGCTAAATCTTTACGTTTATTCAAATGTTCTGCCAGCCAAGCCACTCCCTCAACATCCAAGTGGTTTGTTGGCTCATCGAGCAGAATTAAATCAAGATCATCGATTAGCAACTTCGCTAAACCGACGCGGCGTTTTTCTCCACCGGAAAGCGAAGCAAAGACGCGCTCAAAGAGGTGGTCATCAAAGCCACCAAATAGCCCGGTAAAGATTTCGCGGATAAGTGGGTCACTCGCCCATTCATGTTTCTCGCGATTTCCAATGACTACATCTCCAACAGTTGCATTTGCTTGCGCAGTATCAATTTGCGAGAGAATTCCAATACGAGCAGCGTTTGTCTTTGTCACACGCCCCGCATCTGGTTCTTCAATCCCAGCAATAATTTTCATCAGCGTGCTTTTTCCAGAACCATTTCGGCCAACAATGCCTATTCGATCGCCTTCAGAGACGCCAAGTGAGACACCATCAAGAAGAGGGCGAATATCAAAGGCTTTAGAGACCTCTTCGATATTCACAACATTGCGCGCCACGGTAGGAGAGCGTACCTTTGAACTATGAAGGTTACTGACCGCGCTTATGCGCTGGAGCTAGATAAGAACGATCCGCTGGCTCATTACAGAAGTAAATTCGTTATCACAGACCCCAATCTCTGTTATCTCGATGGCAATTCTTTGGGCCGCTTGCCGCATGCAACGGTAAAGGCCGTCAGCGACTTCCTGTCTCAGGAGTGGGGCAATGAGGTTGTTACGGGATGGAGCCACTGGATTGATGAGGCACAGGTTGCTGGCGATCTTCTCGGAAGGGCTGCCCTCGGCGCTGCTGCAGGTCAGGTTCTAGTTTGCGATACAACATCAGTTAACTTCTATCAACTCTGCCTCGCTGCAATCACTGCGCGCCCAGGGCGAAAAACAATTATCACCGATGCTGCAAACTTTCCTACAGATCGTTACATACTCGATGGCATTGCAAAGCAACATGGACTTAATTTGATAATTATTGATAATGAAGATCCATCTATTGCAGAAAATGAATTGGTAACTGCGGAACTTCTTGAGAAATACATGTCAGAAGATGTAGCTCTCGTTACCCTTGAAGTAATTCAATATCGCTCTGGTGCACGTTCTGATATCAAATCTATTACCGATCTCGCGCGAAGCTACGGTGCTCTCGTGGTGTGGGATGCAAGCCATGCAGCCGGGGCAATCGAAATGAACTTTGATGAAAACGGTGTGGATCTCGCAGTTGGGTGTACATACAAATACGGAAACTCCGGACCAGGTTCACCCGCATGGCTCTATGTAGCCAAAAAGATTCAGGGAGAACTACAAACTCCAATTCAAGGCTGGTTTGCAAATGAGGATCAATTTGGAATGGGCCCTGACTTTGTTAAGGCAAAGGGAATTCGTGGTTTCCAAATTGCTAGCCCATCAATTATTGGAATCCGTGGCGTACAAGTTGCCTATGAAATGATTGCCGAAGCCGGCATCGATGCAATTGCATCTAAGACTGCAATCGGAACTCAGATGATGATTGACCTCTTCGACGAATGGCTTGCACCCCTGGGATACACACTTCTGACATCAAGAAACCCAAAGGAGCGTGGTGGGCATATCTCTATTGGTCATCCTGATGCAGCAAAGATATGTGTAGCGCTACGTAAATATGCCAATGTGATTCCAGATTACAGAACTCCCAACGCTATTCGTCTTGCGATTGCACCACTTCCAACTTCCTATGTCGAAGTCTGGGATGGATTCCAACGCATTAAAGACCTTACTGAAACCCGTCAGTATGAGACAGTTGAAGGATCGGATTCACGAGTTACATGAGCAACGACTTTGATTCAGCGCTGACCTACACCTCATACCTTGCAGTTGATGACTTACTAAAGCTCCAGAAGCCTCTCTCTGATGGACCAGAGCACGATGAGATGCTCTTCATCATTATTCATCAGACTTACGAACTCTGGTTTAAGCAGTTGATACATGAATTCTCAGAAGCCCAGCGCGCACTCGAAAATGGGGATACCCATTACTCGCTCTCGATATTAGGTCGCATCCGAACCATTCTGAAGGTTTGTGTTGCCCAAGTGGATATCCTCGAAACGATGACTCCTCTGCAATTCAATGCATTTCGCGGGTATTTATCATCTTCAAGCGGTTTTCAATCTGCGCAGTTTAGAAAAGTTGAAGCAATCTTGGGTCGACGTGATAGTCGGATGGCTGGACATCTTCCACCAGAAATCCAATCAGAGATTGCAGAAATTACTTCTAAAAACTCAATTTGGGATTCATTCCTCGAATACATTGTTAAGCGTGGTCATGCGATTCCAACTTCTGTTACATCTCGTGACAAATCCACCGCTTACCAATCAAACGTTGAAGTCCAAGATGTACTTCTTCACGTTCACCAGAACGATCCAGAAAGTGCGATGGTCGCAGAGCGCTTATTGGATATCGATGAAGGTATCCAAGAGTGGCGCTATCGACATGTAAAGATGGTCGAACGCACTATCGGCCACAAGATGGGTACTGGCGGCTCGAGTGGGGTCGAATATTTAGCAAGTACGCTCTTTAATCCAGTATTTAAAGATCTTTGGGAGATTCGCTCTCGCTTCTAAACAGGTAAGCCCTTTACAACAATCTCTGTTAACGAAAGCCTTTCACGCTTGGCGAGCTCTCGTTCCAAAAGTGGACCGCTTAACTTTTCAGGTGCATCTTGCTTCCCAATAGCGACTACAACTACAGGCACAAGCTCTGCGGTAAGTGAGAGTTGTTCTTGGGCGATTGCTTTATCGAAGCCTGTCATTTGATGTGCAATCAGTCCGCGGTGATGAGTTTCAATAACAAGCTGTCCAACTGCAAGACCGCAATCAAATTGATAGTCAGCATGAATAGTGCCGTCACTCTTTACTGTTTTTGCTGCAACCAAAATCAGTGCAGATGATCGCTCTGCCCAAGATTGATTGAAGGGAGCAAGCGAGGCCATAATTTGATTGAACAATTCATCCCCACGCTTACCAAGGAAGAAGCGCCAAGGTTGTCCGTTGAAAGCAGATGGCGCCCAACGCGCAGCTTCGAGAATACCCAGAAGGTCCTGGTCACTAATGACAGCGCTTTCATCGAAAGAACGGGGACTTCTTCTCGTTGCAATAACTTCGTTAACTGGAACTACTGTCTCTGCTCTCATATGCCAGACCCTAGCGTGAATAGATATGAGCTGCAGTTTGAATTAGACTTCAGTATGCGCCAATCAGTCCACCCAACAAAGACTCATCTCATTGACACTGCAGTCAAGCTCTTGGATACGCAATTGCCACAGGAGATTGCAGTAGATGAAATTCTTGAAAAATCTGGAATATCCAAAGGAAGTCTTTATCACCACTTCGAAGATTTAGCTGAACTCCTCGAATCGGCGCAGGTTGCAAGGTATGCCGATTGGGTCGATCGAAGTATCGAACTGATAGTGGCGATTATTAGTAAGGCCAAGAGTAAAGATGAAGTTTTCGAAGGCGTCAAGAAAATGACCTACCTAACTCAATCTGCTGAATATAAAAACTTCCGTTACGAACGAGCTCGCACAATCGGTAACTCTCAAGGTCATGAGCGATTCCAAAAGCTACTTGCAATTGAACAAGAGCGCCTAACAACGGGGCTAACGGATATTTTTCGCGAAGTTATAGAAAAAGGTTACTTCGATAAGAATTTGAATCCACATGTAGCAGCTATTTTTATTCAGTCGTATACCTTAGGAAAGATTGTTGATGACATTGTCACTAATCCAATTAGTTCAAAGGAATGGGATGACTTTATTGATCAGATGGTCTTTAAGTCTATGTTTTCTCATTAATTCCTCTATAGCCACGCGAGAAAATCGATTAGTTGCAAAGTTTTTTACCTTGAGCGATAATTACCTCTGCGCCTAAAAACGCAACACTCAAAGGAGAGTACCTTTCAATTAATCTCTAAATCAGAGATTCTTGAAGTACAGCTTTACAATGACTACAAACGCAGCGATTCAATCGCACCACGCAAATACACATAGATACGTCCCGTCCACATCATTACCCGTCTCGCCAGAGAAGATTTCAGCGGTTCTCAAGGCTGAGTGGGATCGATTCACTGAAGGAACCCAAGGTTCCGCATCCGAGAGCAAGCGAGCATTTAATTCCCTGCCGCTCGGTGTAACTTCAAGTTTCCAGCACTGGGATCCATACCCAATCTCGATTGCATCCGCCAAAGGCGCATATATGACCGATGTAGATGGTCGTCAGCTTCTCGATCTATCAATGGGCTTCGGTGCAATGCTTGCAGGCCACCTCAATCCTGTAGTCGTTGAAGAGATTCAGAGCTCACTCAACCAGGGAATGCTCTTTGTAACCCCATCACCAACCTCAACCGATGCCGCGGAGCGAATCTGCAAGCGCTTTGGAATTGATCAGGTTCGCTTCACCAACTCAGGTACTGAATCCACAATGTACGCCGTTCGCGTTGCGCGTTCTGCCACCGAGAAGATGGGCATCCTTAAAATTGAAGGTGGTTATCACGGCAGCTATGACCCATTTGTCGTTTCAAGTAAGCCTGCGCTCAACCTTGTTGGTGATGCTGACGAACCGAATCCGGTCATTGATTCAAACCTTGTGCCTGGAGATATCTACGTAGTTCCATTTAACAATATCGAATCTCTCGAGCAGATGTTTGCGAAGAATGCGACAAGGATTGCTTGCTTCATTGTTGAACCAGTACTCGAAAATCTTGCAATCGTGCTTCCAGATGCTGGTTATCTTGAGCGCGTACGCGAGCTATGCGATCAGTACAACGTTGTTCTTATTTTTGATGAAGTTAAGACAGGACTTACAGCTGGCGCACACGGTGCATCTGCTCGCCTGGGTGTAAAGCCAGATTTGATTACTCTTGCAAAATCAATCGGTGGCGGACTTCCACTTGCCGCATTTGGTGGCAAGAAGAAGTACATGGATTTCGTCACTAACGGCAAGATGGCTCACTTCGGTACATTTAACGGTAATCCATTAGCAATGGCTGGCGTTCGCGCAATTGATCGTATTTGTACAGATGAAGCACTTGCTGTAGCCGAAGAATTCAACTTCCAGGCGTTGACTCGTATCGGTGACATCATCGATGAGTATCAATTGCCTGCGCACACAGTTGGTTTTGGAGTTAAGGGCTGCGTAACATGGTCAACAAAGCCAGTTCGTAACTATCGTGATTACAAAGCAACAGACTTTGGAATTGCTGAAGCACACTGGCTATTCGCACTTAACCGTGGAATCATCACTCCTCCAGGACTTGATGAGCAGTGGTTAATATCTCTTGCGCACGGTCAGACTGAGATTGATCTACTAGTTGAAGATTTCCGTGACTTTGCGAAAGCTGTTAGAGCTTAGCTAGAGCTGCCAAGCACGAACCCCGCCAGCAACGCCTGCAGAGTTCGGAACAATCACTACATCATCGCCCATGAGCGTTAAGTCGCGTTGTTGAATGCTGTGAGAATTTCCTCCACCTATGTAGAGGCGATCCCAGAGAAATACTGGTCGCAACTCTGAAACCATGAGGCGCACACGTCGAGACCAGAATGTATTTCCCATTCGGCGACGTTCGCGATCACCAATCCATGTGTCATAAGTTGTATTTCTACGAACAGTTGCGTGAGAAAGTTCAAAGTGTGGAGATAATTTTCCACCGTGGAATACCGCAAATCCAAGACCGGTTCCGAGAGTAAGAACTATCTCCAGGCCTGATCCCGTTACGACTCCTGCGCCATGAACTTCAGCATCATTGAGCACCTTTGTTGGGATCCCGAGCTTTGCCTCGATCGCAGCTTGTGCGTCAAAGCCCCACCACTGCTCCTTTAGCTCTGGGTTCATTCGAGTGTGTGGACCTGCATCATTAATGTAATGCGGAGTTGCAACCACGACACCATTACGAATCATTCCAGGAACGCCTACGGTAACTCGTGCTGCTTTAGGAAGTGAATCTGCAATCTGTTTTACAGTCTCTAGAAACCGATCGGTAGAGAGAGGGTAAGGAGTTTCGATACGAGTAGGTGCGGCATGCATGGTTCCTGAATCATCAAGAACGCAGCTCTTAATAAAGAGTCCTCCGCAATCAATTGAGAGTGTGAAATTACTCAAGACCCGCCACCATTGCCGCTCCTATCAAACCTGCATCGCGCTCTAATTGCGCAGGGAGTAACTTTATCGGCTGAACAAGATTAAGAGAAGTTGACTGGGTAATCAGGGCACTTTTCAGCGGTTGCCAGTAAATATCCCCAGATTCGATTACTCCTCCACCTACAACAACACAATGAAGGTCGAAAATCTGTGCAATGTTGATGATCGCCTTAGCTAAATGTTCTGTACCAAATTCAATAGCAGCAATCGCAGATTTATCACCTTCACGAGCTGCTTGTGCAAGTGCGACAAAATCTTCACCAGTCCAACCGCTTTTCTTGGCAAAGCGGACCATGCTGATACCGCTTGCATATCCTTCAACGCATCCAATGCGACCACAGTTGCATCCGCCGTCATAATCGCCAACCACTGTATGACCAAAATACCCGGCGTTACCGAAATCTCCTTCAAGTGGTGCACCATCAACAATGATTCCGCCACCAATACCGGTTGAAACAACCATCCCCAACATATTCCTTGAGCCAACGCCTGCACCTATTGCATGTTCTGCGACAGCGAGTGCAACAGCATCGCCAATCATCTTCACATCAGCCTTCGGAAATATTTCCTTCACTTTTGCAACTAGCGGGAAGGATCTCCATGCTGCGATATTCACGGGACTGATTTCCCCGTTCTGCGTATTGATGGGGCCCGCACTACCAATGCCAATCTTGGTAACTTGATGAGATTGATCTGCGGCAATCTCAGTCAAAATTCTCGCGAGGCCTTCCCATAGTTGCGATGCCGAGACTTCTTGGCGGAAGAGAACTTCTCGCTTCGGGTTTACTAGTGCGACCGCAAATTTTGTGGCGCCGATGTCGATCGCCAAGGTAGCCATGTGTTAATCATAAGTCTTCCGGTAAGGTTTGATAATGCAAAAAGTATTTCTATTTGTAGCCATTGATGTGAAGCCGGGTAAGTTCGACCAATTCATTGAGGCTCTCAGTAAGCACATCCAGATAATTCGTGGAGAAGAAGGCTGCGAATTTATCGAGATCTATCGTGATACTCAGAAATCAGATGTTGTAAATGTCTGGGAGATCTGGAGCACGCGTGCAGACTGGGATGCTCACATGGTCAATGAAAATAGCAAGGCATGGCGACCAATCGCCGCCGATTTAGTTCTTGGTGAAACAATCACCGTTATGGACGCGCTATAACCGGAATTTCTGGCAGGTGCACATCAGGAACTCTATGTTCGCGATGAGCAACGACAGATGCGCTGTGATACTTCTCGATCTCTGCCAAAAATGAAGGATCTAGATATGGGCGACCGTCGACTATTGATCCCTTCTCTCCTTCGATAACAGCTGCAACATCTTCTCCCGACATCGTTTTATATGTCTCTAGCGCATGCGCAAGTGCCAATACTTGGTTGCGATTATCACGCAAGATTTCTTCAGCCTGAATTAGCAACTTGCTTAGATTCTCTTCGATGCGATCGCTAAGCGCTAATCTCATCTGCTTTTCGGTGTCGTCTTTTCCTTTTCCACCACCAGGTGCGCCCATCTCAAAACGTCGATTACTGACATGTGAAGAAATTGTTGAGCCCATTCCCCAATGACCTTCCATTAAGGATGCGATTGTCGTTGCACTTTCGAGATCTCCTGACACACCGGATGAGTTATCTCCTTCGAAGAACATTCGTTCGCCGGCAAGGGATGCAAGTGAAACCAAAATATCCGCTTGATATTCAGTCTTCCAACGAGTGAATTGATCATCCGGCGGAATGCTTGCCACCATTCCTAAGTAGTCAGAACCCTTTTCAATCGTTGCCAGATCAATAGACATATGTTGGCGAGTGCGGTGTGCCATAACAGCGTGGCATGCTTCGTGGACAGCAACAGCATGACGTTCACGCTCGATGTATTCAACATCTTCAGACGGTCCAAGTTCCTTCTGCTGCTTAGCTTTAACGATATCCGACCATTCAATTGATGTTCGACCATTACGAATTGCCATGATCAGCGCTTCATTAATTGTGTCCTTAATTGTTGCACCTGTGGCATAAGGCGTGATTGTTGCAATCTTGTCAATCTCTTCTGCAGTTAAGGAGTGTGAAACTTTAGATAGGTATCCCTCGTAGGTACGAACACGTCCTGCTTTACTTGGATATCCAACGCGATACATACGATCAATGCGACCTGGGCGAAGCAATGCTTCATCGAGGGCTTCTGGCATATTGGTAGCCATCACTACAAGAATTCGATACTTAGGCGGATTCTTGGGGCGCATACCTAAGGTGCGTCGCACAATACGATTAAAGAAACCGCGTGGCTTCTTAAGGCCAGAGAGTTCAGTAAGGAGCGCCTGTAGTGTTCCCATACCCCCTCCGCCTCCGCCGCCAGCAGCGCCACCCATGACGAATTTATCGCGTGCGATTGCAGAGACTGCGGGTTCGGATAAATAAGCTCCGCCGTGACAGTTGCTCTCAAATATCTTTGATTTCTCCATCGTTGAAGTTCGTTGCGGACCGCCTTGTGAAACGATTCCTCGATTTCCAAGTGAATCTGCTTCGTCGAAGAAGACGACAACTCCACCATAACGCAAGGCTAATTTACGAAGTTTTCGGAAGAGACTCTTGACTTTAAGTACGCCGACACCAAAGAACATATTTGTAAATGCCCCTGGATCTACGAAGACGAATGGCTTACCTGATTCGCCTGCCATTGATTCAGCCATAAGAGTTTTTCCTGTGCCAGGAGGCCCCCACAAGAGAATTCCGCCTGGGACATAACCACCATGCTTCTCAATCTCTTCTGGAGTCTCGAGAAAGAGCAAATTTTCCCGGATGCGATTAAGAACGTGGTCTTGTCCCCACACATCGCTAAACCGAGTTCTAATGTCATCTGGGAAATATGTATCGACTCCACCGCGACTTAAGAACCAGAAGATCGCGGCAAATTGAATGATGACAAAGAAAACTGCAAATAGTAGCTGTCCAAGAAATGGCAGCGCACTTAAGAATGCTTTGGGAGCTAAGAAGAGAGCCTTGATTGGTGTCTCTTCATAAATTGCACCCAGAATTACAGCGAGCAAGAAAAGAACGAGCGCCCACTTGATTACGCGAGATAAGCGAAAGCGAGTCCAATCACTTAACCTGTGAACCTGACGATCAACAAATTCAAAGTATCGCTTCCAAATACCATGATACGGAGCCAGTAATTCTGCAAAAATGAAGTGAATTTGGCGAATAACTTCAATCCCGGCTAGAAGGATGAGCCAGGATTTAGTGCGAGCGGTTTCATTTAACGCATCTTCAACACTCAGAATCGGATTTTCTGCAAGGCTCGACCAAGTTAGTACTAGAAAGGTAACGCCGAAGAGGAGCAGGAACTTAATGCGGTCGTAGAAGGAGAGATGAATTCGAGTTTTACGATCAGTATCTCGAGGTCGACTGGTTCGATTCTCTAGCTCGCTCATTTTGCCCCCTGTACTGTGTATGAACTAATAATTTCGTCGATTTCCTTCTTATTCTTCTTAAAGCATTCGCTCTCACATCGAACTACAAAGAGATACAGGGTCGAATGATCGTTAGACATCAGTGATATTTGATTGAAAGTCTGCTTAACGCCTTCAAATGAAAAACGGTAGTTGGTCTGCACTCCCCTCGCACCCTCTTGTACGAATTCACGATCCCGCAAAATCTCAAAATCAGGAGTCCCCGAAACTTCACCATCAACGATTTTGGTGATTGGAACAATCGCATCACGTAGCGAGTTATATGAATATTCATTTATTTCGGTTGAAGAGAGATCGCGAACTCTGGCAAAAACCAATGGCTCTGAAGGTGCAATGAGGTTAAACACTTCTGAGACTTTAAACTTTGGGTCCGTCGAGTAAGCAATCTGCCATCTAACAAGTTTTTGACGAGAGCCCACTTGGGAATCTTCAGATTCCTTTTCATGCTTGTTGAGTGCAGATGTCGAAAGCTCGGTCCAACTCTTGGGAACTGAGAAGAAGATCCCGTCTTCTTTAGATGACGGGTAATACTTTGAACTTTCGCCACATCCTGTGAGAGCCAGGGCTAGGGTCAAAGCAAGAGTCAAAATGCGTCCGCTTCTCATTCCGAAATTCTGCCTGAGAAAGGAAGGGAGCGCTAGATGAAAATAGAACCCACCCCGTGGCGATACAAAGAAGAAAAGCCCTCGGTGTGAAAGGCACCGAGAGCTTAACTTGTGCGCGCGAAGGGATTCGAACCCCTAACCTTCTGATCCGTAGTCAGATGCTCTATCCGTTGAGCTACGCACGCTTATGTAATTGTTTATTACGGATGCGAATAGTACCGGCTTTCTCGCATACTGAAAAACTGCCTATTTAGCCTCGCCAAGAAGTGCTCAGTGGGCGGCCTTCTGCATATCCAGAGGCAGATTGGATTCCCACAACAGCGCGCTCTGCAAACTCAGCAAGATTATGCGCACCCGCATATGTGCATGATGAACGTAGCCCAGAAATAATTTCATCGATGAGATCTTCTACACCTGGACGCGCTGGGTCTAAGAACATCTTTGATGATGAAATGCCTTCTTCGAATAACGCCTTACGAGCGCGGTCAAATGCATCTTCTTGAGAAGTGCGTGCACTAACTGCGCGCTTAGAAGCCATTCCAAATGATTCTTTATATGAACGACCAGAACTATCGCGCATTAAATCTCCAGGTGATTCATATGTCCCGGCAAACCAAGAACCGATCATTACTTGTGATGCACCTGCAGCAAGGGCAAGTGCGACATCGCGGGGATGGCGGACTCCACCATCTGCCCATACATGCGCACCTAGCTTCTTTGCTTCGGTTGCACATTCAAGAACTGCAGAAAATTGTGGGCGTCCGACGCCGGTCTGCATACGTGTTGTACACATTGCACCTGGTCCAACGCCAACCTTAATAATGTCTGCGCCAGCTGCAACGAGATCGCGCACACCTGCAGCTGTTACGACGTTACCAGCAACAATTGGAACATTGAGGTTTAACTCCTTAATGATTTGTAGCGCTTCGATCATCTTCTTCTGATGACCGTGGGCGGTATCAACTACAAGAACATCTGCGCCGGCTGCAACTAGCTTCGCTGCTTTATCGGCAACATCTCCATTGATTCCTACCGCAGCTGCAATACGCAACTTATTGTTCTTATCGACTGCTGGTGTGTAGAGAGTTGCACGAAGAGCGCCTACCTTTGTAATGATTCCAACGAGATCCCCGTTAGCTGAAACCACAGGAGCCACAGTGCGAAGTCGCTCATGTAAAAACTCAAATGCCTGGCGTGGATCAAGAGAGTCCGGCATTGTTGTCAGCTCTTGAGTCATCACTTGGCTCAGCTGAGTAAAGCGATCGACACCTGCTAAATCTTCTTCTGTAACGATTCCTACTGGCTTTCTGCCATCCACAATGATTATTGCGCCATGTGCGCGCTTGTGAATGAGCGATGCCGCATCAGCCACAGTCTCTTTAAGAGTAAGTGTTATAGGTGTTTCAAAGAATATGTGGCGTGATTTAACGGAAGCGATGACATCAGCTACAACTGGAATAGGAATATCTTGAGGAATAACGACCATTCCACCGCGACGAGCCATTGTTTCGGCCATACGACGCCCGGCGATAGCGGTCATATTTGCTACGACTAATGGGATTGTTGTTCCGCTTCCATCATTAGATGAAAGATCTACATCCATACGGCTTGTAAGTTCTGAATGGCTTGGAGCCATAAATACATCGTCGTAGGTCAGGTCGTATAACGGCTCATTGATAAATCGCACGTACTAAAGTCTACCGAGTTTCAGGAGCTCTTCGCGAACGACTGCCTTGCGACGAGGCTTGCCGACAGGCTCACCTGCGGCGATTTCTGCCTCATTAATGGCCTGCCAATGGTTTTGGGTTACAACTCTGTTATGTGTAATTACATCGATGATATCGCCAGCGTTCTTAGGGCTCTTGAGATCTTCCACCAATAACTTCATAACATCGGCAGCATCTGATTTATTAGTTCCAATGACCCCAGATGGACCGCGCTTTGCCCAGCCAACAACATAAGTTTCTGGTGCAACTCGACCTTCAACATTTACTACTTTGCCATTCTCATATGGAATGCCTTCTAATGAAGCTGCTTGGTAGCCAATTGCTGTAATAACTAAGCCACATTTAATGCTGAAGGTTTCATCGCCACCAGTTTTCTTGAAAACAACTTCTTCTACTCGCCCGTTTCCTTTGATCTCAACTGGTGTTGCCAAGAATTGAAACTTCATAGTGCGTTCGTGGTCTTTGGCTTCTCGTTCTGCAATTAAGAGCATTGCATCTAGATTGCTCTTTGTATCTTTCTCAATTTCTGCACCGACGCGAGCAAGTGCATCTTCTATATCTTTCCTCGATATCTCAACATTTGTATGCTCAAGCTTTGGCAGTTCACGAAGTTCTGGTGATGTAAACGCTGCATGTTCTGGACCGCGACGAGCACTGATTACCACCTTTCGGACAGCGCTCTTCTTAAAGAGATCAATGGCGTGGTCTGCTGTATCTGTTGGGTCTAGCTCACTTGGTTCAAGTGCCAGCATGCGAGCAACATCCATCGCGACATTGCCGGCGCCAATGACAACTGCGGTATCGCAACTTAAGTCGATTGACTCATCCTTGAAATCTGGATGGGCGTTGTACCAAGGAACAAATGTTGCAGCCGACATCGAGCCAGGAAGATTTTCGCCCGGAATACCAAGAGTTTTTCCAAGGGCAGATCCAGTTGCAATAACCACTGCGTCATAGCGCTCACGCAATTGCTCAATCCTTAAATCGCTTCCGAGCTCTACATTTCCAAAGAGTCGAAAGTTGGGTTCGTTGGCTACCTTTTCGAATACCTTTGAAACGGTCTTAATCTTGGGATGATCAGGTGCAACTCCGCTACGGACTAGGCCCCAAGGAGTCGGAAGGCGCTCAATCATGTCAATCGAAAACTGCAGCTCTTCGCTCTGTAGATTCTGGAGCGCTTGAGCTGCAAAGTAGCCAGCAGGTCCTGCTCCGACAATGGCTACTTTGTACTGAGGCATGTGACAACTTTACATGAGAATATAAATTTATTATCTCGAAGGTTATTTAATGACTAACTTCTTCAAACGCCTACGTAATTCAATCACCAATACACGTGCACTCTGACGGCGCAGAGTTCTGTTATCCACCCCAATGAGCGCTTGAGCGGCAGCACCTAGTGAAACATGAGTAATCTCGGAATTATCTCCAATGGGAATTTGAGCATTAGGGAAGTTATCCAGGCTTCCAATTACTTTAACGCCTGATGACTCTAACTCTCTCATTGATGCCGCACCTATTTCGCGAGCTTTATCAAATGCCCACTGTGGAGTGAGCAACTTTTCAGCATCTTTTGAAACCTTTACTTTATCTGTCAAATGCTTAATCGCTCCCTCGCGAATGTAAATTTCATACTCAGACCAATCGCGCTTCTTTGGAAAATTCTTATTCACTTCTAGAAGTAGGCAAATCTCTTCATAGGTAAGAGAGCGATTACTTGCAATTCCTTCGATCTGCGCCAAGGTTCCGGATGGGACTCCGAGAATAGAGTTAAAAGCTTCAAAGATAGCTGTCGGCTGAGCTTCATCTGCTACAACTACTACGACATTCTCTGGTCCAAAAACTTTTGCCCACTGCGAAACTACTCGCCCATGTTCGTGACGTTTCCAAAAGGTAGGTGTCAACTTTGAGATCCCTGGTTCATCAAGAACTGAATGTAGCCATTCCTCATACGTTGGCGTTAGGCCATACTTTAAATACTGCTGATATGAAGATGAAAGTAGTTTCACGAGTGGGCGCAAGGTGAAGACAATTGTCACGTCATCAACTTTTATATCGGCTTTAAACTTATTGATTTTCTCTTCATCTAGCTCGCAGAAGAATTCACTACTGATCAAGCTCGTTCCACGATTCTTCTTTATACTCTTTACAATTTTCTGCCATTCAGCGATTGGAGTTTGTACGCCACCACGATTCTTCCAACCCCAGATACGTCCAGCAAGAGCCCAGGCAGCTCTGTGGTGAGCTTTCTGTCCCAAATCTGGGTAGATAATTCCCAGAGTTTTTAGCACACCGGAATTCTTAGAGAAACTCTCTTGAAGGGCAGTTGTACCTGTCTTATGGAATCCGACATGGGCTACAACTCTTTTACTCATTATGCACTCAGCAGTCTGATTCCGTTGATCACAATAATTGCAATCGCTACAAATATTCCAAGCTGCCTTCTCGGTAACCAACTAACGAGTTTTGCTGCAATTGGGGCCATCAAAATTCCACCGAGTGCAAGACCGCCTACTGCAGACCAATCGATATCCAATTTACTGATATTTAGAAGGAATCCAACGCTTGCACAGACTGCAACTATGAACTCCGCTGCAGAGACAGTGCCGATGACTTTTCTAGGTTCGGTCTGAGTTGTTGTCAGCAAAGTTGGGGTTACAACTGGTCCCCATCCGCCACCGCCTGATGCATCGATAAAACCACCAGTAAAGCCAAGAAATGTTAAATACTTGGGATTCGAGATATCTGCAACGCTAACTTGTGGTGATTGCACAAAAAGGTTTCGGTAGAGCAATAAGAATCCCAGCAGCAACAAAATAGTTGATATAAAGATTTTTCCACCTGATAAATCGATATTTGAAAGGAAAGTTGCTCCCAAAAGTGCACCCACACCACCTGGTATTGCGAGGCGTATCAAAATGTCTCGATCCACGTTCTCGCGATGCCAATGAGAAATTCCAGAAGCA
The DNA here is from genome assembly GCA_965267735.1 of Candidatus Nanopelagicaceae bacterium. Taxonomy (GTDB): domain Bacteria; phylum Actinomycetota; class Actinomycetes; order Nanopelagicales; family Nanopelagicaceae; genus Planktophila. Next base: position 1,404,849 of record OZ254138.1, read on the forward strand.
AGAGTTGTTCCGATTTCAGCTGCGTGGACTGCAGCTGATGCAACTGCCGCCGACGCTCCGAGTGTTAGTAGAAGAGTTGAGCTAGTTAAGCCAAAACCCATTCCTAGCGAACCGTCGACCAATTGTGCAATGGAGCCAGCTAGGGCAAAGAGCATCCAATTCATAGCAACTCCTTCATGATTTTTTCTACATTTGCAGCAATATCTTCTGTGCCATCAAGTATCAACTCCGCATGAGTTGGCGCTTCATACTCTTGACCCACACCACTGAGGTTTGGAAGAGTTCCATCGGCGGCTTTCTTGTAGAGGCCCTTTGGGTCACGGTCGGTACAAACTTCAATTGGTGTCTTCACCCAAACTTCTGCAAACTTTCCCTTGTCGAAGAGTTCTCGCACACTATCGCGGTCATCTGCAAATGGGCTAACGAGTGCGACGATCACGATAAGACCAGCATCTGCCATTAGATGAGCAACTTGACCTACGCGTCGAACATTTTCAGCGCGGTCTGCGCGAGTAAATCCGAGGTCCTTATTTAATCCAAGACGTAGGTTGTCGCCGTCGAGAACGTAACTATGAGCGCCCGCTGCGAAGAGTCTCTTCTCGAGTTCATTAGCAATGGTGGATTTTCCCGAACCAGATAATCCAGTAAGCCAAATAACTTTCGCGCTCTGATTCTTCTGTGTTGCTCTGGCAAGTGAATCTACCTCGTACTTATGCTCAGATACGTTATCGGAACGACGCAATACATGGTTAACCATTCCAGCTGCAACGGTATTGAGAGTTACGCGATCTACGAGAATAAAGCTTCCAGTATTTCTATCTTCCTTATATGGAGAGAGGGCAATCGGAGAATCTGTTGCAATTTCAACTACGCCTATTTCATTCATGGCGAGAACTTCTGCTGCCTCGTGATCCCCGCTTGTAATCTCAAGCTTATGGCGAATCTTTGTAACCATTGCAGGTACTTGTGTCGAGCCAGCAATTAGATAGTACGAGCGGCTATGGACGAGCTCTGTCTCGCCCAACCACACAACATTTGCATTAAATCGATCTGCCGGGGCGGTGAAGTTACTTGCGAGCTCGACGCTATCGCCACGAGTTGCATCTACATCTGGTTCAAGAACAAGAATTACCGCCTCAGAATCGCCCGCACTCTTGAGATCTCCACCGTGCGAAACAATCTGTGAAATCTTTGCTTTGCGCTTACTTGGTAGAACTATTACTTCGTCGCCCTGGTTGAAAGTTCCATTAAAAATTGTTCCTGAAAGGCCACGAAAGTTCTCCGCGCGAGCAATTAACTGAACGCCAAGATGTGGCTTCACAAGCGCTTCGCTCTTCTTATCCCAGCTTTGAATGTATTCGAGAAGAGTTGGTCCTGAATACCAAGGCATATTTGTACTGCGGTGAACAACGTTATCGCCAGCAAGTGCGCTGGCTGGAACAGCTTGATAATCGGTGATTCCCAAACGAGCAGCAACACCTGAAAGTTCATCAACAATCGCTTGGTAGACATCTTGCGAATATCCCGTTGCATCCAACTTATTTACTACAACTGCAATTCTTGTTACGCCCATAAGCGAGCAGATTGTTAGGTGACGTAAAGTTTGCGTACGAATTCCGCGAGATGCATCTACTAAAACAAGTGCAACATCTGCGCGAGATGCAGCTACTGCCATATTACGTGTGTATTGCTCATGTCCTGGCGCATCAGCGATAATTAATCGGCGACCGTTGAGAAGTGACATCGAGCGATACGCAACGTCGATCGTTATTCCTTGTTCGCGCTCTGCTTCTAGCCCATCAGTAAGCAAGCTGAAATCGATATCGCCCGCAACAATTGTCGATCCGCTTCGGCGAATATTTCGTGCTGCTGCAACTGTGTCGTGCGGAACGCTATCTGTCTCTACAAGTAAACGTCCGATAAGCGTGCTCTTGCCATCATCAACACTTCCACATGTAACGAGGCGAATAATTGGCTGAGTAGATTGCTGAGTCATTAGAAGTAACCCTCAGTCTTCTTCTTCTCCATCGAATCTTCCTTCTCGCCATCAATTAGACGAGTTGCACGCTCACTGAGTTTCACATTCATTACTTCTTCGACAATTTCAGCAACGGTAGTGGCATCTGATTCAACTGCTGCAGTAAGCGGGTAGCAGCCCAATGTGCGGAAGCGGATCTTCTTCATCACTGGAGTTTCGCCATTAATAAGTGGGAAGCGATCGTCATCAACCATGATCATCTGTTCGCCACGGAACACAACAGGGCGTTCTTTTGCAAAATAGAGTGGATTTACTGGAACATCGTTCTCTTCGATGTAGTTCCAAATGTCGAGCTCTGTCCAATCCGACAGCGGAAAAACCCGCATCGATTGCTCAGGTGTAATTCTTGGATTGTAAGTACGCCAGAGTTCTGGTCGCTGATTGCGTGGGTCCCAACGGTGCCCCGCTTCGCGCACACTAAAGATGCGCTCTTTAGCTCGGCTGCGCTCTTCGTCCCGACGAGATCCACCAATTGCTGCATCAAATTGATTTGCATCAAGCGCTTGGCGAAGTGCAACTGTTTTCATAATTCGCGTGTACTCAGATGCTCCAGTATTAAATGGATTGATGTTGTCGGAAACACCTTGAGCATTCGTGTGCTTGATTAAATTTAAGTTGTACTTCTGAACCATCTCTTCGCGGAACGAAATCATCTCCCGGAATTTCCATGTTGTATCGATATGCATTACCGGAAATGGGATCTGGGCAGGATAAAAAGCTTTCATTGCTAAGTGCAGGAGAACCGCTGAATCTTTACCGATTGAGTAGAGAAGGACTGGCTTACGAAAAGCTGCTGCGGTCTCTCGTAGAATCTCTATCGATTCATTTTCAAGAGCTTTGAGAATCTCCGAAGAACTTTTCACTTCGTAATTATAGAGAAATTACCTTGTGAAATGTCTGTGCGGCTCGGCGGAGACGAGGAGATTTGAACTCCTGAAGGGTTTAACCCCTTACCTCGTTAGCAGTGAGGCGCACTCGACCGGGCTATGCGACGTCTCCAAGTGTTGATTAAGTTTACAACCTATTGAGGGTCATCTGCCAATTAGGAAGGAAATTGAGTTACGCAGGCCGAATTTCTTCGAGGGCGGCTTAAGGATAAAGAGCAGGCGCATTAACGGCGCCCAATTACCAAATACGCGTGTGAAGATTCGAGAGCGAACGATCGCATCCTGCTTTGTATTGTGAAAGCTTCCAGAGCTATCGGTTGGATGCGTTGCGATAACTATCGGCAAGAAATACCCCTTGAGGCCAGCGCGAAGAGCGTCAGCGATAAAAATGTATTCATCACCGAGGTAGTTCTCGGCTCCTGCTCCAAAGTTCTCATCGAATCTAATTGATTCCTTCTTGATATCTGAAACTCTAATGATCATCTCGTACGTTGCAGCCTTAGCGGAGTTTGTTAACTTAAGTGGGTGCGCTTGTTTTGGATAAGGTTTTCTTAGAGTTCCAGTCTCATCGACAGCCTGGAGCAAAAGTATTGAAATATCAGGGTTTGACTCTAGATAAGTGATAGCAGAATTGATGGATTCTTCTTTGAATTCAATGTCATCATCACCGAAGAGAAGGTATTCCGTTGTCGTATTCTCAATAACGGCATTTCTGCTCTTTGCCACACCCCTGCTCTTGAGTTCTACTCGCTTAACTGCGGAATCTGTAGCCGGCAGAGATTCTGAATTTGGATTCTGGATTACAACTAAATTAGAGACAGAATCGAGATATTTGATGTTTGCTAGACGGTTGCCAAAAGTTGAATATCCAACTGTCAGGAGATCTTTCTTATTCACTATGTGTGAGCGCCCTTGCAAATCGCATCAAACCACTAGAAATATTTGAGAGATTTGAATTCTGCATCCGAAGTCCAAAGAAGAGAACGACTGTATTTGAGGGGCTAATTTCACCTGTATAGCTGAGATAAATCAGGGCGGCCAAAAGAATAAGCATTGCAGAACCTGAAATCAAAATTCCGGTTTCTCCAGATTTGATACGTGTTCCTATTTTTACTGCATTAGTCACTGGAGTCTTATTCTTGCGTGCCAGGACAAATCCACGCTGCGCTTCAATCTGATCTTTGAAAAGACGCCCATAGATTTCAAAAATTGCTAAAACAACCAAAATATTGAGTAATCCAAAGCCCCAGTGAAGGTAGGTAAAGAAAGCGATAATTACCGCAAGTTGAGTACAAGTGCTGAGCAAGGTTGTTAGTTCAAAAGCCAGAGACCAACGCCAATTCTCGCGTGAACCTTTTACATCGGCCTTAGAAGCTTTAAAGGCTTTTTCAAAGACATTAACGCGGTAGATACGCTGGAAATAATGCCCTGCTCTTGTTGCACCAAAGAAGAGAAAGAATCCTGTGACAAAAATTGCAAGTTTTGTCTGGCTCATAGTTCCTTCATGGAGGATGATCCCGGTGAATAACTTTGCTACAGCTAATTCAGAGACTGAGATAAATGCTGCGATAAGAACCAAACTGACCAGAATTAAGCGGTATTTTCGAGTTGTAAAGAGATCGTGAAAGGCAGCTCGTAACTCTCTGGCGACAAATAGCATTCTTTAATTATTCCTTAACTTTGATGAAGTCACGATTGCCGCGATGTGGCCAACAGTAACAAAGAGCGCGATTCCAAGAGCGATATCCAGAGATAGAGCAAAGCTGCCAAAAATAGCTACGTATAAAGTGAATTCGATTGAGTGGAACATGCGTTGTGCGGGTAGATAGTTAAATGCTTTGCGAATTGTTCTTAAGAGGCCCTTGACTGGAAGGTTCGCACCTTTTTTATCTTGAATTTTCCCCAGCCCCGAGAAGGCTCGCGCAACGTGAACCGCGTCATTAAGACCCTTATTAATGATGACCAGAATTGCTAATAGCGCACCAAGGTAAGGGTAAATCTCACTTGTTACAGACTCATTGGGCCAATTGGCTAGGCGTAAACCGAAGAAGAGCGGAAGAAATCCTTCTGCTAAATAATGGCCAAGCTTGTCGAGAAAAATTCCCATTGGAGATTTCGTATCTCTCCAACGCGCAACTTCTCCATCGCAGCAATCAATCAGCATCTGAAGTTGGCTAAGGAAGAGCGCAAGTGCAATTCCCACCCATCCTTGAATTAATAGCGCTGGTCCGATTGAAGCTCCAGTAATGATCATCAGCCAGGTAACGCCGTTAGCTGAGATGGGAGTACGAATCAAAATGCGAGTTAAGTATGGAGATAATCGGCGTTGATAAAGATCTGCAATCCAATGTTCAGAAGTTGAGCGACCCGTAACAGAAACGGGTTGCGAGATTTCACGTATCTGCGCGATGGTGGGGCGAGCCGGTCTCTCTATCATGGCTACTTTGCCACAGCTTTTCGACTAGCAATCCACTGAACTGAAGAGATAACGAAGAAAAGTGCACCTAAGTAGTAAAGCAATGGCAAGAGAGATACTCCGCCCCATACTAAAACCGCAATCACCAATAAGCGTCCTACGATAAATCCGCCAGCTATTGAGAGCCACTTTGGTTTTGCTTCGCCTTGAAGTGCGCGATACATATTGTCATAGTGGTTAAAGAGGATTGCAAAGAGAAGCAAGAACAACACCGAGCGATCTAAATCCGTAGTGAAAGCTAGTGCGATAAAGACTGCACCTTCGACAAGGCGGAGTAGTGATGGCTCTAGCCAATCGAAGCGGTTAGTTGAATTCTCATTTCTTAATGAATCGAGCTGATCATCGATGAGATTCTTATTGACGCGATCTTTCGGCCAAGTGAGCGTCTTGCGGATGCGGCCACGGAAGACAAGTGCAATCGATAGAAGCGCCAAGAAAGGCATAATTGTGAAGGTAAATGCAGCGCCACCAATGACAGAAGAAGCGCTAATGACAAGCCAGCGCTCACCGATTGGGAATTGCACAGCCTTCTTCGACCAATACTCAATGCGAGATTTCTTCTCACGCTCGGTGCTTACATATCCATCATTCTTGATTTCGAAATCGAGCGGCTCTAAATGTGAACTACGTATCTTATTAATGCGAGCGAAGTTGTAATCAGAGAGATGTCTAAATGTTTGAAAGAGCATCATCCCCATCGCTGGGATCCAGAGATCGCGTCCATCTTTTGCGGCGCCATAAGCAAGTGCAAAAAAGACTAGGTACTCCTTAATTCTGTCTGTTATTGCATCTAGCCAAGCACCCAATTGAGAGAATTGACGTGTATAGCGCGCAAGTTCTCCATCCACGCAGTCAATGATGATGCTAAGTTGCAATAAAACCGCGCCCGCAATGATAGACCAGAATGTTCCTTGGCTAAATTGGTAGGCAGAGTAGAGACCTACAGCAAAGGAAATTAAGGTGACTTGATTTGGCGTCATCTTCAATCGGACTGCTGCCCATGTAAATAACTTTGAGAACTTTCGCAAGAAGAAGACTGAGAAGAATCCGTCATTGGCACGGTTAGCAAGCTTTAAGCGAAGACGAGCATCATTAAGCGCTGCGATCTCGCGCTTTACCGCTTCGCGTTCAGCTGCATCAGATGAGCGGATAAATGGAGCTCCGGCAACTTCTGCTGGAGCGACAACGAGAGCGGCGCGAACGAGCGCAACAAGAACTAAATCAATGGCGTTGCCTGCATGCTTTGTATCTTTGACCTTCGTTAAGACTTCAATAACTTCAGCTCTCTGCATCTGTGAGAGGCGCATAATTCCAAGAAAAGTATGGTTGCCGTGTCCGACTTCGTGATACCCAGAAGTTGCTCCAGTTATGCGTCCCTGGCTTACCCGAGTTAATCCACCTTTACTCTTAGCAACCAGAGCAGTCGTTACGGTTCGTGGGTAGTCGGTGAGAAGTTCCAGGTGGGGTTGAGTTACAACTGAATGCTCATCGACTAACAAGAGATCCTGATTGCTAGATTCAAACGCATCTAGAATTTCAGAAATCTTGGTGCCCGCATGGACACGAAAAGTGCGGAGATTTTCACTCATAAGAGGTAATCTATCGTGCTTAAGCGGGATTTTCGCATATAGATAGGTCAAGAAGGTAGAGATGGCGATTCAAGTTGTAATTCTGGCAGCAGGCATGGGAACTCGTTTGGGAAAGCCTTGGCCTAAGCCACTCACCGTCTTATCTGATGGCCGATCAATCATGCAGCAACAGATGGAGAACGTCTCAGAAGTTTTTGGCGATAAAGCTCGAATTACAGTTGTTGTTGGCTTTAAGTTAGAAATGATTATTGAAGCTCACCCAACCGCTTCATTTGTATATAACGAAGTTTACGATCAGACCAATACATCAAAAAGTTTATTAAAGGCTCTCACTGCAAGCCAAGAGTCTGGTGTTCTCTGGCTCAATGGAGATGTTGTATTTGATGCAAAAGTTTTAGAGCGAGTTGCCTCTCGCATCGAAGCTGAGAAATCTTTCGTCTGCGTAAATACTTCAGCAACTGCTGAAGAGGAAGTGAAGTACACCGTTGACGAGAAGGGCTTTATCAAAGAACTTTCAAAGACTGTACAGAACGCTCTTGGTGAAGCAGTAGGAATCAATTTCATCTCGGCACACGAGAAAGCAAATGTCATCGCCCAACTAAAGGCATGTGGTGATCAAGACTACTTTGAGCGTGGACTTGAACTTGCGATTGAGAAGAACGGGATTGAGCTCGAGCCAGTAGATATCTCAGATCTCTTTGCAGTCGAAGTTGATTTCCAGGCAGATCTCGACCGAGCAAATGCAGGACTTAAGTAATTAACTATTAAGTCTGCGCAAACCTTCTTTAATCGACATCTCTACCTCTGAGATTTTAAGTTCGGGAACTTTGACCTCATAAGTAATCGGCTTAATCTCCTTCATATCCAACTTGGGATTGATCGGGGTAGGGCTAATTACCTGCACATCGGCACCGAGTGCATAATCAATATATTTAATTCCATCTCCGTGGACATAATCTTCAAATCCCTTGAATACAACCAAGGCACATGGAATTCCGTAGCTCTGACATGTAATCAGAACATGCATCGCACTGGTTACAACACTGTCGTACTCGTGGAGTTTCTCAATGAAATCAACTACATCATTGGGATGCGAGACCTGAACCGAAAGCTCATCAAAATTCTTAGGAAGTTTTACTGGCGCTTGAAGATGCGTGTAGTGGCGAACTAGCGCAATGCGGCCATTTGTTACCCCGCGCTGGAAGGGAAGAATTCTTGAGAGAACAACTCCTGGATCGCCGAATGTATCCACTCTTGGCCCACCAGATTCCACAAGTAGATCTGCAGTGTGTGGCCCGCGAAGAGAGACGTAATCTGCCTTTGGATTGAGTGCATGCTTAAAGGAACTTACGCCAGTGCCGATAACGACAGAGTTGCTCTTAATGAATCGGCCCACTGATCCAAGGCTCACAATATGTTTCTTGGGGGCTCGAGTAGTGAGCCCTTGAAAGATGATGCGGCTCTCTGTGTAGTGGTTAAAAATGAATGGCGTCAGCCAATCGCCATAGTTACCCGGATATGGGTTCTCCCACCACGAAAGGTTAATCTCTTCTGCACTTGGCTTTGCAGAGTACGACAAGAAACTTGATGCAACTTTAATTGCGGCGCTCTCATAACGGTTAGGCAGCACCTTGCGCTTAAAGAGCGCAAGCGCGTCGTTATATTTGGCCGTATCGCCAGCCTTTGCTGCAAATACCAACTCTTTAATTGTTTGGTTGCTGAGGTTATTATGTTTCTTTCCGGTGAGGAAACCGGTAACTCCTGAAGCATCTACCAGAAGACGTAACTTCGTTGAGAAGTTTTCAGGTAATTTCTCTTCAACGAACTTTGCAAATTCAAGTATCTGTCGCTTTACATTGAACTTCTTCTTTACCGAATTACCTTTATGTTGCTCCACTTTATTCTTGAAATTCTCAACCTGACCACTTGAACCAAAGCGGAAAAAGACTTCATGGCTCTCAAGAGTTCCTGCGCCTTTATCTACTGCGCAATTTGACGGGATAATCTGGAATGTCATATTTGGTGATACTGCTCGCCATGCTTCTTCAAAGAAAAAGTCATCTGTCGCTCGAACTGTTGCTCGCGCTTCGAAATCAGCCGCAGCTTGAACCATGGTGCGGGCTTGAGAAGTGGTGTTGATCCCCCAGAAACATGGCTCCCAGAAACGTCCACGGTTTTCGTAACCAATCTTTGCTGGAGTACTAAAACCTCTTTGGAAACCCACGATGTCAGCGGTTGAGTTCAGAATGAAGTCAGGAATACCGAAAAGTTCGCAATCGACATCGATCCAGAAGACTTTTTTATCCGGGTTAGCTGCGCAAACTTCTGCGATAAAGCCAACCTTCTTGCGACAAATGGCTGCCCAGTCTTCTCCATCTCGCTTTGAGATTTGGCGTAGTTCAAATGCGATGCCTAGCTCTTCGAGGTTGCTCTGCAATCTCGCTGCATGATTTCGATAATAATCATCACCCGTAAAGAAGGAACAGACAATCGCATTATGGATCTTGAGCTTTGCCTTATTCTTTAGAGATACAACTGGCGTGAACTGATCTTCCAGCGCGGCAAGTATCTCTCTGCCCTCAAAATCGAGTGTGCTCATGGGGAAAAGGTAAGTTAACGAATTTAACTCACGCTGAGCCTGCGTTAAACAGGAGTAATACTCGAGGTTAACAATTGGGGTTGAAAGTTACTTGCTCAAGCCTTCACAGATTGGCTTCGGACCACCATTTGGATTTCCGTAGCGGTGATAAGTAATTGCAACAGATTGTTCGATCAACCAACGTGGGGCTTCGATGTCACCACGCTGGGCAATTGGCCTGTGATCTACAGAAATACCTTTCTGCATCTCTGAATGAATTGGTGGCTTACTTGAGGCAAGCCAGCGCACGCGAGAGTAACTCTCCTTCACATCGGCAAGATCAGTTGTGAAAATTACCTTTGCACCTAATGTCTCGGAGATATGGTGGATAAGAGATTTCTCAGCCTGCGTTGTTGATTCATCAACAACTACAACAATCGGCGCCAAGTAATGGCGATAGCGTTGGAAATTCTTTTCAACCACAAGACCTGAACGATCAATGGCTTGTGAACCCACCTTCGCCCACCACGTATTAACGCCGTAAGTAGCTGCTTCTAAATTGGTAACACGTGGCCAATTGCGGAGAGTATTTACATAATTCAACCCACCAGCCTTTGCATTTGGGCCAACTGCGGAACGCTTCCAACCACCAAATGGTTGGCGATTAACAATTGCGCCGGTAATTCCACGGTTTACGTAGAGATTGCCTGCTTCAATGCGATTGATCCACTCTTCGCACTCTTTCTCATCAAGTGATTGAATGCCGGCGGTTAATCCAAAATCTGTCTCGTTCTGCCAAGTAATTGCTGTATCGAAATTTGGCGCTTCAATAATTGCAAGTACCGGACCGAACCACTCGTTGCGATGCGACCATGAGCCAGCCTTTACGCCAACCTTTACACCTGGTCTCCACATCAAACCTGCCTTATCAATCTGCTTTGGTTCAACGAGCCAGCTTTCACCAGCATCTAGTTGAGTCAGAGCTCTTGAAAGTGCGTTCTCTGATGGGCGAATAATTGGTCCCACTGTTGTTGAGAAATCCCAACCTGCGCCGACATGGAGTGATTCAACAGCATCCTTTAATTGACGAGTAAAAGCTGGGTCGTTATAGATATTGGTATCGACGATTGCAATTGATGCTGCAGAACATTTCTGCCCTGCATGGCCGAATGCTGATTGCACTAAATCTTTAACCGCTGCATCGATATCTGCACATGCAGAAATGAGCACAGCATTCTTTCCGCTTGTCTCTGCCATCAAATTAATCTCTGGGCGCCAAGATGTAAAGAGAGATGCTGTATCGAACGAGCCAGTCAGGATTACTCCGTCAATCTCGGGATGAGTAACGAGATACTTTCCATTTTCATCATCACGCATCGGCAAGAACTGCAGAACATCCTTAGGAACTCCGCCTGCCCAGAGATGGGAAACAATCTCCCATGCCGTGGCAACAGTCTCTGGTGCTGGTTTGAGAATCACTGTATTTCCGGCAGCAAGCGCCGCGCAGACTCCACCCATCGGAATTGCATAAGGGAAGTTCCACGGCGGAACAACGAGAATTGTTCCAAGCGGTGTTGACTCTCCAAAGTTCTGAGCTGTCATTGCATAGAAGCGTGCAAAGTCGATCGCTTCTGCGACTTCCGGATCAGCCTCTGCAACGGTCTTGCCAGCATCACGTGACATCACTGCAATCGTTTCAGTAGTCGCCTTCTGCATAATTTCTGCAGCGCCAAAAAGAATCTCTTTACGTTCTTCAATTGTCCGAGCGCTCCATTTATCTTGAGCATTTAGTGCAGTGGCAATCGCTGTATCTACATCCTTAGCTGAACCAACTGAATAGTGGTACCAGATTTTTCCGTTATCGGAGGGATCGCTTCCCTCTTCTTGTTCTTTAGTGAATTTCTCTTTGCCGCCGATGACAAGAGGAATCTCTTGATCTTTAATCGCACGGACTTTCTTAATCGCCTTGGTGACATCTGTGATAAAACCAGGCTCAGTTGGATCTGCATTTCGCTCATTCTCGAAATTGCCATTTGTAGAGATTGCATGGTCGACGTGGCGCAGAGATTGAGTTGTTATGGAGTGACGCTCTGCAATTGAATTACGAAAACGTACCTCCTGCTCTCTAAATTTAGCTGGGTTCTTAGAAATCTCAAATGCAGCCTTGAGATAATTCTCATCAGATGTGTTCTCATCTAGCCGACGAACAAGATAAGCAACCGCTGCAGCAAAGTCATCTTTACGTGTAACTGGTGCATAGAGCAGAACTGGCTGACCAGCGCGAGTAACAGCAAGTGCTTCTGCATTTGCCATACCTTCAAGCATCTCAATATCAATTTGATCAACAACTCCACGTGACTTTGCAACTTCGAGCGCCCATGTCATGTGGAAGAGATTGTGTGAAGCGATACCAATGCGCACCGCTTTTGAATGCTCTGGGCGAAGTGCTGCATCTACGAGACGCACATAAGATGCATCGACATCAGATTTTGAGCGATATGGAGCAGAGCTCCAGCCATGAAGTTCAGCTTCGGCGCGCTCCATTGCAAGGTTCGCACCTTTAACAAGACGAACTTTGATTGAGCCACCAGCGCGTGCGTAACGTTCCTTGGACCAATCAACAAGTTGGGCAAAGAATTGATGCGCTTCTGGAAGATATGCCTGAAGAACAATTCCAGCCTTCATTGATTCAAATTCGCTCTCATCGAGGACGCGCATAAAAGCAGCGACTGTCATCGGAAGGTCGCGGTACTCCTCCATATCAAGGTTTACAAAGGTTCCGTGTTGCTGCGCTTCGCGGTAGAGAATGCGCATCTTTTCGGAGACTCGGTCAATCGAGCCTTCTACATCGATAATAATTAATTGAGCAACAATCGAAGAGAGCTTCACAGATACGTAGTTAACTTCTGGGCGACGCATCATTTCGAGAATAGATTGAAAGCGAAGTTCTGCTTCGTGGTCTCCAAGAACTGCCTCACCCAATACATTGATGTTAAGTGCAATACCTTTATTGGTTCGCTTGGCTAAATGCTTTGATAACTTCTCAGATTCAGAGGCAAGGATGAGATCTTTGGACAAGGCACGAACGCGTTGATGAACAGCTGCAACAACTGGCGCCGGTAGCACTCGAGAGAGAACTCCAATGAAGTGAAGACCAATTCCATTGATTGGTCCGAAGCCAACTATGCTCGCCTTCTTGGCTGCACGACGAAAGATTCTGGAAGATGATTTAACTGATGAAATTCGCATAACTTCATCGGTGAGCGTGATTGTCGCTTCAATAGCCTTTGGATCTTTAAAGAGTCGAGCTACACGCTTGCGGTTTGCTTTCTCGCGGCGATCACGCAATTTATCTGACTGCGCCATCAATTCTTTTGTCCGCTGGACTGCGGTATCCGCCAATACATCAACGCTTGTGTCGGTTGGAAAGGTTGAAGACATTGTTGCTTTTGCTCCTATTACTTCTTCGTTGAAGTTTTGGTAATCAGCCTTAGAACTGGGCGTTCAAAGAGATAGAAACTAATACATGAAACTGCAAGGAGTTTAACGAGGAAGAACCAAATCGGCGAGACTGATTGCACCATAAAGTGCTCAGATGAGAAGAAAATCATAGGCAAGTGCCAGATATAGATTGAGTAAGAAAGTAGGCCAATCCAAGCCAGGGGACGCATACCCATAATGGCTCTTACCCCAAATGAGATTTTGCTCTTCTCTGTCGATTTCTCAGCCATTAGCAATATCAGAAGCGCTGTGGCCAATCCTGCCAAGGGTGGGAACTGGTATTGGATAGTGAAGTAAACAAGCGATACAAATAGCACTGCAGATAAAGTATTGAAGCGAGCCACTAAGTTCTCAAGGAATTCCTTGTGCAAGGCAACAAGACTCCCCACAAGAATGATGCTGGGTCTAAAGACAACAAGATTGAATATCCCATCAGCATTAAAATTAAATTCTGGAGCACTTAGAATAATCGCAATCGTCCACATTGCGACTAGCCAAAGAATAAGAAAAATCGTGAATGCACTTCGCTTTAGAAGTCGTAAGGCTGCAACAAGAATCACAGGGAAGATAAAGTAAAACTGTTCTTCCGCGGAGAGAGACCACATCGGTCCAAATACCCCACCCCAGGGCCAGAAATTCTTTATATAAAGTACTGAAGTAATTGCAGGAGTTCTATCCAAGAATTGATAGTCATTCCTCAGGTAAATCGATAGGCCCACGACACTGACGAGAAGTATCGGATAGAGACGAGCAACTCTTCGTAGATAAAACTTTCGTAGCTTAATTCCTCTATCTCGATAACTTAATAGGATCTGAGTAATGAGAAATCCTGAGAGAACAAAGAAGATATCTACGGCCAAGAATCCTCGTCCACCAAAATATTTTCCACCGATATAGTCGAAATGATGAAAAACTATTATTACTATTGCGAGGCCGCGGATTCCATCAAGTTCAGGACGATAAGCAATACTTGAACCACGGACGGCATTTGGGGTATTTCTTGTGGGGAAAATTCTCATCATTGGGCTATTGAAGCACCTCATCTACGCGTAAGATTCAAATATGAATCAAGAGGCAGCCGAGACTTCAATGCGCAGCGAGAAGCGCAAACACGACACTGCGCCTTCAGCACAATTCGCAGAGTTTATGAAGACAGGTTGGGCGCCAACCGATCGTGAAGGTCTGCAGCCTTTAGATGTAGTGACTTACGCATACTCTCGCCGCCAGGTCTTATCTGCTGCTTTCCCAGGTACCAGAATTGTCATTAGCGCTGGTGGATTTAAAGTTCGGGCAAACGATACTGATTACAACTACCGACCTGACAGTGCATTTGTTTACTACAGCGGTGTACAGGGATCCGATGCGACAGCCGATGCTGTTCTTGTTCTCGAACCAAGCGGAGATTCACACTTAACTTATCTCTACATGCATCCGCGTTCTACTCGCGATACCGATGCTTTTTATCGTGATGTGAAATATGGTGAACTCTGGGTTGGGCGACGCTTTACCCTCGCAGAAGCACAAGAGACTTACCAAATTGATACACGCAATCTTTCCGAGCTTGAATCATTCTTAGCCGACGGTAAGAAGACTTTAACTCTCGATGACGATGAACTGCTTGTATTTACTTCAGAACAACGTCTATGTAAGGACGAGTATGAAATTCAGGAGATGCAGAAAGCGGTAGATGCAACCGCTTTAGGATTTAACGACGTTATCCATGCAATTCCGGCAGCTGTTGAAACTCCGCGGGGCGAACGAGTTCTAGATGCAGCTTTCTATGGTCGCGCCCGTATTGCAGGTAACGATCTTGGATATAACACCATCGTCGGTGCGGGATCACATGCGTGTGTATTGCATTGGATTCGCAATGATGGCGATATACACCGCGGAGAACTTGTACTTGTCGATGCAGGTGTTGAATTAGATTCTTTCTACACAGCAGATATCACTCGCACCTTGCCAGTCGATGGAAAGTTTTCACCTTCGCAGCGCGCTCTGTACATGTTGGTATACGAGGCTCAGTTAGCTGGCTTTGCAGCAATCAAACCTGGAGTTCTCTTCTCAGAAATTAACAAGGCTTGCCAAGCGGTATTGGCGCAAGGCCTTGCAGATATGGGAGTCCTTACAGTCTCTGCAGAAGAATCACTTAAGCCTGAAGTTGGGCTGCATCGCCGCTGGACTCTGCACGGAGTAAGCCATCACTTAGGTCTCGATGTCCATGATTGCTCAGAAGCCCGAAGAGATATGTATATGAATGCACCAATGCGCGAAGGAATGGTTCTTACAGTAGAGCCAGGTCTCTATATCCAGCCAGATGATGAGTTATTTGCACCTGAGTACCGCGGAATCGGTATCCGTATCGAAGATGACATCGTTGTAACAGCTGATGGGTATCGTAATTTAAGCGAGAACATTCCTCGCCATCCAGATGAAATTGAAAAGTGGATGCAGACCTTGCTAGGACGCCAGTAAATAACCTAGATAGGCGGCAATAACTCCGAAGAAGATTGATCCAACTAGGTTTATCGCAACCTGTCTATATCGCTTTAATTCGTAGCCTAAGAAGATATCTATGATAAATGTTGACCAAGTTGTAAATGCACCAGCAAATCCGATCGCAGCAAAATCATATAAACGCTCCGTCGAGCTGTAGGCCAGGCCAATGAGAAATGAACCAATGATGTTTACGGTAAATGTTCCGATTGGCTTGTCGGTAAATTTCCTAAAGTACTGATCAATCAGAAAGCGTGCAGGTGCACCAACTGCTGCGCCCAGCATCACCATAAGCATATTCATGGGCGCACCTTGATTAACTTACGTGCATACTTCAGAGAGAAGTAAGCAACAAAGAGCGATGCTGCGATATTGATGAATAGATAAGTAAATCCAGCTTCATCAGGGGCGACTGCCTCATATGTAACCGCTGAAAATGTCGAAAGCCCACCGCAGAAGCCAGGCAGGAGAAAATATCTCATCTCTGTAATGCGTCTACGTTCCATAATCACCATGAGAAACATGGCGAGAAATATTGCTAGCAAGTTAGCGGCAAGAGTTCCTGGTCCGCTTGAAGGAATAACAAGGGACAGGAACCAACGCAAAAGTGTCCCTAAAACCCCGCCTAACGAGACGAGCAGTACCGGTTTCAGTTTTAACCTACTTCTTAATTGGCTTAAGGATGGTGGTGATCACGCTGATGATTAGGGATGCAAAGAGTGCAGACCAGAATCCTGAAACATCTAACTTCTCGCTCCATCGCGCAGTCAGCGACAACATCGCAGCATTGACTACAAGAAGGAATAAACCGAAGGTGACTAGTGATACCGGAAAAGTAAGTACCTTAATGATTGATCCAAAGAATGTATTAATCAGGCCGAAGAGGAGCGCAACCCACAGATAGGTTGTAACGCCACCATCGACAGAAATTCCAGGAACAATCAGAGTTGCAATCCACATTGAGAATGCAAGTACTGCCCACCTGACGAGCAACATTAGTTGCGCTTTTCTCGCTTCAAAAGCCCTGCAAACATGCGAGCTGGATCGTACTTAATATCAACAACGCGCTCCTTCATAGGAATGATTGCGTTATCGGTGATCTTGATGTGCTCTGGGCAGACTTCAGTACAGCACTTTGTAATGTTACACATTCCAAGGCCATGCTCTTCTTGCGCTGAACGCTTACGGTTCTTCAAGATATCGAGTGGGTGCATATCAAGTTCTGCAATGCGGATAAAGAATCGTGGGCCAGCAAATGACTTCTTATTCTCTTCATGATCGCGAATTACGTGACATGTGTTCTGGCATAAGAAACATTCGATGCACTTACGGAACTCTTGGCTTCGCTCAACATCAACTTGTTCCATACGCGCTTCACCAGGAGCGAGCTCCTTTGGATGTTCGTATGCCGGAATTTCCATTGACTTCTTGTAGTTAAAGGAGACATCAGTTACGAGATCTTTAATGACAGGAAATGCACGAAGTGGAGTAACGGTAATCGTCTCGTCATCACCAAATGATGCAACCTGCGTCATGCATGCAAGACGTGGCTTTCCATTGATCTCCATTGAGCAAGAACCGCACTTACCGGCCTTACAGTTCCAGCGAACTGCAAGGTCACCCATCTGTGTTGCTTGTACGCGGTGAATAACATCGAGAACTACTTCGCCCTCATTTGCTTCTACCTGAACATCCTTTAGACCACCATCGGTTGCGTCGCCTCGCCAGATGCGAAGATTAATTTTGCGTGCCATTAGTTGGAACCGCCTTTCGCAATTTCTTCCGGTGTCATGTACTTCTCGAGTTCGTGAACATCAAAGAGGTCAAAGAGCTCTTTAGGTAATACAGGAAGTGGCTGTGCTTTGATATTGACCTTATCGCCATCGAAGCTAGAAATGTGGTTAACCTGGCGCCATTTGTCATTCATGCCAGGGAAATCATCGCGTGTATGTCCGCCGCGAGATTCTTCACGCAACAGTGCTGACTTCGCAGTTGATTCTGCAACGAGCAACATATTGTCGAGGTCGAATGCCAAGTGGAATCCTGGGTTGAACTTACGTCCACCAGCGACCGCCACATTCTTACTGCGAGCGCGAATGTCGGCAATCTTTGCAATCGCTTCTTCGATCTCTGTGCGTGTGCGAATAATTCCAACGAGATTATGTGTAACTTCCTGAAGCTCTGCGTGGAGTGAGTATGAATTCTCGCCACCCGCACGGCTAAATGGTGCTTCGATGCGATCGGCTGCTGCCTTGATTGCTGCATCAGAGACAGGGATTGCACTGCTGCTCTTCACATATGCAGCAGCTCCTGCACCTGCACGACGACCAAATACAAGAAGGTCGGTAAGTGAGTTACCACCAAGACGGTTTGATCCGTGCATTCCGCCAGCAACTTCACCTGCTGCAAAGAGTCCTGGAACTCCGATTGCAGCTGCAGTATCTGGTTCAACTTCAACGCCACCCATTACATAGTGACATGTTGGGCCAACTTCCATCGCTTCCTTGGTGATATCTACGCCAGCTAGTTCATAGAACTGATGCCACATAGATGGAAGGCGCTTCTTAATAACTTCTGCTGTCAGACGCTTTGAAACATCGAGGAATACTCCGCCGTGTTCAGTGCCGCGTCCTGCTTTAACTTCAGAGTTAATCGCACGCGCAACTTCATCGCGTGGAAGAAGCTCTGGTGGACGGCGATTGTTGTCCTGATCTTCATACCAACGATCGGCTTCTGCTTCGTTATCTGCGTACTTATCCTTGAATACATCTGGGATGTACTTAAACATAAAGCGCTCACCGAGTGAGTTGGTAAGAATTCCGCCTTCACCACGAACAGATTCTGTTACGAGAATTCCGCGAACTGATGGTGGCCAAACCATTCCTGTTGGGTGGAATTGCAAGAACTCCATATCAACAAGGTTTGCGCCAGCTTTCAGAGCAAGCGCGTGGCCATCGCCAGTGCCTTCCCAAGAGTTCGATGTAATTTTAAATGTCTTACCTACGCCACCTGTTGCAATAACAATTGCTGGTGCTTCAAAGAGAACTTCTTCTCCTGATTCGCGCCAGTAACCATATGCGCCAGAAATCTTTCCATTCTCTTTAAGAATCTCTGTAATGGTGCACTCGGCATAAACCTTCATCTTGCTCTCCATGTCGCCAAATTCGCGACCATCTTTCTGCTGGAGCGCAACAATCTTCTGCTGCATTGTGCGGATGAGTTCTAGACCTGTGCGATCGCCAACGTGTGCAAGGCGTGGGTATTCATGTCCGCCGAAGTTACGTTGTGAAATCTTTCCCTCTTTGGTGCGATCAAAGAGAGCGCCCCAGGTTTCTAACTCCCAGATGCGATCTGGCGCCTCTTTCGCATGAAGTTCTGCCATGCGATAGTGGTTGAGGAACTTTCCGCCGCGCATTGTGTCGCGGAAGTGAACCATCCAATTGTCATTGTCATTGACGTTACCCATCGATGCTGCAGCACCACCTTCGGCCATAACAGTGTGGGCCTTGCCGAATAGTGATTTACAAATGATTGCAACGCTCAGACCTGCTTCACGTGCTTCAACAGCTGCGCGTAGACCTGCACCGCCTGCTCCAATAATAAGGACGTCGTACTTGTGTCTTTCGAGAGTCATTCTTGGCATCCTTTAGAAGAAGTAGAAGTTGGTCCAGGCGCCAGTTGCAACTTGGCGAACGTAGATATCGGCAAATGCAACTGCGGCAAGCGAGAACCACGCAAACTGCTGGTGGTAATGATTTAGAGATGAAACTGTTGTCCATAACTTGTAACGAACAGGATGCTTCGAGAAGTGCTTAAGTCTTCCACCCACTGTGTGACGGCATGTGTGGCATGAGAGTGAGTAGAACCAGAGAAGTGATGAACTCGCAAGCAGGACAACTGTTCCGACGCTCATGTGTCCCCACTCGCCTTCAACGCTCTTGAAAGAGATAATTGCATCGTAAGTAAGGAATACGTTAAAGACGAGGCCTGCGTAGAAGAACCAACGATGCGCGTTCTGCAAGATGAGTGGTGCGCGAGTTTCGCCTGTGTACTTTGCATGTGGTTCTGCCACTGCACATGCTGGTGGTGATAACCAGAAAGCACGGTAGTAAGCCTTGCGGTAGTAGTAGCAAGTCATGCGGAAACCAAGTGGGAAAATCAAAATAATTAGTGCAGGTGAAAGTGCAAAGTTAAAGACTTCTGCACCAACTGGAGTCCATCCAAAAATTGTTGCTTCAGGGACGCAAGCTTCAGATAAACAAGGTGAGTAGAACGGGGAGATGAGGTGATCCTTGTAGTAATTCGCTCCCTCAAATGCGCGAAAGGTTGCATAAATGACAAATGAGAAAAGAACGCCAAATGTAATTGCTGGCTCTAGCCACCATTTATCTGTGCGCAGTGTGCGCTCTTTAATCTTGGCGCGTGTTGGAGAAAAGACTCCGGACATGTGTGCTCCCCTGGCCTAGTACTAACCAACATGGCTAGCGAACTAATGAGAGAAGTGTGCGCTTCTGTTCGCGAAGTCGCTAGGTGGTCGCCCGCATTGGCCTTATGAAGTCAGCCACAACTACTCCATCGCCCCTGGCGAAGGTGGCCATGAAATGCGAAACCCGCCCCATAGTGCGAGGCGGGTTTCAGCTTATCTGCGGAGGACGTGGGATTTGAACCCACGAAGGTTTCCCTTGCCGGTTTTCAAGACCGGTGCACTCGGCCGCTATGCGAGTCCTCCGTGGGAGAGATTACCCGAAAGTGGCCTTCTGGAAAAATCGCTGATTAATTAAGCGGGAAGTTCCAAGAGCTGCTCAATGATTATTGCAACACCATCTTCTTCACAGGGACCAGCGACACCCTTTGCATGCTTTGCTCCATCAGGGTGGCCATCTGCCATCGCAAATGATCGGCCGCACCATTCAAGCATCGAGAAATCATTTGGGTTATCACCAAATGAAACGCAATCTGATGCATCAATTCCTAAGCGACCTGCCATCTTTGCAAGAGTCATTCCTTTTGAAACACCCAGTGCAGAAATTTCCAGAAGTGAATCATGCGGGTTGGAGTGCGTAACTGTTGCTAAACCATCAAGTTCAACTTTTGCGATTGCGAGCATCTCATCAGAAGTTAACTCTTGCTGAGAACAGCGAGCCAAGACTTTAAGAGCTGGAGATGTAATGACTTCTTCAATCTGATGTACTCCGACATTATCCAAGCCGACATCCCAGCGAGGAATATAAATCTTTTCGCGGTGGAAGTAATTATGGGATTCAATTGCAAAAGAGATCTGTGGGATTGCTTTGCGAAGTCTCTTTACAGATTCGAGTTGGGCATCGACATCGATGAGCCACTCTTCCAAAACTTTGTCATTGTGTAAGTCATAGAGCATCGCGCCATTACCGCAGATTGCATGGCCTATTCCAAATGCATCTTTAATCTCTGGCATCCATCTCGGTGGGCGACCCGTTACAAAGAAGATCTCGACGCCCATTGAATGCGCTTTTCTAAATGCATCTATTGTGCGCTGCGTGACTTCACCGTAGTGCGCCACGATTGTGCCGTCTAAGTCTGACGCGATTAATTTGGGACGTCGCTCAAAATTCTGGTGAACGCTCACGCAAGCTCAAATTTCTTCATGCCAAGAAATGGCTGGAGAGCAGCGGGAACGTTTACTGTTCCATCTGCATTTTGGTGGTTCTCAAGGATTGCAACAATCATGCGCGGGATTGCAACAAGAGTTCCATTAAGAGTAGCTAGCGCTTTAGTTCCTTCTGAATCCTTGTAGCGAATATTGAGCCTGCGAGCCTGGAATTCTGTGCAGTTAGAAGTACTTGTTACCTCTCTATATGCACCCTGTGTAGGAATCCACGCCTCGATATCGAATTTACGTGTTGCAGAAGATCCAAGATCTCCAGATGCAACATCGATCACGCGGAATGGAATCTCCATTGCGGTAAGGAAATCCTTCTCCCATTGCAGAAGCCGAGCATGCTCTGCCTTGGCATCTTCAGGCTTACAGAAAGTAAACATTTCAACTTTATCGAATTGGTGAACGCGAATAATTCCGCGAGTATCTTTTCCGTAAGTTCCTGCCTCGCGGCGGAAGCATGATGAATATCCGGCATATCGAAGTGGCAACTTATCTGCGGACAAGATCTCATCCATGTGCATTGCAGCAAGTGGAACTTCAGATGTGCCAACTAGGTAGACATCATCTTTCTCGATGCGATAAACATTTTCGGCAGCCTGACCCAGAAAACCAGTTCCTTCCATCGCAGCTGGATTAACAAGCACTGGTGGAATAACTGGAGTAAAGCCATTCTTAACTGCACTTTGAATTGCATAGTTAACGAGTGCAAATTCAAGTAGTGCGCCGACGCCTGTCAAATAATATGAACGAGAACCCGCAACTTTTGCGCCGCGCTCTGTATCGATTGCGCCAAGTAATTTGCCCAGCTCAACGTGATCTTTTGGTTCAAAACCATCTTTAGCAAAATCGCGTGGCGTGCCGATATGTTCAATTGTGACGAAATCTTCTTCGCCACCAATAGGAGCTTCGGTATCCAGAAGGTTGGAGAGTTGCAGAAGTAACTGTTTCGCTTCTTCTTCAATCGCTGAGCGCTTTGTATCAGCAGCTTTGACCTTATCTGCGAGCGCCTTTGCATTCTCGAGGAGAGCGGTCTTCTCATCACCTTTGGCAGCACCGACGCTCTTAGAGAGAACATTCTGCTCTCCGCGCAGTGTTTCAAACTCTGAAACTGCAGCGCGCTTTACTTCATCAATCGCCAATATTTGGTCAACAAGTTCTACGCTTTCACCACGACCCTTTTGAGAAGCACGAACAACGTCAGGGTTCTCTCGAAGGAATTTGATATCAATCATGAGCGCACCTCTCGTGGGTATGAACCTAAGAATCTAATGTCGTCACAGATCACTTTAAGTTCCTCAATTGATTTTCCAACTGGAGCATCCTTGATATGACCTTCAACATCAATAATGAAATGGTAGTGACCAAGCTCGCGACCTGTTGGACGTGACTGGATAAATGTCAGGTTTACATCATTCTTTGCAAAAACCTGCAGAATTTCTAGGAGCGCTCCTGCATGGTCGATATCGATAAAGACCGCCATTGAGGTTCGGTCATGGCCAGTTGGCTCAGGCATCCATCCTGGCTTCTGAGCGGCGATAAATCGAGTGACCGCACCAGAGTTATCGCCAATGTTGTCTGCAATTATTTCGAGTCCGAAGTGCTCTGCGGCTACAGCAGATGCGATCGCTGCATCGAGATCGCCTTTACTGACTGCTTCAGCGGCGGCGGATGTTGAACTTGTTGGGACTATCTCTGCATGGGGATAATTCTTTGCAATAAACACTCGGCATTGTGATTCAGCGTGTGGATGAGTCCCAATTCTTTTAATCTCTTTCGAGCCTGTCTGCGCCATGAGTGCAAATGTCACAGGAAGAGTTACTTCTTGTGCAATAACTAATGGGTCACCGGTAGCTAATTCATCAAGTGTGCGCGCAACGACACCTTCAACAGAATTCTCAATAGGTACAAGTGCGTAATCTGCTTCGCCAGAACGAACCGCATCTAATACTGCAGTGACATTTGCATAAGGAATGGTGATATCGCTATCGCAGGTTAACTTCTTAAGAGCGGCTTGGGTAAATGTGCCAACTGGCCCCAAGTAGGCGAATGTATGACTCTCTGCGCTGCTCACTGGTTAAGGGTACCGGAGTACTTCACGTGCATGCGCCGGTTTATTTGTAATCAGAATATCTACGCCTAAACGCTGACAGAGTTTGATATCGGAAACTTCATCGACGGTCCAAACATTGAGGGATCTGCCTAACTCCTTAATTTTCTTTGCTCTGATGGGCTCTACCCGCAGGTGATCTATCTCGGGGCCGATTGCGGGCGCCGATGAATATTTGATTTGAAACCAAGGAGTGTGTTTATGCAAGAGAAGAGTTGTAGGAATATCAGGGTTGAGTCTTTTCACTTTTTCAATGGCGCTCCAGCTAAAGGACATTACTGAAACTGGAATTTTGGAAAGAACATTTCTTTGATTTAGTGCTTCGACTAACAACTCTTCAACTCGATTGCCTGATAAGACTGGATGTTTAGTCTCTACAAGAATTGCTTTCTTCGATTCAATTGCGAAATCCAGAAAAGTATCAAAAGTAAGTACTTGAGGATATGCACGTTGTACCTCAGAGAAGGTCATCTCTGATATCAATCCTTTATTTCCAGCTCTTTCAAGCATTGATGCGTTATGCCACAGGACCGGAACTTCATCCTTTGTAATTCGCAGGTCGCACTCAAAACCATCTGCGCCTTGCGCCACTGCTCCTTCATACGCAGCCAAGGTGTGCTCAGGGAAGTGCGCGCTAGCCCCACGGTGCGCATAAATCAGCATGAGACCGAGGGTAGCAAAGAGATTACTCTTACCCCATGGCACAGCTCTTCTTTGCAACATCAGCGCGTTCTGCTGTTGGTCTGCAACGCAAAGGTAATGAAGATAGCGCCCTTACATCTTCACAATTGATTGCTGTTGCAGATGGAATGGGTGGGCATGCTGCTGGTGAAGTCGCATCAAGAATTGCAATCACGAAATTAGAAGAGATTTCATCTGTTATTTGCAATCCAGAGATAGATTCTGATTCCGCTGAAGATATCTTCAGCAATTCACTTGATTCGATTGATTCGCAATTAAAGAGTGAATCGGATGAGAACCCGCAACTTTCTGGGATGGGAACAACTCTTACATCTCTCTTCATCAACGGCAATCGAATTTGCTTATTACATATCGGTGACTCTCGTGCCTATCGTCTACGCGCAAATTCATTTGAACAATTGACTCAAGATCACACGGTTATTCAAGAGCTTCTTAATCAAGGTGCAATCTCACAATCTGATGTTGCAACCCACCCTCAGCGCTCTGTCTTAACCCAAGTATTAATGGGTGAAGGAATTTCCAACGCTCCACTCTTAATTCTTGATGGAAAAGCAGGAGATAGATACCTTCTTTGCAGCGATGGTTTAAGTTCAGTTCTCACCGAGAAAGAGATTAAATCGATCTTAAAGGGTAAAGACCGACAGAGCACTGTCGATGCCCTGATCGATGCCACATATATAAATGGTGCACCTGATAACGTGACTGTAGTTATCGCCGATCTGGTTGAGACAATTGATGAAGATTTATTGAAGATCGGAGCGGCTCAATGATGAATTCATTACTGGGTGGTCGCTATCTTCTCGGCGAGATGATCGGCACAGGTGGCATGGCTGATGTTTACATCGCATCAGATCAGCGCCTCTCACGCGAAGTTGCTATCAAGATTCTTCGCAGTGATTTAGCGAAAGATCCCTCATTCGTTGCTCGATTTAGAAAAGAAGCTAAAGCTGCTGCTGGCCTTAATCACCCAGCAATTGTTGCTGTCTACGATTCGGGCGAAGAACCAGCCCCATACATTGTTATGGAGCTTGTAACAGGGCAGACGCTTCGCGAAATTATTTACACCTTGCGAGATAAGGGAGAGAAACTTCCACTTAATCGCGCTCTTGAAATTGTTGAAGGTATTTTGACGGGACTTGAGTTTTCACATGCACGTCAAATCATTCACAGAGATATAAAGCCTGCGAATGTCATGATCACCGATAAGGGCGATGTGAAGGTGATGGACTTCGGTATTGCACGTGCAATGGATGATCTTGGTGCGACACTGACAAGTACTTGGAACGTTGTCGGTACGGCTCAATATCTTTCTCCCGAACAAGCTGTCGGAGAGTTCGCGGATTCCAGAAGTGATATTTACTCGGCTGGCTGTTTACTCTTTGAATTACTTGCAGGTCAGCCACCATTTACAGGAGAGACTCCTGTTTCGATTGCCTTCCAACATGCATCGAGTGTTGCTCCGCGAATTCGCACAATAGATCCTGAGCTTCCAGAAGGTATAGAGAAAGTACTGGCTGTTGCTCTTGCGAAAAATCCTGATGATCGCTACCAGAGCGCACAAGAGATGCTTGATGACATCTCCCGAGTTCGCGCTGGAGAAGAAGTAGTTGCGAAAATTCCTTCTGCGCCACTCTTCACTCGCAAATCTGCTCTGATATATGGTGGCACATTTGTAGCTTCACTTGTTCTCGCTCTCACTGGATTCTTGCTGAGTGGTAATTCAGATAACAATCTGCCTCAGATTCCGAGTGTCGTTGGCTTGTCCGAAGAGAAGGCTCGAACGTTGCTCTCTGAGTACACGGTGACTGTTAAGCGCGCCCATGATGGAGCAATTCCTTTTAACCGAGTAGCAAGTCAATTGCCACTTGCAACAACACGGGCAAAACTTGGATCGACAGTTGTTCTCACAGTCTCCGATGGCCCAGGTGAAGCAATAGTTCCTGATAACTTAATTGGAATGTCTCTCATTGATGCGCGTTCTGCGCTGACATCAGTTGGTCTCTTGGTTTCACAGACTGTTGCTGCGCCATCTGATCAGCCACAAGGAACGGTCTTAGATGTGACGCCAACAGTTGGTTCTGTTACAGAGGCGGGAAGTTCAGTCATTCTTACAATCGCAAGCGGTGAGATTACAGTTCCTAATTTGATCGGCGTTGAAGCAATTCAAGCGAAGACACTTCTTATTCAAGCGGGCTTCTTGATTAAAGAGTTTTACGATTTAGATTCTGCACAGCCAGTTGGAGTTGTCATTCGTCAGGCACCAGAGGCAGGCACTACTCAGACAATTGGTAAATCTGTAACAATTACAATTAATAAGCAACCGTAATTATTTCTTTGCAGAACCCACTACTGGAGATAATCCGACTGCACGTTCACGTGCATCTTTATCGCCGCAACTAACCAACCAGTTTGCAAGCATCTGATGGCCATGTTCGGTTAAGACAGATTCTGGGTGGAATTGCACGCCTTCGATAGGTAGTTCTCGGTGTCGCATTGACATGACAACTCCTGATTCTGTGGAGCCAGTAATTTCTAAAATTTCTGGAACAGTATCTTTTTCAACAGCAAGTGAGTGATATCGGGTTGCAGTAAATGGTGATGGAAGATCTTCGAGAACTCCTGTTGCATTATGGAAAACCTGTGATGTCTTTCCGTGGAGTAATTCAGGTGCACGCGACACGGTTGCACCAAATGCTTCACCGATTGCTTGGTGGCCGAGGCAGACGCCAAAGAGCGGAATGGAATTCTGGGCGCAGTAATTGATCATTTCAATACTGACGCCAGCCTTATCCGGGGTGCCCGGTCCCGGAGAGATTAGAACCCCGTCATATTTAGCCGCTTCATCAGCGGTTACTTCATCGTTACGAACAACAGTCCATTGCGCACCCAGTTGCGCCAAATACTGCACGAGGTTAAATACGAACGAGTCGTAGTTATCGATAACGAGGATTCGAGCCATGCGGTAATTGTGCTGTAACCTTGGCCTCATGCCAAAGTCAAAATTGCGTAAGAAGGTTCAAGAGAAGCACGCTCACGAAGAGCAGCACCACGTCGAAGAGATTTCGCCGCTTCTCGAGAGCCCAAGCTGGCTTGCTCCAGTAATGATCGCCAACTTCCTTATCGGCCTCTTCTGGATCGTTGTCTTCTACGTCAGCCAGACTCTCTACCCAATCCCAGGTATCGGCGCATGGAACATGATTATCGGGTTTAGCTTTATTGCAGTTGGTTTTTCTCTCGCTACCAAGTGGCGTTAATTAGAAACTTACTGAAACAGTAAATTCATGGGCAAGAATGTAAGGCGTCAATTCCCAAAGCCATCTGAACTTGCACCGCTTCTGCAATTTTCATTACCGACTCTGCGCCGCAAAAAGCGTCGCCTAGAGCAGGCTTACACAATCTGGGATCTTCGCGATATCGCAAAGAGAAGAACCCCTAAAGGTCCATTTGATTACACCGATGGTTCTGCTGAAAGTGAAGTCAGCCTCGAAAGAGCGCGCCAAGCATTTCGTGATCTTGAATTCATCCCAAGTATTTTAAAAGATGTTTCCACTGCAGATTTAACTCGCACATCACTCGGTGAAACATTTGCAATGCCAGTTGGTATTGCGCCCACTGGATTTACTCGCATGATGCAGACTCAAGGTGAAATCGCCGGAGCACGTGCGGCTGAGAAATACGGAATTCCATTTACTCTCTCAACTCTTGGAACAACAACTATTGAAGATGTAGTCGCTGCAGCACCTGGTGGTCGCAATTGGTTCCAGTTGTATATGTGGAAAGATCGCGAAGGAAGCATGGCGCTTGTCGAACGAGCAAAGCGCGCTGGTGTGAAGAATTTAATGCTGACTGTCGATGTTCCTGCTGCGGGTCAGCGCATCCGCGATTACCGAAATGGTTTAACTGTTCCACCGCGTTTAACTGCCGGTACCGTAATTAATGCACTTCCAAGACCAGCTTGGTGGATTAACTTCTTGACAACTCCATCGATTGAGTTTGCATCTATGAAGAATTGGGAAGGCACAGTCGGCGAACTCTTGGATTACATGTTCGACCCAACTATGACCTGGGAAGATCTCAAGTGGATTCGCGAACAATGGGGTGGAACTCTTACCGTTAAAGGAATTCAGAATCTTGAAGATGGTAAAAAAGCGGCAGAGCTTGGAGCAGATGCCATTTTGCTTTCAAACCACGGTGGGCGTCAGCTAGATCGCGCCCCAGTAATGCTCCATCTATTAAGCGATATTAAGAAGGAATTTAAAAAGGATTACGAGATCCATATCGATACCGGCATCATGCATGGTGCCGATGTTCTTGCAGCGATTGCACTTGGCGCTCAATACACCTATGTAGGTCGCGCATATCTCTATGGTCTTATGGCCGGTGGCCAAGATGGCGTTGAGCGCGCCCTAGAAATTATGCGCACCCAGATGGTTCGCAATATGAAGTTGCTCGGAGTTAACTCACTTGATGAATTAACTCCTAAGCATGTGCGCTTCCTAAATCGCCAGTAACGATTACCCTTGCGCTTATGAACTATGCGCTAGCTGGGATTTCCTACCTCACCACAGCGGCTGCGCTGATTCTTCTGACAGTTCGAGTTCGCACGCTGATTGCCCTATATAAGAAGCAACAACCAGATCCGACGCGTTCCAACAACAAATCTGCCCGCTTAAAGAATATGTTCACAGAAGTCCTTGGCCATACCAAGATGCTTAAATTTACCGGCTCTGGAATCGCACACTGGTTTGTCATGATTGGTTTCGGCGCACTCTTCGGAACTCTCGTAACTGCCTACGGCCAAGTTATTAAGCCTGACTTTGCTCTTCCAATTATTGGTCACTTCGTTCTTTATGAACTCTTTGCAGAAGTAATTGCAGCACTTACCGGAATCGGAATCGTCACACTTATCGGAATTCGCCAAGTAACTCGATTCAGAATGCTCAATCGATTTAGCGGTTCCGGAATGGGTAAGGCGTATTACGTCGAAGCGACAATTCTCGCCATTGTCTTCTGCGTTATCGCGCTTCGCGGACTCGAGGGTGCACTTGCTGATGAAACAAGTTGGAATTGGCACTATGCAATCTCTTGGCCTGCAGTCGTTGTATTTAGCTCTATGTCGCAAGCTTCTCTTGAGAGCGCAATCGTTCTCGTTGCAACTTTAAAGATTGTTATCTCAATGGCTTGGTTTATTGTCATCGCATCAAATCTCACAATGGGAATTGCATGGCACCGCTTCTTGGCTTTCTTCAATATTTATTACAAACGCAATATCGATAAGCCAGCGCTAGGCGCACTTCCCGAGATGCTCTCAAAAGGTAAGCCAGTTAACTTCGAAGATCCTGCAGAAGATGATGTCTTCGGCCTAGGTACTCGCGGTGATATCTCCTGGAAGGGCTTGCTCGATATGACCAGCTGTACCGAGTGCGGCCGCTGCCAATCTCAATGTCCTGCTTGGCATACAGATAAGCCGTTATCTCCAAAGTTATTGATTATGGCTATGCGCGATCACGCGATGGCAAAAGTTGTTGAAACAGAGAACTTAGTTGGCGAAAATGCTCCAATTGATCTCGATGTTTTGTGGTCATGTACATCTTGCGGTGCATGCGTTGAGGAATGTCCTGTCGATATCGAACACGTTGATCACATCGTCAATATGCGTCGCTTCCAAGTTCTTGTTGAGTCAGAATTCCCGACAGAGCTCGGTGGAACTTTCCGTAATTTAGAGAAATCTGGAAATCCTTGGGGTGCAAATAAGCAAGATCGCGAAAGCTGGATTGCTGAGTGCGACTTCCCTGTTCGCGTTGTGAGCGGTGAACTTCCAGAGGAGGTTGAATATTTATTCTGGGTTGGATGCGCTGGTGCATATGAAGATCGCGCAAAGAAAACGACAAAAGCTGTTGCAGAGCTACTGCATATGGCAGGCGTTAACTTCGCGGTTCTTGGAAAGCGCGAGACCTGTACAGGAGATCCTGCGCGCCGTTCAGGAAATGAATTCTTGTATCAAATTCTTTCTCAGGAGAATATTGAAACCTTTAAAGAGACTTTCGGTAGCCGCGGTGTAAAGAAGGTTGTTGTTACCTGCCCTCACTGCTTTACAACAATTGGTAAAGATTATGCGCAAAGTGGTTATGAGCTACAGATGCTCCACCACACTCAGCTGCTTAATACTTTGGTGAAGGAAGGTAAGTTAAAGACTTCACCACATAAGGCTGATCAGAAAATTACATTCCATGATCCTTGCTATCTTGGTCGTCACAATCAGATTTATGCGCCACCTCGCGAACTTCTTGAAGCATCAGGTTGCGATATCGAAGAGATGCCACGTAACCAAGAGCGTTCGTTCTGCTGCGGTGGTGGCGGTGGACGTATGTGGATGGAAGAGAAGATTGGTACACGTATCAACCTCAACCGTGTCGATGAAGCGATTGATACAGGCGTTGCTGAAGTCGCTGTTGCATGTCCATTCTGCAGAATTATGGTCGGCGACGGAATGGTCGCTCGACAATCAGATGTAGAGGTCTTAGATGTTGCGCAAGTTTTACTTAGGAACGTGAAGCGCTAAGTAAGAACTGAGTTACTGCATAACCGGCGATTAAACCGCCGAGGTGTGCACGCCAATCGACTCCACCGATAGTGAAGCCGAGAACAAAGTTAAGGCCGATGATTACAAGCGTGCTCTTAACTTCAGCGCCGATTCTCTTACTAATAACAGCCCATGCTCCGAAGAGGCCGAACACGGCACCCGATGCTCCGATGGAGTAACCGTTGTAGCCCAGGAACATCGCTGATGCGATTGATCCACCAATCAGTGAAACGAAGAAAATAATCAAAAACTTAGAGCGGCCAAGGAAGGTTTCGATAGGTGTGCCAAGTGAGTGCAGGGCTAGCATATTAAATGCTAAGTGGATTGGAATTACATTTGAATTGTCGTGCACAAGAGCAACCGTTACTAGTCGATACCACTGGTTAGTGCCCTTAAGAAGTTCGATTCCATAAAGCCCAAATGTGCCGATGAGCCCTGAATCATAAAGTTCATACAAATAGAAAGCACAAATGACTGTGATTATTGTAAGAACTGAAGAGCGTTGCTTCATAAAGCGAGCTTTATTAAGCGATGGTGACGCTATTGATTACAACAGGTGTAACAGGCTTATCTTGTGCACCTGTTGGTGTTGAACCAATCTTGTCTACAACAGCTTGAGATGCTGCATCTTTAACTTCACCAAAGATTGTGTGCTTGCGGTTAAGCCATGTTGTCGGTGCAACAGTAATAAAGAACTGTGAACCATTTGTGCCAGGACCTGAGTTAGCCATTGCAAGGATGTAAGGGCGATCGAATTGAAGTTCTCCATGGAATTCGTCTGCGAATTGATATCCCGGTCCGCCAAATCCTTGACCTAGTGGGTCCCCACCTTGAAGCATAAATCCACTGATGACGCGGTGAAAGATTGTTCCATCGTAAAGTTTCTCATTTGATTTCTTACCTGTGCGTGGATCAGTCCACTCCTTTGCACCTGTTGCAAGACCAATGAAATTTTCTACAGTCTTTGGTGCATGGTTAGGGAAGAGTTCGATGACGATATCGCCAAGAGTTGTGTGGAGTGTCGCAGTAGACATTAAAGACCTTTCGCTTGTTTCAATAATCTGCGAAGGCTATCGCAATTTATATGGGGGCTAGTAATCCAGTGGATTTATGCGAAAATTGTGTGATGGCCTCACTGTTGCTCGGCATAGATATCGGCACAACAGCGGCTAAAGCTGTACTCGTTACACCAGAGGGCCAGGTTGTGAGTGAGGGTCGATCTCAATACCCAACAGATCATGTAGCTGCTAATTGGGTTGAGCAGAACCCAGAAGATTGGTGGCACGCACTTTGTGCGGCAACACATGAAGCCATGAGTAAAGTAACAGCGACAAAAATTTTGGGTGTCGCAATAAGTTCTCAAGCTCCAACTCTCCTTGCGGTAAATAGTCAAGGAGTACCTCTGCGCCCGGCGATGATATGGATGGATCGACGCGCACAGGCAGAGGCCGATGAGTTAGCTGCGAAGTTTCCCAACATTGCTGAACTCAGCGGCAACCGTGCTGACCCTTTCTATGTTGCAGCAAAGATTCTCTGGTTTATGCGAAATGAACCACAACTGTATGCAGAGACAAAATACTTTCTGCAGATACCTGGCTACCTAAACTTTAAACTCACCGGCAAATTTGGAATCGATAAGCCGCATGCCTCATTGCTTCAGTTGAGAACTGCTGATCAGAGTCAGTGGTCGCAAGAGTTAATTTCTGCCGTTGGGGTAAATCCTGAACTCTTTCCTGAAATTGGCGAATGTTCCCACTTGCAAGGTGAGGTTACATCTGTTGCCAGTGCCCAATCTGGGATTCCAGTTGGAACACCCATCTTCTTTGGTTCTGTTGATGGAGCATCTGCAGCACTTGAAGCTGGTGCAATAGATCCTGGCGTAGTCGCTGAAATGACAGGAACATCGACCGTGTTGATTATGCCGACAGATGGCACAGTAAGAAGTAGCGCCTTTATAACAATGTCGCATGCTCTTCCTGGTCGCGAACTTCAACTTGGAGCAATGGTTGCATCTGGTGCGAGTGTTCAGTGGTTACTTGAAAAGATTTTAGGAAGTAAAGATCCGATTGAGAAACTCACGGAAGAAGCGCAGAAGGTTGAGCCAGGCAGTGATGGGTTGCTCTTTTTGCCGTACATGATGGGTGAACGTGCACCAATTTGGGATACAGATGCACGTGGAGTCTTCTTTGGGCTCTCTCTCACAACCAGCCCTGAAGCGATGCTCCGTGCAGTTCTAGAAGGAACTGCCTTTGCGCTCATGCACAATATTGAAATTGCGCGTTCAGTCGGTCTTGTTGTTGATGAAGTGCGAAGCATCGGTGGTGGCACAAAGAACCGACTCTGGAATCAAATCAAATCAGATGTCTTAGGTATTCCCGTTGCAATCTTAAAAGAATCTGTGGGTGCACCAATCGGTAACGCCTTTATCGCAGGTTACGGCCTTGGTCTCTATCCTGATGTACGAAGCGCTGTCACAAACGCTGTCACAATCTCTGAGCGCTACCAACCTAATATGAAGATTCATAGCCATTACCAAGAGAGATATCAAAGATTCCGCGGGCTCTATGAAAACTTGAAAGGTGAATTTGAAATGTCAGCAAAATCTGCAACCTACGGAGGCGGCTCATGAAAGCACTTGTCACAGCGCGAATGAATCCTGCTGATTTAGATCGTCTCTCTAAGGCAGGATTTGAGATAACAACTTCTGGATATGGCGTTACTGGCCAGAAACTCTCTGAATCAGAACTCATCGCAGCGCTTGCCGATAAAGATGTAGCGATTGTGGAATTTGAACCTCTAACAGAAGCTGCAATTTCCTCTGCTTCACACCTAAAGTTATTGGCTTGCTGCAGGAATGAGCCAGGAGCAAATGTCGATCTCGCCTTTGCAGCACAGCGTGGTATTCCCGTTCTATTCACGCCAGGAAGAAATGCAATCGCTGTCGCGGAGTACACACTTGCCTTAATTCTTGCAGTTGCAAGAAATATTCCAACAACTCATCACTTGCTTCGTTACACAGATGAACTCACCGCCCAGAGTTATTCAGATAAATCTGGTGCGCGTTCAGGAATTACTTCCGAATGGAGTTTAGATCCAGGGGCGCCTTTCCAAAGATTTGAAGGTGTTGAACTCTTTGGAAAGACTCTTGGAATCATTGGGTTTGGAGCTATTGGCCAACAGATTGCTACGCGTGCAAAAGCTTTCGGATTACATGTCATTGCATCAGACCCATTCCAAAGGGATTCAGTTTTTGGCCAATACGGAGTCGAAAAGTTTGAAATGAATGAGGTTGTAGCAAAATCTGATTTCATAACAATGGCTGCAAAGGTGACCCCAGAAACAACCGGAATGTTCTCTCGAGAAACTTTCTCGCTGATGAAGCCTTCTGCCTTCTTTATCAATACAGCCAGAGCCGCTCTCGTAGATTACGAGTCTCTCTATGATGTTTTGGCGGCGGGGAAGATCGCCGGAGCAGCGCTAGATGTATATCCGACGGAGCCTTTGCCGTCTGACTCAAAGTTTCGCGGACTTTCAAATATCGTTCTTAGCCCGCATCTAGCTGGCTCTACCGCTGAAGTGAAAAACCACCATAGTAAAATGGTCGTTGATGACATCTTAAATATTCTGCAAGGTAACTCAGTGCATCGAGTTTCCCACCCAGATGTTCTCGCTCAATTTTTGAAATCTGGAGGATTGTCATGAAGGTTGCATTAGTTACCGGCGCATCTCGTGGAATCGGCCGCGCAATCGCTCTCTCCTTAGCATCCGATGGTCTGGCTGTCGCAGTGCACTTTGACAAGAGTGCTGATGCGGCTGCGAAAGTTGTTTCAGAGATTACCGAAAACGGTGGAACAGCAATCGCTTTCCAAGGAAATCTCGCTTCAGCTGATGTACCTGCAGATTTAGCCGCAAGAGTTAAGAGCCAAATGGGCTCTATCGATATATTGGTAAATAACGCAGCCATCATGACAGATAGCTCAATCGCTGAAATGTCTGATCAGATGTGGGATGAAACTATCGCTGTGAACTTAACTGCTGTTTTCAAATTGACTAGGGCATGTATTCCGGCAATGCTTGAAAACAAATGGGGAAGAATTATCTCAATCTCTTCACAAGTAGCTCAGACAGGCTCTGCAAATCACGCGCATTATTCTGCGACAAAAGCCTCGCTCCTTGGATTTACATACTCTGCAGCAAAGGAGCTGGGAGCAAGTGGAATTACAGCAAATGTAGTTCTTCCGGGGCGTATTGAAACTGACATGATCAGTGTGCGTTCAGTAGGCCGAATGGATGAATGGATGTCACAGACACCACTAGGAAGACTTGGTAAACCTGAAGAAGTTGCAGGTGTTGTTACATTCCTTGCATCAGTTGAATCGTCTTACGTAACTGGAGCAGCCATCAATGTAAATGGTGGATTGGTGATGGGATAAGCGGAGACCAGTTTTACTGGCTCCCAAATAAAGATTTGTGGAGACCAGGGGAATCGAACCCCTAACCCCCGCCTTGCAAAGGCGGTGCTCTACCAATTGAGCTAGGTCCCCGTATTAGAACGGGTGGGCCCAGGTGGACTTGAACCACCGACCTCTTCCTTATCAGGGAAGCGCTCTAACCAGGCTGAGCTATGGGCCCGCTAGACGTACTTTCGTGCGTTTCGCAGAAGCGCTAGGTTACTTGAATTTACTCAAGTAGCCAAAACGGCCTCCATAACTACAGGCGTGAACCCTACTACTTTTGCGGAGAAATCTCATCTTCGCTGTTGCGGGTCACAGATAAGAGGGTCGCACCTTCATCGAGGTTGACCAGGCGAACACCCATTGAGTCACGGCCAGTTTGGCGGACTTCGGCAGCTGGGGTGCGCATAACAGTTCCGGCAGATGTAATTGCAAGGATCTCATCTGCATCTTCGAGAACGAGCGCTGAGACAAGTGTTCCACGAGAATCTTCATCAATCTTTGCAGCTTTAATTCCAATTCCGCCGCGACCTTGTAAACGATATTCATCGATTGGTGTCTTCTTTCCATATCCACCATCGGTTGCTGTGAAGACAAATGCACCAGCAGATGATTCGGAATCAACGCGAGCCATGGTCAGAAGTTCATCGCCATCGCGGAACTTCATTCCGATAACACCAGATGTTGATCGTCCCATTGGGCGTAGTGATTCATCATCTGTTGTAAATCGAAGCGACATTGCTTTCTTTGAAACGAGAAGAAGTTCGTCGCCATTTCTGACTAGCGATGCTGATACAACTTCATCTCCAGGCTTAAGCGAGATTGCAATCAATCCGCCTGTACGAGGAGAGTCGTACTCGGCAAGTGGAGTCTTCTTAATAAGACCTTTCTTAGTTGCGAGAACTAAGAATGGTGCTGCGTTGTAATCCTTAAATGACAATACCTGTGCAATTTGTTCATCAGGCTTAAATGCCATCAGGTTTGCTACATGTTGTCCGCGAGCATCGCGACCTGCATCTGGTAACTCGTGAACCTTTGCACGATAGACGCGACCTTGGTTGGTGAAGAACAATAACCAGTCGTGAGTTGAGGCAACAAAGAAGTGGTCGACAACGTCATCTTGCTTCAGCGCTGCACCTTTTACGCCACGGCCTCCGCGACGCTGTGATTTATAGAGATCTGCAGTTGTGCGCTTTGAATATCCGCCACGTGTAATTGTTACGACTACATCGTTATCTGGAATCAAATCTTCTGCAGAGAAATCGCCCTCACTGGCAACAAGCTGTGTACGACGTTCGTCGCCGTACTTAGCGACCAAATCGTTAAGCTCTGTCTTGATAATTTCACGTTGCTTAGCCTCTGATGCCAAGATCGAATTAAGTTCGATGATATCTGCCATCAATCCGTCATATTCATCATTGATCTTCTGGCGCTCCAATGCTGCAATACGACGCAGCTGCATATCGAGAATTGCATTCGCTTGAATTTCATCGACATCAAGTAACTTCATCAAACCGGTTCGGGCTTCTTCAGGAGTCTTAGATGCGCGGATAAGTGCGATTACAGCATCAAGTGCGTCGAGCGCCTTGAGGTAACCCTTCAAAATATGGGCGCGCTTCTCTTTTTCTACAAGGCGGAATTTGGTACGTCGAACAATTACTTCTACCTGGTGTTCGATGTAGTACTTAATGAATTCATCAAGGCGCAAGGTGCGAGGTACTCCGTCGACGAGTGCCAACATATTTGCACCAAAGGTATCTTGCAGCTGTGTCTGCTTATACAGATTGTTAAGGATGACCTTAGGGATAGCAGAGCTTTGAAGAACGATGACAAGGCGTTGACCAAGACGTTCGTTACCCTCATCGCGAACATCTGCGATGCCCTTGATTTTTCCATCTTTAACCAGCTCTGCAATCTTGAGAGCTAAATTATCTGGGTTAACTTGATATGGAAGTTCTGTAACAACTAAGCATGTGCGCTTATTAATCTCTTCAACATTGACAACTGCGCGCATCGTGACTGAGCCACGACCTGTGCGGTAGGCATCTTCAATTCCGCCGCGGCCGACAATGAGCGCCTTTGTTGGGAAATCAGGACCTTTAACAATTGTCAGTAAGTGGTTGAGAAGATCTGGCGCCGGCATATCTGGATGCTCGAGTGAGTAAATAACTGCTTCGCCGATTTCGCGCAGGTTATGTGGCGGGATATTTGTAGCCATACCCACTGCAATACCTGCAGAACCATTGACGAGAAGGTTTGGAAAACGTGATGGAAGTACATCTGGCTCTTGTGAGCGACCGTCGTAGTTTGGAGAGAAGTTAACGGTATCTTCATCGATATCGCGCATCATCTCCATAGCAAGTGGAGCTAAACGAGCTTCGGTATAACGCATCGCTGCAGCTGGATCATTTCCGGGAGAACCGAAGTTTCCATTTCCATCAACGAGTGGATAACGAAGTGACCATGATTGCGCTAAACGAACTACGGTGTCATAAATCGCGGTGTCACCGTGTGGGTGGTAATTACCCATAACGTCACCGACGATACGAGAAGATTTGTAGTAACCCTTATCTGGGCGATATCCAGCGTCGTACATCGCATATAGAACGCGACGGTGAACAGGTTTTAAACCGTCACGAACATCTGGCAGTGCACGGCCAACAATGACGGACATCGCATAGTCAAGATAGCTTCGCGCCATTTCAACTTGGAGGTCAACCTTTTCAATGCGATCGAAGGTTGGATTTTCAGGAGTCATATCTTCAGTAGCCATTAGATATCCAAGAACCTAACATCCTTAGCGTTGCGCTGAATAAATGCGCGACGCTGTTCTACATCTTCGCCCATCAATACTGAGAAGAGATCATCTGCAGCTGCTGCATCATCGAGAGTTACTTGAATCAGAACGCGATGTTCTGGATCCATCGTTGTATCCCACAGCTCTTTAGCTGGCATCTCGCCGAGACCCTTAAATCGCTGGATTCCATCTTCCTTTGGAAGGCGCTTTCCTGCATCGAGACCAATCTTGATCATGCCATCGCGCTCTTTATCGCTAAATGCGTATTCCACAGGATCTTTACCGCCCCACTTCAACTTATAGAGAGGTGGCTGCGCAAGATAAACGAAACCATTTTCGATCAGCGGGCGCATAAAGCGGAAGAGAAGCGTCAAAAGCAATGTGCGGATATGTTGTCCATCGACATCAGCATCTGCCATCAAAATAATCTTGTGATAGCGAAGTTTATCGATATCGAAATCATCATGAACACCGGTACCAAGTGCAGTGATAAGCGCCTGTACTTCATTGTTCTGTAAGACGCGATCGATGCGAGCCTTCTCGACATTGAGAATCTTGCCTCTAATAGGCAACACAGCTTGGTTTCGTGAGTCACGACCACCCTTTGTTGAACCACCCGCAGAATCGCCCTCAACAATGTAGAGCTCGCACTTTGAAGGATCAGTCCACTGACAATCTGCAAGCTTGCCTGGCATTCCGCGACCTTCGAGAAGTCCTTTGCGGTTACGTGCAAGGTCGCGAGCCTTACGTGCAGCTACACGTGCAGATGCTGCATCGATTGATTTACGAATAATGTCTTTACCCTCTTGAGGATTTTGTTCAAACCATTGCGTGAGGTGTTCATTCACTACTTTTTGTGTAAATGATTTCGCTTCTGTGTTTCCAAGCTTCGTCTTTGTCTGTCCTTCAAACTGTGGCTCGCCCAATTTGATTGAGACGATTGCGGTAAGGCCCTCGCGGACATCGTCGCCAGTGAGGCGATCTTCCTTCTTGCGAATCAAACCCTGTTCCTCGGCAAATTTATTGACCACAGATGTAAGTGCCGTACGGAAGCCTTCTTCGTGGGTTCCACCTTCATGTGTATGGATGGTATTTGCGAAGGTATAGACAGATTCTGAGAAGCCGTTGTTCCACTGCATTGAAACTTCCAATGAGAGGCGAGCCTTCTTATCTTCAGATTCGATAGCGATCACTGATTTGTGGAGCTCGCCGCGAGTTGAATTGAGGTGCTTTACAAAGTCAGTAATTCCGCCTTGGTATTGATAACGAACAGTTAATTGTTCGCCTTTGTCGTCAACGTGTCCTGGACGTAAATCAGTGAGCGAAAGAATTAGCCCGCGATTAAGAAATGCCATTTCGCGGAATCGTGTTGAGAGAACTTCAAATGAAAAATCTGTAGTTTCGAAAATATCTTCAGAAGGCCAGAATTGAATCGTTGTTCCGGTCTCTGTGGTTGCTTCGCCTTTTGCAACTGGCGCAGTTGGAACGCCCAATCGATAATCTTGGGTCCAGATAAATCCATCACGTGCAACTCGTGCAGATAACTTTGTTGAAAGCGCATTTACAACTGATGAGCCAACGCCGTGCAATCCACCAGAGACTGAATACCCGCCGTCGCCGAACTTTCCACCCGCGTGCAAAACAGTAAGTACAACTTCAAGAGCTGGCTTCTTCTCAATTGGGTGGATATCAACTGGAATTCCGCGACCGTTATCAATTACTTGTAGAGATCCATCTGGCATTAGAGTTACTTTTATTTCGGTGCAATAACCTGCGAGCGCTTCATCAACAGCGTTATCGACGATCTCGTAGACAAGGTGGTGAAGGCCGCGTTCTCCGGTCGAACCGATATACATTCCTGGACGCTTACGAACAGCTTCGAGGCCCTCAAGAACGGTGATCGAGGAGGCGTCGTATCCGCCTTGTTCCTTTTTGTCAGCCTTCTTCTCAGACAAAGTAGGTACTCCTTCAAATCGCCTTAAATGGGCTGTAGGGCGGTATTTCTCCTACAGCAGGGGGAAATCCTATCGTTAAATCGGAAGTCAAATACCGGTGAGAAGCCTTAGGAGTGGGAAATACCGCCCGTTTATCGCGCAGGTGAGGGTTCCTACTAAATAGGCGCTATTTATCTGGGGAAAAAGGGGATATCCACAACTCTTATCCCCATTGTGCGTGGAGTTACAGCGCTGTAATTCAGCCTGCTAGAAGTTCGTAGCTTGGCAGACCTCAATTCTCAGTAAACGCTCAGATAAGAGGAGCATTCTATAGACATGGCTACATCCCCAGCAGGAGAACGCATACTCGTCGTTGATGATGAATCAAGCATCAGCGATCTCATCTCGACAAGTTTGAAGTTTGTTGGATTCGAAGTGCGAACGGCTGCAACCGGATCAGAGGCACTGCGTATTGCAGAGGAATTTAAACCTCACGCAATGATTTTAGATGTAATGCTCCCCGATCTCGATGGCTTTGAAGTCTGTCGTCAGATTCGCAATGAAGGTATT
Organism: Candidatus Nanopelagicaceae bacterium; assembly: GCA_965267735.1. GTDB lineage: Bacteria > Actinomycetota > Actinomycetes > Nanopelagicales > Nanopelagicaceae > Planktophila. The sequence goes on from OZ254138.1 coordinate 1,445,202, forward strand.
GAAGTCGGCGTACTTTTTCTCTCAGCTAAAGATGAGATGAAAGATAAGGTGCAAGGGCTAACAATCGGCGGCGATGATTACATGACAAAGCCATTTAGCCTTGAAGAGTTGGTTGCTCGCTTACGTGCGCTGCTCCGTCGCATCGGTGTAACAGAACGCGTTGTCGATGAAGAGAAGATCCGTTTTGCAGATCTTGAACTTAATGAGGCAACACATGAAGCACGTCGTGCTGGAAACTTACTTGAGCTCTCTCCTACCGAATTTACACTTCTACGTTATCTCTTAATTAATGCAGATCGTGTTGTATCAAAAGCTCAGATCCTTGATCACGTTTGGGATTACGATTTTGGTGGCGATGCAGGAATCGTTGAAACCTATATTTCTTACTTGCGAAAGAAAATTGATATCTACAATCCAGCTTTAATCCATACCGTTCGTGGCGTAGGTTATCGACTTAGACTTCCGGCGGCGCAGTAAAAAATGAAGACCTGGAGCCTTCGTAGCAGAATTTCACTTGGTGTAGTACTTCTTACAGCCTTTGGTTTTCTCGCTTCAGGAATCGTTGCGCAGAATGCGCTGCAGAGTTATCTCACAACACAAATAGATCATGAGTTAGAAGCAATCACCGGCGGAACGCTACCGCGTATTTTGCGTGCAGGTATTGCACATGAAGCACTTGAAAACCACCGTGGAAATGGGGAAGGTCGCGAGGACGATGAAGCTCCTGCAGGAACGCAGCCAAATTCACCACTGCAGAGAATTCCTACAACTACATCACTGACAGTTTTAGATGCGGATGGAAATATCATCGGTGGTCTCGGCGGTGATCTCAATAAGGCATCCATTAGCGATTATGTGCGTGGGCTACTGCCTTCAGAGGTAGCAAAGCATGGTGATGAGCCATTCACAATTGAAGCCGCGGGTGCCGACTTCCGTGCAGTTGCAAGGTCACTTCCAAATAATTCTGGAACCCTCGTCGCTGCTCAATCTTTGGAAGAACTTGATAACACTGTAAGCCGCCTGGGATATCTCTTCTTCTTCATCAGTCTTGTTCTCTTAATCTTGATGGCGATCGCGGCACGAACAGTTGTTGCAGTGGGTTTACGCCCGTTGCGCACTGCAGAAGATACCGCTGAAGAAATTGCATCAGGGAATCTATCTGCTCGTATGCCTGAAGCATCTCCTAGTACAGAAGTCGGAAGACTTGTGACTACCTTTAATACAATGCTTGCACGAATTGAAGATTCTTTCTCGGCTCGCACAAAGAGCGAAGATAAACTCCGCCGATTTGTTGCAGATGCATCCCATGAACTTCGCACGCCGCTTACAGCTATACGTGGTTTCTCAGAACTTTATCGCCAGGGCGCAGTCAAGGGTGAAGAAGATACGAAGCAATTGATTTCACGTATCGAAGGTGAATCAAAGCGTATGAGTTCACTTGTTGAAGATTTGCTTCTGCTCGCACGTGTCGATCAAGCGCGTGAAATGAAATCAGAAGCCGTTGATATTGTGAAACTCGTTGCAGATGCAACAGCATCGGCTCAGGTATCAGGTCCCAACCATCCGATAACGCTTATTGCGCCGAAATCAGAAGTATTTATGCTCGGTGATGAAGTTCGTATCCATCAAGTCATCGCAAATCTCTTGGCTAACGCCAGATCACATACTCCAGATGGAACTCCGATTGCGGTGATGATTACCTCAAGTGAAGATGGGCTCTCAATCTCAGTCGCAGATAAAGGACCTGGAATCTCTGAAGTAGATCAGAAGAGAATCTTTGAACGTTTCTATCGCGCCGATAGTTCGCGTTCACGTAGCGGTGAAGATGGAACTGGTTTAGGTCTATCGATAGTTGAAGCAGTTATGCAGGCACACGGTGGAACTGTTTCAGTTGAATCAGAACTAGGTAAAGGAACGAAATTCACCCTTACCTTTCCTCAGAAAGAGGCTTAATTAGCTGTTGGCCCTAAGGATTCCATCGCTTTAAGAGTTGCTATGCGTTCTTGAATCGGTGGATGGGTACTAAATAACTTCGAAACGCTTTGGCCATCGAGCGGAGATTCGATCCAGATATGGGCAACGGCATTTGATTTCTGGCGGACAACGGTTGTATCTGATGCCAAAACTTCGAGCGCTTTACGAAGGCCTGCAGGATTTCGCGTAAAGGAAACAGCTGTTGCATCAGCAAGGGCTTCACGCTTACGTGAAATTGCAGATTTCAAGAGCATCGCAGCGATAGGTGCCAACATCAAAACAACAAGCGAGACAACTAAGGCGAGTGGATTTTGATTTTCGCGTTCGCGGCGCCCGCCAAAGAACATCATTCGAGTTAAGAAATCGCTCAAGATGGCGATTGCCCCTGCAGTAGATGCTGCGACCGCTGAAACTAGAGTGTCGCGATTAGCAACATGTGACATCTCGTGGGCAATTACACCTTGCAATTCATCACGATCCATTACCTCGAGGATTCGAGTAGTAAATGCGATCAGCGCGTGGTCGGGGTTACGACCTGTAGCAAAAGCATTGGGCGCTGTATCTTCAACAATAGCCACCTTCGGCATTGGTAGACCGCTTGCGATAACAACTTCTTCAATGACATTAAATAGCTCTGGTGCATCTTCACGGCTAATAAGTTTTGCGCCGGTCATTGTCAGAACTAATTTGTCGGAGCCGTAGTAAGACCCCCAGACACCAACAAGTGATATTCCAACTGCGATAGGAACGATTGCAGATGTTGTACCTGCACCGAAATATGTCAGAGCAGAATAAGCAACGAGCCAGGTAAGGACTCCCATTGATGCAAGGAGAAAGTAAGTTTTCCCTTTATTGGCAGATTGCAGCGCCCTGAAATTATTTTCAGCCATAAGTTACTTTAGAACTTGACGTTAGGAACGTTGCGATCTGTAGGGTTTTCAACCTCATAGAAATCGCGAGCGCTTACCTTTGCAAAGCCCGCAAAGAAGCTTGTAGGAATGGTTTTGACCGCTGTGTTAAGTGAGCGCACATTGTCGTTATAGAACTGGCGTGCGAAGGAAACTTTATTCTCAGTTGTTGAGAGTTCTTCTTGCAGTGATAGAAAGTTTGATGATGCTTTGAGCTCTGGATAAGCCTCAGCAACGGCGAGCAAGCCCTTAAGTGCATTTGTCAGTGCGCCATCTGCAGCTGCAACATCTGCAACAGTTGTTGCACTCGTAGACTTTGCGCGAGCTTCAACTACTGCATTGAATGTGCTCTGTTCATGGGTTGCATAACCCTTAACGGTTTCAACCAGGTTTGGGATTAAATCAGCACGGCGCTTGAGCTGTACCTCGATCTGTGCAAAAGCCTCATCGACTGTGATGTTAAGGCGCACAAGGCGGTTGTATTGAGCGATACCGAAGATAACGAGAAGCGCGATTGCGCCGATGATGATGATTTCCATACCTAATTCAACCTCATTTGCTCAGGATGTATTCCCCAAATGTGGAGAGTTGGAGCGGGGTTACTTGATCTTGCTCTGGTGGAAATTCATAAAGGAGCGGCTTGGGGTTGGCCCGCGCTGTCCTTGGTAACGTGATGCGTAGATTGCAGAGCCATACGGGTGTTCGGCAGGTGATGAGAGCTTGATCAAGCAGAGCTGACCAATCTTCATTCCTGGGAATAACTTCACTGGAAGGTTTGCAACGTTGGAAAGTTCGAGAGTGATATGGCCAGAAAATCCTGGATCGATAAACCCTGCAGTTGAGTGGGTAAGTAGGCCAAGGCGACCGAGTGACGACTTTCCTTCTAGGCGTCCTGCAATATCGTCTGGAAGAGTGATGATCTCGTAGGTACTGGCGAGGACAAATTCACCTGGGTGCAAGATAAAAGCTTCGCCATCTTCGGCGATGACTTCACGGGTGAGCTCTGCTTGTTCGATCGATGGGTCGATCACTGAGTACTTGTGGTTTTCAAAGACTCGGAAGAATTTATCGAGGCGGACATCAACTGATGAAGGTTGGATCATCGCCTCTTCAAAAGGCTCAACGGCAACGCGGCCGGCGGTTATTTCGGAGCGGATATCGCGATCACTTAGAAGCACGGCGCGAGCCTACCTGCGGGGGCCGGAAAAAAAGGCCTTCGGCGCGCTTGCGTAAGTTACTGGCGGGTAGCACCATTACGCCATGAGCCATTACAACGCCAACCTCCGTGACATCGAATTCTGCCTCTTCGACCTACTAGGTCGCGAGAAAGTTCTCGGTACCTCTATCTACTCCGAACTCGATCGCGATACAGCGATGGGAATGTTGGAAGAGATGAAGCGACTTACCGAAAATGATCTCGCCGCTTCTTTCGTTGAAGGCGATCGCATGGGAACAGATTTCAATAAAGCAACTGGAGATGTAAAGCTCCCAGAAAGCTTTAAGAAATCTTACAAAGCATATGTTGATGGCGAATGGTGGCGTCTTGATGCACCAGTAGAACTTGGCGGAATGAAAGTTCCAGCATCTGTCCGTTGGGCAATCGCTGAGATGGTTCTCGGATCAAATCCTGCAATTCACATCTACGCATCTGGTTATGCATTTGCACAAGTTGCATATGTATTAGGTACAGATATTCAGAAGAAGATGGCTAAGCACATGGTTGATCGCCACTGGGGCGCAACGATGCAGCTAACCGAACCTGATGCAGGTTCAGATGTTGGAGCAGGTCGCAGCAAGGCAGTACAACAACCTGACGGCACTTGGCATATCACTGGTACAAAGAGATTTATTACTTCAGGTGACGCTGATATTTACGACAACATCATGCACTTCACTCTAGCTCGTCGCGAAGGTGGCGGACCAGGAACAAAGGGTCTCTCACTCTTCTTGATTCCAAAGTTTATGTTCGATCTTGAAACAGGCGAACTCGGAAAGCGCAACGGAGTCTATGTAACAAATGTTGAACATAAGATGGGACTTAACGTCTCTGCAACATGCGAGATGAACCTCGGCGAGAAGGAACCTGCAGTTGGTTACCTACTTGGTGATGTCCACGAAGGTATCGCGCAGATGTTTAAAGTTATTGAATTCGCTCGCATGATGGTTGGAACAAAGGCAATTGCAACTCTCTCCGCTGGTTACTTACAGGCCCTTGATTATGCAAAGACTCGCGTTCAGGGTGGCGATATGAAAGTCATGAACGATAAAGCCAGCCCTCGCGTCACAATCATTCATCATCCAGATGTGCGTCGTTCGCTGATGGTCCAAAAGGCTTATTCAGAGGGCATGAGAGCCCTTGTTCTCTACACCGCATCTATCCAAGATGAGATCGAACTTGCTCGTGAAGCAGGCGACACCGAGAAACTAGAGACAATGGAAAAACTCAACGATCTCTTGCTCCCAGTAGTTAAAGGTTTTGGATCTGAAAAATCTTGGACACTTCTTGGAACAGAATCACTTCAGACATTTGGTGGCTCGGGCTTTACCCAAGATTGGCCACTAGAACAGTATGTACGCGATGCAAAGATTGATACTTTGTACGAAGGTACAACTGCAATCCAAGGTCTCGACTTCTTCTTCCGTAAGGTTGTTAAAGATGGAGGTCGCTCACTTGGCCTACTTGGAAAAGAGATTCAAGCATTTGCTGAGACCGGCGGAGTCCATGCAGCAGAGAAGCAGGCGCTCTTAAGGGCGCTCGCAGATCTCAACGGAATCATCGGTGTTCTCGTGGGACATGCAATGGCATCACAAGAGAAGGCAGATGAGATCTACAAGGTTGGCTTAAGCACATCACGTGCGCTGATGGCAGTTGGTGATGTCATCATTACTTGGCTATTGCTTCGCCAGGCAGATATCGCTGCAGAGAAGTTAGCTGCCGGTGCTGGGAAAGATACAGATTTCTACACAGGAAAGATTGCATCTGCGAAGTTCTTTGTTGCAACAGTTCTTCCGCATATCACTGCAGATCGCAAGATTGTAGAAGCTACAGATTCAACGATTATGGAGATCCCTGAATCTGCTTTCTAGCTATTGTGAGATAAACTCACCCGATGCTCTCAAAACATCGTGGTGAGTTTTTCCTTGTAGTGGGAGCATTCTTCTTCTCGCTCAGTGGTCTCTTTGTCACTGTCGTTCTTAAGCACTTACCAGCATTTCGTTTAGCTGAATTCCGTTCAGTGACCGCTGTTGTAATTCTCGGAAGCTACGTCTTACTTTCAAAACCAGAACTCATCAAAATTGTGCGCTCTGAAATTCCTAAGCTCGGCATATATGGCGTTGTTGGCTTTGCCCTCGTTAACTTCGGCTACCTCTTAGGTATCGAACGCGGGGTGCCTCTGGCGCTAGTTTTGATCCTCGAATTCACTGCATCCATCTGGATTGCGCTCTGGATCAAATTTGTTCGTAAATGCGCTGTCGCTCGCGATATGTGGGTAGCAATCGCACTCTCACTGCTCGGCCTAATTCTTGTTTCAAAGGTTTGGAGCGGCTTTGCATTCGACCTCATCGGAATTGCCGGTTCACTCGGTAGCGCCTTTGCGCTTGCAGCCTATTTCTTGATGAGCGAGAAGCTCGGCAAGAAGCGCGAATCAATTGCGATGCTGATCTTCGGGATGGGCTTTGCATCTATTTTCTGGCTCGTCGTTCTTCCGCCATGGAGTTTTCCTTTTGAAATCTTCACAATGAAGATGGATCTCGGTGGAATTGCCGCCGGCACGATGGTTCCAGGTTGGCTCATGATGGCAGCGGTTGCAATATTGGGAACTGTAATTCCTTACCTCTGCGTCCTTACCGGCATGCGTTTACTTACCGCATCTACAAGTAGCGTTATTGGAATGCTCGAACCTGTCATTGCGGGAATCTTTGCTTGGATCTGGTTTAGTCAGAGTTGGGATGCGATTCAACTTGTCGGTGCAGTTGTGGTGCTCTTCGGAATTTATCTTGCCGACCGCGCAAAGAGTGTTGCAAGCTAAATACTATTCGTTCCAACCGCCGTCGCCAGGAGCAGATGGCTGGATATCTGTAGATGCTGAAGTTGATTGTGTGAAGTCGCGACCTGCTCCAACATTTGGCGCCATATCGAAGAAGCGTGCAAAGTGAAGTTGTGCGGATACGGTAATTGTTCGAGTTGGTCCGTTACGGTGCTTTGCAACGATGAAATCTGCTTCACCTGATCGGTTCTGTGAATCGTACATATCATCGCGGTGCAACAAGATAACTACGTCGGCATCTTGTTCGATAGAACCAGATTCACGAAGGTCAGAGAGCATTGGACGCTTATCTGTACGTTGTTCAGGGCCACGGTTAAGCTGCGAGATAGCGATAACTGGAACATTGAGTTCTTTCGCCATCAATTTAAGGTGACGTGAAAATTCAGATACTTCTTGTTGACGATTTTCAACGCGCTTACCTGATGACATCAGCTGTAAATAGTCGATAACCACAAGCTTAAGATCGTGGCGCTGCTTAAGGCGGCGGGCCTTTGCGCGGATCTCCATCATTGAAAGGTTCGGTGAATCATCGATAAAGAGTGGCGCATCAGAAATCTCGCCCATACGTCGTGCAAGTTTCGACCATTCGTCATCGCTAAGTTGTCCTGAACGGATGCTGTTTAGTCCAACCCGTGCTTCGGCAGACAACATACGCATTGTGATTTCAGATTTCGACATTTCGAGAGAGAAGATAACTGCTGTCTGGTTCTCGTGAATTGCAGCATGGCGCGCAATATCTAGACCGAGCGTTGACTTACCAACTGCAGGACGTGCAGCGATGATGACCATATTTCCTGGGTGGAAACCATGTGTCAGTTGATCGAGATCTCGGAAGCCAGATTTAACTCCTTCAATGCCAACACCCTTAGAGATTGCTTCAATCTCATCGAGAGCTTGCGGCAAGAGAGTATTGAGTTGTACATAATCTTCTGAAGAGCGGCGTTCGGTGACTGCATAAACTTCGGCTTGCGCTGCATCTACTGCATCATCGACTTCACCATTTTGGTCGTAACCAAGTTGAACAATCTTTGTACCTGCTTCAACAAGTCTGCGCATGATTGCATGTTCGAGAACAATCTTTGCGTAGTAACCAGCGTTAGCTGCAGTCGGAACAGATGAGATAAGTGTGTGGAGATATGGTGCGCCACCTGCACGTGCAATATCACCGCGCTTTGTAAGTTCTGCAGCAACCGTGACTGCATCTGCAGGTTCGCCACGACCATAGAGATCGAGAATTGCATCGTAGATAAGTTCATGTGCGGGGCGATAGAAATCTCGTTCGCGTAATACTTCTACAACATCTGCAATTGCATCTTTAGATAAGAGCATTCCACCGAGAACAGATTGTTCTGCTTGTAGATCTTGAGGTGGTGTTCGCTCGAACTCTGCGCCAACGGTGTTGTACTGCCCGTTACGTTGGGAGTTATTAGGTAGTTCTGCGATGCTCACGAGCGGTACTTTCCTCTACACCACTGACAAAAGCGAAGAAGGCTGGGGATGAATATGTGGATAAACCCCTCTTTCGTGTGTAAAAGACTGTGGAGAAGATGTGGGTAAGACCGCTAAACGGTGGATATGCCTGGAATCAAGCGTAGATATATGTGGAGGAAAGTAATTGGGAAGTTCTCACCAAGTGAGATTTAGCTAGTTGGAAATAAGAAAGCCCGCCGCAGTTAAGCGACGGGCTCTCTTATTTAAGAAATTAAGCAGAGACGACTGTGAGATTTACAGTTGCGACAACATTGTGTGCAAGTGAGACCTTTACAGTGTGTGTGCCTGTCTTCTTGATGTGACCTGAAGTCTTGAGGTTGTGGCGATCGATATCGACTGAAGTTGCAGATTTGATTGCAGCTGCGATGTCCTTATCGGTTACTGAACCAAAGAGACGACCAGCTGTGCCGGTCTTTACCTTGATAGTAACTGTCGCCTTTTCAAGAGTTGTCTTGATCTCTTTAGCGTGATCGAGATCGCGGACTTCGCGTGCAGCACGTGCACGGCGGATGCCTTCGATCTGCTTCTCGCCACCAAGTGACCATGCAATTGCAACGCCACGTGGCAATAGGAAGTTACGTGCGAAGCCATCTTTAACTGTTACGACATCGCCAGCGTTTCCGAGCTTATTTACTTCACGAGTAAGAATGAGTTTCATAGTTCAGTTCTCCTTATCGTGCTGATGATGTGTAAGGCAGTAGAGCAACTTCACGGCTGTTCTTGACAGCTGTTGCTACTGCGCGCTGATGTTGTGTGCATGCACCTGTTACTCGGCGAGCGCGAATCTTGCCGCGATCTGAGATGTACTTACGAAGGGTCGCAATATCCTTGTAATCGATATATGTGACCTTGTCGCGACAGAAGCTGCATGGCTTCTTCTTGAACTTCTTATTAAGAGCAGCAGCTTTTGCGCCCTTATTCTTTGGCTCGCGTAGAGCCTTATTATTTCTTGCTCCCATTGTGGTGCTCCTTTTCGGGCCCTTCTCGATAATTTCTTAGCGAGAAGGAATGGATTGTCGGTTAGTTAATTACTTTTTAAAATGGTGGTTCGTCGGTAGTAGATGTTCCCCATCCACCGCCGGCTGATGAAGTCGTTGCAGCAGCCCAAGGATCATCGCCAAATGACTCTGCAGCAGCTGGTGCTGCAGCTCCACCGCTTCCGCCAGCACGCTGTGTGCGTGTGACTTTAGCTGTCGCGTTGCGAAGTGATGGACCTACTTCATCAACTTCAACCTCGAATACTGTGCGCTTTTCGCCTTCTTTTGTCTCGTACGAACGTTGCTTAAGACGTCCAGAGAGAATGACGCGCATTCCCTTTGTAAGTGACTCTGCAACATTCTCTGCAGCTTGACGCCAGATTTGGCACTGAAGGAAGAGGCTCTCGCCATCTTTCCATTCATTTGTAGCCTTATCTAAGTAGCGAGGTGTTGAAGCAACGCGGAATTTTGCTACCGCTGCACCACTTGGGGTGAAACGTAGCTCTGGATCGTCAACTAGGTTGCCGATCATTGTGATTGTTGTATCTCCTGCTGCCATTTTATTTCCTCGTTTTCTACTCGTGGAGTCCGTGCTTATAAATTACATCTCCGAAGTGACATCCATGGCGCGAAACGCCACGGCTGTGCATTACTCGGGACGCATAACCTTTGTACGAAGAACAGATTCGTTCAGATTTAACTGACGATCTAACTCTTTGATAGCCGCTGGCTCGCAGTGCATATCTACAACTGCGTAAATGCCTTCTGGCTTCTTATTGATTTCAAATGACATACGGCGCTTGCCCCAAACATCGAGCTTGTCGACGCGGCCTCCGCTGTCTTTGATGATCTTGAGATATGTCTCAAGTGATGGTGTGACTGTACGTTCTTCGAGTTCTGGATCGAGAATGACCATTAATTCATAGTGACGCATGCGTTAACCCGACCTCCTTTGGACTAAGACGGCCACGGCATTTCCGTGGCAGGAGGGTTAATTCTCTTAGCTCATAAACCCGGAAGGGCCGTCTGAACCAAGGGGTTAAGGGTAACTCTCGCCTGTAGATAAGAGAAATTCGCTGGGAAATACGCGGGATTTCTGGTGGCGGGCAGCTAGGCGCTGCAATAAGAGTAGAGAGGCGGCAATACGGATAAGGCAGATGACTGAATATGCAAAGACCGGCAGACCAAATTTGGCGCCTGTCACCGTTGCTAAATGTTGCCAGATTGCAAAGTGATAGAGAAGTTCGCAACCCTGCCAGAACCAGAAGATCGCAAGTTCGCGTTTATCAATCATCGCAATGATTGCAAGGGGAGTCAGCCATAAAACATATTGCGGTGAGTAAACCTTGCTTACCGCCATCACGATAATAAGTATGAATATCGCTGTGTGAGCCAGAGTCGGCGGTGTGCGAAGTTGCAAAAGGTAAATCACAAGCGCTGCTGTTCCGATCAGTAAGAGAAGAACAGATAAATAATTCTGATGTGTGAGATTAACTCCGACGTTGGAGAGGGCATACCAAAGGGAACCCCAATCCGATCCGCGGTTGAGGTTGAGCGAATAAAAGCGCCACCATCCATCTGGTGTTGTCAGAAATACCGGTGCATTGATTGCTACAAATGTTGCAACAACGACTGCCAAATATTTAAGAAAATTCTGTAATTTCTCTTGCCTGAAGAAGATGAGCGCAATTGGGATAAGTAAGAAGATCGGAAGAAACTTTGTTGATATTGAGATTCCAAGAAATGCAGCGCTTAGAAGAATCTTCTCTCTATCAAATAAGTAAATTGCTAGCATCATCGTTGTTATCGCCCAGAGATCCCAATTGATATAGAGCGATGCCACCGCTGCAGGTGCCAATGGAAGTAAATATGCAAACTCAGGTCGAATTTTATAAACGAGAAAAGCTACAAAGAGAAATAACAGTGCGAGCAGGAAAACGTTTCCAAAGAAATAGTTGTGCAGTCCTACTGGGATTGCTTTTGCAGTCACCCACATAACTGCGCCTTGCAGAACTGGATATTCGACAGAGTTATCGGCCCCGCTATAGGCCCAACGTCCTTTATCTAGCTCGCGTTCGCCGTATAGAGCTGGGATATCTGAATAACAAGAATGAATGTACTGACCCGGTGCTTGCCAACTCTCGGATGCGCAGTAATTGAACTTTGCAAAACTTAAGAGAGAGGTAAAGAGCGCCAGCAGTAATACAACGCGAAGAGATACGCGCATCGAAGGCTAATTCTTCTTTGGAGTTTGCTTGCCGCCACTTGTCATAACGACAGGGTCAAGCCCACCAACATTTGCTGGTGCAGGAAAACTCATAACTGGTTCGCCCTTAAGTGCGCCTTTCATAAATGCTGTCCAAATTCGCGCAGGGAATGTTCCGCCCGTTACTGATGTTAAGCCGCCGATTCCATTGAGAGATTCTGATGCGCTATCGCGAAAGAGGGCCACCGATGCGGCAAGTTGTGGTGTGTATGCGCTAAACCACGCTGATGCATTTGATTGTGATGTTCCGGTCTTTCCCGCTGCAGGGCGACCAAGTGCAAGCGCTGCAGCACCAGTACCACCATTAACAACACTCTTCAGTGCATACGTTAGATCGGCCATAACCTCTTTGCTAAATACTTCTTGTGTCTGGGCTTTTCCTTCATAGAGGACGCCCTTATTTGGACCTGTCACAGATGCGACCATGTATGGCTTTGAATAAACACCTTGGGCTGCAAATGTTGCATAAGAGTTTGCAACATCAATTACATGCGGGCTTGCTACACCGAGTGCCACAGATGGAGTTGCAATCATGGCAACGCTCTCTGGAATTCCTGCACGTCGAGCTGCATCAACAACTTTATCCATGCCCGCTTTCATGGCAAGTGGTACATAAACTGTGTTTACTGAGTGCTGGGTCGAAGTTAAGAGATCAACCTGCCCCCAACCTTCATTTCCGTAATTGGAAACTTCATATGGTTTTCCTAAATCATCAAAGGTTTGTGGTGAATCGCCATTCCACATAGAAGTCAATGGGATTCCCGCCTCGAGTGCTGCCGCTAGCGCAAATGGTTTAAAGGTAGAACCGGCGAGTGCAATCGATTGCGTTGCGTCATTTAATTGGCGAACTACATAATCTTTTCCGCCATACATAGCTATAACTTCGCCAGTACCTGGTCGAATTGCTACAAGTGCAATATGAAGATTTTCTGGCGCTTTTGCTGGGTAGAGCTTATTAACTGCATCAACTGCTGAACGTTGTGCACGAGCTTCTAGAGTGGTCTTAATGACATACCCGCCCACAAGAAGTTGGTCTTGTGTAAACCCAAGCTTACTTAACTCTTTCTGCACTGCATCAATGATGTAGCCCTTGGGCCCGCTGAGTGATCCGGAAGTTGTTCGTGGTGTTACCACGGGCATCTTTGCAGCTTTTGCCTCTGCCTCAGTAATCCATTTCTTATCGAGCATTCCTTGAATCACATATGCAAAGCGATTTTCTAAACGAGCCTTATTCTCTTTGGAGAGCGCAGGATCGTAGTAACCGGGTGAGCGCAAAATACTTGCGATAACCGCAATTTGAGAAAGTGAAAGTTGGTTTACATTTCTATTGAAATATTGCTGGGCAGCTGTTTGTACACCGTATGAGCCGCGGCCAAAGTAAATAGTGTTGAGATAATTCTCAAGAATCTGATCTTTTGTTAGAGCATTTTCAAGTTTGAGTGAAATAACAAGTTCTTTGATTTTTCGCTGAATCGTACGGCTGGGAGTTAAGAAGGCGGTCTTCGCATACTGCTGTGTAATCGTCGATCCGCCCTCACCGTTGAGAGAGCCAGACTTTACGTTGTTGAGGATTGCGCGAGCAATACCGGTAGGGCTGAATGCGCGGTTTGAATAATAATTACGGTCTTCTGCCGCCATAACGGCGTAACGCATCTTCATGGGGATTTTTGCTAGTGGAAGAATCTGGCGGTTCTGAGTTCCAATTCTTCCAATCTCGGTTCCATTGGAGTATTGAATAATTGTCGACTGACTATTCACATATGCATTTGGGTCAGGAATCGAAACTGTGAACCAGGCAAATGCGAAGAGAGTTGCACCGGCGACAAAACCAAATCCAGCGAGAAAGATTCCCGCCCGAATTAACTTGGTCTTAATCATTTGCCTAGATTACTGGGTAAAGATGGTTACTTCAGCGAAGCGAAGTCTTCATCCTCCAAGGTTCGCTGGCGTCGCGGCGCTTTACGCTCCCGGCCATCACCTAATAAATAGGTAGAGCACAGGTGATTCCAAGAACAATCTCTGCATACTTCTACAACGTAGACCGAGAACTCTCCGAACTCTTTCTCCATCTCGACAAGCTCTGCACCATTCTTAATTCGTCCTGAGAATTGTCCGAGCTGATCGCCAAAGGTGTAGCGAATCTCAACCAGAGTATCTTTCTTGCAGACGGGGCAATTTCGATCCGCTTTCTCGCCGTGGTATTTCGCAGCTCTCATTAAATATGGATCTGCATCACATGCGTCTACCACTCCACGAAAGAGTGCGAGCAGGGTTGAACGCTTATCGAGTGAATAATCGATGAACCCTCGTCGCGTTTTCATAGTAGGAGAAGAATAATCCTCTTTCTTTAACTACGCTTCTCGTATGACCTTCTGGCAATTATTGCGAGATCGCAAGCTCTCTCGATTGTTGAGAGTTCGATGGTCTGGTCAGATTACCGACGGAATCTTCCAGAGCGCACTGGCTTCTTTTATTCTCTTCTCTCCAGAGCGCCAAGCTAGTGCAGTAAATGCTGCGGTCGCATTCGCAGTCGTGCTCTTGCCATACTCAATCGTCGGCCCTTTTGTTGGAACTTTGCTCGATAGATTCTCACGACAACGCGCCATTCTTTTCTCAAATTTAATTCGTGCGGTGACTTTGGTATTGACCGCCTTTCTTATCTTCAATGATTTCACTGGTGTCGAGATAACTGTTGTCGTTCTTGTCGCATTCGGGGTTAACCGATTAATTCTCGCTGGTTTATCTGCAGGTATTCCATTGATGACAACACCAAAAGATTTAATCTCGGCTAATGCCCTCGCTGTTACTGGCGGATCTGTCTGGGTTGTTCTTGGCGGCGGCATCGGCTTAGGAATCCGCCAAATTCTCGACGGTTCATCATCTGCCGATCACGCAGATGCAATAATTATTCTCGTTGCCTCATTTGGTTATCTAACGGCGGCCTTCTTTGCATCCCGTCTTGCCAAAGATGAGATTGGGCCACGCCCTCATGAAATTGTTAAAGGCAGCTTTGCACAAGGCTTAATTGAGATGCGCGAAGGTTTCCAATTTTTGCGAAACCATGTTGACGCAGCGCGTGGAATCGCTGCAATTGCAATTCATCGCGGTGGGCTCACCGCTTTAACACTTACTGCGCTCTTGCTGGAGAGAAATACATTTAACGATCCAGCCGATAGTGAAGCAGGTCTTGCTGGATTGAGTTTGACCTTAACTATTGCGGCAGTTGGTTTTGTCATTGGCGCGCTGATTGCCCCATTTGGCGTGCGCAAGATGGGTCGCCATCGTTGGATGCGACTTTCCATTATGGCAGCGAGCGTCAGCGCTCTTTTACTTGTTATCGATAGAACACCCGTACTTCTTGCAGCAACCGCATTCTTTACCGCGCTCTGTGGTCAGAGCTTGAAAGTAACCAACGATGCACTAGTGCAATCAAAGATTGATGATTACTTCCGTGGCCGAGTATTTGCTGTCTACGATGTCGTTGTAAATTTTGCAATTGTTTCAGGTGCCCTCTTTGCAGCGTGGATTTTGCCGCTCAGTGGAGATTCTTGGTTATTGCCTTTAATTATTTCGATTGCATGGTTGCTTGTTGCAAATATAACTCTGCGCCCGGCCAAGTTCTTTCTTCGGGGTAGTTCTTCTTAAGGATGGCGCCTAGCTTTCCACCACTGAATTAACTCTTCTGTTGCGCGTTCGGCGCCTAGCGGGCCGTGCTCCATACGTAACTCCATTAAGAAATCCAAAGCTTTTCCAACATCGGCAGATGGCTTAATTCCAAGAAGTTGCATTACCTGTGCGCCATCGAGATCTGGGCGAATCTTGGAGAGCTCTTCCTCCTCGGCTAGCTTTGCAATTCGCGCCTCTAAACCATCGTAAGTACGAGCAAGACGATCGGCCTTCTTTGCATTGCGCGTTGTGCAATCTGCGCGAGTCAACACATGAAGGTGAACCAGTAATTCACCAGAATCACGGACATAGCGACGCACTGCAGAATCAGTCCACTCACCATCGCCATAACCATGAAATCTCAAATGCAGCGCAACTAAAGTTTCAACGGCGTCGATTGTCTCATTATCAAAGCGGAGCGCCTTTAAACGGGCCTTTGTGAGACGCGCTCCAACTACTTCGTGGTGATGGAATGAGACACCGCCACCTTCAATTAAGTTACGTGTCTTTGGTTTACCGATGTCATGTAAGAGCGCAGCTAAGCGAATGACAAGGTTGGGTCCACCGAGTCGCTCTTCTTGCGCGATAGCTTGTTCAAGGACTGTAATCGAATGTTCATAAACATCTTTATGGTGATGATGCTCATCAATTTCAAGTCGTAACTTAGGAATTTCAGGCAGGACCATCGCAGCAAGCCCGGTATCGACAAGAATTGTGATTCCAATCCGTGGATTGGGCGACATAAGTAATTTGATAAATTCATCACGGATTCTTTCCGCAGAGATAATTGAGATCCGCGAAGTCATTGTCTGCATTGCAATCAATACATCGGGATGAATCTCGAAATTTAATTGGCTAGCAAAACGAGCAGCTCGCATCATGCGCAAAGGATCGTCTGAGAAAGATTGTTGTGCGCTTGCTGGTGTACGCAGAATCTTCTTCGCTAAATCATCAATGCCGCCAAATGGGTCGATAAACTTTGGTTCTTTAGTTGTTAACTCGAGTGCCATCGCATTGACTGTGAAATCGCGGCGAGAGAGATCGCCTTCGATCGTCTCACCAAATTCAACATCTGGTTTACGTGAATCTTCTTCATACTTCTCTGTGCGATATGTAGTTACTTCAACGGTTGTATCGCCGCGTTTAGCTGCAACTGTTCCGAAGACAATTCCGGTTTCCCAGACGTTATCCGCCCAAGATTTGAGAATTTTCTTCGTCTCATGCGGATGCGCATCTGTTGTGAAATCTAAATCATTTCCGAGACGACCCAGGAGCGCATCCCGCACTGGTCCACCCACTAGTGCGAGCTGAAATCCCTTGGCTTTAAATGCTTCCGCCAGGGATGACGCAAGCGGGGCTTGAGCGATGAGTGAGCGGATAGCCAATTCACCGGCTGCTCCCAAATTACTTTTCTCTGCGCTCACAATAGATAAGTTTAGTCGCGTACTCTTGTCTTATGACCCCGGCACCTAGTGCGGGCAGCGAAGGTACGAAGAAGAAGCGCAGACGTCGGCGCCCTGCTAATCGCTCCCCCCAAAATCAAGATACTTCGACCCCAAATGGTGCTCCTAGCGCGCCAAAGACGAACGCTCCTAAGAAGAAGGCGCCTGCAAAGGTTCCTTATGCCAAGCGCGTTGATGAAGTTAGCGCTGGAGGTCTTGTCGTCGATTCAACAGGAAAACTTGGCCTATTGATTGGTCGTCGCGATCTTAAAGATGCAACAGGAAAGAGAATTCTCTGGTCTCTACCTAAGGGACATATTGAAGATGGCGAAACTCCTGAAGAAGCTGCGTTGCGTGAAGTTCAAGAAGAGACCGGAATTGTTTCAGTTATTGAAAAATCTTTAGGTGTTATCGATTTCTGGTTTATGGCTGGTGGAAAGCGGATCCATAAAACTGTTCACCATTATCTTTTTAGAGAAAATGGTGGGTTGCTTGCTGCACAAGAGAGTGAAGTCGATGAGGTTGCATGGTTCCCACTCGCAGAAATTGTTGATCGCCTTGCATACCCTGATGAGAAGAAATTGATTGCTCGTACGAATGCAACACAAGAGTTGGCACAGCTATGAGAAGAAATCTAGCCGCCCTCGTTCTGATTGCAGCAATCATTACTCCGCTCTCTCTTAATCAAGCATCTGCGGCGACACCTGTAATTCGAATAACTGATAAACCCCATACTGGATTTGATGGAAAGTTTCGTGATAACGAATTAGCAACTTCGCTTCTTCCTGATGGAAAACTTGGGAAGTTAGTTTCTTCATTTAGTAACGCTAAGAAGACGTGGGTTATTGATTCTGCACTGATTGCCGAAATTGCAGATATGTCAGACGGGTATTCATTTGACGGCAAAGAAGATAAAGATGGTGAGACCGCTGCAAAGAATTGGTTGGCGCGCCTCACTTATTCAATTGGAAATAGTCCAGTAATCGCACTTCCATTTGGTAATCCAGATCAATCTCTTGCAAAGCGACTTGCACCGAGCGAACTCAACTTTTACTCTGCATATGCAAAAGAGAAGTTAGAGCTCCAACTTGGAAGAGCGGTAAAGGCAGAAAACGGTTGGAGTAAAGGCTCATCTGGGCTTGCCTACCCGCTGCGTTCTATCTATACATCAAATAGGCAAGCACTTACAGGGCTTTCATCTATCTCAACTTCAGAAGAAATTAGAGATCTTCGTGCACGTTTAGCGTTGATTATGAACCCGGATTTAGATCGAGTGGAACAGAGCCAATTCTCATATGCATCTGTTGAAGCGGTTAAGAAAATGATGTCAAAACTGCGTGTAAGTCCGGGGCGTTATCAATTGACTTCTACTAGTGCCAAGCTGCCAGTAACACTCATCAATGACTTTGATACACCGACAGTTGTGAGCCTCTCACTGAGTCCGCAGAACTCACGTATGCAACTTCAAGATATTAAAAAGATTGAGCTCGCAGCAAATTCACGGCAGCAGTTGAGTATTCCAGTTGAGGTGCTTGCACCTGGATCAACAGTTGTAGTTGCACAATTTATG
Organism: Candidatus Nanopelagicaceae bacterium; assembly: GCA_965267735.1. Lineage (GTDB taxonomy): Bacteria > Actinomycetota > Actinomycetes > Nanopelagicales > Nanopelagicaceae > Planktophila. The sequence continues at coordinate 1,463,545 of OZ254138.1, forward strand.
AATGTTAAAGGTCAACTCGTCGGAGAAGAATCCAAGTTAGAACTCAACGCAACTATTATTGACTCCAGGGTTGCGTGGTTCACGACAGCTGCCGCAATCTTCTTATTCCTCGGTGCTGTTACCCAATCAGTTCACCGAATTCGAAGGGGGCGTAAATGAAGAATAATGAACTCTTCCGCGCCTCTGGAATTATGGCGATTGGAACAATTCTCTCTCGCATCACAGGTTTTGTCCGCGCACTGTTGGCAGTTGCTGTATTAGGCACTGCACTCCTCGCAGACACTTTTAACGTTGCAAATACGATGCCCAATATTCTCTACAACTTACTTGTAGGTGGGGCGCTCACGGCAATCTTTGTGCCACAGCTTGTTAGATCGTTTTCAGATGAGGATGGCGGGCAGGGATTTGCATCGCGCCTTGTTACAACAATCTCCATAATTCTCTTGGCTCTTGTCGCACTTGGTGTTCTCTTCGCACCCGCATTGGTGCGCCTCTATGCGCCTGAGTTCTCATCTCCAGGATTTGAAACAGAAGAAGCTATTGCAATTGCTTTCACGCGGTACTGCTTGCCGCAAATTTTCTTCCTTGGGTTATTTACAATGCTAGGACAAGTTGCAAATGCACGTGGCTCTTTTGCACCACTGATGTGGGCGCCAATCGCTAACAATTTAGTGGTTATCGTTGTCTTTACTGGAATGTTAGTTGTGCAGCGCTCTCTATCGCTCGACACTATTACCGATCTACAAGTGCAGATCCTCGGTTGGGGAACAACTCTCGGTGTCGTTGTGCAGGCGCTTATTTTAATTCCGGTTGTGAAGCGTTCGGGCATTCATCTACGTCTTATGTTTGGCGTTCAAGGTCTTGGTAAATCATTTGGCTTGGCAGGTTGGACACTTGTCTATGTACTTATCTCGCAACTTGGATATTTGGTGACAGTCAACGTTGCGACAAGTGCCGCCGTCCGGAGTGCACGAGCTGGAATCACAACAGGTGTTGGTTTCACACCATTTACAAGCGCTTATTACATAATGTTACTCCCGTATTCAATTGTCACTATCTCAATCGTTACTGCGCTACTCCCACATCTCTCAAAGCTTGCAATTCAGAAGGATGTTGATGAAGTACGTAAGCAATTGATTCGTGCAATCCGTATGGTGGGTGTGGTTACTGTGCCGAGCGCGGTTGCCTTGCTGCTCTTTGGTCCGCTTATGACGCAAGCTCTCTATCTAGGTATTCCACTAGAAGATGCGCGGTATATCGGCTTTGTTCTCTCAGCGCTCAGCCTTGGTCTTGTCGCATTCTCAATTAATTTAATTTTGATTCGCGGCTTCAATGCCTTTGAAGATACAAAGACTCAAGTTGTCTCAATCTTTATTATCAACGTTATCTCCGTCGCTCTCTCTTATGTTTTCCTAGCGCTCCTGGATAGCAATTGGGTTACCGTCGGCCTCGGAGTTGCATTTTCAGTCAGTTATATCGTCGGCCTCTTTATTACGATCTCTCTGCTTAAGAAACATATCGGTCGTCTTCAGTTAAGCGAATTCGCATCCCAGCATGGCCGCCTCTTAATTGCATCGCTTGTAGGGATGATTCCGTTCTTTGCAATTTCATTGATATTTGATTGGGCATATGACGATGCTTCACTTCCTGTTCGCGCAGTGCGTTTAGCAATACTGCTTGGCGGAAGCGGCCTGGGCTACTTATTAGCGGCAAGAGCCTTTAAAGTGAGTGAAATCGCAGGCCTTAAGGGCTTCGCCACGTCTTTGCTGCAACGTCGTCGCAAGAAGTAAAGACCACAGGGCGATATTCTCAGCCCATGAGCACTGATGTTCGCGAAGTTGTAATTGTCGGATCTGGTCCTGCTGGTTATACAGCTGCTATCTACGCCGCTCGCGCCCAATTAAATCCAGTTATGTATGAAGGTTCTGTCACTGCTGGCGGTGCGCTTATGAATACAACTGAAGTCGAAAACTTTCCTGGCTTTATCGATGGAATCATGGGACCTGATCTCATGGATAACATGCGCAAGCAAGCAAAGCGCTTTGGCACCGAACTCATCACCGATGATGTCGTTGAAATGGATCTCACTGGTGATGTAAAGATTATCAAAGATGGATCAGGTAATACTGTAAAAGCGAAATCTGTCATTCTTGCAATGGGTTCTGCTTATCGTGAGATAGGTCTTGAAAATGAGAAGCGCTTATCTGGTCGCGGAGTTTCATGGTGTGCAACATGCGATGGCTTCTTCTTCCGTGATCAAACAATTGCAGTTGTCGGCGGTGGAGATTCTGCTGTTGAAGAGGCAACATTCTTAACTAAGTTTGCTAGCAAAGTTGTTTTAATCCATCGCCGCGATGAACTTCGCGCATCAAAGATTATGCAAGAGCGCGCATTTGCTAACCCTAAGATTGAGATGCTCTGGGATACAGAGGTTATCGATGTGCTTGGCGCCGAAAAGGTTGAAGCTCTAGAACTTCGCAACCTAAAGACTGGCGACGTAAGTAAGCGCGATTTCACAGGACTCTTTGTCGCTATCGGGCATATTCCTCGCTCTGAACTTGTTACATCATCTGTAGCGCTCGATAACGAGGGCTATGTAAAGGTTGAAGGACGCTCAACACGCACCAACCTCTCTGGAGTCTTTGCTTGCGGTGATCTCGTCGATCACACATATCGCCAAGCAATTACAGCAGCCGGTTCTGGGTGTCAGGCTGCTCTAGATGCTGAAAAATTCTTATCCCACTAGTAACCTCGCCTCTATAAACCGTTATAGAAGTAATTGATAGATAAATAGGAGTAAATGATGAGCGCACCAGTTAAGGTCACAGCAGCTGATTTCGATGCAGTTGTATTGAAGAGCAGCACACCAGTTTTAGTTGATTTCTGGGCTGAATGGTGTGGACCATGCCGCGCAATCGCTCCAATTCTCGATGATATTGCTGCAGAGCACGGCGATAAGTTAAAGATCGTAAAGCTCAACACTGATGAAGAGTCTGCTATTGCGATCAAGTACGGAGTTACATCAATTCCAATGCTTAACGTTTATGTCAATGGTGAAGTTGTTAAGACAATCATCGGTGCAAAGCCAAAGCCAGCTCTTCTTAAAGAGCTCGAAGGTTTCATTTAATTCGCCTGCTTAGCGGAGTAAATGCCCCATGAAAGAGTTATCTCCGGATGAGATTCGCTCTTTCCAGCAAGAGCGCGGACTTCATGTCACTGGCGAACTTAACGATCCGACGAAGCGCGCTTTAGAAGAAGCTCGCTGGAAGCTCGGGGATCGTTCTCTCTATCTGCAACAGCCTCCATTAATGCGCGGCGATGATGTTGCCGCTCTGCAAGCACGTCTTACTGAGATGGGATTCCACTGCGGTCGTGTCGATGGAATCTTCGGTGCAATGACTGAAGCTGCAGTGAAAGAGTTTCAGAAATCTGTCGGTGTTGTGGTGGATGGAAAATGTGGACCGGCAACAATAATTGGATTGCTTCGACTTACAAAGATTGTTTCTGGTGGTGCACCTGCCGCCCTTCGTGAAAGTGCGCAACAGAAAAATCGTGGTCCCGCACTTGCCAATAAGGTAATTGTTATTGATCCTGGGTCTGAAGATTACGAAAAAGATATTGTCTACGATATTGCGCAACGTTTGGAAGGTCGTTTACTTGCACTTGGTGCTAGCGTCTTCTTAACGCGTGGTGCACAAAACAATCCAACTGAAGCCGCACGCATTGCATTTACAAATGAAAATAGCGCCGACTTACTTATCTCACTTCATATCGATCAGCATGTAAATCCTGAAGCACACGGTGTCGCAACCTTCTTCTATGGCAATGATCAACATGGAGTGCACTCAATTGTCGGTGAGCGATTTGCATCTCTTGTTCAGCGCGAACTCTGTGCTCGTACCGATTTTCTCAACTGTCGAGCACATGCAAAGACTTGGGATCAATTGCGTTTAACTTCTGCCCCTGCAGTTCGTGTTGACCTTGGATATATCTCGAATGTAGGCGATAACGCCCGTTTGGCTCGAGCCGAATTTAGGGATACCGTCGCAGAAAGCTTCATCATCGCGATTCAACGCCTCTATTTATCTGTTGAAGATGATGCAAAGACCGGGACCTTGCGTATCTCAGATTTACGCGGCGCAGGCATTCGTAATTAATCGCCCTTCTCAATAATCCGTTAGCAAGCATTACAACCCGTATGGGAGACTTCTACCTATGTCAGATATTTCAGTCCGCTATCAAACCGGTGTGCCTCAGAATCTCGAGAAGAGATTTGCTGCTCGCGCCGCCGGTATGTTGCCATCTGAAATTCGCTCACTCTTCGCTGTTGCATCAAGGCCGGAAATTGTTTCGCTAGCGGGCGGAATGCCAAATTTATCCGCTCTTCCAATGGAGATGATGGCTGGAGTTGTTAACGAGCTCATTCTCACCAACGGTGCAGAAGCGCTCCAATATGGAAGTGGGCAGGGGCATCCAAAACTTCGCGAACAAATCTGCGATGTAATGGCGCTCGAAGGAATTCGCGCCAACCCTGATGATGTTGTTATTACAACTGGTTCGCAGCAAGCACTTGATCTCATCTCTCGAATCTTTATCGATCCAGGCGATGTTGTTCTTGTAGAAGCACCTTCTTATGTTGGGGCTCTCGGAACTTTCCGCCAATATGAAGCATCTGTTGTGCATGTTGAAATGGATAGCGATGGCTTAATTCCAGAATCCCTGCGCGCTGCAATTAAGAGTGTGCGCGCTGCTGGCCGAAAAATTAAATTCCTTTACTTGATTCCTAATTACCAGAATCCAACGGGTGTCTGTCTTCCGGCAGATCGACGCACTGAGATTCTCAATATCTGCCGCGAAGCTGAGATCTTTGTTCTTGAAGATAACCCTTACGGGCTGCTTGGTTTCGATAAGCCATCACCAAATGCGATGCGTGCAGAAGATTCAGAGAACGTTATCTATCTCGGATCATTTTCAAAGACAATTGCATCTGGTCTTCGCGTGGGCTGGGCTCTTGTTCCACAGTCACTCAAAGATAAAATGGTTATTGCATCCGAATCTTCAATTCTCTGCCCATCAAATTTCACACAGTTAACAATCTCTAGTTACTTAGCTGATCAGCCATGGCGCGATCAGATTGCAAGTTTCTGCGAACTCTACAAAGTTCGCCGCGATGCAATGCTTGAATCCCTTGAACAACATTTTCCAACAGAGGCAACATGGACAAAGCCTGGTGGCGGTTTCTATGTTTGGGTAAATCTTCCAGCTGAAATTGATACAAAAGCTCTTATGCCTAAGGCGATTGTTGCAAAGGTTGCTTATGTTCCAGGAAATGCTTTCTATGCCGATGGGCTTGGCTCATGGTCGATGCGGCTTTCTTACTGCCACCCAACTCCGGAGCGAATCCGCGAAGGCGTGAAGGCGCTCGGTGGTGTGATCAAGCAAGAGATGAAGCGCCGCGGTACCGCTCTTAATTAACCTGCGGTTAAGTTATCCCTCGATCAGGTCAACAATACGTTGTAGATCTTCGCTTCCAGCAAATTCAATAACAATCTTTCCCTTCCCTTTTCCAGCTTCCACGCTGACGCGGGTATCGAGGTAATCGCTCAAGAGTTCAGCTGCCGCAAGACCTGCGCCAGAAACACCTTTAGTTGATGGCTTCTTTGTGCTCTTACTTGCAGGCTTTGAGGTCGCAATGATCTCTTCAGTTGCGCGAACACTTAAACCTTCAGCGACGATGCGGGCTGCGAGCTTCTCAATCTCTGCACCATCGGTAAGTCCCAGTAGTGCGCGTGCATGTCCTGCAGATAGAACGCCTGCTGCAACTCTGCGCTGCACAGCCTCTGGCAAGTTAAGCAAGCGAATTGTGTTTGAAATCAGCGGGCGCGAACGACCAAGTTTGATTGCAAGTTCATCATGAGTGCATCCAAAATCTGAAAGCAATTGTGCATATGCAGCGCCTTCTTCAAGTGGATTGAGATTGCTGCGGTGAATATTTTCAATGAGCGCTTCGCGAAGAAGTTCGTTATCTGGGGTCTGACGAATAATTACAGGAATTGATGTAAGCCCTGCAGCTTTCGCTGCGCGGAAACGTCGCTCACCCATAATGAGTTCGTAGCGACCTTCGCCAACTTTTCGGACAACAGGTGGTTGCAAAATTCCAATTGATTTTATCGATGCGATTAATTCGTTAAGCGCAGTCTCATCAAAGACTGTTCGTGGTTGACGCGGGTTAGGAGAAATCTGCGAGATAAGAACTTCATTCTGTTGCGCAACTTCAGTTCCGTTAACAGTAAGAGATGTTGGAATAAGTGAATCTAGATTTGTTCCAAGACCGCCGCGTTTAACTGCCATTATGCGATTCCACCTTTGTAATTAATGCTTACTACATTTGAGTCGAAAACAACTTCATCTTTTGCTTTACCGCGTTCTGCAATCTCACGTGCAACTTGCATATATGCAATAGCCCCTGGTGATAGTGGATCGTAAGTCATGACGGTTTGATTGTAAGAAGGCGCCTCTGAAACGCGCACTGCGCGAGGAATAGGAATATCAATAAGTTCTGCTGGAAAATGCGCACGAACATTTGCTGCAACATCATTTGATAAACGTGTGCGTCCATCAAACATTGTTAAGACAATTGTTGAAAGATTAAGTGTTGGGTTAAGTCGCTTCTTAACAACCGAATAAGTCTCTAGAAGTTGTGATAAACCTTCGAGTGCGTAGTACTCAGTTTGAATTGGGATCAATAACTCTTTTGATCCTGCAAATGCGTTGATGGTTAATAATCCAAGTGATGGTGGGCAATCAATAAAGATGTAATCGTAATTTGCACTAATTTCATCGATTGCAGCTTTAAGTTGTAGTTCGCGTGCAACCATTGAAACTAAATTGATTTCTGCATTAGCAAGAGATGTGTTTGATGAAACGCAATCGAGTGCAGGAAAACCTGCAACCTTCTGAATTACTTCTGAGATCTGCGCATCGCCCATTAATACTTCATAGACGCCTGCGGCTTGGCGGTGCTCCACACCCAGGGCTGTTGAGGCATTTCCTTGAGGGTCTAGATCGATGACCAGGACCCGCAGGCCACCCATCGAAAGGGCTGCTGCAATATTGACCGTGGTGGTGGTCTTGCCGACCCCACCTTTCTGGTTTGCGACGGTGAAGATTCGGGTGGATGCTGGCTTAGCCATCGCCTCTTTGAGGCGGCGAACCCCTACTACCTTTGTACTTGTTTCACGTGAATCATCGCCAGCCATGTGTATATCTAACCACCTATTGTTTTATAGGGGTTTACGGAGCTCAACGATGCGGCCGAGGCCGATCCCTTCAAGTTCAATCTCATGCAGAACGGCGTTCTTTACCCCAGCCATCTCGGCGGCGGCAGATTCCCCCTTCATTGCAAGGAGCGCTCCCCCAGTTTTAACCATATGCCAGCTCATTTTCTTGAGCTTTTCAAGGGGGGCGACTGCTCGGGCGGTAACGTAGTGGGCGCTCTTCTTTACATCTTGGGCGCGGCCACGGATGACCTCAATATTGAGCCTTTCGGTCGCCTCTTTCAGGAATTCGACCCGTCGCTCAAGCGGTTCAATGAGGGTAACCTGGATATCTGGGCGGGCTAGGGCAATCACAATTCCTGGTAGCCCTGCCCCTGATCCGATATCGAAGAGGGTGGTGCCTTCAGGTAGAAGCTGGGTTACAGGCAGGCAGTTGAAGATATGGCGATCCCAAATCCGCTCGCCTTCGCGTGGACCAATGAGGCCACGCTCAATACCGGCAGTTGCTAGGAATTCGGCAAATGCCTGAATCTCATCCTGACGCTCTGGAAAGTAGCGGCCGACTAGCCCCTCTACATTTGGTTCCACGTGAAACAGGCTCTGTGAAACTACGCTGGGTAGATTACGACGAAGCGGTTTGGATCTTCCCCGTCAGATTCTGAGGTTAAGCCCAGGGTCTGGATTGTGTCGTGGATGATCTTGCGCTCAAAGGCGTTCATTGGGTCGAGCTTGATTGAGCTACCTGTGGTCTTTGCCTGCTCGGCCATCTTCTCAGCCAGAGCGGTCAGCTCCTTGCGGCGGCCAGCGCGGAATCCGTCGATATCGAGCATCAAACGGCTACGGTCGCCGGTCGCTGTCTGAACGGCGAGGCGTGTGAGCTCCTGGATTGAGTCGAGGACCTCTCCCTCGGCGCCGACGAGGTGCTTAAGTTTGCCGCCCACGATAGCTAGCGCTGCGCGACCATTTTCAACGTCGATATCGATATCGCCATCGAGATCTGCAATATCGAGTAGGCCCTCAAGGTAATCGGCTGCAATATCGCCTTCCTCCTCGAGCTTCGCTGCGCTCTTTGGAGCCTTGGTGACCTTCTCTTCCGTTGCTTCTACAGTCTCAACTGCATCAGTCTCTTTTACATCTGCCATCTGATAACCCTCTGTCCTATTAATGCGTTATTGACGCTAATTGTCCGAATTATTACTTCTTTTTCTTCTTCTTTTTTGGTTGTTGGCGTTGTCCCTGAACTTCTGGAGCTTGCTCCTCGTTCTGGTCAATATCTGTTGGTTTTTCCTTACCTTCAAGCTTCGCTTTGTGGGCGCGCTTTCGTTGCAACTCTTCATATGCAGGAGATCCCGGAGTTGGGTTTCTCTTGATTACATAAAACTGTTGACCCCATGTCCAGAGGTTTGTTGTCGACCAGTAAATCAAAACTCCGACAGGGAAGTTAACTCCTGAAACCGCGAAGATTACTGGGAATAAATACAACATAATTTTTTGCTGTTGCAACATCATATTGTTGCTTGAGTCCATCTTTGGCATGCCCTTAACCATCAACTGACGCTGTGTTGTAAATGTTGTTGCTGACATAAAGATAATCAGAAGTACTGTCACGATTCGTACAGTTGTATCTGTTGAACCGAGGAAGCTCTGTGAAATCTTTGCACCAAAGAATGTTGCTTGCGCAGCGCTATCTAGATATTCACCTTTGAGAAAACCGCGAGCGATTGGTGCAGAAACACCTTCTGGGGTTTTAGCAGCAATGCCATTAAGTACAGTAAAGAGTGCGAAGAAGATTGGAGCTTGAGCAAGGATTGGGAAACATGATGCAAGCGGATTTGTCTTATGCTCTTTGTAGAGCTTCATCATCTCTTCTGATTGCTTCTGGCGATCATCCTTGTACTTTTTTTGAATCTCTTTCATGTGTGGTTGCAGAACTGTAAGTGCGCGCTGGCTCTTAATCTGCTTAACAAAGAGTGGAATCAAAATGATTCGAATAAGTACAACGAGTCCCATGATTGAGATCGTCCAGGTTACGCCAGAGTCGGCGCCGAATACAGGTGTGAAAACTTTATGGATTGCGACAATAACACCAGAAACTATGTTGTATAGCGGATCGAGAATAAAGCCCATTATTTAGCTCCTACCAGCTGATTTTTGCCTGCTTTAACTGCATCAGCGCAGTCAATTTCTTCATCTACATAATCCACTCCGCCAAGCGACCAAGGGTTGCAGCGGAGAATTCTCCAAGTGGCCATCACAACACCTTTTGCGCCGTGGCGTTTAATTGCAGTGAGGGCGTAATTAGAACAAGTCGGGTAGTACTTACAACGAGGGGAAGTTGAACTTGAGAGAAATTGATACAACTTAATAAAAGGGGTGAAGATAATTCTCATGCGCGGGCCTCAAACTTCTTGGCGCGTGAATTTAACTTCTCCAGCAAATCTGAAATTTCTGCCGTTACATTTTTATCGTTATTTTGCTTTAGTGCACGGATTACTAAAAGAGACTCAGTTGGCAGGGTTGCAATATGTGGAGCAACCGCATGGCGAACTTTGCGAGCTAGGCGGTGGCGTTTTACAGATCCGCCAACAGTCTTATTAATAATGAGTCCGCATTTTGCGCTTGCAGTATTAGTTTTTAAGGAATTTGCGACAGGTGAAATGTATAGATATCCAACGAAGTGTTCTGAGGTAACTCGAATGCCGCTCTTAGTTGCGCGAGCGAAATCTGAGCTTGAGGTTAAACGTGCATCTGTTGGGAGCACGAAGAGATCCGTTGCGCTCTTAAACTTTACGCAGAGAGCTTTGAACGGCCCTTGGCGCGACGAGCTGAAAGGATTGCACGGCCTGCACGGCTAGCCATACGGGCGCGGAAGCCATGCTTCTTGGCGCGACGGCGCGTATTTGGCTGGAAGGTGCGCTTTGTCATGAGAACTCCAAAATAGTAAATAGGTACAAATGGTCAGAAATACGGGGGAAGCAGGGAGGCAACGGTACGGGTGTGGATAGCCGCTGGTCAAACTCGGGTATTACCTTCTGAGGGGCGCTAAATTGTGGATAACCACTTGCTATTTTCTTAAATCGGGTCTACTTTGCGGGTTCTCCACAGGTATCCGTCGAAATCGGTCTATTTAGAGGCTCAACCCCTACTTTAGACCACAACCTGTGGATAACATTGTGGATAGACCTGGGGGTTCGTGG